>CAWBNA010000012.1:0-39495 GCA_963789985.1 uncultured Bacteroidales bacterium | reverse complement strand
AAGACCATGCAAAGCCAATATTGTAAGTAAAATCAAGTAACGGGAATTCATATTTAACCTGTTAAATGATATTTTTCAAATTCCTTAATTCAAAATTATATTAATTTTTAACAAATGCCGGTTCAATGTAAGAGGGATATTTTAATGAATGATCTCTAAAACTATAGAAGTATTATTCGGAATTCGATTAATGACTGGATTAGGATAAGGATGGTTGTAACTACCACCAACCATTAAATGATTCTGAACCGAAAGTTAAGAAAGCAGTTTTTTAGTCATTATAAAATCCGTCCTTCCTTTTTGACCACTTCAAAATCTGGTCTGATAACACTTAACAATAATGAAACAACAAAGATTTAACTCCAACGGGAGGTGGTCAATTTATTTTTCTATCGGCCAATGCTATTCAAAAGCACTTGCTTTTCCAATTCACACATTCTTGTGAACAAAGCCTCGTTTGTACCTGATCTGCTTGAGGTGTAAAGGGGTTATCCAGAAATTCTTTATCATTTTCAAATTTACCTGATAAAAAGAATTGGTCAACTATTGTCAAGGTCACTGACACTTCCAATTACTCAATCACTAATCTTACTCGATATGTTAATCAACTTGGTCAGGAAATCAGATGTCATTAATAAACATTTATTCATCTCCATATTTTTAATATAATATGTAATTTTATTAATGTTAAAAACTGTTATAGGGCATTCCTCACATCAACTCAGTTAAACCCGTAAGCGGCGAGAGATAAAATTTACAGATGGACAGATAAAATAAAAGCGAGATATCTTTAATAAATAAAAATAATTAGATTTGTTGTTAGTTAAGATTAAAGAAATACACAGCAACATAACAGAACGGCCAATTTTGTGAGTAGAAAATTTAAAAATATTGCTTCCTTACTATTCTTGCTGGTTTTTCTTCTGCCATCATTAGTTAAACTTGAACATCATCACGAACACTTTATAAGTTATGCAACAAATGAAAAACACTCCACTGTTTTTCGTTATAACTGCCCTATTTGCAATTTTGAATTTTCTGTTTTTTTGTCAGATTTTGAATCCGTAGGACTACTTAAGGAAAAATCTGTAAGTAGTTACTTTCTTTCAATAATTACGATTCCGTATATTATTCTAATTTCTCGAAATTCTCATTTTTATTACGTGCGCCACCTTTAAATATTCACAATTAACCTTCTTTTGGTGAATTTCTAGAATTCACTCATTTTATAAATACAATGAAAAACTAATTGCTCAAATAATCATGTTGTGCAATATTTAAAAGTAAATTAAATGAAAAAAAAATTATGGGCTTTAATAATTCTACTATTTTGTTCGATAGCAGGATTTGCCCAAAATAAATCAGATGAACATGTCCGGCCATGTCGTAAATAAAATCTCGAAAGAATACATTCCATCTATATATGTAACTTTAAAGGGGACAACGATAGGAACAGTAACGGATGCTACGGTTATTATTTTTTAAAAAACCTGCCAACTGGCAAATTTACAATAGTTGTGTCAGGAGTCGGATATAAAACCATTGAAAAAGAATTAGACCTTACTTCCATTAAAAGCATAGAAATGAATTTTGAAATGGAAGAAGACCCAATAATGTTAGAGAGTGTTGTGGTTTCAGCTAATCGTAACGAAACCAACCGTAGAGAAGCGCCAACCATTGTTAATCTTATAACTCCCAAAGTATTTGAAAATACAAATTCTGTGTGTCTTGCACAAGCTTTAGACTTTATGCCAGGGTTAAGAGTTGAAAACAACTGCGAGAACTGTGGCTTACGCAAGTAAGAATGAATGGATTAGACGGAGCTTATTCTCAAATATTAATTGATAGTCGCTCTATTTTTAGTTCTCTGGCCGCTGTTTATGGTCTTGAACAAATACCGGCAAATATGATAGATAGGGTGGAAGTGGTTCGTGGCGGTGGCTCTGCCATTTTTGGCTCAAGTGCTATTGGAGGTACAATAAACATTATTACTAAGGAACCAACGACAAATTCTGTAACATTATCAAATACTACAACTATGATCTATGGGAAAACTCCCGACATTAATACATTCTTAAATGCAACAGTTGTTTCGGACGATAATAAAGCCGGAGTAACAATTTTTGGTTCAACGAAAAAGAAGCCCGTTTGACCATTACGGCGATGGCTATTCAGAACTCCCGGAAATAGATGGAACAACTATTGGATTTAAAGCTTTTTACAAAACTAGTAATTACGGCAAATTAACGCTTGAATATTTTAATTTATACGAGTACCGTAGAGGAGGAAATGATTTTAATTTACCGTTAGATCAAACAGATCTTACGGAGGAATCTGAACAATATACTAATACAGTTGGTCTGAATTATGATATTTTTTCTAAGAATAGCAAACAGCATTTAAATATTTATTCATCGGCTCAGTTAATTAACCGTACTAATTATGCAGGCGCTCAGCATGACACAGCCGCCTATGGTTTAACCAATGGCAAAACTATGGTTGCAGGTATGCAATATACTTATTCAATGGATACCTTGCTTTTTATGCCGGCAGTCTTACAGTAGGAACAGAATATAGCATAGATCAAATACATGATGAAATATTGGGATATGATATTATAACCGACCAGACTGTAAACACCAAAAGTGTATTCTTGCAAAATGAGTGGAAAAACAAAAAATTAAGTATTCTTATTGGTTGCCGGGTTGACAAACACAGTTTAATCAGTAATCCGATTATAAGTCCCAGAATGAATTTGCGCTATGCTCTGAATGATTTTATAAGTTTGAGAGCAAGCTATTCCAGCGGATTTCGTGCTCCGCAGATATATGATGAAGATTTACATGGTTCCGAAATTGGAGGAGAGCGTGTTATTATTAAACTTAACCCAGATCTGAAAACTGAGACATCACAAAGCTACAGCGGTTCAATTGACTTTAACAAAATATTTGATAATGTTCAAACAGATTTGCTTATAGAAGGCTTTTATACAAATTTAGATCATGTCTTTGTATTGGATGAAATCGGGACTCAACCTGACGGTACCTTTTTACTTCAAAGAGATAATGCACCGGGAGCTGTAGTGCAAGGAATAAACCTGGAATACAAAATAATTCCGTTAAAAAACCTGCAATTTCAATTCGGAATGACTATTCAAAAAAGTGAATATAAGGCTGTCCAGCAATGGAGTAATGACTCAACTATAATTCCACAGCGAAAGATGTTTCGTGCACCTGATCAATATGGCTATTTAACGGCTAATTACCAGGTTGTTAAAAACTTCGATGTTTCTTTGTCAGGAACATATACAGGGAGTATGCTGGTTCAACATTTTGCCGGATACATTCCACAGGATGAACAGCACATAACACCCATTTTTTTTGATTTAGGCGTAAAACTATCGTATGATTTCAAACTTAATAACAGTAGTAAATTGCAACTTTATGGAGGTGTTAAAAATATTTTTAATAGTTATCAAAAAGATTTTGATAGAGGCGTATTTCGTGATGCAGCATACATATATGGACCAGCTTTACCTCGGTCATTTTCATTTGGACTTAAAATTATGATATAGTTTTTAAAAGATATTGCCAACTCACACGGTCTGGCATATTGTCGGGTTGCTTTAAGCCAATACTAAAGCATAAACCCTTCAGAGAGCCAGACTGTTTAGCTTCTCTTTTTGCCTATGTTAATTAATAAAGATTGGAGTGCCATTGAAGTTATTAATTAATGCAGCGAGTGACCAAATAATTATACAATTGATTACTGTACTAATTTCTTGTTTTGAATAAATTCTATCTTTCCGTTTCTCCATTGACCTCGCAATCGCATTTTTTCCCTTTCGCTCTTTCAAAGGCTTCTTTACCTTCCGATACTGAAAAGTAAATTAAACCTGCAGCACCAATGACATCAGCATAGACGAATCCTGTGAGTTCATAAACAAGACTCGATAAAAGTAGTACAATTGACATGTATACACAAACCTTAGAACAATTGGCATCAGCAATTATTGGTTCAGAATGTAATTTTTTGCCAACACTCTTTTTCGCATTCATAAGCCATACCATTACTGCAATTGAGGCCAATGATATTATTACTCCCCAGAGGGTAGTCTCTGGTCTATGATGGTTGATGAGATTTAAAATAATACCTGCAAATAAACTTACTGACAAAAAATAGAATGCAGTACCTGTAATTTTTAACGCTTTTATTTCGAAAGTACTTTTGGGACTATTTGGTTTTTGTTTGATACGTAAAATCATAATAGCAATGCCAATTCCAGACATTACTTCAATAAAACTGTCAACACCAAAACCAAACAAGGTAATGGTTTCATCTTTATAACCTAAAATCATTGATAATAACCCTTCGATAATGTTGTATAAAATAGTAAACAGACTGAGTAAGCATGCCTGTTTGTAAGTTTTTTGTTCAGAATTCGTCATCTCTGAAATTGCTTTTTATTTAAAAAGTAAAGATATAGTTGATCAAGCCGATACCCCTGACCACCTATTGCCGGAATAAATTGACCACTTAAAACCGGAATTAATTCTATGAGATATAGATAAATACGAAAATGTCAATCAGACCGGCGAAATGTGGTCAAGACTACCGGCTTTTGCACTATTGTTAAGTGATCTGCATTTATTTTGTTTGAATTTTCATTGTTTTGAATCCTTAAAAAATAATTGCAATTCTTGTGCTATAAATTCTGGTTTTCCAAAGTTAGTTGGTGCTGAATGTCCAAGGCCTGATAATTCAATCCTGCTAACATCTAGCAACACCAAACTTAATCTTTTTAATGCAGTTTTTATATCTGCATCGCTTTTACTGCCGCCAAGCAAAAGCACTCGAGCTTGCAAAGATTTATAACTTTCTAATTGCCCTTCAGTTTCCATCTCCAATTTTGAATCGTACCGAAAAGTTGGGATGAGTGCTAAAATTGGAACCTCATCCCCTTTAATGTGTTTAGCCTGCATCTTTATTGCAAATGTCATAAATGGCTCCAATATAAATCCCGGCAGTACATCAATAATTGCTGATTCCCTTGATGCTTTAATTAATCTCACCAACGCTTTGCCCAATTTACCTTGCATTATTAATTTGTCTATTTCATTATCAAACTCCCTATCACGAAGGTACAAAGTGCTGCTAATATCCGAAAGAGGCGGTTCGTAAAGACAAACTTTGAGAATATTAGGAGTTATTAAAGCAGCATGAAGGGCAATATTTGCTCCTGAACTTAAACCAAAAATATTTCTTGAACCAGTTTTGTCAACAATTGCCTGTATATCTTCAGATTCTTTAATCAAGCTGTAATTATCACCATATGGGCCACTTAATCCTCGTCCCCGACGATCTGGAATATACACGGTAAAGTCATTTGACAACAAGCCTGCAAGTTTCATTAAGTCTTGTGAGGCCATCAATGAGCCATGTACAAGAATAACTCCAGTCCCTTGTCCAACTTGTCGAAATCCAATGGTAGTGCCATCTTTGGAAATAACAGAATCTATCTTATAAGGTTTTGTCTCCATTTACATTATTAAATTCATTCTCAACTCGCACGTCTTAGCTTCTTTTGCATAGCACCCAACAGCAAATTTGCGGATAGATGCATCTTTAAAAGACCTTGAGGAAATAAAGAAGAAATTAGAAGAATCTGCATAATAAAAATACTGATCCAAATGAAACTTCGGAACTAAATTGCGAAAAGAATGGTGTTAATTTCCGCCGACCTTTGTTTAAATTTAAACGAATTGTCAAAAATCCATCAAAAACCCAGGAAGAATCTGACAAAAAAGAAACTTGCACGGGTTGTCGTGTAATTGTTATGACATAATACCACCAGATGTCCCAAGATTGATTCTGGTTGCTTCTGTGATAGTTTCTGGTGATGAGAAGGGGAGAAGCTTGGCAAATGATGATCTGTCACCAGGAACCTTAAAACATAGTAGAAATAATAAATAATGTAAAATCCGTTCGAAATTGGCCACCTCAAAATCCGGTCAGATTTCACCGAACATACAATACAAAACAACGAGCTTTTAATACGGGGTTGAGGTGGACTACTGGATCCAGCATACTTTGACAGGGGCAGAAGCTTTTCCAGTTTGAGTTAAATCATTCTCTTCGTTTATTCTGGTTTATTCTTATTTCTTTGCCCAAACATGGGTGATTTCTCCAAATACATATTTACGATAATCGATTGCTTCTTTGTAAGCTTCGTTTATATAGTCTTTAGCTTCTTGCGAGTAAAAATCATCGGAATTTGGGGTAGTAATTTGCATTAATTTACATTCAGTAATTAGTCTGGCTTCTTTGAAAGACATATCTCCGGAAGGAGTTTGAACACTTGTCAATTCAACTTCTTTCATTTTCTCACTATCTCTTCCTGATTTACTTCCCAAAAAGAGTACTTGTTCCTTATATTCATTCGGGAAGTAAGACATCGTATATGTTTGCTCTTTTTGAATCATTTCAAGCGTATAACGGTTTGCTTGAAGAATACACCAAGTGGTGGGTTTCTTGAAAAGCATCCCCAAACCACCCCCACTGGCTGTCATGGAATTATAATGATCTTCCTTGCCCGCAGTAATAACCGGAAAAACTTTTCCTACCAACGTAAATACATCGTCGTGTATCTCTTCCGAAGAAATTTGTTTAAATAATTGATCAAAATTCATCTCTTTGACAGATAAGTGATTTGTCTTGCAAAGGTAATCATGAAATCGGAAACATTCGTTGATGTCACAGATTTGTCGAGGCTTGCTGGGAAAGCCAGTTTCCCTGACCACTTCTGGCCGGATTACTTTGACCACCTCAAGTCGGAGTTAAATCTTTGTATTATAGTTTTGAATGTTAAAGACAATCTGACCGGCTGAATGAGGTCATGCACTCCGGCTTTTGCAATATATGTCCCAGACGCGGCTAGGCACTTCGCTAAAGTTATGGTGTGCAAAAAAGATATGGCGCGGTAAGAACGTATATGCACGTACTCACTCAGTATCCATGCGTGGCTTTCGCTGTCAACTTCAACCGCATTTTAGCCATCAACATCATTCCCTTTTATTTCTTACAATAATTCTTTAATCATTTTATTTATTAGAGTTTCTTTTTGATTGTCGAGTTCTGAATTTATTGAACTTTCCGAAATAAGATATATTCCCAATGATTTACAATGCAAATAATTCATTTCTCTTTTATATACTTCTTGGATTAAATCAGCATTGCTGCTAATATCACCACCACATGTAGCTAATAGTACAGTATGTTTATTTTCTAGTAGATATTTTGGTTTATTATAATTTTTATATTTTACCAAACAATAATGCCTATCAATTAATGCTTTCATTTGTGAAGTAAAATCCCATACATATATGGGAGTAGAATATATGATTAAATTTGATTTGATAATTTGAGATATTACTTCTTCAAAGTCATCATTCTGTCTACAACCAGGTCCATCTGTATACTTTTGACAGGTATCACAACCAAGACAACCCTTTATATTATAATCAGATATATTGATTCGAAATATTTCATTGTCAGCGGAGGCGGCTTGTTCAAATGCCTTTAGTATTGAAGATGTATTTCCTACTTTTTTTGGACTTCCTAATATTGTTACTATCCTATTCACAAGTAAGATGTGGTTTATATTAGCTAGATTAAATGATGGCTAACTACAAAATAGACTACAATAATGCAGTAATTTATAACTTACGGAAGTTCACAGGCAATTTCTTCATTTAAATTTAAACTAATCTGGGACTCTGCTTCTCATAGCACTGTCCGTGTTAGGCAGAGTTTTTTATGATTTAAGATAAGATTTAATCGAGGTAAACAGAATCTTCTACTCTTACATCATAATGCTGAGATTGTCTGTCAAATCGAGAAAGCACTCTTTGAGTTTTTTCAGGTACAACAGCTTTTTCGTAATCTTTGCCAGCAAATTCTTTTACTGAGTCCAATGAATCAAACCACATAATTGTGATAAACTCATTTTCATTATCAAGTTGTCTTCGTAAAAGTTGAATACCCTTGTATCCTTGGATATTCCGGTTTTTAATTCCGATGAAGATCTCGTCTTTAAGGAGTCTCTCGTAGGTATCAGCATTTTCAAATGTCGTGTACCCGTGCCAGATTCTGCTAATCATTATACTATATTTTGGATTTAACTTTAATAAATTCCTGTTATGTACAATCCTGGTTTTCCCATGAGCCGGTCTTTTTAATAATGCCCAAGAATTTCTTAAACAGTAATTAAGAAATACTTGTCTGCTGATTTTTCAAATTAAAGATACCAGAAATTCTCAATATATTTAGTCGGATTTACTGATTAGTTAGGGTCTTTAATGTTTTATTCTTCAAATAAGTGATTTTTTAAATGAATAAATTCAAAGGAATTTCCAGTGCTCCTTGGGACGAGGTGCAATTCTTTTCAAAAAAATTCTCAGATCAGCAAGTTCGTTTTATTATTTATCTGAATGGCAGGTTGGATGAGAAAATCCTTGAGCTGGCTGTTGAGGCATCAACCAGAATCGCACCTATCCTATGCTGCCGCTTTCAGGAGAAATACTTCAGACCATTCTGGCAGCCTGTTCCCACTTTGTCAATAGACAAGATATTTTACTTCCTGGAGACTTTGACCCCCGACGAGGAGATTCAAAAATCATTGATCCGGGAAATAAACCCTTTAACCGGTCCCATTTTTCGAGTGGATCTCATACGTTCTCAAACAGATACGATATGTATCAACCTTGACCATACCGCTGGTGATGCTTCATCGGTGACTTTTTACGCTTACCTTCTGACATCTTTATATAAAAGTCTTCAAAAGAACCCTTCCTTTTCTCCAGAACCCAACCTCCGGCTTTTACGGAAATTCCGGTTAATGCCAGCAAATCTTAAATTTAAGGAAAAGGTCAGATTGGTCCTACAGAGCTATTCTCGCTCAAAAATAGTAATGTCATGGCAGTTCCCATGGAAGAAAGGTGAGCTCTCACGCAGCAAAAGGATATTGATGCACCAGTTAAGGAATGAAAAATCCTCAGCTTTGTTACAATATGCTGCTTCTACACATTCATGGCCCACTGATGTTATTCTTGCGGCATATTTCCGGGCACTTCATTCTGTTATTTCACCAGATGAGAATACATCTCTAAGCATAAGAGTTCCGGTTAATATGCGAGCATATAAATCGGCCGGTGAAAGAGGACAGATAGCCAACCTTTCATCCAGCTTTGATGCAACTATTCCGAGAATCGGAACTGATTTTTCTGACACCCTCACACTTGTGGCAAGGGAAATGGAACAAAAGAGAAAAAAATTTCCTGGAATGGCTTTAATTCTGAAGATGATACCTCTCTTGGAATTATTACCATATAAATTTGTTAAAAAGGCATTTTCAGGAGGGAAAATAAAAATACCATCGACTCCGCCATGGCTGATACAGATGGGGACCATCCAGCCTTGTAAGCTAGACTTTGGTGAAATTCATGCCACTTCAGCATTCCCTCTGCAGTCAGTTGGTCGGGCTCCTGGAGTTTTTCAGCTAGGTGTATCACGCTTTGAAAATATTTTCACATTTATTGTATGTTTCTTTGGTGATGATGATGAGATGAAACTGGTTACCCATTTTCTGGATCTGTTTGAAAATGAATTGCCTGGTTAGAAAAGAGGTAAATGATGCAATAATAATCTCAGGACTTGCATAGGGGTTTTGATAAAATGATGCCCAACGGTTTGCGGTATGGCCAGTAAAGCATTGGGGGCTTCTCATTTAATAAAGTCGCTTCATACAAAAACTTTATTTTATCTTTAGGTTGCGATATACCTTCAGGTACAAAACTCGAAAACATTGATGCACTGGTTAATGCATTAAATGAGTACAATAAGGATCAATTAGGATCAATTAAAGATGACGTTAATAGCTATTTTGATAGTGAATAAACAATAATATGAATAAAAGATCATCTTCGGATATAGTGACCAGATATACACATAAAGGTGTATTTCCGCATCAATTCGCATTTACATTACTTATTCCGTTAAGAAATATTTTTCTTTCACCAGGAAAACTTATATCCAGACTTGAATTAAAAAAAGACTCACATGTCCTTGAAGTTGGACCCGGCCCTGGTTATTTCAGCATCAGGATCGCAAAGGCCTTGACAGATGGAAAATTAGTCTTGGCTGATATTCAACGAGAAATGCTGGATAAAGCAAGAAAACGAATCAGAAAAAAAGGATTTTCAAATGTAGATTTCTATTTATGCGATGGAGAAAAATTCCAGTTACCCGATGAGAGTTTTGATATTATCTTTCTGGTAACCGTGATGGGTGAAATAGAGAACAAAAACGCTTATATAAAAGAGTTCCATAGACTTCTTAAAAAAGGTGGATTGCTCTCAATCTCTGAACTCAAAGGAGATCCGGATAAAATGACTTCCTCTGAGATTAAAGAATTAATTAAAGATTCCGGACTTGCCTTTGACAAAATTTTTGGAAATGAAAATAACTATACAATAAACTTTAGAAAATAACAACAGCTTGTTGTCCGGCGAGATTGATAGTAAACCATCCCGATCCATAGGAAATCCGTCCACTATAGCATCACTCCTAAGTTTCGCAGGAGTCCACATCTGTATCAGCGACTCTGCTTTCACAACATGGTTTTTCTCCAATGCGATTATCCGCTTAGCTACGTAATCAAACTGTTATTTTGTGCTCATATTAAACAGTGGTGATCCGTCACACCCAATCCAACCACTCAAGTATATATGGTAATTGACTGAACTTTAGAAGTACGCTTCTGATTCCGTCGCCTTTAATAGATTCCCCGTCTGTTTGAAAATGTTTTTTGTATAATTTTATCAATTATAGAGTATATTCAACATTTCTTTTAATTTTTCGAATTCGAATAAAGCGGAAGAAAGGATCAGCAAGCTCTCCAGGATTGTCCTTATATATTCTTTAATTATTTTAATTAGAATCGTAATATTCAGATGTAGTGTACTCCAAAAAGGTTACAAAACACTTTAAATAAATTGAAACTATCAAAGACTTTTAAATAAAATTAAAGGAGATATGGAGCTGACTTATAAAAACAATGCCGATAATAATTATGATCTTCTTTTTTCAGAATTGAAAAATATTTGTGATGACAAAGAAATAATTGATCAGGATGAGATAAAAAGTGTGTTCAGGATTGAGCATTACAGTAAGAAAGAATACTTCGTAAGAGAGGGCGACATACCAGGTAAAATCGGATTCATAACAAAAGGGCTGATGAAGTATTATTATATTGATTTTGGTGGCGACGAGTGGATAAAATACTTTTCTGCTGAAAATGATTTTGTTGCATCTTATGCAAGTTTCCTGTATCAAACCCCATCTCTTTATAGCATAGAAGCAATGGAGGATACAACTACTTTAACGATTAATTTCAATTCTTATATAAATAAAATAAATAAATCAAGGACCTGGTGCAACATTGCCAGAAAATATACTGAAAAGATATATTATGAAAAAGAAAAAAGGGAAGCCAGTTTTTTAAAGGAAAACGGAAGGGAGCGATATGCTGATTTTCTCAATGAATATAAGCACCTTGTGGATAGGATAAGTTTAAAAGATACAGCTTCCTTCCTGGGATTAACACCAGTTTCATTATCACGCATCAGAAATAAAAAACAGGGCAGAATTAACAAATGTTAATGTATTTACCTTCATGAGAAGTTACTTTTGAGTAATTAATAAAGGAGGTACAATATGAAACAATTTATCACACCCAAAAAGAATTTAGAGATTTTATCTCAGTATATTATCAACGCGTATGACTCAGCATTGATAAAGGAAAAAGGTAGTATTCAGTTTAAATTAAAGCATCTGGATGAAGATATTTTTTGCTATTTTTTAGCTAATGGAGAAAAAATGGTCTTTAATATCGGGGAGCTTGAATACTTTGATGTAAAATTGACTGCAAATCTATATGACTGGCTTGATCTTGCAAATAACAAATTAAAACCTTTTTGGGGAGTTTTAACAAAAAAGTTAAAATTTGAAGGAAATACCAGGGTATTTGACAAGCTGATCAAAAGGGAAATCATTTATAAAATAGACACCGATATACTTGATCCTCCCACAAAGTTTGAAAATAATCCTGTTATAAATTGGAACCCCCCCCAAAAAATATTGATTATAAACGGATCACCCAGGGGCAGTAACGGCTATACATTCCAATATCTGAACAGATTTATCAAAGGGATGGAAACTAATGGTGCTTCTATTGAAACAATTGAACTGAGTAAGAAGAGGATTAAACCTTGTATCGGTTGTTTTCACTGTTGGAAAAACAATTCAGGCAGATGCATACAGAATGATGATGTGAATGATTTATATAATATTTACAATGATTCAGATCTTATTATTTATGCTTTCCCGCTTTATTGGGATACTGTTCCTGGTATTTTAAAAAATTTTATTGAACGAGCGTTTTGCAATGAATATCCATATATGATACCAGGAATATATAAAACAAGGCATACTAGGCGAGAAAAAAAGGATAAATCTTTTTTTGTGTTTTCAGTTTGTGGATTTCCTGAGCAATCTCATTTTGTTTCTGTGAAAGAATATTTTAAGAAAATCAGTCACAATGCTCACGTTCCTTTTATAGGAGGCATATATCGATCGGCATGTATGTTTCTTCCAAATGATCCAATGTATTACAAAACATATAATCTGGTTTTGGATTCAATTCAATTTGCAGGAGAATCTCTTTATAGAAATGGTAAAATTGATGACAGGACCATCAAGGCGATACAAACAAAAATAGATCCAAAGGAATTTCAATTGCATGCAAATAAATTTTGGGAAAATGTAGTTTTAAAAAATGAATATTTTGTTAAAAGTGTATGAAAAAGTCATGTAGCACATGTTATAGCCAATAAGGGTTTTGGTGGTTTGAGTAGTTCATTAACCGACATATTTTGTATCGAGTGATGGGTTAGCAGCCTCGCAATCCCTTACGGGCCATAACGTCATACGTCATTATAAGACGAACAAACAATCAAAACCTGAATATGAGATGATATGGGAAAAATGAAAGCAATTATTTGCACAAAATACGGACCACCTGAAGTTCTTCAGCTAAAAGAGGTGGAAAAACCTGCTCCCGGGGACAATGAAGTACTGATAAAAATATATGCAACAACAGTAACAACAGGGGACTCAAGGATTCGTGGTTTTCGTGTTCCTCTCTCTTTTTGGCTTCCCGCCCGGTTAGCTCTTGGCTTAAGAAAACCCAAAAAAGCAATATTGGGAAGTGTGTTTTCCGGGGAAATTGAATCAGTGGGCAAAGATGTAAAATTGTTTAAGAAAGGTGACAAGGTTTTTGCATCTTCCGGGCACAGCCTGGGCGCTTATGCGGAGTATGTATGTATGCCTGAAAATGGGTGTCTGGCAATTAAACCAACAAATATGACATTTGAGGAAGCCGCCGCCATTCCCTGGGGTGGTCTTACGGCCTTGCATTTTCTGAGAAAAGGTAATATCCGAAATGGACAAAAAGTGCTTATCTATGGAGCTTCCGGCAGCTTAGGTACCAGTGCGGTTCAGCTTGCCAAATATTTTGGTGCAGAAGTTATCGGGGTATGCAGTACTTCAAATTTAGATTTGGTTAAATTTCTTGGAGCCGATGAGGTAATTGATTACACCAGGGAGGATTTTACCAAAAGCAGTAAAACCTACGATGTTATTTTTGACACGGTAGGCAAAAGTTCGATTTCAGATTGTGTAAGTTCCCTGAAAAAAGATGGAGTTTATCTTCAGGCTGTTGCTACGCCGGCATTAAGTGTTCGCATGAGATGGGCTTCAATAATAAGCAGTAAGAAATTAATAGGTGGAACATTTACCCCAAAGGCTGAAAATCTAATTTATCTGAAAGAAATTGTTGAAGCAGGAAAGATAAAACCAGTCATTGATAAACGTTATCCGTTTGAACAGATTATCGAGGCTCACAGGTATGTGGATAAAGGACACAAAAAGGGGAATGTAGTTATAACCATATAATCAAATAAATGAACATTATCAATAAATGGGAAAGGCAGTGCCCCTGACCACTTTTGGCCGGATTTGACCACTTCAACTCGGAGTTAAATCCTTGTAACGAGTTTTGTACGTTAAAGACAATTTGACTGGCTGAATGTGGTCATGCTCTCTTGCTTTTGCACTTTAAATTTGTTCCGTAACTGGTAACCTTGTGGCTGGCGATTAATGGTTAATTTAGTGAATCTAATTTTTGCTGTGAAGCATACCTGCCAATCTCCACAAGTTCTTCAGCTTTAAAAAAATCAAATGTTCCACATGATTTATGAGATATTTCTATTAAGATATCTGGAGGATTGTCCTTTATTATTGTGTTTGTCAAATAACCTGTTGCAGAGGCAATAGTGTTGTTAATGAGATTAAAATAGTTGAACCTTATTCTCTGACTTTTGGTATTTGTTTTAAATAGACTGTTTTTAAATTCAGAGATCTTTTTAATGTACAAATCATTTCTTTTGTCCTTTTCTGATTTAGTGAGGTAAGGTTTATACAATGGGATATCTGCATTAACATAAATAGCAATTAAAGTATCATTTTTAGTTCTAATGGCATTCCTTATTGGTATATTGTTCACAACTCCACCATCCACAAGTACCGAATTTTCTGAGATGACCGGTGTAAAAACCGTAGGCATGGAAATAGACGCTCTAATTGCATCATAAAGACTCCCTTTATTAAAAACAACTTCTTTGTTGTGAACCAAATCAAATGCTGTAGCAGTATATTTTATTTTCAAATCCTCAATATTGGCATCAGGAATGAATTTTTTCATAGTTTTTAGCACTCTGTTGCCCTTAATTAATCCCTGGTTACTGAATGAGAAATCAATAAGTTTAAAGATTTCCTGCTTATCTAAATTGTAAGCCCAGTCTTTAAACTCGCTCAATTTACCTGTAGCATAAACTCCACCAATCAGAGCACCCATAGATGTACCGGCAATCGAGTTTATCATGTATCCGCGGCTTTCAATTTCTTCTATTGCTCCAATATGGGCAAATCCTCTTGCCCCTCCTCCTGATAATACAAGCGTTACATTTTTTTTCATTGATGTGTTAATCATAGGTTATAAGTTTAATTTTCCCTTTATATCCTGAAGTTTAATATTTAGATCATGTTGTAATGAATCAATATTCTTCTTTGCATTTAAATTCGTTTTACTGATTAATAATTCTACTCTTTGATTAATTAGATCATGATTATTCAATATTGTCTCTGCAATTTCTTTGCTTTCCTTTATATATTTTTTTGTAGCAATGTTCACAGAACCTGATTTTTCATAAGTGGATGGATGCTTTAGTCCTTTCATCAACACATATTTGATCCTTTTACCTTTTGCCTGGTAATAAAGATTCAGAAATGTCTCGACTCCGAATCTGATATCTCTTATTTCATTCAGGATCGGGATTAAATCTTTTTTTAACAACGCTCTTTCCCCGGTCAATGCCTTGAATGGATTTGTATGATAGTCAAATAAAGTCTCAGAGGGTTGACCTAAAACCATATCTGCAGTATTATCAATAATTGGTTTCAATAATCCATCAAAATGTTCTTTCATAATATTTGAAACATCTGCATCGAAAAACAGGATAATGTCATTTTTTGATATTTCAACACCGTGAGCCATAGCCCAGCTTTTACCCATATTTTTTGTAAGTCTTTCATACCTGAATGAATATTTTTCGGATAATTCGTTCAGAATGAATTCTGTATTGTCAGTTGAGCCATCATCAACCACTATAATTTCATAATCAGGATTGAGTTTGCAGCATGCGATCAATACGTCTGCAATGGTCTTTTCCTCATTAAATGTGCATATGATTATACTTACTTTCATCGTCTACTATTTTTTTAAATTCTTCACCGGTAATTGTTTCTTTATCCAAAAGATACTTTGAAAGATCATCCAGCAGTTTTCTATTTTCTTTCAGGATTTTGGTCGCTTTATTATGAGCGTCCTTTATAATGGACAATACCTCATCATCAATTCTGGAAGCAGTCTCAGGAGAACATATTAGAGAAGCATCTCCGCCCAGATACTGGTTAGTAACTGTTTCCAGCGCCATCATATCATAATTATCGCTCATTCCAAAGCGTGTTACCATCGTGCGTGCAATTCTTGTTGCTTGTTCAATGTCGTTGGCTGCACCTGATGTAACGTAATTAAAGACAACCTCTTCGGCAGCACGACCGCCGGTTAATGTTGTTATCTTGTTGAATAATTCCTCTTTACTCATCAGATTATGTTCATCAGTATCCACCTGCATGGTATAGCCCAGTGCACCTGATGTTCTCGGTATAATGGTAATTTTATGGACAGGCGCAGAATCGTTTTGTTTTGCTGCCACAAGTGCATGTCCGATTTCGTGGTAAGCAACAATTTCTTTTTCTTTCTGATTGATTGTTTTATTTTTTCTCTGATAACCTGCAATAACTACCTCCACGCTTTCTTCAAGGTCGCTTTGAGATACTGCCTTTCTTCCCATCTTAACAGCTCTTAAAGCTGCTTCATTTACAATATTTGCCAGATCAGCTCCGGATGCCCCGGCAGTTGCTCTTGCAATAAGGTCGAAATCAATATTATCACCCATTTTTTTATTTTTGGTGTGGACTTTAAGAATGTCTTCCCGCCCTTTGAGATCCGGCAGCTCCACCGGTATCCTCCTGTCAAAACGCCCTGGACGCAACAGGGCTTTATCGAGTATTTCCGGTCTGTTGGTCGCCGCAAGTATAATGACACCTTTTGTTCCATCGAAACCATCCATCTCGCTCAGTAGCTGATTCAGCGTCTGTTCTCGCTCATCGTTTCCTCCAAACCCGCTGGCGTCCCGTTTCTTTCCTATCGCATCAATTTCATCAATAAAGATGATACAAGGAGCTTTTTCTACAGCCTGCTTAAACAGGTCCCTGACCTTTGCAGCGCCCATTCCAACAAACATTTCAACAAATTCAGATCCTGAAATGGAGAAAAACGGAACATTTGCCTCACCAGCGACAGCTTGGGCAAGAAGTGTCTTGCCTGTTCCGGGAGGCCCGACAAGTAATACCCCTTTCGGAAGCAAAGCTCCAATTTCAGTATATTTTTCAGGGGCATGAAGGAAGTTGATGATTTCAGTCAGAGCCTCTTTGGCTTCATCCTGGCCCGCCACATCAGAAAATGTTTTACCTGTCTCCGCTTGCACATATATTTTTGCATTGCTCTTTCCCAAAGTCAGGAAATTACCTCCACCCAGTCCTGATTGCTGCATCTTTTTTGTAAAAACTCCGCCGATCAAATAGAATAATACAAAAGGGAGTACCCAGGTAAGCAGGAAGCTAAGAAGAGGGGATTGCTTTCTGGGAAGTACTTTTGTAAAAGCAATCTTTCCGTTCTCATTAGGGCTCGAAGCCTTCATTAGACGTTCAACAAGCGCCGGGTCATTCATTGGCACAGTTGAGTAAAAAGCCTCCTTATTATTTTTGTCCTGCAGAGTAAAAAGTATCTGATCGTCGTTAATACTGACAGTTTTTACCAATCCACTGTCTACTTTCATGATAAAAGTCCCGTAATCTACTTTTGTTATCTGATTTTTCCTGAGTAACGGTATTAGCAGAGTATTCAGAAGGATCATAGTTATAAACACTACTATGTAGTAATATATAACTGATTTCGTTGGTGTCTTTTTTTCTTCCATTTTATTATAGGTTTTTTAGAATAATAATTTCATCGCACTCTTTTTTTTAAAACTACCCTAGAATCCTGCTTCCAATGGTGTTATATTGTTTTTGAATTAATCAAAAATGCTTTCACATCGAGAAATCTAAGAATCCCGGATACGTAGCTTACAAATTCAGTATTACCGAAAACTGAGAATTTCATTATCGGTAAGGTATTGCTGTTAATGATTGCTTCTATTAATTCTTGTATGAAGCAATATTCCACGGCATCTACATTTAAAAGATATATTAACAGATTGTCGGAAAATCTTCTTTCAAGAATACTTAGTTCCCGTTCAAATAAGGGATGAAGGTTTCTATCTGCTACAATATAAATCAGAGACAGGAATGTTTTCTCCTTGTCTGCCAGTTGATTCTTTATAAGTTCAAAAGCATCGAATATCTCTGTCTCATCGCATGTGATAACAAGATGGAAGCTTTGCTTTTCTCTTTTACTTATACTTTTATTTTTAGCACCGTTCATTTAATCAAATTTTACGGCGTAAAGTTGGAGTATTTGTAAAAGCCAATTTTTGATCTAAATCAAAAAGCGATTTTAAGCGGTAGAATTATTTCTTTGCCCTAATCCTGCTGAGGGTTTCCTGAGTAATACCCAGGTAGGAAGCAATATTTCCAAGTGAGACTCTCTGTTGTATTGCAGGATATTCATTTATCAATGCCTTGTATCGTTCTTCTGCCGACTGGAATTTCATACTGCTAATATATTCTGTCATTTTACGGGTAATTTCATATAAAATATAAAATGCTAATCGGGCTCCCTTTTCACTATTTAAAATTATTTCCAGTTCGGCGAAATTGATTGGATAAACAACAGAATCTTCAAGGACTTCACAATAATCACGGGTAGGTCTGTGATAATAAAAACTGTCTATAGCTGTCACTAAACTATTTTCGGCAGAAAACCATCCCGTGATTTTCTTACCGCTGCCAGAATAATAATATACTCTGACCAGGCCTTTTTTAATATAATATAGATGCCGGCAAATCTCTCCCTGTCTGAACAAAAGATCACCTTTGGAAAACTCTTTGGGTTCAAATAGATTTTTCAAGTCGTCTTCCAATGAATCGGAAAGCTTTGCAATATTCTTTAAATATTCAGATAGTTCCATTTGGACTAATTTACAACTTTTCTTAAATACAAAAGAATTTATATCAGTAGAACCAGATATCAGTAAAACTATAGAGGTGAGGATAATTAAAAGACGTTATGAAAGAGAAGGAGTGACAACTATATGATCATACTGTTTTTCAGTCATTTTGGGAATATTGATATACATTGCATCATTCGCGTTTACCATTCGAATAGCGAGATTGTACTTGTCATTTTTAAGCTTTAAGAAAGACCGAAGGTCAAGTATTCAAAGGATGCTTTTGACCTGTTTATCGAAACCTGTAATCCCGACTCGCTTATGCATGTAGAGGAGTTTAAAATGCTGCCTTTCAATCGTTCAAAAGTAATACCCGGAATCCTGAACGTTTCTAAAGGTGGAATATCAGGGATAGTTATAGACATCAGAATCTTGATGCAGGCAGCTATAAAAGCAAATGCTTCCGGGATCATTGTCTGCCATAACCATCCTGGCAGCCTCAATCCAAGTGAATCAGATATAAAGATTACCATTAAGATAAAAGATGCTGGAAACCTTATGGGTATTCAACTTTTGGATCATCTGATCATTAACTCGGATGATGATTACAATAGTTTTGCTGATAACGGGGTTCTTTTGGGAGTTTAATTATTTTGAAAGGGAAAGCGCTGATCATTAACCAGGCCCTCTTTACAAGTGGACTCGGATGAGGAGCAAAATAAATTTGACTTGCATAGTATTCGTGTTGTAACTTTATATAAATAAATGTTGATAATATGAATTTCATTTTATAAGAGAAGCCGAAAACTTATAGAGTAGGCAAAAACTTAAAAGATATATATTATGGAAAAACAGTACTTAAAAAAGGTAAATTCGGCAATTAAACATTGGTACATTCCGTTAATTGTTGGTTTGATTTTCATTGTCGTTGGCATTTGGGTTTTTGCTACACCTTTAAAGTCTTATCTTACTCTATCACTGCTTTTCAGTCTTGCCTTTTTAATTTCAGGGATCTGTGAGATTGTCTTTTCTATTTCCAACAGAAAAGAGATTGAGGATTGGGGGTGGACATTGATATTTGGTATAGCGACCATGCTTATTGGCATTTTACTTCTAATTCGTCCTGAAGTAACAATAATAACCTTGCCATTAATTGTTGGTTTCCTTCTTCTTTTCCGCTCAATTGGTGGTGTAAGTTTTGCATTAGACTTAAAAGACTATGGAGTTTTAGACTGGGGTTATTTGATGGTTGTTGGGATTTTAGGAATAATATTTTCGTTCGTTTTGATTTGGAACCCTGCATTCGCTGGAATTACTGTTGTTGTCATGACGGGAATTACACTTATTGTTTGTGGTATCTTTAGTATCTATTTATCATTGCGAATCAGAGATTTAAAGAAACTGGCAGAGAAATTGCGTAAAGACTAAAGGATAAATTTTGATTCGTAAAATGGGAAAAGGATTTGAATTAAGTAAGAATTAGAATTAATGCCTTGAGATATAATATTGCAGAGCATTATTTGGTCTCAAAAAAATCTATCCCAGAACCAACCAGAATCAGCCTGGTAACCTCTGTATTGCGACCTTTAAATTGCATTGATAGATATTTACTTCTGTCAGGTGAAAGGAAGTTTTAAAAGGTATAATTTTTAGTATCCGGGTAATTATTTCTATAGATTATCCGATTAACGAGAATATTTCAAAAATTCTGCTCCTCTGTGAATATTGGAGGGAAATATTCTATAGCTTACCTTCTCATAATTCTTTGAGGAATTAACTGATTTGATTTTCGACCATTCCTGCTTAATATCCTCTGGTTTTGGTTCCGGGTCAGGTATTCCAAAGGTTATCTTTATGCCAGCCTTTATCCCTGTCGTTTCCTGTAAGCGTCCCAGAACTAATCTTTTGCGGTCTGGGAGGTATTCTTCATGGGTGCATATTCCGTCATGAATTGTAAAGTGGGGAAAGAATTTACTGATTGTTACAAAAGACTTTAAATGGATTTTTTACCCGCAGAAAGAGGGTGTCTCAAAAGGGCACCCTCTTTTAATGAATCGTTTTATACCAAACCTCCTGTAGCCTAAAACGAAAGTAAAAGCTGAATCCACTTTCCATAAGAATTTTGATACTCCAAATTTGAAGAGTTAAGGTATATAATACATAAAATAGTGAAAACCACTACCGACCTTTGTTCAATTTAAAAGGATTACCATATAGTTATGAAATAGTATCACTAGCCGTCATCTGGCAGATTCTGGTCAGTTCTGGGAGAGTTTAGCGTGGTTTTAAAAGAAAGGGTGTTGGCTGAGGATGATATAAGAGATACAATGATAATAATTGAGCGGAAGAAAAGAGATATGGACAAATTATGCAGGTAAAAATAGTGTGGCAGCTCATTCCAGAATTCGTCCAAATTTGGACGAAAACCCCTCAAAACCTGGCAAAAACCTGGCAGAAAATGAAAAACCGCTTACGGATTTTCCCCGTAAACGGTTGATTTTCAATTGTGGGCCCAGCTGGGATCGTCCCGATAGCTATCGGGACAGCGACCCTCTGATTATGAGTAAGGTATAGGATTATTTTTAAGATTACACTGGTTTGTATTGGTTTTCATTATCATTCATTTACGATTTTTCATTTTACAAACATTCAATGGTTATCCCATTTTGTACCCTTCCAGCCGTTGATTGTTCCTACATTATTGTATTTGGAATATTTCCAATGGATTTCATTTTTCCAACATTAGAACCTCACTCTCGATTGTGCTTGCGTGCTATTTTACTCTTCCCTTCCATGACGTTATTGCTGTGGCACAAATCTTATTATAGTGAGTTTTTATAGTATGGGCGAAAGAATTGTCACTAATATCCGTCTCAGTAAAAGATGTAATTTCGTCACCATATTGCGCTTCTGCAATAAAACGTCCATCTATTGAGTGTAAATAATAATTATCAATAAATTCATCAGGAACTGAATCCATTATCCATTGTAAATATCTAATATTGTTTACGTGCTGATTCGTGTCGACATCAAACCGATTGACTTTAAACTCCTTAATGTACTTACCAGAGTCAATTGCTTTTATCTTTTTTGTATAATCATAATTTATGTTTTCTTCATTACATAAAGACCACTTCTCTTTTATGTCATTAAAAATTTGAATAGGTCTTCTCCGTTTAATATCAAAGAAAACCCATATACCTTTTGCTCTTCCAATAATATTACTACGTTCATCATAAATAATGTTTTCCCTAATCCCTTTAATAGCCGAATAACCTGATAACCATGTTCTAATGGTAATATTTTCTTTATATTTAGGATAGCGTTCTATTTTCATTACTCCAGAAACCAAAACCCATCCAATATTTTGCAACATAAGGTCATACAAACTATGATTTATTAAATAACAATGGTCTGCTGCTGTTTCTTCCAGTAAGGCTAAGATAGTAGTTGGTGAAGCCTCTCCGAATTTATTCATTTCGAAATATCTCAATTCAAATTGTTTATCAAAATATTTTTCCAATTTTTATTAATGATTGATTAAATGTTCAAATTAGTTCTATACTAATCTCTGTTCTTCGACCACAGGTCATCAAATATAAGTTATTATTCTATATTGAATTTAACTATTATCCCATATCGTCTCTCCCCTGCCAGCCACTAATCAAACCTTCGTTTTCACAATCCGGACAAAACCAATTAATTTCTTGAGTGGTATGTCTTAAAGCAGTTTTAATCAAACCATTACATCCTTTTTGAAAGCACCTGATGTCGGTTGGCGTTAATGTCTGAGGACTGTTTTTGGTTGTAGTATCAACTACCAATGCTATGAAACTCGCTAATTCTCGTGCTTCTTTGGGCATCTGATGAGGAATGTCTCCTTTTTCATCGATGAAGTGCTGAATATTTGAGGTGTACATATTCTAAGTAGTTCGATTATTAATAAAACGATTACTTTGATGATTAATGCGAAATTATTCGATATTTATTATCCAAGCAAATTTCATTGTTCTGCTCGTCTCTAAGTAAATTTTCATGTACCCAGAAACTTTAGAAGTACGCTTCTGATTCCGTCGCCTTTAATAGATTCCCCGTCTGTTTGAAAATGTTTTTGTATAATTTTATCAATTATAGAGTTAGCCCATTTTTAATATAAAATCAATCGTTCAACAGTTGTAGTGTTGTATGTCTTCAAACCAATTTGCACTAATAGGGTTTAAAAATTAAGGCGTAGTTATTTAAAGATAATTCAAAGTATTTCATAAATCTCTTCCAGATTTTCATTTATATAGTTCTGACTTCTTACTTGAAGAGTTTTTTTCATCTGAGCTCGTCTTTTTAACTATTCTCTGTCTCTTCCATAATAGTGGAAAAGCCAGTGCCCCTGACCACTTTTGGCCGGATTATATTGACCACCTCAAGTCGGAGTTAAATCCTTGTAAAATAGTTTTGTATGTTAAAAAAAATCTGACCGGCTGAATGTGGTCATGCTCTCCGGCTTTTGCGGCAGCTTGATTTTCCACATTCCATCGTGATCCAGGAGCAGGGTAAAAAGAATCAAATCAAATACTTGAAAACTTTTGCTGCTTAACTTGAATTATTCCCCCTGATACCCTCCTCTCCAGCCTCTGGAGGCCAGTCCGCGAGGAAATTCCATAGCGTATCCTATATTATATATAGATATTTAGATAGTTATAGAGACGGCCACAATACCCAAAAAGAATTTTGCAGCATTTTTTCTGGAAATCTAAGAAATCCATTTTATCTTAAAATCCGATTTAAAAATGTTTGGAATTTTTTTCAAAAGTGTGAGTCAAAATTTCTTCCAACATGAGCAGAATGGTGGTAATTCCCATCGATCTTTGTTCAATTCTTATCGACAGATTAGAAAAAAGGTCAACGAGTTTTTACAAAACCCGTTCTTCATTGACCACTTCAAAATCCGGTCTGAGAACACTTGACATATATGATAAAACGACAAGGATTTAACTCCTAATGCTGGTGGTCAATTTATTCCGGCCAATGCTGACCAACTCCTTTGAATTTCAAGTTTGAACTTACCAATCAAATTAAATAGGTGCTTATGTTTGTATATGTCCATCAGGTATTGGAAGATAATTAGACATATTTGAAATTGAATCTTAACAATAATGTAATAATTATTAAAGGACACAAAAGCTTTAGAGACTTAACTTTGTATTGAACTCAACTAATTCATGAGAATTTAAATTTGCAGAATCTTCTGGAAAAAATTTCAGTAAAGAGTATGGGAATGTTAAAATATGACTTATCTCCAGTTATACTGATTCTATGTTTTAAATTAATCAAATTTAAGTTAACTAACATTTTCCTTTTCTGTTTCTATGATATACGTTAAATGTTAATATGAAAATATTAGTCCTATGTACTGGTAATAGTTTTCGCAGTCAAATGGCCCAAGGTTTTTTGGAATCCTTTGATACGCGCCTCATTGTTTGTTCGGCAGGTACTCAGGCCTCAGGTAAATTGAACGAAAAAGCTGTTACTGTGATGAAAGAAGTTGGAACAGATATTAGTAACCATACATCTGATTCAGTTGTAAAATATTTGGATGAAGAATGGGATTATGTAATAACAGTTTGTAGCGATGCAAATGAAGCATGTCCTGTATTTCAAGGGAAAGTAAAATATATTTTGCATATGGATTTTGATGATCCGTCACATCTTATTGGAACTGTTGATTATATATTAAATGAGTTTCGGAGGGTAAGGGATGAAATAAGGGAAAGATTATATAGATTTTATACCGATCAAATTATACCTCAACTTGGTCCAGATGATTTTTGCCGTCATATGTTTGAGCTGTATACCATGCTACCACCTTCACCTTTTCATAAAAAAAGGAAGCTTTCAGGCGATTTAAAAAAATCTAAAAAGAGGCAAACTTAGTAATAAACTGACAATCAACTTACGAACAAGTTTGATGAAACTATCAATTTGAATCGAAATGAGCATCTTGATCCAAAACTTAGTTTGCTTATTTACAAACGAATTCCAATTCTTGAAGCTGCTGAAGCGAACAGGCTTCTGGAGAGTGGACAAGTCACCGGGGAAATAGTTTTAATTGCTTAATATCAATAAAATAAGTTTCAATATTTTCTTATTTATAAATCAAAATAAAACACAATTGACTTTACAAACTATTAAATAATAAAGGAGGATAAAATCATGAGGGAAAAAATTCAAACAAACGCTTCATCAAATGCAGTTTATGGTTTAGGACTTATTGGAGCAGCTATTTATTTTATTTCAACTGCCACAAGTTTCTGGATAGGCGTTTTAGGATTTCTAAAAGCCATCATTTGGCCAGTTTTTCTTGTCTATGAGGCGCTTAAGCATTTAGGGGTTTGAAGTAGCTGCTATAAGCTTGATCTGTATTGACACGATAGTCAGGATACATTTTTCATTAAGAACACTATGGTAGACCCTAAATTATGCGATTATATAATGGAGGGTATGTTAAACCATTAACTTTTCAAAGCTGTAACCAATCCAATGGAGATATTAACAATACAGTAATTCCTTTAATACAAAGTCACACGTATTGACCACATTTAAATGGTCAGATTACTTGTAACATACAGAAATAAACAAGCATCCAAAGCGGTTAAAGGATGGTTAATTTTCTGTCACTAGCATCAAACCTCCTGCTGAAAGCAAGTTTTTAATCAGTACTTCTTTGACTATTTTTGCATCATTTTGAATTCTTATTCGTCATTAAACAGATAACAATCAAAGAGAACCCTTCACTCATGAAAAGAACCTTGATCACTTTATTTATTCTGTTGTTGATTCTCCAAGGTGTAACCGGACAGACACTCGAAAAGAAGCAATATAAGGCGACAAAGGTTTCAGTTGCACCCACAATTGACGGCATACTTGATGATGAAGCCTGGAAAGAAGGGACCTGGGCTGGCGGTTTTACACAAAATCAACCATTTAGCGGTAGACCTGCAACTCAAAGAACTGAATTCAAAATCCTGTTCGATGATAATAACCTTTATGTTGCAATCAAAGCTTATGATACCAGTCCTGACAGCATAATGAACCGTTTGACCAGACGAGATCAGGCCGACGGTGATCTTATCGGTATAGTTCTTGACAGCTTTCATGATCTTCGCACAGGTTTCTTATTCGGAGTCAGTTCAGCCGGTGTAAAATACGACCAGATGTATACTAATGATGGACAGAACCAGAACTCATCGTGGGATCCAAACTGGTGGGTTAAAACTTCTATTAATAAAGAGGGTTGGGTTGCAGAGATGAAAATCCCTTTCAGTCAGGTCCGATTTGAAAAAAAATCAGGAGATGTCTGGGGTATGGATATTGCCAGGGTCATATACAGGAACAACGAGACAGATTTCTGGCAGCATATTCCGAAGGATGCTCCAGGACTGGTTCATCTATTTGGTGAAATTACAGGACTTGAGCAGATTAAACCAAGAAAGATATTTGACGTAACGCCTTACGGAGTTGCAAAAGAAGAAACTTTTCAGTCGGATCCGAATAATCCATTTCTTGGAAATGGAAGAAAGTTCAGCTTAAACGCCGGAGTTGACGCAAAAATAGGAGTTACAAACAATATGACGATGGATCTTACGGTCAATCCCGATTTCGGCCAGGTTGAAGCTGATCCTTCTCAGGTCAATCTTACTGCCTATGAAACATATTTTCCAGAAAAACGGCCCTTTTTCATTGAAGGAGATAATATCACAAGTTTTAATATAGGAGTAGGCAATGGTTCAGCCGGGAATGATAATATGTTCTATTCAAGACGAATAGGCCGTCCGCCACAAATAGCCCCTGATGTTCAGGACGGAGCCTATACTGATATTCCCAAAGCAACGCCAATAATTGGCGCTACAAAGCTTACCGGGAAAACAAAAGACGGACTCTCTCTCGGGTTTATTGAAGCTGTAACTGCAGAAGTAAAAGCTAAAATAGATTATGAAGGTGAACGAAGCTCTCAGGCGGTAGAGCCTCTGACTAATTATATTGTCGGCAGGGTACAAAAAGATTTCAATGAAGGGAAAACCATCCTTGGCGGAATGTTCACAGGCACTGATCGTGATCTGGATGCAAGGCTTGCCAATTATTTGAACAAATCAGCTTATTCAGGTGGATTCGATTTCACACAATATTTCAATAATAAAAACTGGATGTTCAATCTGAATGCTGCTTTCAGCCAGGTGAACGGGTCAAAAAAAGCAATGCAGTTAACTCAGGAATCATCAGCTCATTATTTCCAGAGGCCTGATAATAATTATATGCCTCTGGATACAAACCGTACATCCTTATTTGGCTCTGGAGGAAGAATGGAATTAATGAAGCTGAATGGTCACTGGAATTACCTGGCCTGCATCACCTGGAAAACTCCCGGATTTGAAATCAATGATCTTGGATATATGACCCAGGCTGACCAGATGATATCTGTCCTGTGGGCAGGATACAATCAGTTTGAGCCAAAAGGTATCTATAAAACCTATAATATCAATGGGGATTTTTACCTGGTCAATGATTTCGGAGGTGACATAACAGGCAAAGCCTTTGAATGGAATGCATCAATGTCATTGAAAAGCTATTGGAGTGTATGGGCAAATGGTAATATAAACGGTGCCTCATTTTCTACGGGTATGCTCCGTGGAGGTCCACTGATGAAATTGCCCGGAAGTGCTAATGGGAATATTGGCTTTTCGACAGATTTCCGAAAGAAGTTTACGTTTGATATTAATTTAAACGCACAGACAGGCTTTGAAAAGTACTACTGGAACCTGAACGCAGCACCGGATCTGTCATATAAACCGACAAATTATATTTCGTTCACACTGAGCCCGGCATACAATAAATCTTTCAGTGAACTCCAGTATGTAACAGAACTACAATATAATAACAACAACAGATACATCTTTAGCAGCATTGACAGGAAAACTTACAGCGCTTCGTTCAGAGTCAACTTCAACCTGAGCCCCGACCTTACTTTTCAGTACTGGGGACAGCCATTTGTAGCTTCCGGAGAATATTACAACTATAAATACATAACGAATCCAATTGCAGACAATTACAAAGACAGGTTTCATACTTATACATCAGGTCAGATAAAACTCGGAAATGACAATAATTATCACATTTATGAAAATGCAGACGGGAACGAAGATTACAGTTTCGCTAACATGAATTTTAATTATCAGTTTTTTCTTTCAAATCTTGTAATAAGATGGGAGTATTCCCCGGGATCAAGTCTGTATCTTGTCTGGAGCCAGCAAAGAAGTGGTTATAATGACACAGGGAATATGGACTTTATAAATAACATGGGAGATCTGTTCAATAGAAAAATCAACGTACCCTATAATGTATTTCTTATAAAGTTCAGCTACAGGTTTGGGTTAAAATAACTTTACGAGCTTTCTGTAAGAGGTTGTCTTCAAAAGGTTGGAACAGCCTCTTTTTTGTTGTTTTTATTCGTACTACCCTACGCGGGCACTTTCAAATATTCAAATCTCCAGAGGATAAATTAACTTTTGATACATCCTCTTTTTATTATTTTCAATATTATTTATCAAATCCTATTTTATGCCTGCAGTGGAAAAGCCAGAGTCATTGACCACTTTATACTAGAGTCCACCTTTTACAGAACATTTACTCCATTATTGTAAAAAAGTGTCCCAGAGCTTACTAGAATCACCCAGAATTGAAATTTATAAGCGTTTATTTAATCACAAGCCTCCTGTCAATTGATTAAAGATGTAATCTGAGATCCTTTATTTGAAATTTGAAATTGAATAGAATGGTGAAAATCGATACCGACTTTCGTTTAAATTTAAACGGATTGTCATTGATAATTCAAAATCCGTCCTTTCTTGACCACTTCAAAATCTGCTCTGATCTCACCGAACATATAAAACAAAACAACAAGTATTTAAATCCGGATTTCGGTGGTCAATTTATTCCAGCTAAAGGGGGTCAGGGGCAGTGACATTCCAATAGTGTTTGGATTATTTTTTTTGGTTAATGCGGGAAACACTAATTATATTAGTTTGAATGTATATTTGTTAACTATTGGATGCTAACAATAAATTGAAAGGACCATTGGGAATATCGAATAAAAAAAATGAAGTTCAATCGGTTAATGTTCAGCCACACAAAGATTGTCAAACAGAAAATTCTATTTCTGATTGGGGGAACTTAGTAAAATTTGGAGGAGTACTAGCCTTATCCGCTGTTTTACTTGAAATTGCAGCTGTTTTTATTTGTATCTGTGCTAAGGTTCCAGCTCTAAATAGCGTTTCAGACTATTTTATCTTACTTCAAAATAACAGCTTTATTGGAGTGGTTTACCTTGGACTTCTTGATGTTTTTGCCATTTTGTTTTATTGTCCAATGTTTCTTGCTTTATATTTCATTATAAGAGAAACTAATAGATCTCTTGCCATTATTGGTACTGTTTTTACCTTATTAGGAATAGCTGTTTATCTATCAACAGTGCCAGTCTTTGCGATTACAATCCTTAGTCATCAATACCAAATGGCAACCACAGATATATTGAGATCCCAAATCTTAGCTGGTGGACAAGCCGTACTTGCCATTGGCAGTCCAGGGACAGGATCATATTTGGCGTTTTTACTTTTGGGTATAGGAGGCCTTCTTATTTCGATAATTATGTTATCAAATCGTTTTTTTCGTAAAATGACAGCTCTCGTAGGAATTATTGCAAACGCTATTACATTAGCCTATAGTCTTTCCCTGGTCCTTTTTCCATCTATCAGCCTCTTTGTTGTATGGTTATCTGGATTATTATACCTGTTCTGGATGACTTTAACAGGCATTAAATTATTACAATACAAATGAATAAGGGTAAAACATTTGCGGGACTTCGATTAAAATTAACCTATCTTAATTCTTTAAGTCCGGGTTGGGACTTAGAACTGTAAAGGAATCAGGATTAAACGAATGATAATAATCCGCATAGCTGTTAAAATAAGTCTTAACAACCATTATAGAAATCCCGTCTGATAACACTTAACCTGCATAAAAAAACAACAAATCTTTAACTCAGGCATTAAGAGGTCAATTTATTCTGGCCAAAGATGGTCAGGGGCAGTGGCTTTCCCACTGTTCATTCGGTATTATAATCTTCTATTTCATTTAGAAACTCCATTGCTCGGACAACAGTTTTTCCGCCTGAAGATTCAATGAGATATTTCACCCATGGTATATTCATATTTTTATGTGATATTTTTTTGAAGACCCACAATGTAAGTGGTATTAACATAACACTGAAAGCCAATTGGATTATTAACCATGTTAAGTTTCCATTTTGCCATATATCAATCCCGAAAAAAATCTTGAACGCTATAATTATATATGCCAGATAGAAAGGGAATTGAAGCAGTCCAATACGCAAGTATATTATTATATACGATTGAAGCATAGCCAAAATCTTCTGATTTTCAATGATTGACTGGTTCAAATCAAATTTTGAAATGAGAATTATTTGTCTTATACAACCTGACATTGCAACAATAGCGAAGACCAAGATGATACCGAATGATATTACCAGATCCGGGGAATGCCAGTTTTTGTAAAGGAAGTTTCCCAGCACAAAACTAAAAATTAAGCCTATTACAAGTTCAATCAATCTGTTCCACAATAGTTTTTTCAGTAGGGAGTATGTTTTTTTTAATTTTAATTCACTCAATAATTGAGTATTAATGGATAATGACTGGGATATCTTTTTGTCATATTCATTTAATAATTCTGATAATGCTTTATCTTCCATTTTATTGATCTTTATAATTTGAAAATTGCTGTTTTAACCCTTCTTTTATTCGGGCAATTTTTGTTGATATATTACTAGTCGAAATACCCAGTATCTCAGAGATCTCCTGGTGACTTTTCTTTTCCAGGTAAAGTAGCATCAATGCTTTGTCAAATTCCCTGAGCTCACTGATATACTTATCCAGTAGTTCAAGTTTTTGTGCTTTATCTTTATTTTCATTCCCATTATTGGATATTACCTCTAGTTTTTCGTCTATTGGCAGGAAATGTTTTTCCAGAGTCATCTTTTTCCTGTAGAATGAAATGGCAATGTTCAATGATACTCTGTATATCCAGGTCCCAATTTTGTAAGCCTCATCAAACCTTTCAAATGAGCTCCATAACTGAGTCATTATTTCCTGTATCAGATCTTTTTTATCCTCCTGGTTTTTACAATAAACATTAACTACTTTATAAATAATGCCCATATTCTGCATTATTATCTGTATTACCTTGTTTTTTTCTTTTAAATCATTCATAACCGACAGTCTGATAATAAAAACCTTATATGAACTTTTGGGAATAAAAGTATTTGAATTATTCCACCTGACATCAGTCTTTTAATTTTTTTCATTGATGTTTTTATATTTACTTACCCTATTATTCGCATGCGGGTATAAAATATCACAATAAAAATAAAGAATTTTTCACCATTTTTTGAGAAATGTAACATAAATGGTTTGAATTCAAAATGTTAAAAGCTTTGTCAGGCAAAAAGCTGTCACAGAGTGATTGATTTTTAAATCCAGATATGTACTTAAATTAGATTTGCCGATCGTACCTGACCAGTCAGATTGTATTGAACATAGAAAACAAAACAACAAGGATTTAACTCCGGCTTTGGGTGGTCAAAGTGTTCCAGCAAGCAATGGCTAGAAGCGCTTACTTTTTCTGCTTTTGTGCACAAATCATCAATATTCAAGGTGATACTCAAATAGTTGATTTATTTTTAATATGGAGCCAACTGATGTCCCAAAAAAGAAAATAAAACTCATTCTCTTTTAAGTTGGTTGATTCCATTCTTAAAGTATTGACTATGAAAATATAAAAGATTGATTATTATATGGATGTTTGACTGTCTTTGAAATAAATAAGAGTTAATTTTGTAAGTTTGGACTTTTAAGTATTAAGGTATAAAGTGTTGAAAGTTTTAAGTAAGCTCAAGAGACCACTTAGCGTATGGATTGTATCGCTCATTCTGTTCGTCGTGAGCATTGATGGGTTGTTAAGCTTCCCCAATTTATTACATTCGCTTTCAACTCTACCACAATATCTTGTGGCAATTTGCCATATTACTTATTCAATCACAGGTATAGCTATAGTAATTGGCATATGGCGTTCAGCTCGCTTGACATGGGTAGCAGTTATAATTTTGGGGGTCACAGGCCTTGGAGCAGCTATAGGCGGGCAACTTGCATTTGCTTCCGGAACGCCAAATCTTCTACGGACTATTCTTGCAATTCTCATTTCTATCATCCTTATTACCTATGGTTTACTATGGTATGTCTGCAGAATCACAAAGACAAAGAACTGATAAACAATTCCGAGTGTCAGGTATAGAATATAATGACATACATAAATAATAACTCTGTCACCTTATTTGTCCAAATCAAACTATGAATTAATTTTATAGAGATAAAATCACACTATTGAATATCGGATAGAATCATTTTTAAATATGTCAAGCTTAATTCCCGGTTACGAATACGATATTTTTATTAGTTACCGTCAAAAAGACAACAAAGGCGATAGGTGGGTGAGTGAGTTTGTTGATGCTCTGAAAACCGAACTCGAATCAACTTTCAAGGAAGAGATTAGCGTTTACTTTGACATCAACCCGCACGATGGACTTCTGGAGACACATGATGTAGACGCTTCACTTAAAGATAAACTTAAATGCCTTGTCTTTATTCCCATCATCTCCCGAACCTATTGTGACCCACAATCATTTGCCTGGGAACATGAATTCAAAGCTTTTATTGATCTGGCTTCCCACGATCAATATGGTTTGAAGATCAAACTGCCTAACAGTAATGTAGCAAACAGAGTACTTCCAGTCAGGATCCATGATCTTGAGACCGAAGATATTAGATTGTGTGAATCAATCCTGGGGAGTGTTCTCCGGGGAGTTGAATTCATTTATAAAGAACCGGGAGTTAACAGGTCACTAACCCAAAAAGATGATGAAAGGAAAAATCTGAATGGCACAATATATCGGAATCAGATAAACAAAGTCGCCCTGGCAGTAAAAGAGATAATCCAGGCATTGAAAAGTGACACTGTTGCACATGCTAAAGTCAATGTTAAGGATGTCAGACCATTAGAGGAAATCAGTAAAGAAGTCAAAAAGAGAGATAAAAAAGAATCCGATATATTAAGAAACTGGAAAGTACTATCAGGGACTACGGTTGTGGTAATATTATTATTTGTAGCTGTTTTTGTCTGGCTGAAATTATTCAAACATGATACATTGGATAAACTGAGATCTTCAGGTGAAAGAATTTCAGTTGCAGTTATGCCATTCCAGAATATGACAAATGACTCAACCCTTAATATCTGGCAGGATGGAATTCAGTTTAACATGGTTGCATCGCTGTCCAATTATCCCGAACTTAGAGTTTTGCAACCAGCTTCGACTAACAATCTTATTATGAGTAAAGGCTATGCCAATTATGCCCACATAACACAATCTGCTGCAAGAAGAATATCCCAGAAGCTGGATGCAAATGTTTTTATTTATGGAGACATAAATCGTGCAGGAGAGAAGATACGTATCAGTGCACAATTGATTGATTCAAAGAGTGAAGAGATATTTAAATCCTTTCAGCTTGATGGAGACATAAAAAATGTTCTGCCTCTGACTGATTCCATTTCGTCATTGATAAAGAGTTACCTTATTATTTCCACACTAAGGAAAGAGATCACCTCTGAATTTCAAATTAATTTACCCAATTCAGTTGAGGCATTCAAGTCTTTTATTCTGGGATATAAGGCATTTATTAGATATGATAATCTATCAGCAATCAGGTTTTTCACCCAATCATTGGAATCTGACTCCACCTTCATCCCTTCCTATGTCTGGCTTTCTCTGACATACGAAAACCTGGGGGAATATGAACAGGCTAAAAAATGGTGCCTCAAAGTATATGACAAAAGGGAGAAATTGCCTTTCGAAATGCAGATATGGGTAAACTGGCTCTATGCCAGGTACTATGAAAAATCGAAAATTGAAGAATTAAATTACGCAAAACAGCTTCTGGAAATAGATGACCATGGTCCTATTCGGCACTGGATAGTCGGACTCGCATATTTTAACATGGATCAATATAATAATGCAATACCTGTACTGGAAAAAATGCTTGAAATATGGAAGAGTTGGAAAACAAAGCCCTTGAACTCCGGCTTCTACGAAGTGCCAATCGTTGCTTATCATAGGATCGGGAACTACAAAAAAGAGAAAGAGCTAATTAAAAGAGCTGTTAAAGAATTCCCCGATGACCCCCAACTTTTAAGGCGACAGGCCATACTTTCGTTATCTGAGAAAGATATGGTATCGGCAAATCGGTATATTAAGAAATTTATAACAATCGGCAGGGACAATTCCTGGTCCGAAGCATCAATTGAAAATGAACTTGGTGATATTTATGGAGAAACCGGAAATGATAAAAGAGCTGAAACCTTTTACCGGAAGGCGCTTTTACTTGAACCTGATAACCCGGTACGACTCAACAACTTGGGATATTTTCTTATTGACAGAGATTTAAACTTTAATGAAGGTCTGGAGCTTGCTGACCGGGCCGTAAAATTGAATCCTTACAATTATACATTCCTTGATGCAAAAGGTTGGGGATTATTTAAGCTTGGGAAATATGAAGAAGCATTGAAGCTTCTTGAGAAGAGCGATTCTTTAAAACCTTTATATAATCACGTATTATATCTACATATCCAGGAAGTAAAAAAGGCACTTGCCAATCAAAAATAGTAATAAACAATCATTAAAATCAAGTTTAGTCGATCTGCCATTCCAAACCATACTTTAGTTTAAATCTTTTCGATGAATTATGAGAGGGTGATATAGGAATTCCAGAAGCGCAGATAATAACATTGAATAAATGCACAAGGTTATGACTGACAAAGAAATATCAAAATTATGGAGATTTAACGAAATGGTTGTAGCGATTGCGAACTACGCAGAGAGAAGCAAAGCATATTTTATTACCCAAGGAACCGTTATATGACAAATCAGGAGCAACATTATGAGAAAAACAAAGGCTAGCTATTCTGCTATTTCTGTAGCTGCAGTACGTGCAATAGAATCAGAAAAGCCTCCTGACATAAGGATTTGCAATGATCCTTTGGCTCGTGCCCTGACGAATAACCTGACTTATTTCCTTATCAAACTACTCTATAGCTATGGCGAGCGCCGCACTCATGGCGCGTTGACATTTATTGTCTGTCGCCACCGCTTCTTTGATGACTACCTTCATAAGTGCCAAATGGCATCAACATCACAGTTGGTAATTCTTGGTGCCGGACTTGATTCCCGTGCATATCGCGATGGACTTTCAATTTCAAAAATATTTGAAGTAGACCATCCTGCTTCTCAAGCTGGCAAAATCAAAAGGGTGATTAAAATCTTTGGTAGATTACCTGATCATATTATCTATGTCCCGATAGACTTCGACAAAGAAACATTAGATAAGCTTCTTAGTTATGGTTTTGACAGAACGGCTAAAACTCTCTTTATCTGGGAAGGGGTCACACCTTATATCACTGCGGAAGCTGTCGATGCTACTCTCAACTGGATACGGTTACATTCTGCAACAGGGAGTTCCATTGTTTTTGATTACCACCTTACAATAGAATCAACACCTGCTCATTTTGACCCTGAGAGTGGACTTTTAAGCTCATTATTATCTCGTCTGTCAGGTGAGAATAAGCGAGTTTTTAATATTGCCTGGGGCACCATTGTCGAATTCCTTAATAATAGGGGGTTCTCAAACGTTGTTGAGGTTGGCGCGGAACACCTTAAAGAACTATATTGTATAGGTCCAAATCAAGACCGAAATGTTCTCTTTACATATTCTATAGTTTGTGCCGAGATATAACATGGATCAGCTTAACATACTGTTGAAGTTGGCGCCTTAACTTAAGTGGAAAAGCCAGTGCTCCTGACCACTTTTAACTGGAATAAATTAACCACCGAAATCCGGATTTAAATACTTGTTGTTTTGCATTGTATGCTCGGTGAAATCTGACTGGCTGAATGTGGCCATGCTCTCAGGCTTTTATAGTTTATCTTGCTTTGTCGTTTTTGTCAATTTGTGTATTCACTGCAGGATTTTAGGTCCACTCTGCTCGCATGGCGAGTATGAGGAATACGAAACCAAGAGCAGTAAAGACTTGAATGGCTAATAACTGGCCCACAATGAAAGACTGGTTAGCGAGTTTTTGAACTATTTCCGGATAAACGGCAAAGCCAGGTGCTCCGGATAGACCGCAGGTCTGCCATGCCGCAGTAAAGAAACATAAGCCAACTCCTAATTGAAGATCTGCCACTCTTTGGCGTTTTGGTTCAAGATTTGGACGCTTATGTGCCCATACCCAGACCAATGTTATGAATAAGATCACAAATAGACAGCCCATGAAAGCAAAGAGCAAAAATGGTACCCTTGTGTATCGAAATGCTGCAATGGCATGATATGAGAAATAAACGAGCTGAATACCGAGGAGAGGTAGCAAAACACCTCGAGGAGACCTTGAAGCAGGAAACAATCTTGCCCCGCCGGCGGCCAAAAGAATCGCACCAAGAGGAAGCCCCGCTGTTAAACACAGCAACGCCAATCCGCCTGCTCCATGCCATAGAGTTATGAGAACGCGGGGGCTCAGATTGATCAAGTTTCTGCGAAAGATCCAAATGAGAATGGGGACACCAAGAATGAAGAGACACCCGCTGATAACCATTAGAGCTCCTGTCCATGGTGAATGTAATGAGCCAGTGTTTCTGTACTTATGATTTTCTTCCATCCTTATTCAAAACAATTTGGTTTTCTTAATATTCTTATTCCTAAGCATTAGTCTATCCCGGTCGGCTTCCCTATAATTCAGTACAATCAAAATTAAAACATCTTTTTTGAATTCCTCTCCCGTATGGAAAACACATTGTCCCTGACCACTTTTGGCCGGATTATATTGACCACCTCGAGTCGGAGTTAAATCCTTGTAATATAGTTTTGTGTACTAAGGGTAATCTGACCGGCTGAATGTGGTCATACTCTCCGGCTTTTACATAGATTCTGCGGCTTGAGTTTGTAATTTTACCCACTCAGGAATAGGCCCATTGAACATACCCGGCTCATTTATCTGTTTTGTAACTAAGCTTAAACCTTTCAGGTACCTATCCAAATATCTGTGTTGGTCCAAATTCAGATTATTCATATTTTAATGCTATTACAGGATCTGTCCTGGAAGCTTTGTACGAATGATAGAAAACAGTCACAAGTACCACACTAATGGCAAGTAAATAGGTAATTATGAATACCCACCAGCTAATATTTATTTTATAAGCGAAATTATTTAACCAATTGGTCATTAAATAGAAAGTAATAGGGATTGATATCAGGGCAGCTATTGATACAAAGGTTAAATTCTCAAGAAGAAATGAATTGATAATTAATTCTTCAGAACTACCGAATACTTTTTTTATTCCGATTTCTCTGGTTCTTGATCTGCTGACGAATAGAGTAAGGCCAAATAATCCGAAAGCAGCTATGATAAGAGTAAAGAGTCCGAAAATAGTCACTATTGAAGTTAAGTTTTTTTCAGATGAATAAATATCTTTTGTCAGATCCTCGATTGTCAGATAAATGAATGGTCTGTCTGGAGCAGCTTTTTTCCATTCTTTTTCGATAAAAGGCAGAATCGCAGACAGAGAACCCGATTTATAATGAACCGCGACCTGCATGATAAACTTATCTGTCATTTGTATCGAGATAGGAGGAATTTCTTTATGGATAGAGTGAAGGTTAAAATCCTTCGCTATTCCTATGATTGTTTTTGATCCTAATTTCTTATTTATTGGATCTGTAATTCCTAAGGCTTTAACAGCTGTTTCGTTCAAAATACATGACTGCTGAAGATCGCTGCCATAATCCACGGAGAAATCCCGGCCCTGAAGGATTTCAATTCCCATTGTACTAAGGAAGTCAAAGTCAACATCCATTCCCTCGACATTTACCTTCTTATCCTTTTCCTGGAAATGAGGAGCCATGAACGACATAGAACCTTGCATAGGTAGGCTTGCCATAGTCCCTGCAGCTTTAAGGATATTTGGATTTGATTTAAGATTATTTATAAAAGCAGAATATCCTTTAAAATCCCTTCCAATATTGATCAGTAGTATATCTTTGTTATAGTACCCTGGATCTTTTTTAATAGCATACTGATATTGTGAACGGATAGTTATCGCACTTGATATAAATGCACAGAAAATAATCAGTTCTATAACTATAAGGGCCGAACGAAACAAATATCTTCTTTTCCCTGAAATTGGACTATTCTTTAGTATCTCAACGACCTTGAGACTGGAAAGATAACCGGAAGCATATATTCCTGATGCAATTCCTATCAGCACTGTTAATGCAAGATAAGCAAAGATATATAGCAGAATATTTGAACTTATTACATGCAATTGCGTTTGAAAAAGTCTGCCTGCATAAGGCAAAGCAAGCCATGTGAGGATCAGTGAGATTGGCAAAACGATTATTGTCAGAATTACAGACTCGCCTAATATCTGACCCCTGATTCTTTTATTCCCGGCTCCAAAAGTTTTCCGTATTCCGATTTCTTTTGACCTGCCTGTTGATACGGCAGTGGACAGGATTATATAATTTATAGTTGCAACAATTATAATTAAGAGCGCGATAGCAGAAAAGACTCTGATATTTTTCTCATTCCCCTGGATTCCTGAATTCATAATATTTTCTGAATGCAGGTAGACATCAGACAAATTCTGTAGGGAATAATGATTATGAGGCTGCTCACTTATGTGTTTGATTTCAAAAGCCTTGAATTTTTCATCAATCACCTTTGGGTCATAATTCTTTGACAATAGCACCCAGGTCGTCCAAAAATCCATTGTCCAGTTTGACTCAGCATTGGATATATTAAATGATTTATTGATAGGATCAAGCGTCCATTTACTGTTCACCAAAGACTGTGCTGTAAAAGTTGAGTTTATTGGATTATCTTTAAAAACGCCTTTAACTACGAAAATTTGCTCCTCATTATTTACCAGCCCGGTAATCTCTTTTCCAACAGGATTCTGACCCGGGAAAAGTCGCTCTGAAATAGACTGGGACAACACTATGGAATTCTGATCATTAAGCAGGTTTTCCTGTGAGGGGCCATAAATAAGCGGGAGCGTGAAAATGTCAAAGATCTCTGAATCTGTACCGATACAATATGGCAGATCAATAAATTCGTCTTTTAATTTAATTTTCAATCCTATCCATGATGTCCGCACTGCTTTTTCAACCTGCGGAAAATCTTCCTTTAATGCAGATGCAAGGACGTAAGGCGTTCCTGCCATGGTCGTCTTAAAATCATTATAGTAATTAATTACCCGGTAAACGTTTCTTCTGTTCTTGTGTATGTGGTTATAACTTAGCTCATTAATTACGAATAGCATAATAATAAACGAAGCTGCCAGCGCTATTGAAAGTCCTAAAGCATT
>CAWBNA010000011.1:0-300754 GCA_963789985.1 uncultured Bacteroidales bacterium | reverse complement strand
CATTACGTTAATTTAATCTTAACCTTTGAAAAACTACTACGTAAATATTCTATCAAAGTATCGTTAAGCAATATTTTCATGAAGATTTTACTAAACTCAAATCTCCTTCAATTGTTTTATTTTTCTGACCGTATTAACAGAATGTCCAGTTATTCCGGCAATCCGTCTCACCGACAGATTACTCTTATCAAGGAGATCGGAGATATTCTGATATTTGCTCATAATAATAGTTGGATTAGACCTTGCACTATTAATCCGGCCTTTGTAGATCCCTTTTATCCTTGCAAGCTGAATTCCCTCAAACTGGCGAATTTTACGCTGGTTATTTTCCATTTCGGCACCGATACTCAACATCTGCAACAACATTTTTGCCATAGGATTCTCTTTCCCGTTCTCAAAAGTAAGCATATTGAATTGCTGGATATACAGTGCAATACCCTTTTCATGAAGCAGTTCCACAAAGTTCAGGACATCGACCACTCGCCTGCCAAGGCGTGAGATTTCTGACACCATAACGACCTGGACAGGAGTTTTGTCAATATATTCCAGCAACAATTTGAATTCATTTCTGGATCCGGATCTTACAGTGCCGGATATTTTTTCCTGGAATGTTCTTTTAACATGCCATCCCTTTTCCTGGGCAACAATATTAAGATTTATTGACTGCCGTTCAAACTGTTGAGATAGGCTACTGACTCTTGAATAGATTATTGTTTCCATTTGTATCATATTTAGTGTGACCCTATTTTTAATTCATTTCGGCCAGTTTGATGGCATAATTGATCTGAAAAGTGTATCATCTTGAAGTATACCCTATTTTTAATACAAAACTTTTGGTTCCGTATACCATATTAATTTAAGTTTATGCAATAAAATCTATACTCTTCTGAATAAAATACTAACCAGGCCGGAACAGGTACAAGATGCACGTATTGAACTTCCTCATTGACCACTTCTGCTATTATTATAAACCTTTTCTGGCATGTGTCATCGGTACTAAAACTCAATTGAATAAATGATCTATTTTCCATACTGCAATATTACATATAATCTTATGTAATACGTAAGTTTTACATATATTGTTGTGTATTTTCTTAATTTTATAACAAAAAATAAAAATGAGACCTAAAAAGGTGCCGGAATCCTATTCAGTTGCTAATCAAAAATTAATTGATATAGGTGTTAAAGTTAGAAAACTTCGGAAGAGTATGAGTTCTAACTATGAAGATTTTGCATCAAATAATAACATAAATAAAGTCACCTTAAATCGCATTGAACAAGGTGACAGTGTGTCATCAAGATTATTGGTTCATACAATTCTAAAAATGGGCATTTCTCTCGAAGACTTCTTTAAAGGTCTGTAAATTCTGTTCCAATAAACTCAGATTTTAGAACTCCTTCGTAATACAAATTGATTCTTATTGCTGGAAAATAAATATTTGTGTTGATCTTCTCCATAGGGGTACCACATTCTATTAATTTACATTTAAGAAGATTTGCTTATAGAATAATTTCTCAGACTATTAGATAAAAATGTGAGAGCCAATAATACCATAAAGGTCAATCAGTTGTTTTTAATAATGCACTATAAGTGGTCGTTATCGTGCCAATAAAACCACATTATAGTACATGTAATTTTATGTCAACTGTAGTACATTATTGTGAATATTACTACTGAAATTTCCTCAAAATAGTCCCCAAAGGAATAACCTTACCCTTTTTACCAGAGTATTAATCATGCTATTTAAGTTGAAAGTCGGCAATCCAGAAATATTATTACCTGAAGATTCCATTCTATCGGTAATTTTTTTTGTGCGATTTCCATTATACTTACTATTGAACCGGGAAATGAGGTTTAACATTTTATCTCTATCATAGCCGGCAACAAAACTGCTGGCTTTAAAATTCTGGAAGTACAATCGATTGCCAGTTTCAAGGAATCTGTAATAGTTCTGGCGCACAATGTTTACATCTACTGATTCAGTTTTGTAATGATTATTGCGTAGTTCTGGATTCAATCTTCCTATAACGGCCGAGTCAATGGGAAGGTCATCAATTATACTTGTTTCATGGAAATGCGAGTTTCTGTTCCTGTCTATAGTTTTTGTAAAAGTGTCTTTAAAAGCTATTTTATTTGATGTTGAAATCAGAAATATTTTAGCAAGTTTCTTCTGATCTGTCAGAGTACCTACATTAATATCCAAATTCTTCTTATTACGAAGGTATCTGATATAATTCCAGTGCAACTTGCTTTCAATCCGAAACACTTCAGCACCTTTCAAACCATTATTTGAAAAATAATCCCGGATATAATTCTCTGCATGCATTGATTTATTGTAGATTGAAATTTCATTGTCAGTACCGTCAATTAAAAAAGATGAACCGTTGTTCATAACATTAACTATTGTTTTACCCTGCATTTTAAACCTGCTACCTAACCTAAGTTTATTGTTAATAGCATTCTGGTAATAAAGAGCAAATTGGCCAACAAGGTCTTTGTTCGTATCAACGGAGATTTCCACGTACATAATATTATTGTATAAGAATCCAAGTTCCATTATAATTAAACAGTAAACCTCATACCAATAACCCGGATAAAATGAATAAAACACTTCCTTTGCAAAGTCAAATTGAATCTCATGCGTTTTCAGTTTCGCAGAAGTATGCAGCTTTCCAACTATCATCCCTTTGCAAAATACCTTGTAACTATGATAATAGGCACCCAGGCCTGGAGAATTGTCATGTATTAGAGTAATTAAATTAAAAACCTGCTCATGAGGAATAAAATCCGGATTTCGTACATTATGAAATGTTGACCCTGACCAATGTCTGAAAGTAATGCTTAACCTGTCAAGATGGATCAGGCACTTATAACATTCAACTTGATATCCTATGTCATTTTCTATATTCAATTCATAATCAATTTCCTTTAGAGTTATTTTCTTTTACAATGTCTACCACCATGCTTACAATAGTTCTAATAATGTCGGAAACATTAGACCTTCTGTTTTCACAGATTTTAAGCAATGCATTGTAATCATCCTGGGTCATTCTGATAGTAATAATTTTGTCCAGTTTTTCAATTTTAGTTTCAGTCAAGTTTATCATGTGAAGTGTAATATTTTCTATAAATACTTGAATAAATCTTTTCTATGAAGAATTTAATAAAATATGTATTACATCGTAATCGGGTACGCACTTGTTAGAGCGGAAATTTTAGATACAAGTTAGAAAAAAAGTAAAATAATTGATTTTTTTATATCATGCAACTACTTGTATTTGTGATATATATAATTCCATACCTCATTTAGTTTATCCCATCATGGGTCTTAATGGGTTTTTTGCTCCCTTATCCTTGTATTTATAGGAAAATAACTTGATTAAAAAATGTAATACATGAGTAAGAAAGATTTTAAGAGAATTAATCTGTGGGTCGATTCCGACCTTTATAATCAGATTAAGAAAAATGCCGAAGAATCCTATTTACGAATAGGAACCTACACACGCCAGCTAATTAAGCAGACGTTAAAAAATAACTTTATTAAAAACGAATCAAATGCCAAACAATGTTAGTAACAAATTAGAAATTCATTGTGAGGATGAAAAAACAATGGATAAAATCAGAATGATGATTTTCGATGAAGATGAGAACAAAAAACAAATATTTACAATGACAAAGATGTTACCACTTCCGGCAAGATTTTCTGGCAAAAAAGAGTACAACGATTTTGGTTATGACTGGTGCCGGGCAATCTGGGGCACAAAATGGGATGTTTATGACGAAAGCATATATGAAAGCGGAGATACTATAATTATCTATTATCAAACAGCATGGAGTCCAAATGATAATTGGGTATGGTTACTATGCCTTTATATTCAGAAGACTTTAACACAATTGAAATCAGATGGTAGACTATTAATATCTGTTAAGTTACAGTACCATGATTATTTTGGAGATTTTGGCGGAATAATGGAATGGGTTCCTTTCGATAATCCCAAACATCAAAGCTATTCTTTCATGGAATATGCTAAGCTACATGATGAAAGATTATATGAATGGGGGATTGAGTTTGATAGGATAAGAAGTCAAGTAAAATAACATTGGAGTCGTTTTTGCAAGAGAAGAACAAGCGAATTTCACAATATCTTCATTCCAAAAAGATAAAGTACAATTTCTCGGTCTTGGCTCAATTTGTGTGACTTAATTCTTGACATAGTTCTACACTTGTTTCAACAACAATCCGGAAAGTACCAAGGCACTTATAATCATTGATTAGAAGTAACCGAAAATTAAACAAAAATAACGTCTGTGAATCCAAAACTCCGATTCACAGGCAATTGTCAAATATTTAAATTTAATGTCATATGTCAAAATAGTAAACGATGATTTCAGAAATTATAAGCTACCAGACGGGTTAGTTATTACTGACCCACCTTACAACCAGGGATATAAATATAATCAGTACAAGGATAAAATGGCAGTACACGATTACATTGAATTACTGTCAAAGATTCCGACACCATGTGTTATTATTCACTACCCGGAAGAAACAATAAATATATTGCCTTTGGCATTAAAGGTCAAATGTGAACAAGTCGTTTGCTGGGTATATAATAGTAATACCGGAAAACAAAGCCGGCTAATAAGCTGGTGGAATTGTAAACCGGATTTCCGAAAAGTCCGACAGCAATATAAGAATCTGAATGATGCACGGATTAAAAAAAGATTAACTGAGGGTCATACCGGAGCAAAACTATATGACTGGTGGGAAATAAATCAGGTTAAGAATGTTAGTAAAGAAAAAACCGGACATCCCTGCCAGATACCTGAACTGGTAATAGAACGAATAATTCTAACAACTGCAACCCCAAATCAATTAATAATAGATCCATTCGCTGGAAGTGGGACAACAAGTAAGGTTGCTCAGATGTTGGGATTCGACTCAATAAGCTATGAAATAGACCCTAAATACTGCGAAATAATTACCCAGAAAGTAAATTCCAATCAATTAGGATGTTAATTATCTGTTGACTTAAGAATTTTTCCCCCTAAACTCAGTATTATTTCGATATAAATATCTCAATCCATGAGATATTTTTCATACCTTCATGTGCAATTATAAAAGATAAACTCATGAACAGGATTAAGGAAGTACTTGAAGAGCGAGGGATTAAGCAAACCTGGCTCGCAGAGCAATTGGGGAAGAGTTTTAATATGGTCAACTCTTATGTTCAGAATCGAAGGCAACCAAGCCTTGAAGTGTTATACAAAATAGCTGAGATCCTAAAAGTTGATGTGAAAGACCTAATCATTAGTAAGAAGTAGCATTTGTCCCCAAACAAGCGAAAACATGAACATTTTAAAATTCCACAACAAACTTATCGACAACTACAGAAACTATATCACGAGTTTCTTAAATATTAAAGATCCCGGCATAAGTCAGTTTGTCGAAACAGAGATTCAGAATAAAAAACTGTGGCCGGATCCTCTTGTCCAATTTAATCCCACATATAAACCAGGAAGTTCACTGAAGAATCTCACTGATGAAAAAGTTTTACATCCTGATCTGGGGAAAATTTTTATAGGATACGAATTATATAAGCATCAGGAAGAAGCAATTAGATTAGGAGCAGCAGGAAAAGAGTTCATAGTTACATCAGGTACTGGATCGGGCAAATCATTGACTTATATGGCTACAATATTTAGTCATATTTTAAACAACAAGGTAGAAGTCCAAGGTAAAAATCTTGCTGTGATTGTGTATCCGATGAACGCACTTATTAACTCTCAAAATGAAGAAATTAAAAAGTATGAGAGGAATTTTTTGAAATCATCATTGCCGGAAGGTACAAAGTATGATAAGCTGAATAAAACACTTGATGAACAAATAAATGACCTTAGAGATATCGTTGGAGACATCTTTCCAATCAGATATGCACAATATACCGGCCAAGAGGATGAGGAAACACGTGACGATATAAGGAAGAATCGTCCACATATTCTGCTTACCAATTACATGATGCTTGAACTGATAATGACACGTGGTGGGAAGGACGTGGAAATCAGAAATGCCATACTTGATAATATCCGTTTTCTGATATTTGACGAACTACATACCTACCGTGGAAGACAGGGTTCTGATGTTTCCATTCTCATCCGAAGAATAAAAGCCAATGCTAAAAATAAAATCACTTGCATCGGCACATCAGCTACGATGATTTCTTCTGAAACCTCTACCTTGGTTCACCAAAAACAACAGGTAGCAAAAATCGGTTCACTTATATTCGGCTCTGATATTAATGAAAATCAAGTAATTAGCGAATCTCTTATCCGAAGTATTGGTGAAGACATAGAAATCACCCCTGAGAAAGTCTCTACTGCAGTAAATTCTGAAATTGATATTTCATGGTCCTTTTCAGAGTTTGAGCAACACCAGACTGCTAATTGGCTTGAAGCAAATATTGCACTTGAATACAAAGATGGAATTTTAGTAAGAAGGAAACCACTTACGATTCGTGACATCAGTAATAAACTATCTGAGTACTGTGGAGTCGGTTTTGATAGCTGCGAAAAACATATTCTCAATTTGCTTGAATGGGCAAACAATCTGAACTCACACGCTGAAAAAGATCAGCGGAAAAACTATCTCCCATACAGGATTCATCAGTTTATCGCCCAAACGGGTTCAGTTTATTCCACATTGGGTAATCAGAATGACCGACAGTTATTTATGGATGCTGGCTTATATGCTGAAGATAAGGACACATATATTTTTCCTCTTGTATTTAGCCGATCCTCAGGTCATGAAATGTACTGTGTTTACCTGAATGAAAACGAGGGCAAAATTCTTCCGAGAGAGTTCTATAATCTTTCTGATTCTGAAGAGGAAGAAGAACCAACCTCTTCAGGATATGTTTTTATTCAACATATTGAAGATGATGAACCTATTTGGGATGAGGAAAGAGATATGTCGGATCTGCCAGAATCTTGGTTTAATCCACCACGTAAAGATGGCACTCAATCTTTAAAGAGAAATTTTCAAACTCGTATTCCACAAAAAATATTCTTTGATAAAGAGGGGAACTTCTCGTTCCAGGAAGAAATGAAATACGAGGGATGGTTTATATCCGAACCGCTTTTAATTGACCCAACATCGGGAAGCATATTTGACGCAAAAACGGCTGAATATACCAAGATAATAAAAATTGGAGGGGAAGGCAGAAGTACTGCTACTACGGTACTTTCATTCGAAGCTATTACTCAACTCCAGGCATTCAATGAGTCGTATGAGAAACAAAAATTACTAAGTTTTACTGATAACCGTCAGGATGCTTCACTTCAGTCAGGACATTTTAATGACTTTGTAAAGGTTGGTCAACTTAGGTCAGCGATAGCGAAAGCTATTGAAGATTATGGAAAATTGGACTATTCCAATATAGCAGATAAGATATTTGCTGCTTTGAATATTCCTCAGGAAGAGTATGCTAAAAATCCTGCAAAATTTCCCGGACCAAAGAAAGAGAATGAAGACACATTCAAAGATTTTATTACCTACCGGTTGCTTCATGATTTAAGACGAAGCTGGCGGGTAGTATTACCAAACCTGGAGCAATGTGCCTTGTTGAAAATAGGTTATAATCATCTGGATAATTCAGTAATTGATGATTCATTGTGGGAAGGACAGGAGTTGCTTTACACGATGAGCGCAGAGGTCCGCAAATCATTTCTCCATCAGATTTTCGATTTCTTTCGAAAATCATATGCATTGAGTTATACAATGCTTGAGCCATCATTAATTAGTCAAAATACAAACAAGATAAGAGAGAAACTTAAAGATCCTTGGACATTGGATGACTCAGATAAAATTGAATTCCCTTCTCACCTAAGAATTGAAAAACTTTCTCGCTCTGCAATTAGTTTCTATACAGAAAGTGGAAGTTACCAGAGTGTCTTTGGAAGATATATTAAAAGAACAGCCAAAGATTTTGGTATTGACTTAAAAGGTAAGGTAGTTTATAATAATTTCATTTATAACTTATTGGATTTTCTCACTGGTGCAGGTTGGCTTGTACGTAAGCCGGTAAAATCAGAATCAGGGGAGGAAATATCAGCATATCAGTTAAGAGTTGATAATGTTATCTGGGAAAAAGGGGATGGAAAAACACTAACTCCGGATTTAATAAAACATCGTTCTTATAAACCGTTGACACCAAAAATTAATGAATATTTCAAGAGATTTTACCGGATTGACTTTAGAGCACTCAAACCTTTAGAAGGAAGGGAGCATACCGGGCAAATAAATTCTCAAAAAAGGAGAGATCGTGAGAAAGAATTCAGAGAAGGTAAAATTGGTGTTTTGTTCTGCTCCCCTACCATGGAGCTGGGTATTGATATTTCAGATCTTTCGATAGTTCATTTACGCAATATTCCTCCATCCCCATCAAATTATGCTCAACGAAGTGGACGTGCAGGTAGATCTGGGCAAGCTGCTATGGTGATGGCTTATTGCAGTAATTTTAGTCCTCATGACCGACATTATTTTAAGAATCCTGCAAAAATGGTTTCCGGGGAAGTCTCTACTCCAAGGATGGACCTGATCAATGAAGAATTATTGAAAAGTCATCTTCATGCCAGCATCTTGACAATGCGATCAATTTCTGGATTAAATAATTCTCTTGGGGAGATAATGAATAAAGAGGATCTTGTTCATTTACCAATCAAAGAGGAAGTTATAGAAGCACTTACATTAACTGAATCTCAAAAGATTCAGGTACTAACTACATTTAAAAAAGTTATTGAAGATACTTACTTCAGGAATGAATTAAATCAGAGAAATCCTGCCTGGTTTACGGAAGACTGGATGAAAAGATCAATTAATGATTTCTTACTCCAATTTGATCAATCCCTAAATAGATGGCGACTACTTTATAAAAATGCCGTTTTACAGTTCAGAGCGGCCAATGATATTATTGAAAATAGAATATACGGTTCCCTTTCGGCTAAGAAATAATCATAACTCTTTAATAAATTGTTTAAATATTCAATAATTGGGAGAATATCTCTGCAAATAAGATTTATTTTTTTCTACTACTTTTTCTACTACTAACAAAAAAACCATTGTAATTTACTGATTTACAATGGTCTTTCTAATTTTGTGGTCGGGGTGAGAAGACTCGAACTTCCGACCTCCACGTCCCGAACGTGGCGCGCTAGCCAACTGTGCTACACCCCGGAGATTACCGCCAGATCCTTCTTATTGCGACGTCTATTCCGACGACAAAAATAGCATTTTTTTTGTCACCGCATTACCGTCTGACATATACATGAATTTAATTTGCAAAGCACTGATTTAACCAGGCATTGACACCATAACAGCGCCTCCACTTAGTAGCTTCAGCACTCGCGGAAGCTCCGGAATCAAAAAGCGATGTAAACATCGGATAATTAACCCTGTCATTCGCATCTGCCGCTTTCGCCGGCCATTGGCCGACTGCGACGACCGAAGGTCGAAACTTAATACAAAGCGGGTCAGAGATTTTGGTTAAAGACATTAACCAATTATTTTATTAACTTGGCATTCTGGCAAATCATAATCAATCAGTTAACAGGAATGTCTTCGGAAAGGATCAGTTCAATAGATATAATGAGGGGCCTCACAATTCTGCTGATGCTTTTTGTCAATGACCTGAATATGGATGTCGCTCCGTCGTGGCTAGGGCACATGGAAGCTGATTTCGACGGCATGGGTCTTGCCGACTGGGTCTTCCCCGGATTCCTTTTCATTGTGGGAATGGCAATCCCATTTGCACTTTCAAAAAGATATTCGGAAGGCTTCACCGACCGTAACGTAAGCTGGCATATAGTAAAACGGTCGGTAAGTCTTATAATAATAGGCGTTCTGATGCTGAATACAGGCAGGGTAAACCCTGAGCTGACCGGGTTAAGCAAAAACCTCTGGGCTCTGCTGATGTATCTTGGCGTTTTCCTTTGCTGGAACGATTACAGGGATAAGGAGGATAACTTTTTTACAATCACAGGACTTAAAATAGTCGGAATGGCAATGCTTGTCATCCTGGTTCTTAAATTCAAATCGGGCCAGCCGGAGAATGACGGATCGCTGGTAACAGGCTGGTGGGGCATCCTGGGACTGATAGGCTGGGCTTATCTTGTGGCGGCATTTACTTATGTGCTTTGCCGAAATTCCATATTCAGGACTGCCGTCGTAATAATTTTCTTCCTCTCTTTGAATATCCTTTCCTGTGCAGGTTACCTGAATTACCTTAATCCTGTCAAGCCGTATCTCGGGGTTATAATCCAGGGAAATAATCCTCTTATAGTTCTTACAGGTCTTATGGCAGGTCTGGTCATTAAAAAATTTCCGGAAACCGATTACAGAAAAATAATTCTGATATTCACTGGTTCAGGTCTCTTCTGCCTGGCTGCAGGATTTATCCTGAGACACTGGTTCATTATTTCGAAAATCAAGGCAACACCAAGCTGGGGCATGATATGCTCAGGCATAAGCTTCCTTGTATTCATTTTACTTTATTTCATTGTTGATATTAAGAATAAGAAATTGTGGGCTTTGTTCCTCAGGCCCGCCGGTGAAAATTCCCTGACAACGTACCTGGCGCCTGATATCCTTTACTATCTTATCTGGATGTCGGGCGTTCCTATCCTTTTTTACAAAAATTCCACAGAGCCTCTTGTAGTTATTGCAGGGTCTATAGTCTGGGCAGTTTTGATGGTAGGGCTCACTGCTTTGCTTAACCGGTTAAATATACGGCTAAGACTTTAAAATTCATTTCCTTGAAGGCCAGATCCTGTCAAGTCCATGGAATTTGGTCCTGCAGGCAATAAAATCACCCCCTTTTGCGAAGACATCCAGTTTGGTATAATCCTCTGTCGGAAAGCAGAGACAGGTCATCGCCAGCTTTCCTCCATCGACGAACATTTCTACAGAAGCCGCATCAAAAAACAAGTGTATTCTCAAGGCTTTATCTGCCCGGTAAGGAGCTGTCGCTATCCTGCTGAATTCTTTTGAGAAACCTGTGTTGCCGGATTTTGTCCTGTCAATGAAAAACCTGTTTCCCAAAGAGGAATATCCTATGATAAGTTTTTCACCCCTATCGTTCCCGGTCACTATCTTAAGTGTGTCAGGTAAAGATTTTGAAAAACTGAACTCAAAATCAAGCTCGCTTTTATCAATATCGAAGCTTTCATCAAATATCTTTTGTTCTTTTGAAGTACCGTTCAGCTGAAACCCACCTGATTTTGATACCAGGCGGAGAGTTTCTATTTCAGGTGCCGGTTTTGAAACGAGCAAATATCCGCCATTATCCTCCAGCAAATGAAGTTCTCGAGGTACCGTCATTGAACTGCGCCAGGTTGAAGAAGGAACCACAGTTGCATATTGCCAGTTGCTCATCCATCCTAAAAAAATCCTGCGTCCATCTGTTAACGGGATTTCCGACCATGTCGATCCGGCATAATTATCAGGTCCCCAATCGATCCATTTTTCATCAGTATTATCCGGAACAAAATTATGACCATCAAATTCTCCGGTGAAATACTGGGTTGCCGATCCCCCGTTAGGGCCGCCGGGATTTATGCTTACAAGCATAACCCATTTAATTTGATGCTGGCCACTTATTTTCAAAGGGAACAGGTCGGGGCACTCCCAGACACCTCCATGAGCTCCGGCTTTTTCACCAAACTGGCTTTCAAAGCTCCAGCTTTTAAGATCAGGAGAGGAATATATCATAACCCTGTCATGTGCGGCAAGTATCATTATCCATTTGCCCGTCTGTTCATGCCAGATTACCCTGGGATCCCTGAAATCTTTTATCCCCGGATTCTTCAGCACCGGATTATTATGGTATTTAGTCCATGTCCTGCCTTTATCAATGCTAAAAGCAATACCCTGATTTTCAAAGGTATTGCTGCCTGATTTTTCAGATTCCGGATTATGGTAGGTGAAAATGGCAACCAGAGGCGGATTAATTTTTGTTCCCAGTCCTGAGGTATTGGACGTATCTGCAACAGCGCTTCCTGAGAAGATGTAACCCAGGGAATCAGGATAAAGGGCAACGGGAAGGTGCTTCCACCTTATCAGGTCCTTGCTCACGGCGTGTCCCCAGTGCATAGGGCCCCATACTGTGCTGTCGGGATAATACTGATAAAAGAGATGGTATTCACCAGCGAAATAAACAAGGCCATTGGGGTCATTCATCCATCCTTTCTCCGGAGAGAAGTGGAATTGGGGACGATATTTTTCCTGGTAATATCCGGTCGATTTACCAAATTTAAAACGATCCTTACCGCTTCCATTGGTGCAGGACCACAATATCGCCATTCCGAATAATAAAAAAATGAATCCGGTGAAAATGACATTCTGAATCTTTTTCATATTTATATTTTAGGATTACAGGATCCCCAAACTTTCCATTTTCTCAAAGACTTTTTCCGGAGTAAGCCATTGCATGCAGGCATGGTCACCGCGCCGGCACTTACCCTTTCCATAAACAGTGCAAGGCCGGCAAGTAAGTTCATCAACAGGGATCCTGACAGAATACTCATCCGGTTTCATCCATGCTCCAAATCCCGCAAGCGGATCAGTTGCCCCCCAGATGGATATCACCTTAGTCCCTGCAAGTGCAGCAATGTGCATATTCGACGAATCCATGGTGATCATGAAATCAAGTTTTGACATGAGCACCATTTCTTCCCTGAGCGTCAGCATTCCTGAAGCCACAACGGATCCCGGAACTCTCTTCTGAAGCGAAGCGAGCCTGTCAGCTTCTTCCTTACCTCCGAAAAACCAGAAATGTGCATCGCTTTTTTCTGATAACATTTTCAGGAGGATAATAATATATTCCCCGGGCCACATTTTAAGGTTATGCTTTGCATAGGGAGCAACACCGATATTGACTCCGCCATTGATTGCAGTGGCGCCGGCCAATCGTTCCTTTTCCAACTGCGATGGGATTATCCACGGGCCCTGTGAAGGCTCCGGTAAGAATCCTGCCTCCCTGAAAACATCCCTGTAGCGTTCCACGGAATGCTTCAGCTGTTTTTTGTTTTTTCCTTTTATAAGATCCCTCTTCTGATTTCTGCCCTTGTCAATCCTTTTAACGGGAACTCCTTTTATCCTGAATAGCAGGCTTAATACTCTTGACCGGATAACATCATGCAGATCAATAACATAATCGTATTTGCCCTCTTTTAGAAGATCTATGTACATGTTATAAAGACCCCTGATCCCCTTGTGGCGGTTTTCAAAATCAGGTGAAAAAATCCGGGTGGTAGCGGCTGCAGCAAAAAACGGGCTGAAAACTCCCCTGGTAACCATTACTATTTCAGTATGGGGAAACTGATCGCCCATTTCCATCAGGACAGGCAGCGTTAAAGCAACGTCGCCCATTGCCGACAAACGTATCACCAGAAGACGCATCTCAGTATTTCTCATATGATTTTTCCTCGATCAGGCCGGAAGAAGTCCTTATGTTTATCTCTCTCTTCAGCTCGGATCTTTTGTCATTTTTTATATATACTGACCGGGCAGTCTCGATAAATTCACTTCCGAAATCCTTTCTTCTTTCAAAATCCCTTATCCTGTCCTCGATATTCCACAAGTCGTAATTAACCTGATAAAGAGAAACATACAAAGGATCAGACTGACTTAATATTGATGCAGCTGCAGTTTGCAAAACATCATATTCCTTTTGAAGGTTCTTCAGCTTGTTTTTATCTTTTATCCTTTCGAGCTTTATCTGGATGATTGTAAGCTTGTCAATGATTTCCCCATTTGAGACTTCGATATTCATAATCAGATATCTGGTATTTTCAAAATTAACACCTTTTTATCTACAAGCAAATTTGTATATAAACCAAATATATGCTCCCTGATTAATTTCTTTTCAACCGCAAAGAGAGTCAATAAAAAGTAAAGTCCGCAAAGCAATCTGGATTTTATTCTTTCACGGAGGAAATCCGGAGGTTAACGGAGTGACATTGAGTTTATGTACAGACCACGGATTACTACCGGGCAAATAGCACGGATTACAACCGATCCGTCAGCATAGCTATCGGGACGGGACGGGACCTCTCACGGGAGCAAAGGGCAAAACTTCCTGGAATTCATTTTTACTCCCCTTCTCCCCCAGGAGAAGGGGCCGGGGGATGAGGTCATCAACCGGGAGAAGGGGCCGGGGGATGAGGTCCACAACCTGGAGAAGGGGCCGCGGGATGTGAGGTCAAACCATATGAGAGTGTCAGAGAGAAGTCTAATAAGGGTCCACATCAATAACAATCCTCAGCGATGAAGCGCCCTTTTCCTTTTCAAGTTTCTCAATTGCTTCAGTTATAATCTTCTTCGAACCTGCTATTGACATTTCCTTTTCCAGCTTGATCAGAATGGTCTTGATATACCAAAGCTGAACCTGTGAGATCAAAGGGAACTCAGGTCCCAGAACCCTTTTGCCGAATTCTGATCTCAGTCCCCTTCCCAGAAAACCGGCAAAGCCATTAAGAAGGGCTTTGTCTTTATGCTTTACACTTATCCTGATCATTCTTGAAAAAGGCGGATAGTCAAATGCTTTCCTTTCCTCAGCCTCCGCACGGAACATATTCCTGTAATCGTGGTTTAAGACAAATCTTATAATACTGTTATCAGGATCAGAAGTCTGAATTATTACTTTCCCTACCTTTTGCCTGCGTCCGGCCCTGCCGCTTACCTGTTCCATCATCTGGAAGCTTCGTTCATGAGCCCTGAAATCAGGGTAATTCAGAAGGTTATCGGCGTTAAGAATGCCTACAACCGTCAGATTCTCAAAGTCAAGTCCTTTTGAGATCATCTGTGTCCCAATGAGAATATCCGTCTGTCGCTCTTCAAAAGCTCTGATAAGTCTCGTAAATGAGTGTTTACCTCTTGTCGTATCCTGATCCATTCGTGCAACCTTAGCACCAGGGAAGACTATTTTTATTTCATCCTCAATCCGCTCCGTGCCGAATCCTCTTGTTGCAAGTCCTGATGCATGACAATTGCCGCAGTTCGTTACGACATCAGTTGAATATCCGCAATAATGGCAGATGAGTCTGTTGGTGCTTTTATGATAAGTAAGGTTGACTGCACATTGAATGCATTTTGGTATCCATCCGCATTCAGGACATTCAAGGTATGGTGAAAAGCCGCGCCGGTTCTGAAAAAGGATCACCTGCTCATTATTGCCAAGAGCCTCATCCATGGCTTCAAGAAGCTCGGGAGTGAAATGGGCCACCATCAGCTTTTTCCTGTAGGCTTCCCGCGAATTTGCAATTATTATTTCTGGAAGCCTTATAAGTCCGTACCTTTCTTTCATTTGAACAAGACCGTATTTCCCTGCAACAGCGTTATAATAGCTTTCTATTGAAGGCGATGTTGACCCCAGAAGTGTCTTTGCCTTGTGAAAACCGGCAAGCACAATGGAAGTGTCCCTGGCATTGTAACGCGGTGCAGGGTCGTGTTGCTTATAGGACCCGTCCTGTTCTTCATCGACGATTATGAGTCCAAGTTCACTGAACGGGAGGAAAAGCGCTGATCTCACTCCGATTATAAGCCTGTATCCCTTTAAAGGATCCTTTTCAGCGACCCTGTTGTATATTTCGACTTTCTCCGGATCGCTGAAGCGGGAATGGTAGACTCCCGTAACAGGTCCGAAATGTTTCCTGAGCCTGAGGATTACCTGTGAAGTAAGAGCAATTTCAGGTAACAGGTAAAGCACCTGTTTTCCCTTTTTCAGCTGTTCATCAATCAGGTGGATATAGATCTCTGTTTTCCCGCTTGACGTAATCCCGTGAAGCAAAACAGTATCCTTAACCATGAAGCATCGGGAGATTTCAAGGAATGCAGTCTTCTGAGCTTTGCTCAATATTTTCAACGGTTCCTGCGGAATTGCCGAATAAGCCAGTCGGCCAGCCTCCAGACTGATTAAAGCAAGTATATTTTTTTTCACAAGAGCTGAGACAGTTGCATTTGATTCTTTTGAGTCCTTCAGGAGTAATGACTTCCTCACCGGTCTTATATCTGCTCCTTCCGAATATCCGCTTTGCCTGAGATATGAAGCCATGACATTATATTGTTTTTCCGCCTTTGCCAGTTTATCAAGGATAGCGTGCAATTCGCTGTCTGAGAAAGCTAAAGCAAGTATAATGAAGGTCTCTGTTTTTGGTTTGTATTTTTCCACGACAGGAGAAGATTTTTCCCCTTCGAGAAGCATTGCCGAAGGAAGGGCTGCTCTCAGCACTTCTCCAAGGTTGCACATATAGTAATCAGCTATCCATGACCATAATCTTAGCTGAAAAGGATCAACGACCGGAGCCTGATCGAGGATCTTAATTATATCCCTGACAATGCCTGACGCAGGTGAGTTTTCACTCACTGAATTTACAATTCCTGAATAGAGTTTTTTAGTGCCAAACTGAACGAGAACCCTGCTTCCGGAGTTAATATTTCCGGCCAGATCATCCGGGATCCTGTAAGTATAAATTCCTTTTACTGCAAAAGGTAAAATAATATCAGCAAAATGATTATTCATCTTGTGTTGATGCTGACTGCAAAATAAGAAACTAATTTGACTTCAGGAAGCTTGACATCACTGTCAGAAGATGATCTTTCCGTATCGGTTTAATAAGGCATGCATCACAGCCGGCCTCCAGTATTATGTCCTTGTCATCTTCAAAAATAAAGGCAGTCTGGGCAATTATAGGGATGTCCCTGCGTATCTTTCTTATTTCCCTTGTTGCTTCAATTCCGTTCATTTCAGGCATCTGCATATCAAGGAGAACAACGTCAATATCAGGTGTTTTTTTAATTATTTCGACAGCTTCCATGCCTGAGCGGGAAGTGATAATTTTAATTCCGGTGTCAAGAAGGACCCTGTTAAGGTAGAGAAGTATGTCCTTATTGTCATCCACGAGGAGGCATTTTTTATTGCTCCAGTCTATCGTAGCAGAGATCAGAGATGGCCCCGGGGTCTTAGCTTTGATTTTTGTGCCTCCGCCTGCAGGCCGGAATGGGATTGAAAAACTGAATTCAGAGCCTACCCCTTTCTCAGACTGGACATAAATTTTCCCACCCATTCTTTCTATCACTTCCTTTGCCAGTGTCAGCCCGACTCCAAGTCCTTCGAAAGGCCGGTGGTGACCGTCTATTTCTTGTCTGAACTCTTCAAAAATATGTTCAAGGTTTTCCTGGTTTATACCGATACCTGTATCTCTTATCCGGAAAACGAGGTTGTCATTTTCCTTTGAATATGAAAGCTGTACCGAACCTTCGAGCGTGAACTTTACAGCATTATCCATCAGGTGGTTCAGCACACGCTTAAGCCAGATCCTGTCGGTGAAAATAAGATCGCTGTTTTCTTCAAGCAGATTTTTAACGTTCAGGAGAATTGATTTTTCATTTCGTTTAATGGACCTCCTTGCATCTTCAACTACTTCATTTACAATGCTATTTACGGAGGCCTCCTCATATGTAATCTCAATCTGCGAACTTTCAAGCCGCGAAAGGTCTATGATGTCGCCAATAATCTGCAGAAGTTTTTCACTATTATGGTTTATATGCTCAATATATTCCTCTTTTACTTCATTTGTAATATCATTGGCAAGGAGAAGGTTTGCAAAACCGACAACGCTGTTAAGCGGTGTGCGGATCTCATGCGAAATATTCGCAAGGAAGCTTGATTTCAGGCGGTTGCTGGCTTCAGCTTCAGTTTTTGCCTTAACAAGGTCGTCCTGAACATTTTTAAGCCCGGTAATATCCCTTGATATAGTAAGCGCACCGATTGTTTCCCCTTTTTCATTTTTAACAGTTACTGACCTGGTGGAAAGATTTCTGTACTGTCCATCCTTATGTTTTAAGCGGAGCTCTGATTCAAAAAAGCCCTTGCTGTTAAGAGCTTTCGATCTGTTCTTATTATAATCGATGTCGTCAGGATGAATAAGATCATCATGGCTCGTCAAATCATAGCCTGCTTTATCGTAACCGATCACCGAATAAAAAGCTTCATTGGCATATTTCAGGTTCCAATCCCTGTCGTAAAATGATATGCCATCGTCAGCTGACTGAATCAGCATCCTGTAAAACATCTCGGAGTTTGAATACTCCTGTGCAATCGTTTCCTTTTGTGAGGCAAGTTCTTTGTTTGTTTTCTCCAGATCATTGTTAATCTGTTCGATCTGCCTGTTCCTTCTTAATAACTCCCGGTTTACCTTTCTTAATTTTGAAGAAAAAATTATAACAAGGGCGCAGATAACAACAAGCGCTGCCAGGATGGCGACAATTAGGTCAAGCATCGATTTCGACATACCAACAGGAGAAACAAGTTCGTTGATATTCAAAAAATTGCCGCAGACCATTAAAGGCATGGCAGACATCAATAAAGCAACTCCCAGGACAGAAGCAAAAAATCGTGCTTCATTTTTCCTGAAATAACTCAAAAGTTTCTTTATTAAACGACTACTGGTATTCAAAGCCCGTGTTAACTTTCAATCCTTTAATATAGTGCAAATATATATATTCGCCCGATTACTTACCAGCTTAATTTTGACAAATTATTGCACAAAAAGCACTAAATTGCAAACAAATAAATGCCCATGTTGGATAGAGATATAGGTAAGTTTTCAGGCGGCAGAAAGTACAGGAATGATGAGATAACTGTATACTGGAAGCCTGACGCCTGCATCCATGCGTCTTTCTGTTACAGGGAACTGATTGAAGTCTTTGATCCCGGGAGAAGACCGTGGGTTGATATGACCGGAGCTTCCACCGAAAGGATAATTGAGGTTGTAAACATGTGTCCGACTGAAGCTCTTTCCTGGAAATGGAACGACAATGATAAGAACAACAATATAACAAGCGACCAGACAAATCATGTTCTGTTCAGACGGCCGGAACTGCTTGATGTAAAGGACACTGGTGAAGAAGCTAACGCTGTCTCCGTTAAAGTAATGGCTGACGGCCCTGTGGTATTAAAAGGAGATTTTAGTTTAATTTACGACAAAAAACAAAAGGAAGTTAAAGAAGGCATTATATCCATCTGCAGGTGCGGCGCAAGCAATCATATGCCGTTTTGTGACGGTACTCACAGAAAAATTGGATTTGAAGATAAATGAACGTTATGGAAGACAATGACAATATCAGGAAGTTGCCGAAAGTTGAAATAATTGACGGAGGCCCGCTGAAGGTTACCGGAAATATTGTTCTGAAGGATCTGAAGCGGGGAATTGAAATAAACACCTCCGAAGTATCGATCTGCAGATGCGGACGTTCATTAAAAATGCCGTTTTGTGACTGTTCTCACGGAAGATAGGAACCAACTTATTTATTGCCTGATCTTAATTATTGATATTCAAGACTTTCCCAACATTTTCCGCTGCTTCGGCAAGTGAAACTGCCGAAATTACCGACAAACCCGAATTGTCGATTATCTGTTTAGCTTCCAATGCATTGGTGCCCTGCAGCCTCACAACAACAGGAACATTAATTGTGCCTATTGCCTTATAAGCTTCAACAATACCGTTAGCAACCCGTTCGCACCTCACGATACCTCCAAATATGTTGATAAGTATTGCCTTCACTGAAGGATCCTTTAGGATCATCCTGAATCCGGCTTTAACTGTAGCTGCATTTGCTGCGCCTCCTACATCAAGGAAATTTGCCGGGGAGCCGCCTGACAGCTTGATAATATCCATCGTTGCCATGGCAAGTCCTGCACCGTTTACCATACACCCCACATTCCCGTTAAGCCTTACATAATTGAGATTATTTTTTGCTGCTTCGACCTCCAGTGGATCCTCTTCTGCCAGATCCCTCATAGCTGCAATATCAGGATGCCTGAACAGTGCATTATCATCAATAACCAGTTTGCAGTCGACAGCCAGAACCCTGTCATCACTCGTTTTAAGAACAGGATTTATTTCAAGCAGCTGGGCATCACATTCTGTAAAGGTATCATAGATGCCTTTCAGGAACTTCTGCATATTCTTTAGAGCATTTCCGGTCAGACCAAGTTTAAAGGCAATATATCTTGCCTGGAAAGGCTGAAGTCCTGTCAGGGGAGATATTTCCTCGGTGAATATCTTTTCAGGGCTTTTATCAGCAACAGTTTCAATATCCATACCGCCTTCAGGAGAATACATAATTATATATCGTCCCTTTCTCCGGTCGAGGAGAATGCTTATATAAAACTCCCGGGGCTCAGTACTCCCTTTGTAAAAAACATCCTGAGCGACAAGGACTTTATTGACTTTCTTGCCTTCAGGTCCTGTCTGATGGGTAACCAGGTTTATGCCAAGCATCCGGCCGGCAATAATTCCCGCTTCTTCGACTGACTTTGCAAGCTTCACCCCTCCTCCCTTACCCCTTCCTCCTGCATGTATCTGGGCTTTGATTACAAAATACTGTGTCCCAAATTTCTCCTTAAGCTGCCGGGCAACCATGACAGCCTGCTCTGACGTTTTGGCTATAAATCCTTCCTGAATGTCAACGCTGTACAACCTCAGCAGGGATTTCCCCTGGTATTCATGTATGTTCATTCAGTCTTTTTTGCTTTAAATATCTTCCTCTGTACCATTTAATCCGTAATTGGAAATATAGAAAAAAAACTTAGATTTTTATTAATTTTCGCATAAAAAAGGATGCGGAAGCTACTAAACAGTGAATTGGGAAGGAAGACTGTTGAACAGTACAAAGGATCAGAAAAATCACCCTTTGTAATTGTCCTTGACAATGTTCGCAGCAATAATAATGTCGGTTCAGTATTCAGGACGGCTGATGCATTCCTGACAGGCAAAATTTATCTGTGCGGCATTACGGCCTGTCCGCCTCACAGGGACATTCAAAAAACTGCACTCGGAGCCACAGAATCGGTAGAATGGAGCTATTACCCGAGGACCGTGGATGCAGTCAGGGAATTAAAGACTGACGGTTATAAAATAATCGGAATTGAGCAAGCAGAAGGTTCAGTGGAGCTCCAGGATTTTGAGTTGCAGGAAGATACCAGATATGCCCTGGTTTTTGGTCACGAGGTGAACGGAATTTCCCAGGAAACGCTTGATCTTTGTGATATGTGTGTAGAGATTCCACAGTTCGGGACGAAGCACTCGTTCAATATTGTAGTCAGTGCAGGGATAGTATTGTGGGACCTGTCAGGAAAATCCAATAGCCTCAAAGTGCGCTAAGTGCATAAAAAAAGGCTGCCAGATCTGACAGCCTTTTATTTAAATATGTTTTATCTGATTATTGAACGACAGCCTTGAAATCGTTATCTGCGAAGTATTTTGCAAATTCCAGATCGGTTTTTGCGTAATCCTTCCAGTCAGCTTTGAAGCCGATAGCTTCTTTCAGACCATTCAGCATATAGGTTTTGTCGTCGAGGCGTGCACCAACAACTCCTTTCAGGTATGAAGGTTTTCCGCATTTGCACATTTCTTTCATTCCGTCGAGGGTTGCTTTTGCCTTGCTGACATCACCCTTAAGTAACTGCGCGAGAGCAAGATTGTAGCATGGTTCAGTTCCGAAATCATTGACAGCCTTGTCATATTCACCTTTTTTAATAGCTATAATACCAAGACCGTATTTTGATTCAGGAGTTGCAGCAGTCATGGAATTAAACTGCTCTTCAGCCTTAGCCATGTCACCTTTTAAAAGGTAAGCAAAGCCCATATTGTTTTTAACAACATCATTGTTTTCAATTGCTTCTGCCTTTTCCAATGAAGCAAGTGCTTCATCAGCTTTGCCAAGTGAAAGCAGTGCAGCTCCTACATTGTTATGTGCGCGGATACATTTTGGATCTTTATCAGCAGCAGCCGTATAGTAAGCAAGTTTTTCATTGGCGTCTTTTGTAAGAGATCCGGCATAAAGAATTTCTTCAAGGCTCAGTACTTTAGGATCTGATTTCATCTGAGCGAGAATCTGTTCGTCGCTGCGTCCTATCTTGTCAACATTCACAAGCATTTTTGATCTCCTGAGTTTCGGAAGAATATCTGTTTTCAGCTTTGTGAATGCTTCAGACATGTTTTTGATTTCCTTATTGCGGACATCAGGATCGGAGTACATTGAAAGAACACGCAGAATCAGGTCTTTATCCTGAATTGATGAATTCTGAACTTCTGTTTTAAAGCCATCCCAGTCTTCAGCCGTTGTTGTCTCATTAAAGAAACTTTCACCGCCTGCTGCCGGTACTGTCTTAAATTCTTTCTTGATAAATTTATCAGCAGACTGACCTCTTTTGCCTGAAAGTTTCTCATTAAATGTGAATTTACCGTCAGGTGAGGCATAAGAGCTCACAACTGTGTTTTTCAGTTTGCGTGTTGAATCAGCGGTAACCTGTTTGATATAATCCTGAAGAAGTTTTATGTCTTCAGCCTTAAGTTCAGAATTACGGATATCTGCACTGTTGATCAGATACTTTATCTCAGCCAGCTGAGATTCAGGAGTGATCCTGACATAATTATCCTTCATATAAACAGGCATGGCGTTAACCATTACCAGCGTGGATGTTGCAATAACACCGTCAGCAAGTTTAACCGAATCAAAATCAAGACTCTTTTTCCCGAGAGTTGCCTTGGTTCTCAGAACAAGTTCTGACTTTTTCATGGCATCCTTATAAGGGATTGCGCTTGTGTAAGTGAAATCACCTCCGGTATAGGTAATCACTTTATTGTTTGCCTGAACTTTTTCACCCTGCAGAACCTGCACTTTATCAAATGCTGTCTCTCCACCATTATAAGTCAGAACAGGAGTCAAATCCAGAGTTGCTTTCTTATTGAAATACTTCTGAGGAAATGTGCCTTTGATAGTGACGTTTACCAGGCCAGCATGTGCTTCAAGCACTTTCGGTGTAACCTCGTACTTAACATCACCGGCATCTTTTTTCATCTTATTCAGACCGCTGCAACTCATCATAAATGCAGCTGCAAGGATAAGGATAAAATAGCTTCTGATTTTTTTCATAGTCTAATTTGTTATTTGTGTTTATGTTACGCTTTTTTGTTGATTACGATCAAATTAAAGATCTGATTTTTAGGTTTTCTCTGCAAATTTATAAAAAAATAGTTATAACAACCGAAAAAAAATTAAAATGTTCATAAAATCACCATATTAAGACCATTTTCAAAGGCATTGCCGAATATGCAGTCAATGATTTTTGAGTAGTCTTTTTCATTTTCCACAAAATCAAGGTTATTAATATCAATTATCAGGTATTTGCTGTCGGGGCTCTGCTTAAAGAATGCAAAGTAACTTTCCTGTATTTTCTGAAGGTACTCCCTGGTTATTGACTTCTCATATTCGCGGCCTCTTTTCCTTATATTATCAAGGAGCCTTTCGGGCTTAAGGTGCAGATACACATAAAGGTCAGGTTTGGCGAGCGGTGCATGGATTATATAGAATATCTGCCTGTACAGATTGTATTCTTCTCCTTTCAGGGTAGTAGCGGCAAACACAAGTGACTTCATAAAATAATAATCCGCAACCGTAAACTTCCTGAAAAGATCCTGAGATCCTATCTCATTATTAATCTGTTTATAGCGGCTTGCCAGAAAGGATAGTTCAAGAGGAAATGAATATTTTTCAGGGTCGCTGTAGAATTTTGCAAGAAAGGGATTATCGGTAAACTGTTCAAGAATAAGCCTTGCATTGAATTGCTCAGCTATCCGGCATGCAAGAGTTGTCTTGCCTGCACCGATGTTCCCTTCAATAACTACATAATTGTATTTGAGTTGCATCAGACTATTACAATATATCAAATATATAAAATGGGCTGAACAACATCAAATAAAATAACTGTCAGTTTTTCTGAACCGGATTCTTTTTATGATCCCCTTCTTCTTTCGGAGGACGCGGAAGAAGAACTTTCCTGGAGAGTTTTAGTTTTCCGGTTTTAGGATCAACACCAATCAGCTTAACTTCTATTTCATCGCCTTCCTTAAGTACTTCATCAACTGATTTTATCTTTTTCCAGTCAATCTCTGAAATATGAAGCAGTCCGTCCTTATTTGGCAAAATCTCGACAAATGCTCCGAACTGAACAATAGTTTTTACCTTACCCCTGTAAACCTGCCCCACTTCAGGAACTGCAACAATTTTCTTCACCCAGTCGAGTGCAGCGGTAATGGCATCCTTGTTCTCGCCGAAAATATTGACATCTCCGTGTCCGTCAACTTCCTCGACAATAATTGTTGTTCCTGTTTCACGCTGAATTTCCTGGATGATTTTTCCGCCGGGACCAATGAGTGCACCGATCATGTCCTTGGGTATTGTAAGCATCTCAATCCTTGGAGCATGAGGTTTAAGTTCAGGACGCGGTTCAGCAATAGTATTCTGCATTATATCAAGGATATGCAAGCGTCCCTCTTTTGCCTGTCCGAGAGCTTTCTTAAGTATGTCGAATGACAGTCCCTCAACTTTTATATCCATCTGTGTGGCGGTAATTCCGTCACGGGTGCCTGTCACCTTGAAGTCCATATCACCAAGATGGTCCTCATCTCCGAGTATGTCTGATAAAACTGCATATTTATCTGAATCATTATCAGTTATAAGCCCCATTGCAATTCCGGAAACGGGTTTGCGTATCTTAATTCCGGCATCCATCAGGGCAAGCGATCCGGCACACACTGTAGCCATTGACGAAGAACCGTTTGATTCAAGGATATCTGACACAACCCTTATTGCGTAGGGATTTTCATCATCAGGAGGCATCATGTTCTTAAGAGCACGATGCGCAAGGTTCCCATGTCCGATCTCCCTCCTGCTGATACCTCTTGCAGGTTTAGCTTCGCCCGTAGCGAAAGGCGGAAAATTGTAGTGAAGGGTAAATTTCTCGGTTCCCTGATTCAGTACATCATCAATTATTTTTTCATCGAGCTTGGTGCCAAGAGTTACTGTTGTAAGCGACTGGGTCTCACCTCTTGTAAAAAGTGCTGATCCGTGTGTTGCAGGAAGGGGATCGATCTCACAGGTAATTGGACGTATTTCGTCGGTTTTGCGTCCATCGAGCCTTACATTCTCATCGAGAACAAGCCTGCGTAATGCCTCTTTCTGAACTTCATGATAGTATCTTCTGACAAGCATTTCGTTCACTTCATCCTCTTCCGTGAATTGTTCAAGGAAACCGGCAATGACGCCTTCAAATGCTTCTTCGCGCATGTGTTTGTCAACGATCAGTGCTTTTGCAGTCTGGTAACATTTGTCATAGGTCTGATCCCAGACTTTCTTCTTCAGTTCCTCATCATTTACCTCCTGTTCATACTCGCGTTTCACACCCGCTCCTATTTCCCGTACAAACTCCATCTGGGCCTGGCAGTGTATTTTTATTGCTTCATGTGCAATCCTGATTGCTTCAAGCATGTCTTCTTCTGAAACCTCTTTCATTTCTCCCTCGACCATCAGGATATTTTTGTATGTGGCGCCGACAATAAGGTCAATATCAGCCTCTTTAAGCTGTGTGGCTGTCGGGTTGACAACAAAATTATTGTTTATCCTTGCAACTCTTACTTCCGACATCGGCCCATCGAAGGGTATGTCTGATATGACAAGGGCAGCTGATGCTGCTAGGCCAGCAAGTGCATCCGGAATAATATCGATATCGGCTGATATGAGGCTTATTGTCACGAAAGTTTCGGCATGAAAATTCTCAGGGAAGAGGGGTCTTAAAGCCCTGTCAACGAGCCTTGAAATAAGGATTTCATAATCCGATGGCCTCGATTCCCTTTTCAGAAATCCGCCAGGGAAGCGGCCTGATGAGGCATATTTCTCCTTATATTCAACCGACAAAGGCATAAAGTCAGTATCCTCTTTTGTCTCCTTTGCTGCAACTGCAGTCGCAAGCAACATGGTCTTTCCCATTTTCAGAAGCACTGATCCATCGGCCTGCTTTGCCATTCTGCCTGTTTCCAGGGTTATTGTTTTCCCGTCTCCGAGATCAATATTTTTCTCTTTTATATTGAACATTGTAAAATTATTTTTGATTGGTGAAATATAGAATAATTACAGATAATAAGAAAAAAGGCAATTCCCAATTGCCTTTTTTCCTTATTTACGTAATTTCAGCGCTTTTACTATTTCGCGATAACGCTCTATATCTTTGATTTTCAGATAATCCAATAGCCTTCTTCTTCTTCCCACAAGCTTAATGAGAGCTCTTTGGGTACTAAAGTCCTTTTTGTTCTTTTTCAGATGTTCGGTAAGATGGGATATTCTGTAAGAAAATAATGCAATCTGTCCTTCTGCAGTTCCAGTATCAATCTCCGATGATCCAAATGTTTTGAAAAACTCCTGTTTCTTTTCAGTAGTTAAATACATGTCCTTAATTAATATATTGTTTATCCATAAGTAAATTGAATCTCCAATTTTGGAACGCAAAAATAAGGCTTTTTTATGTAAATAATCAAACAATTGGAAGTTTTTTTAATTTTCCTGACAATAATTTCTTTTTAAAAATTAACGAAGGCTAAAAACAGTTATTGCTTCGTCTTGTATAAAGACGTAAAGTTACGTCAGAAAGTTGCGTCCAATTAAGCTATAATTCATCAATTTATAAACAGTTATCAACAACCTCCGGATAATTGTCATTGTGATTGCTGCAGGTAAAAATTGTCCGGTCGTCTTTAAGGTTCAAGCGAAAGCTGGTTCCTGTCTTTAAGTTTTCTCCCAAGAGATATCAGTTTGCTTCCGACCCTGCAATCGAGGCATCTTCTTTTTTTACAATATTCATTGGTAAGCTGGATCAGCGCCTGTGTAAAAAATGCTGATTCAACATCTATTCCTGCTGATTTCCATTCTCTTATCACTGAATTGGATTCAGGTGGAACATGCTCAAAAAATGATATGCTCCTTTCGCAGATCTCCCTGTTGCCCATGAACTTACCATAAACAAAAATCATTGGGATAACAGCATTTACGAGCAGGATGGAAGCTGCCTGCGAACCGGTGTTTTTTGGTATGCTCACACTCTTTTTTCCAAAAACATAATGATCGTTCCAGTAGTCTGAAGCCCCGGCTTCAAAAACATAATTTAGCTGGTCAATATCACTTGCTTCAAGTGTCCGCGAAAAAAGTCCTCCGGTCACCGACAGCATCGCTGCCAGCTGAGAGATCCTCACAGTCGGGAAATTGACAGGGCGAAGCTTTGAAAATTTCCACATCCATCCATGAATCGGTCTTAATGAGTATTTGGATGACAATATTTTATATTCTTTTGTCAGGTCGCGGAAATACCTGTCGCTTACAGCATCCCTAAACAACCCCTCATCGAGCATTCCGGCAGTTCCGAAGAGAAGCGCCTCGACCTGGAACCTGTTGTCCGAATGTTTCCTCACAATCTTAAAAGGGAGTGCCCTTGCCAGCATCTCAAATGGTTCCGCATTTACCCTGAACCCGAAATAACGTGTAAGAATCCTGTAAAAAGTCTCTTCCCAGTCATTGCACGTTTCGGAAAAAATCTTCATTGCAGCATCTGTTTTGGACTGAAGACGTTCGATAAGGAGAGCATGGAGCCAGTGCCGGATATAAAAGCTGTCAAGCTCCTTTATATCATTTCCGCACGCGATTGTCGCCGGGGCATTAACAAGGTCAATGTATTTCTCATAGTAAACCGGGTCAAAACCGATCGCTACCGTAAGAAGTTCTTCCCCTTTCGAATTAAATACTTTTCTGTCGTTGTCGGCCACAATATGAAGGATAACATTGTCAAATGCAGGATCACTTCCGTGACCGTGATTATAAAAATGTGAGGCCTTTATGTGAATTTCAACATTGCCTGCCCATTCTGTTCCGCAAATAAGGATTCTCGCATTGAAGAAATCGGGACCTGAATCCCTGTTATATTCACCCGGATTAAGAACGGTAATTAAGTCCCCGTCGCTATCAATCAGGCTTTCAGCGTCATAAAGGCTGTATTTCCAAAGATAATGGAGAAATTCTTCTTTCATTTTAGCACGAATTAAAACAAAGCAGCAGAATATAAATATATTAAAAAAGATGCACATTCAGAACATCTTTTCGTTTATCCTGAAAAAAATCGCTTTTGCGACTTTCTGTTTAACCTGAATAGCTAAAAACTCACACAGAGGTAAAGACGGAGTACACCGGGAAAGTATAAAAAGCCCAATTTAGGAAGTTGGGGCAAACTTACACAGAGACCCCGGAGTAAAAAATCAAATAATTGCTTCAGGCAAGTTTGTGGTCAGAAAGATATAAGTCCATTTCTTTCTGAATCTCAGCTGCTTTTTCTCCTGCCACCCTGTCGAATTTTTCTGAATTGTCGGCAAATATTATACCTCTCGATGAATTGACCAGAAGTCCGCATTTGCCGTTAAGTCCGTATTCTGCAACCTCTTGTAGGCTGCCTCCCTGGGCGCCTATTCCAGGCACCAGCAGGAAATGGTCGGGAACCAGTTTTCTGATATCTTTAAGCATTTCGGCACGGGTCGCCCCCACAACATACATAAGATTATCGGTGGTGCCCCATTTTTTTGAGGATAACAATACCTTTTCAAACAGCTTAAAACCATTTTCTTCATGATACTGAAAATCGTCTGCACCTCTGTTCGAAGTCAGGACGAGAAGAATAGCCCATTTGTCCCTGTAGGAAAGAAAAGGCATCACAGAATCTTCGCCCATATAGGGGGCGACCGTTACGGCGTCAACCCGGAGGTTTTCAAAAAACGCCTTCGCATACATTTTGGAGGTGTTTCCTATATCTCCCCTCTTTGCATCAGCAATTACAAAAATATCCGGATAGTTTTTTCTGATATATTTCAAGGTTGATTCAAGCGATATCCAACCCTTGATTCCGCGGTATTCATAGTATGCGACATTCGGCTTATATGCCACTGCAAATTTGCATGTGGCATCAATGATGCGCCTGTTGAATTCAAAAACAGGATCTTCCGTTTTCAGGAGGAAAGGAGGGATTTTTTCAAGCTCGGAATCGAGGCCGACGCACAGGAATGAATGTTTCCGTGCTATGTTCTCAAACAATTGTGAAGAATTCATCAGTTTGAATGTCAGACATTATTTTCCTTCAGGCGTTCTGCATTTTCCGCCATCTGCAGCTTATCTATTATCTCCTGGATATTTCCGTCAAGTATCGAAGGCAGGTTATATATTGTAAGGTTTATCCTGTGATCGGTCATTCTTCCCTGGGGATAATTATATGTACGTATCTTGGCTGAACGGTCGCCTGTCGAGACCATCGTTTTTCTCTTATGCGAAACTTCGTCAAGATATTTCTGATATTCAAGGTTGTAAAGCCTTGTTCTCAGTTCCTTAAGTGCCTTATCGTAGTTCTTTATCTGTGATTTTTCATCCTGGCAGGTAACCACAATTCCGGTAGGAATATGCGTAAGGCGTATTGCCGAATAGGTCGTATTTACCGATTGTCCTCCTGGGCCGGAAGAGCAATAGGTATCTTTCCTGATATCCTCATTTTTGATCTCCACATCAAATTCATCGGCTTCAGGCAGGACAACAACTGACGCAGCTGAAGTGTGAATCCTTCCCTGGGTCTCAGTCTGGGGTACCCTTTGCACCCTGTGAACTCCTGATTCATATTTAAGTATGCCGTAAACACCTTCGCCCGTGACGCTAATTACAATCTCTTTATATCCTCCGGCTGTTCCTTCGGAATAACTGTTGATTTCGGGCTTCCATCCTTTCTGCTCAAAGAACTTGGTGTACATCCTGTAAAGGTCTCCGGCAAAAATACTTGCTTCGTCGCCTCCGGTTCCTGCCCTGATCTCCATTACCGCATTCTTTTGATCCTCAGGATCGACAGGGATAAGCAAAAGTTTTATTTCTTCTTCCATTCCGGGGATGCCGGCATTCAGATGTTCGAGCTCTGCTTTTGCCATTTCTCTCATCTCTTCATCTTTTTCAGTTGAAAGCAGCTCCCTGGTGGAAGAAATATTTGTCAGTGCAAGCTTGTACTTTTCGTATGCTTCAATAATAGGCTGAAGATCCTTGTATTCCTTATTCAATTTGACGTACCTGTCCATGTCCGACAGAATGTCAGGCTTTGTGAGAAGTTCACCAACTTCATTAAACCTGCTTTTTACACCTTCAAGCTTCTCAAGAATAAGATTGTTTGACATGTCAAATAAAATTTCGGGTGCAAAGATAATTAAAAACCGTTTCCTTTTTAACAGTATCCTGGTTGATTTTAAGTGACACGCAGGAAATCCGGAGAAGACACAGAGGAAATCCGGAGGTCAAAATATTTTGTCTCTGTGGTTCTGTGAGAGCTCAGTGTCACTCTGTTTATTAAAAGGGAGTATGGTCAATATTCAAATGTCCCGAACTCTGAAGAAATGGTCAGCCTGTTGGTATCAGAATCCTCGCAATGCCCTATTATTCCTGCTTCAAGATTAAAACCGGAAGCAATCTTAATAATCTCTTCAGCGTTTTTTTCATCAGTGAATATTTCAAACCTGTGTCCCATGTTGAACACCTTGTACATTTCCTCCCACGACGTACCTGATTGTTCATGGATAATCCTGAAGAGGGGAGGCAACGGGAGCAAATTATCCTTAATGACATGAAGTTTATCCACAAACCTCATCACTTTTGTCTGGCCGCCGCCTGAGCAATGAACCATTCCGTTGATTTCAGGGCGCATGGTCACAAGAATTGCCCTTATAACCGGTGCAAAGGTCCGGGTCGGGGAGAGCACCATTTTACCTGCGCTTATATTTAATTCCGGTATCTGGTCAGTAAGCCTGAGTTTCCCTGTATAAATAAGGTCATAAGGCAGTGAGGTATCAAAGCTGTCGGGGTACTTTGAAGCAAGGTAGGGGGCAAAAACATCATGGCGCGCTGAGGTCAGCCCATTGCTTCCAATTCCGCTGTTATATTCCCTTTCATATAATGTTTGTCCGTAGGATGCAAGTCCTATTATTACATCACCGGCCTTAATATGATTGTTTGAAATCACATCCGTCCTTTTCAACCTGGAAACCACCGTGGAATCTACCACTATTGTCCTTACAAGGTCGCCTATATCGGCAGTTTCTCCGCCTGTTGAGCAGATCCCTATCCCCAGGCTGCGCAATTCCGCTAGAAACTCCTCGGCTCCATTTATTATTGCCGAAATTACTTCGCCCGGAATAAGGCTTTTATTCCTTCCTATTGTCGATGAAATCAGGATATTATCAAAAACACCGACACAGAGAAGATCGTCGGTATTCATTACTATTGCATCCTGTGCAATGCCTTTCCAGACTGACAGATCGCCAGTTTCTCTCCAATATATGTAAGCCAGTGAAGATTTTGTCCCGGCGCCGTCAGCATGCATCACTGTACAATAGCTGTCATCCCCGCAGAGAATATCAGGAACAATTTTGCAAAAAGCCTTGGGAAACAAGCCTTTGTCGATGTTTTTTATGGCTGCATGCACATCTTCTTTTGACGATGAGACACCACGCTTGCTGTACTTTGATTCAGAAGGCATTCTTTATCGGATTTGGGAACAATAATTATTTTTTAGGAGCTTCATAATCTGTTCTCAGAACCTTGAACTCAGTCCTCCTGTTTATCTGGTATGCAATTTCCTTTTGTTCATCATTTGCAAGTGAGTTAACATACTCGTCGTTAAGGGTTGCCCCTTCCTTCAGGAACGGGTTTTGTGAATGAATTGCAGCATCGACTACCTTCGGAGTCGATTTTCCATAGCCTTTGGCAACCAGTCTTGCAGGATCAATTCCTTTTCCAATCAGGTAATCAACCACCGACTGTGCTCTTTTCTGGGAAAGAACAAGGTTATATTCCTCAGTATTGCGGGAGTCGGTATGTGACATCAGCTCGATTGTAATACTGGGATTATCATTCAGGCTCTCTATCAGCTTATCGAGGGAAACCATCGATTCAGGTCTCAGGTCCCATTTGTCAAAATCATAGAAAATATTCGGAAGGTCAATTGGCTTGTCGATGGAAGTCAGCAGGATTGTAACCATGAAATCGCGGCTCTTATCCTGTCCTTTTGTGGTTTCCTTTTCCTTACCATTGAGGTAACCTTTCTTTGAAGCCAGGAAGATATAATCTACATCCGCCTTCAGTGCAAATTTGAATTCTCCTGTTTCACTTGTCTGCGCCTGAAGGTTTGAACCATCGCTGGCGATAAGCTGGACAACCGAGGCGGAAACAGGGCTTCCTGTCTTTTCATCCTTGACAAGTCCGGTTACGTTAAATCTCATGGGCGGAAGTTCAAATGAAAAAAGATCGTCATTGCCTTTCCCCTTGCGAGTGGAGCTGAAAACGCCCTTTTCCTTGCTGTCTTCAAAAATTATCCCGAAATCATCGGCAAAACTGTTAATCGGGGGTTTCATATTCTGAACATTCCAGGAACCGTCAGGCTGCTGAACAGCTTTAAAGATATCAAGTCCACCCATACCGATATGTCCGTCGGAGGCAAAGTAAAGTACGCCATCCTCCCTGACATACGGGAAAAGTTCATTGCCACTTGTGTTTATATCCGGACCAAGATTGCGGGGGGCTGACCACTTGTCACTTGCATCAGCTCTTGTTGAGACATATATATCCTTTCCGCCGTATCCTCCCGGCATATCCGAAACAAAATAAAGTTTCAGCCCGTCATGAGATAATGCAGGATGAGCCGACACAAGCGAATCGGGCAGAAGGCCCAAATTCTTTGGAGTGTTCCATTTATCTCCCGATCTGGTTGTATGCATTATTACACATCCTTTTTTTTCTCTTTTGCCGGCTTCACACCTTGTGAAATAGAGTTCCTTGTAATCGGCCGAGAAACAGGGCGTGCCTTCTTCTGCTTCTGTATTTATGTTTTCCACCGGGACAGGAGTGCTCCATTTTGATTTTTTGTCAATCCGGCTCTCAAAAATATCAGTAAAATTTTGTCCCGTGGCTCCGTGAGTTTTGTTTCCGGCAGCATCATCGCGTGAGGAAGTAAAATAAATTACTCCGAAATCGTCGCGGGCATAAGCAGGGCTGAAATCCGAATTCTTTGAATTAAGATCCTTGATTTCCTCGACTTTATACTGTTCAGGGTTCTTTTGCCATTCAATAGCAAGCTCGCATGCCCTGATCTCCTGGTCGGCCCTTGAATCGGAAGGCGAGATCTGCTTATATTTTTTGAGTTCGTCAATGGCCTGTTGATAATTCCCGATTTTTTTCAGGGATTCTGCAAGCCAGTATTGTCCCTCAGGCTTTGAGAATGAAGATTTTACGGCAAGACGGTACCAGGTTTCGGCATCTTTCGGTTCATTTGTAAGCCTGTAACATTCTGCTATCATATAGCTCAGTTCTGTTCTTTTAGCCTTGTCAGTCTTCCTGACTTTTGAATAAGCATTTTTAAAAAGGTCTATGGCATCGTAAAATTCACCTGCATTGTAAGACGCATATGCCTTGTCTGTCCTCCGCTTCTGGGCAAAGGAATCAGGTATGTATATAATAGTCAGTAAAATAACCAACAGTATCAATCGTCTCATAACCCACTTAATTAGACAATAAAAGTAATTATTTTAATGAGATTGGCGCTAATATTTTAACGGGGCAGATTCTTTATTATTATAAAAAAAGGGACGCTGTTTTCAACGTCCCTGTCAATAAGCCCATTGTTTTTTTATTTAGCTCGTAAAAAGCAGTTCCCTGTATTTTGGCAGCGGCCATATTTCATTGTCAACAATCAGTTCGAGCTTGTCAATGTGAATGCGGATCTCATCGAGATAAGGTTTCACCTTTTTTTCATAAGCTATAGCCCTTTTGAAGGAATCCTCAATTATATTGGCCTTTTTTCTTTCCTCGGTCATGTCATTAACCAGTTTTTTAATCATGGTGACATGACCGGAAATGGTAACAATCATTTCTTTACTTTGCTCTGCAAGTCTATCGAATTCTTCCTGGCTGAATACATCCTTAAGGTTCTTGACGTTCTCAAGCAGGGATGACATATAAGTTATGCCTGTCGGAACTATATGGTTATTGGCCAGATCGCCAAGAACCCTGGATTCAATCTGAACCTTCTTTGTAAATTTTTCGAATTCAACTTCCACGCGGCTTTCGAGCTCTTTTTGGGTAAAAATGCCTGCGTCGATCAGAACTTTTTTTGAACCCGGGGTAAGGTAGCATTTCAAAGATTCGGGAACGCTGGGAATGTTGCAGAGTTTTCTTCTTTCAGCCTCCTTATGCCATTCCTTGCTGTAATTATCACCCTCAAAAAGAACGTTTTCCGATTCAAGAATATATTTTTTAAGAACCTGGAAGATAGCTTCATCCTTGTTCCTTCCTTTTTTAATGATCTGGTCTACCTCTTTTTTGAATTCAGTAAGCTGGTAAGCAACTGCCGAGTTAAGTGCGATCATAGCTGCACTGCAGTTTGCAGAGGATCCCACTGCCCTGAATTCGAACCTGTTTCCTGTAAAGGCAAAAGGAGAAGTCCTGTTCCTGTCGGTGTTGTCAAGAAGAATTTCAGGGATTTTTCCGATTCCGAGTTTTAGTTCGGTTTTCTGGGCTGGCGTCATTTTGTTCTCCGTGATCTTACTTGCTATTTCGTTAAGCATATTGGTAATGTATGTTCCGAGGAAGACCGAAATAATTGCCGGCGGTGCTTCATGGCCGCCGAGGCGGTACGAATTTGGCTCGTTCATCACTGACGCCCTGATAAGTTCATTGCTGTCATTCACAGCCTTAATGACGCTTACAAGGAAAGCCAGAAACTGCATATTTGTCCTGGGGTTTTTTCCGGGGGAAAGCAGGTTAATGCCTGTGTTTGTTGCCATCGACCAGTTATTGTGCTTCCCTGAACCATTTATTCCTGCAAAAGGCTTTTCATGAAAAAGTACTCTGAACTTATGCTTCCTGGCAATGCGCTTCATAACGTCCATAAGAAGCTGGTTATGATCGACTGCCAGGTTTACTTCCTCATGAATAGGGGCACATTCGAACTGGTTTGGCGCAACCTCGTTATGGCGCGTTTTGACCGGAATCCCGAGCTTGTAAGCTTCACATTCAAAATCTTCAATGAAACACATGACCCTTTCAGGTATTGATCCGAAATAATGATCGGAAAGCTGCTGGTCTTTTGCGGACTGATGCCCCATGAGTGTTCTTTCAGCAAGAACAATATCAGGACGTGCATAATACAAGGCCTCATCGATGAGGAAATACTCCTGCTCGCATCCGAGTGTTGCATAAACCTTTGTCACGTTCTTATCAAAGTACTGGCAGACATCAACCGCAGCCCTGTCAAGTTGCGAAAGTGCTTTAAGCAGTGGAGCTTTGTAGTCAAGCGCTTCGCCGGTCCAGGACACGAAAATTGTCGGAATACAGAGTGTAGTGCCGACAATAAACACAGGTGATGACACATCCCAGGCCGTATATCCCCGGGCCTCAAAGGTATTTCTGATGCCGCCACTGGGAAAGCTTGAGGCATCGGGTTCAGACTGGACAAGGAACTCGCCCGAAAAATTCTCAACCAGGTGTCCGTTGTCACCGATTTCAATGAAACCATCATGTTTTTCCGCAGTTCCGTCGGTCAGCGGATGAAACCAGTGTGTAAAATGGGTAGCTCCTTTTTCAAGTGCCCATGCTTTCAATCCTATTGCAACCTGATTGGCTTCTGCTCTGGTCAGGGATTTACCTTCTTCAATAGCTTTTTTGACGACCTGGAATGCTTCCTTGGAAAGGTAATGCTCCATTTTATGAAGGTCAAAGACATTCATTCTGAAATACTGCGAAATGTTCCTGGAAGGTGGTTCGACCGGAACAGGTCTCCTGTTAAATACTTCCCGCAATGCACTAAATCTTAATTCTGCCATTTTCAATAATTTTACAATGATTTTTGCAAAAATATATTATTTCTTGTATCAGCCCCCTTTTTGTTAATATTTTTTTGATAAATTGATATGTTTTTTCTGACATACCCCCTGTTTTTTTGTACGAATGACTATTTTTTCACAAAGTTTTTTCGGGGATAACCCTATCCGTATAAAAAGCAAACTTTGCGACTAACGGTTTTTCACCATATTATAATATGTAGAGAGTATCCAACTGATATTTTTACAGAAATTTGTTATATTTGTCGCCTGAAATAAAAAATACTTATTTCTAATTAACATAAAACAAGTTATTTAAATGTCTACACTTCAATTTTTAAGGGAAAAGGCAGGAGTTTTTGTAGCCGGATTAATAGGTTTATCGCTGTTTATATTTGTTGTAAGTGATTTCTTTGGAAATGGAAGGAATCAGAGAAGACAGGCAAAAAAATATTATGAAATCGGTAAGATCGGGGATGAATCAATTTCATATCAGGAATTTGAACAGCGTGTTCAGAACCTTCTTGAGATTTACAAGCTATCGGGGAACACAAACATGACCGAGTCAGCTACAGAGTCAATAAGGGAGCAGATCTGGCAGCAAATGATAAGGGAGAAGATCCTCGATAATCAATACAAAGATCTCGGGGTTGGCGTGAGCAACGAAGAAGTTGATGAACTTGTTCTTGGCAATAACCCTCACCCGATTGTAAAACAACTATTTACCGATCAGCAAACCGGGACTTTCAACAAATCCTTCCTTGTGAATTTCCTTAAACAGACCGAAGTGGATGAGACTGCAAAAAAATACTGGCTTTTCTTTGAAGACGAGATTGTTAACGACAGGATGAATACCAAATACAGTACCCTTGTTTCAAAAGGGCTCTATGTTACATCCAAACAGGCTGAATTTGAAAGTAACCTTACTTCATCCACAGTTGATTTCAGCTATGTAATGAAGAACTACTCCTCTGTTCCTGATTCGCTTGTGAAAATACCGGCAAGTGAAATTGAATCATATTATGCAGCTCATAAAAGCAACTATAAAAGCAATGCTTTAAGGGATATTGAATATGTTTCTTTTGAAGTTGTGCCCTCGGAAGAAGACAAAAAGCAATCCGATGAATGGATCAACAAGACCAAAACCGAATTTGAGGCATCTGCTAATCCTGTGGAGTTTATTAATCTTAGTGCCGATACAAGGTATGCCGGCACCTTTGTTCCGATTTCCGAAGTCCCGGCACCACTTACCAACTTCGTAAAAAGAGAGAACAAAAATGAAGTTTTCGGACCTTACAATGAACAGGGAACCCTGAAGCTTGCGAGGCTTATTGATGTTGCCGAAAGGCCCGACTCAGTGCATGCAAGGCATATTCTTATAGCGACAGGCAATAAGAGGACCCTTGAGATGGCAAGAAACAAGGCCGACAGTCTGCTAAATCTTATAAAATCAGGAGCAAAGTTTGAGACACTTGCAATGACCAATTCCGACGACCAGGGATCCTCCAAACTTGGCGGTGATCTGGGATGGTTCCAGGAAGGCAAGATGGTAGGGCCATTCAACGATGCCTGCTTCTCGGCAAAAAAAGGAGATATAGTAAAAGCTGAGACCACCTATGGAGTACATATTATTGAGATCCTTGCTGAATCGAAGCCAGTAAAAAAATATAATATAGGTATTATCGACAGGAAAATTAACCCGGGTTCGATGACAAATCAGCGGGTCTACAGTGAAGCTAGCCAGTTTGCCGGTACAAATGACACTTATGATAAATTTGTTAAATCCATTTCTGAAAAAGGGCTCACAAAGCTCGTTGCAAATGATGTTACACCGCAGCAAAAAACGTTACCGGGACTTGATAATCCCAGAAGTCTTATAATGTCGCTGTTCCAGGCCCAGAAGGGAAAGATAATCCTGGACAATAATCAGCAGGCTGTTTTTGAAATTAACGGCAAATACGTTGTGGCATTCTGCACCAAAGTACAGGAAGAAGGAATTATGCCTTTGAAAAATGTTGAAAATGATATTAAGTTCATTCTGGCAAAAGATAAAAAAGCAGAAATCATTTCAGGCGAATTTTCAAAGAACATGCAGTCCGGCAAGAGCCTTGATGATCTTGCAAATACAATGGGTCTGAAGGTTCAGGAGGCTACAAATGTGAATTTCAGGACTTACTCTCTTCCCGGAGTCGGATCGGAACCTGCCCTGATTTCGACAGCTTCTTCATCAAAACAGGGAGTTCTGTCAGGTCCGGTAAAGGGAGAAAACGGGGTTTTCATGCTGACAGTCAACAATATTAACAAATCAGTCGGCACAGATCTTAAGTCGCTCAGGGCACAGCTCGCCACAACATATTCTATGAGAGGCAATTATGAGGCTTATGAAGCATTAAGGAAATCGGCCAATATAGTTGACCAAAGGTATAAATTCTATTAGGATACTGATTTTCGGTGGCTCAGAACATGATTTTATCCTGGTTCAGCTTAAACCTCCTGAGTATTGATTCATCGTTAAGCTCTCTCGAAAGGCCCTTTATAAAATCAGGCGGTGTATTGTAAAGATCAAGGATCAGCAAACCGTCGAGGCAACCATTGAATTTGGGGTCAATATTGAATCCGATTATCCTGCCATTTATTTCGAGGTATTTCTTAAGGAGCACCGGCATTCTGTAACCTGGCTCTATATTCATCAGAATTTTTTCGATTTTATTAATGTCGTGTTCCGCAGCATCAATAAATGCATCCTGGTCAACCAGCTTATCACGCTTCACAACAAACTCCTTTCTTGGTGCTATAAATCTGGCTTTATCCCAATCAAAGAAATAGGTCATTATGAATTCCACTATCAGGCTTTTTGAAAATTTCGAGAATTCGTTGCTTATGCTGACAGGACCTATAAGATATCTGTATTCCTGATTTTTGAGAAGGAACATCATTATTCCTTTCCATAAGAGGAATAATGGCATTGCCTTTTTCTGGTAATCCCTCACTATAAATGACCGTCCAAGTTCGAGTGATTCCCTTAGCACCGGAAGGAACTGCTTTTTAATTCTGAACAGGGAGTTGATGTAGAATCCATTAATGCCGTAAATGTTTGCTACATCTTTCCCTTTTCCGATCCGGTATGCACCCACCAGTTTTTTTCTATCGGTATCCCAAATAAAGAGGTGGTTATAGTACAGGTCATATTCATCAATATCGGAACTCTTGTTTGTGCCTTCTCCTATTTCCCTGAATGTCAATTCTCTAAGTCTTCCGATCTCGTTGAATATTTCAGGGATTGTGAAAGTTGGCGCGCATATAACGGAATAGTTTTTTGTAGTAAAAAGCTCATAGTCAGCCCTAATTTTCCTGAACTCTTCCTCCATGAGGGTTGCAGGCACCTGGGTAGCAATTGGTTCGGCAAAAGCTTTTTTCGCTGAAGGCCGCTTAACAAAGAATTTTGAGGGTTCCAGGCTTGAACCCAGAAGGTACGTCCGGGCACGCAGGTACCGCCCGTACTGTGAATTATCCTTAAAGCCCGACTGCTCCTTAACAGTTAACGGGGACCCGATTCTGATTTTTACAATTTTGTTTTTCCTGTTGATTATCTCGGAAGGCAGATTGGCCAGCCTGAACAATGGGTTGATCTTTCTGATAATATATAACAGCCTTGAATTTGTTCCATGAAAATATACCGGGATTACCGGTACTTCTGCGTTTTTTATAAACTTAAATGCGGAAGTCTGCCATTCCCTGTCAAGGATTATTTTGGAAATTTCATATTGCTGAGGATCATCGCCGGCTGGAAATATACCAAGTCCATGATCATTCTTCAGATGATTAATTCCTTCTTTTATTCCGGAGAATGAGGTTTTGTTTCGGTCTTTGCCGTCTGTTGTTTTAACCGGAATGATGACGCTCTGCATGGGTTCAATATTCTGAAGAAGAATGTTTGACAGAATTTTAAAATCCTTCCTTTTCTCAAGTATTATCTTAAGCAGCAGCATTGAATCTATTCCGCGATAGGGATGGTTTGAGATAGTAATAAATCCCCCTTTATCGGGTATATTTTTAAGGTCTTCATCCGGAATATCATATTGAAGATCCAGTTCTTCGAGTACCGAGGTTATAAGAAGTATCGGATCTTTGTCATGAAACTGGGTATATACCTGGTTAAGTCGCTTATATTTAATTATATGAAGCAGAGTTTCTTCTATGACTGTACCTTCAGGGATATACAGTTTGGATGAGGGGTTAAAATCGTTTTCAGGAAGGAGTTTCATTGAAATTTTGAATGGTCAAATATAGCAATTTTATACGAAATCAGTTCAATTAACCTCACCTCAACTCCTCTCCAAAATGGATGGGATTAACCTTCAGCGACATTTTACTTTCCTTTTTAAAATGAGAACAAGTTACACAAAACCACAGAGAAGACACAGAGGGTCACAGAGTAAAACCAGGAGCATTATTGTACCTCTGTGTTGCTCTGTGACTTCTCCGGATTTCCTCTGTGTAAGTTTTTAAATGCAAGAAAGCCCTCTGTGTCGCTCTGTGGCTTCTCCGGATTTCCTCTGTGTAAGTTTTTAAACCAAGAAAGCCCTCCAGTTTCCTGAAGGGCTTCCGTTTTAAGCCGGCGACTACCTACTCTCCCACAATTGCAGTACCATCGGCGCTGACGGGCTTAACTTCTCTGTTCGGAATGGGAAGAGGTGGATCCCCGCCGCTATAGTCACCTTAAGATCTTTCGAAGTCTGAAGTCCGAAGTCCGTAGTCCGAAGAATCTATCTTCTGACTTCTGACTTCTGACTTCGGTCTTCTGTCTTTCTCAATATTTTTGACATACTGGCTTTCAAAAGCTGGTAAGATTATTCTCTCAAAGTTCACGGGTAATTAGTACTGCTCGGCTTTGACGTTACCGCCTTTACACCTGCAGCCTATCAACGTCGTAGTCTTCAACGACCCTTAAGGGAGATCTCATCTTGAGACGAGCTTCGTACTTAGATGCTTTCAGTGCTTATCTCTTCCAAACATAGCTACCCTGCGATGCAGCTGGCGCCACAACAGGTACACTAGAGGTCTGTCCAACACGGTCCTCTCGTACTAGTGTCAGGTTCTCTCAAATCTCCTACGCCCACAACAGATAGGGACCGAACTGTCTCACGACGTTCTGAACCCAGCTCGCGTGCCACTTTAATCGGCGAACAGCCGAACCCTTGGGACCTTCTCCAGCCCCAGGATGTGACGAGCCGACATCGAGGTGCCAAACCGCCGCGTCGATATGAGCTCTTGGCGGCGATCAGCCTGTTATCCCCGGAGTACCTTTTATCCTTTGAGCGATGGCCCTTCCATACGGAACCACCGGATCACTATGCTCTACTTTCGTACCTGATCGACTTGTCGGTCTCACAGTCAAGCACCCTTATGCCATTGCACTCTGCGCACGGTTACCAATCGTGCTGAGGGTACCTTGAGAAGCCTCCGTTACTCTTTTGGAGGCGACCACCCCAGTCAAACTACCCACCAAACAATGTCTCCTGACGTTTTCAGGATTAGGTTCCAGGCAAATAAAGGGTCGTATTTCAAGGATGACTCCACGACTCCTGGCGAAGCCGCTTCACAGTCTCCGACCTATCCTACACATTACTTACCCAAAATCAATGTTAAGCTATAGTAAAGGTTCACGGGGTCTTTCCGTCCCGTTGCGGGTATCCGGCATCTTCACCGGAACTACAATTTCACCGAGCTCGTGGCTGAGACAGTGCCCAGATCGTTACACCATTCGTGCAGGTCGGAACTTACCCGACAAGGAATTTCGCTACCTTAGGACCGTTATAGTTACGGCCGCCGTTTACCGGGGCTTCAATTCAGAGCTTCTCCGCCTTGCGGCAGATAACCCCTCCTCTTAACCTTCCGGCACCGGGCAGGTGTCAGGCCTTATACCTCATCTTTCGATTTCGCAAAGCCATGTGTTTTTGCTAAACAGTCGCCTGGGCTATTTATCTGCGCCCCATCATCTCTGACAGGAGACCTTTTTCCCGAAGTTACAGGTCTAATTTGCCTAGTTCCTTAGCCACGGATCACTCGAGCACCTTAGGATTCTCTCCTCGACTACCTGTGTCGGTTTGTGGTACGGGCACCATCTACCTGATGCTTAGCGGTTTTTCTTGGAAGTCTGATTAGGATCACTATCCACTTGCCCGAAGGCTCATGGTACTCTCAGGTTCATCATCACAAAGCTATTAACCCCGTGATTTAACTACCCCCTTTAACGTACTATTCCGTCAGTACGCGGATCTTTCACTACTCCGTCTCCGCTTCGCAGTAAACGGTGGTACTGGATTATTAACCAGTTGTCCATCAAGATCGCCTCTCGGCTTACCCTTAGGACCCGACTAACCCTGATCCGATTAGCGTTGATCAGGAAACCTTAGTCTTTCGGTGGACAGGTTTCTCACCTGTCTTATCGTTACTTATGCCTACATCTTCTTTTCCAGACGCTCCAAAATACTTCACAGTATTTCTTCAACGCCGACTGGAATGCTCCCCTACCAATTACTGACGGTAACCGTCAGCAAGTCCATAGCTTCGGTAATATGCTTATGCCCGATTATTATCCACGCACAACCGCTCGACTAGTGAGCTGTTACGCACTCTTTAAATGAATGGCTGCTTCCAAGCCAACATCCTAGCTGTCTGTGCAGTCACACCTCGTTTAATTCAACTTAGCATATATTTCGGGACCTTAGCTGATGATCTGGGTTCTTTCCCTTTTGTCCACGGACCTTAGCACCCGCAGGCTCACTCCCGGGGATCATCTTGCAGCATTCGGAGTTTGTCAAGGATCGATAGGCGGTGAAGCCCTCTAGCCTTATCAGTAGCTCTACCTCTGCAAGACTGCCACCGAGGCTGCACCTAAATGCATTTCGGGGAGTACGAGCTATTTCTCAGTTTGATTAGCCTTTCACCCCTATCCTCAGTTCATCCAAAGATTTTTCAACATCAACTAGTTCGGCCCTCCATCCCGTGTTACCGGAACTTCAGCCTGACCAAGGATAGATCACAAAGTTTCGCGTCTACCCCCACTAACTATACCTGCCTTCCGGCAGGTAGGCGCCCTGTTCAGACTCGCTTTCGCTTCGGCTCCAACTCTCTAAGTCTTAACCTCGCTAGTGAGGAGTAACTCGTAGGCTCATTATGCAAAAGGCACGCCGTCATACTGACAGAGATTGCTCTCGTCAGTACTCCGACAGGTTGTAAGCGCACGGTTTCAGGTACTATTTCACTCCCCTGTTCGGGGTGCTTTTCACCTTTCCCTCACGGTACTGGTTCACTATCGGTCTCTCAAAAGTATTTAGCCTTGCCAGATGGTCCTGGCTGTTTCAATCAGGATTTCTCGTGTCCCGACCTACTCAGGATTCCCCTATCATTATTAATACTTACATGTACGGGACTATCACCCTCTTCGATGTAACTTTCCAGATATCTTCCATTTCATATTAATAACAAATATCGAGGTCCTTCTACCCCACAATCGCCAAAACGACTGTGGTTTGGGCTATTCCCCGTTCGATCGCCACTACTTGGGGAATCACTTTATTGTTTTCTTTTCCTCCGGGTACTAAGATGTTTCAGTTCTCCGGGTTCGCTTTCCCGACAAGTCGGGAATGTGGTGCCTTCAACACCACGGGTTGCCCCATTCGGATATCCGCGGATATAATGGATATTTGCTCCTCCCCGCAGCTTTTCGCAGCTTGTCACGTCCTTCTTCGCCTTTGAGAGCCCAGGCATTCACCATGCGCCCTTCTTTACTTCTCTCGAATTTAATCTTACTAACTTTTTACTCTCTTGCCAATATGTCAAAGAACCTTATGAGTCTGCCGTCTCCCGCACCTGATCACATTTTAAATCCTGTTCAGGAGTCCATATAATTATAGGGACAGAAGGCAACTCAAAATATTATAATAATGAAGTATTCCAGGCGGATGCCGAATTAATTTTCTCCAGAAAGGAGGTGTTCCAGCCGCACCTTCCGGTACGGCTACCTTGTTACGACTTAGCCCCAGTCACTGGTTTTACCCTAGGCCGCTCCTTGCGGTTACGGACTTCAGGTACCCCCAACTTCCATGGCTTGACGGGCGGTGTGTACAAGGCCCGGGAACGTATTCACCGCGCCATGGCTGATGCGCGATTACTAGCGAATCCAGCTTCACGGAGTCGAGTTGCAGACTCCGATCCGAACTGAGACCGGCTTTCGAGATTCGCATCCTGTCAACAGGTAGCTGCCCTCTGTACCGGCCATTGTAACACGTGTGTAGCCCTGGACATAAGGGCCGTGCTGATTTGACGTCATCCCCACCTTCCTCTCGGTTTACACCGGCAGTTTCGTTAGAGTTCCCGGCTTTACCCGCTGGCAACTAACGATAAGGGTTGCGCTCGTTATGGGACTTAACCCGACACCTCACGGCACGAGCTGACGACAACCATGCAGCACCTTGCAGAGAGTTCCGAAGAAAAGAATGGTTTCCCACTCATGCACTCTACATTTAAGCCCAGGTAAGGTTCCTCGCGTATCATCGAATTAAACCACATGTTCCTCCGCTTGTGCGGGCCCCCGTCAATTCCTTTGAGTTTCAGCCTTGCGGCCGTACTCCCCAGGTGGATCACTTAATGCTTTTGCTTAGCCGCTAACTGTGTATCGCTAACAGCGAGTGATCATCGTTTACGGCGTGGACTACCAGGGTATCTAATCCTGTTCGATCCCCACGCTTTCGTGCATCAGCGTCAGTAATGGCCCAGCAAGCTGCCTTCGCAATCGGTGTTCTGTGTAATATCTAAGCATTTCACCGCTACATTACACATTCCGCCTACCTTGACCACACTCAAGACTAACAGTATCAACGGCAAGTCTACAGTTAAGCTGCAGGTTTTCACCACTGACTTACTAGTCCGCCTACGCACCCTTTAAACCCAATAAATCCGGATAACGCTCGCATCCTCCGTATTACCGCGGCTGCTGGCACGGAGTTAGCCGATGCTTATTCCCAGGGTACCGTCAAATACCGATACATCAGTACTGTTCGCCCCCTGGAAAAGCAGTTTACAACCCATAGGGCCGTCTTCCTGCACGCGGGATGGCTGGTTCAGGCTTCCGCCCATTGACCAATATTCCTCACTGCTGCCTCCCGTAGGAGTCTGGTCCGTGTCTCAGTACCAGTGTGGGGGATCACCCTCTCAGGTCCCCTAAACATCACTGCCTTGGTAGGCCGTTACCCTGCCAACTAGCTAATGTTACGCATGCCCATCCCGTACCGCCTCAACTTTAAATATCAAAAGATGCCTCTCAATATCTTTATGGGGTATTAGTCCGAATTTCTCCGGGTTATCCCCCTGTACAGGGTAGGTTACATACGCGTTACTCACCCGTGCGCCGGTCGTCATCAAAGTATTGCTACCTCATGTTACCCCTCGACTTGCATGTGTTAAGCCTCCCGCTAGCGTTCATCCTGAGCCAGGATCAAACTCTTCATTGTAAAATTTTGTTCTATTTGTACTTTACAAAAACTAATCCTAACTCATCAATTATCCTAACGAATTATCGACGAGATCTTTACATCTCGCCTGGTTGCTACTTCAATATTTTCAAAGAACTTTCCCTTTTTTGGGGCCATAAAGTTAATCATTCGTTCAAATCTGACCAAAAAAATTGAGATATTTTTTCCGGCTTTCTCACTCCCTTCGCTCCCTTTCTGCCTAAAGCCGGAAGCCTATCTCTTTAACTCTTCAATTAACTATTAACTCCAAAAGCGGGTGCAAATGTATGCAATGATTTTTATTAAACAAAAATTTCCGGAATATATTTTTGAATTACTTTAAATTATTTTTTGGAAACCTTTGTATTTTGTTGATATTAAAACATTTCCAAAATATCCTTTTATAACCATAAAGGTCGTAAATGAATCGGAAATCACGAATGCAAGTCACATATTATAAAATGAAAACAAGTTACACAGAGAATCACAGAGAAGACACAGAGGGTCACAGAGTAAAACCAGGAGCATTATTGTACCTCTGTGTTGCTTTGTGACTTCTCCGGATTTCCTCTGTGTAAGTTTTTCAATCCTGATCTCAATATTTTTGACATACTGGCTTTCAAAAGCTGGTAAGATTATTCTCTCAAAGTTCACGGGTAATTAGTACTGCTCGGCTTTGACGTTACCGCCTTTACACCTGCAGCCTATCAACGTCGTAGTCTTCAACGACCCTTAAGGGAGATCTCATCTTGAGACGAGCTTCGTACTTAGATGCTTTCAGTGCTTATCTCTTCCAAACATAGCTACCCTGCGATGCAGCTGGCGCCACAACAGGTACACTAGAGGTCTGTCCAACACGGTCCTCTCGTACTAGTGTCAGGTTCTCTCAAATCTCCTACGCCCACAACAGATAGGGACCGAACTGTCTCACGACGTTCTGAACCCAGCTCGCGTGCCACTTTAATCGGCGAACAGCCGAACCCTTGGGACCTTCTCCAGCCCCAGGATGTGACGAGCCGACATCGAGGTGCCAAACCGCCGCGTCGATATGAGCTCTTGGCGGCGATCAGCCTGTTATCCCCGGAGTACCTTTTATCCTTTGAGCGATGGCCCTTCCATACGGAACCACCGGATCACTATGCTCTACTTTCGTACCTGATCGACTTGTCGGTCTCACAGTCAAGCACCCTTATGCCATTGCACTCTGCGCACGGTTACCAATCGTGCTGAGGGTACCTTGAGAAGCCTCCGTTACTCTTTTGGAGGCGACCACCCCAGTCAAACTACCCACCAAACAATGTCTCCTGACGTTTTCAGGATTAGGTTCCAGGCAAATAAAGGGTCGTATTTCAAGGATGACTCCACGACTCCTGGCGAAGCCGCTTCACAGTCTCCGACCTATCCTACACATTACTTACCCAAAATCAATGTTAAGCTATAGTAAAGGTTCACGGGGTCTTTCCGTCCCGTTGCGGGTATCCGGCATCTTCACCGGAACTACAATTTCACCGAGCTCGTGGCTGAGACAGTGCCCAGATCGTTACACCATTCGTGCAGGTCGGAACTTACCCGACAAGGAATTTCGCTACCTTAGGACCGTTATAGTTACGGCCGCCGTTTACCGGGGCTTCAATTCAGAGCTTCTCCGCCTTGCGGCAGATAACCCCTCCTCTTAACCTTCCGGCACCGGGCAGGTGTCAGGCCTTATACCTCATCTTTCGATTTCGCAAAGCCATGTGTTTTTGCTAAACAGTCGCCTGGGCTATTTATCTGCGCCCCATCATCTCTGACAGGAGACCTTTTTCCCGAAGTTACAGGTCTAATTTGCCTAGTTCCTTAGCCACGGATCACTCGAGCACCTTAGGATTCTCTCCTCGACTACCTGTGTCGGTTTGTGGTACGGGCACCATCTACCTGATGCTTAGCGGTTTTTCTTGGAAGTCTGATTAGGATCACTATCCACTTGCCCGAAGGCTCATGGTACTCTCAGGTTCATCATCACAAAGCTATTAACCCCGTGATTTAACTACCCCCTTTAACGTACTATTCCGTCAGTACGCGGATCTTTCACTACTCCGTCTCCGCTTCGCAGTAAACGGTGGTACTGGATTATTAACCAGTTGTCCATCAAGATCGCCTCTCGGCTTACCCTTAGGACCCGACTAACCCTGATCCGATTAGCGTTGATCAGGAAACCTTAGTCTTTCGGTGGACAGGTTTCTCACCTGTCTTATCGTTACTTATGCCTACATCTTCTTTTCCAGACGCTCCAAAATACTTCACAGTATTTCTTCAACGCCGACTGGAATGCTCCCCTACCAATTACTGACGGTAACCGTCAGCAAGTCCATAGCTTCGGTAATATGCTTATGCCCGATTATTATCCACGCACAACCGCTCGACTAGTGAGCTGTTACGCACTCTTTAAATGAATGGCTGCTTCCAAGCCAACATCCTAGCTGTCTGTGCAGTCACACCTCGTTTAATTCAACTTAGCATATATTTCGGGACCTTAGCTGATGATCTGGGTTCTTTCCCTTTTGTCCACGGACCTTAGCACCCGCAGGCTCACTCCCGGGGATCATCTTGCAGCATTCGGAGTTTGTCAAGGATCGATAGGCGGTGAAGCCCTCTAGCCTTATCAGTAGCTCTACCTCTGCAAGACTGCCACCGAGGCTGCACCTAAATGCATTTCGGGGAGTACGAGCTATTTCTCAGTTTGATTAGCCTTTCACCCCTATCCTCAGTTCATCCAAAGATTTTTCAACATCAACTAGTTCGGCCCTCCATCCCGTGTTACCGGAACTTCAGCCTGACCAAGGATAGATCACAAAGTTTCGCGTCTACCCCCACTAACTATACCTGCCTTCCGGCAGGTAGGCGCCCTGTTCAGACTCGCTTTCGCTTCGGCTCCAACTCTCTAAGTCTTAACCTCGCTAGTGAGGAGTAACTCGTAGGCTCATTATGCAAAAGGCACGCCGTCATACTGACAGAGATTGCTCTCGTCAGTACTCCGACAGGTTGTAAGCGCACGGTTTCAGGTACTATTTCACTCCCCTGTTCGGGGTGCTTTTCACCTTTCCCTCACGGTACTGGTTCACTATCGGTCTCTCAAAAGTATTTAGCCTTGCCAGATGGTCCTGGCTGTTTCAATCAGGATTTCTCGTGTCCCGACCTACTCAGGATTCCCCTATCATTATTAATACTTACATGTACGGGACTATCACCCTCTTCGATGTAACTTTCCAGATATCTTCCATTTCATATTAATAACAAATATCGAGGTCCTTCTACCCCACAATCGCCAAAACGACTGTGGTTTGGGCTATTCCCCGTTCGATCGCCACTACTTGGGGAATCACTTTATTGTTTTCTTTTCCTCCGGGTACTAAGATGTTTCAGTTCTCCGGGTTCGCTTTCCCGACAAGTCGGGAATGTGGTGCCTTCAACACCACGGGTTGCCCCATTCGGATATCCGCGGATATAATGGATATTTGCTCCTCCCCGCAGCTTTTCGCAGCTTGTCACGTCCTTCTTCGCCTTTGAGAGCCCAGGCATTCACCATGCGCCCTTCTTTACTTCTCTCGAATTTAATCTTACTAACTTTTTACTCTCTTGCCAATATGTCAAAGAACCTTATGATTTGCAGGTTGCAGGTTGCATGTTACAGGTTTTATCCCGCACCAGGAGCCTAAACAACCCGGAATCCAATTTGCAGAAAACAGAGGATTCGAACCTCTCCATGCCGGCCCGTCTGCCGGTTTCCTGTTATGAAACCTTCTCTGTAACTTTTGTGGACTGCGTCCACCGTAGCCCGGATAAGCTTCAGCATAAAAATTTAAAGAACAATACCCTCCTCCGCTAAAGCTTCGGAGGGCGAAGGTGGAGAATAAGGGAGTCGAACCCTTGACCCCCTGCGTGCAAAGCAGGTGCTCTGGCCAACTGAGCTAATTCCCCGTAGTAGTCCCGCCCGGAGTTGAACCGGGGACCTCTACATTATCAGTGTAGCGCTCTAACCAACTGAGCTACGGGACTCTACTATAGCCGAAAGCCTGAAGACGGAAGCCCGAAGAATTATACTTCTGACTTCTGACTTCTGACTTCTGACTTTTTTAATGAAGTATTCCAGGCGGATGCCGAATTAATTTTCTCCAGAAAGGAGGTGTTCCAGCCGCACCTTCCGGTACGGCTACCTTGTTACGACTTAGCCCCAGTCACTGGTTTTACCCTAGGCCGCTCCTTGCGGTTACGGACTTCAGGTACCCCCAACTTCCATGGCTTGACGGGCGGTGTGTACAAGGCCCGGGAACGTATTCACCGCGCCATGGCTGATGCGCGATTACTAGCGAATCCAGCTTCACGGAGTCGAGTTGCAGACTCCGATCCGAACTGAGACCGGCTTTCGAGATTCGCATCCTGTCAACAGGTAGCTGCCCTCTGTACCGGCCATTGTAACACGTGTGTAGCCCTGGACATAAGGGCCGTGCTGATTTGACGTCATCCCCACCTTCCTCTCGGTTTACACCGGCAGTTTCGTTAGAGTTCCCGGCTTTACCCGCTGGCAACTAACGATAAGGGTTGCGCTCGTTATGGGACTTAACCCGACACCTCACGGCACGAGCTGACGACAACCATGCAGCACCTTGCAGAGAGTTCCGAAGAAAAGAATGGTTTCCCACTCATGCACTCTACATTTAAGCCCAGGTAAGGTTCCTCGCGTATCATCGAATTAAACCACATGTTCCTCCGCTTGTGCGGGCCCCCGTCAATTCCTTTGAGTTTCAGCCTTGCGGCCGTACTCCCCAGGTGGATCACTTAATGCTTTTGCTTAGCCGCTAACTGTGTATCGCTAACAGCGAGTGATCATCGTTTACGGCGTGGACTACCAGGGTATCTAATCCTGTTCGATCCCCACGCTTTCGTGCATCAGCGTCAGTAATGGCCCAGCAAGCTGCCTTCGCAATCGGTGTTCTGTGTAATATCTAAGCATTTCACCGCTACATTACACATTCCGCCTACCTTGACCACACTCAAGACTAACAGTATCAACGGCAAGTCTACAGTTAAGCTGCAGGTTTTCACCACTGACTTACTAGTCCGCCTACGCACCCTTTAAACCCAATAAATCCGGATAACGCTCGCATCCTCCGTATTACCGCGGCTGCTGGCACGGAGTTAGCCGATGCTTATTCCCAGGGTACCGTCAAATACCGATACATCAGTACTGTTCGCCCCCTGGAAAAGCAGTTTACAACCCATAGGGCCGTCTTCCTGCACGCGGGATGGCTGGTTCAGGCTTCCGCCCATTGACCAATATTCCTCACTGCTGCCTCCCGTAGGAGTCTGGTCCGTGTCTCAGTACCAGTGTGGGGGATCACCCTCTCAGGTCCCCTAAACATCACTGCCTTGGTAGGCCGTTACCCTGCCAACTAGCTAATGTTACGCATGCCCATCCCGTACCGCCTCAACTTTAAATATCAAAAGATGCCTCTCAATATCTTTATGGGGTATTAGTCCGAATTTCTCCGGGTTATCCCCCTGTACAGGGTAGGTTACATACGCGTTACTCACCCGTGCGCCGGTCGTCATCAAAGTATTGCTACCTCATGTTACCCCTCGACTTGCATGTGTTAAGCCTCCCGCTAGCGTTCATCCTGAGCCAGGATCAAACTCTTCATTGTAAAATTTTGTTCTATTTGTACTTTACAAAAACTAATCCTAACTCATCAATTATCCTAACGAATTATCGACGAGATCTTTACATCTCGCCTGGTTGCTACTTCAATATTTTCAAAGAACTTGTCTCCTCCCCGGGTTTCACCAGGAAGAATCCCTTACTTTTGGGACGTCAAAGATAACGCTTCAATAATTTCCTGCAAAGAATTTCTTGAATTTTTTCCTCACTCAAATAAATAAACCTCACAACTATTAATCAGTCAATTGAAAAAGAGTATTTTCGCAAATATTCGTTTCAGATGCCAAATGTAGTTATTATCCCTACTTACAAGGAAAAAGAAAATATTGAAGAACTTATAAAAGTAATTTCTTCACTTATAGTGCCCTTCGATATTCTTGTAGTGGACGACAACTCCCCGGATGGAACTGCAGCTATCGTGAAAAACCTCCTGACAGTTTATCCAAATGTCCATATAATAGAACGATCAGGAAAAATGGGCCTGGGAACCGCATACATAACCGGCTTCAACTGGGCAACTGAAAAAGGATATTCCCTCATATGTGAAATGGATGCCGACTTCTCTCACGACCCGCATGACCTCCTGAACCTTTATAAAGCATGCACAGATCAGGGCGCCGACGTTGCAATCGGTTCCAGGTATATCAGCGGAGTAAATGTGGTGAACTGGCCCCTTACCAGGGTCCTCATGTCATACTTTGCATCAATTTATGTCAGACTGATAACCGGGATGAAAATAAAGGATACAACGGCCGGATTTGTTTGCTATAAAAAAGAAGTCCTCGATAATATTAAGCTCATAAAGATAAAATCAAGGGGATATGGCTTCCAGATCGAAATGAAATTCACTGCCTGGAAGCTCGGATACAGGATTGTGGAAATACCTATTATATTCACTGACCGCCGGCTGGGAACGTCAAAAATGTCCGGGGGTATATTCAATGAAGCATTCTGGGGCGTTATCAGAATGAAATTCAGGAGTTTTTTTATAAGGTATAAAAGAAAGTGAGCAGCATCCTGATCAAAAATGCCACAATCATAAACGAAGGCCGCACTTTCAAAGGCGACCTTCTGATTAAGGATGAGATCATTTCAGACGTCGGTATTGTTAATAATTTAACAGTACCTGCCAATACACTCCAAATAGATGCTTCGGGTCTGCTTCTAATCCCCGGAGTGATAGACGACCATGTTCATTTCAGGGACCCCGGCCTTAACCGGAAGGGAGATATATCAAGCGAATCAAGAGCAGCAGTGGCCGGGGGCATAACCTCATTTATGGATATGCCAAACACCATGCCCCAGACTGTTACAAATTCCCTTCTGAAGGAAAAGATGAAGCTTGCTTCTGAAAAATCTCTTGCCAATTATTCATTTTATCTTGGCGCCACCAACGATAATATTGCTGAGGTGCTCGATGCTGATCCTGAAAAGGTCTGCGGAATAAAAGTTTTTATGGGGTCATCGACGGGGAATATGCTTCTTGATAAGGAAAATGCCCTGAAAGAGCTGTTCTCAAAAGCAAAATTGCCAGTTGCCTGCCATTGTGAATCAGAATCTGTAATAAGAAGGAATACAGAAATATTCAGGCAGAAATACGGTGAAAATGTCCCGGTGAAAATGCATTCGCTGATACGCAGTCGCGAAGCATGCTTTGAATCATCATCTCATGCAGTCGCTCTTGCAAAAGAATTCAATACACGCCTTCACATCCTTCACCTTTCAACTGCTGATGAGCTGAAGCTGTTCTCAAATGAGCTTCCGATAGGGGAAAAAAGGATCACTGCCGAAGTCTGTGTGCACTACCTCTGGTTCGATGATTCATCTTACGATGAAAAAGGCACATTCATAAAATGTAATCCTTCAATAAAAACCCGGTTCGACAGGGAATCCCTCCTCAAAGGGACCAGAAACGATAATATTGATATTATTGCAACAGACCATGCTCCGCATACTCCCGAAGAAAAAAGGAACAGCTATTTCAAAGCTCCTTCAGGCGTACCGATGGTTCAGCATTCGCTCGTAGCCATGCTGGAACTGTGGCACAAAAAAGAAATAAGCCTTGAAAAGGTCGTCGAGAAAATGTGCCATAACCCTGCGATACTTTTTAATATCAGAAACCGTGGCTTTATCAGGGAAGGCTACCAGGCTGATCTCAGTCTTGTCGATCCCGATAACCCATGGACTGTATCAGCTGATAACATTCTTTATAAATGCGGATGGTCGCCGTTCGAAGGTACTGCCTTCAGGTCAAGGGTCATTAAAACCATTGTAAACGGCACCATAGTATATAATAAAGGTGTGTTTAACGAAAATTACAGGGGTCAGCAGCTGAAATTTAACAGGGCAACCCCCTAACCCCCTGAAGGTGGAATTTTTCCTCCATTGCAATGTCGTGCCATTGCGCCTTTAAGCTTTTCTTACGACATACCTCACCGTGCTTCTTGTCCGCTGTTCAAGAAGGATATCCCTGCCCATGGTAATCATATCAACCGCTTCATCGGTATAATGTCTAACCGATAACATTTCAAGGTTATCATTATAGATCGCAGCAAATTCTGTTTTAAGATCATTTATCAGTGAATCAACTTTCACCCTGTCGTCATCGACACAGACATCAATGCTTATAGCGCTGGCCTCTACCATGTTAACCTTAATGCCATGCCTTACAAAAAGGTAGAAAATTCTGCTGAGGTTATCGCCCATTGCAAATGAAAAATCCTTAGGAAGAATTGAAATAAGTATCTGGTTCTCTTTCCTTATAAACACCGGCAATATTTCCTTTATCCTTGCATCGGCTTTAATAACAGTCCCTTTGTCTCCCGGAACAACAAATGACTTGACAAGCAACGGTATGTTCTTGTTATGCAAAGGCTTTATGGTCTTCGGATGAATGATTTTTGCCCCGGAGAATGTCATTTCAACTGCTTCCCTGTAGGAAACCTCATCAAGCTTGCGGGCATCCTTCAGCCATTTGGGATCAGCATTCAGAAGGCCCGGAACATCCTTCCAGACTACAACAGTCTCTGCATCAAGCATATTGGCAAGTACGGCAGCTGTGTAATCCGATCCTTCCCTGCCAAGTGTGGTCGTTCTCCCTGTTACTGTGCCGCCTATGAAGCCCTGGGTGACATACCTGCAGGTTCCCCTGAAATCAAACACGCTTTTAACCCTGGCCATGCTTTCATTCCACAATATATTGGCATCACGGTACCTGTCGTCGGTTAAAAGTATTCCCCTTATGTTAATCCACCTGGCTTTAATGTTTATGAAGTTAAGAAATTCCGAAACAATAATTGTCGACCAGATCTCACCATAAGAAACAACCTGGTCATATTCAAAATCATACTCACCCTTTTTTGATGAATCCATATATTCCTCAAGCGTCGCAAAGGAATTGTCAATCTTCTCATTTGCCGGATTTCCTGCGGGGAAAAGTTCGCCTGCAACAGACAGGTGATAATCTGCGATTCCACCGAGCAGCTTCCTGTAACTGGCATCACCTGAAATCCATTTAAGGAGGACGTTTTCAAGCGCATTCGTGGTTTTGCCAAACGCTGAAACAACTATTAAAAGATCCTCCTTTTCTCCCGAAACTATCTCTGCAAGATTCCTGATGCCGGAAGCATCCTTTACAGATGCCCCTCCAAATTTATAAACCTTCATCATTAATTGTTTGACCCAAAATTATCATTTCCTTATCAGATATCAATTTAGAAGGTGTATAATTAAAGAATTCATTTAGTAAATTTGGCCCCTTGCAGATGAAGGAAAACGAAATAGCAAAGCTTTATTCAGCACATCCCGCCCTTACGGGCCTTTGCGCTGCTGTTGCAAATGATGCAAAAGCTTCACGGATAAGGATCAGCGGATTATCCGGATCATCAGGAGCCCTGGTTACATCGTGTGTTTTTCAGATTACCCAGCTTACCCATCTTGTTATCTTGCCTGAAAAGGAAGAAGCGGCTTATTTCTACAACGATCTTGTAGCTCTTCTTGGTGATGATTCCGTCTTCTTTTTTCCTTCAACGTACAAAAGATCAGTACAATATGAACAGACCGAGCCTGCAAATATAGTGTTAAGGACTGAGGTCCTTAACCATCTGGCTTCAGGCAAAAGGAAAGGCATAATAGTATCTTACCCGGAGTCGGTGATGGAGAAGGTTATCAGCCGCAGAAACCTGAAAAAGAATACTTTCAGCATAAGCAAGGGGGATAAGCTTTCAATTGAATTTCTTGAAGAAGTTCTCCATGAATATAATTTTGAAAGGGTTGATTTTGTATATGAACCGGGGCAATATTCGATAAGGGGAAGCATTGCTGATATTTTTTCATATTCCGCCGACATGCCATACCGCATTGACTTTTTCGGTGAAGAGGTCGACAGCATAAGAACGTTCAATACTGATGACCAGCTTTCCGTCAACATTTTGAAACAGGTTTCTGTCATACCCAATATACAGGATATTTCAATTGAGGAGGTCAGCGACTCGTTTACCGACTTCCTTCCTCCTTCATCGCTGATCTGGATGGACGGCGCCCTTTTTATCAGGGAAAAGATCAACAACATCTTTGACATTACGGCACAGAAAGAGGATTCGGGACTGATAACCGGAAGGAAAAGCATAGTGATGACAGGTAATCATTTCATAGATCTCTGCATGAAGTTCCGCATACTTGAATTTGGAAACCGTAATATTGCGGAACCTGATCATACTTTTGAGTTCAATACCGAACCTCAGCCTGCCTTCAACAAGAATTTTGAGCTGCTTTCGGAAAAGCTTATCGCCAACAGGGAGGCGGGCTACTCTACTTTTATCGTATCCGAAAGCCAGTCGCAGATAGACCGTCTGAAGGATATTTTTGCAGAAATAAATCCCGATGCAAGCTTTAGACCGTTGTTGCTGAACCTTCATGGCGGATTTACCGATAATGACCTGATGTTCTCGCTGTTCACCGATCATCAGATTTTTGACCGGTATCATAAGTTCAGGATAAGGGGATACTTTACAAAGAAGGACAGCATATCGGTCAAGGAACTGACAGGACTTAATCCGGGCGATTATGTCGTGCATATCGATCATGGCATCGGGAAGTTCGGCGGACTTGAAAAAATTGAAGTGAACGGGAAGGTTCAGGAAGCCATTAAGCTGGTATATAAAGACAATGATATTCTTTATGTCGGAATTCATTCACTGTACCGGATCTCAAAATTCAAGGGGAAGGACAATACTGAACCAAAGATCTACAAACTCGGGTCGGGTGCCTGGCAGAAGCTCAAGCAGACGACCAAGAACAAAGTAAAGGATATTGCAAAGGATCTTATTCAGCTTTATGCGAAACGGATGTCTTCTCCCGGCTATTCATATTCACCCGATTCGTACCTTCAGAGGGAACTTGAAGCATCGTTTATTTATGAAGACACTCCGGATCAGCTTAGTACGACCTTTTCCGTGAAGGAGGATATGGAAGCTGATCACCCGATGGACAGGCTTATCTGCGGAGATGTCGGCTTCGGTAAAACGGAAATTGCGGTCAGAGCGGCATTCAAGGCAGCAGCCGACAACAAGCAGACCGCTGTACTTGTACCAACTACAATACTGGCCCTTCAGCACTATAAGACATTTATCTCGCGACTGAAGGGATATCCCTGCAATATAGATTACATAAGCCGCCACAGAAAACCGGCCGATCAGAAAGATATTTTAAAAAGACTTTCCGAAGGTAAGATTGATATTATAATTGGCACCCACAAGCTTGTCGGTAAAGAAATAAAGTTCAGGGACCTTGGCCTTTTAATAGTCGATGAGGAGCAGAGGTTCGGAGTATCAGTAAAGGAGAAGCTTAAGAAGCTCAAGACGAACGTTGATACACTTACCCTTACGGCGACACCTATACCCCGAACCCTTCAGTTTTCGCTTATGGGAGCCCGTGATCTATCGATCATTAACACCCCCCCGCCGAACAGAATGCCGATAGTGACAGAACTTTATGGCTTCAATGAAGAAATAATCAAGGAAGGAATTGAATATGAAGTGTCGCGAAACGGGCAGGTGTTTTTTATCCATAACAGGGTTGAAAACATAAACGAGATCAAGGCAAAGATCAGCAGCATTTGCCCCCATGTCAAGTGTGCAGTTGTTCACGGGAAAATGGAAGGAAGGAAAATTGAAAATGTGATGTTCGACTTCATACAGGGGGATTATGACGTGCTGGTAGCGACTTCAATCATTGAATCAGGACTTGACATTCCCAACGCCAATACCATTTTTATAAATGATGCCCACCATTTCGGCCTGTCGGAACTGCATCAGCTCAGAGGCAGGGTTGGCAGGTCGAACAGGAAGGCTTTCTGCTACCTTCTCGCCCCACCCCTTACCACCCTGACTCATGAAGCAAGGCGGAGGCTCAAGGCTATTGAAGATTTCTCTGAACTCGGAAGCGGTTTTAACATTGCAATGCAGGATCTTGACATCAGGGGATCGGGGAATCTCCTGGGCGGGGAACAAAGCGGCTTTATAGCAGATGTGGGCTTTGAAACCTACCAGAATATACTGAATGAAGCAATGGCTGAACTCAGGGAATCAGAGCATATTGATATCAGCCCGGTCGAAAAAACTCCGGCAAAGCTTCCGGAAGAGACAGGCAGAAAAATATATGTAAAGGATTTCCAGATTGATACTGATCTCGAAATCATGTTTCCCGATGAATACGTCTCAAATATTTCCGAACGCATAAGGCTGTACAAGGAACTTAATGAAATAGATGCCGAGGATTCACTTCTTCAGTACGAAAAGAAGCTTACCGACAGGTTTGGCCCTGTTCCTTCTTCAGCAAGAGCGCTGCTTGATATAGTCAGAATCAAATGGATTGCCGTAAGGCTGGGTATCGAAAAAATACTGCTGAAAAACAATACCATGATCATCAACTTTATTTCCAATCCGGCTTCATCGTTTTACAGAAGCACACTTTTTGTCACAATCATGAACTATGTAAACCATCACCAGAGAAGAATGTCGGTGAAGCAGAAGGAATCAAAGCTGAGTCTTACGATTGCTGATTTAAAAGATGTAAAATCTGCTATTGAGGTGCTTAAAAATATTACCAGTGAAGCAGGTGAAAGAAATGACTAGAGTTTACTAACTTTGTGCTATGAATTGAACATGAACCAGATAATAGACATAGGGAACACATCCGTTAAGGTTGCTTTGTATGATGGCCGGCAACAGGTTACATGTATAAAGACCAGGCAGTTCAGCTGTGAGAAATTGACCAGGATATTTGCTCCCTACAAAGGCATGATTGAAAGGGCCATCGTTTCCACTGTCAGGGATCTGCCTGAATTCATAATTGATCTGGCCACACTTGACATACCCTATGTGCATGTCCTGAATCACAGGTCAAAGCTGCCCTTCATCAATGAATATGAAACGCCGGAGACTCTCGGAAGCGACAGAATTGCAGCTGTTGCCGGAGCTTATTACGCTTTCCCGGAAGAAAAGGTGCTTATTATTGATGCAGGAAGTGCCGTGACTTATGATTTTCTGTCCGGGAATAAATACAAGGGAGGTAATATTTCGCCAGGTCTTGAAATGAGATTCAAAGCCCTCCATAAATTTACCGGGAAGCTTCCACTTGCTTCAATCACTGAAAAGTATTCTTCACCGGGTAAAAATACTGTCAAAGCAATAACTGCTGGGGTTATCAACGGACTGATCTATGAAATAAATGAATACATCATGGCTTTTCTGGAACTCAATAATGGTGGCAAAGTAATACTATCTGGCGGCGATAGTGAATACCTGAAGAAAAGAATCAAGGAAAGTGTAATTTATATGCCTGATATTGTGATTGATGGTTTAAACTATATATTGGAATTTAATGTTTAAAAGGCATTTTTTAGGTTGCCTGATTATTGTGACCCTGGGTCTCTTCTCGTGTGAGAAGAAAAAAACAACTATACCAAAAATAGATATACTGTCGCTGCCTTCCATGACGACCAGGGATTTCACAACCACCTATACTGATTCCGGAAAGGTTCAGATGGTTATGTCGGCGCCGATAATCGAGTCGTACACAAAAGCTGAGGAACCTTATTCTGAATTCAAGTCAGGAATTAAAGTATATTTTCACGATGGACACACTGAACCGGTTGCATCAGTAACCGCCAAATATGCCAGATACACTGACAGCAAGGATCTCTGGGAGCTTCAGGATAGTGTGGTTGCCATAAATGAAGCTGGTGAAAAGCTTGAGACCGACCTCCTTTACTGGGACCAGAAGAAATCGCTTATATACACCGACAGGTTTGTGAAAATAACAACTGCGGACCAGATTGTTCAGGGTTATGGACTTGAATCCGATCCGCGGCTTACGAAGCGGAAAATGAAGAATATCAGCGCAATAATTTACGTAAATGACCAGCAATAAATATAACCTTATCCTTGAAATAGTCTGGATTATAATGGGACTATTATGTATTGCCGCCGGTACAAGGTTGTTTATTATTAAAGGATATGAAACCAGGGTTCTCCTGATCGCACTCATGGCGGTTATCTCTTTCCTTTTTGCATGGTTCCGGCACACGCGGAGAAAAAAGAGCTAACTTTGCATCATGAATGGAGTCCTGATCATATTCATAACGATTATATTTTCAGCATTTTTTTCCGGTATGGAGATTGCATTTGTCTCCGCCAACAAGCTGAGGATCGAGCTTGATATCAAGCAGGGTGTTTTCGGATCGAAGATATTAAAAGTTATTTCCGACAATCCTGGACAGTTTATTGCAACAATGCTTATTGGAAATAACATAGCCATTGTTGTTTACGGACTTTTCTTTTCAAAGCTTCTCAATCCGGTATTAACTCCGCTGATAGGATCGGATGTGGTCGTACTTATTGTCAACACTATTATTTCAACCGGATTGATTCTGCTAGTGGCAGAGTTTCTACCCAAAACTGTCTTCATTATTGCTCCAAATTTTTTCCTTAAAATTTTAAGCTGGCCGACGGTTTTCTTTTACTTTCTCCTTTATCCGGTCAGCAAGATCTTATTTGCTGCATCAAAATTGTTCATCAGGTTGTTTTTCGGGATAAAGAATGGCAGGGAGGAGCAGGAGAATCTTGTTTTCAGCAAGGTCGATCTTGATCATTTTGTAAGCATCAGCCAGCAGAGCATGAAGGAAGAGGTGCCTTACCAGCATAATATCAAGATATTTCAGAATGCTCTCGATTTTTCAAATGTGAAACTCAGGGAATGCATGGTCCCAAGAACAGAGATAAAGGCAATTGAAAGCAGGAGCTCTCTCCCGAAGCTTAAGGAAGAATTTATAGATACCGGATTTTCAAGGATCCTTGTTTATCAGAATTCAATAGACAATATCATAGGTTATTTTGAGCTAAAGGATATCTTCAGGAACCCTCCCGATATTCTTTCGTGCATCAGAAAATTAGCCATTGTTCCTGAAACAATGGCTGCCAATAAGTTGCTCAGGCTCTTTATTGAGGAGAAAAAGAATGTGGCCCTTGTTGTTGATGAATTCGGCGGAACCTCCGGCATGGTGACCATAGAAGATATTCTTGAGGAGATAGTGGGCGACATCGAAGATGAACATGATGTCAATGAACTTATTGAAAAGATAATCGGTCAGAATGATTATATTTTTTCCGGCCGGCTCGAAATTGATTACCTTAATGAAAGGTATCATCTGAATCTGCCCGAGAAAGATGATTATGAAACACTTGCCGGCATGATACTCTACTATCACGGCAGTATTCCGGGCAATAATGACGTGATCAGCATAAATAACCTGGTTATCAAGGTACTGAAGGCTACGTCCACAAGGCTTGAGCTTGTAAATCTGAAGGTCGGGTAACAAGGTTATTTCCGGAAAAAAATTATAAAAAAGAGGTGCCCCTTTTTACGAAGCACCTCTTTTTTTTATCAATTATTATTTAAATCAATATTTATCCCAGAACAGTTTTGTGGTTGCCAGATCACCTCCTATTGCAGCAGCTGCTGCAGCATAATTAACCTCATTCTCTTTGTTTTCATTATACGGATAAGGCATTCTGACAGGAATATCGGCGTAAGTCATTCCGGCCGGAGGATTCAAAATCGGATAATCAAGTCTTCTCCATTCCGCCCATGCTTCAACGCCTCTGTCATATAAACCAAGCCACTTCTGAGTGCCGATCTTTTGCTTAAAATCGCCGGTGGCTGTTGAATAAGCTACAGTCGGCTGGGCAAGATAAGCGGCGGCATTGGCATCGGATACCCCCCAGTATTTCATGCTTGCAAGGATTGCATTGTTATAATGGGTTTCAGCACCTGTAACTCCCCCAAAGCCTCTCTCAGCTGCTTCAGCAAGAAGAAACTCAACTTCGACATAATCACTCAGAATAGTTGGATAGGTCGGATCTGTGCTGCTGACCGGGTCAACAAGGGTAAAGTGTGAAAATGAGGAGTAGTTGCTGGAGCCGGTTTTTCCATAGGGCAAACCGGTATAAGTGCCTGAGGCTAAAGGATATTGGGTAAACCATATTGCCTGGCGCGGATCATTAAGCGACGTTGTCAGATCAACAATGGTATTCGTCGGACAGTAATCCTTTCTTGCAACCAGAACATACCAATCATACCAGGGACTTACATAAGGAGCCTGGCCATAAAAATGTAATATTGCACTTTCCGACTCGTCAGTAAACACACCAGCAGCCAGTGCATGAGTTACGAGTGCGCTTGAATTGGCTGCCGGCACATCGGCAAGCCTTAATGCAATTCTTAATTCAAGTGAGGCTGCAAACTTTTTCCATAAAGAAACATCTCCGCCATACAGAATATCTGCAACGCCAAAAGATTCATAGGTATCATCAAGGTCGGCCATGGCTGACTGAAGCCTGGTAATCAGATCCTGGTAAATTGTAAAAGCATCGTCGTAAACCGGACGGCTGTTGGCAGCGCCCAGAAGTGCCTCTGAATATGGAATATTGCCAAACTGGTCAACAAGTACCTGCCAGGCATAGATTTCCCAGATGTTTGCAATTGCCGTCTCATTCTTCACCTGACCTTCAGTGGCTGCCTCAATTTTGGTTTTCAGATCTTTAAGATTCAATAAAACCCATGAATAGATGATACTTGAAAACTGATCAGGAATTTGTCTGTCGGAAAAAAGGTAGCGGCTTTCTGTCGTATAGGTAACTTCAGATTGATATTGAGCCAGCAACCTGGAAATATTCAGGTTCGGATCCATGGTGGTTAACTGGTTAACCAAAGCTATCTCAACCTGAGTGAACAATACATCAGCTGAGACTGTGGATGGGTTCTTATGATCAATATTGTCCGGCAATTCACAGGAAGTCACAAAAACAGCCAGAATAAAAACCAGGCAATATATAGTTTTGTTTTTCATGATTTTTATTTTTAGTAAGTTTAAAATCCAAGTGTCAGGTTAAAACCAAGGGTCCTGGTAGATGGATATGCTCCGTCTGCTATACCTTGTATATTACCAGCGCTGAGGCTGAGTTCAGGATCGTGGTATGGCATATTCTTGTAAATCAGCCACAGGTTTCTTCCAACAATTGATATTGTTACTCTGGATAAAGGAGTCTTTGAAATGAGTTTTGAGGGAAGGTTGTATCCGAATGAGAGCTCACGCAGTTTTACATATGAAGCATCATATACGTATTGCTTTTGTGGCAGCAGATCATAATTGTAGCCGCTGTAATAATCTGAACACTCTACGTAAGTTGTATTCTTGGACCCATCTGAATACACTGCATCCTGATATATCATGCCGCCTCCGTTTTCTACAGGATCACGTTTAGGTTTACCCTGTGGATTCAAACCGGCAGTTTCAGAGTAAAGACCGGTAGCAAGACCATACATGTTATCAACAGAATAAATGTGCCCGCCCATCGATATATCAACAAGTCCTGACAATGAAAATCCCTTATAGCTTAACATTGTCGTAATCCCTGAATTCCAGTTCGGCAATGTAGAACCTATAAGTGCGTCAGTTGCGGTCCCTTTAATATAATATCCGTCCGGACCTACTGTCCTTTTATGATTTGTATAAACAAAATCAGTTCCGCGGAATTGCCCGTAAGACATGCCCTTTACAATATTTGTGCTTAAACTCCATGCTGAATTAAGCAAAATGTTGTCAACTCCTTCATAAAGGCTCAGGACCTTATTGACGTTTTTAAACCAGTTGATATGAAAATCCCATGAAAAATCACTTGTTTTAATGACCGTTGCATTCAGTGCGAGCTCAATACCCTTGTTTTCAATTTCACCAGAGTTGACGTATCTCCTGTAGTATCCTGAAGCAGGTGAAATATTGACAGGCATGATCTGGTTAACTGAGTTTGTCTTGTACAATGAAAGATCGAATCCGAATCTGTCATTTAAGAATTTGGCTTCAATACCGGCCTCCAGACTCCTTGTTTTTTCAGGCTTCAGATTGGCATTCATCAATGTCGTGGGGTTATTGAAAACTCCGCGTGTACCCCAGTTAGCATCCTGAACATAAGTAGAATTCAGACTGTACACAGGGGCATCGTTGCCAACTTCAGCGTAATTAAGTCTAAGTTTCAGGAATGAGATTGCTTTTGAATCTTTAAGCATGGGCAGTTCCGAAAACAGGAAGCTTGTGGATACTGAAGGGTAAAAATAACTGTTGCTTGCCTTTGGAAGTGTCGAAGAAACATCATTACGTCCCGTCAGATCAACAAAGAGCATGTTTTTAAATCCCAGAGAAACACTTGCATAAACACTGTTAACTCCTGAAATACGTTCTGTTTCTGTAGTTTGTATGGCAGAAACAGAGTTCATGAGGTTGTAAACTTCGGGAACAAGCAAGCCGCCTACTGTCGTTCCATAAGTTGATTTTGAAGTGGTTCTTCTTCTCGTGACCCCAACAAGTCCATTGATGGAAAAATTATCAAAAGTTTTGTTGAATTTTGCCATCAGGTCATAGTTTGTCTCAGAGAATGTCCTCAGGAATTTATTGTAATTGGGAGTCTGATTACTGTGAATTGCAATTCTTTCTTCCTGGTATTCTGAATAGGTATCTGTCGACGCACGGCCATCAATTGTAAGCCACGGTGTTAGTTTATAATGAAGCAATGAGTATCCGAAAAACCTGTCCCTTCCATCCTTCTCATAATTCATATTCCTTGTCCAGTAAGGATTATTATGATAGATCGGTATGGCAAGATCATCGTAATAGGCATAGTTCCAGGTTCTCTGCCTGCGGTCAGGAGTAATCCAGTAGTCTTTAAGGTCATCGATATCAACATTTGACTGGAACCACTGGCCAAGCGACTGCATCGGGTTGCCCGGGTCGTATCCTGTACCGTAACGGCCCAGGTTATCATCATTTATATAGGTTATATTGGATTCCATTGATAACCTCTGGGAGAATTTGTAAGTACCCGAAAAATTGAAGGTGTTCTTTTTGAGTGAACTGTTAGGAAGAATCCCCTTTTCAATCAGGTTAGTATAGGAAAACCTGTAAGTGCCTTTGTCATTTCCACCGTCAAAAGATAAATTGTAATTCTGCTTGACTCCTGTTTCAAAGAAGTCTCTGAGGTCGTGTTTTCCTGCAACCCAGGGAGTTTTCTTCAGATAATGCACCGGATCTGTCGGTTCAAGGCTTTTCCAGTCAAAGACCATAAGTGACGGATCAAATTTTGCGCCCCATGAAGCATCCTCCGAAGTAGGAACAATAAGATCCATCGTACCGTCACCGTCAAGGTCTGCATACCAGAAGTATCCTGAAGGATCATCATAGTATTGCCCATATCCGCCTCCGTATTCCTTCTGAATACTCGGACAAGTTGATCTGTCGATTTTACTGAAAGTAATTCCACCGTTAAGTGTGACACCAATCCCTTTCTTTGCAGATCCTTTTTTGGTAGTAACCAGAATAACTCCGTTTGCAGCGCGTGAGCCATAAAGTGCGGTAGCAGCGGCGCCCTTGAGAACCGACATCGATTCTATATCATCTGGGTTAATATCAGAAGCAGCATTACCATAGTCATAACCGCCCCCGCCATCCATCTGGGTTGTACTGTTTGTAATGGAGTTATCGATCGGGATACCATCAATTACAAAAAGTGCCTGGTTGTTGTTCATAAGGGATTTGTAACCTCTTATAAGTACATTTGCAGATCCGCCCATGGTGTTTGACTGAGTTATCTGCACACCCGAAATTTTGCCGGAGAGTGAATTAACAAAGTTTGATTCCTTTGTTTTGCTGATATTATCACCCATAACTTCCTGCACTGCATAACCCAGTGATTTTTTCTCACGGGAAATGCCCAGAGCCGTTACTACCACCTCATCCAGACCCTTAATATCTGAACTAAGGACACCATCAATCACAGTACGTCCTCCTATTGCAACTTCCTGGGTTTTCATCCCGATATAGGAGAAAATAAGGGTTGTTGCAGTTTTTGGAACGTTAAGGGTGTACTTCCCGTTTGCATCAGTCGTGGTACCAATCGTGGTACCTTTAACCTGAACAGTGACACCTGGGATAGCACCTTCCCCCTGAACAGAGGAAGTCACTGTACCAGAAATGACGATTGTTTGCGCCAGCAGCGAATAACCACTGACAAACACAAACAAACCGATCAGCAGAAAAAGTTTCTTCATAAGATTTAGGTTTAGGTTTGAAATTTACTCTCCAAAAATAATAATATTTTAATTTAGGCAAAAAAAACTTAGACTTTATTAAAAAAAAGCCCTCTTATATTAATAAGAAGGCTTTGATTTACCTTAAAGCTTTTAATTTTTATTTCATTTTGAAGACATCCACCAGACCGGTGAGTTTATTGTAATGCCGGTAGGAACGTTTGCAGTATTATACAAACGCTCTGATGTTGCATAAGGATATCTTACAGGAATAGCAGTTCCTGCCGTCGGAGAAAGGGCAGGCCAGCCTGTTCTTCTGAAATCGTTGTACCCTTCGGCTTGCAGGAAAAGGGCAACATATTTGGCTTCAATTATGTTTTGCAGGCTCCTGTCGCCCAGCACGCCTGAAGTATTGTTTGTCAGCCATGTTGCATCTGTGACACCGAATTTTGCAAGGGAAGCTGTCACTGCGGCATCATAGGCAGCATTTGCTGCTGTTTGTGAAGGGGAAGCGGCCCTTAAATTTGCTTCAGCTGCAATGAATTGAGTTTCAACATATGTCATCAGAGGAACCGGCGAAGAGATGGAACCGTAGAAGGAACCAAAATTGCTGTCAGTGAAAACTGCCAGGCGCGGATCCCCTGCTGCAAAGGTTTCGAATGACTGACTTGGAGCAACATCGCCTCTTTGCTCATCAAACTCATATAAAGGATTGGCATTGCTTTCAGTCGTACCGAAATCAATCTCAAGATCGTTTCCATTTCCGGTTATACCGGCTGCACAATCCGCCAGTACAGCATTGTAATCAACCGTACCTTTGTTGCTCAGATGAATGGCATAACGGGCACGGAGGGAATGTGCTGCAGCAATCCACTTGGCTGTGCTTCCATTGTAAATCAGGTCATTTGAACCTGAACCAAGAGGAATAAGGTTAGCAGTGTTGTCAGTGCTCAGGTCACTTATGGCATTTGTAAGCAAAGTATTTATCGCTGCATAAATACTTTGCTGTGAGTCATACGTGGGTTTAAGAGCTCCGTTGCCCTGGAATGCGTCGGAATAGGGAATATCATTCCAGAGGTCAGTGGCAGATCCGATGGAAAAGGCCATAAGCACTTCTCCCACACCACGTGCCTGAGGGTTGTCGTTCCCTGTTTTTTGAATATAAACAGTCAGATCCATCATAAAACCATTGTAAAAAGAATCCCAGAGATTCTCCACATCTGCTTCGGTAATTATGTAATTCTTGCCTATTGTTGCTGACTGGCGTGCCTGGCCGGATATATACTGGACCCACATGCCGGTGATCCCGCGGAGATCCATTCCACCGGCAACATAGCCAATATTGCCTTCGATAGCCGGCAGTAACAGATTATAGGGAACATCATTGACGGAATTCGGATTCTCATTTATTGACGGATCTATCCATTTTTTGCATGAACTGATAGTGACAGACAGCAATAAAATAGTCCCTAGCATTATTAAATATTTCGTTTTCATAACATTACTCATTACAAATTTTATAAGTCATCAATTCTGCATAGGTTTAGAAACTTATCCTCAAACCAAAAGTGGCGGCTTTTGTACCAGGCATATTAAAATAATCAATACCCTGACCATTGGATGCTCCGAGCAGACTGGTTTCAGGATCAATGCCGCTGTAAGGAGTTTTTATCCAGAGATTCCTTCCGGTGAAATAAATATCAAGATTCTTGATCGGAGTGGATTTCAGCACTTTTGGGCTGAAAGTGTAGGAAAGGGTGATCTCCCTGAGGCGAACAAACTGGCTGCTTTCAATATAGGGTTCGGAAGGACCTGTAAAACCACTTCCGATGCCATTCCAGTAGCGATAGTTTTCATCATCAGGTCTGGAAATACTATTTTGTCCTCCTGGTCCAGCAATTTCGGTGGTTCCGTCTGTATCATAATGTACAATTTCTCCTGAAGCATTCAGATGTCCCAGCAAGCCTTTATGTACATATGATACCTCCCGGTCGAGGGTCGTGGCCGAAGTGCCAAAATAATCCATGGCACCATGTGTTCCGTTCCACATTTTACCACCATGCCTTATATCAATTAATGCGGTCAGTCCAAAACCTTTGTAGGTAAATGTATTTGTTATACCCATTGTCCATTTTGGTTGGACCGAACCCATATTCCCGACTTGAGTGGATGCCATCGGATAGCCGTAGACTCCCGGACCCCAGACATTCGGATCATCATAGGATGCCTCGTCGTTGATAATCAGCTGATGAGTTGCGGGATCTCTGAGAAGCATGACGCCATAAATCGAACGATAAGGCTGACCTGCAACAGCCCTGATCTGAGGATCTGTAAAACCGCCAAGGAAAATGCTCTCAACACCGGCAGCCAACTGTTTTACAACTGACTTTGGATTTGAGAAATTTAAAGAAAGATTCCAGTTAAACGAACTGCCTTTAATGATAGTTGCATTGACTAACAGGTCCACTCCTGTAGTTTTCATTGTTCCTGCATTCGTATATTTTGAATTGAATCCTGTCGAAGGAGCAATTGGCACGGAGAGCAGTAGGTCGCTGTTCTGGTTATTGAAATAAGCTACATCAACAGACACGCGGTTCACCAGGAAATGCAATTCGGCACCCACTTCGAAAGATTTCATTTTTTCAGGCTTCAGCAGATTATTACCCATCTGGTCGCTCAGTGAAAAACCTGCTACCCCTCTGAACGGATAAGTAATTCCATTCGTCCAGCCATCTCCCGCACTTGCCTTGTAGAAAGGTGTGGTAGTGTTATAAGGCCCGGCATCATTTGCCACAATTGCATACGAAGAGCGTAACTTACCAAATGATAATACTTTATTATCTTTAAGGAAGGGCAATTCGGTAAAGATAAAGCCTGCACTTACAGAAGGATAAAAGAAGTGGTTGGCATTTGAAGGCATGGTTGTCGACCATTCCTCACGGCCCGTACCGCTAAGGAAAATCATATCCTTAAATGAAAATCCGATATCACCAAAGAAGGCGGCAGTTCTTTTTTCGCTGGCAGATTCGCTTGGAGTAACTGACGATGAATTGCTCAGGTCATAAAAACCGGGTATTTGAATTCCATTAGCCACCCCGCTTACACCGGTATAGTAATTTTGAAACATATTATTTCCAAGGGTAAGGGTAAAGTGCAGGGATTGACTGATATCCTTTCTAATAGCCATAATGAGGTCAGAATTGAAATCCTGGGTCAGGCTTCTGTTTGTACTGACATATCCTGAGGGATAAGAACAGTCATGCAGGGCAAAATACTGTTTTGATCCATATGTAAACCAGTCAGTACCTAAACGATATGTGAAAGTTAACCAGTCAGTCGGATTATAAACTAATTGAACATTTCCGATCATACGATTGACATTATCCTTGTACATATCTTCATTTGCAGTAAAATACGGATTGTTGTAACCACCTCCGCCCCTGTAGGTACGCTGTGTCCCATCAGGGAAAATATATCCTGCAGCATTATCAAAGGTCGGGGGTGTGCGTACCAGTCCCAGCATAACCCCTGAAATATTTGATCCCTGCTGGAGCCGGTCTCCGACAGAATTCATAAATGTAATGGAAGCTGAACTGGTAAGGTTCTTCGCGATTTTGGTATCACCCGATAATTTGACAGTGGTTTTGTTAAACGCATTATTTGGCATTATCCCTTCCTGCTTTTCGTTTGAAACAGACAAATAATAGCTTGTTGTTTCTCCTCCTCCGCTAATTGACAATGCATTATTGTAAGTGATTCCTGTTTTGAAAAAATCATATGGATTGTAAACCTGAACAGGTTTGCCATTAGCCAGGGGATCATTTTTACTGACTATTCTTCCATTAGGATCCCATTTGGCAAGATACTGGTCCATAGGAAGATAATGATAAATATTTGCATCGGGAGCCACCCAGTTAGGATCTGTTGTATAACTGCATGTATCAAGCTTTGCGCCCCATGAGGCATTACGATAAGGCTGACCATCAGCAGGTGAAGCTACATGATTGAATTTCTGGCCATAAGCCCATTCCAGATAGGCAACATAACCTTGAGACGATCCCTGGGCATATTCATTCTGACGTGCCTGAGTATGTGAAATCATGTCAAAAGTAACCGAAGAGTGGAAGTCAACTTTCATTTTTGTATTAACTGTCCCCTTCTTTGTTGTAATAAGAATTACTCCGTTACTTGCCCTTAAACCATAAAGAGCAGTTGCAGCTCCTCCTTTCAGCACAGTCATTGTTTCAATATCATCCGGATTAAGGTCAATTGCCCGGTCAGAGTAAGCAACATCTGCAACACTGCCTTCACCGCCTAGGGTTTCTATCGGAACACCATCCACAACAAACAATGGCTGGTTATTTCCTGTCAATGAGGTGGATCCCCTGATTTCAATAAATGTGGAGCCACCGGCTGCACCGGAAGATGGCGTTACATGAACACCTGCTACCTTGCCTGCCAGTGAATTAATGACATCCGAATTATTGGAATTTGCGATCTGCTCATTACCAACACTTTGCACCGAATAGCCAAGCGCTTTTGCATCCCGTTTTATGCCGAGCGCCGTAACGACAACTTCCTTAAGCCCTGTCGTCTCAGATTCCATAACAACATCAATAACTGAACGACCAGCAATTTCAACTTCCTCTCTTTTCATTCCTACATAGGTGAAAATAAGAGTAGTTGCATTCGGCGGAACATTGAGCGAGTATCTGCCCCTGCTGTCAGTAGTAGTACCGAATGTTGTACCTTTCACTTGAACTGTAACCCCAGGAATTGGTCCCTCCTCCTTGACGGTAGAAGTAACTGTACCTGTAATGACTTTTGTCTGCGCAAAAAGGTCTGAAGAGGCCAATAACACAAACAAAACAATCAGCGGTAAAAATTTCTTCATTAGAGTCAGTTTTAGGTTAAAATTTAGATCATACCAAGGTTAGAAGAATTTTTGACAAAACCAAAAAAAATTGTCTTTTTGTAAAATTCTGACTCTCGCAAGCGTAAATATTTAAAAATTAAGCTTTTAAGAAGGAAAATCCTTTGTTTTCAACTGACAGAAAGGAATGGAACAGAATTGTTCTGACTTGTGGACCGGGTCTGCTTATGCCGTCATTTATTCCCTGAAGACTGAAGCATCATGGGATTGTCCCGGAGTTCCCCGGCTGCTTTACATAAATCATTATAGGTTTCTTCTCCGAAAGCCCTGATAAACGGAGGTTTTAAAAACTCATAAACATGGACATTTTCAGCAAAGCCACATTTGCGCGCGGGAGAACAAATTGACAATTCCTGATAATTAACGGCAGTAAAATCATGATATTTCTTTATTCTTGCCGGGAAAAGGTGACACGAAACAGGCTTCTGAAAAGCTGTTTTCTCTTCGCTCCATGCTTTTTCAATCCCGCACATGAAGATATTTCCTTCCAGAATTGCATATGCACATTCCTCATTATTTATAAGAGGTGTGACCCTGTCATTTTCAAAATCAATTGTGCTCGTGCCTTGATCTTCAATTGCGCTTATACCTTCCCTTCTAAGGTAAGGCTTTACACGGGGCCATATCTTATCAAGGATTTCCACCTCATCTTCAGATAACGGAGCTCCTGAATCGCCATAACGGCAGCAACAGCCAAGGCATTGCGAAATATCACATTTGAATTTCCTTGTGAGAATATCAAGACTGAAAATGATATTATTGATCCGGAGCATTGGAAATTTATTGGTTCAAACCAAAACCTTCCCCGTCATCTCCTTTGGTATCGGAATACCCATTATTGTTAGCAATGTCGGGGCCACATCTGCCAGAACCCCTTCTTTTATCGATTTATAATCATCGCTTATAAGGATAATCGGAACCGGATTCAGTGAATGGGCAGTGTTTGGCGTGCCGTCTTCATTGAGAGCTTTGTCGGCATTGCCATGGTCAGCTATTATCAGAACATCATAACCTTTTGCCCTGGCAGCATTGGCAACTGCCCCTGCACATTCATCGACAACAGCTACAGCTTTCTTTATAGCTTCATAAACTCCTGTATGACCAACCATATCTCCGTTTGCAAAGTTAAGACAGATAAAATCGTACTTCTCAGAATTGATTGCCTTTATTACAGCATCTTTGACAGCGTAGGCGCTCATTTCGGGCTGAAGATCATAAGTGGCAACTTTAGGTGACGGGATCATTATCCTGTCCTCATTTTTAAAGACTTCCTCCCGGCCGCCGGAAAAGAAGAATGTGACATGGGCATACTTTTCAGTTTCCGCAATCCTGAGCTGGGTTTTTCCGGCGTCGGCCAGCACTTCACCCAGTGTCATATCGGCATTCTCCCTGGGATAAATGATATGCAGCCCTTTAAAAGTGTCATCATAGGGAGTCATCGTGCAATAATAAAGAGGAATGGTTTTCATTCCGGATTCCGGCATATCTTTTTGTGTCAGCACAATCGTAAGCTCTTTTGCCCTGTCGTTCCTGAAGTTGAAAAATACAACCACATCACCCTCCTGAAGCTTACCAACAGGTTCGCCTTTATCATCAACAACGACTATAGGCTTCATGAATTCATCAGTAACCCCGGCATCATACGATTTTTGCATTGCGTCAACAATATCAGTGGCAGGCGTTCCTATACCCTTTACAATCAGGTCATAAGCTTCTTTTATCCGTTCCCATCTCTTGTCCCTGTCCATCGCATAGTACCTTCCGACAAAAGATGCAACTTTCCCGTTTGAGTTTTTAAGATGGTTAAGAAGGTTTCTCATAAATCCCGTTCCGCTGCGGGGATCAGTGTCACGTCCGTCTCCGAAGCCATGAATGAAGACTTTCTGAATGCCGTAATCCATCGTCATGTCGCAAAGAGCATAAAGATGTTTGTCAAGGGAATGTACACCTCCGTCGGACAGAAGTCCGAAGAAATGAACCTGTTTTTTATTGTCGCGTGCATAGGAAAATGCATCTGTAAGAACCTTGTTCTTTTTGATCTCCCCGGTTCTGCATTCCTTGTTTATTTTAACAAGGTCCTGATAAATGATCCTTCCGGAACCTATATTAAGGTGACCGACTTCCGAGTTACCCATCTGGCCATCAGGCAGGCCAACATATTCACCTGAGGCCTGGAGCTTCGCGTTTGGGTATCTGCTTTTAAAATATGTAAGATTGGGAGTTGGAACCTGACTTATGACATCAGCTACTGATCCGTCGCCGATTCCCCAACCGTCGAGTATCATCAGGAAAGCTTTTTTGTTTTTCATATTTTATAACTGATTTTTCTGATCTTTAAACATTAATTCAGCATCCTTGTTCAGAAATTATGATTTTCAGGCGACAAAAATAATCAATTTCAGGAAACCAAAGGATGTAAGATGGTACTTTGACAGAAAAGACCCATTGAAAAACATTCCCTTTGATTTTGGCTCTATCCCGTTAGTTATCGGGAAAGAGGGGGCTTTCCTTCCTCCGCTCCCCCTGGGAGGGGGCGAAAAAAGCGATTACGGTCTGAGTAATTATTTTATTTCCCTTATCCTGATTTTCAGGTCAGCTCCCGGGCATGTTGAATCGTAAGGTATATCTCTGCCAATGTACGCCATCCATTCATCACGGGTAAAATTTCTGGTGACATATTTGCAACCGTCGGCTGCAAAACTATCTGCATAGGAAGGGCGGCTTACTATCATTGGTTTGCCTGTAATGTTTCCGGATAATATTATCTGTCCGTCAGGGCTGAATTCAAATGTGATGAGAAGACCCCCATTATCGGTAAAGGTTACAGGAACTGCTTTAAGATCATTCAAATCCCATAGTTTGAGCGTTCCATCATTTCCGGAAGAGGCCATCTGCATCATATCACCGTTAAATCTGATCTCACTGACATATCCTGAATGGGCCCTGAATTCAGATATTTTCTTCCTTTCCGCAATATTCCATAATTCTATCATTCCGTCATCATATCCTACAGCAATCCGCTGTCCATCGGGGTTGAACCTGATGCTCCTTATTGCTTTTCCGTCAGAGCTGATAGTCAGTTTCCCGGAATCATTTCCGGAATTCCAGACCATCATTTTGCCTTCATTGCTTACCCCGGCAAAATACTTATCGTTTGAAGAGATATCAATTGATGTTATTACCATGTTCCCGGTTCCGATTTCGGTGGAAGTTTTTGCTGCAAGGTCCCATTTCAGAACTTTTCCGTCGAGGGCTGCCGAATAAAGGTATTTCCCGTCGAATGAAAATATCAGTGACCTGATCTTTCCTGTATGGCCCTTAAGCTCATAACCTGAATCATGACCATCAACCGGAATCATCCTGATCGCTGAATTTTCCTCACCACAGGCCAGCCAATCGGCTTTCGGGCTGACTGACAGGACGTCAATTATCTCGGAATTTGAATAAATTACCTGATAAATATTGTCCTTGCTGTCCATGTCCCATTTAATAACCTTTCCGTCAAGGCCTGATGTAAAGAAAACTTTTTTACCGGGCATAAAAGCGATGCTTTTTATCTGTCCGTCATGACCTCCGGTAAATGATCTGTAATTATCGCTGCCTTTTATTTTTGCCAGATTATACAGGCCGCTATATATGTCTGCATCATTTGCAGATCCCTTGTTAGCCTTGTTGAACACATAAGCCTGATAGGCAAGAAGAGCTTGCAGATCAGCTTGTTCCTCCATCTGGAGGGATCTCAGCGACATGGATTTTGCTATCGATATCATTCTTAGTCTCTGGGTTTCGATGCTCTTTTCCATAGCGGCTTTTACATTCAAATCAGCCATGTAACTGATATTCCTTGCTTCAAGGGCATTCTTCTGAGCCTGATTCTCAGCGATTTCTCTCAGGAGTTTTTCCTCCTTTTCTCTCCTTTCTGCCTCTGCAGCAGATGAATCAGATTTAACAGATTTTTGCACTGCAATTGATGCAAATTTCTCGGTCGCTTCCTTCTCGGCAATTATTTCATTCCTCTGCTTAACTGCATCCCTTCTCCTGTTGTCGGACGCCACTTTTGAAATCATTGCCACTATCATGGACAATCCTGTTAAAACAACAAATACCCCCAGAATGGAGCTTATTATTCTGATCCTTCTCAGCCTCCATTTGTTTTGCCTCGATTTTCTCTCTTCAGATTCCTGGAATTCCTTTTCGCTTGTTCTGAGATAAACCATGGCCCTTTCAAATGCAGGATTATATTTTTGTGCCCACCACAATGACGGCTTGTTCAGCTCCCTCCAGTTTATTGCAAGCTGCAGTTCGGGCTGTTTCAGTAGTCCTGCTTTTCCCTGCTGGTACATAGCTGAGGCTTCTGAAAGGTTCAGATACATTTCGACCGAAGCAGCCTCTTCATCTACCCATTTTCTGAGAAGGTCCCATAAATGTATAAGGCTTTCGTGGGATAAGTCAATAATTGTATCATCCTCAAGTTTCACCTTATAGTCAGGAGTAAGGAGTGCCAGTCCCGGATCCCTGAAATTGTCTATCACATCTGTCAGTTCATCCTTAGTGCATCCGATGGCAGCCAATATTGTTGTTATGTTTGACGGGTAGCGTATACCTTTATTGTCAGAACCTTTCCCGGTTATTATTTTAAAAAGCTTTTCACATATTCTTTTCGAAACAGGATTTAGCTTCAGATATACTGCATCGGCATCTCTTGAAATTACGTCTTCTATTTCGCCTGCAGAAGCATAATCCGAAAAATCAAGAGGCTTTTCAGGTTCATCAAGTTTTTCCCATCCTTCCCACATGCGCATCATTGCATGCTGCAGCACGGGAAGCTGGTCAGCCCGGCTGCTGCATTCCCTTGCAAGCCGTTCAAGAAGCACCCGGTCGATTTTAACCCCGGCCCGTTTCAGCGGACCTTCAATGGCATCACTTATGCTTTCCACTGTCATTCTGGGAACCAGAAAGTTGCAATTATTGATCAGGTCTGTAAAGTTCTTGTAATGGGCGCATTCTGAGATCATATCTGATCTTAGTGCTATTATTTCATAAAAGTTTGGATTTACCGGATTTATTGCCTGTGAAAGAAGGTTTATAAATTCGCCGCTCGTTTCCACTGCCCCTATTCCTGTTTCGGGCGATCCATATCTGAAAAGCTCTTCAAACTGGTCAATTATTAAAAGTACTTTGTGATCGGGCCTTAATGCAAATCGTTCAAGTAGCTTCGTTAAACCATTCTGATCTTCTTTTAATGCCTTAAGTATTTCGTCCTTTTCAAATTTCTTCTGCCCGGTATTCAGCTCGCTTTCAATAATTGCATCGCTCAGGCTTCCGAACGGATCATTTCCTGGTCTTATGGTAAGAAATGTCCAAAAATAATTATTTTCGGCAGATGACTTTCTCAGCTCCGGCAAAAAGCCGCATTGGATAAGTGATGACTTACCGCTTCCTGAGGCTCCTATGACCGCAACAAATCTGTTCACAAGCAGTTTGGCGGTAATGTCTTTGCTTTCGTGTTCGCGCCCGAAAAAATACTCATTCTCTCCGGGCCTGAATGGCCTCAACCCGGGAAAAGGGTTGAATTTAACGTCTTTGGTATATTCTGGAGCCATATGATTAAAGATTATCCTTCATTATCATCGATGTATTTAAAAATAATGCGAGAATCCTCAGAAAACTGGAAATCAAATTCTTCAACTGAATTCAATGGCAATATATAACAGTATGAACAGGCATTCAGCATGTTTTTCCTGTCCCATGACTGATCATCATTATCCTGAATTACAATAACATCAGGTTTTGATTTATCATTCCTGAATATCCAGATCAATGAACTGTACTGGGGAAGGCTGAGTCCGAGAGGGGTATTACTGAGAAAAAGCATTCTTTCCGCAAGGAATATCAGCTCATCTTCCTTAATGAGCGAAAAACAGGAAGAAAGGAAGCAAACCTTATCATAAATAAGTTCTCTGTTGTCGGCTGTTCCTGATATTATTCTGTCAAGTTTTTTTCTGACAGGCTCCTGAATACGGTCAGCAGATATCCTGTAAAATTCTGTTCCAGTACGGGAGATAAGTCTTGCAGATTCTTCCCTGAGTATTCCTTCAGGGCTGAAAAGCAAAGCTACAATTGATTCTCCCATGTTTTCATTATCGATCTCATTGATGCTCCGTATTGCACATGCTTTGGTCCAGACGCTTATAACGTTGTAATCATGGTTGATCAGATCTTCCAGCAGGTCTCTGTACCCGGGTACAATCACGGGGAAATAAGGCTGCAGCTTCTTTAGTCTTTTCCTATCATTCCCCTGCGCAGATATTTCCTTCTGCTCCGGTCCATACTGGTTCCCGAATATTATTTCAGCAAGCTTAGGAATATGGCTATAAATATCATCCTTTTTGTCCTCATATAATTTGCCTGAAACAGGAGGAATGGTGTTCCCGTAAGTGAGTGCCAGAAGATCCATTGTAAAGCTCCTCCAGCGATCATATTCCTTGTTCAGCTCCTGAAGAAGAGGCTGATCATTATGACCGGCCAGGCAAACCTTCCCTGGAATAATCCATGCAATAAGGCCGAAAGAATCGTAAATAAGCTTCCGGAGACGTTCCTTCTCGTCATCGTTAGCCTCAAAACCGCAAACCAGAAGCGACTTTAGAGTCAATTCCCTGATCTGCCTCGAAGTCGACCATAGCCTTTCAAAAAGGAATGACTGACTCTCTTTCGGACAGGTCTTCCCGAAAAAGCGAATTATGGCTTTGCATATTCCGGTGTTCCCTGAGGATTTCAGGTAGTATGTTTTTAATTCTTTTACGGCATCCTCCCCAAGTGTCTGAAGAACCGCCAGGGCATCAGACTCAATGTCGGGAATTCCAAGACATTCACATGTTTCCTGCGACAGGTCGGTCATTCTGAACTTACCTATGAGCCAGATTGCAAGCCTTTTAAGTTCTGGCGATTTTTCCCTCAGCAGCCTCAGCACCTCGGTTGTCTGAGGTGACCTGATGCCGGCAAGCATTTTTCTTGCATTTTCAGCTTTTTCATCCTCTCTCAGTAAAGATTTGGATTTACCCCTGATTTTATTATTTGTACCCTGATCTTCAATATTTTCAGCTATTTCAGAGGCATGCTGTTTCAGACTCTCGTCGAACCTGCCAGTTGTGGCAATCTTATTCAGCGCCGGCAATACATTCGGATCGCAGGTAGTGCCGGAATATTCAAAAAGTTCCCCGAAAAACCACTTGTTGTCAATAGTGTCGAGGATCGTCAAATCACCGGTCACAAGATGGTAGATATTTGATCTGAAGAGTGTTTTTCCCGAAAATTTATTTTTCAGATTCTCCGGTTCCATTGATTCAAAATTGAACTCTGGTTTTTGAACCCGGAGAATAAACGGCCTGTTTCTCATAAGCCTGGTAATTTAAATGGACATTCTAATTTAAGAATTTAAATCAAACCCTACTCCTTAATGCGGTTCTTAACCAACAGTAATAATTCAGAAATATCACTGCCATATTTTTCAAAAACAATGGCAGCCCTATTGTACCATTTTTCGCGTTCTGCAAGCTTGCCTGCTATATAGCCGTACAAATTGTCTCCGGAAATGCTTTTAAGCAAAGGCCTTTCGGCCGATGCCCTTTTAAGCCTTTTGTGAAGCTGCCCCGGCCTTAGTTTTAGATAGACAGTAATCCCATTTTTTAACATGAAATCCATATTATCGCCCAGGCAAGGGGTTCCTCCGCCCGTTGAAATCACAATATTCTGCCTGACCGCAACACTCCTGAGCATTTCCGACTCGGCATTCCTGAAAAATGTTTCTCCCTTTTCGGAAAAGATAGTTGCGATTTTCAGACCTTCCTTTTTTTCGATCTCTTCATCAAGATCAATGAATGACCAACCCAGAACGGAAGCAAGCTTTTTCCCGACAGTTGATTTTCCGCTGCCCATGAAACCGATAAGAAATATTTTTCTACCCGGATTGTCCATTACAACTCAAGCTCCATTTGTGATGGATCAGTCTTTATATCAGTATGATTTAGTTCTTCGTTTTCTTCTTCATCATCTTCCTCGTTTAAGGAAGGAGTCTCTTTTTTAAAAACAGGTTCAATTTCGTGAATGTTGTCAACTGTAAAGCTCGTCAGCCGTTTGCCTTTTGCCTTGTAACTTTTCACCCCAATAAATTCGGCAACTTCAATTATCTCATTGTCGCGCCCTTTTTGCTTCCCTCCGAATTCTATCTCGAACCGCGGATACTCCACTTCGGTGATGCTTATCAGCTTCGATTCCGGATCTTCATTGATGAAACATAAAGGCTTCTCAGACTCCTCCGTCAGGAAACGTTTGACATAATAGAATTTCTGCTCGGCATCCCAATAGATTACAGAATATACTTTCCCTGTGCGAAATTTTTCAATTATCAGTATATTATCCTCAAAATGGTTTGAAAGATCGAACCCGGTTGTCCTGAAATATCCGTTTTTCGTTATTACGAGGATCTTATCGTCAGCACTGAATTCCCCCAGGAACACTCCCCTGCCATCAACATTCAGCCTGAACACCGCATCATCAAACCAAATTTTTCTGCCTCCAAGGGTTGATAATCCCTTTTCTTTCAAGGTAATCTTATGAATGGCATTTTTTGTAAGGATATTCCCCATCGATGATTTCCCCTTGATGGCGAGCTGCCCGAAGTCAAATTCAAAGACAAGCTTTTTTAACCTTGCTTTCGGTTTATGATATACTTTTATAACTTCAGCCTCACCATTAGGATTGGCGCTGAAATAAACAATTTTTGACCCGGGAGATCCCTTTGTCAGATTGTACTCCTTGTCGCGCGTAAGGCCGCTTATTGCACAGCGCTTCACAAGAAGCGGACCATCCTTGCCGTCCTGGTAAACAATGTTGTATATAGTCCGTTCATCGTTCTTAAGAAAAACCTGAGCATAGATAATATCACTGCCAACGAAGACTTTTTCTGAGACTTTTGTTATAAGATAGCCCCCGTCTTTCCTGATGACTATAATGTCATCAATGTCGGAACAATCACATACAAATTCGTCCTTCTTCAGCCCTGTCCCGATGAATCCTTCCTTATAGTTGATATAGAGCTTGGCATTATTTGCAACCACCTTTGCAGCCAGTATGGTATCAAAACTCCGGATCTCTGTTTTCCTTTCCCTGCCCTTTCCGTACTTCCTCTTAATCTGTCTGAAATAGTTGATAGCATATGGAATAATATTGTGAAGATGATTTTTAACTTCTTCAAGTTCAGCTTCAATCCCTTTAATATGCTCATCGGCCTTCTTCGCATCATACTTTGAGATCCTTTTGATTTTGATCTCGGTAAGCTGGATAATATCTTCCCTTGTGACATCCCTCATCAGCCTTTTTCTGAATGGTTTGAGGCCGTCGTAAATTGTTTTGATGACCGATTCCCACGTCTCGCATTCCTCGATGTTCCTGTATATCTTCTCTTCTATGAATATTTTTTCAAGCGATGACATCTGCCATTCCTCCTGAAGTTCTCCAAGGCGTATCTCAAGTTCAGAGGTCAGCAGTTTAACGGTATTGTCAGTTGAGTATCGCAATATATCGCTCACTCCTAAAAATGCAGGCTTGCTGCCGGTTATAACGCAAGTGTTCGGGGAAATTGAACATTCACAGTCGGTAAGGGCATAAAGGGCGTCAATAGTCTTGTCGGGAGATACGCCGGGCATGAGCTGAATGACTATTTCGACATTTGACGACGTGTTATCGTCGATCTTTTTTATCTTTATCTTACCTTTTTCGTTTGCCCTTATTATCGATTCTATCAGGGAGGAGGTGGTTTTTCCAAATGGTATCTCGGTGATTACAAGTTCTTTCTTATCAACCTTTTCAACCTTTGCCCTCACTTTGACAGCCCCTCCCCTCTGACCGTCATTGTATTTTGAGACATCAATCATCCCTCCCGTAGGAAAATCGGGATAGAGAACAAACTCTCTGCCCTGCAGGTAATCTATCGATGCATCTATTATTTCATTGAAATTATGAGGAAGTATCTTGGATGCAAGTCCGACGGCGATACCTTCACCTCCCAAAGCCAGAAGCAAGGGAAATTTGACAGGAAGCGTGACCGGTTCCTTGTTTCTGCCATCGTAGGAAAGTTTCCATTCCGTAGTCTTTGGATTGAATACAACCTCGAGTGCAAATTTGGAAAGCCTGGCTTCTATATATCTTGCGGCTGCAGCTCCGTCGCCCGTCAGGATGTTGCCCCAGTTTCCCTGGGTGTCGATAAGCAGGTCCTTCTGTCCAAGCTGCACAAGGGCATCGCCTATTGATGCATCGCCATGGGGATGGAACTGCATTGTATGTCCGATTATATTGGCTACTTTGTTGAAACGGCCGTCGTCCATTCTTTTCATGGAATGTAGTATCCTTCTCTGCACCGGCTTCAGCCCGTCATAAAGGTGTGGAACAGCCCTTTCAAGAATAACATAAGAGGCATAATCGAGAAACCAGTCCTGGTACATGCCCGACAGAGCCGTAACAGAATGAAGTGCTGCAGGCCCCTGAGGCAATTCATCCTTTCCTGCAGGTCTTTCAAGTTCAAAATCCTGATCTTCCATATTTCCTGATGCCTTCTCTTAAAGCCGGTTATTTTTCTTCTTCAACAAGATCCTCCTCCACTCTCAGGTTTTCAATTATAAAATCCTGACGGTCAGGTGTATTCTTACCCATATAAAATTCCAGATATCCGTTCACGGCATCATTCTTCTTCATCCTTACTGGCTCGAGCCTCATATCCTTGCCAATAAAATATTTAAACTCATCGGGTGATATCTCGCCAAGACCTTTAAACCGTGTTATTTCCGGATTAGGGCCGAGCGCTGAAATTGCTTTTGTCTTCTCTTCAGGCGTATAGCAATACTTAGTATCCTTCTTGTTCCTTATCCTGAAAAGAGGGGTTTGAAGTATATAAACATGGCCTTTCCTTACGAGGTCGGGAAAAAACTGAAGGAAGAATGTGAGAAGAAGAAGCCTTATATGCATCCCGTCAACATCTGCATCTGTTGCAATCACCACATTGTTGTACCTGAGGTCGTCAATACCATCCTCAACATTCAATGCTGCCTGAAGAAGGTTGAATTCTTCATTCTCATAGACTATCTTTTTTGTAAGTCCGAATGAGTTGAGAGGTTTTCCTCTCAGGCTGAAGACAGCCTGGGTTTCGACGTCGCGTGATTTTGTTATTGAACCGCTGGCCGAATCACCTTCTGTTATGAAAATCGTCGAATCGAGCTTTCTTGCATCGTTCGTATTGTAATGAATACGGCAGTCGCGAAGCTTCTTGTTATGCAGGCTCACTTTTTTGGCTCTGTCGCGTGCCAGTTTCTGGATTGAAGATATTGCCTTCCGCTCCTTTTCGGAATCCTGGATCTTTTTCAGAAGGATCCTGGCGGTTTCTGAATTTATATGAAGATAATCGTCGAGTTGTTTTTTAATGAATTCCATGATGAAATTCCTGACCGAAGGCCCTTCCGGCCCCATATCCTTCGATCCCAGCTTTGTTTTTGTCTGTGATTCAAAGATCGGTTCCTCAACTTTAATACTGATGGCAGCAATAATTGATGACCTGATATCAGAAGGATCATAATCTTTCTTGTAAAAATCACGGATTGTCTTTACAATTGCTTCCCGGAATGCGATAAGGTGAGTGCCGCCCTGGGTGGTATTCTGGCCGTTCACAAAGCTGTAATTATCCTCACCGTACTGAAGCCCGTGAGTAATCGCTATCTCAATATCATCGCCCTTAAGGTGAATGATCGGATATAGCCCCTCCTTGCTCATGTTCTCATTGAGAAGGTCTACAAGGCCATTTTTTGAATAGAACTTGTTACCGTTGAAATTTATTACAAGCCCGGAGTTAAGATATACGTAGTTTTTCAGCATAGAATCTACGTATTCCGATATGTAATAATAATTGCCGAACAGACCTTCATCGGGCATGAAGATCACTTCCACACCGTTCTCTTCATCCGTTGGCTTTACCGGATAATCCTTTATTGTAACTCCATGCTCAAATTCGCTTATTTTTATCTGGCCGTCGCGTATTGACCTGATTATGAATTTGCTTGAGAGCGCATTTACGGCTTTGACTCCCACGCCGTTAAGTCCGACAGACTTCTTAAATGCTTTAGAATCATACTTCGCACCTGTATTCATGCGCGAAACTGCTTCAGTGACCTTCCCCAGAGGTATGCCGCGGCCGTAATCGCGAACCCTTACCTCCTTGCCATTTATTGCGACATCGATCTTCTTGCCGAATCCCATCATGTATTCATCGATGGAATTATCCATAACCTCCTTCAGCAGGACATAAATACCGTCGTCCTGCGACGATCCGTCTCCAAGCTTGCCGATGTACATGCCAGGACGCAACCTGATATGCTCCCGCCATTCAAGCGTTTTTATATGCTCTTCAGAATACCCTACAACCGCCATATTTGCATAATTTTGCGCAAATATAATTATTTAGGGAAGGCATAATCAGTCAATTTTTCAACAAAAAGCCCTGAGTTATAACCGCACCTCGAAGCCATTAAATGAAACCTTCTGAAATACTTATCTGATTAATTGATGGTTATGCAAAACTCTTGACTGTTAATAAATGTTTTCTCATAAAATCCCATCCGTTTCCTGTGTTTAAAGAAGGATTGCGGTTACCTTAAAAACCGATCTTTTGTTATAATAATCAGACATTTTAAGATCAAAGTTCCAGGTCCATTCTGCCACTTGTTTTCCGGTTGGAAGAGCTGTCAGCACTGATTTTACTTCATTCACGGTTCCGGAACTTTCAGTTATTACTTCCGAGATATCAGTTATCAGGACTGACTCGTGTTTATTCAGGAATGATATATGTTTCTGCTGTACCTCTTTCCTGAAATTCAGAAAGCTTTCATCATTGACTGCAGCTTTCTTAGCCAGAAGCTTCATTGGCAATGCTTCAAGCTGGGTAAGTATGTTCAGGGAGATGACCATTCCTGTTTCATGGTCCGGCTGGTATTCCCTGATCTCTATGTCGTCAAGTGAACGGAGCTTGTTGAAAAAGAACCGGTGCCCGGCCTTCTTCCAGACTTCTGATATCAGTCCTCCCGATACGTCTTCTGCACGGAATATTACATTCTTCATGCCGGAAACCTGGTTTATTACCTGCGGGGGATGAATTATGTCGACAAGGTTTATCTGCCCTATAAGGTCAGCCATCTCCTTCAAAGGAAGATCAAGAAGCCATCCGCTTCCAAGGACCGTTATTGCCGATGGCTTATAATAATCCACAGCCTTCAGAATAAAATCCCTGCAGTTCTTCAGGTGGCTGTTCCAGCCTCCTTCCTGGTTGAGGTGACGGTATATAAGTCCCTTTTGATAAGCATAATAGCCCATCCTCTGAAGGATGATCCTGTATGAAGCATCGTAAGCCATCCTTTTACCTGCCAGTCCTGACTCCTGCGAGCTTTGCGGTTAATAAAGTCCTTTATTCAATCCTTTTTAAAATTTTATGGCAATTTTAAAACAGATTAAAAATATCAAATTCCGATGCAAGTCCACTGGCTTTAAAAATTTTCTTCAGATCATCAACCATATGCCTGCTGCCCGGAATATTTTTCCCGGCACCCACCAGCTCTTCCGGCCCTGATATTTCGCACTCCCCGATAATCCCTTCCTTTACGAAGAGCCTGCATGAACACTTTTCATCCCTGAATATGAACCTGTTAACAAAATAATATTCAGGTCCGTAGGCATAATTCCATTCCCATGACCTGTACTTTGTAACTGAAAGCTTTTTAATATTTTCTATGGCTTCATCAGTAAGCGTTCCGACCTCAGCACCCGGAATATTTTCAAGAAACCATTTCATCATCATTGATCTGAAGCCGTAAATATCCGGATTACCCTTTAAGTGGTCTTTTAATACCACCTTCAGATTCAATACGGGCGATGGGTTTGAACCGGGCGCCTTTGTCTGATATCTGCTTGCGTCGCGTCTGACCGAATCACCGAGCATAGCCAGGTCAGCATCATAAAGGAGCGTGCCGTGATGCAGCACCCTGCTGTGGTAAACATGTTCCGAGTTACCTGATATTTTAAATCCGTCCACCCTGAGGTCATTCTTACCTTCAAACACCGCAGTGACACCGAGTGATGCCAGAAACCGAATAACAGGTTCTGTGTATTTCCTGAAATTGACCTGTTTGCCTTCTTCGCTGTTAAGGATGAAAGAGAAATTCAGATTGCCCCTGTCGTGAAATACAGTTCCTCCTCCTGATATCCTTCTTGCAACAGGGATATTGTTTTCATAAACGAATTTGGTTTCAGTCTCCCTGTGAGCAACCTGGTGCTTGCCAATTACGGCACACCTGTCGTTAATCCCGAGAATCAGGTAATCTTCGTGGCTGTTTTTAAGCATGTACTCATCAGCCGCGAGGTTAAAGAAAGGATCCGTGGATCCGGCAATGATGCAGAGCATAAGTTTTATCCGGTTTGATCGGAAAGCAGATGGGCTGAGAAGTATTTCCGCCGTTGAAGATACCTTTCATCAATTACCCTGTAACATCTGTAAATACTGTATCCGATCAGAATTCCCATTATTGCTCCTGACAGAACATCGGCAGGATAATGGACCCCAAGGTAGATCCTGCTGTAGCTTACAGCTGAAGCCCAGATAATTATCAGAAAGGAATACCATCGTTTCCTTACCAGTAAAAGGCTTAAAAGCGCCGTATTGAAAGAGTTTGCAGCGTGTGATGAAACAAATCCGTACTTACCGCCGCATATTCCGTTTACAATATGGACAAGACCCTGCAGTGAAGGTTCCTGGCACGGACGAAGCCGGTCGACTGAATTCTTGACTAAATCCGAAAGCTGATCAGAAAGTGTTATGGCAATAAGAACAAGCAGTACAATGATGTAAAATTTCCTTTTATACTTATACCCAAGGTATATCAGTATGGCCAGATACATAGGAATCCATACCGGGATCATACTGAAAAAATACATTATTTTATCCAGGAAAGTTGAACTGGCCGAATTGATTACCAGAAAAAGTTGCTGATCAAGCTGTTCCGGATAGCTGAGTAAATGTTCATGCATATTCGTCAATAATTATTCAATGCCTTCCAGATCATATCCTTAAGCGTATTGATGCCTTCACCTGTAAGAGATGAAATAAAGACATGTGAGATTTCCGGAAGTTCATTTCTTATCTCTTTTTTCAGTTCATCATCAAGCAAGTCGGATTTGGAAATAGCCAGAACTCGCTTTTTGTCAAGCAATTCCGGATTATACATTTTGAGTTCTTCCAACAGTATATTGTATTCTTCCTTAATGCTTTTGCTGTCGGCAGGTATTATAAAAAGAAGAATCGAATTTCTTTCAATATGCCTGAGAAATCGTATTCCAAGGCCTTTCCCTTCGTGTGCTCCCTCGATAATTCCCGGAATATCAGCCATTACAAATGACTTATCTTCCCTGTACTGAACAATGCCAAGGTTAGGGACCAGGGTTGTAAAAGGGTAGTCGGCTATTTTTGGCTTTGCAGCCGACACCACGGAAAGGAGGGTTGATTTTCCTGCATTCGGGAATCCCACAAGTCCTACATCTGCCAGTATTTTAAGCTCGAGGATGAAAGTGTCCTCAACACCCGGCTCGCCTGGTTGTGCATATCTTGGAGTCTGGTTTGTCGCTGATTTGAAATGGGTGTTCCCTTGCCCGCCCCTTCCTCCTTTTGCGAGAATCTTTTCATCCCCATTACCCGTGATTTCAAACAGGATCTCACCCGTTGATTCCTTTCTGGCGATTGTTCCAAGAGGCACTTCAATCACAACATCCTTCCCGTCGGCCCCTGTTGACTGTTGTGAACCTCCCGCGCCGCCGTTCTCTGCAAAAATATGCCTCCGGTATCTCAGATGAAGAAGTGTCCACATCTGGCTGTTGCCTCTCAGGATAATATGTCCGCCTCTTCCGCCGTCGCCTCCGTCAGGACCACCCTTAGGGATGAATTTCGCCCTGAATAGATGAACGGATCCGGCTCCGCCCTTGCCGGAGCGGCAGTATATTTTAACGTAATCGACAAAATTTGATCCGGGCACTGTTAAAAATTGATATACATAATTTAGAATAAAAATGGCAGCCAACTATGGGAAAAAGGGGACCGGGAGAAGGGGGGAAGAGGAGATTATTCGCCTGTTCTCCCATTCTCCTATTCTCCCATTCTTTTACAGATATTCATTCATAAATCCACTAAGCCTTTCAAAGATATCATCAATTGATCCCACTCCGTTGACAGGCTTATATATACCTTTCTTGCGGCAATGTTCAATTATCGGTTCAGTCTTTGATTTGTAGACATCGATCCTGTTTTCGATAACCGCAGGATTCTTGTCATCCGGGCGACCTGACTGATCTGCTCTGAGAACAAGTCGTTTGACAAGCTCGTCATGGTCGACATCAAGGACAAGCATAGTATCAATTTTCATTCCCCTGTCATTAAGCATTTTCTCAAGTGCGATCGTCTGGGCAACTGTCCGCGGAAATCCATCATAAAGGAATCCCGCACGGTTTTTCGTACCATCTATTTTAGCGGCGATCATTTCAATTACCACCTCATCGGGTACCAGCTCGCCCTTTGACATTATAGCACTCATTTTTTTGCCAAGATTCGTTCCGGCGGCGATCTCCGCGCGCAGCATATCACCTGTTGAAAGATGCATAAGATTGTATTTCTCAGCCAGTTTGACCGACTGTGTCCCTTTGCCTGATCCGGGAGGACCAAAAATCAGAAAATTAACCATAGAAAAATAGTTTTGATTTAATGTACTAATGTATAAATTGACGGGAGATTACGTCCAAATCCTTCATAATCAAGTCCATAGCCAACCACAAAATTGTCGGGAATCTCAAATCCGGGATAATCAACAGGTATGGTCTTCTGATATGCCGCAGGCTTAAGCAACAGGGCAGTTACTTTAATATCCTTCACACCCTTTTTGACCAGCCCGTTGACTAAATATTCAAGAGTGATGCCCGTATCCACAATGTCTTCGACAATTATTACGGATTTATCCTTCAGGTCATCATTGCAGCCAATAAGGGTTCTGACTTCACCTGATGAATTTGTTCCGGAATATGAAGCAAGCTTAATAAAGGAGATCCTTGCGTTAATATCAGTTCTCCTGAGCAGGTCGGCGGCAAACATAAAGCTTCCGTTCAGGATTCCGATGAAGATAACTTCCCTGCCTCTAAAGTCATTATTTATTTTGGCAGCGAGCTCCCTGATCTTCCCCTGAATTTCCTGTTCAGTAATGAATTCCCTGAATTTTTTATCAAGAATCTGAATTTCTTCCATATTATCGGATTTGAATTCCAGCCGGTGCGAAAATATGAAATTAATAACTTATTTTTGTCCCAGCCTGAAGTTAAATTTAAATATTGTGTATGGAGCCACTTGTAAGCATTATTATGGGCAGCACCTCGGATCTGCCTGTGATGGAAAAAGCAGCCCAGATACTGAATGATCTGAAGATACCTTTTGAGATGAACGCTTTGTCGGCGCACCGTACACCGGAGGAGGTGGAAAAATTTGCAAGGAATGCAGCCCCACGCGGATTAAAGGTAATTATTGCTGCCGCAGGCATGGCCGCACACCTTCCCGGGGTCATCGCTGCCGTGACTCCAATACCTGTGATAGGAGTTCCGATAAAAGCTTCTCTTGAGGGACTCGATTCAATCTTTTCGATATTACAGATGCCTCCGGGAATTCCAGTTGCAACTGTGGGCGTAAATGCTGCTCAGAATGCGGGTATTCTTGCAGCACAGATAATCGGTTCCGGAAATGAAGAGGTGATGAAGGCTGTTGTGAAGTACAAGGAAGGTCTAAAGAAAAAGATCGTCGAAGCCAACGAGGAACTCAAAAATGTAAAATTTCCTTATAAAACAAATTAGGTCCGGTACTCTGTAACTCTGTGACTTGTCCCCTGCCTCTCTGAGAGATGGGGAAGATGGCCCCTCGCCCCTGGGGGAGGTGTTAAAAATAATTCTTCCGGTTCATATTTATGGATCGGATTTTTTGTTGTACCTTGAGCATATAATTTGAAACAGTTTGTACTCGCTGCACAAAATACCTGTTTCGGCTTTATTTATTTTTCTTTCTTCATCAGCTCTTGCAGGTGATCCTTATATGCTCAGTACAGGAGCGGCTGAAGCAGGAATGGGATATTCATGCGTTTCAAAGACCGGCTTCTGGTCATCATTCGGCAACCAGGCATCCCTTTCATCTGAGAAATCATTTTCAGCAGGGATAAACTATGAAAACAGGTTCAACATAAGCGAGCTGGGAACCAGGACCATAGCCGTTGTCATTCCTTCCGGGAAAACAACAATCGGGGCGCTCTACAGCAATTTCGGATACAGGGAATTCACACGGCACACTGCCGGCATTGCCTGCGGCATGAATCTTTTTAAAAATTTATCAGCCGGGGTACAGATCGATTGTTTCCTTGAAAAAACACCAGGCAATTACCGGGAAAGAAGGGCTGTCACCTTCGAGGCAGGAGTAATTATTTCAGCTTCTGAAAAAACAAGGATAGGGATACAGATCTTCAATCCGGTGCCAGGGTCAATAAGAAAAACATATCTGCCTTCAGCAATAAGAGTGGGAGCCGGAATTAACCTGAGCAAATCCTTCTATGCATCTGCGGAGATACAGATGTGCACCGGCAGGGATCCGGATCTCAGAACCGGATTTGAATACTCTGTTACGGAGAGTCTGTGCTTAAGAGGCGGTTTCAGCAGCAGGAACACTGCATTCTGTTTCGGGATCGGTTACGGGATTAAATCGGTGACGGTCGATGTCAGCGTGTCAACCCACGACAGGCTCGGGATAACTTCATCACTGTCGATAATTTTTAAAATTAAGTGAATTTTTAAAAGGTTACACAGAGTGACACAAAGAAGACACAGAGCGACACAGAGATTATAAAAAAAACTTTTATGGAAATAAATGAGATTACCAGGGGAATCATAGGTTGTGCAATTGAGGTACATAAAAATCTTGGACCAGGGCTTTTGGAGTCAGCTTATGAAGAGTGTTTATCCTTTGAGCTGGATTACAAAGGCTTAAAATTCAAAAGGCAGGTCGAAACCCCGATGATTTACAAAAATATTAAACTTGATTGCGGATACCGGATAGACCTGTTGGTTGAGGATACAGTTGTTGTTGAGCTGAAAGTTGTTGATGCATTTAATCCGGTTCACGAAGCACAGGTTTTGGCGTATTTGAAATTTTCAAACAAAAAATATGGGCTACTGATAAATTTTAATGTTACCGTTTTAAAGAATGGTATTAAACGATTTATCCTCTGAAGGTTTTTAACTCTGTGTTTCTCTGTGTCCCGATAGTTATCGGGACTCTGTGTTTCTCTGTGGAATAAAGGTGCTATAAAAGCAAAATAATTTGAAATATATTTTATCCATCTTGATTATGATCTCAATCGATTTCAACCTGCTTGCTCAGGATGACCAGTTATCTGAAATAATCAGCTCAATTACTGAAGAATTTGCCTCTGAAAGTTCCGATCCCGAAGCCGGCGAACTTCTCACCGGAAGGCTCTACGAGCTCTCTGAAAAACCTGTCAACCTGAACTCTGCTGATGAATCAGAACTTTCCCGCCTTTTCTTCCTGACCGACTTCCAGATAAAAGCTCTGGCAGAATATATTCATTCATCCGGCAGGGTTTATTCGATCTATGAGATCGCAGCAATTCCCGGATTTGACAGGGAACTGGCCGGAATGCTCATCCCTTTTATAACTTTAAAGGCTGGCATTGAGCCTGAAAATGATACCGTCAGGGTAAAAAGCATTTTGCTCTCCAATTTCTCAACCAGATTTCCCGTCAGTGACACTTCCGCGCCCGGACCTCCCTGGAAGCTTTTTTCAAGGTACAGCCTGACTTATGGAAAATTTTCAGCAGGTATTACCTCTGAAAAAGACAACGGTGAGAAATTATTTTCAGGGAAACCGGCTCTTCCGGATTTCCTTTCGGCCTACATGGCATACAACGGCAAAGGGCTTGTAAGGAAAATAATTATTGGCGATTTTGGTGCTCTTTCCGGACTTGGCACAAATATCAACACAGGAATCAGGACGGGCCTTTCCCTGACAGCTTCAGGATATTTGTCGGGAGGTGAAGAAGTAAAACCATATACCTCCTCCGGTGAAATTGTAGAAAACATTTATATGGTATATATTTGTCTGGATAAACTAACTTAATATGAAACAGACAGCAATATCCTATGCGAGAGTAAGCACTATGGAACAGACCACCGAGGCTCAATTAAACAGTATTAAACATTACTGCATATCTCACAACTTTGATATGATACACGAACCATTCGTGGAAAAGATAAGTGGAATGGTGCCCGGCAACGAAAGGGGAAAAATGAATGAATTACTTTCTTTCATTGAAACTAATAAGGTTGATAATGTAGTAGTATATGAACTAACAAGGTTAGGAAGAACAATAAAGAATGTTCAAGATATTTTTAATGAACTTACGTCAAGAAAGATTAATCTTCATTGCATAAAAGACGGAATAGTAACATTTGACGAAAAAGGGAAACAATCAATGACTGGGACATTACTAGTTTCACTTCTTGCTGTTTTTAGTGAGTTTGAACATAGCAGTATTATAGAAAGAACGACAAATGGTAAAAATTACAATGCTATTGAAAGGGGTTACTGGAACTGTGGTATTATTCTACCATATGGTTATCACAAGAAAAATAAAATGTTAGAAATAGATGAAGAAGAAGTGTAAGCGGCAATCTACAATGTAGGAAAATTGGCAAATAAGGATGTAGGAAAAATAGCAATTAAGAATGTCCCTTTTCCAACTTCAAACATATATAAAAAATTCAAAGAACAAAGGCTCAATTAAAAATGGTTTTCCGGTTTTGTAATCGATAACTTTTCCCGGATAACCTTACTACCTCACATCTATACAGTATTCTGTCCAGTAAGGCTGTTGCAATAACTTCATCATCAAGCATTTTAACCCAGTCTTCAGGACTTTTATTTGTAGTCACAATAAAGGAAGCCCGCTCATGCAGATGATTGATAAAATTAAAAAGCTGTACTGCTTGTTTCTTTTCCAGGGCAAACATCATAATATCATCAATGACGAGCAGATGAGCTTTGAGAAGCTTATTGTACTCAATAAGGGCTGATCTGGTGATATCTTTCATAATAAGGGTTTCATTGATTTGTTCCATTGACCGGAAGTAAGCTTTATAACCTTTTTTCAGGGCCTCATTACAAAGGCCGGATGCAATAAATGTTTTTCCGGTTCCGGAAGGTCCCATCAATACGATGTTAAAATTTTGCTCCAACCACTGGCATTCTTTCAACTGGTTTAATTGTTGTTTGCTGACACCATTTATAAACGAGTAATCGTAGTGATCCAGGTCATGATTGACTGGCAGTTTTGCTCCTTTATTCCTTCGTTCCAGGTCACGTTGGCGTCTCTGGCCGAGTTCGGTTTCCAGGAGTCTTAATGAAAAATCCAGATAGCTGCATTTTTCTTCCGATGCGGTTCGGATCAGTTCTTCTGCCTGGTCCTGTATTGCGCTTAACCTGAGTTGGCTTGCATATTCCTTGAGAGTTTGTGTTTTTGTTTCCATAGGCTTAGTTCATTAATGATTGATAATCTGATATGTCACTTTTATTAGGTATGATCTTATGGGCTGTCCGATTTATAGTATCAATAAAAATAGGTGGATTAATGGTAGTTTCCTGGTTCTGCCGGGAATGAATCTTTTTTACCACACTTTCCAGATCCGTTGCCCGGTAAATTCTGTTCTCGATACAAAAAACCAATGCCTGGCTCATTACCTGCATGTCATAGATATTGGTAAGCTTTTTAATGTGCTGAAGCTGATCCCTTATGTACCGAGGCTTATCATGACGTATCTGCAGAAGATATTCTCTTATCTGATCAGGATTATTGAAACGGCAGGACAACTCTTCTATTAATTGATCAATGCCTGAAGAGAAGTCTCTTTTATAATTGTTTCCACCTATTATTTTCCCTTTCCCCGTGTAAAGCTTGTGCGACGCAATTTTGTTGTTACCGGCATCATAAATGATCAGCCGTTCATCGTCAGTTACTTCAGTCCAAACAGTGGTACACGGTGGTTTGTATGTCCCCACAGGGACCCGGTAAAAGTTGGACTTAAAAGAGATTGTATTGTCTTTCCTTACATTATAACTCCGTAACACAGATTCCGGTTTGAAAGAGTCTGTAACAGGCCTTAAAGAGGCTTTCTCAATGAGCCATTCCTGATAAGGTATCTTATGTGTGGAAGCATGAACTTTTGCATTGGCTGTGCGGCTGAGCCAGGCCATGCACTGCCCGTTCAGTGTATCTATATTAACAAAGGTTCTGCCACGCAGAAAATTGTATTTGACATACTTTACAACGTTCTCTATTTTACCTTTACTCTCAGGATCTGATTTCCGGCAAAAATATAAATTAAATCCCCTGTAATCGGCATATTTGCGGAAGGCTTCGGTTAATATTAAATCTCCTTTATTTTCATCAACAAGAAGCAATGTATCCTGATCATAAACGATTTCCAGGGTAATCCCCTCCATGAACCAAAAAGCTCTGTCATGAGCGGCTATGGCAGAAAGTGTTGTGAAGGGGCTTTCTGAGAACCATACATACTTATACCTTGAGCGGGATAGTACCATACATAAAAAATAGATTTTCTTGCGTTTACCTTCTTCGGTTGTCATGTTATACTCACCAAAATCTACCTGTGCCTGTTTCCCATACGACAACTCGTCTGTCTGTGTATAATCTCTGTGATTGAAAGGCTTTGGTATACCATGTTTATTCCGGACATAAAGTACAAAGTTGAAGACTGTCTTGGCGTTTACATTGGTAAAATCTTTAAAGTGTTCCTTGAGCCAGTCATGTACCTGAGCCGCCGAAGCGTCCTGGCAGCCTTCCAACCTGCCCTTCACAAAATCTTCATAAGGGGCCAGTATTTTATGCCGGGTGTATTGAACCTCCAGAAAATCCTCGTACTCCTGTTCGCTCATTGCAAGATATTTTTTAACGGTTCTAAAGTCCAAAACAAGGTGTCTGCTTATCTGAGCAGTTTTCAAACCTTCTCTTTTTAATTTGTGTACTTCAAAATACATAATCAACTTTTGCATTAATTTTCTCATGAGATAATTGCTGTTAGTTAGTTTATAGAATTTAAAATAAACCAATTGCAGCAATTATCCTGACAAACCAGTAAATCAATCCTGATAAGTATTGATTTACTTTTCACAAAAATGTTTCAAGGGAAAAGGGAAGGATTTTAAAAACCTACATTCTTATTTGCTAAAAAACCTACATCGCTAATTGCTAAAATACCGACATTACTATTTGCCAAAATACCGACATTGTTATTTGCCATTTACAAGAAGGTAAGTGGGTAAAAAAGATTTTTGAAATGTATATTTCAGGTGAAGGAATAAGGTATATATCTACTTACCTAAATGAGAATGGTGTGAAAACAAGATACAACAAGATCTATACTAATAGGAATATGAAGATTAAAAAGTATGTGAAAAATAGTGATGATGTTAGATGGTCAGATAGTCAAATAAAGAATATACTGAATAATCCTCTTTATAAAGGGGAAAGAGAATATAAAGGTGTAACCATTTCATCTCCTATTATTATAGAGAAGGATGTATATGATACTTGCCAGATGATGTGGAAAGAAAGAAGGGCAAAGAAAGGTAGAAGAACTTTACACCATTATATTTTAAGTGACGTAACCAAAATATGTGGTGTTTGTGGTAATATTTACTATACAGTCAATACAGCAAAACAAAAAGCGTTTGTGTGTGCCACTAAAATTAAAAACACAAGTAGATATACTAAGATAGACTGTGAGAACGGTGGTATAGGTATTAACAAATTAACTGATGCTGTTTGGTATTGTGTAAGAAGGACGGATGAACTTATAAAACATATTAGAAATTCTTTTGATAGTACCGAAATAACCAATAAGCTTAAAATACTTGAAATTCATTTAGCTAAAGCAAAGGAAGAATTAAAACTCACTAATGATAACGAGAAGTACTTAGTTAATTTGTTAATGAAGGGTATAAGCAAGGAAGTATATGAAGAAAAACTATCTGAACTATTCAAGGATAGGGAAAAACTAAATAGACTTATTACTACCTTAAATAATTCTTATCAGAATACACTTGAACTTCAAGAAAGACAAAATAACCTTACTAATGAGATTATACATATTAAGAATGATAGTGTGCTGATGAAGGAGTATGTATTAAAAATAATTAAAGAGGTAATAATTTACCCAGTACATAATTTTACTTTCCCTAATAAAAAGGGTGACTACTTCCCTAACCAAACTTTTATGATTAGTATAAGATTAAAATCATCAGAAGTACCATTAATCTATTTAATAAGTAGAAGAAGCGAAAGTATAATAAAACTGAATGAAGGAGAATTTGACTACAAAAAATATAATGTAATAGGTACAAAAAAAGAATTTCTTTCAAGAACCAAAGAACTAAAACATATAACCAAAATAGATTGAACCTCTTTTGAATTATTCTTTTTCAATTACTGTTATCCATGACTTGAAGCAAATTTTAAAGTGACATATAAATATTGCCAATTTCTTCAGCTCGTAAGCCCAAATATTTTCTTGTAACCGAGACACTTGAATGACAAAAAATCTCACTTAGAAGGACCAGACTATGATCAGACTGCTGGTTATTTTCATAAACTCTCCTTCCAAATGATTTACGCAGGCTATGGGTTGACAAATTAAGATGAGGGTTGCTAAATACTCTTTGGAGTATCCTATTCAGAGAACGGGTAGAGTAGACCTTTCTATTTGGAGATGTAAAAATATATCCATTTTCATCATAATTATTCTTTTCCTTAAGCCGTTCAACAAGATAGCTATAGGACTTTTCGATATGCTTATTAAGAGTCAGATGCCGAGATTTGCCAGTCTTTTTCTCTATTAAAGTCAGGACATCGTTTTCTTTCTTACCATTTAAATCAGAATGCTTTAACCGCAATACATCACTTACACGTAAACCCAAATTTATTGAAAGGATGATATAGAACCCAATAATGGGATTCTTTTCACCTTTCAGAAGTTCGTTTCCCTTCCGCAGTGCAGTATCAAAATTGATGTAATCTGAAGATCTGTTCATTTTAAGTATCTTTAAAATATCGGACAAAGATACTCAAAATCGGTCCATTAATATGTTAAATAGCTCGATATTAAACACATATGGAATCACAAAATCACGATTAGTTGTTTATCATAGTAGGTCAGCGGGACATATTAAAGTAGGAAGTGCCCCTACCAACAATTTAAAAAACCACCTTGACATGGTGTTTCATTTTTACTTCCAAGATATACTCTCTATTTATCTTGCCTGTTCTCCCCAGTCCTGCTGTTTAATTTCAACTGTCTTTTAATTGTTCCCTCACTGACTCCCCGACACTTTCAGTAAATTCCTTTACTTCTGATAGATATGAGTAAACATATTCACCTTTGTCACAATTGTATACCACTGGGTATCCTTGATCTAATAGATATGTCCTTTCCTTTAACCCGGGATTTTGTATCTCTGATACCTTGAACACATCAACATTCTCTTCCTTTTTTCTTGAATAAACGACAGAAATGATATATTTATCATTCCCTTCATTTTTAAGTAATTGGTCATAATAGTTATACCTTTCCAAATAGGCAAACATCAAACCCATACTCACCATAAGATCATTAGTTTTTTCTTCCATAGTTGCAATTTTTATTTTTTTTGATTTTTGTTTGTTTATTACATATAGCCATTGTGGGGAAAAAAGTTGATGGATTCTGAAATTATTTTATAAGAAATCTCTTCATCATAAAAAGAGCTTTCCAACTAAAAACTATGACTATATACTTAACTGCAACAGCCAGACATTTTGACCACATTTTGCCGGACAGCTGCATCATCATATGAAATTCTAAACGATAAATACTTAATGTTACTTCCGAAATGCGATTTTCACGGGTCAATTATGACCAGGGACACTGACTTTTCCAGTAAATACTTATTATATCCATTTATGTAATGATAAGAAAAGATGCTATTCGGTATATCATGGAAGAACAAGTTGAGAATAAATATATATACTTGTATTTTAGTAGGCTTGTTAACGGGCCAAGGGACTCTTGATAAATTTTCATTTGAAAGATTACAATGGCATATAAAGCACATTAACAATGGTACGTTAGAAGTTAATGATAAATTTGATAATTAATAACTTATAAAATCAAATTAGATGTAAAATAAAAACTTAGATAATTATTATGAAAAAATTATTACCAATTACAGGAGACTGGGTTCTTACAAATTTTCCACGAGATCTTGGCTCATCAATTGATGACGAATTTGGAGATTTATCATATTCGTATATCGCACCAGATGATATTAAATGGTACAAACTTGTATTTGAGACTTATGAAATACCTTATAGGTATTCTGAATTTGTAGATAAGGATTGCAGTGATGAATTCTTTGGATGTTTCAGTATTTATTTTAAAGATATGCTGATCTATGAAGATGAATTTTCTGAGTCTATTAAAGATATATTAGGCCTGCATAAAGATTATGAAACAATTTATCATGATCATATTAGGAGTAAAAAACTGAATAAGGTACATAAGGTAATAAAAAAGAAAATAAGTCGGCAATAAAACTCAATTACAAACTGATTCCGAGGCCTTAATGAAATTTGGTTTGGGAGTGAATTCCAAACATTTCTTCATGAATTTCAAAGAAACAAAAAGCATTTAAATCAAATTAGATTATCTGATTTATAGGAAAACGGATATATGAAGAAGGCTACCCATTTGAATTGGAGCATTTTTATGTTTTTCTACTTCTTTCCTTATATATTCATTCACACAGGATAGACCTTCTTTCATGATATTCATACTAAAATCCATGATAATCTATTTAAATTTAAACAAAGCTGATAATAATTAATTCAGACTTTCATGTTTTCAGATTTTAAGCTATTAAAAGATTATTTTTGATAACCATAAGTCTTCTATCATCCTCTATTTTATATAGGTCACAAAACATAATCCCAGTTTTGACATGAAGGTTATAGGAATCAATGGACTGTTTCAAGGTCTTTGCTTTGTAATTAATGAATTCCTTTAGATGCTTAGTTAATTTCAGATCAATATAAACGGTACGCTTCTTATTCCCTTTGCCATGTCGTACAATGATAAAAGGATCAGGTTCCTTAAAAGATATATCCCCAACCTTTAAAGCTGCCATTTCACCGACTCTTAATCCACTGTAGAGAGCTAGATCAATTAACATAAAACGAACAGGCCAGGTTTGACGCCCTTTTATTAGATCCAATTCGTAATGTTCCCGACAGGTTTTCATTAATTGCTGTCGCTCTTTCCTACTTAGGAAGTCTTCAGGAGTTAGAATGTAGTTTTTCAATTCAGGTATTTTATAGCTTATACCTGTAAATGTATATAAAATACCTCAAATACTATTAATATTACTTGACTATTTTATATAAAATAACTATTTTATATAAAAAACGTAATAAAACAGAAAATCCCGAATCTCTCCGGGACTTTTCTCGATGTTTGGCGATGTGATATCAGGGCAGCCGAAGACAATTAATTAAAGCACCGTCCGAGTTAGCATTTGTGAAATTTTAAAACTGTCAATGGGAACCAAATCTTTCGGTGCTCGGCAGTCAAATGATATGAGTGTCGCGGTACAATTTTGATTGCGTATTGGATTTGTCTCGGTAGTGTTATTTTGTTAACAGTAGTGGAGCGTCCCAGACTTGTCTCCAGATACTCGTCTCGGTTTAAAGTAAGGATGCCCGTAGAAACTGGTGTAAACAACTTTCCTTCACTTAATTAAATCTAGAAGGTTATTTTTAAATTCTGGATTGGATCATGAATATTACTCTTTCCTCACTTTCTATAATGGAAACTTTTGGCGTTTTCAAAGTAAAGAGAGGTGTTTCAATTATTGCATTGTAATAAAATCCTGTTGAATCCTTTGATTGGTATTTAATAGAGTAGGGTTCTCCCTCTTTTTTAGGGTTAGTATCAATGACCCTTATATAGTATACCTTATAAACCTCAATAGGTATGGACTTCAGTGAGATGGAAATGCCATCGAAATTAAGATCTCCAATTCCTTCTGGATACATATATGTTTGTCCAATTCTGTAGTTGATCTGTGACTTGTCCACGAGTTGTGATAATAATTGTGCTATATGTTGGAAACTAATAATATAGGATATGCCTATTCTCTCTGTAAACATTTTATAAGTATCATCCCTATCGGAAATCATGTTTTCATGTTTAACTTTAAGTTCATCTATATGATAAATGTTCTGAAATCTTTCCATCACTAGAAGACTGTCATTTGCAGTAATGGTCAGCCTCTTACGTATAATTTGATCAAGCCATGATCCTTCTTCAATCTCTTTTTCCCAACCTGGAAAATAACGCTGAAGGAGAAGGGCCTGAAAACAACCATAATCATATAATTTCCCAGTCATATTAAGTGTATTTCCAGCGCTCACTTTCAACCGTTTGAGGTACCTGTCAATATACATGTCAGGATTGGTAAAGTGTTTATATTCTGGATCGTAGTCTAATGAAACGGAATTTTCGAATCCTCTCTTTATGAATTGCAGAATTGTGTATTCAGAATATTGAGCCTCCCCCTCACGGAATTCGTTAGCTGACAACTGATTTTTTTCAGCCTCATTCAAATCATGTGTTTTCAGACTTCGAGCGATACAGAAATCCTTCAAATATGGAAGTGATTCTTTCATTGAGATTTGTTCAAATGCCAGGGACAGCGCTTGTCCTTCTATATCAGAGTAAAGTGCAAAATCCAGATCAGGATCTATACTAAAGTTGCCATATCGTGTTTTAAGGAATTTCTCCTGGTAGCAATGCATCAGTTCATGGATAAAAACCAATATATGATCCTCTCCTTTTATGTAATCGGAGTTTTTCATTTGATCATTAACTGGTTCTATAAATCTCATGTCAACAATTGTTACAGGTTTCCGGTTGAAAGAACCAAGTGCTGAAACACCTCCTCCGACTTCCAAAGGTAGATTAATAGTGAATTTGTTAAGATTTGTAGTATCAATGTAAAGGGCTAACCTATGAACTTTTATATCAGGATAGGGCACAAACTCAGCTGGTGGAGACGGATGGCCAACTAAGATTCGGAGGCCATTCTGGAAAGTCATAAGAAATGGATAACTCAGATAATCGTTCCATCCTTTCCAGACTTCGTTAGAATACTGATCAAGGATTTTATAAGCCTCATCAAGTCTTTTTAATTCAATTTTAACTGGTTCGGGTAGTGAAAATGTTTTTAAGGATTGGGAGTAAATCGTTTCGTTAATTGTTATAAAAATCAAAAATATTACACTACAGAGTAATGCTTTCATAATCATGTATTTTATTTCTATAGCTCTGTTAATTCCTTCGTATGCTAATTTTTACATGTTGTTTTTTAATAGATGTTCTGAAACTTGTTTTTAAAATTTGTACATTATTAAAGTTAAAATGAATGTTGAATCTTGAAAATCACTGAAAATTTGCTTTTGACCGTTAGCATTTGTGTCAACTTCAAGTATTTCGTATTCGTCTAGCTATATGTAAATTGTATCTCAAAATGCAGCGACATAAATGCTAACGGCCCGGCGGTTTGATTAGTTGCCGTCCGTGTCAGGGTTGGCATGTGTTTTTGCAAAGTCCCGGTAAGTGGAAAGGATTTCTTTGTCACGATAAAGTTGTCCAGATGGCGTAGTCCCGATAAGTGGGCAGGATTTATCTTGTCACGATAAAATTGTCAAGGTGGCGATGCAAAAACCATGACAACTCGAGCGTCGGCTTGCAACCCTACTGACTTTGTCTTGGCAGCAGGAACAGTCCCGGTGACACAATATTTAATAAGTTGGTTGAATTTTTCTCTCATAGACTTTTGGAGCTGAGATAAAATAGTCCGGGTTGCAAAAGGCAATTAATTAAACCGTCCGAGTTATGTTTAGGCTTTTTTACAGTCATGATAATATTGTCTAAAATGAAACTGAATTGTCACAATGAATGATCAAATAGTTTGATGTTACTTAAAAATTGAACCCGAGCATAACTCCTGTATTTATAACTCTTACCTTAAGAATATCAGTATAGTCATAAACCGCATCCCCTCCTGGGATAGATCTTGGGGAAACATGATACGAGAAATTTGCTCCTTGATAAGAAACAACAACTCCAACTTTAAATCGATCAGTCAAATTATATGTTGCCGACAAAGAACTTCCCAAAGTGAAAGCATTAAGATTAGGTTCTGGCCCATCGTGAGCAAATATAATAGGAGGGTCCACCGTAGTGTATAAAAGTACGAACTTATAGTAAGGAAATGCCGTCATTGAGTACCCCATAAAAAGATCCAATCCAAAATTCATTTTATTAAGTGAAGAATAGTAACCGATGCCAGGAGTAATGTAAAAAATTCTGTAACTGTTTTCCTCTACTTTAGTTTCTCGATAGCCATTTAGATTAGTTAAGAAATCTGACATGCCAGCTAGCTCAACTGGATTTGAATAAGTACCTGAAAGAAGCAGCAATTTTAAGCAAGAGCTTAGCTTATACTTAACTTCAATATTGTAATCAAATCCAGTTTTTGCAAAACCACTTTTGCCCTTGTCAAAACCTTTAACGGTAGGTAGAGGGGCATTTACTACATATATAGCAGATTTTGATGGACTTTTATTCCCGTACGAACCGATGGGTAAAGATAATCCACCACCTATTGAAATTTCCAGTCTGTTGGACTTATCTATCTGTCCAGATGTATTGTACATAAAACTTGACAATACAAACAAATTAATAAAGTAGAATAACTTTCTCATAACTCATCTTCTTTGTGAAATTTTAGGCTTTTTTATCTTATCGAATTTATCTGATGATAGGCATTGTAACAGGCCGCCGCTTAAACATAACTTGTTTATTGTGTTAGGAAATTGGCATTTTAAAATCAAGTGCTTGTTAGATAGGTGTATGTCCAATAATTCCATCTAACTAACTCCTTGATTTGTGTAAAAAAGCTCACTAAAGTTTCTATATTATATTCAATAAAAATCAAAATATAACTTGTTTTCAGGAGGTCATCTACTCACATCCTTTTAAAACAAAACCTTGTCAGTCAAATAAGCATTGCGATATCCAATGTCTAAAGACAAATTTGTGCTTTGCTTGATCTCTGACTATCACTATTTTAATACATATCAAAATTAAATATAAAAATTGAATTGATTTATACTATTACTATCTTATATTCATTCGCTATCTCTGCTGGATTAATCTTCCCATTTAAATATTTCTAGGAAATCCGGGAATATTTTTATATCCTGATAAGAATAGTGATTATTTTATATAAAAAAAGTATTTATTATCATCTAACCAGCACCTTACTCATAATCAGGGGGTAGGTGGTTCGATCTCAACTTGGCCCATAAAACAAATAAGCGCAAACAGACATGTATCGACTGGTACGCTTATCCTTTTAAGAGTTACTAAAACTGTATTGAAACAATTCTAGATTTTACCCTTAATTGTTCAAGTATCTGCGCAGACGAAGCCTATTAATTAAAGCACCGTCCGAGTTAGGTACCGTTTTAAGTCCTGAATATCCAGTTCAAATCTTACTTACGGCCAAATAATTTATAATTCATTATGAAATTTCATCCATGCTTCATAGCTCCCGTAAGCATCGATGGACACAAGCGGATTCCAATATTCTCTATAGTGCTTGATTTTTCCAAATTCAAATTCAAAAAATGTTACATATCGTTGATTATATTGTGCTCTGTTACTCTTTAGATGTCCATTAATAGTCAATTCTATGACTATTTTATTGGGATCAAGCATTGGTGAAATTTTTAACTCTGCAACAGAATCAACAACTATACTTCGAGTAGTCGAAGACATATATGTAAGTATATCTTGTTTGCCTCGATATATGGATGGTCGATTCTTTGGTGCAAAAGGGAATTCAAGAATAGCATCGTCTGCCCAGAGGTTAATCCATTTATCCCAATCTTGGGCTTGTAAAAGTTCCAAATAAGTTTGGGCTTTTTCCAGCGTCTGTTTTCGCTGTTCTTCCGTTTTGTCAATTGTATTGTCTGCCATAATATTTAATACTTAATTTGATATATGATTATTATTTGAATGATTATCTGTATTACCTTACGGTCGGCGGCTTGGCCAGTAAGGGATTGTGGGCGATTTCTTATCAAGTTACATAAAAGGTGAAGCGGGCTACAAACTTTTGCATACAACAGAAACCCTTATTGGCTTTATCGCTTGTTAAGCAAAGTTATTTTGTAGTTACTTCCATATTATTTCAGGTTCATTATACAATACTTCATTGACATATCTGTTCTTACCATAACCGAATGCTGTTGTGCTACGCTTCAATTCAATCTGATCTAATGCTTATTTGCAGATCTAAACGTTCTATAAAATTTACGTACATCCTCAACAAATAGATCCGGTTCTTCCATTGCCGTAAAATGTCCGCCACGAGACATCTCTGTCCAATGTATAACATTCAATTTTTTTTCAGCCCATTCTTTAGGGGGCAATAAAATGTCTTCAGGGAAAAGAGCAAGTCCAGTTGGTACTTTTATTTCTTTCATTGGCGGTAAAGAATGTGTATTCTCATAATACATACGAGCTGATGAACCAATCGTATTGGTAAGCCAATAAATCATTATATTGGTAAGCAATTCATCCATGCTGTATGTATTTTCAAGATTACCATTGCAATCGCTCCATGAATGGAATTTCTCAATAATCCAAGCTGCTAATCCTACTGGCGAGTCAGAAAGTCCGTATGCCAGAGTCAGAGGTTTTGTCGATTGAATAGACATATAACCTCCCTCTTGAGACATCCATTGCTGAACAGTTTTTTTGTATTGTAATTCTTGTGATGAAAGGCTGTTTTCGTTCGTTGAAGTCAAAATTTCCCGAATGATGCCAATATCAGTAAGATGAATCCCCACAAGAAGATCCGAATAGTTTAATGCCAAATATCTTGTAACGCCTGATCCAATATCGCCACCTGCTGCTGCAAATTTCGTATAACCAAGTTTTTCAGTCATCAGTTTTGCCCATAGGTCAGCAACCCGTGAATTATTATATCCGCTGTATTCTGGAATTGATGAAAATCCGAAACCTGGCAATGAAGGAATAATTACATCGAATGAGTCGTTCGCATTACCGCCGAAACTGGCAGGATCAGTAAGTAAATGTATTATTTTCTGGTAACGAACGAAACTATCAGGCCATCCGTGAGTGAGAATAATAGGCAATGGATTTGGTCCTTTCCCTTTTTCGTAAAAAAAATGAATATCAATTCCATCGACATTACATTTGAACTGAGCATAACTATTTAAATTATTTTCTTGAGAACGCCAGTTATAATCACTCCGCCAATAAGAAACGAGTGACTGCATATAGTCCTTTTTAGTACCGCTTTCCCAGTTGGAGTCTTTTAATTGATTTGGCCATTTCGTATTTGAAAGTCTAAATGATAGGTCTTCTAGTGTTTTATCTGAAATTTGAATTTTAAACGTTTCAATTGTCATATTCTTCAATTTTTATTTCTTAAATAAGAGCATTCAAAGCAGTATTTTATTGGTTGCTCGATTCAAATGTAGACCTCTGTAAATCAATAACTTGAAGGAGTCTTTAAATTTCTTGTTGATAATAATGACGTGAGCATTCGTAACACGCACGTTATCAAATAAATACAGATGATTCTTTATGAATCTGAGAAAAACCCTTTTTATTTGAGTGGGTCAACATTTATTTTAAATTTTTTACTTCTGACTTGTTCGATTCTTTCTTCCAGTTTTCCTTCTCCAATAATTGCAATACAATCCGTAAAAACTTGATTAACTTCTTTAGTTAGTTTTAATTTTTGTTGTTTTAACAAATAAATAGCTGCAAAATTATCAAGTGCAGTTTTTTTATTCCCTAACAATCGTAAAGTCCCTATTAAAGAACGAGATTTGTCCTGTCACAATGAACTTATCAAGATGGTTTGGGCACAATGGGCCATTATTTTATATATCGACCAATGCGGTGTTTCTAGAGTATATCTGCTAAGTACTTTGTCCAGCTCCTTTTTTGCCTCTTCAAGACTATTTAATTTCAATTTCCCCATTACTCCATTTTTTACATTAGTCTTTTAAGCCAATTTAGTTTCTTCTCGGTATAAGGTGGATATTTGAGGTTGGGTTCTCCCCATACCGCCTTTTTAATAATTGACTTTTGGTGCGAAAAACAATTAAATCCGAATTCGCCATGATAGTTTCCTATTCCTGAATTTCCAACTCCACCAAAAGGCAGATTTTCATTGGCTATATGCATGATGGTATCATTAACACAACCACCCCCAAAGGAAATGTTTTGTAGAAATAACTCCTTTTCTGCTTTAATATTTGTGAACAGATAAGCGGCCAACGGTTTGTCAAGCTTATTTATCCTGCCTAACGTTTCCTGAAGATTGTTGAAACTCAATACAGGTAAAACAGGACCGAATATTTCTTCTTGCATTACAGCATCTTCCCATCCTACATTCAAAAGCACAGTGGGTTGTATATACAATGTAGCTTCATTGGTTTTTCCGCCATAAAAGATTTTTTCTTGTTCTATCAGGCCCAATATCCTATCAAAGTTTCTTTTGTTGATAATGCTTACATAATGTTCGGCCCCATCTTCATAATTGGCTTCCTCAAGTTGCTTTTTAAGACGTTTAAGGAACTCGTCCTGAATGGATTCTTCCACCAATACATAATCGGGAGCAATACATGATTGCCCTCCATTCAAGAACTTACCCCAGACAACGCGTTTAGCTGCTACATCTAAATCGGCCGATTTTGTAACAATTGCCGGAGATTTCCCTCCCAATTCCAATGTAACGGGAGTTAAATTTTTTGAAGCTGCCTGGTAAACAATTTTCCCGACCTTCGGACTTCCTGTAAAGAAAATTTTATCAAATGGATATTTTAAAATTTCGGTAGTTTCCGGTATTCCTCCTTCAACAACATAGAGATAATTCGATGGGAAATTATTGTTGATCAACTCCGCCATGAGGCGCATTGTGTTTTCGGGCAGTTCACTGGGCTTTATCATACAGGTATTTCCTGCTGCAATAGCACTTACAACAGGCGCCAGAGTGAGTTGGTATGGGTAGTTCCATGCTCCGATTACTAGGGCACATCCCAACGGTTCTTTATATATATTGCTTTCCCCGAGCAAGTTTGCTAAGTTGGTCTTTACTTTTTGAGGTTTACTCAAACGCTCAATGTTTTTGAGAAAATATTTTATCTCAGCATAAATAATGCTTAATTCATTGGCGTATGTATCAAACTTTGATTTGCGAAAATCTATATAAATTGCCTGATACAGCCTTTCCTCGTTCGACTTTAGGATTTTCTGCAGTTTTATCAGATTTTCTTTTCTAAAAGAAATATCTTTTGTTTGATGTGATTTATAAAAATCTCTTTGACTATTAAAAATTGAAAAATAATCCATATTATACGCTTATTTAACCAAGAATAGCTGAAAAGTCAAGAGGATTTTCAATACTTATTCGGATTTTAATAATAAATGTACTACCGTCAGGTTGTGGCATTTCATGCTCAGCACTTTTATGACCCCGTTTTTCTTTCATACGTAGAAATAAAAGCTCAGGTTCAATAGTCATTTGTTTCTTCGTGTTGATTAATGCTTGTATTTCAGTATCAGTTAAAAACACATCCATTCAAAAATCGAAACTTAAATGAGAAATGGTCTGGTTGTAAAGGATCTAATTGTCTATTAATTAATTGCTTTTAAGGCATTTAATAAAGATCTTTAAAGGTAGTAAACAATTTTATTTATCGAATATCATTTTGTGAACTTCTTAACTTTTTTAAGTGGAAATGCTCAAATTATACCAGCGGGTCGGATTTTGGCTCTTTTGCTTTTGCACGCATGTGCGCTAGGTTAAGTGTCGCGCAAAAGCAAATGTGCCAAATGAGCGGTCGCGTTACCTAAAGGAGTGGTTACAATGAAATCTAACTTGTTATTACGCTGCTCATTAGCTATAACTCATTTATTGTGTTAGGAAATTAGCATTTTAAAATCAAGTGCTTGTTAGATAGCTGTATGTCCAATAATTCTATCTGACAAACTCCATGCTTTCTCTGCTGGAATAATCTTCCCATTTCAATATTTCTAGGGAATCTGGTAATATTTTTATATCCTGATAAGAATACGTGATTATTTTATATAAAATAAGTATTATATAACGCGTTGTGCGGTTAAGACGCAAGCGCATATTTTAAATGATTTATTGGTTTATTGTTCTTTGAATTAATGTATTGCAAGAGTGTAACGGCTGTAATCTTTGATAGAATCCGGACAGAAAGGCCATTAATTGTTTTTGCATAATTACGTCTAAGCATAAATTGGTCACATAATTGTGCAAATAAAGTCTCAATTCGTTTTCTCATTCTTTTGAAGATTGCTGGATATAATTCTCTTACTTGATTTGCTCTTTTGGGTGTTTGTAAATTTACCTGGCATGAGTTAAACAAATCTACCTGGTAAGTACTTGATAAATAACCCTTATCGGCAATAAGAGTGCATGTAGATAAGCCAGAGTTTTTTACTTGCGACAAATAATGGACGTCATGAATGCTAGCTTTGGTTAAATCCATGCTTTGAAAGATTCCTCGGACAGATGTTATCAAATGGAGCTTGTATCCATAATAATAAGATTTGCTTACTGCTGAATAGCCCTTATCCGGGGATGTCTCAAAAGACTCCTTAAATATTTTACTCTGTTTTTCTCTTGCAATCTGGCAAACAGGGACTGGGATTGAGTCAACAAGATAAACATCTTCAAACTCATTAAGCTTATCTGCCAAACGTTGATTTAGCTGTTTAATAAATGGATAAAGATGTTTGCGACGACGATTGAAGTTACTACGATCAATTAATCTGGGGAAATCACCTTTATGATCACTTTTAAGTTTTCCCCAAAAGTAGTTTTCACTGTCAATGCCGATTGATTCTCCAGTAACTGATAAAGCAATTATCTCACAGTCTGATAGTTTTGGCTTGTTTGGATAGAAATAAAAATTATCGGACTTGTTCAAAAGATCTTTAAAAACCGATTTGGTAATGTTAAAGAACTTGTCGAAATTTGTTTTCAAGTTATGCATATATGAAGTGAATTTGTGGTGAATTACACTTCTAATATACTGTATACCAGTATTATGCATAACTTTTTTCATGTTAGATTATTAACTTTTTTATTTTGTTTTCAACCGCACAACACGTTATTATATATAAAATAATTGTTCAACCTTTATCTACTCAGAAGAATCGGTACAATTGGCAACAAGTCTGATTTTGGATCAGTAGAGTTAAGGTTCGAGCCATTACAGGGCAACAGATAGTCAATCACTCACAAGAATTTTTGTAGATGTTTTTTTGATAGAATCTTACTGGCTTTTTGACGATTTTAACCAAAAGCGACTTCCTTTTTTGAAGGTAGGTGGAATTTTCACAACACTTCCCAAAACATCCTGAGGTTCCAATTCTCACAGATCAAATCGTCAATTGAATATTCCTGTTCTCAGGGCAAGTGATTAGTTAAAAAATAAGCGAATTGTTAAGGTCACTTATAGGAAATATGAATAGAGTCAACACAAAAGAGGCTGTTCTCACCTTGAAAACAGCCTCTTTTGTAAGGTTTAGAATATTTTTCAGATTCTCTCAACCGCACAAATACTCTTTAACAATTCGATTTCAACAATCATTCTATAATGATTAAATTCAGGAAATTTGAAGTAAATGATTTCGTTATTTATTTTTCTAATCGTTCTTTCAATATTGACTCCTCCTTTATTATTTTTTTCAATGAAACTTACGACATCCTTTCTAGGCCAGGTAAACCAACTGTAGTGACGTTCCTTTAGGTCGAAATAAAAACACAAATAAGTTTTACCCCTCTTGTTCGATAATTCAATTAGGTAGTCCTTTCCCTTTTCCCATTCTTGCTTCATAATGAGAAACAAGAGATAATCCATTTCATTTACGATTTTGTTTACATTTAAGTTTTTTCTCATTTTTCTTTATTTTTAAGTTAATACTAGTTTATTGTTCCCTTTATAATTAGAAAACCATAGAAATTATCGATATTATATTCCAATAAGAAATATATCAACCAGACCCGTTTTCCTCCTGTTTAAAGAGCTTTAATTAGCAGATTAGGGTATAGATATCACGTTCAGGTAAAAACTCACCAGAACTCACCAAGCAAATACTACAGGCTGAAAATCCAAAAACCCAATTATTTTTGCAAAAATGAGGGTGATTTTTGTCGTTTTTGCAGCTAATTTTGATAACTAATCCTTGATATTTTCATTTAAATCAACTTTTTCATTAAAATATCTTCAACGTGTGATGTTTGTATTCATTAATAACTAAAACCAATTGAGATGGGGAAGATCTATTAGTCAAGAAAGCGGATTGCAAGATCCAAGGTGGTTGGCGTCTCTGACGCACCTACCGGTTCATTTACTCATAACTATTTTCACTCCCCATTTCATAAATGGTTTTATTTAAGAAATTCATAAAAACTATCTACTATTGAATCATTATACCCAGTTACAAAGAGTGACTTTATTCCATCAAAATATTCGGGTAAGAAACTAAGTAACTCCTTTTTATTAAAAACAGTTTCATATGATTTAGTATCTCGAATTTTCTTATCAGTTACTTCATTAACCGTAAAATAATAATCTCGATTATTTGTCGCTTTATAAATTTGTAAACTTTCAGCGAAGTACTTAGATTCTAAGAAAAAACCGTGCCCACATGCATGAAATGAGCAAATAAAGACTCCCTGCATTCTCTCACTCTCATTTTCATTTGTTATTTGAAAGACTTTATCTTCGAATTTAATCCTATCTTTTGATGGTATTTTTCGTTTACCGTAAATGGCATAATCACACCAATAAATAATATTATCTTCATCTATAAGTATATGGGTTGGGTCATTGGTCTTGTTAATCTTTTCATTTAAATTCTTTTTCATAATTTGTTTCCTCCTTATTAAGTTTATATTTTCAATTCTTTTAAAATTATCTCAAATCAAATTCTATCTTTGAGCTAAAGTGTTATTGATTAGCTTTTCGATTGAAATAGTACACCATCCACATGCCCCTCGTCATTTTTTCTCTAATAATTTGGTAATAAACGTCAATTCTAACATTGGATGAGATGTAAGTTCTCCTAATTCGCTTTCGGAAAACAGATCACGTTTATTCGTAGGGATTTTAAGCGGCTTGATTCGTTTCACTTAACTCATCTGGTTCCTCCGATGAACCATTACCTTCCAGTAATGAGTTTAAAGAATCCAAGTCAAACCCTTCCTGACTCTCAGAAAGAATTCTTCGGGATGTCTGGATGTTTTTTTCATAAAGTTCTACACCGACAAACTTAAATCCCAATAATAGGGCCGTAGCTCCACAAGATGCAGATCCCATGAAGGGATCAAAAATAACCGAAGCCCTATTCTTTGGTGTTGAAATCAATAGAGGAATAACCGGAAGGTTGGATGAGAATGTAGCTGGATGTACCTCTTCTCCCTCAATGTGTTTAGTTCTGTTCTTGTTGATTTGTACTGATAAAATATTTGATATTTCGTTGTCAGATAATACAGAACGGAACTGGTAATAATTATTAGGGATGTGGTAATTAAGTTCTTTGCTACCTTTTTCCTTACATCCATTAGTCACCTTTAGAGGATTTTCCTTTTTAATCTTAAATCTCTCGAAGTGATATTCTTTAGTTTTTGAAAAATAGAGGATCGTTTCGTATCCAGTATTTAGTCTTTTAACATTATTACAATTCGGTTTGTTAGACACTTTCCTCCAGATTATTCTGTCAACATACCTTGCACCTCTTCTTATTAATTCAACAGCTAACCGCTCGGTAATACCTAAACACTCTCCATCTACGTAGGTTTCACCAATGTTAATAAACATGGACCCGGTACCTTTAAGTTTTTCATAGCACTTCATTAATACATCAGAGAGTCTCTTAATATATTCATCCGGTGTTTTTTCCCAACCAAGCTCGTTCGGATCATTACCATACTTAATTAATCTATAATATGGTGGCGAAGTGAATATTGTGTCAATTTCAAGATCATCAGGAAGTTTTATTTCTTCAATATTCCCATTTATAATAGTATAGTTTTTTTTGTTTTTAGCATGGAGTTTTACAACTGTATGACCTTCAGACTTCTTCCTGTCATACGCTTCCATTAAATTTATGGCTTTATCAGCAGGATACTTACCACTTATAAATCCTTCAATTATATGAGATTCATCTTCCTTTTTCTCGTCAAATAAAGGATTATCGATAAGTCGAATAGTTTCAAGAGCTTTGTTGACAGTAATCTCGTTTGAAATGACTTTTTCTCCAAAACAGAGATTAGAATTGGTTTTTTTCTCCCAACGAAGGATATTTTCCAATGAAAATACATTGTTCCTGCCCCATCCCTTACCTCCTAACAGGGAAGAGATTAATATAACCCTCCTCTCCTTATCACGTAATGGATTCTTCGAGTCAGTGTCAATCCGAAGTAAAGATTTTACCTCATTTAGTTTTTCACCAACTGTTTTTTGTTTTCTGATCTGGTGATGGATAATCAAGTCAGATAATGAGAATTCATTAGTAACGACAAATTCACAAACAATTGAATCGATTTCGTTTAAATTTAAACGATTCATTGCGAACAGTCGAAGTACACCATCAATGACAGCATACTTTGAACCATCTCTTACAACTGTTATCGGTTGTTGTTGTCCGATTGTGGAAATACTCTCTACAAGAGCGTTGATTTCATTCTCCCTGTTTGAATAGTCATACAAGGATTTTGTCAGGTCCGATACTACAACATCTTTAATGTTGATTTTTTGATTTACAATCTGATTGGTTTGTTTCATGTCTCTTAGTTTTAAATGTGAGACACAAAATTACATTCAAACAGACTGGATATCAGTACTTTACAACCTTGAAAAGAAATTTTGCAAGGTTGCAAAAGGGACGGACTTTTATATGTAGTTTACTGGAGATTAACTTCTTGGATCAATTCTTATATAGTCATCTTCTAGATTAATCTTATATATGTTGATGCCATCTTCTATTATGACTTTTGTTATAATATAGAATTCTGCAAGCTTGGCTCCAAGTATACTTACAAGTGCCCTATTTAACTTTGATTTATGAGAATCAAAAGATGGTTCAGCCCCTTTTTCAGAATCGAACATTCTTTTAATCTTAGTTTTTTCTCCGGATTTACGAATCTCCTTATATATATTAACCAACTCATCCTGGTGATCGCAAACCAGCTTAGTTTTAACTCCTTGAGGATTTTTAAGAAAGAAAATGAATAGTACTTTTTGTAGTGCCACAATATCAATCTCTTTATTACCTATTTTAATAATTCTTTGAGGGTCAACATGAACTATAAGCGGTTTGACGGTAGAAGTAATTCTATTTGAATTTATAAATTCATTCCTTAGGCTTTCAATCAATTCTTTTATATGCTGAAGAATAAGAGGATTCACTTTTTTTTCTATTGCCCAATCAATACATGAATCGCAAATATCAGCAGTACGGAGTTTTAGCATGACATCTGCTTTATTCATGCACATATCATTAATACATCCAATCGACTCCATATGAAAATGAGGTTCCTTATTTACACCGAAAATATTCAAGCCAATTTGTGATTGAAAGATATTCTCAACAACCTCGTAAGCAATCCCATACTTTGCATCTCTTTTGGTATAGTATTCCCATTCCAGCCCATGAATGAAAATATTTTTCTCTTTAAATGCACTAAACCAACGCATGTCATTCTTAATGGATGTTACAAGGACAACATAATCATCTTTGGGTATTTCTTTGTTAATTCTATAGGTGTTGCATAGATTAAAAAACTCATCAAAACTCAGACTTTCAATTGTTCCAATTGAATTCATCTTTGGGTTTGAAAGACTATACTGGGCAGCAGTCCCAAGTTTACCCAAATTAAACTCCAGTTCGCCCTGGGTTTGGTTAAGAAGCAAAACCACTTCTTTCACCAATTCAAATGGAAATTCAGGGGTTGATGTAATATATACTTTCATAAAGGACAGCGGTTGATCTAGTTCAAAGATAGCAATTTAGTGTTAAATATCTATATGTATCGTCACCATGAGTGAAATAAATGTAATGAAACTTCATTTGTTTAAATTTAAATTTTTCATAATCCGTTTACTTCTGTTTCTTATTTCATTACCATTTGATAGAACAGACGAACATTAAAGTTCTGTTCGGCCAATGCTGGCTGAACAAATTCTGGCTTTCTTACGTCCAGGTTTTAACATAATACAACTTAAACTACCTACTACTCTGAATTGATCAATAAATGTAAGGTTGTGGATACAGAAAACGCAATTGTAAATAAATTTTGAAAATCTGGTTCCCAATTTCCCTGATATTGTTTAACTTGTGATTAATAAAGCAGGTCGAAAGTCAGGCATGAGTATTACAATAGTCATAAAATCAATCAGTTGATTGTTAATGCTTATGTGACTGACAGGGCATTGCTGTAATTGGATATAATTAGAGGGGACCATAAACATGAATGATTATTCTGATTCTTATAGAATATTAATATGGGAACTCATTTTACCTCGCTATAGTAAGAATAAAGTATGTTAGATATAAGTAACAACAACAAGCCTTTGATTTTAAAATGCCGTTATACGAACGTTATAAATGAATTGGGTGTTAAAGTAAATTACCCTTGTCTTAATCCATTTAATGATACACATCATTTAATAACTTATAATTATGACTAGAATTCAACTTTATTCAGATGAGACAAAGGCCGATAACAATTCCTTTCTCATCTATTCTATGATCTACGGTACTCCGGAGAAAATAAAAGAACTTAATGATGAATTAGGGAAAGTTATTCATCCTACGGGATCAACAATCACAACCTTTAAAGGATTGCATGCTAATAGATTAAATGAGAAAAATTGGCATACAACGGGAAAAATATTTGAAGATGCATTGGATGTATTAAAGAAACATGTCCTTCAAAATGAAGTTAATGTCAAACTATGCGTAATTGCATCTGAAAAAAACAAAAATAATACTGGATTTTTAAAGGAACTGATCAAGAAGGAACTTGTTAAGGAAGGTTCAAAGATTAAAGAAATGTATAGTAGTTTAAAAATCGAGGATCATCCTGCTTTGTATCATAGACTTGATCAATTGTTTTTATATTTCATTTATCGTGATAGATTGGGACCAAGTGGGACTTATTTTGAATTATTTCCTGATTCAAGTGGTAAGATATTATCTTACAAGGAAAAAGAATTTTTTGTAACGGGATCATATAATTTAAGCGCTGATCTGAAATTCTATGAATTAATAAAAGTATTGGGGAATACAATTGCTAAGGTCGTTGGTAAACTAAGTTTTCCAGGATGGTCTCATTCCGAACAAGAAATTGAAAAAGTTGAGCCATTAAAGTGGTCAGATTCTTACATTATTCAATTATGTGATCTTCTTGCAAACTTTTATTATTGTATGCTAAGATTTAATGTTGGACTCACTGACAAAATATACGAATACAAATCAAATGCCTTGTCACAAAGATTAGAATTTAGTGATATGGCTGATAAAATTAAAGAAGAATTTGAGCTTAAAGATGGGGAAGTTTTTTGTAAGGATGACAGTACTCTTCTGACAATTGATTTTAATAAAAAATAAAAATACTTCAACACCTAACATGGTCAGTGCATGGGATAATTTGCTTGTCACAATATTTGCAAAGTAACCTTGACATGAAACGAAATGCTCAAACATTCTAATCATCTACAAGCAAACTACTTGTACCCCGATAGCACAAAAGTCGGAGCTCACCGTGATTGCAAAAACTGCGCCACACCCTAATTGCACCGGGACAGTTTCCATGCTAAAGAAACGAGACATCGGGTCGGCTGCTTGCGTCAGGTAAAGTTTATCAACTTTATTCCGTGCTATTTAAGCTAATTATGTGACCAACTACTTTTATTGAACGCTCATACCTATGACACATTTAGAATACCTAAGCAAACGTCTTGAAACGAAACAACTATACAGGATTGATTATATTGTTTTAAACACGCTAATACATTCTCTTTCAAGTTTTGAGACATGCCTACTTTTCGATATGAGCTTTAACCAAGATTATCATATAAGACATTATGTGTTAAGTAAGATTTCTAATGATATAACTAAAAACTTTACAGCCGATCATAGAAAATTAATTTTGTCACTTTTGGAAAAACTTGATGAAAAAGGACTTAGCAAAAAAGATACCTGCTCATTTTCACTTGACCAGCTTTATGATTCTTTGCCAACAAGATATAAAAACCTAATTCTGCAAAAATTTCTAAACTCTAGATCAGTTCGCACCCATGATAGAGCATTTAAAAGACTAAACATCAAATGGAATAAAAAGTATCAAAATCTAATTGAACATGTGTGGAATAGTTATAAAGACACAAATTGTCTGAGGATAATCATTAATCATTTCTCTGCAAATTTTCTTGAGAAAAATTATAAGGACTTGTTAAAAATTACAAAACCTGTTCAAGCCTCTAAACTATTATTGAAACTAGGGGCAATAAATTTTGAGTTTGTAAAAGAATTAAAAGACATTGACCAAATCAGTTATTCTTATGTTCTAGCAAAGTTAGGAAAAAGACTTTCTGATGCTCAAGCTTCTGAATTCTTAAAAAACAACTATAGAGACGAAAGAATTGGCCTGCTTCTCTGGAGCTTTGGGAAAATGGGTCTTTGGGATAAGATAGTTGAGTTTGATGTTAAAATATAAAGGAAAACACGATCTCGCAATACTAGAACAATTTGTGCATGGCTAAGAATTATAAGACTGCCACCAAAAACGAGTTGGCTATAAATTGAATCAAATCTGATTCCACATATTTAATCATAGACCAATGTAAATAAATTTCTGAAAGTAAATCACAATTTGTAATTTGCAGATATTTGAAGATTCATAAGTTTTATTAATCATTTAATACGTTTATTTATGAGATATAAATATGCAAAAATCAATAGAGATGGAATAGATTTTACACTGGTAGAATCTTATTCATCTGATGATGGAGTTGCTCTTAATAAACTTATAGAAAAGTATGATCCTGTCAACAAAAATGTCATTATTGTAAGAAAAAAGAGCGATGGATTAAACAATTTTTCTGCGACAGATTTTAGGAAATTTGACCATTTCTCAACCATAGAAAGCTTTGATAATCTGAATTGGATTGAATCCTTTATTGAATAAAATAACTACTCTAATAAAATCAACAGGATTTATAAAACGACATCATAATAATTTATACGATGACAATAAAATTTGACCGAAATTCATTTAAAAAAACAATAACCTCTATTAATAAACCTGTTTTATATATTGACAGAATTGTCTTTCTAACAGATGATAAAAATTGGATTAACAGACTTTTTAGTGCTTCCTTGATAATAAAATTTGCTTGTATTGACAGTAATAAAAGAGAGCGGAAAACTCATCAAGAACCGTTAGTGTTCAGTGCATTCATTACAGCGTACCATAGACAACCAGTGATGGAAGTAAATAGATTATTTTCTTTTGAAGACACAATAAATATAACTGACGATAATGCTTGTAACCATTGGAAAACAACAATAGAACTTAATAATCTGACAATAGGACAAAATGAATTATTGGAAATATCAATTACTGATAAAGAACTCACTTTAAAAAGAATTAAAGATTGGCAAAAAAGAGTAAAAAATCTATATGCTGAAATAAAGCATTGGCTTCCCAGTCAATGTGAGGTAAAAGATGGAGCACCTACTTCAATGTTTGAAGAAATGATGCAAATTTTTAACATTAATCCTGTGAATATAGAAACGATAGATCTTTTTAAAGGTAATAAGTTCTTGATGTCATTCAAACCAAAGGGCCTTTGGATTATAGGTGCGAATGGAAGGATTGACATCATTTCAAGAAAAGGTAGTTTTATCTTATTGGACAATGCAGTCCAATTCAATGTACCACAATGGCATATTTATACATTAAGTGGAAAGCAGATTGGAAAACCATTCATTGAAACTGAATTTCTAAAACTAATTGACTTACTTCAATGAATATCTTTGATGAACTAGCAGAGATTTATTCTGAAATTGATAGTAAGTATGCTGCTATTGAAGCTCAAGCACATGCTAGGAGATATTTCAGAAAAGAAGCTATGTACCAAAAAAAAAGAGAACTAAACGACCAAGCTTATTTTCTTTTTATGTTTACAAGATTTGAAGATAGAATTAAACAACTATCTAATGATCTCATTAACGAAAAATATACTAAACTTACAGACTGGAATTATAAAAGAACTTGGGATATTCTCTATAAGAATAAACAAAATCGAGATATTCATTTTCTTGACAGAGTCGCCATTCTTACAGCAATTGGTCAGACAAATTATAATTTGATTGAAAGATATTACACCCAAAGAAACAATGTTGCACATGGAAAAACATTTACAATTGCAATCAGTATTCCAGTAGTTGTTAATGACTTAAAACGATTATATTTTGACTTAAGATAAAGATAACTCCCGTCTATAATACGGACAATAAAATTAATAGGTTTGTCACAGTTTTTGTAAACCCAGCATGTCTGCTAACTGGAGTGCCATTCTTCGCTAGTGAAAAAGATAACGACCCAGCTATAACAACGAAATGGAATATTTAAATTTAATATGGAAAATTTTGTTTACAGACAGAATTTTCGAAATCTACCTGAAAGAAGATTAAAAAAGTAAAATTTAAATTATATTATTATGAAAAGACAATCTGTAAAATCATCAAACCTTGCATCAATCGGCTACGATGCAACCAAACTAATCCTTGAAATTGAATTTAATCACGGGGGTATTTATCAGTATTATGATGTGCCACAGGGGGTATATGATAAACTGATGAATGCTGAATCACATGGAAAATACTTTGCTTCAAATATCAAAAATGATTATGATTACAAAAAACTTTAACATGTTATAAAATGGAAAGATATCGAAACCTAAACGGAGATTCTGGCGTATTCACATTTGAGATAGGGGATGATTATATTAAGGTTGTTTTCTCCACAGGTGTTGAATATACTTATAGTTATCATAAAGCAGGAAGGTTGCATGTTGAAAATATGAAACGATTAGCTATTCAAGGAGCTGGGTTAAACGCCTACATAAATAAGAATGTTAGAAAGTTATATGATTAATTTAAAAAGCCTTTAATAACATTGGAATTGCTTTATTTATGAAACTAAAAAAATTTAAAATTGAAGGGTTTAGAAGAATTATAGAATCTGAAATAATCTTTGGGGATGCAACTTTTATTATTGGTGAAAATAATGTAGGAAAAAGTGCCGTGCTTAAGGCATTGGATATTTTTCTTTCAGGACAGCAAAAGTTAGATGATGAAGATTTCTTCTTTGATGAAAGTTCTGGTATTAAAAAAGAAACAATAATTTTTACTGCAGAATTTGATGATCTTCCCGAGCAAGCTCAAACGTGGCATGGCTTTAGAGGTCGCGTTTTAAAGCGCGAAAAACCAGATGGTACAGATAGGTTTATTATTTATAGGAAGACTTATCAAAAAGGGGTTGAGTTTGTTCCTGAAATGAAAGTTTATAACAAATCTTTAAAAAACCAATTCAAGGGCTGCAAAAAAGTACAGGATTTTATCGATTCAGGAATAAGCATAGATATTATCAATGCAATTTTTACCGATGTTGACAATTCTACAAATCTTACTACAAAAGCAAATTCTTCAAAACTTGAATATATTGAGGAATTATGGGATATTAATGAAACGGAAATTGAATGGGAAAAAAATCCCGGAGGTATCCAAGGTAATATAACCATTCGTCTTCCAAGATTTTTAATGATACCAGCAGAAGACAGAATGGGAGATATTGAAGACAAAACTGGAGCTCTTCAAAAAACGATGTCTGAATTATTCAAGGAAGTGCGAGACGCCTCTGAGAACTATAAAAAAGCGCAGGAATATCTTAATAATCTTGCCAAAGAACTTGATCCCAAGGATAATGAAAAAGATTTTGGGAAAATGCTTTCAGAGATTAATAAAATTGTCGGTAATGTTTTTCCGGATTCCTGCCTTCATGTTGAAACCCAGCTTGACGATGCAGACAAAGTACTGAATCCTAAGTTTCAAATTGAGATGTCAAGTAATGTAAAAACCAAACCAGAAAGGCAGGGTACAGGCTCTGTACGTTCTGCGGCATTTGCTTTATTAAGATATAGAGAGCAATTTCTTGAGAAACGAAGAATAAGGGATGGCGATGATGTTTATATAAGAAGTCTGATAATTGGGTATGAAGAACCTGAAATATATCTACATCCCAATGCTGCAAATAATATGAGGGATGAGATTTATAATTTGGCTGTTTCTTCAACCTCACAAATTGTTTGTACAACGCACTCTCCATACATGATTGATTTAAGTAAAGATTTAGATAAAGAACATTATCCTCGTCAAATTTTAAACTTATTTAAACTTAAAATTGAAGAAGGAGAAAAACCTTATTTTTCTGCAAAAGGGGATGCGTTTAATGTAACAGATGCGTACAAAAACCTTATAGAGGAAGAACAGGACTATATAAAGTTGATTTTAAAACTTGATGATTATGTAGCTCGTGTTTTCTTTGCAAAATCTGTAATTATCGTTGAGGGAGATACAGAAGATATCATTTTTAAAGAAACAATTAAAAGATTACCTGAAAAGGTCAGAAAGCAAGTTCAATCCAATTATCAAATAATAAAAGCAAGAGGAAAAGCTGCAATAATTGCTGTCATTAAATACATGAAAAGCATGGGTATTTCACCATTTGTTATTCATGACAAAGACCTTTTAGAAGGTGCTATAAAGTTCAATCATCCAATCAAAGAGGCTATAGGCAATGATGACCATCTATTTGTTTGTGATCATTGTATTGAAAAAGAATTGGGATATGATCCGCCTTCAAAAGACAAACCCTATGCTGCCTATAAATTCATTAAAGATAATTGGGCTATTGAAAAAGGTTGGGAAGGTGTAAGTTTAAAATGGAGAAAAATAATTGAAGAGAAAATTTTTAATACTGATTTTAGAGTATAATAAATAAAGTATTTAATCTCAATCACATATTCTAGAAAATTTAATAAAAGGATTAAACTTTTACAATTAAACACATATGCAGTCCCTTCAAATTAATTTTGATACCCCTAAACAATTTGAGTTGAGCAATATTAAGCCGCTTAATGGTATAGTTGGACTTTATTTTATTTTCACAATGAACACACAAATTCAATACCCTTTTAAAAAATCCAAATTACTATATATCGGAATGAGCGAAAAGAAAACCAATAGTATTGGTAGTCGCTTAACAGGCCATTTTGAAGGCAAATCAAAAAATGTAGGATTAGTCAATTATAGAAAAATTGAGCCTTTAATTTTTACATACATAAATTTTGAAATGCTCAAATCCTTTTGGCAGTTAAGGATTGAAGATCTGGAAAGTTATTTTATTTTAAATTTTGTGGAAAATTTCGGTGTTTATCCGATATGCAATAACAAAACCGGTTTTGAGGTTCTCAAAAACGATTTGGAAGTTGATATTTTAATTGATTGGAATTACTTTGATTAAACTTAAAATAAATGGAAAACGTTAAATCCGGGAAACAAATTCTTGATGATTTCTTCAATGAAATTGAGAAATTACCCAATATTGATAAAGAAATAGCACAATTATTTTCAACCTTATATTCTCAAAACAAATTTACGGATGTAAATATCAAGAATGAACTGCAAAGATTAAGAGAGAAAAGGAATGAAAACCAAAATTAAGAATATTTCTATAAAAGGATTAAGGGGCATTAAAAAGCAGATTAATCTTAATTTAAACGAGAAATCAATTTTATTGTATGGGGATAATGGCACTGGGAAGAGCAGTATTACTGATGCTTTTGAATGGTTTTACTATGATAGGGTAAACCATTTAAGTAATGAAGAAATTGGACGAGATGGTAAAGAAGCATTACGCAACACATATTTGGAAGAAACTGACCCCGCTTCTATTCGAATCGAATTTTCATCAAATACATTTACATCAGAAAAGTCTTTAAATATTAAGAAAGGAAAATTAGTAACGGAGAACTCAAATTCTGAAGAAATATTTTTGCAATATATATCTCAGTCTCAAGAAGAGAATTTATTCCTAAGATATCAGAATTTGAGAGATTTTGTTGATTATAGGAAAACGGACAAGCTAAACTATTTCTCCGATATTATTGGTTTTTCCGAGGTCACAAAAGTAAAAGATGTAATAAAGAAATCTTTTAATGCAATAAAATCTGAAATTAAGAATGGTGGATATGAAAATCAGATTCAAACGCAACAGTCAACCCTTCTGTTAAATATAGGTGCAAACATTTACTCTGAAACTCAATTGTTTGAAAAGCTCAACGAACTGATAAAACCTTTAAATACTGGAATTAATATCAATCAGTTCAATGATATTGATTCCTTGATTGAAAAAATCAAAAAGCCAACGGATAATAAGATCATTGAAAAACTAAATTTTCTACAAAAATGCAGCGATTTATTGACAAACATCAAAAGAGATATTACCACCATTAATGACCAGTATTTAAAATATTTTAAAGAATTTGATAACTTATTTGAAGACGTTGAAAGTATAAAACAAAAAATATTTGAAGAATTATTAAATACAGGAAAACATCTGTTATCTCAAAAATATTACACCGACAACAAATGCCCACTTTGCTTACAAAACAAAGAAAAACAGAAATTAATTACTGAAATTGATGATAGACTTAAAGTTATAGAATTATCAAATCAAAAATTAACGGCATTTGAAGAAATTAAAACTGTCACAAAACAGCTTATTGAAGACAGAATAAAACAAATAGATTTAACATTGACAGAAAAATTGATAAATGATAAAACTCATATTGAATTAAAAAAATCAATTGAAAATATTAAATCAAAATTATCCATTTTCATTTCTGAAATCAACATTAAATTACTTGCAGGTAAAAGAATTAGAACTATTGATGAAATTAAACTATTAGATACTGACTTTAATTCCACTCCCGGTGTTAATGAAGATATTTTATTAATTAAAGAATCATTGAAAAAAGATAATTACTCGGATATTCGAGTTAAGGTCGAATTTGCAAAGAATTCTTTCAATCAGATTAAGCAATTACAGGCAAAACTTAAAAAATTAAACCAACAGAAAGATAATATTGAAATTATATATAATTCTTTTGCAAAAAAGCAAAAAGAAGGTTTAGAGAGTTTTCTTAATAATTTTTCGTCAATTATTAATGAGTATTATCAATTTATGAATGTTGACGAAGAGTTTAAAGATTTAAAAATTATTCCGATTGAAGATGATGATGAACTTAAAGGGATTACTATTCAGTTCAAATTTAATAACGTAGAAGTTACCCCATTGCAGAAATATTTTAGCGAATCCCACTTAAATTGTTATGGCTTAGCTTTCTTTTTAGCTTCTGTAAATGCATTTAATAAAGAAAACAGATTTATTATACTTGATGATATAATTTCAAGTTTCGACACAATTCACAGAAAAAGGTTTGCGGATTTATTATTTGAAAAGTTCAACGATTACCAGATAATTTTATTGACACATGAAAGTGAATGGTATGAATATGTTAAAGCAATAGCTAAAAATAAAGGCTGGCTTTTAAATAAAATTAACTGGAATGAAGAAATAGGAACACACTTGGAAGAAAGTCCTTTAGATATCCGTGAACGAATTGTTAATAATGTTAAAAATAACATTGAAACAAATTTGGGAAATGATATCAGAATTTATCTTGAGTATTTTTTAAAACAAATTTGTTACAATTTGGAAGTGAAGGTAAGTTACTTACCAAATGAAACCAATGAAAAGAGAATGGCTCCTGAAATGCTGAATGCCTTGAAATCAAAACTAGATAAGCATAGTAAAACTTTAATTGAAAGAACAACTAATTCAAATATTATTGGAAATCTCCTATCACATGACAATAAGTATTCTTCCAAAATTGGTGATTTAAAAGCATTTTGGAAAGATATTTTGGACCTTGAAAGTTTATTCTTATGTGATGAACCAACCTGTAAAAATAGAATGGTATCATTCAGAAATTTCGACTCTGTAAATAAAATAATTAGATGTGGTTGTGGTAAAAAAGAATATGATTGGAAAGAATAGTAAAATCCCATTTTATAGTCTATCCAGCTTATCTTATAATAATAGATATGATTTCTTCATTTTTTTTTAAAAATGCTGAAAACCTTTTTACGATGGCACTACGTTGGAACGAGATTAAAGCACGTGCAGTTAAATTCTCAAGAGAGTGGGAAACCGAAACAGGCACATAACGGAAGCTAAATAGTCTAATTGTTTAACATTTTGTAAAAGTGAAGGAACCATCTTCCATCTCTCAAGTTTGTTTAAATTTGTTCATCAGCACAATAAGCCATGATTGATAAACTAGTTGCACAGAAAAGAATCTTCGACCTCGTGACCCGGTTTGAAGAACAGTATTCATCCTATACGAGCTCAGGCTATAACGAAACACAAACCCGACGAGATTTTATTGACCCGTTTTTCAAAGATCTTGGCTGGGATATTGATAATGAAGAAGGTTATGCAGAAGCTTATAGAGAGGTCATCCATGAAGACAAAGTTAAAGTAAGCGGAGCAACTAAAGCACCTGATTATTCTTTTAGACTGGTTGGAGGCAAAAGACTTTTCTTTGTCGAAGCAAAGAAGCCAAGTGTTTCAGTCAGAGATGATATTCATCCTGCATACCAGATTCGTAGATATGGATGGAGTGCAAAACATCCTATTAGTATAATCACTGACTTTGCAGAGTTTGCAATATATGATTGTACTAAAAAACCAAATCCGACAGACAAACCTTCTGTTGCCAGAATCAAATACTTTACTTATAAAGATTATCTTAAAGAGTTCGATTTTATCTGGGAAACTTTCAGTAAAGAACAAGTCCTAAAAGGTAGTTTTGATAAATTCGTTCAGAGCGATACTCACAAGAAAGGTACAGCTTCAGTAGACAAAGACTTTTTAGAATCTCTTGACAGGTGGAGAACTTATCTAGCCGTCAATATAAGCTGGAACAATAAAGAACTTGAAGAAGACGAGATAAACTTTGCAGTTCAGCAAACAATTGACCGGATAATATTTCTCAGGATTGCAGAGGACAGAGGCGTTGAACCTTATGGGAATCTTAAGCATACATTAGAACAAGGAAACCTGTATTCAAATCTTTTCGAACAATTCAGGAAAGCAGATGAAAAATACAATTCCGGATTATTTGATCTTAAAAAAGATCGCATAAGTGAAACTCTAAATATCGAGGACAAAGTTATCAAGACAATCATTAACGAGCTTTACTATCCAGAATGCCCTTATGAATTTTCAGTCCTTCCTCTTGAAATTCTTGGAAGTGCTTATGAACAATTTCTTGGAAAAGTAATTAGGATTACCCCTGCCCATCATGCTAAGATTGAAGATAAACCTGAAGTCCGAAAAGCTGGTGGAGTATATTATACACCTCAATACATCGTAGATTATATTGTAAAAAATACAGTTGGAAAATTAATTGAAGGAAAGACACCAAACGAAATTTCCAAAATAAAAATTGTTGACCCTGCTTGCGGCAGTGGAAGCTTTTTAATTGGTGCCTTTCAATATTTATTGGACTATCATAAAAATTATTACAGCAACAGCGGAAAACCATCAAAGGGTAAAAAAGATAATCCACTTACACCTGATGGACATCTGACAACATCCGAAAAGAAAAAAATCCTTCTCAATAATATTTTTGGCGTCGATTTAGATATTAATGCTGTGGAAGTTACTAAACTGAGTTTACTTCTCAAATGCATGGAAGGAGAAACTGATGCGTCAATCGCTCAACAATTTAAACTATGGAACGAGAGAGTTCTACCGACCTTAGATGATAATATTAAGGATGGTAATAGTGTAATTGATACTGATTTTTATGATTCACAACTTGACTTCGGTGACGATAAGAAAATTAAACCCTTCAATTGGGAAAAAAGATTTGTAGAAATATTTGCAGAAGGTGGATTTGATATTGTAATTGGTAATCCTCCGTATGTTAGATCAAAACTAATAGAAGATACAGAAAGAGACTACTTTACAAATAAATTTAAATCAACAATAGGGACTTTTGATCTATATTCAATATTCTTAGAAAAATCCTTTCAACTTCTTAAATCAGAAGGAGTAGTAGCATTCATAAATCCAAATAAATATTTCTACGCTGACTATGGTGAAGGAATTAGAAAAGTAATTACCGATAGCCATTCAATAATAGGAATAGTTGATTTTAATGAATTTCAAGTATTCGAAGGCATTACGACCTATACAACAATAAATATCTTTTCAAAAAAGAAAAAAGGCTCATCTTTTATTTATACTTCTTTCAATAGTAAAAAGATTGAAAGATCTTTTGTTAAAAATTACTTATATACCGGGATTGCTAATTCTAATATATCAGAAATAAAAGTCTTAGAAAAAAACCTAAATAATTCTTCCTGGTTATTCAAATCAGAGGTTGATACAGCTTTTATCGATCGAATCAAAAAGACTTCTATTCCTTTAATCAAAATTTGTTATAAAATATATCAAGGCTTCGTATTAACACCGACTGAAGTATTTCCTGTCTCTGTTGTAGCTGAGCATAAGAACTATTACCAAATAAAACCAATTAAGCAGGACGAAACAGAATATAGAATTGAAAAGGCCCTACTTGTTCCAATAATTAAAAGTAGTAGTATTTTCAGATACTGTTTTGAATCACGAAATTATTTTTCTGTTTTCCCTTATAAATACTTGAATGAGCGTGAAGTTGAATTAATTCCTGAAAAAATATTAATTGCTAAATATCCCAAAACTTATAACTATTTAATTTCAAAATCAAAATTTCTGAAATCACGAGAAAAAGGTAAATGGAAAGAAAGTCCTACTTGGTATGAATTTTCAAGGAGACAGAATTTTGAATGTCAGAAAATGGAGAAGATATTAGTGCCTGGTCTAGCAACTTATGCAAGATATTCGCTAGCTGATTCAAGTACTTTTATTGATCAAGGAAGTTATGGTATAATTCTTAATGCCAAGACAAAGTCATTTGAGAAATTTATTCTTGGTTTACTTAACTCAAATCTACTTGATTACATTCTAAAATCTAGTTCTGGTACCTTGTCCGGAGGATATTATAGTTATCAAACAAAATATTTAAGCTCGCTTCCAATAAAACTTCCTAATCTCAAAGACAACAAAGAGAAACAAATTCATGATGAAATTATTACGTTTGTTGATCAACTAATAATACTAAATAGAGAACTTAGAGAATCGCAACTTCAAACAAAAACAAACCAAATCAATTCAAAGATTGATTATTGCCAATATAAAATGGATGAAATTATTTATCAGCTTTACGGATTGACAGAAGAAGAAATAAAAACTATTGAGAAAAAATAAAGAAGGCGGTATATGTCTCGCTGCATTTCTCCAGGTATGGAGAATTCCTCGTGCTAAAAGGAAGTTCAAGAATGTACCGCCTTAATGGCAAATTTATAAAATAAATGAACTTAAAAGAAAATTATCCGGGTTCTTTCGTAAACAGCTGATTATGAGAGTTAGTCGCAAGACTTTTCAGAAGATAAGATGATGCCGTATTAATAATTTTATTCACAGCTGTTTTGAGAGTACTCCAATCATAAAACCATTCCTTTTTATTATTTTATTATTTGCACAAACTTTGTATGTAGATTGAAAATCGATTCAAAAATATATTCTAATCATTCTTGAAGTATCAACTTCAACAACAAGATTTTACTTTAAAACCAAAAAAAATCAAAATCAGACAGTTAATCAAATTTATCTTCGTATAGAAGAATCAAAAAATGTAGCTGATTAGGCAGTTCCATATTTTTGATGTAATTTTGTAGGTCCTTCCAAGTTGCTTAAGATAAGCAGATTACCGATAATATTGTGATCGATTTTCTTAGAAACTTGGAAGGACTTTTTTTATATGAATTATCAATTGACAAATTTTTATTAAAGAATGAAAGAAGTAATTAATGATAACGACTATTTTGTTGATTTAAGCGAGTTGATAACACTTAATTTGCCATAAAAGTCTTTAAGTAACTCATTGATTGTAACCTCATAAGAGCCATATTATAAAATAATATTCACTTTTCTACTATTTTTCTTAAACTTTTCTTAGCACATGATATACAATAAATATTATTAACTAAAAATGTATATTATGAAAAAGAAAGAAATTGATTTTACTCAGACCTTAATTGAGATTACTAAAGAGGAAATTAGAAAAGGTGAATTAAGACAACCACTAGTATTTTGTTATGCAGATAATACCATTGGTATGGTTTCTTGTAACAATTATGGTAATCATATAGATAAATTGGACAATTTATCTATACAGATAAGAACCTTAATTAAAACTCTAAAAAACTGTACCATAGGGCTAATACTCGAAAGTAATGCCACAGATAATCAAGGGCGTTTTGATACAATTGTTTTGACCATTGAAGATGGTACAACCTGTAAACACATTTTATATACAATGGATGGAAACAGGAATATAATTGATACGAACGAATATAATTCAAGTGTATCAGATTGTCCTGTAAGGCGTTTTCAAAACTTCTTTAAGACTGACTCCGTTTTCAATAAATATAATGTTGAAAAAATAATAAGTAAAGATATCACCTTTACAGATTACAAAACTGATATTCTTAATGTTGTCAAAAATGTTACTTTGGTAACTGAAAAAAATTTTGAACTCTCTTTTGTATTATACAAGAAAAAGAAGTCGGATAAATTGTTCTCTACAATGTTGGACTATAAAACTTCAACTAAAGATATTGATGTATATTTCAATAATAAGAAGAATGAACTGGTCTCTTGGATTAAGTTTTATAAAGTTATAGATAGTAGAACGAATGCCAAAAACGAAGTGATATCGGTCAATAACTTTAATGTCCAAACTGGTATTATGTTATGTGACCTATACAAAATAACTGATGATAGATCAATTATGGTTATAAAAAGAAATCTTTTAATAACATAAAATATAAGACCTGAATTTCAACATAATAAATATACCCTTAATTTTAACGGTATATTTATTATGTTGCTATGTATCAATATATCATACTTAAAAGGAATACAAATATTATCTTATTTTTTAGTCAAAAACGTTGGTTTTTAACAGAAAATGTACTACTTTTATAGTGTCATTTAAAGTAGCACATAATGAAGGTCAAATATAACAGAGTTTCGACCATCTCCCAGACAGGGGATAGATTTACTATGGACAAAGACATTTATGATCTTGTCTTATTGGATAAAGTATCTGGAAATATTGGGTTCAAAGATAGACCAAAGGGAAAAGAACTCTCAAAACTTGTTGATGAGGGAAAGGTAACCGATTTAGTAGTTGAGGACTTTTCAAGGTTAGGTCGTAACACCGGAGATGTTATTAGGACCTTGGAGTGGTTGGAGGGAAAGGAAGTAAATGTTATTATCCGGAATATGGGACTCCAATCCCGTCCAGATCAAAAAAAGAATCCTATATGGAAAATGATCTCATCTGTTATGTCCTCCCTTTATGAGATGGAATTAGAAAACATAAAGGAAAGAACTATGGTTGGAAGGCAAGTCTATGTTCAGCGAGGTGGAGTTCTCGGAAGACCTTCGGGATCAAATGAATCTGAATTAAGTTTTTTGCAGAAAGAAATGAGTGTTAACGTAATTAAGTCCTTAAAGAAAGGATTAACAATTCGTGAAACGAGCAAAGTCCTGGGAATTTCAACAAGATCTGTAATGAAAGTAAAAAGGATAGGAATTAAAAACAATAAGTTCTAAATGGAGAATTCGAAGGATATTGACCCCCTAAAAAAGGAATAAAAATGATTAATTTATTAATTAAAACAACCCAACAATCTTTAGATTATAGATTGTCTGATAAAATTAAATACCAACAAGTTCCTTTTGACTCGTTTTCTCTTAAACCTTTACGATTTATAATCAATGAATTGACAGGTCTTAAATATAAAATCAATATTCCGGTTAATGTCTCCATGGGATTTATTAATACTCCTCAGTGATATAGAATTATCATGGATTCAGTCAATAGATTATGTAAGGAATCATAAATAGATCCAATCATCTATGATTATTGGTGTTGGGAGGATAAACATAAAAAACTCAAAAAGTGAGGAAGTCAAAAGCAATATTCTATATACTTCTCTTAAAAATAATCAGTGTTTATTATGGAAGGGTTTGACCAACCTCAGAATTGGGAATACACAAACGATCAATTTTTGTTCCTGCTTACCGGTAATGTCCTCCTGATGGAAAAGCAATCCGATTATTTGAACAACCTGGGAGCGAAGTCAGAAAGATAGATGCGCCAGTTGGACCATGAGTGCCCGCCACTTGTTTCATTATAGATATAGTTGAACCCATCTTTCTTCAGCTCAGACACAAGAGTCTGTGTTGAGTTGTAAGTCCAAGGGTCAGTCTTTCCTACAGCAACGTAATAAAGTCTGGGATTTTTAGATTTCAATACTTTAAATTGATTTTTCTGATATTTAAATTGATTTTTCTGATAATCGTTCAAAGTGTCTATTCCCATACTGAATACTCCGATATATGCAAACATATCCGGATATGTAAGAGTTGCAGTCTGAGTCTGCCATCCACCCATCGATAAGCCGGCAATTGCACGATTATTCTTATCTTTTAATACACGATAATGGCTTTCTATATAGGGTATTACATCCTTAACCAGACTCTCTTCAAATTCAAATGGCCTTTCTTCAGACTGACTGCCCGACAAAGGGGCACAACCCATTTCTGCTTCCTGGGTGGGATTACCATTTGTCATTACTACAATCATAGGTTTCGCTTTACCAAGAGAGATCAGATTATCCATAATGGTCGGTGCCCTCCCAAGCTGGGTCCATGCATCTTCGTCATTTCCTGACCCATGAAGAAGATATAAAACGGGGTATTTTGTTTTTTTGTTATCTTCATATCCGGCGGGAGTATAAACATACATTCTGCGTGTCAAGTTCAGGGTAGGAGAATTGTACCAGACTTTTGCAAGGGTACCGTGAGGAACCTCTTTAGGAGTATAATAATCTGTTTCATTCCCCGATATTAATAATATGCTGGTATTGTCTCTTACATCGCGTTTGATCAGAGGATTAAGCGGATCCAGAACAGTAACTCCATCTAAATTAAAGGTATAACCGTAAACTTCCTTTGGCAAAGGACCTAAGGTCACGCTCCATAAACCTGAATCGTTTTTTACCATGTTGATTCTGGATTCAGCACCCTCCATCCAGTCACAAACCAGTTTAACGCTATCTGCTTTTGGTGCATATAATCTGAAAGTTACCTTGTCATCGGGCAAGATTTCAGGAGAGAAAATTCGCTGACGGTTCTCCTGCCCATATATTTTGGGAAGAAAGAATAACATCAACATAATTGTCCCGGTCATTGTTGAGATTGTTTTTGTTTTTCCCATTGTCGGATAGATTTAGGATGGTTAATAATTGTTCAAATTTATTACATACGCCAGTTAATCTGACCACATTCCGCCGGAGTAAATTGACCACATTGAAGTTGGTCCTTTAAAAATTGGTACACTATTTGCCGAAATTCATCGGGGAAGTCAAAGACAATCTTATCTCCAAAATTTAAGATCCTTTTCCAATGTGTTTCCAACTTATATCATTTATAAACTTTTCTTATTTTTTCTCTACGTTCATATATCAATACATATTTCGAGAATTCTTTAGCCATTTGACGATATTCCAAGTTAATGAATCTATCCAATTCCTTTTCATTAATAAACATTTCAGAAACAAACTTCTCATAGATAGGAAACAACTGCTTCTGTCGATTAGATGCAGATACGTTGCTATCAATCAAATTCCCATCACGATCAACGTGAGGAAGAGATATTATCTCATCCATAGAACAAGTAAAGAATAACTTCTTCCAGGGAAGTGGAAGAGAGGATTTTCTCATATGTTTTTTCAATGAGAAGAGATCAGAAGGATTATCCATTATTTATATCTTTGATGTAAATATAGCAAAATGAGATTAAAACTCAGACACCCAGAATTATTACGAACATATCGAAAGGTATTAACATTATTTGAGGAAAAGGATTGGAAAATAGAAGAATCAGATGGATTAGGAAGATTCCTATGGATGGATATCCCAGATTATATCATTAAAGATAGTAATTTTAAGAATCATTCACAGTGTTGGGATGCAAACTAAGATGATATCATCCAAGATTTAATATTGTTAAATTGATATAAAAAGATAAAGAAAATTCAAGGAAAGATTTGATTACGGAAACCTCAAAAAGCCCTATTATCAATTATGATATAGGGTTTTGTATTTGATCAATGTTGTCCCTAAATGGATTGAACAAAAGATTAAACGTTTCTTTCAATAGACGTTCATCCTTTCTATCTTCAACATAAAATACTAATATTCCTTTGTTCTAATCAAGATCCTTTGCGATTCATTATAATCGGGCCACTGTTTTAAAGTCTTATGGATATTCCACATCATTTCAATTGACATTAAGTATTCATCACTCTCCTTAAATACACTGAAGACAAGAAGTGGAACTCTTTTCAGATTATAGATAATAGTTCAGTCCTCGGTCGAGTTTCTTAGTCCAACTGGTATTGAAGGAAAAGCATTCTGTATCATGCTTTGAATATTTTGTGCTTCATGAAATTCACTTTCAGCCACGTATAAAACCTCTGCTCCGACAATATCTTTGCATTCATTGCAGTTACAAGATATTACTGCTAGTCCAAATGCACCATTATTTATTCCCAGAACATTTACACAAATAGGCTTATCCTCTGGATCTATTAATTTCTGTGTTGGCGAAATGGTCGATAAATCATATGTAATTGAAGTCTCCGTCTCTAAATAACAGAGAAAATCTTTGAGTTTTTTATTCATGATATTTTGTTTTAATTTTAAAATCCTCTGAAATAAGAAGGTTGAATAAAGTTTTCACAACAAATAATTATATTGTTAATCATAAAGTTAGCAAATCATTTTGAACACTTCAAGGAATTTCTTTTAAAAGAAGTAGTTAATTTTTGTAGGGATAGGAAAGAGGGGTGTTTTTCAATACCCCATTCCCTATACAATGTGAGATATAAGTGACATAAAATACTATGATTTTTGGTTAAAAAAATTAGTTCTGCATAATTCATGAACCTGAATATCTCCTAATAATTTCTGGTGGGTTCTGGTCAATTCTCACCTTACAGTGGTGATTTTGTACATCTTCAATATAAAAACTCCTAAAACAGGATAAAAACAGAATTGGTTGTCAAATTTCTTTTCTGCCAGAAGTAATAGGAAATTGATACCATCTTATTGTTAAATGGATCCTTCTTTATTTTTTATCCATTAGCCAATTATAATAGGCATACTTAGAATCATAATTCCAATTGATTAACCTTTCGACAAAATTCGGTAATTCCCTTTCTTTTTCAAGTATGTCACTAAAATTGAAGATGATATCATACCAGTAATTATAAGGCTGCTCCGGCTCTTCACCTATATTGTCAAATTTTAGTTTTCTGTATTTTATTTCGCAGGCATTTAACGCTAGTTCAATCCACCTACAATCGGTTTCAGAAACAAAAGTCAAGCTTATCCATCCAAATTCATCATCAACAATTTCATTTTCAAAACTATCAAAGTCCATTATCGGTGCATTTTTGCTGTACTCTGTTAAAATCCAGTCTGCTGTAATTTCAAGTTTCATCGTTTAACTAATATCTTTTTTATTGAAAAGAATTATCTTTTACGTTTATCAGTTACCATACCTTCTCCTTATATATAAAAACTAAAAGGGGTCAATACACAGATATTATACTAATCCATAGTAAAAAGGTGGTATGATTTAGGTGCAATGAAAGGTTTTCTGTTTTTTCGTTTGCATTCCTAAACCTGAAAATTGGAAGTGAATAGAACGCCCCCATGTTAGATAAACGGCTCATAATCAGCGTAGACAATCTGACATATTGGAAAAACGTGTAACTTTGAAGGAATTTTAAAATAAGTTACTATGGATGACCCAAAGCAAAAAAGATTACGAGAATTAAAAAGAAATCAACTTTTCGAAAGTGAGTTAGATGGAATTTTGGAAAAATTGGGAATTACTTTCTCAGAGGAGTTTAATCTCATACTTCATAACGACAATATTAATAGTTTTATTGATGTGGTTGTCGCTCTCTACGAAGTATGCAAACTATCCAATGAAAAGTCATTCTCTGTTATGATGGAAGCTCATACGAAAGGAAGATCTATTGTGAGAAATGGCAATCTGGATGAGCTACATTATATGAAAATTAATCTGCAAAGCAAAGGGCTAACTGCTTCTTTAGAACACGCAAAATAAAAATTTTAGACCAGCTCCCTCACTGATTTTAAATCTTTCCTATTCAAATGGAACAGTGAAATTCTCTTCGGATATTCCTTTGTGTGATTTTTAATTAGGTCAATAAAAGATGAGTATTTCCCACGTGCCCAAGGTGTTAATCCAATTGTTTCAATCTTTCTCTGCACACATAAATCAAGTATTTGTTCTACAGATAAATCTCTTAGTGAGATCACTCTGTTTAAGCCAAGAAAAAAATCTCCCTGTCCCTGTGGTGTAATTGAAATTGCCAATAGATCTAGCTCCTCCGCATGGTTCCAAATACTATCATGAATGATTGAAAAATGGACGTTTGGATTGATACAAATTACTTTTTCTGATACCTGTTTGGTCATCCGATAAACCTTGGCATGCTCTTTATTATACTCATCTGATGAAAATACTAAAGGATTTAAGTAATCAGGTTCTCCTTCGTTTATAAGAGTCATTTTATATGGCAAATCCATTGTGACATGATACTGATGACCATAATAGTTTCTGTTCAGTATGTGAATGTATTTACTATTTAAAATGGGCATTACATAGCCGAGGAACATATCACTGTTAATTGGGTAGAAGCCGCCGCCTTCATAAAGACCTTCGTTCAATCCAACTAAGAAATCTATCTTGACTTTATGCTGTTTTAAAAACGTTACTGCCTTAAGACAATCCATTCCTAAACAAATTACCTTGCCTGATTGCGAAACTTGGATGTTAAGATTGCCACTTCCATCGTTGCTGTTACCTTTTCCAATAAAACAATAATCGACCAGATAGATTTTATCATAAGGAAGGGATTCGTACTCATTCTTATATGGTCCACTGGCAAAATATACAAGTGTCTTAGAGTTAACACCTTTTATTATTGGGTTTTGAGAGTTATATTTTATTGCGGCTAATGGATTTATTATGAGCTTAATACCAGCACAAAGGTACAAAAATAAAATGAATATTTACTCTTAAGGGTCTAAAATAAGCCATTCTTGGTGTTTATGACCCAATACATGGAATATATACCTTATATCATTGTTTTGGTTTTCTTAGAGGGGGAAGTAACCGGAAAACCTTCCCCTTATTTAAAAAACGATGATATGAAAAAAAGAAAGACAATGATATGTATACTTTTCACAAGGATAGGGTATTCGCACCTGCTCTGATTCAATTTGCAAAACTTCTAAACATAAAAAAACACAATGGTAGTAAACAACTGTTAAGATATAAGATAAGTTGGTTACGAACCTTGGCCTACTTCAACCAAGAATGGAGCTATCAAAATTTATATAACTGGGCTAAGCGACAGAATTTTGATCTGGATGATCAGGTAATACTTGACAGCCTTAAAAAATTTAAAAATGAAGTCAGAACCTACACAGAAGAAACCGACTTAAAAAAGCTTTTGATTTGTACCCCGAAATACTTTATTTGGGACAGTCAGTTCATATGGAGGGAATATAAGACAAAAGATGAAGTAGAAAAGTATAAAAGGAGAGTTGTTCTTCAGTACGTAAAAAAAAAGAGGAGCGATACTAAAATAGAAATGGTTTTAGACCAGGTAAATAACAATCCTAATATCAGCTTTGTCGAACTTGTAGAAAAGCTAGCTAGCAAAGTATGCAGAACCACAATATTGAAGATTGTCAGACAAAACAATATAGTACTGTCAAAGAAAAGTAGATTACATACTTTGATAGACAATAAGTTAAATGAACTGTTTACAAATAAAGTAGAGTTGGTTAATCGAATTTTAACCTACAAACTACTTGCAGAATGGATAGGTGTCCACGAACAGGAGATAAAGAGATTCATGAAAGATAATCCTGATAAACGGGTAAAATATCAAACCTTAAATAAAGCTCTGAGAGAAAGGTTTAGAACTAACAAAAACCCATCTAGTAAGACAAGATCAGATTTTGATTTCTGAAGTATCATTTTTGAATAATCAGATGGTATATATTCTTATATTAATTAATAAGAAGAGTTATATACTCATCTGTTTGACTAAAAATGATACCTTTTTTTTGGTGATTTTACAACCAATCCTATTTAATATATAATAATGATTTTGTGTGTCATATAAAGTGTCCAAATATTTAGGATGTGAAAATGTTCGACAATATTATTTAGCAGGATAGAATTGAATCGAAAATATACACAGCAGTAGGAAAAACAGAAAATTGTAGGTTATGAAAAACTTAACGATTAATGAGGATGAAATAGTCAGCAAAGTGACAGAAATCCTTAATAGAATAATAGAAGAGAATATGGAATCGATTTATCAATTTGATTTCAAAGTTAGACCAGGATACGGGTATGACAAATTCTATTTAAACCATACTGATGGTTCATATGATATGAGCCTGCAATCCTTAATTCACTACATACTTGTTGAGGAAGGGATTTATAGAAAAATTCTGAATGAAGATCAATTTTCAAAATGTATGAAAGTAATAAAAGATGAACCTGAAGCTATTTATTATCCTTCCGGCACTTCGGATGAAGATATTGAGATCCAACAATTACTGGACTTCATATATGATAATTCTATAGCTTTCACAGGGAAGAAACTAATTGCATTAGGGCTTGATGTCTACTACTATTTTGAGGATTATCTTACTGAGTCAGATCGTAGAATATCAAGTAACTTTAAAAATCCCTTATGGCAAGATCTTGGGAATTGACAATATTCTACTTCATGTTGATTCTCAGAAATTATATACCTCACTTATTCTAGCGTTGTATATACTTTCTGCAAACTTTATACCGACATCCCCTAAGATGAAATACTCTCTATATTTGCGGGCTATTAAGAACAGGATTATTGACAGTGTGGCAAGGATAAATGTTAGGTAAAACCTAGTCCCTCCGGAAAGTAAAGAGAGTACTGTGGCAATAATAAGTAGAAACATCAGTCGTAAAGCAAAATAGGAGATAGTGAAGTAAATTTCAATTTGTTCAGTTAAATAGCAAATTACGCAGTCTCTTTCATTTATAAGATTATCTCCAGCAGATTCCTTTTTTGAACGCATCTCTGGTGAATGAATTAATCGGAACTGATTTATTCTTAAACCATTCTTTTGTATTTCAGAAAAATCCGGTCTTAACATATTGAGATAATATTTCGCTACAAAGATAATACGATCTGCCTGATTTAGTGTATGTTTCAGACTAAATGTCGTTTTGAATGAAACAAAAAGAACAGATGCAGAAAAAAAAGTAAAAATAATTCTCATTTTTTCAAACTTCTTGAAATTTCCGCCCTACATGTTAAATAATTTAAAACTATTTAGCATGAGAGAAAATGTAAATTTTGAAAGTCATGGTCTTGGTAACATAGAAATATGGGATGACCTAATCAAAGATTTTAAGATTATTGAAGAATCCTTGGAATGGAATAGCTTTCATAGAAGTACATTTCAAAAGAGGGTACTTTACTGGACAACCCAAAAGTGTTTTCCTAATTATTCTTACAAGTGTAACCATTTTGAGATCTGGTATAAGATTGATCAGGATGGAGGTCTTAGAATCACAGACATAAAATTCTAGAACCAAAACGTAGGGTATTAATCCTCCAAAGATATCAGCAGAAAATTCCTCATATGAACTCCAATTATGATATTTAGTTTCAAATATGCAGCATTTTAAGGATAGTGTATTCTAGTATTCAGCACATTACAGAAATCTCGTAAAAAGCGATGATGATCAGTTTGAATTAACAGTAAAAAATTGAAAAAATGTATTCATAATTAGTCAACTTTCACGCAAACCTAGAATAAATAGATAGAACAAATAAAAAATAATTAATACCATATGAAAACAAGAAAGAAAGACCTGAAAGAAAAATCTAAGAAACTTAACATGATTGATTTTAACCTTCTTCGGAAAGAGCCAAATTTACTGGAGTTAAGGGCATACCTTTATAAAATTCTAGTCGACAATTTCGGATTGTCTGAAAACATGAGAGAGCTCATAAAGAACGAATTTCCACGAGCTGATGATAAATGGGATCTCAACGCCATCAGTGAACCAGATATAAGAAAGATACTGCAGGACGAGCGTTTACTCCCGGAAGAGATCTTTTTCTTTAAGAAAGATTATGATCCTGAACTGATTACGGAGGACGACTATATTTCGATTCCGGATATCTTCACCCGCATCTGCCAGGTCTCCTTTGACAGAGGAGGACTGATAGTCTTGGAGCGTCATAACAGCCAGATATATGAATTGTATGATGCCAAGGGGAAGTATTTAATGGGTCCCTGTCATGACCTGGAACTGGGAATGGATGGGAAGGTTATGCTGAGAACTTCCGAGTCGATCTTCTGGGAGTTGTTGCAATACAATGGTGAAAGTCTTGAGGATAACGGAATATACGGACCATTTGATTCGCCCTCAGATTTCCCCAACATAGGAGAGAGAGACCTTATCCCTGAAATGTTACCCATCGGATCTTTCATTGAACCTGAATTCGATCAGTCGGTTACATTAACAGATGAAGAGGTATGCAACAAACTTGAAAATGAAAGCAGGGTGTATAAATATCTTGAGAGATATTACAATGATGATGAAGAACTTGCCGTAAAAGCTGTGAACTCAAACCTCTATGCATTTACCTTATTGTCTGAACGGTTGCGAAGTAACAGGGAATTTGTGATTAGACTGATCTCACAGAAGAATGATAATCAGCGGTTATATGATTACCTGGATGATAAGCTGAAAATCGATATCGGGATCGTCAGGCTCTGCATTAAGTCTGACTCTCATATTATCAAGAAAATAGCACCCGTTTCTAACAGAGAGTTGATTGAGGAAGCATTGAAAGATTACGTATTTAATTTACAGTATGCATCGGATGATCTGAAAGCTGATAAAAAATTAGTTCTTGGTCTGGTCAGGAAAGAATGGCGCGTATTGAGGGAGGCATCAAAAGTTTTGTTATCGGACAGTGCTTTTATTGCTGAGGCGATATCTTGCTTTAATACTGATCATGCTAAAAACGAAAAAATCGACATAAATGAAGTCGTTAATTACTTGGTATCATGGTATCCTCGTGTTTTGAAACATATAGCACCTACATCCGATATGGAAATAATTTGCTCATGTCTTGAATATACGCGCAAAGAAGATATATCTTTCATTATTGACTGCATCTCAGATGATTTAAGAAAAACAAAGACATTCTGGATAACAGCCGTACAGAAAAGTTTGTATATGCTGAAGAACGCTCCGTTAATTTATAAACAGGATGAGGATGTAGTTATGTCCGCTGTAAGGTATCATGGAGAGCTAATAGAGTTCGCCGACGAATGTCTGAGAAAGAAGCCGGGAATATTTCTTGAAGCAATACACCAGATCGCAAACCGCAGGGGAGCTTGTAATCCTGATATGATAAGCCATCTCATACCTTTTCAGCTTCTATCAGATAAATCATTCCTTATACGTGCCATTGAAGATTACCCTCGGATATTTGAACTTGTACCCATGGATATCAGGTCCGACAAAGAATTCATGTTGAATATTATTCAAAAAACTTACGGATGGATGATACAATACGCTTCCACTGAACTTCAATCCGACAGGCAGTTTATTGTAGAAGCTGCAAAACTGAACAAAGATATATTGAGATGGCTTTCCAAAAACTTCAAGAATGACAATGAACTTATTGGTATGCTCAGTAAAGAAGGAATTGAATCAGATATAACCTTTGCTGAAGATGACCCATTTTTTTAAATTTATTAAGTTCATAAGTTTAGTTAGGTTCTACCAATAAAGCATATCAAAAAATAAATGTCCAATAATCTAATTATTGGACATTATGTTTTATTGCATTGATAAACAGATAAATATAAATTATTATATCTTCTACGTGTCTAATAACGTGCTATTTGACATATTAATGGACCGATTTTAAGTATCTTTGTCCACGGGTAAAAAATGGGAAAATCTTTTCAGAAATAGGCGACTTTTTTGCAGACCTAGCGTTGACTGCGAGGCAAGTGAACGTCAGGCTCGCAAAGTATTATGCCTTCCACGGTCAACATATAGATACAGACATAGAATCAAACATGACGAACCAGTTATTTGTGAACTCAATCAGCTAGTGGATAAGCCATCCTTCAATCAGATTCTGGATGAGTTATTACAGAATACGCAAGCAAGGGTTCCTATAGAATAAATCCCGGACTTGGATAACTAATGTGCTGATTGATTTGTAATTGTTGAATTTCCAGGAATCCAAGAGGGCAACATTTCTATTTTTAATAAATCTCATTATCAAAGAGAGCCCATTCAACTTTATTTCTGATTATCCAAAAATGAGCACCACAAGTATTTACATGAACTGATGGATATATTGAGACTTTCTTTCTGTTTATATGAATTCTCCATCGAGGTTCTCTCACTTTCATAAGATTGATCTCTATTCTTTGGCCGCATCTATTTGGACACATTAGTATTACCCACTTATAGTTATATCCAGCTAAAACCACATATATATTATCCTTTGTGTCTTCCGGAACTTCGCTTATTGAGGACACAGTAATTAATTTATAATACTTTTGATGGTCTTCAACATTATTTGGCTTCTTAAACCATGTAAAATATCTCATTCAGACCTCCATGTCATATCTAAAAATGGGTCTGCATCTCCCCTTAATATATAGTATTCATCGAAATAGTAACAATCATTTTTACATTCAGTTTTGTTAGTTCTTAACCTGCCCTCATCAAAAAAATATAGTACTTCAGAGCTTTTTCGTTCTTCACCCATGAAACCTGTAATTTTATGAATGAACATCGTAATAGCTAGGCTTGCAATGGCTGTAGTGAATGGGATAATTGAAGGTGCAGTGCCAGGTAATTCATCTGCATATCTTTGCTTAATAAGTTCAACTAGCCTTTCTTTATCCAATTCTGACATCATTTCACTTTTTATAGCTTTTGAGTTTATCCTACCTCTGCAATGCAAGCACCCATTTCCTTGCAATAAAGTAGTTACTCTACCTGTAACTGATTGAATAATTGAGTTTTCTGAACTTATTGCCACTCCCATGTCAAAAACCGGAATATGGTAAAACAGGGCTAATCTATTCAGAATTGATCTTCCCCAATTATCATCAGTACAACCAAATATAATATCACAATCTCTTAGCGCCCTAGCTGCTGAAAGGAATGTTATTGGTTTATCAATTATATATACCTGAGTGCCTAATCCTATTCGCTTAATGTTCTTTTTAGCAATCGTGACCTTCTTCTTACCTTCAAGACACGATCTTGACCCGTAAACTCGGCTTACATTGGTGATGTCAAGTTTTTGTCCATCAACTACAGTCAACTTCTTAATGCCTAATCTCGTTAATTGTTCACAAATTGCAGATCCTGTTCCACCTAACCCGACGACACCTATATTAAGACGCTCAAAAATATGCTGAATATCTTCTCCAAAAGCTCTTACTTGCCTATCAAAAAATTGTGGTATTTTGTTTTGTAATGGATCAGAAAAAAAGCGAAATCTGTCTCCAAGCACCCTAATTATATCCACTTTATGTTGTGTCCCGTCTTCTAACCACACTCGGGCTACAGGTTTATCCGGATCGGATATTACCAGACTCGAGTGCAATGCCTCTATCCTTATCCTTTGATAAGCAGTTTTAAACAATAGTGATTCTTCTTCATCATCTCTTTGTGAATGATTATAAAATCCACTGGGATGTGAGTGAATGAACATGAAAGATTGTTTGGTTTGATGAGCCTTCTTCATTGCTCTTAGGAATGAGATATTTCTTATCTTCATTCCCGACCATGAGGCTTCTTCAATATCTTCATTCAATACAGGGATAATTTCTCTTACAAGAATACGACTTTCATTGTCTGTTTTTGATAATCGGCATAAAGCATAAGCTGCTCTTTCAGAGGATGCATCAGAGAATAAATGGTCTATAATACTTTGATAATCACATTCTCTGAATGTAATGGTATACCTAAGTTTATTTGCCTTTCTCAAGTTCCTGTTTCATTGCTATAATAAATGTTCTTATGTTATCAATCCCCGGTCTCCAGGTATAATGACGAGACCATTGCTGCCATGTTAATTCATTATGAATTACATGCGCTTCAGAAGATTGAGGCCAATGACCGTCCGATAATTTTACATCAGGGATAGTAAAAATCATGTCGAGTCCTGAATCAGGATAGCCTACTGGCAGGACTATTAATGTTTTTGCTGTCCTCGGTGAATAGGCTGGTGGGAAAGGGAAATCTTTAATAATTAAATATAATCCGCCAGGGAATTCAATTAATTCATAATTAAACTCTTTCTCCTGGAGGAATTCTATGTCTCTCTCTGGTAACTTAGCAGCCAAGACTTCCTGGATTTAATTGTTTTTGAGAGCTATAAAAATGATCTCCATTTTTAAGCTGGATTACAGTTGTATCATTAGGTATGAGTTCATCATCACCTTTGTCGTGTAATTCTCTGAAAAGATCCCAAGTATTTGAATCAATTCCTCCCAAAATATAAAGAGCTTGCCCCGTTGTGGGATTGGGACTGTCTTTCTTCACCTTTCCAAAATGAATGGATACGGTTTCGTGTTGATTAGCATTGTTCTCAATTTGTGAAGTCATATCGATTAAAATTAAATTAATACTATTCTCTCTACAAAAAAATTCGGTTTTATCTTATTACCTTTAAATTCGTCTGATTCTGACCAATTAAAAGTTTCTCTAGTTCATTCCAATAAAGACAAGTGATTGAAGTTAAATCTTCCTTACTAAAATTTAAATCTTTCAAATGAATATTAAGCATTTCCTTCGCAATTGATGGATTCTCTTTTGGTAAATCGAATTCATTTGGTTCAGCTGATTTATACCCAAGGGTTGACATTTGTGACCACAGATATCTTAATTGATTATCTGTAGCCATGTGAAGATCTTTGACTTTATAGAGCAAGCTTGCCATAGAGACTTTCCAATATAGCTTCTGGTTTGCTAAGAACCTCAAGTCAATAGGACTTGAAAGATTTCCAAATTCTTGGCCCGGCACGAGTAATTCACTTGCAAATTCAAAAGCTTCCTTTTCTAAATCCCGATCAAAAGCTACAACTTTCCCAAAATGCATAATTAAGTGTCCGAGTTCATGAGCTAAAGAAAGCCGTTGTCTATCATTCGGCATTAAGCTATTTAGAAATACAATTGGATGGTGTCTCTCGGATATCATGCTGATACCATCTATTTTGGAAGATTCAAAATCTAAAGGGATTATTATTATGCCCTTCTGTTCTAATAGAGATGTAAGATTCTCAATTCTTCCCCTTGGAATTTTCCATTTGCTTCTTAAAAACTTAGCAGCCATCAACGGTGGCCCATTCTCTTGCACGTCCCAACTTGGTATATCAGGTTCTACCAATTCAACATTTTCAAGTAATCTTTCAACAACAATTCGAATGACGTTTATTTTGGCTTCAATCTTCATGGTTGTTTTTTTGGGAAGAGTTAACCTCTTTCGAAAATAAATTACATCAGGTGAATGAACCTTATTGCTTAAAGAAAAAAAGGAGATAGGGAAATTGAGAATCTCAGATAATTTCTTTAAAAAATCATCCGAAGCGTTTTGAAGTCCTTGTTCTATCTTAGATAAAGTACCTTGGACTATATCCAAACGCTGACTCAATTCTTTTTGTGTTAATCCTCTTGCTTCTCTTGCTAATGTGATTTTCTCAGGTCTTATTTCCATAATTGTTAATTCATTTTAATTTTCCTTGGGATCACTTTTGCACGAACCAATGGAGTTTCCTCTTTAGGTTCAACAGACTCAAATACTATTGTGCTTTGTTCAATATCTTCACTACTTAAATCTTTAATCCAACGATTTTCTTCGCCTTCTCTACATATCAAATAAATGTTCTTGATTGAGGACCATGTCCCATTATGGACATAGCCACAGTACAAAAATGTGGGGACTTCTGGAAAACCTTCAATAGACTCTTGGTTGTCATAGTTTTTTGTCTGTTGAGTTGGAATATTTGACGTCGAAAAGTCTTCATTAAATTTCTTGAAGCGGACGAGTAGCTTGCCAACGATGAGTAAGCCGAATATTCCGTTGAAATCTTTCGTAATTACTTCGGGGTCATCAAGAAATTCCCGTGAGATCCTCATTCTGATGTTGTCGTGAATGATTGAGGCAATAGTTCTTGCACTATAATCTGTCATTTCCCCTTTTTCGGATCTTAAACGAACTATGTCAAGATAATCGTCAAATCCATCTTTTATTGCAGATATAATTCGGGGATAATACTTTTCGAGTAACTCGTCGACTTCTTCCTTCTCTAATAAATTTCTCATGTATTATCTTTTTTACAAAGATAATCATATTTGTAATTATTCCAAAATATATTCCATTATTTATTCCAATTATTATTCCCTTTGTTCAAAACCTGGCTAAATCTGGCGTGAAAAAAAAGACACTCACAATTTAGAACTGTAAGTGTCTGATTTTCATTGTAGGTCCAGATGGGCTCGAACCATCGACCCCCTGATTATGAGTCAGGAGGCTGAACTTTCTTACATGTTCAAAACCTCCACGAGTTTAACAATTTTATCTATGTCTTTTATTAAATCAAGGTTAGATATTTCACCAGCCTCCGCTACAAGAGAAGACTCCTCATCATTTTCGAATAGTAGTCCTTTATTGATATTATCTTGAATTACCATAAAATCACGTTTTTTTCATATTGTAAAAGCCTATTAACTTATTGTATATATTTGATATAGTAATCGAATAAAAGAAGCGGCATTCCCTATTTGATGTAGCAATTTAGCTGCTGTGAAAGTCAATGTCTGCAATACAAGTTCTGGATGAACTATTAGAAGGAAATGCCGCAATATCAAAATTAAGAAAGAAAATAACACTAAGCAAAAAAATATTCCGCTAAAAATCAATTATTTACATTTTATCGTTAACACCCCATATATTATTTCTACTATTGAGAACAATTTTTTCCGTGGCGCAGCAGCTGACTTTCAGCTTAAAAATCTCAGCACGAAGTTTTTTTGTTCTGTGAACAGAGTTGATGCAACAATCGATTCGTCAGCCGGACAGGATGAGCGGAGTATAATTTCATTTTACACCTCCGGACTTCATAATTCACTTTCTTCACTTGCCAAAAAGGATGCTGTTAAGGAAATATGCTATGGCGTCAATATACTTTATGATTTTAACAATCTAAGGATGGGCATTATATGGTCAGAAAACCGTTTTTCATTTCCTGTAAAACTGACAGAAAGTGATCCTGAAGAACTGTTTGATTTTGAAGGGCGTATAAATTCAGTGCTGACAGCTTATTACAAGACAACACTGAAGTCATTCATCATTTTTGGCGAGATATCATCCGACAGAAGGAAGAAGCTTGCTCTGGTTCAGGGGGTGTCTTTCCGTCCGGCCGAAAGGATAAACATCAACCTGCTGTTAAGGAGCTATGATCCGGGATATGCATGCTTCCACGGGAAAGGGCCTTTTGCTTCATCAGCAGGTGATAATGTGAGGGGAATTTTCGGCAATTTCACCTTTGAGGCGGCAAAATATCTCTTTATCAGTGCAGGATGCGACATGCGATATTATCCGTGGCTCAGGTACAGGTGCAGCGCCCCTTCAAATGCCACAAGCAGTGAGGTAAGAATCAGATATCTTCCCCGCGAAAAGATATCTGCGGAGCTATCTTATAATTATCGCCTTTCAATGCTGAACAATCCCCTTTCTTCAGGTATAAAAAAACAGGAAAACGATATCAGCAGGTCTTTCAAAGCATCATTAAAGTATTCCTTCAATGATCACCTGACTTTTTTCACCCGCTTTGACTTTAAGCTGGCGCAGCCTTCCGGGAACAGAGGATTTCTCCTCCTTCAGGATATGAAACTGACACCCGGCGGCATTCCGCTCAGCTTTTGGTTCAGGTTTTGCATATTCCGGACTGATGGCTGGGATTCAAGGATCTATGCATATGAAAATGACCTGCCTGGCAGTTTTAATGTTCCTGCCTTCTCAGGTGAAGGCAGCCGCAGCTATATAATGATCGAATGGAGACCTTCAAAACTGACAGATTTCAGGATCAAGTATGCTGTCAGCGAACCTGCAGGTGGCGAAAAAAAGAACGATGGATCATGCGATCTCAGGCTGCATGTAAGATTATGGTTCTGAAATATTTTTATTGCGACTCAGGTGAGCAGGCTTTAATGTCTTTTATATTAAGCTGCAGGTTCCTGTTTCCCCTGAATTCATTCATCTCTACTGAATAGCATATGTCGATGGGATTTCCTCCTTTAATGTATTCAAAGAAGTCGGCCTGGTTGAATGCAATTGCCGGAAATGATTTTCTCCCCGATGATTCCTGGCAGAGGTCAAGTTTCAGGTGTTCGCCGCTGGAACCAACCATCCTGCCATTACCGGAATCAAAAACACTTTTCGAAACAAATAACGGCGACATGTTATCAGGGCCAAAAGGCTGAAATTTGTTCAGGAAATTAAAAAAGTCATCATTTATCTCCGAGAAAGAAAGATCAGAATCAACAAAAACTCTGGGAACAAGTTGATCCTCAGTTATTGTGCTGTTAACAAACCGTTCAAACCTTTCCATAAAAGGTTTTATATTCTCCTTTTTCATTGTAAGTCCGGCTGCAAACATATGTCCTCCAAAGCTTTCAAGCAGGTCGCTGCAGGCTTCAATTGCCTGGTACAGGTCATATCCCTGGACCGAACGTGCTGATCCGGTAGCAAATCCGTTCGATTCGGTCAGGATAACTGTCGGCCGGTAATAAGTTTCAATCAGTCGAGATGCAACGATGCCGATAACACCTTTTTTCCACGAAGGATTATAAAGAACGGTTGTCTTTGCATTTACAGTTCTCTCGTCTTCAGAGATCATCCTCATCGCCTCAGTGGTAATTGTGCGGTCAATATTTCTGCGTTCGTTATTGAAATTGTTTATTTCCTTGCTGATTCCGGTAGCCTGTTTAGCATCACTGGAGATCAGCAGCTCAACGGCCTTGCTTCCTGTCTCTATTCTTCCGGCAGCGTTTATCCGCGGCCCGATCTTAAACACGACATCTTCAATTGTTATTGCCTTGCAGATATCGGCTTCGCGGATTATTTCCCTCAGGCCTGTATGCGGCGATTCGTTAAGTTGCTTCAGCCCATAGTATGCAAGGACCCTGTTTTCACCTGTGAGCGGGACAATGTCGGAAGCAATGCTTACTGCGACAAGATCAAGGTAAGGAAGTATCTTTGAGAAAGGGATACCGTGAACCCGTGAATAGGCATGGATCAGTTTAAACCCGACGCCGCATCCCGACAGTTCCTTGTAGGGATAACTGCAATGAGGTTGTTTCGGGTCGAGAACAGCTATTGCCTTCGGTATCTCATCTCCGGGATAATGATGGTCGCAAATGATAACATCCAGTCCTTTCGTACGGGCATATTTTACCTTTTCAGTGGCTTTAATCCCACAGTCCAGAGTAATTATAACCTTGCAATTTTTCTGGAATGCAAAATCAATACCCTGGAATGAGACGCCATATCCTTCCTTGTATCTGTCGGGAATATAGTATTCGACGTTGGAATACTGCTCCTTCAGGAACGAGTAAACCATTGCAACTGCTGTTGTTCCATCAACATCATAATCACCGTACACAAGTATCTTTTCATTCCTCTTTATTGCCGTGGACAAACGTTCAACCGCGATATTCATATCTTTCATAAGAAACGGGTCGTGCAGATAGCCAAGGCCAGGTTCAAAAAACGCCTTCGCCTCCTCAATTGTTGCTATATTTCTTTGCACCAAAAGGTTAGCCAGCGCATCGGAAACGCCTAATGCACCGGCAAGTTGCTTGACTACAGCCAGGTCTCCCTTTTCCTTAATCACCCATTTCTTTTCCATCCTGATCCTGATTAATCCAGTTTAGACCAAATAAATCCCGGAGATTGTTCTTAACAAGCAGTTTTGTGTTCTCAATATCCTGTCTGCCGCCAAGTTCCTTTTCAAGGGAGGTCACCCCTTTGTCAGTAAATCCGCAGGGATTAATAAAATTAAAATATGAAAGATCGGTATTTATATTAAACGCTAATCCGTGCATTGTAATATACCGGCTTGCCTTAACTCCGATTGCACATATTTTTTCAACCCTTCCGGCTAAGCCCGCATCGATCCATACGCCCGTTGCTCCCTTCATTCTTGAACCTGAAACACCGAAAACCGAAAGGGTCCTTATCACAGCTTCTTCGAGGAGAAAAATATATTGCCTGAGCCCTATTCCCAGCTTATCAAGGTCAAATATTGGATAAACTACAATTTGCCCGGGGCCATGATAGGTAATGTCCCCTCCCCTGTTGGTCCTTATGAATTGTGCGTCCTTTTCATTAAGCTGGATACGGTTAATGAGCAGATTGTTTTCCGACCCGTTTTTCCCAAGTGTAAATACATGCGGATGCTCAACAAAAATCAGATGGCCCGCTTGCTTTCCCACTCCGCCGCCGGAGTCAGGGTCATTCTGCAGTTTTGTATCAACGAGAGTCTTGAAGATTTTTTCCTGATAATCCCAGGCTTCCTTGTAGTCCTTTAAACCAATATCCTGATATACAACGTTGTAACTCAAATTATTTAAAATATCAAAAGTGGCCTCAATATAGTTAATTTTATTGAGCCATTATATGTTTTTCCGCATGAAAAGAAGAGCGGACAAGCGGGCTGCTTTCAACAAAATCGAATCCCAGGGCAAGCGCCATATTTTTGTACTCTTCAAATTTCAACGGACTGATAAATGCTGCTGTTTCAATATGCCTGAGTGAAGGCTGAAGGTACTGGCCTATGGTCAGGATTCTGCAGCCGGTAATAAAAATATCATGAATTGTCTCCTTCACTTCATCTTCGTTTTCCCCGAGCCCCAGCATGAACCCTGATTTACATACTGCGCCTTCTGAGGCAAGATACCTCAGAACATCAAGGCTTGTATCATATTTTGCCTTGGTCCGGATTGCCGGAGTAAGCGACCTTACTGTCTCTATGTTGTGGGAAATGATATCAGGGCCTGCATCAATTATTTTCTTCAGGCTAATATGACTGCCGTCAAAATCCGGGATCAATGTCTCAACAGTAATACCGGAATTAATTTTTTTTATCTGTCTGATTGTTTTCGACCAGAATTCAGCGCCTCCATCGGGCAGGTCATCCCTGTCGACCGAAGTTATTACGCAATGCCTGAGCTGAAGTTTTTTAATTGCCTCAGCCAGCCTTTCAGGTTCACCCGGATCGGGAGGGAGGGGCCTGCCGGTCCCGGTAGCACAGAATTTACAGGCCCTTGTGCATATATCACCGAGGATCATGAAAGTGGCCGTGCCGGCATTCCAGCATTCACCGATATTCGGGCAGTTCCCGCTGGAACAGATTGTGTGAAGGTGATGATCTTCAACAAGCCGTTTTACTCTTGAATAGTTTTCACCGCTGGCTCGCTGCATCTTCAGCCAGTCAGGCAACCGTCGTCTCATGGTAGATATCAAATTTCTGAAATGGTAAATGTACAAAAATCCGGAAACCCCTGTGTAGTTCTTTATTTAAAAGAGGGTCAAAGAGCTTCCACAGGGAACTACAGTGAAGAAATAATGATTATTAAAAAAGATTATATTTGTTAACTGACTCATAATTCCGATTTTTCAAAAAATAAATTATGGCAAAAGAAGAATTCAGGAGCAACAATAACTATCAGACAGTGATAGGTGAATTCCCAAAGGTCGGTATCAGGCCAGTTATTGACGGCCGGGAGCGCGGCGTCAGGGAATCTCTGGAAAAGCAGACAATGGCTATGGCTGAATCGGCTGCTGATCTTATCAGCACAAACCTTAAGTATCCCGACAGCAGGCCGGTGGAGTGCGTAATAGCTGATACCTGTATAGGTGGTGTAGCAGAAGCCGCTATATGTGCTGAAAAATTCAGGAAATCAGGTGTCGGCATAAGCATCACCGTAACCCCATGCTGGTGCTACGGAAGCGAAACCATCGACATGGATCCTGTCATCCCAAAAGCAATATGGGGCTTCAACGGAACCGAAAGGCCGGGGGCAGTATATCTTGCTGCAGCGCTTGCCGGGCATGCAATGAAGGGGTTGCCTGCTTTTGGCATCTATGGACATGATATACAGGATATCGGTGATCAGACAATACCTGATGATGTCAGTGAAAAAATACTGCGTTTTGTCAGAGCAGGTTTGGCCGTGGGTCTTATGAAAGGGAAGTCCTACCTTTCGATGGGATCGGTGGCTATGGGCATTGCGGGCTCGATAGTAAGGGAAGATTTTTTCCAGGAGTATCTCGGAATGAGGAATGAATATGTGGATATGAGTGAGTTCACAAGAAGGTTGGATGAAGAGATATATGACAAGGATGAATATAAAGTTGCCCTTGCATGGACAAAAAAATACTGCAGGGAAGGAAAGGATCTTAATTCGAAACCCTCCTCAAGGAAAAGGAAAGACCTGGAATGGGAAACGGTCGTAAAGATGGCTATTATAGCCCGTGACCTTATGGTGGGAAATCCAAAGCTGAAAAAGATCGGCTTTGGGGAGGAATCGAACGGACATAATGCAATTCTGGCCGGATTTCAGGGACAAAGGCAATGGACCGACCATATGCCAAACGGCGATTTTCTTGAGGCAATACTCTGCTCATCATTCGACTGGAACGGAATACGCCCGCCTTACCTCGTTGCTACTGAGAACGATGCAATGAACGGGGTGCCGATGCTGTTTGGTTACCTGCTTACAAATACTGCACAGATGTTTTCAGATATCCGGACTTACTGGAGTCCCGAATCAATAAAAAGGGTTACCGGAACCAAACCTGAAGGTCTTGCAGCAAATGGCATAATTCACCTTATTAATTCAGGTGCATCAGCTCTTGATTTCTCAGGGAGGCAGACAAAAAGCGGAGAAGCCTGCATCAAACCTTTCTGGGAAATAACCTCAAAAGACCCCGTGGAATGCCTGAAAGCAACACAATGGTCACCCGCAGGCACGGGATATTTCAGAGGTGGAGGTTTCTCATCCCAGTTCACTACAAAAGATGTTATGCCAATCACAATCATGAGGGTAAACCTCGTAAAGGGAATCGGACCGGTTTTGCAGCTGGCTGAAGGATGGACTGCAGACCTTCCCGAAAAGATGAACAAGATACTTACTGACAGGACTGATCCCGGATGGCCTACAACCTGGTTCACACCAAGGCTCACAGGACAGGGACCTTTTACTGATGTATATTCCGTGATGGCAAACTGGGGTGCAAATCACTCGGCATCGAGTTACGGTCACATCGGAGCTGATATTATAACGCTCGCATCAATGCTGAGAATACCCGTCTGTATGCATAATATTCCGTTAGAAAATATTTTCCGGCCAAATTCATGGAATGCCTTCGGAATGGATAAGGAGGGAGCGGATTACAGGGCATGTCAGATGTACGGGGCGCTTTATAAATGATAAAAGCATTTTTAATGATTTTTATTTATCTTTAATATTTAAAAATCAGCACAATATCTATCAGTTAATAATTATCATGGAAAATTCTCAGGATATGTACATAGAAGTTCCTCAGGAAATAACAACAGGAAATCCTGAGGGAAAAACAACTGAAAAAACCACTCAGGAGAATAAACTGGAGCTAGGGCCATCAGCTCTCAGGAATCTGGACGCGACCCGGAAATGGACGACCTTCCTTTCAGTGGTGGGATTTATTTTTCTTGGATTGCTGATAGTCTTCGGACTGGCAACCAGCAAATTCCTCACAGCTTTTGAAACGAAGGAGGTCAGTCTCGGTATTTCCGAATCACTGATGACAGGCCTGTTCATCATTGTTGCCGCTATTTATTTTTTCCCCGTATTTTTTCTTCTGAGATTTTCGAGCTGTTCACGCGACGCAATCCATAATCTTGACAGGAAAAAGCTTGATAAGGCTTTCAGGAATCTCAGGATCTTTTTTACCTACCTTGGCTTATTGGTGATCATCGTGCTGTCAATTTACCTTACTGTCCTGATTGTGGCAGGATCATCAATGGCATTTCTGAACGGAGTGTGATATCAGGTCGATAATTTGTCCGGGCTGCATGCCGGAATGCAACTTCACCTGAAGAAGCAGGAAAAGCTGTTGATTTTAAAACTGAAATAATTGAACCTGAATGAAAAATTACTGTATTTGTACACATCCGCTAAAAAGGATTCATGAATGACTGTATTCAAAAAAGAACAGGTTTTAAACAGAGCTCCTTAAAGCAGACAAAAGAGTATTTTTAAAACATTATCAGCACAGAATATGTTTATCAACTATATTCTCAATATCAAATTACAATGGAAACTGCATTTTATAACGGCCGATTCCTCCCTAAGGATAAAATAACAATAAGTCCTGATGACCGTGGATTTCTCTTTGCTGACGGTATTTACGAAGTTATAAGGTGGTATGAAGGTTTTTTCTATGATATGGAAAGCCATGTTGACAGGTTAAAGAGAAGTCTGAGCGAGACTCGTATATCCTGGCCTGAAGCAGATACTTTTCCTGCCGTCGCCATGGAACTTATAAAACTCAACAGGCTTGGTAAATCGCAAGCACTCGTTTACCTTCAGGTTACGAGGGGAGAGGCACCGCGTACGCACTCTTTCCCGAATCCACCCGTCAGCCCAACAGTTTATGCAATGGCGAGCTATTTCAGGCCTGAAAACCAGGGAAAGGAATCAGGCGTGAAGTTGATGTTGAAGGATGATATCCGCTGGAACAGGTGCGATATCAAATCGGTCTCCCTTCTGCCGAATATCCTTTGTTACCAGGAAGCCCTCGATAATGGTTATTTTGAATGTGTATTTGTCAGAAATGGCCTTATAACGGAAGGTACCCATTCAAATATATTTTTTGTTGCAGACGGGATTTTATATACCCATCCTGAATCAGAATATGTTCTGGCGGGGATAACCAGAAAGAATATCATTACATTGGCTGGCAAATCAGAAATTCCAGTAAGACTTGAGGCTGTTTCTGATAAGATGCTCCATAAATTACAGGAAGCCTTCCTCACTAACACATCAGGTGAAATCACAACCGTCACAGAAATCGGCGGACAAACAATCGGAAACGGACAACCCGGACCGGTTGCAAGAATCCTGAGGGAAAAATTCAATGATCAGATCTGCTCCTTAAAACATTCATAATCACCCTCCCCGTGATTGCCTAATTTTCCTATATTTGCAGAAATTTATTAAACTGTAAATCCGGATGATATTAAGTGAACAGGAGCAGATAAGGAGAGATTCCCTTAATGAACTGAGAAAACTGGGTATAAACCCATATCCAGCTGCTGAATATAAGACAAGCGCCTTTGCTCAGGATATAATTGAAAATTACACTCCCGAAAAAAACAATTTCCAGGATGTCTGCCTTGCAGGCCGCCTGATGTCAAGGCGCATTATGGGGAATGCATCATTTGGAGAGATAATGGATTCTTCGGGCAGGATACAGATCTATGTAAGACGGGACGATATCTGTCCCGGAGAAGATAAAACATTTTACAATACTGTTTTCAAGCGCCTCCTCGATATTGGCGATATTATAGGTGTTAAGGGGCGCACATTCAGGACTCAGACCGGAGAAATCACAGTACATATTGCTGAACTGACATTGCTTTGCAAGTCTCTCAGGCCGCTTCCGGTAGTTAAGGAAAAAGACGGAGTTGTATATGATGCCGTCAATGATCCCGGGCTGCGTTACCGTCAGCGCTATGTGGATCTCATTGTAAATCCGCAAGTGAAGGAAGTATTCAAAAAGAGGACACAGATCATACAATCGATGCGGGAACTGTTCAACACCAGGGGGTATCTTGAGGTTGAAACTCCTGTACTTCAGCCAATTCCCGGTGGTGCTGCAGCAAGGCCGTTCATTACGCACCACAACACTCTTGATATTCCCCTTTATCTCAGAATTGCCGACGAGCTTTACCTTAAAAGACTGATAGTCGGTGGCTATGAGGGAGTATATGAATTTGCAAAGGATTTCCGCAATGAGGGAATGGACCGCAATCATAATCCTGAATTCACTGTCATGGAAATCTATATAGCCTATAAGGACTATAACTGGATGATGAGTTTCACGGAAGAGATAATAAAGAAAGCAGCGCTTGATCTTTACGGCAAAACTGAAATAACATACGGCGACAAAATTATTGACCTTAACCCCCCATTCAGGCGGATAACAATGCTGGATGCCATAAGGGAATATACGGGAACCGATATTTCACAGATGGATGAATTTGAATTGAGAAAAACATGCGACAGGCTTGAGGTTCCCAATTCGCCCGAAATGGGAAAGGGTAAACTGATTGATGCCATTTTCAGTGAAAAATGCGAGTATAATTTTGTGCAGCCCACATTCGTAATTGACTATCCCACAGAAACATCGCCTCTGACAAAGATGCACCGGAGCAATAAGGGTCTTACCGAGCGTTTCGAGCTTATGATCAATGGGAGGGAGATTGCTAATGCATATTCCGAGCTGAATGATCCGATCGACCAGATGGAAAGGTTTCAGGATCAGCTCAGGCTTTCTGAAAAAGGCGATGATGAAGCCATGTTCATAGATCTCGATTTTGTAAGAGCACTGGAATATGGAATGCCTCCCACCTCAGGAATGGGGATCGGGATTGACAGGCTCACAATGCTTCTCACAAATCAACCTTCGATCCAGGATGTCCTTTTCTTCCCCCAGATGAGGCCCGAAACCCGCCAGCCCAAAGCGGAAAGCCCGGATGAGGAATCTCTCTGAAAATAATTTTGCTTTTGCTGAGATCTTGGCATAACTTTATGTTTTTAAAAGACATGCACCCTGAAAATGGCTGGGAACCCATATAGATTCTCCAGATTCTGGCAGGAGCTTAAAAGGCGAAAAACGGACAGGGTGATTGTCGTTTATACTGCTGCGGTATTTGCAATTCTTCAGGTAATTCAGATCCTTCAGGATGCCTTGTCCCTACCGGAATGGACTACCAGACTTTTCATAATCGTATCAATCATAGGATTTCCTGTTGCTGCGGTTTTCTCATGGTTTTTTGATATTATTCCGGGAGTAGGCATAGAGAAAACAAAACCTCTTGAAGAGACCGAAAGGGAAAAGATTGAAAATCAGTTAAAGAAATGGAGATGGTCAACCCTGATCAGTGTCATTGTGATTATTTTACTTATCCTTTTTAATGTAATCAGGTCAGGGATTGAATCAAGTGATTTAAAAAAAAGTGAAAAATCAATAGCGGTAATTCCTTTTAAAAGCCTTAATCCGGAAAAGGATCTTCCGTTCTCAAGCGATCTTGTCACCTCCATCATTAACAATGGATTGGTTCAGATTAAAGAGTTTGCGGTAATTTCCAGATTTGAAGTTCTGCAATATGATATCAATAACAAATCCATCTCTGAAATTGCCAAAAGGCTGAAAGTAATTTTCCTGGTTACAGGAGACATGGTCAGGGACAAGGATGAGACCGTAGTCAGCATAAACCTTATCAGAGCTGATAAGAATAAGACTATATGGGGAGATAAATACATAATTGATAAAACAGACAATATTGATACGTTAAATGACATTGCTATCCGGATTGCAGTTAAACTGAAAATGGCATTGTCGCCTGAAACAAAACGGAAAATAAAAAGCAAGCCGACAAATAATCCTGTGGCTTATCTGGATTATCTGAAAGGATCAACCATGCAGGAGGATGCAATGAATGCATTTAAATACTTATCAAGAGGAGACAGTTCATTCAAAGGCTTACCCAGTGCATACAGTCATGAGTTAGCAATTTCTTTTTATGATAAAGCGATACTGGAAGATTCGACATTTGCCCTGGCTTATGCCAAAAGAGCTATAGCGCGGGCATGGGGATTCAGGGCAGATTATTTCACAGAAAAAGACAGTAAGGGGAAATGTGCCTCTGACGTCAACCAGGCTCTGCGTCAGAACAGGAATCTTATTGAATCATGGATTGCAGCAGGCTATTATTACTATTGTTTCAATAAAGATTACGGAAAGGCCCTTGAATATTTCGGGGAAGCCTTAAAACGGGATCCTGAAAACTGGCAGTGTAAGTTTTCGATGGCAGTTACTTACAGGGCAGCCGGGGAATGGGAACAGTCGCAAAAAATGATGGCCGGGGTTGGTAAGCAGGAGCCCAGGGATGCTCTGATACTGACAAATGTGGGTCTTTCATATCAATATCTTAGGAATTTTGACTCGGCTATTTATTTTCATGACAAGGCTATCGCAGTCATGCCAAACTGGACAGCTTCCTATGCAAATAAAATTGAGGCACTGATTGAAAGAGACGGAGATACGCATGAAGCAAATATTGTTTTGGATACTGCACTGATTAAAACAAAAGGCAGGCTGATGAAACAATACAGAATAATGTTTGACATTTATGCTAACAGGCTGGATGCAGCACTGCTCAAAACTGAAGTGGCAGATTCGTCTGATTTTAATTGCCAGGGAGACAGGTATCTTCTGTTTGCTCAGATTTATGGTTATATGAAGAACCTGCCATTTTCAAAGGAGTATTATAAAAAAGCGTTTGATTATTTCAAGAAATTACTTGCCAGCGACCAAAAAAATGTTGAACTGGTCAGCAGTATCGGGATTGCCCTGGCTGGCCTGAACGATAAAATGAGAGCCATTGAATACGGACAGGAAGCTATAGAACTGACTGACAAGGATATCATTTATAAAAATCTCAGGATGAAAAACCTTGCGCTGATCTATGTGATGCTGGGAGAAAATGAAAGAAGCCTTAATCTGATTGAAGAATTACTCAAAAATCCATCAGATATATCGGTTAAATTATTGCTTCTTGATCCTGCCTGGAAACCTCTCTGGAATATGGAAAAGTTCAAAAGTCTGACATTGAAGTACTCCAAAAATATTAAAGCTCACAATATTGGAACCTGAATTTTATGTCAAACTTAAAAAGCAGAAAATCATGGCAAAATCAGCAAAAAAAGTTCAGTCAAAGGAATTAATCAATCCGTTGAGCAGTCCTCCTTCTGCATATGTAATTAATCAGAGGGTATGCAGTACTATAAAGGATAATCCCCAAATGGCCTACGATTTGTTGCTTCCTTTCTGGAGATTCAAACTGGCAAGCGGTAAATTGGAAAAAGAGTTTAAAAAAACAAAGAAGAATCTTGAAACAGCTTATAAAGATCTGAAAAGGGCACAAAAAAACCTGAAAAAGAGCTGCGATAAAATAGTGGAAAAATACAAATAGAACCGTTCCTTTATTAAGATCACTTACCTGAAAACACCGGCTTGAAATAAGTTTGAAAATACCTTATTCCTCCCGGGATCAATTTTTTTTTGTCCGGATCCATCATGAAAAATTATCCTGTAGTAATAATAGCGTTTGAGGAATTCGACAACCTTGGTGTAGGTTATCTTGCATCGGTCCTTATGAAGGAGGGTTATGAACCACACATAATTGATTTCCGCAGCAAAAGAAAGAGTATCCTTCATACAATAAAAAAGCTCGGACCACAGGTAATTGGATTTTCAGTCATTTTTCAGTTCTATATTTATGAATTCCAAAGGCTGATAAGCTATCTGAGAAAATCAGGGGTTGATTGTCATTTCTGTGCCGGGGGACAGTATGCAAGCCTCAGGTACAGGGATCTTTTTGAATTTATCCCCTCGCTCGATTCAATAGTCAGATTCGAAGGCGAATACACATTTCTGGAACTTGTGAAATGCATTTATGCCGGAACTGAGTGGAAAAAAATCAAAGGGATTGTATTTAAGGAAAATGAAAATATTATTGTAAATCAGATAAGGCCGCCGGAAATGGATCTTGATAAATTCCCATATCCGCTAAGGTCGCCCCTGGAGCGCTATGCCCTTGGCAAAAAATTCGCAACTCTTATGGCAGGCCGGGGATGCGTGCATAACTGTTCTTTTTGCAACAATACTGAATATATAAGGCAATCATCAGTGTCGATTAAACGCGTAAGGAATCCTGAAAAGGTTGTTGAAGAAATGGATTTCCTTTACCATGAAAATGATTGTTCCGTTTTCCTGTTTGAAGATGATGATTTTCCTTTGAAGACAGGAGATGGAAATCTTTGGATTGAAAAATTCTGCAAAGAGCTGAGAGTAAGGAAACTGTCAGATAAAATCATGTGGAAAATTAACTGCCGGTCTGATGACGTCGGGAAGGACAGTTTTTCCCTGATGAAAGATCATGGATTATATCTTGTTTTCCTGGGCATTGACGATGGCACTGACAGCGGGCTCAGGCGGTTAAACAAGCACATGACTGTAAAAGAAAGCCTCAGAGGAATCAATGTCCTGAAGAACCTTGAAATAGGTTTTGATTATGGCTTCATGCTAATCCAACCGGCTTCAACTTTCAGTTCTATAAATGAGAATATTGCTTTTTTGAAATCATTTTTAAGCGACGGATATACTCCTGTGATATTCCTGAAACTGATACCTTTTTTTGAAACGAAAACAGAACGGGTACTTATAAAAGAAGGCCGGTTAAAAGGCAAACCAGGTTTTACTGACTATGATTTATGCGATAGTTCACTCGATCATTATTACGCATTCTTAAGAAATTCATTCACGGAATGGATCGACCATACCGAGGGACTGGTAAATGTTTTGAAATGGGGAAGAAATTATATCCATGTATTTTCCCGGTACTTTGAATTGACCTCAAAAGCTGAACTGGTATCAGCCAGGATCAGAAAAATCACTGCTGAAAGCAATCTGTTCATCCTCGAAAAAATGAAGGATCTGCTGTATTTATTTGCATCCGGGAATTATCCTCATCAAAAGGCAGACTTCCTTGATTCTTACAGGAAAAACATAATGGTCGTGCACGATTTATATAAAAGGCAAGCTGTTGAAGCCATCAACGAGCTTTGCCGCATTGCTGAATATCAGAAAATAAGTCAGGTTGTAAAACTATAATTAAGACTTGCTGACTCACGGAAACGGGGCTTTTAAAATTGCATTAAAGTTTTAACTTTATTAAAAACAGACATATCTCAGCTGGTCAGGGTGTTACTGGTGAAATACAGAATAGAGGGCAGATTTATTTATTTTATTTTAGATATATACCTTAATATTTTATTATTTTTATACATCAGCATAAATAATATTTGATTCTGAAACTTATGCCGGTAATAAGAAAAACTTTCCTTGTCATTTCCATTTTATGCACCTGTTACTTATCTTACGGGCAGGAGGTACCCTTAAACCCTATCTCATACAGGATCTTCAGCCCTTTCCTTTTGAATCCTGCTATCGCAGGAAGCAAGGATTTTTTCTCAGCCGACATTCTGGCGGGATTTAACGGTAATTCATATTCCCAGGTTGCAAGTGGAAATACGAGGATCCTAAAAAAAGCCCCCGGGTATTTCCAGGCTCCAAAAACTTTTTCGTTTACAAACATAGGTGCCGGAGCTTCGGTATTTAATGATTACCAAAGCGCCAATTCTATAAATACAGCCGGATTCAGTGCAGCATTTTCCTACCATTTCCAGCTCGACAAAAAAGGCCTGTCATTTCTCTCAGCAGGAATATCGGGTAAAGGAATTTATCATCATTACGATGGTAATACAGAACTGAGCATCCCTTCTAAAAAATACTTTTTCCCCGAAATTGACTTCGGCATTTATTATTACGATCCGAGCTTTTATATAGGCTTGTCTGCCACAAATTTTCTTCATACCCCAAAAGATACTTCCAAACTGAACAAATATACAATACCGGTCTCGCGTCAGTACAACCTGATTATTGGATATAAATTTGTGATCAGCAGTGCAATTAACCTGGTCTTTGAGCCGTCTCTGATGCTGATAACCGATGATTCACTTTCTTTCGAACTGAAAAAAACCGTTGAACCCATAATCAGGTTCTATGCAGGCAACTTTTGCCTGGGTACCTATTTTAGTGATTACAGCAATATTTCATTCTTTTTCCAATATCGTTATCCAAAGTTTTATGTCGGCACATATTTTGCCCTTCCGAAGGAAACTGCCTACTATAAAAAATCGATTACGGCAGAGATTGCCGTCGGAATAAATTTTTCCCGTCTCAGATCGGGTTATACCAAAAACGCACACTGGTAATAAAGTTTTTACTGGTAAAATGAAAAAAGCAGGTGGAATAATATTAACTTTTTGCTTGACGTCCCTGGTGACAACAACCTATGTTTATTCTCAGGAAAAGGTAACTGCCACAAATTATAAAGGGGGACAAAAGCAGAATCCGGATACGCTTAATATGAACCGGCTTCTCCGGATAGCTCCTTTCAGCCTCGAGATTGTTCCTCCATCCATGGGAGTCAGGTTTTACAGAAACGGCATTGTATTTCTGTCATATTCTAAAAATGAAGGAAAAATGCTGCAAAATCATACTTCATTTGGAAATATCGAAGCATATTATGCTGCTTTCAGCGATACGGTGACAGAGGAACACAAGGTTTTTTCACAGCTTACATCTTACCAGGTACCTTGTGACGGTATGACTTTCAATAAGGATTATTCAGTAATGTATTACACAAAAATACCAGGGAAAAATAAACCTGAGAAAATCTTCAGAGCTGAATACAGAGTGATTAATAATGAAACACGGGAATGGAAAAGTGATCCTGATCCCATAAATATCTGCAACGACGGATCAGTTTACCTGAATCCGGCATTGTCGGCCGGAGGTGATACGATGGTGTTTGCAAGCGACAGGCAGCAGTCATACGGCGGCTTTGATCTGTTCGTCACCCATCTCGAAGGAAATCTCTGGTCAGCTCCTGAAAATCTTGGAAGTTCAATAAATACATCCGGTAATGAGCTCTTTCCTTTTCTCGACTCAGGCAACAACCTGTATTTTTCATCGGATGGACTTAAAGGAGCAGGCGGATATGACATTTTTGTCTGCAGATATAATGGCAAAGGATGGGAAAAACCCATGAATCTCACAAGGGAAATCAATACCCCGGAGGATGAGCTTGCTTTTACAATCGACCGCGACAACCAGAAGTATGCATTCTTCACATCAAGGACAAAATCAGCCAGTGAGCCCTTGAAGCTTTACAAGATTACTTTCAGCAACTTTGCTGCATACCTTAAGATGAGGACTCTTTCAGATGCCATAATCTATATTGCGGAAGCTGAATCTCCAAAGGAGGAGCAGCAACCGGCAATTGCCACAAGAGTGATGGAGGTGCAAGCTGAGCCGCAGAGTAAAATACCTGCCGGAAATGTATCGGAAACTGTTCCGGTAAAACCAAAGGCCGCTAAACAAATTGAAAAAAAGAACGTACCGGTACAGCAGATCGCTCCGGAAAAGGCGGGAAAGAAACCAGTGCAGGTCAATCCGGTGATACAGGCACAATCTTCAGTTATGAATGGTGTTGTTTACAGGGTTCAGTTTTTTTCTGGCTCAAAATCAAAAGGCAGTATTGAGGTTACCTTGGGAGGAAAGACCTATAAAACATTTGAATATCTGTACAACGGATTATACAGATCATGCGTGGGGGAGTTCAGAACGCCGGCCGAGGCAGCTGCCCTTAACAGAACCGTTAAAAAAGAAGGATACCCTGACGCTTTTGTGGCAGCATTTGTAAATAATGTCAGGTCAACCGATCTTTCCCTTTTTAAATAGATTCATAATTAACAAAAAAATGGCGGCGGGATTAATGTTTTTCCTGTCCGCTTAATCTTACGAAGGCATCTCAATTATAAAACTGATCCTGTCTATTTCCGATTTGTGCGATCTGAAGCTTTCCATGAAAGCGATGACCCTCCGTAAAAGCCTGAAATACAGGAATAGATATAAAATCAAAGAAACAATCCAGATGACCAGAAGATTAAAAATTAAAGTGTCAATTTCAAGATTGCCTATGTTCTTTACAGGTGCATAGAAATGAGCCCGCCCATTCTTGGACAAAGGTTTCATAAAACCAGGCTCATACTTCTGAATTATTTTTTTATCAGTCTCATGATACTTATCAACCGACATTCTGTCCAGAACAACTTCTTTAAGCTTCTCGTTTTCATACTCTTCCCTTAGTCTGATCAATCCTGTTTTACCTATTCTGGCTTCAAGTGATTTCTCAATGAGATCACCTGATGACCCGAACTCTTTCATACGGTTCACGAAGTACTTTCTTAAAAAACCAAGATAAATGGAAACTTCCCTTTCCGCAGCTGCATCAAATTTCCCGGCATTAAGGGTCAGCTTCAACTCTTCAGGAAAAGAAAACCCCGCAAGTGCTGAAAGGCTTCCGGTATATGTTTCCAGCTTCCTGAAATTATCAGTGACTTTCTTTTTGTATTGAGTGCTGTCCTCTAAATAAAGGCATTCCTGGGCATACCTGTCGAGAACAGGTATCTCGTAGTTTGCATACCAGTCATTCTGGCTTCTTCCCATATCATATTTAAAAAAGTTCTTCTCATACCTGTTATTCTTGAACTGTTCCACCGCCAGGGCTTCGAACGACCACCGTGCAGGCATCAGTTCACCGATCACCGGGACATATTCCCAGGATGCATTAACGCTTCTGTGAAGCTTTTCATATTTTACAAGAACGCCGCTGAAAAGCAGCTGCGGAATAAGGATAAAAGGTATAAGTATATATATTGTAATCACCGAATTGAAAGCTGATGAGATGTTTAATCCGATCATAGTTGCGCAGCAGCTCGTAGTAAACAGCACCAGCCAGTACGGGTAAGTCATGTCTTTTATTTCAAGCACATGATTTCCGACAAGAATAAATGATAATGTCTGAATGGCCGATATCAGGAACAGTATTCCAATCTTGGAATTTATATAGCTGAACCAGCTCAGGTTAAGAAAAGATTCCCTTTTTAGTATTTTTCTGTCGCGAAGTATTTCCTCTGAACTTATTATCAGCCCGAGAAAAAGTGAGGTAATTACACACATGAAAAGAAAAGCAGGCAGGTTCTCATTATCGCTGAACCTGTATGAACTGCCGCCGGCATATTTTGTAAAATATCCAAGAAGAAGGGCAAGCAGGGGAGCTCCTAAAAGAGCAATCAGAAGAAATTGCCTGTTTGCAAGTTTCGACAGGAGGTCACGGACGAAAAATATCCGCGACTGCCTGAAAAGTCCGGGAATGCTGTAAAAGTTCTCAGGGAGTTTCGTCTTCTCCTCCTGTGGAATTTTCTGTACATCACTAATATTATTCCTGAACAAATCGTACCATTCTTCCGGGGTAACTTTCCTGGTAGGGGTAAGCTTGCCGTGCTCATCTATTATTTTGGCCTCAACGATCTGTAAAACCTGTTCTGTATTTATATTGCCGCATTTAGAGCACTGATCCTCTTCAGCATTTGCCTGTTTGCTCAGCTTTTTAAAATAGACTACGGCAGCATTGGGATTGCCGTAAAAGATCTGGTAGCCACCCTTATCGAGTATGATTATTTTGTCAAAAAGCTTATAAAGGTCCGAGCTGGGCTGGTGTATATTTACCATAACCAGCTTGCCTTTGTAAGTTTGTTCCTTTAAAAGGTTGAGAACAATTTCCGAATCAACCGAAGAGAGCCCAGAGGTAGGTTCATCGACAAAAAGAATAAACGGTTCACGAACAAGCTCCAGTGCAATATTTATTCTTTTCCGCTGTCCTCCGCTTATCACCTTATCCAGCGGATTTCCAACCTTCAGATCCCTGATGTCCCAGAGATCGAGCTCGATCATTATCTTGCTTACAATTTTGGTTATTCTGCTGTCCGGTATATTGCTGAGGCATAACCTGGCGCTGTAATATATATTCTGATAAACGGTCAGCTCTTCTATAAGCAAATCATCCTGTGGAATATACCCGATTATGCCTTTCAGTTCTTCCCGCTCTTTCTTATTGTTTATATTATATCCGTTTATAAAGACATTACCTTTCTGGGGTTGCAAATTACCGTTCAGGAGGTTCATCAGCGTCGACTTCCCTGTTCCGCTTACTCCAAGAATTCCTATCAGGTTTCCCGATTCACCATGAAAGTTAAAATCCTGAATGCCATTTTCACTGTCATTGAAACGATACGTAAGATCCCTTGCCGTGAGAGATATTTTCGTGTGGGATTTTGGTTCACTGAAAAGGCCGTAAACTTCAGAATAATACAGTGTGTTAAGTCCCTGGCCCTTAATTGCTGAACCATAATCAAAAAGATAGGTCTGCAGCGGGTAGATATGCTGCCCGTTCAGAAAAAGAGTTCTGTCTCCGGTATACCTCAGTATAAATGTTTTTATGCTTGTTATATTCAGGAAAATGAGCTCTCCTGCAAGATTTGGGTTATATATATGCTTGATTTTTTTAAACTTACATGCAGCATTATTGTTTATCAGAAGAAGTTTTTCCTTTTCATGTACTTTCGATACCGGATCGAGGATAAAGCTTTTTATATTCTTGTACTCATTTTCCTGGATGTTGATCGTTATAGCTACAGTCATCAGGAAATCAAGTTCATTTTCAGTGATATCCTTTCCGTAGGAGATAAAATCAATAAGCCTGATAATTATATAAATTTTCTGCTTCTGTCTGAGTTCACTGTTGAACCCTTCACATATCATTTTGATCCTCATTGTTTTAAGAGAAGCAATGTCATGCTCTTCTGAACCTTCGGTTATTGCCTCCCTGTTTACATACAGATCGAGATATTCATCAAATATCTTCAGGTATCTCTCAACCATTCTGCTGTTCAGGTGGCGGGCAAGAAATGATCGTGCCACATTTCTTTCCCTGTTGGAGATCTCATCAATGTTTCTGATGTCGCTGATAAGAGCAAAGAGCTGCATCAGTGCCCTCAGGACCGATTCGCTCATAGGTCGTTAATTTGGTCTAAGATATAGATTATCCCGGTCTTAATCAAAAAATTCTATGTTCATTTAAAAGAATTGCTGTATTGTAAATTGTTTTCACGTTATATTTGTTTTTCATCACACAATTTTTGATTTGAATATGCCCGACACAGTAATTGAGGTTGATAATGTCTGGAAATCCTTTAAGACAGTTCAGGCTGTAAAAGGGATAAGTCTTAAAATAAAAAAGGGAGAGTTTATTGCCCTTCTTGGACCAAACGGTGCAGGGAAAACTACGCTTGTGGAAATGATTGAAGGCATTCAGAAGCCTGACAGGGGGAAAATAACGATCATGGGCAGGAAATGGAAGGGCAATGAAAATGATATTCATAAAGTCATAGGAATATCCCTCCAGGAGACCAGGTTCATTGACAAACTGAGGGTAGCGGAAACCCTTCTTCTGTTTGCCAGCTTTTTTGACCTGGGCAGGGAAAGGGTTGATGAAGTAATTGATCTGATAGGTCTTGAAGAGAAAAGAAAATCATATGTCGTCAATCTTTCAGGTGGGCAGCGACAGCGGCTGGCTCTTGGCATTTCACTTCTCAACAATCCGGCTATTCTTCTGCTCGATGAACCGACGACCGGCCTTGATCCAAATGCCCGACGCGAGATATGGGAGATCCTTTTCAGCCTGAAGGACAAGTCGGAAACCTCAATGATTCTCACCACCCATTACATGGAAGAAGCTGAAAACCTGTGCGATTACATAATCATTATGGATAATGGCGTCATACTCAGAGAGGGGACAATGGAACAGCTGCTTGACGAAGAGGCCGACGGAAAGATCGTAGAGTTCACCTCACAATCCTTACTGCCAAGCGAGGCACTTAACCTGCCGGGTTTACCTTTCATTATTCATACCGAAGGAACAGGGCAAAAGGGAACCGTCAGGCTTAAAAATTTCGAAAATGACCTTCCTGCATTCCTGGTATTTCTGAAATCGCGGAATATAAGCCTGAAGAACATGGAATGCAGGCACAAGACACTCGATGATCTATTTGTTGACCTTACAGGCAGAAAAATAAATGAATAAGTTGATAAGATATAACCAGCTCTGGCAGCTCATCCTTTCACTTTTCAAGGAGATAATAAGGGAACCGGGAGTATTGTTCTGGGGAATTCTCTTCCCTATCCTTATGTCGGTCGGCCTGGGTATAGCCTTTACAAAAAAAGCCGATGTCATCCGTAAGGTTGCAGTAAATATTTTACCTGAAAGAGTACCAGCCATTGATACTTCCTTTTCGCTTGGATCATTCCTTGAAACAATGTGTGAAAAAAACCTTTCTCCGGATAGTGACTCATACCAGTGGAAGCTGAACCTGAAAAATGATAAGCTCGGCAATTCAGTCTTTTATTTTTACAGCATGAACTGGGATCAGGCGATGACCATGCTTAAACGCGGGACTATCAATGTGGTTGTCCGTGAAAAAGATGGTCAGCCCGAATATCATTTCGACCCTCAGAACTCCGATGCCCAGCTTACCTACATAAAGCTTAACAATATTATCGGCAAAGGCGGTGTGATACCATCAGAAACTACTGCGGACGTAAAACCCCTTACTGTAAAAGGTACAAGATATATCGATTTTCTTGTGCCAGGGCTTATAACAATGGGCGTGATGATGTCGTGCATGTGGGGCATCAGCTACGGCCTGATTGAAAAAAGATCAAAAAAGCTTCTTCGGCGCTTTGTGGCAACCCCAATGAAAAAGTCGCATTTCCTTTTTGCACAGGTTAGCGTAAGGATAATCATGAATTTTGTTGAATCACTGGTACTTCTCATCTTTTCAATGATTGCTTTCAGAATGACCATCCAGGGAGACATAACAGCCCTTTTCCTTATATTCCTTGCCGGTAATTTTGCATTTGCCGGGATTGCAGTGTTCGTTTCATCTCATACATCAAACACTGAAGTAGGAAATGGTCTCATCAATGCGGTTGTGTTCCCCATGACCATTCTTTCAGGAATCTTCTTCAGCTACCATAACTTCCCTGACTGGAGCATAAAATTTATTCAACCGCTCCCGCTTACGCTAATGACCGATGGCATCAGGAGTATTTTCAATGAAGGTGCCGGATTCCGCGAAGTAACCCTGCCTATCGTAATTCTCTTTTCAACGGGAGCATTGTTTTTCGGCGCCGGACTAAAAATATTCAAATGGCATTGAAATAATCAGGGGACAATGCAGCAACAGATATTACCTCACGTCTTTATTGCGATAGTCACAAGAAACCAAAAAAGAGAAGAAATGAAAAACCTGAGAATTTTAACAATTGCAATTCTATGCATCGGAATTACGTCATGCATAGACTGGCAAATGCGTAAAACAGTTTATGGAAACCACCATGTAGTTAAGAGTGAAAGACAGGCTGGCAGCTTTACCGGAGTCAGGGTAAGCACCGGAATTGACGTTTACCTGAAACAGGGTGATAATGAATCAATAAGTGTTGAAGCCGACGAAAATCTCCACGAATATATTAAGACTGAAATTAGCGGCGGGGTCCTTAACGTCTATACTGATGCAAACATAAGGGAAGCTGATACCAAGAAGGTCTATGTAACGATGAAGAACATAGAGTCACTTAAGACTTCGAGCGCAGGTAACATAATTGGAGAAACGCCATTGAAGACGGATGATCTTGAGTTGTCGGCAAGCAGCGCCGGAGATATAAAGATCGAAACTTATGTTAAAAACCTCAGGGTCGATATAAGCAGCTCGGGTGATATTACAATTACAGGTGAAGGTGATAGTCTTAAAGCTGATCTGAGCAGCGCCGGCGATTTCAACGCTTATGATTTCAAGGTCAGGGAAGCCGACATAACAGCTTCAAGCGCAGGTGATGCCGATATATTCGTCACTGAAAAGCTGACTGCAAGGTCATCAAGCGCCGGAGATATCAACTACAAGGGTGACCCGAAATACATCGACGCCCATTCATCAAGCGCCGGCGGAGTGCATAAGAAATAACCATCCCTTATTCACTTTCAATATATATTTTATTCAGTTACAATAACCGGCAGGGTTAATCCTGCCGGCTTTTTTTTAACTTTACATCGGATGTACCAAAAAATAACGAAAGAAAAAATGAAAGAAAACATCAACCTGGATTTAACGAATGTGAGCAGTTTTGTTTCACGGGAAGAGATAATTGCTCTGGCCCAGCAGTCAGTACGGCATCTTGAAAGCCTTAATGCCGGGACAGGCGCCGGAAGTAAATTTCTCGGCTGGCTTACCCTCCCTGATGACATATTGCCACAGATCGACAGGATCGAAAAAGTTGCAAAACATCTGAGATCCGTTTCCGATACAACGGTCGTAATCGGTATAGGCGGGTCGTACCTCGGATCAAGGGCCGTTATAGAAGCCCTTTCACATTCATTTTCTTCAATGATGAAAAGCAAGCATCATGATGTGATATTTGCCGGCCAGAATGTGGACGAAGATTACCTTGCCGATCTTATTACCCTTTTAGATGAAAGAAACTACTCAATAGTTGTGATCTCAAAATCAGGCGTCACAACAGAACCTGCCATAGCATTCAGAATAATTAAAGACCATCTTGAAAAGAAAATCGGGAAGCTTCATGCAGCTGACAGAATCATTGCAATAACCGACAGCACAAAAGGAGCCCTCAGAACTTTTGCGGAACTTAACGGTTATGAAACATTTGTCATCCCCGATAATATAGGCGGAAGATATTCCGTGCTTACGCCGGCAGGTTTGCTGCCGATTGCAATAGCCGGATTTGAAATCAGACTGCTTGTGAAAGGTGGAAAATCGATGGAAGAACTGACCCGGAAGAACAAGAACGCTCCTGCCAATATTTCTCTTCTGTATGCTTCTGCAAGAAACCTTCTTCTCAGAGCCGGTAAAACAACTGAAATCATGGTTGGATTCACACCTAAATTGCATTACTTTTTTGAGTGGTGGAAGCAGTTGTTCGGCGAAAGTGAAGGAAAGGAGGGTAAAGGTGTCTTTCCTGCCGCAGTCGATTTTACGACCGACCTCCATTCCCTTGGACAGTATATTCAGGACGGGCAAAGAATAATGTTTGAGACATTTGTCTCGGTCACGAATACAAATAAGAAAGTGGTTATCCCAAAGGAAACTGAAAACTCAGATCAGCTTAATTACCTGGCCGGAGAAAGGCTCTCGGATGTGAATCATAATGCTGAAATAGGAACAGCATTTGCACATTGCGACGGCAATGTTCCAAATATGAGAATTACTGTTCCCGAGCTTAATGAATATTATCTTGGTCAGCTTATTTACTTTTTTGAACTCGCCTGCGGAATAAGCGGATATATCCTTGATGTTAACCCGTTCGATCAGCCAGGTGTTGAAGCATACAAGAAAAATATGTTCGCCATGTTAAACAAGCCAGGTTATGAAGCAGAAGGTAAAAAGCTGAGGGAGAGACTGAAACAGGCGTAATGGAGAAGGGGAGATTGGGTGAATGGGAGAAGGGGAGAATGGGAGAAGGGGTCAAGAGGAGAAAAAGAGGAAACAATTAAAATAAAATAGCGCAATGGGTCTTGAACTCAGGAAAGATTACAGATGGGCGCTGGTGGTACCGACAAGTATGGGTGTCAGGCTCACGCCTGCTTATGGCCAGCCCGTTCATAGCAGTGACATGTTTTTTATGCAGGGTACAAGCGCAGAAACTAATGTCGCAAGTGTTTCTTCTTACCTCGGACTTCCGGTAAAGGTTCTGACGGCATTTGTCAGGGACAGCCCCATATCAAGGAAGATTAAGGATAATCTTGCAGCTCGTCATATGGTTTACGAGGGCCCTGAGGTTGACCAGGGAGGGCCCTGGGGATACAGGCACCAGTTCAACATAGCCGACAGCGGTTTCGGTTCCAGGGGCCCGAGGGTCCATAATGATCGGGCCGGGGAAGTTGGAAAGATACTGAATGCCAGAGATTTTGACCTTAAAAGATTATTCACCGGCGAAGGTGTCAGGATGCTTCATCTTTCCGGTCTTGTTGCAGCAATATCACCCAATACTGCCGGTTTCTGCCTTGACCTTGCAAAATCGGCAAGGGAAAACAACACCAGAATTTCATTTGACCTTAACTACCGGGCTTCATTCTGGAAGAACCGGGAAAAGGAACTGGGAAAGACTTTCAGGGAAATAGCAGCCATGGCTGACATACTTGTTGGCAATGAGGAGGATTTCCAGCTAAGCCTGGGAATTAAGGGACCGGAGGAAGGTGGTAAAGACCTGGCATCAGAGACAGGCAGTTTCAGGGAAATGATAAAGACTGTAAAGAAATCGTTCCAGGGCGTTTCGGTTTTTGCGACCACTCTCCGCCAAGTGATAAATACCAATGAGCATCTTTGGGGAGCAATCATGCTTGAAGGCGATTCCTGGCATGATATTGAACCCCGTAAAATACACGTCCTTGACCGTATAGGTGGAGGGGATGCTTTTGTGGGCGGACTGCTTTACGGTATATTAAAGGAATGGGAGCCGGAAAAATGGATTCAGTTCGGATGGGCAGCCGGCGCTCTCGCAACCACTGTACTTACCGATTACTGCCAGCCAGCCGATGAGGAGCAGGTATGGAGCATCTGGAAAGGGAACGCCAGGGTAAAGAGATAAAACAGATCGGTCATGTTTTTTGCAGAGACTTCGCATGCTAAGTCTCTGCATTCAGGATATCATATTATTTTTTCCTTCCGGTTAATTTGTGCTTCTTAACGAATCCGTCGATGACCTGAGTCAGAGTCGGGTAGCCAATCTCCTGAAGGTCGTAATATACCCTTGTGTTCGGCTTTTTAATCTTTATGATCCTGTTCAGGTCGATCGGAGTAGCAATGATGACGCTGTCGCAGTCGGTATTGTTTATTGTCGTCTCAAGATCCTTTAACTGCTGGTCACCATAGCCCATTGCAGGAAGAAGGGTGCCGATATTGGGGTAAAGCCGGAAAGTTTCACTAAGCTTCCCGACAGTGTACGGTCTGGGATCCACAAGAGCCGAAGCTCCGAATTTACGGGCAGCAACAACACCTGCTCCTATTTTCATTTCTCCGTGGGTCAATGTGGGACCATCTTCAATTACAAGAACTCTTTTCCCGTTGATCACCGAAGGGTCATCAACTCTTATAGGCGAAGCGCCGTCAATAACAACTGCTTTCGGGTTTACCTTTTCAATATTTTCCCTGATTGTCTGTATCCCTTCAGGCGGAGCGCTGTCAATCTTGTTGATCACAATTACGTCGGCGATACGAAGGGTTACCTCTCCGGGATAATATTTTAGCTCATGGCCTGCCCTGTGAGGATCTGTTACAGTTATCATCAGGTCCGGTACATAAAACGGAAAATCGTTGTTCCCGCCGTCCCAAATTATAACATCACAACCGTCAGGATCCTTTTCTGCCTTACGAAGTATGGCTTCATAATCAACACCGGCATAAATGACATTCCCTCTGACAACATGAGGTTCATATTCCTCCATTTCCTCGACAGTGCATTTGTTTTTTTCAAGGTCGGCGACCGTTGCAAACCGTTGAACCTTCTGGGCGCAGAGATCACCGTAAGGCATAGGGTGTCTTATGGCAACAACCTTAAGCCCTTTTGCCATAAGCAGTTCTATCACCTTTCTTGAAGTCTGACTTTTACCACAGCCTGTTCTGATTGCTCCGACGGCAATAACCGGTTTAGTGCTTTTTATCATTGTGGCTATGGGCCCGAGAAGTGTGAAATCGGCTCCTGCAGCATTGACAATTGCACTCACCGACATTACTTTCTGATAGGTCACATCACTGTACGAAAAAACACATTCATCAACATTGTATTCCTTTATAAGCCCGGGAAGCTTTTCCTCAGGAAATACAGGGATGCCTTTGGGATACAGTTTACCTGCCAGCTCTACAGGATACTTCCTTCCGTAAATATCGGGTATTTGTGCGGCCGTAAAGGCAACCACATTGTATTTTTCATTGTCCCTGAAACAGGTATTAAAGTTGTGAAAATCCCTGCCTGCAGCTCCTATAATAATGACATTTTTCCTGGTCATAATTCCTCCTTGGTTTATTATAATTTATTCGTTCAAAATAACGTTTTTATATTAAAATGAAACGACAAATTTATAATTTGCACATTTAAATTCCGAACATTTCAGTCTATTTTTTAAATTGTCTCTTTTTAAGTATAATTTACTGATTATCATTATATTATTATACTTATTGCCAGGTTCGGAAAACATGTTAAAGAAAATGTTTTTATATATCTTGGAATATCTAAATTCTTCGTACTATTATGCTGCGAAATGAATGTTCTGGCTCACATATATTTGTCCGGTGATTCAGAAAAAATAATAATCGGAAACTATATAGGAGACTATGTAAAAGGCCGCGATTACCTTAAATATCCGGAACAGATAAGAAAAGGGATAGTGCTTCACAGGAACATTGACGCATTTACAGATAAGCATCCTGTTGTTCACAGGAGCAAAATATACTTTACACGTAAGTACCACAAGTACTCAGGAGTGATTACCGATATCATTTATGATCACTTTCTTACAAAGGAATGGGACTTTTTTTCCAGAAGGCCACTCGACAGTGTCACCTATAATTTTTACAGGGCCATGGTCAACAATTATGATTTGCTTCCTGAAAATGTCAGACAGATGATGCCGTTCTTCATTATCAACAACTGGATCGAATCGTACCAGACAGTCAACGGTATACGCCATGTACTGAAAACATTAAGCAAACGCTCAAGTCTGCCTAATGAAACCAGGTTTGCAATTAAAGCCCTCAAAAAAAACTATTATTCCCTGCATGACGACTTCATGGAATTTTTCCCACAGTTAATCGATTATGTAGAGAAGGATTTTGGCGTAGAAATATCACACCGCATCACTTTCCCTTTCTGATTCTGATCAGACAATATACTCCGTCCGGCTGGCATCAAGCCTCAGAAAGGCAAACAGAAGAATTGTAAAACTCCACAGGGCGCTCCCGCCGTAGCTGAAAAAAGGCAGCGGGATTCCGATTACCGGAAGAAGCCCGCAGGCCATTCCTATATTCACGAAGAAATGAACAAAAAAAAGCGATACTACACCGTATCCGTAAATTCGCGAGAAATCAGATCGTTGTCGCTCTGCGAGCATAATCAGTCTAAGCAGGAGAATGATATATAATGCAATCACAACGAAGGAACCCAGGAATCCCCATTCTTCACCAACCGTGCAGAAAATGAAATCGGTGCTCTGGGACGGTACAAATTTGAACTTTGTCTGAGTCCCTTTCAGGAATCCTTTTCCGGTAAGACCGCCGGAACCTATTGAAATTATAGACTGGTTGACATTATATCCGGTACCGTGAGGATCGGACATCAGACCAAGTGTTATTTCAATTCGATCTTTTTGATGAGGTTTAAGAAGATTATTAAAAGCAAAACCTACAGAATTGACAAATATCAGGCTACCAAGAAGAAAAAGGTAAATCACTAATAATGAAGCAGTTTTCTTAACATAAAAATAGTAAGCATAGGCTGCGCCGGAAATCACTGTAGCAAACAGCAGAACACTTACGTCACTCACCGATTTAAGAACCAGATTGTTAAAAAGGTAAACCACTAATGTTGACAAAACAAAAATGCCGGCACCTTCAAGCAATACTTTCCACTTTCTGGAAGCAAACCATGCAAGCAGAAAAGCGATAATAATAAGTGCTGCGCTCAGGTAAAGATTATTAAAAAGAAATGTCAGGAAGAAAAGAGCTATCATCATAATCCCTGAAATAAATATATAGGTGCTCATCCCCTCCCGGAAAAGCACTATGAACAGGGAAATGAATACCACGCTCGATCCCAGGTCGGGCTGGAAGGCTATAAGAACAGCAGGAAGCATGATTATACCCACAGATGTCAGGAATGTCCTGAGGTTTTTAAGATCGTGCTTTCTCAAGTTAAGATAGGCCGCGAGGGCTAAAGTTGTACCGAATTTCGCGAACTCCGACGGCTGAAGGTTTAATGAGCCGAAAACAAACCACGATCTGGAGCCGTTTATATTCCTGCCAAGAATGAGAACCAGCAAAAGCAGAAGCATGAGTCCGCCATAGATAAAATACGAAAAAAAGAAGTAGAACCTGGTGTCGATGACAATAACAAAAACCGCAATCACAAGTGTTGCTATTATCCATACAAACTGTTTCCCGTATCTCTGTGAAAGATCAAGTATCCTGTTGTGTTCCTCATTGTACACTGCCGCGTAAATATTGAACCAGCCCATGACAATCATCAGCAAAAAGATGAGTATTGAAACTTTATCAATCCTGTTCCAGATATTTACGTTCCTTGTCACTGGCCATTAAGGTTAAGTTCAAGCATCCTTTTTTCCATATCCTTGTTCGTGATCTCTTTCCTGAGGTATTTTTCAATCATCAGGCTTGCAACAGGTGCGGCATAAGTGGCTCCGAATCCGGCATTTTCAACATAGACTGCAATGGCTATTTTAGGATCATTTTTCGGGGCAAATGCAACGAATACGGAATGATCCTTCCCATGTGGGTTCTGTGCGGTTCCTGTTTTACCGCATACAATTATATCTTTAATGGCTGCTCCGCGTGCGGTTCCTTCCGGCCCGTTCACAGCTCCTTCCATACCAAGTATAATAGGCTCAAAATTAGCTGAATCAATGTCTATGACATGCCTTGTAAGGAAACGGCTTTCAATCGGTGAATCTTCACCAATCCTTTTAACAACATGAGGAGTGTAATAATAGCCCCTGTTAGCGATGGCCGATGACATATTTGCCATCTGAAGGGGCGTTATTCCCAGTTCGCCCTGCCCTATAGCCAATGAAATAACTGTAAGCGCTTTCCACTTGTTCTTGCCATAATATTTGTCAAAATATGCAGTAGAAGGAACAAAACCTGAAAGTTCATTCGAAAGTTCAATGCCAAGTTTTTTCCCAAAACCAAACTCATTCAGATAGTTTTTCCATTTATCGTAGGAATCTCCGATTGTCGGATATTTTGGATTTTCGAGAATACGCCGGAAGGTCTGGCAGAAATAGGCATTGCAGGAGTTAGAGATCCCGTCCATGAGATTGAGGGGAGATCTGTGGGAATGACATTCAACAAAAAGGTATCCCCTGTTGCACCCGAATGCTGTTGACGGGGTTATTACCTGTTCCTGAAGGCCTATCAGTCCGTTGATCGGCTTGAAAGTTGATCCCGGAGGATAGGAAGCCTGCAATGCCCTGTTGAACAATGGTCTGAATATGGTGTCGGCATTTAGCCTTGCAAAATTCTCTGATCGAACCCTTCCTACAAGAAGTGCCGGATCAAAATTCGGTGATGAGACCAGAGCAAGAACTTCGCCTGTTTTAGGCTCAATGGCTACTATGCTGCCTGATTTGTTCTTCATAAGCTTCTCACCATACTCCTGAAGGTCGGAATCTATAGTCGAAATAATATCATCGCCCTGCACAGCCAGCGTGTCAAGCCTGCCGCCGGTATATGAGCCCTTGATCCTGCTGTAAACATCGACAAGGTATATTTTAACTCCCCGTTTCCCCCTAAGATCATTCTCATAGGCCTCCTCAATTCCAAGCTTTCCGATATAATCGCCGGCCTTATAGTAAGGTTCCTTCCTGATAAGCTGTTCATCCACCTCACTTACATAGCCAAGAAGGTGCGCTGCGATAGGCTTTGAGTATTTCCTCAATGTACGTGGCTGGACATAAAATCCCGGATAATAAAACATTTTTTCCTGCAGCCTGGCATAGGTTTCCGCTGATATTTGCTTTAGAAATACCGAAGGGGCGCGCCGCGAATATGTTATTGCTGTCCTGAGTCTTTCCTTGAACGAAGTCTCATTTATTCCAATCAGGTTGCAGAACTCAGTGGTATCAATAGCTCTTGTCTGGGCAGGGACGACCATAAGGTCGTATGCAGCCTGGTTATATACAAGAAGCTTCCTGTTTCTGTCGTATATGAGCCCTCGTGCAGGGTACTGCGTAACATACCTGAGAACATTATTATCGGCTGAGAGCCGGTATGTTCTTTCAACAACCTGTATGATAAAAAGCCTGACAAGCAGTACAATTGCTGCAAGAACAATTAACCCTATAATTATGTATTTCCTGTTGATATATGCATCTTTCATGATCCTGCTCCTACCTTTCCTTCCTGTAATATTCAATAAGGAGAATAAAGCCTGTTGTAAATGCGGAACTTACTATCACCCTCAGCAGGGTTCTGAAAAAATCAGTAAACCTGAAGACCTCAAGGTAAAATAATGCCAGATGATGAATTACCACAATGATCGTTGTGTATATAAGAAACCATCTGAAACCATATACTTTCATGGAGAGATCAGATCCTTGTTCATAACCATCTCGCGGAGCTATAAATCTCAAGACATAAGGACGTGAAAAGCCTGCCAGGAGTGTTGCAGAAGCATGCATTCCCGGCAAACCTGAAAAAACATCTATAATGAAGCCTGTGAGAAACGAAATAATAAGCATCAGCCACGGAGGAAGCGTGGTAGGCAGCATAAGAATGATCATTATATAGATATAGGGATTTACATAACCGCTGAACTGTATGTTATTGAAAAGAAGTAACTGAAGCAATATCAGCAAAATTATCATCAATCCATATCGCAAAGCCTTGTTAATCATTGGAATAGCTTTTCAAGCTTAAGCTGCTCACCCTTTTTCATGTTTCCTACAACATTGACATATTGAAGCTTTTTGAAATCTGTTGTAAGTTCCACGGTAATTTTGTAAAAATCACTGCCGCTTTTTTTAAAATCACTTACCACTCCTATCTTCACTCCTTCAGGGAAAATTGCTGAGTATCCGGTCGTTTCCACAGTATCGCCTATATTCACATTTACATTCTGAGGTATCTCGTTCAGAATTGCATGCCTGTAATTATGTCCGTCCCAGCTTAATGATCCGAAATAGCCGTTCGATCTGATCCTTGAACTGACCCTGAAATCGAGGTTAAGAACCGAAATGGCAACCGAATAGTTCTCTGAGGCTCCAACAATTACCCCTGCTATGTTGCTGCCGTCGGTAACAGCCATGTCAACCTTTATGCCCTGGCGGCTCCCCTTGTTCAGTGTAAAATAGTTTTTCTGCTTGTTGACCGAATTGTTTATGACTTTAGCTGATGTGTACTGGTACTGCTGCCTGTATATTGTGTCGTTTACCGGGTAAAACTTGAGATTCTCACTTTTGGTCAGCTTTTCAATATTGTTTCTGAGATTGTTGTTTTCAGCGGCAAGATTTGAATTTATCTCGCGAAGCCTGAAGTACGACCTGGCATTGTTTATCCTCTCCTCCACTCCGCCTGTCATTATCTGTCCCCATTTAACAATGCGCGAATTATGGTATTCATTCCGTGTAAGAAGCAGTGATAATGCCACGCTTTCCAGTATAATAAAGACAAAAAGGTTATTGTATTTCAGCAGAAAGTTTAGCAGGCTTCTCATTCACTGTGGCAGATTATCTTATCAGGAAAGGAAATTTGTCGACATTCTTCAATGCAACGCCGGTTCCTCTTGCCACGGCATGAAGAGGATCCTCAACAACATTGAAATTTATATTTATCTTATCCGATAACCGTTTATCAAGGCCCCGGAGTAATGCTCCTCCTCCTGCCATATAAATACCTTTGTTGACAATATCCGCGTAGAGTTCGGGGGGGGTCTGCTCAAGGACATTCAGAAGGGCAGCCTCAACTTTAGTAAGCGACTTGTCAAGGCAATATGCAATTTCCTGGTATGAAACAGGGATCTCGATCGGGAGGGATGTCATTATATTCGGGCCTCTTACTATATAGTCGGCTGGCGGGTTGTCAATATCAGGCAAGGCAGCTCCGACAGCAATCTTAATATCCTCGGCAGTTCTCTCGCCTATCTTAATGTTGTGCTGATGTCTCATGTACGCCTGAATGTCGGCAGTGAAGCCATCGCCTGCGATTCTGATCGACTTGTTGCATACTATCCCGCCAAGTGCAATAACGGCAATCTCAGTCGTGCCACCGCCGATATCTATTACCATGCATCCTTCGGGAGCTTCAACATCGAGACCGATACCGATGGCAGCTGCCATTGGCTCATAGATCATGTATACATCCCTTCCGCCTGCATGTTCAGACGAATCGCGCACGGCACGAAGCTCCACTTCGGTGCTCCCGGAAGGAATGCACACCACCATCTTTAGTGAAGGGGAGAAAAATTTGGGCCCTGTGTTTATCATTTTTATCATACCCCTTATCATCAGCTCAGCTGCATTGAAGTCGGCAATAACACCGTCACGCAACGGCCTTATAGTTCTTATGTTCTCATGCGTTTTTCCGTGCATCTGCCTTGCAGCTTCCCCTATGGCAATCAGCTTCCCTGTACTATTGTCAATTGCAACAATGGAAGGTTCATCAACAACAATCTTGTCATTGTGGACGATAATGGTATTTGCTGTTCCCAGATCAATAGCGATTTCCTGTGTCAAAAATGAAAATAGTCCCATCTAAAGAGATAATTAATAAATATTTAGTGTTTAAAATGCCTTACACCGGTAAATACCATGGCAATGCCATTTGCAGAACAATAGTCAATTGAATCCTTGTCCCTGACCGAGCCTCCCGGCTCAACTACCGCCGTTATACCGGCTTCGTGAGCTATCTGTACACAGTCGGAAAAAGGGAAAAAAGCATCAGATGCCATAACAGCACCGCTAAGATCAAATCCGAAAACACGCGCTTTGTCTATAGCCTGCTTCAGAGCATCCACCCTTGAAGTCTGTCCTATCCCGCTGGCACAGAGCTGCCTGCCTTTTGCAAGTACAATTGCATTTGATTTACTGTGTTTCACGATCTTGTTTGCAAAAACAAGGTCTTCAACCTCATCAGGTGAGGGAATACGTGGCGTAACAGGCTCCATGTCGAGGGTATCTTCTGTACTGTTGTCCCTCTCCTGCCACAAAACGCCATCCAGCACGGATCTGAAATAGTACGACTTCTGCAGCTTACCTTTCCTGCAAAGTATGATCCTGTTCTTCTTGTGCTTCAGGATCTCAAGGGCTCTTTCTGAATATGCCGGAGCAATTATAACTTCAAAAAAGATAGCGTCGATTTCAGCAGCTTCAGCTTCATCAATTGTTACATTTGTTACAATTACGCCTCCATAAGCCGAAACCGGATCGCAGGCAAGCGCGTCTTTCCAGGTATCAGCCGGATTATCACGCGAGGCAACGCCGCAGGCATTATTGTGCTTAATAATCACATAGGTGGTTTCACTGAACTCATCGATAAGCGACAGGGCAGAGTCGACATCAAGAAGGTTATTGTACGAAAGTTCTTTGCCATGAAGTTTGCTGAACACTTTGTCCGGATCACCGAAATAAATACCTTTCTGGTGAGGATTCTCCCCGTAACGAAGTTTATATGACGAGTTTATGCTTTCCCTGAAGACCTCAATACCTGCTTCCCTGTTGAAATAACTGAAAATTACAGAATCATAATGTGAAGTAGTTTTAAATGCCTCGGCAGCATAATATTTCCTGTCTTCACGGGATGTCATTCCGTTCTTCTCCTTTAGCAGCTTCAGCAGGCCGGGATACTGACCGCTTTCCGAAATAATAAGAACATCGTTGAAGTTCTTTGCGCCTGCCCTGATAAGTGATATCCCGCCTATATCAATCTTTTCAATAATCTCCTCTTCATCGTTGACCTTCTGAACAGTTTCTTCAAACGGGTAAAGATCAACAATAACAAGGTCAATTTCAGGAATCCTGTACTTAGAGAGATGTCCCATATCCTCCTGATTGTCCCTTCGTGCCAGAATCCCCCCGAAGACTGACGGGTGAAGCGTTTTAACCCTTCCGCCGAGAATGGCAGGATAGGATGTGAGGCTCTCAACAGTTTCAGCTGCAACTCCCATATCCTTTATAAAACTGAATGTACCCCCAGTAGAGTAAATTCTTACTTTCAGTCGGTCAAGTTCTCTCACAATTTCATCCAGACCATCCTTATAAAAAACTGAAATCAATGCGCTGCAGATTCTCTTATCACTCATAATCTGATTTTTATGACCGGAATGCCCTTTCTGTTAAAGGCGGTTAAAATTAGATATTTTTTTATAATCCTCAATGCAAAATGCTTATGAATAATATTATGTCAGAAATGTCAGGCCTTTTAATCTGCATGATTTTATTATCTTTGAAAAGTTTTTACATTTTTTCAAAACTTTGACAGATGTTTTTCAGGCTGCTCCGGGAGAGTTCCATATTTGCACTTAAATCGGTTACTGTTAATAAGTTACGAACATTCCTTTCGTTGTTTGGAATAACTATCGGGATATTTTGCATAATCTCGGTTTTCACTGTGCTCGACTGGATGGAAAAATCAATTCACGACAGCATAAACGAAATAGGAAACAATGTTGTTTATGTCCAGAAATGGCCATGGTCGTTCAGCAGTAATCTTGCATGGTGGGATATCATTAAATGGCCTGCAGTTTCACTCGATGATTACCATGCTCTTCAAAACAGGACCACGAAAGCTCAGTATGTAAGCTATGGGGTTTTCCAGGGCGGAAAAATAAAGTACAAGAATAATACAGCCGGTGATGCAGTTGTCGGGGCGGTCACAGATGATCTGGATAAGGTTATGGCGTTTGAAGTAGAAAAAGGTCGCTATTTTTCACCCTATGAATTTGCCAGCGGAAGTAACGTGGCTGTGCTTGGGGCAGAGGTTGCAAAAAGCTTATTTGATAAAACTGACCCTATAGGAAAGGAAATCAAGATTGAAGGTTTTAAAGCAAGGGTAATAGGAGTCCTTAAAAAGGAAGGGAAAGGAGGTATCAGCCTCAGCAATGTCGATGAAGTTACCGTTGTGCCTATCAATTACGGGAAGAGCTTTATAAATATGAGGAACCGATTTGTTGACGGCCAGCTGATGATCAAGGCAAAACCTGATGTGCGGGTAGAGGAGCTTTCTGATGAAATCACCATGGTACTGAGAGCTTCCAGAAGGTTAAAACCAACTGAAGTGACAAATTTTTCAGTTAACAGGGCTACAATGCTTTCGCAGGGTTTCGATGCTGTTTTCAAGGGAATAAATATAGGCGGGTGGATTATAGGTGCATTTGCAATCCTTGTAGGAGGATTCGGCATTGCAAATATAATGTTTGTATCAGTCAAGGAAAGAACGAATATTATCGGGATACAGAAATCACTCGGAGCCAAGAGATGGTTTATTCTTACCCAATTCCTCATTGAATCGGTTATTCTTTCAGTTGTCGGGGGACTGTTCGGACTGTTGCTTATTTTCTTCGGAACGCTGATCGTAAATTACTTTTATGAGCTTGATATGTATCTTACGATCGGCAATGTTTTCCTTGCAATATTTATTTCGGGTATAATAGGGATTATAGCCGGCTATGCTCCTGCATATTCTGCCGCAAAAATGAATCCCGTCGATGCAATAGGGTATTCATTCTGACACCTTGATATTCTCAGAGATCCAGTTAGTAAGCTTTATAAACTGACTGACAGAAAGCTGCTCGGGACGCAGGTCAAATTCCCCATAATCATAGCTACCGAGATCAAATACCGATTTTACAGAATTTCTTAGCATCTTCCGACGCTGATTAAAGCATGATTTCACAACCTTAAAAAACAATTTTTCATCACATCCCAGATCCTGCACTTCATTCCTCTTCAGTCTGACGACTCCGGAATTAACTTTGGGAGGCGGAAAGAAGGCCCTGTTAGAAACCGTAAAAAGATATTCGATACTATAGAATGCCTGCAGAAAAACGCTTAAAATTCCATAAGTCTTCGATCCCGGTCCGGCACAGATCCTTTGTGCCACTTCCTTCTGGAACATTCCGCAAACTTCATGGACCTTATCGCGGTGATCGATTATTTTGAAGAGTATCTGTGATGAAATGTTAAAGGGAAAATTCCCGATTATTGCCGTTTTTCCGCTAAAGTTCGCATCAATGTCAAATGTCAAGAAATCGCCTGTAATTATTTTTGCCAGTCCCGGGAAATTATCTCTAAGGTAATGCACTGATTCATTGTCGATTTCAATAACCCTGAAATCAGGGAAATTTCTTTCGATAAGAAAACCAGTAAGAATCCCCATCCCTGGCCCGATTTCCAGAACCGAACTGCAGCCTTCTCCTGAAAGTGAACCGGTTATTTTCCCTGCAATGGTCCTGTCCTTAAGGAAATGTTGACCAAGGTTCTTTTTAGGGTGCACTTTAGGCATAATTGATTTATAAAATGGAATCAGAAGTAATTGTAAAATGCAAAATATTTTGCCCCCTTTCTCCCAAAATGGGGTGTTTTAATTTTGAGCTAAATAGCTCCCATAAGTGGGACGGGATCTTCGTAATTAGCGGCTCTAAAAAATCATTCCCATGGTTATATCTGAAGAAGTTCTCTTCCGAACTTTCTCCAGATCGGTATCTTAAGCGTTTCAAGGAATACTATAAAGCTTTTCAGTATATTAAAATACAGCGTCACGAAAAGTGCAATTGTCATGATCCAGATTATTATTACGTTGAATGGCAGTGTATCTATTTTCATATTGCCCACAAGTTTATAGGGAGCATAGAAATGAGCACGTCCGTATTTTGAACCGGGTTTCATGAAAACAGGGTCTGCTTTCTGGATGAACTTTTTTCCGGAGTCATATATCTTATTTGCATTCATCCTGTTAAGAACAATGTCGGCAAGACTCTTATTATAGTTCATTTCTTTAAGCTTCAGGGCTCCGTCCTTCCCCAGCAGTGCCTCGACCTGCAGCATCAGTGAATCCTGCATGTTTGAAATTGTCCGGCTCCTTATTCTGAAGATATATTCAAGGCTGTCAAGAAATTTTATCGCCTTGTCTCCTGTACTGTTACTGAATCTGTCATAATTGATCTCTTCAGCCCAGGTGCCCGGCTGAATCCCCGAAATTGGAATCAGCTCCTTCAAATGAAAATTCAGCTTTTTCAGATTTCTATTTACTGCTTCATGATATTCAGGCTTATGACCGGCACTCTTGCACTCTTCCACTGTTGTTTTAAGTGCAGGGATCAGAAAAGAGGAGTACCAGTCGTACTGGCTTTTTTCCATTTCATAATTAAAAAATGGCCTTTCATATTTGTTATCCTTGAATTCTTCGACCATTAATGCTTCATAGGCCCACCGGGTAACCATAGCATCGCCAATAACCGGAACATATATTTTCCTGCTTATTGATTTGTGAAGGTCGTCAAATTTTATCATTGCTCCACCCAGCAGAAGCATAGGTACAAGGAGCAGTGGGATAAGGATATAGATGCTGACAGCTGTTCTCATCCCTGCCGAGATATTGAGGCCCAGCAAGTTGCCGAAGCATGCAGTTGAAAACAGTATGAGCCATTGCTGCAAAAGCATGCCCCTTACATCCAGAAGCAGGTTTGCAACCACTACAAATGAAAGAGCCTGGATGGCTGACATTACAAAAAGGAAGTTGATCTTGGACAGAAGATAGCTCGACCGGCTGAGGTTCAGATATTTCTCTCTTTCCAGAATTTTTCTGTCCCTGAAGATTTCCTCCGCACTGACTGTCAGTCCTACGAACAGAACTACTATAATCGCCATGAAAAGGAAAACGGGGTAATTCTTATTGTCCCCGAAAAAATAGGTGTCATCTTCGCTGTATTTCGACAAAAAGCCGAGAATCAATGCCAGCAGGGGGACTTCGAGCAGGTTTATTGACATGTATTGATGGTCGGCGAACTTGCGTGTCACATTCCTGCTTATGAAAGTAGCTAATTGTGAAACCTTTCTGGGAACCTTGAAATTGCTGGGTGGCAATTCAAATTTCCCGGGGGTGCCTTCAATTGCCGGCATCATCTTTTTCCTGTACTTCTCATACCACTCGACAGGGCTGATCTGTCTTTCCTTTCCAGCAAAACCTGCATTGTCTATTACCTTTACCTCAACAATATGAAGGATGTTGTCGGTTTCAATATTTCCGCAATTGGGGCACTCACTTTCTGCTGCATTAGCCTGCGATGTTTCCGTCTTGAAATAAACGAGAGCCTCGACAGGATCACCATCATAGATCATGTAGCCGCCTTTGTCAAGGATCCATAATTTGTCGAACATTTTCAGGATATCCGACGATGGCTGATGTATTATTGTAAAGACCAGCTTCCCTGTCAGAGCCTGGTTTTTAAGAAGAGCCATCACCTTTTCCGAATCGAAGGATGACAATCCCGATGTCGGTTCGTCAACAAACAAGACCCCCGGCTCACGCATAAGCTCCAGCGCTATGTTCAGCCTTTTTCTCTGGCCTCCGCTTACCTTCTTATTAAGTGCATCACCAACCTGAAGGTCCCTGATCTCAATCAGGTCAAGTTCAGTCAGCACTTTGTCAACTGTTTTGTTCAGTTGTTCTTCAGTATCATCGCCGAAACACAACCGGGCATTGTAATAAAGGTTCTCATAAACAGTAAGTTCTTCAATGAGCATATCGTCCTGTGGAACGAATCCGATGAGCCCTGTCAGCTTGCCTTCATCATTATTAATATCGTATCCGTTAATAAACAGGGTTCCCGAAGTAGGTCTGACTTTGCCGTTCAAAAGGTTAAGCATAGTTGTTTTTCCGACTCCACTGCCACCCATCAGTCCGATCAGATTGCCGGATTCAATTCTGAAATTCATCTTCCTGACGCCGTTATCCGAATTCTTGAACAGGAATTCAACATCATGGCCTTCAAAGACGATTTTTTGTGGAAATTTTCTGGAAACGAACTTCTTGTAAATTCTTGAATAATAGATCGGGTCAATCCCCTGTCCCTTTATATTCACTCCTCTTTCAAGCAGATAAGGCCTGCAGGCGATAATATCACGGCCCTTGAAGTAAAGGGTCAGGGTTCCGTCGTAAGTAAGGACAAGCGATCCTGTGCTCTCAATGAACAGGACAAACATGAAGCCCTTGAAGCCTTTCAGCCTTATATGGCGCCAGTTTTCGTAATTTTTAAAGTTCTTTTCGGCCCAGTATTTGGGGTTTTCATTTTCAATTATCAGGATGCAATCGGGCGACACCTCGTCATACGATCTGCTGATCATAAAAGCGCAGGCATTGTCGTATTCCTTCTTTGAAATATTGAAGGTCCTTGCAACAATGTCGATAATTGTTTTTTCCTGTTCAGATATCAGACCGTCTTCAAAAGAAAATTCCAGGAGCTGAAGAAAGACAATCATTCTCTCTTCAAGGAACAATCCCTTTTTTATCTGCCTGCAGATGTTGGTTATCTGGAATGTTATAAGGGAATCCTCGTCCGACAGTTCAGCTTTATCGACGCTTTTAAGTTCATTGGAATAAAACTCCAGGTTATTTTCAAACAGGGCATAGTATTCTTCTTCCAGCTCCCTGTTCAGGTACCTCCTGAGGTAGCTGCGAAGTATCTTTTTCCCTCTTGTAGAAATACCGCCGGGATTTATTGTAGAAACTATTGCAAAGATGTGAATCAATGCAAGGAGTACAGATTCCCTCATAAATACTGACTGTGAAAAAAAGACCGCAAAGAATTTTCCTTTGCGGTTATATAACCTTAAATTGCCTTAATAACCTAGATCACAATCTGACTCCTGACACTTTCCATTGCCTTTGTAATGTCAGTTATGTCCTTATTCGTCAGGCTGGTGGTAAGGCCACTGTACACCTTTCTGATTGGCTCAAGCTTATCAACAAAATCCTTGACGGCAGCATCTTCAAGATATGGCTTTGTAATCTCAAGATAGAGGTCGAATGATTTCTTCTGCTCAATCAGAACTTTTGAAATGCCTGCTATCTGGTAAGCTGCTTCCGAGACGTGTGTGGTAAGATACATCCCTTCAACCCAGGCGCCTCCCACAACAAGCAGAGCCAGAGCCTGCTGATCATTATCGCTAAGGTAAGCATAAGTATTATTGAATGCCTCTGTGAGTATCTTTACAAGTTCATCCCTGTTGTCAAAATTCTGCTTGATCCTGTCATAAAGAGTCTCATCGTAAATCTTTGACATATTCAGTTCATCAGCCAGTGACTTGATTGATTGAAGATAAAGAAGAACCTGCTGGTTTATGTTATAAAGGGTGGCATAGCTAAGGTCAGCGCCATAAACGCCTATATTGATCGCTTTGTCCCTGTTTGTCAGATATTTTTTCGCATTTTCGACAGGATTTGAAATACCGATTATATAACCGACTTCAAGATCGGAAAGCATTTTAATGACCTCGGCTGATGTCGGTAACGGATAAACATTCTTTTGAATTTCACTTTTAATCGTGTCCACCTGGGTGAGTTCAATCTTTTTCTGTTCTTTCTTCTCTGTCCTGTTTTTACATGAACCCAGTCCTATAAGTCCCAGAATCAGCGCCGGAAGCATTATTAAGGTTATAGCTTTTTTCATATTGTTCAGTTTAAAATTAAAATTACATTTTAAAGCGCGTATAAAAATAATAAATAATATTAAAATAGCCCATTATGTTCAATCAATTTTGAATATTCAGATCAGAACAGGAAGATCTTCACTTATCATTCACTCCTGAATTGATATGTGTTATCGTTATACTTTATTTTTTAGTTAACTTTGTGCCCCTGAAATGATCAGATTCTGATGAACTGGAACTTTGATGAGAATGTTCCGAGGGAAGGAACCAGCTGCGTCAAATATGACCTCAGGAAAGAGGTGTTTGGCGATGAGAGTGTCATTCCGATGTGGGTTGCAGATATGGATTTCAAGTCTCCGGATTTTATAATAAAAGCTATCAGGAAACGGGTTGACCATGAAATTATGGGATATTCATTCCGCCCGCCGGAATATTTTAAGTCGATCACCAACTGGATGCTGAAAAGACACAACTGGAAAATTCAGGATGAGTGGATCTGCTTTTCACCAGGCGTTGTTCCGGCTTTGAATCTCTGCACCCTATCTTTCACACGTCCGGGCGATTCAATAATCATCCAGCCGCCTGTTTATCCTCCGTTTTTTTCGGCTGTCGAAAATCATGGACGAAACCTTGTATTTAACCAGCTCTCTGAACAAGACGGCAGATATTCAATGGATTTTGAGTCGCTGAAAGCGGCAATAACCGGGGATACAAAAATGATAATAATATCAAATCCCCATAATCCCGTCGGGAGGTGCTGGACACCGGAAGAACTTTCAAAGCTGGCTGACATATGCCTAAGCAACAATATCCTGATACTTTCCGATGAGATTCACAGCGATCTTGTTCTTCCCGGATTCGTACACACTCCTGTCGCCACTCTCTCTGACCGGATAGCAGAAATTACGGTGACTTGCGTGGCCCCCAGCAAGACCTTCAATACTGCCGGCCTGGCAACCTCATCGGTAATAATCTCAAATCCGGTATTAAGGCAATATTTTAACAATAAAGTTGAACATCTTCATATCGGAGACGGAAATATTTGCGGGACAATAGCTTCAATATCCGCATATTCCGAAGGTTATGAGTGGATAAAAGCCCTGATTCATTATATAAACTCAAATGCAACCTATGTCATTGAATATTGCCGTGAGCTCATCCCTGAAATAATCCCTGTGAAGCCGGAGGCGACTTATATGATATGGCTCGACTGCAGGAAATTTTGCATGAGTGGCAATGAGTTGCAGGATTTTTTTGTGAAAAAAGCCGGGGTGGGCCTTAATGAAGGATCATCTTTTGGTCCCGGCGGAGAAGGGTACATGAGGATGAACCTTGCAACTACCCATCAGGTTGTTGAAAAAGCAATGGACCAGATAAGGAATGCGGTATCATCACTGAAACTGAAAAACAGATAAACGCACCATAATGAAAGACAGAATAAAAGTAAAGCTGACACTTGAAGACGGTACTGTTTATAGTGGAATGTCATTCGGAGCACCTGTGGCATCAGCCGGGGAAGTAGTTTTCAATACAGCTATGACCGGCTACCCTGAAAGCCTCACTGATCCTTCGTACCGTGGACAGATACTTTGCCTCACCTATCCCCTTGTCGGCAACTACGGTGCACCTGTCAAGAGCGAGGAAAATGACCTTTATTGTTTCTATGAATCATCGTCAATACATATCTCAGGATTGATTGTCTCTGATTATTCATTTGAGTACAGCCACTGGAATGCCATAGAAAGCCTTGATGAATGGCTTAAGCGGAATAATATCCCGGGAATTTATGGCATCGATACGCGAGCCCTTACAAAAAGGATCCGCGAAAAAGGCGCCATGCTCGGAAAGGTCGAACCTGAAGGTACTGCTACAGGCTTTTATGACCCGAACAGGGTCAACCTGGTTGCCGAAGTCAGCACCCGTGAGATTAGAAAGTACGGCTCAGGGAAATACAGGATAATGCTTGTCGATTGCGGTGTCAAGTACAATATCATACGTAACCTGCTCAGGCGCGATACAACTATTATAAGGGTCCCATGGGACTTTGACTACCATGGTGAGGAATTCGACGGACTCTTTCTTACAAACGGCCCGGGCGACCCCAAAATGTGCGGACCAACAATCCGAAACATAAGGAAATCATTTGCCGGCAACAAGCCTGTCTTCGGGATATGCCTCGGCAACCAGTTGATGGCTCTTGCCTCCGGAGCAGACACCTATAAGCTGAAATACGGGCACCGCAGTCATAACCAGCCTGTGATCCAGGTCGGAACAAACAAGGCATATATTACTTCCCAGAACCATGGGTTTGCAGTGGACAACACTACCCTGAAGGACGAATGGGAACCATTCTTTATCAATATAAATGACAAGACAAACGAGGGAATGAGGCATAAGTCAAAACCTTTCTTCTCCACCCAGTTTCATCCTGAAGCGTCAGGCGGGCCAACCGATACCGATTACCTGTTTGATGAGTTTATTGAGAATATCAGGAAAAACAGCTCCTGAATAATATTTGGAAAGGGATAAGCCCTCAGGGAAATCCATGTAACCACGAAGTAAAACCGAGTTATCACTGAGTAACATGGTTTGTTAAAATTTCTTACACCGTGAGTTACTCTGTGTAACTTCGTGCAACTCCGTGGTTAAACAATTAAAAATCAAATCATTATTTTAAACAAAAGGTTTTTCTGACAATTGGCATCGGGGTGTCGCGAGGCTAAAGGTACATCATCTTTCTTATAAGCTCCCCGGCAGTTTTGCTCCTGAAACATTCCATCCTTTTGTTGAAGATCAACTTAATTTCATCGTTGCAGAGATTTCCAATGCTGCCTTCATGGGTATATTCCTCCGTTGAGGTTGTTTTAAATGTCCCTTTTCTGACATCTTTGGCGACCTTCTTATAGGCATCCCTGAACGGCATTCCAATCCTTGCAAGGCGGTTCACTTCCTCGGTGCTGAAAACCTGATTATATAAAGGATCCTTTATAATATCTTCCCTGATTATTGCTTTTTCAAGCATAATCATCATGATATCAATACAATCGTCAATAGTTGCAAATCCATTGAATATTAAATCCTTAAGCAATTGAAGATCACGGTTATACCCCGAAGGAAGGTTCGATACAAGTGCGTTCACCTGTCCTGGAAGAGACTGAACAAGATTGGATTTGCCTCTTATCAGCTCAAAAACATCAGGATTTCTCTTCTGTGGCATTATGCTTGATCCTGTTAATAATTCATCAGGGAAGTCGATGAACCGGAATTCTGCTGTCATAAATAGGCAGACGTCCGTCGAAAACCGTGAAAGTGTCTGTGCAATTGATGCAAGTGCTGACGCAGTAGCCATTTCTGCTTTCCCCCGGTTTATACTTGCATAGGCAGAATTATACAAGAGGTCATCAAATTCAAGAAGCTCTGTAGTCAGCTCCCTGTTCAGTGGCAGGGTTGATCCGTAGCCTGCAGCAGTACCCAGGGGGTTCCGGGTATTCAGGGTTCTGGCAGCTGCAAGAACGCATAAATCGTCGGTAAGAGATTCTGCCCACGCTCCGAACCAGAGTCCGAATGACGACGGCATTGCCGGTTGCATATGAGTATATCCCGGGATGATGACCCCTTTGTACTTCTCGCTTTCTGACAGGAGCAATCCGAAGAGAAGCATTATTTTATGGGCCAGTTTATCAATCTCTGACCTTGTGAAAAGTCTTATACCGGTGAGAACCTGATCATTCCGCGATCGGCCTGTATGAACTTTCCTCCCGGTAGGGCCAAGCATTCCGGTCAGCTCTTTCTCGATCTGGGAATGGATATCTTCAATATCCTCTTCGATGGTGAGTTCCCCTTCTTCGTTTTTTTCAAAAAGGACATTGAGAGAATTGAGTAACTCTTTTTTTTCATTTTTATTTATCAGCCCTGTTTCCGACAGCATTATAACATGGGCCATCGATACTGCAATATCCCATTCTGCGAGTGACAGATCTGTCTTCCGGTCATTCCCGGCTGTGAATTCAATGACTTTCCGTTCAGGAGTTACTCCTTTTTCCCAAAGTTTCATAATGTGAGTGAATTGGTTTCTTGTTTTGCCCTGCCATCCTTTTTACTGGCTTCTATGATTGCCCTGTGTGCCATCAGCCTGATCGCGTTGATCCTTATGAATCCCCTGCTGTCAGTCTGGTCGAATCCTCCTTCAATATCCATGCTCGAAAGATCCTTATTGTAAAGAGACGAAGGCGACTCTCGTCCTTCCACAATGACATTTCCCTTATAAAGGCAAAGGTGAACGCTCCCGTCAATTATCTCCTGGCTCTTTTCGATGGCTGCCATCAGAAAGTCCATTTCGGGGCTGAACCAGAAACCGTAATAAATAAGTTCTGCGAACTTTGGAGTGAGCATGTTACGGAGCCTCATGACCTCCCTGTCCATGGCAATCCCTTCAAGGTCCTGATGCGCAATATGCAATACCGTTGCCGCCGGGGTTTCATAGACACCCCTTGACTTGATGCCGACGAACCTGTTTTCCACCATATCGAGCAGTCCGATGCCGTTTTTACCTGCCAGCCCGTTCAGATAAGTGTACATCTCAAGTGATTCCTCCTTTACGGTTCCGTCTTCCTTGTTCACGAGCTTTACAGGGATACCATTCCTGAAGTGAATGACTATCCTGGTTTCCTTGTCAGGGGCATCCTGCGGCAGCACCATCTTTTCAAGCATGCTTTTCTGAACAGGATACATAGGATCTTCAAGGATACCTGCCTCGTGGCTTATATGCATCAGGTTGTCGTCTTCGCTATATGGCTTGTCAATGCTTGCCTTTACCGGTATGTTTTTTTCTGAAGCATACTTCAGAAGGTCTGTTCTGCCCTTGAACCTGCTCAGGAACTCCTTGTCTTTCCATGGTGATATGACCTTGATATCCGGTTTGAGTGCGTAATAGCAAAGCTCGAACCTTACCTGATCGTTCCCCTTGCCAGTCGCTCCGTGGGCAACGGCGTTTGCATTTTCATTTACAGCGACTTCTATCTGTTTCTTGGCGATAAGGGGCCTTGCCAGGGAAGTTCCCAAAAGATACCTGCCTTCATATATTGCATTGCCCATAATTGCCTTGAAAACATAATTGTCGACAAACTCCTTTTTCAGATCGGATATAATGACTTTTGAAGAGCCAAGAAGAAGAGCCTTTTTCCTGCATTCCTCAAAATCCTCTTTCTGTCCTACGTCTGCAACAAACGCAATCACTTCATAACCCTTGTCAATAAGCCATTTAAGAATGACCGAAGTATCAAGTCCGCCGCTGTAGGCGAGTATAACTTTTTCTTTCATTTTATTATTGTTGTTAAATTTTGTTCCTGGAATTTTTTCCTTTTTGTGTTTTTATATTATTCAGTCCCGCCTGTTTATGCAGTCCGGGCATTATCAATTCGAGACCCGCATGTGCCTGTCTCAGCGTTATGCCGTCGCGTGGTATAACAAGAATTGTGTCATCGCCCGCTATTGTGCCCGCAATCTCATACCGGCCGGCATTGTCAATATAATAAGCCGTGGCATTTGCATTTCCCGGCAGTGTCTTAATGACAATAAGCCCCTTTGCTTCTATAATCTCCCGGATCACTGGAACAAAATTGAGCTTTATTGCCGGTCCGGTTGCTGATTTCGGGTTGTCGTCCGCCAGGGAATAGCAGTATCCCCCTGCCCCGTCGGGAATGCGACTGACGCCAAGCTGCCTTAAATTGCGGGATAATGTAGCCTGTGTACATATTATCCCTTTCCCTTTCAGTTTTTTAAGCAATGCCTCCTGCGAGGAGATCTTTTCTTCCGAAATAATCTTTCCCATCGCAATCAGCCTTTTAGTCTTTTGCATATTTATACATTTTTGATGCAAATATATACATTCTTTGTTTTTTGCAATTCATATTTAAAAATTTGTCATAATTTTGAGAACTAAATTCCGCTGATGAAAGATGATATTAAGAAGGTTATTCTCCTTGGTTCGGGAGCTCTTAAGATAGGCGAGGCAGGAGAATTTGACTATTCAGGATCACAGGCACTTAAGGCGCTAAAGGAGGAAGGAATCAGTACAGTTCTGATTAATCCCAATATTGCCACCGTTCAGACTTCAGAAGAACTTGCCGACAAAATCTATTTTCTTCCTGTCACTCCTTATTTTGTTGAAAAAGTCATAGCAAAGGAGCTGCCCGACGGAATTCTTCTTTCGTTCGGCGGACAGACAGCCCTTAACTGCGGAACTGAGTTGTTCAGTAAAGGTGTTTTTGAAAAATATAAAGTCCGGGTCCTTGGCACTCCCGTAAGGGCAATAATGGATACCGAGGACCGCGAGCTGTTCGTCAGAAAGCTTGAGGAGATCAATGTCAGAACTCCAAATAGCATTGCCGTCAGGGGGGTTGAAGAGGCTGTCGAAGCTGCAGAAAAACTGGGGTTCCCGGTCATTTTAAGGGCTGCATATACCCTCGGAGGACAGGGCAGCGGATTTGCTTCGAATAAAAGTGAGCTCAGGGCCCTGTCATCAAAATCATTCTCCTACACAAACCAGATACTTGTTGAGGAATCTCTTAAGGGCTGGAAAGAAGTTGAATATGAAGTTGTAAGGGACAGATTCGATAATTGCATTACGGTATGCAATATGGAGAACTTTGACCCTCTCGGCATTCATACCGGCGAGAGCATCGTTGTTGCGCCTTCCCAGACTCTCACAAACAGTGAATACCATAAGCTCAGGGAACTTTCAATCAGAATCATAAGGCATATTGGCATAGTCGGTGAATGCAATGTCCAGTATGCACTCGCACCTGACTCCGAAGATTACAGGGTTATCGAAGTGAATGCACGCCTTTCGCGCTCAAGCGCGCTGGCTTCAAAAGCAACAGGCTATCCCCTGGCATTCATCGCTGCCAAACTCGCTATAGGATACGGCCTTCATGAGCTGAAAAATTCCGTAACAAAAAGCACAACAGCATTCTTTGAACCTGCCCTCGATTATATAGTGTGCAAAATACCAAGGTGGGACCTGAATAAATTTGAGGGGGTCTCCCATCATATAGGCAGCAGCATGAAAAGCGTGGGGGAAGTAATGGCAATAGGAAGAACCTTTGAGGAGGTTATACAGAAAGGACTCAGGATGATTGGCCAGGGAATGCATGGATTTACCGGTAACCGCAACCTGAATTTTCCCGACCTGGAAAAAGAGCTGGCTGAGCCCACTGATATGAGGATCTTTGTTATTGCCGATGCCCTTGAAAAAGGAATGCCGGTCGACAGGATAAACGAACTTACCCGTATTGACAAATGGTTCCTTTACAAGCTTAAGAATATAATCAGCATAAAAAATGAACTCCGCGGTTACAGAAAGACTGAGGATATTCCGGCTGAGCTTCTTTTGCTCGCCAAGATATACGGCTTCAGCGATTTCCAGATTGCCCGCCATGTTATTAAATCAGACTCATCTAAAATCAATCGTGATCTTCTGAAAGTCAGGAACCTCAGAAAAAAGCTCGGTATAATACCTTATGTAAAGCAGATCGACACTCTGGCTGCAGAGTATCCTGCTGTTACAAATTACCTCTATCTTACCTACAGCGCTTCGGAACACGACATCTCTTTTGCCGACGACAGGAAATCAGTGATAGTCCTCGGATCGGGAGCATACAGAATAGGTTCGAGCGTCGAATTCGACTGGTGCTCCGTTAATTCGATAATCACAATCAGGAATGAAGGCTTCAGGTCGGTAATGATAAACTACAATCCGGAAACTGTCAGTACCGACTATGATATCTGCGACCGTCTCTATTTTGATGAACTTACATTTGAGAGGGTTCTTGACATCATAGAGCTCGAATCGCCGGGCGGTGTTATTGTATCGGTGGGAGGACAGATACCTAATAACCTTGCAATGAGGCTTTATGAACAGCATGTTCCTGTGCTGGGGACATCTCCTGTTTCAATCGACAGGGCCGAAAACAGGCATAAATTTTCCGCAATGTGTGATGCTCTCGGAGTTGATCAGCCAAAATGGAAAGAACTTTCGTCTATAGATGACCTTACGGAATTCATCGACAGGATAGGGTTCCCTGTTCTGCTGAGACCTTCCTATGTGCTTTCAGGAGCAGCAATGAATGTTGTCTCCAACAGAAATGAACTGGCTCATTTTCTCGATCTTGCCGTACAGGTTTCAAAACAGTACCCGGTTGTCGTTTCAGAGTTCATTGAGAACGCCAAGGAAATTGAGATAGACGCTGTCGCCAGGGAAGGTGAGATAATGGCATATGCAATAAGCGAACATGTTGAATTTGCAGGCGTCCATTCCGGTGATGCCACAATGGTTTTTCCCGCCCAGAAAATATATTTTGAAACTGCAAGAAGGATAAAGCGCATATCACGACAGATAGCAAAGGAGCTCAATATTTCAGGGCCGTTCAATATACAGTACCTTGCAAAAGACAACGATATAAAGGTCATAGAATGTAATCTGAGAGCAAGCCGCAGCATGCCTTTTGTTTCCAAGGTGCTCAGGACAAACCTCATTGAGCTCGCCACCAGGATAATGCTTGGCATCCCTGTAGAAAAGCCTAATAAATCGTTGTTTGAGCTTGATTACGTGGGAGTCAAGGCTCCTCAGTTCAGCTTCTCGCGCCTTGCAAAGGCAGATCCGGTGTTGGGTGTCGACATGTCATCAACAGGCGAGGTGGGATGCATAGGCGAAGGCTTCTATGAAGCCATCCTGAAAGCCATGTTCTCAGTCGGTTACAGGGTGCCTGAAAAGAGCATACTCCTTTCGACCGGACCGGCACGCTCAAAAGTTGAACTGCTTAACAGTGCCAGGGCTCTCCGCGAAAAGGGACATAAGCTCTATGCCACACGCGGTACCCAGCAGTTCCTTGAAAATGCAGGAATTGAAGCTCATGTCGCTTACTGGCCCGATGAAGAAAAATCGCCTAACACCATTGACCTTATAAGAAGCCGTGAAGTCGATCTTGTGGTAAATATACCCAAGGACCTTTCCTCTACCGAACTGGATAACGATTATTCAATAAGAAGAAATGCTGTCGATTATAATGTTCCGCTCATCACAAATGCCCGCCTGGCAAGCGCATTCATCCTTGCTTTCTGCAGGCTAAACAAGGACGATCTTGAAATAAAGAGCTGGGATGCTTATAAGTAGGAAAGGGAGAAGGGGAGAAGGGGAGATTAAGCCCCCTTCAGGGGTTCTGATAACTGACTGGGTGGGGGCAAATAGATAAATTAAGCCGTAAACAGTAATTAGAAGGCAGTAACAATATAAAATCAAGTATCTGAAAATGATCAAAATACGACTGGCATTACAATCTGATGCTCCCGCAATTATTGATTTCCAGAAAAAAATGGCCCTGGAGACCGAGAATCTTGAACTTGACAATAACCTTGTCACTCCGGGCGTCGTGGCAGTCTTTGACAATCCGGTACGAGGGAAATACTACGTTGCTGAAAATGAAGAAACTGTAATTGCTTCTCTTTTAATAACATATGAATGGAGCGACTGGCGGAACGCGGAGGTCTGGTGGCTGCAGTCAGTGTATGTACTGCCCGCCTTCAGAAGAAAAGGCATATTCAGGTCAATGTACAATATGGTAAGAAACGAAGCTGAAATCGGCAGTGCAGCTGGTCTTCGCCTGTATGTCGAAAACGGAAATACAAATGCCATGAAAACTTACATGGCTCTTGGCATGAACGGCGAACATTACAGGATGTACGAATGGATGAAGGAAAACTAAATGCAATGGCTGATCCTGATATTGGTCGTACCCTACTTCATCCTGCTTCTCAGGATATACTTTAATCTCAGGAAGATAAAGCCCTTTGAACCCGGTTCTGAGCCTACCGGTCCGGGTATTGCAGTGACAGTCATAACAGCCTGCCGTAACGAAGCCGGATCTGTCGGAAACCTTATAGATAGACTCTTACATCAGGATTATCCGTCTGATCTTACGGAATTCATAATTGTTGACGACAATTCCACCGATGACACTTTCAGTATTGTATCAGGATTCAGTGAGGTTAAGAACCTGAAGCTTCTGAGAAATGCCGGAAAAGGGAAAAAGGCTGCAATCAAAACCGGGGTGGATGCCTCAACAGGCCAGCTTATAGCCACAACCGATGCTGACTGCCTGATGGGGCCAGGCTGGCTGAGCGCTATAGAATCATTTTACTATGCTTTCAGGCCCGATCTGATAATTTGTCCTGTCGCACTTGAAAGCGGGCCGGGCATTGCCGGGAAATTTCAGGAGCTTGAATTTCTGAGTCTGCAGGGGGTGACCGCCGGTACTGCAGCAGGAAGAAACAGCACCATGTGCAACGGCGCCAACCTTGCATTCACGAAGGATACCTGGTTAAGGAACATGAAGAACCTCCGCTTCGAAATACCCTCCGGCGATGATATTTTCCTGCTTCACAGCCTTAAAGCAGAAAAAGGATCAAAAATTATGTGGCTCGAATCAACTGATGCGCTGGTAAATACGCCGCCTGCAAAAAGCATTTCCGATTTTCTAAGGCAAAGGAAAAGATGGATATCCAAAGGAGGTTCTTATTCTGATAAATTTACAATCACACTTTCAATTGTAACATTTGTTACAATTTTAGCTGAATTGTCAGCCCTGGCAGCTGCATTCTTCATCAGTGAATTTATCTGGGTTTTTGCTGCAATCATTGCAATCAAGTCAGTTCCCGATTTTCTTATTCTTTCCAACACTACAGGGAGATATAGCAAAAGATCACTGATGAAATGGTTTTTCCCATCCCAGCTTGTTTATCCCTTTTATGTGATTACGGTGGTTTTCTTTACGGGCAGACAGGTGAAATGACAGGTCATTCCAGTCAATTGCCCATCTCCGAAAGGAATTTTATTCTCATGAGTCTTATTTCCTCCTCCTCAAATTCACTTCCGAGTTCCCTGATCGCATCCTCCAGGGAGTCAGATTCGGCTTCCTCCCTGAAATATGAATAAATATCGTGCTGCCGGTCTTCATCGATAACCATGTTAATGTAATAATCAAGATTGATCCGGGTGCCCGAGTTTACAATTGCCTCAATTTCGGATATCAGTTCGCTCATCTCCAGCCCCTTGGCTTCGGCAATATCCTCAAGGGGACGTTTCATATCGATGCTCTGGATAATGTAAACTTTTAATCCTGACTTATTTACAACTGACCGCACCACCATGTCGAGCGGACGTATGATTTCCTTTTCATCAACATATTTCTTGACAATATCAATAAATTCCTTACCATATCTCTGGGCCTTACCCGCTCCTACTCCCGATATATTCTGAAGTTCATCAATTGTGATCGGGTACTGGATGGCCATATCTTCGAGTGAAGGATCCTGGAATATTACAAAAGGCGGTACATCTTTCTGCTTGGATATTTTTTTCCGGAGGTCCTTCAGTATGCTGAAAAGTTCCTCATCTACTGCGGCGGTTCTGGCTCCGAATGCATTTTCTTCGTCTGTGGTGTCGGCATAATCATGATCTTCGGCAAGCATGAAGGAAGAAGGCTTCTCGAGAAAATTAAGACCCTGCTGTGTGACCTTTAGCAGTCCGTAGTTTTCGATATCCTTTACCAGCAATTTTGCAATGAGCGCCTGCCGGATAACCATGTTCCAGAATTTCTCATCTTTGTCCTCCCCTATTGCGAAATATTCAAGCTTATGGTGCTTGTACGACTTGATTGCTGAAGTCACTTTCCCTGAAAGTATATTTGCAATATGGTCGGCCTTGAATTTTTCCTTTACTGCAAGGATTGTTTCAAGCACATTTACAACAGCCTCGCTCCCTTCAAACTGGTCTTTCGGGTGCAGGCAGTTGTCGCATGCCTCGCAGTTGTCATTAGGGTATTCTTCTCCGAAATAATGAAGCAGCAGTTTTCTCCTGCAAACCGACGATTCACAATATGAAACTGTTTCGAGGAGCAGCTGCTTGCCTATTTCCTGTTCTGCAATAGGCTTTCCCTGCATGAATTTCTCAAGTTTCACTATGTCGTTATAGCTGTAATAGGCAATGCAATTCCCTTCCCCTCCGTCGCGGCCTGCACGGCCCGTCTCCTGGTAATAGCCCTCGAGGCTCTTGGGAATATCATAATGGATCACAAACCTGATGTCGGGCTTGTCGATCCCCATTCCGAAAGCTATTGTCGCAACAATAACATCCGCCTCCTCCATCAGGAACTTATCCTGGTTTGAAGTACGTGTTGCCGAATCCATGCCGGCATGATAGGGAAGTGCTTTTATGCCGTTAACCTTCAGAACTTCAGCCATTTCCTCAACTTTCTTGCGGCTGAGGCAATATATAATACCTGATTTACCCGGATTGTTCTTAATGTATTTGATTATCTCCTTAGTTACATCTGTCTTCGACTTTACTTCATAATAGAGGTTGGGCCTGTTAAATGAGGATTTAAAAACATCGGCGTCGATAATGCCGAGGTTCTTCTGGATATCATGCTGAACTTTCGGCGTTGCCGTTGCAGTAAGCGCAATTATTGTGGACCTACCGATCGTGTCGATTATCGGCCTTATCCGCCTGTACTCAGGTCTGAAGTCATGGCCCCATTCTGAGATGCAGTGTGCCTCATCCACGGCGTAAAATGAGATCTTTATGCTCTTCAGAAATTCGATATTTTCCTCTTTTGTAAGTGATTCAGGTGCCACGTAAAGGAGTTTCGCCTTCCCCGACAGGACATTATTTTTGACACGTGTGCTTTCAGTCTTGGTGAGGGATGAATTAAGGAAATGAGCCACGTCATCATCGGTGCTGAAATTACGCATTGCGTCAACCTGGTTTTTCATGAGAGCAATGAGAGGCGAAATTACAATTGCAGTACCCGGCTTAATTACTGCGGGAAGCTGGTAACAGAGAGATTTTCCTCCCCCGGTAGGCATCAGAACAAAAGTATCGTGTCCGTTAAGGATACTTTTTATGATCTCCTCCTGGTTACCTTTAAATGTATCAAACCCAAAGTACTTTTTTAAATATTCATGTATGGTTTTGTCAATAGTCATCTTCACTCCTGAATGATTAATTAGCAAAAACTGTCAGAGCTAATTCTTTACAGTTTATATAAAGTTAAGAAAATTATGAATTAAATACTCAGTTTATTTCTTAAAAATAAATTAAGGAAACTAATTGTACTCTGGATGAATATTCGGGAATAAAAAATGATATTGTTTTGCAAAAAAGATTTATCATCTTTACGGCCTGAATTTCAAGATAATATTTTTATTTGCGATAAATGGCAGTCAAAGAGAGAAAAAGCAGAACTAATGAGGGGGAGATGTCGTTCCTTGAGCATCTTGAGGAATTGAGGTGGCATATAATACGTTCCATCCTGGCTATTGCTGTTTTCATGATTGTTGCTTTTTGCTTCAAGAATACTATTTTCAATACAATCATACTGGCTCCGAAAAAATCAACCTTCTTTACAAACCGCATTCTCTGCCATCTTGCTGATCTCTTTCACACGCCGGCTCTTTGCATCAATTCGCATCCCTTCAATCTTATTAATATAAAGATGGCAGGACAACTTACAACTCATATTACTGTAGCAATGGTATCAGGTGTGATCCTGGCATTTCCGTATATATTATGGGAATTCTGGCAATTCTTCCGTCCTGCATTACATGAGAATGAAAGAAAATACGCGAGAGGCGCCGTGACTGCAGCTTCCCTCCTCTTCTTCACCGGAGTTCTTTTCGGATACTTTGCACTTTCCCCGCTTTCAATACATTTTCTGAGCACTTACCAAATAAGTGCTGATGTTGTAAACCAGATCAACATCAGGTCTTATATCGGAACCATTACATCATTATGCCTGGCTACCGGTCTTGTTTTTGAACTGCCAATAATTACTTTCTTCCTGACAAAAGTCGGACTTATAACTCCAAGCTTCCTTAAGAAATACAGGAAACATGCAATTGTCGTAATTTTTATTGTTGCAGCAATAATAACTCCTCCGGACGTTTTTTCACAGACTCTCGTCGCAATCCCGTTACTCGCACTATATGAGGTCGGTATCGCTATTTCAAAAAGGGTGATGAAGCAGAAAGAAATGGAACAAAAGGAGTTCATGGAAAATGAATCTTCTCCACCTGAAAAAGAGGCTAAAGTTCAGACCGCCGAATGAAACTTTATACTGAAAACCTGGTCAAGAATTATCACAACAGAACGGTTGTGGATCACGTATCGATAGAAGTCGAGCAGGGCGAAATAGTCGGACTGCTGGGACCAAACGGCGCTGGCAAGACCACTTCCTTCTATATGATCGTCGGACTTATCAGGCCAAAGGAAGGAAAGATCTTTCTCGACAATGAAGAAATCACAAAGCTGCCCGTTTACAAACGTGCACGTCGTGGCATCGGTTATCTTGCACAGGAGGCATCCGTTTTCAGAAACCTCTCAGTAGAAGATAATATCAGGGCTGTGCTTGAAATGTCAAAACTAAATGTAAATGAGCAGTATGAACGGACAGAATCGCTGATTGGTGAATTCGGACTTCAGAAAATAAGAAAAAATAAAGGTATCCAGCTCTCCGGAGGTGAAAGAAGACGCACGGAAATAGCAAGAGCCCTTGCCCTTAAGCCAAAATTCATCCTGCTTGATGAGCCTTTCGCCGGCGTCGATCCCATTGCTGTTGAAGACATACAGGAAATAGTCTCAAAACTGAAAGACAAAAATATAGGAATCCTTATTACCGATCATAATGTCCATGAAACCCTTTCCATCACCGACAGGTCTTACCTCCTGTTCGAGGGAAGAATCATGATGTCAGGCACTTCAACTCAACTAGCTGAAGATGAGCATGTAAGAAAAGTGTACCTCGGGAAGAACTTTGAGCTGCGCAGGTAATTCCAACCCTTTGCTTAATTAATAATTTTCAGTACTTTTGCGGTTTATTCCGCGGATGTGTCGTAATTGGTAGCCGAGCAAGACTTAGGATCTTGTGTCTTAATGACGTAAGGGTTCGAGTCCCTTCATCCGCACTTGATCATATACCGCCCTTAATGATCGACAGATGTGCGTTCCGGCGGTTTTCAGATTTGGAACAACAAATAAAAGTGAAATGAACATTACGAAAGAAAACATCGATGACCTGAATGCAGTACTGAAAATTCAGTTGGAAAAACCTGATTACGACGAAAATGTCGAAAAGGTGCTGAAAGACTACAGGAAAAAAGCAAACATAAAAGGATTCAGGCCGGGGATGGTTCCGATAGGTCTTATCAGAAAAATGTACGGGAAAGCTGTGATGATCGATGAGATCAACAAGCTGGTCAGCGGCAATATACAGAACTACCTGACCGATGAAAAGATTGATATACTCGGCGATCCGCTTCCCATTGCCGATGAGCATGAGAAAATCGATTTCGATAACCAGGATGCATTTACATTTTCATTTGAAGTCGGACTTGCCCCTTCCTTTGAACTGAAAATCAGCAAAAAGAACAAGTTAATACGCTATGAGATCATAGCTGATGACAAAATGAAAGAAGATTACCTCGGGAATTATACCCGCCGTTACGGCAAATTCGAGAAAGCTGATCTTTCGGAAGAAAAAGATATCCTAAAAGGCAAGATTGAAGCTCTGGACGAGAACGGCAATCCAAAACCCGGTGGAATGTATGCTGATGATACCACACTCGCCATCGATGTAATCAAAGATAAAAAGATAAAAAAGGAATTCATTGAAAAAGCCGCAGGCGATGCTGTAGATCTTGACCTGAGAAAGGCACTGCCTGATGATTATGAGATAGCCGGGCTGCTTAAAAGACAAAAGGACGAAGTTACAGGTATCGATGGCAATTTCCGTTTTACAATAAATGAAGTAAGCAGGTTCCACCCTGCCGAAATCAACCAGGAACTGTTCAACAGGATCTATGGAGAGGGCGTCGTAAACTCTGAAGAGGAGTTCAGGAAGAAACTCGATGAGGAAATAGCAAACAACCTTAAACAGGAAAGCGATTACAAACTTTCAGCCGACCTTAAGAAGCTGGCAATGGACAGGACAGAATTCCAGCTTCCGGAAAAGTTCCTGAAAAAATGGCTCCTTAAGATAAACGACAAGAATACCGCAGAACAGATTGAAAAAGATTTCGATTCTTTCAGGCAGGATCTCAAATGGCAGATTATCAGAAATAAAATTGCAAGGGATAATGAGGTCAGGGTAACAGAGGAAGAGCTTCAGAAAGAGGCTGAGATCATTACAAGGTTCCAGTTCCAGCAGTACGGCCTTTTTTATGCGACCGGCGAACAGATAACCAGCTATGCAAAGGAAACTCTGAAACGGGAGGAGGATGCAAAGAGAATCGCCGACAAGGTAATTGAAGAAAAGGTTATCAGCCTGATGAAGGATATGGTTAAAATCGATGATAATTCAGTCACCATTGAAGAATTCAACAAGCTTTTTGAAAAGCAGTAAAGCATAATATTAAGCATAATATTGAGTTACATAATTTTGTACCTTTGCATTTAACGTTTTTAAAAAAAGTGCCATGAGTAAATTATCTGATTTTGAAAAATATGCCGGAAGCAAACGTGGCATAAGCAGCCTGACTTTGCACAAATACGGTACAGTTATGGAGAACAATTATATTTCTCCCACAATTATTGAGGAACGGCAGCTTAACGTGGCATCAATGGACGTCTTTTCGCGTCTTATGATGGACAGGATCATTTTCCTTGGCCTGCCGATCGACGAGTACGTGGCTAATATCGTTCAGGCTCAGCTTTTATATCTCGATTCATCGGATCCCGGAAAGGATATACAGATCTATTTCAACACTCCGGGAGGTTCAGTCAATGCCGGACTGGGAATTTATGATACCATGCAGTACATTTCATGCGATATAGCAACAATCTGCACAGGAATGGCCGCTTCAATGGGAGCTGTTCTTCTTACTGCAGGCAAGAAGGGAAAACGGTCAGCACTCAAACATTCAAGAATAATGATCCATCAGCCTGCCGGAGGTTTTGAAGGCCAGGCTTCGGATATCGAGATCCAGGCCAGAGAGATCATGAAGCTTAAGAGGGAACTGTATGAAATTATTGCACTCCATTCAGGTAACCCGGTTGAGAAAGTTGAAAAGGATTCGGACAGGGATCACTGGATGACAGCCACTGAAGCAGTAGAATATGGCATGATCGATGAAATACTTCAAAAAAGCGAACATTAAAGGAAATGGATAAGTGTTCATTCTGCGGGCGTACAAAAAAGGAGGTCAATATTCTTATTGCCGGACTTGAAGGGCATATATGTGACCATTGTATAGAGCAGGCTTACAGCATAATGAATGAAGAGCTGGGCTCAAAAAAGAGTATTTCTTTTGATACTATTAACCTTCTGAAACCCGCTGAAATAAAAAGCTTTCTCGATCAGTACGTTATCGGCCAGGATATGGCCAAAAAGATAATCTCCGTCGCCGTTTACAATCACTACAAAAGATTGATGCAAAAACCTGATGCCGAGGATATTGATATAGAAAAATCAAATATCATCCTAGTCGGGGAGACCGGTACGGGTAAAACGCTGCTTGCAAGGACGGTCGCAAAGATGCTTCATGTACCCTTCACTATAGTTGATGCTACAGTACTTACCGAGGCCGGCTACGTTGGTGAAGATATCGAAAGCCTTCTTACCAGACTGCTTCAGAACGCCGACTATGACGTAAAAGCGGCTGAGAAAGGAATAGTTTTTATTGATGAGATCGACAAGATAGCACGCAAGGGAGATAATCCTTCTATAACGCGGGATGTATCAGGAGAAGGCGTTCAGCAGGGACTCCTCAAGCTGCTTGAAGGATCGATCGTGAATGTTCCTCCGCAGGGTGGACGAAAGCATCCTGAACAGAAAATGATCCCCGTTGATACCAAGAATATCCTTTTTATATGCGGCGGGGCCTTTGAAGGCATTGAAAGAAAGATCGCCCACAGGCTCAATACTCAGGTGATCGGATTTGGGGCATTGAAAAAGAGGGAAAGGATCGACAATGACAATCTCCTTAAATACATCGCACCGCAGGACCTCAGGGCATACGGAATGATCCCTGAAATCGTGGGAAGATTGCCGGTGCTGACGCATCTTGATCCTCTAGACAGGGAAGCCCTCAGGGCAATCCTTACGGAGCCTAAAAATGCACTCGTAAAGCAATATATCAAGCTCTTCAAAATGGATAACATTGACCTTACATTCGGAGAAGGGGTCCTTGATTTTATTGTTGACAAAGCTGTTGAATTCAAGCTTGGAGCAAGGGGTCTGAGGGCGATCTGCGAAGCCATAATGCTCGACGCAATGTTCGATGCTCCTTCCACAAACACCAAAGAGCTGACAATCACCACCGATTATGCCGTCCGTAAACTTGAAAGGATCGATATGAAGGTGCTGAAAGCATCATAGCATTTACCTTGGTCAAAAGTGACAACATTTGGCCAAACAGGAATTAATCAGTGGTATTAATAGACCTCCTTTTTACTTTCCGGAATCTTTCCGTTCATAAATGACATATGAATAGGGGATCTTTTTTTCATCGCCGGAAATGAACTCTTCCTTTTCTACAGTTTTCCAGATGCTGCCGTCAATTTCGGGAAAATAGACATCAGCCGGTGCCTTCTTGTGAACATGAGTAATGTAGAGCCTTCCGGCCAGGGCGACGAACTGACGGTAGACACTCCCTCCGCCGATAATGAATACTTCCTCATCATTGCCGCATTTTCTGATGGCATCTTCAATCGAATATGCCGTAACAGCACCTTCAATAAGATCATGCGGGTCATCCGTAAGAACAATATTCTTTCTCCCTTTAAGGGGCTTCCGCGGAAGTGACTCCCATGTCTTTTTCCCCATTATCACGGCTTTGCCCATTGTCAGGCTTTTGAATCTTTTCATGTCCTCGGGGATATGCCATAAGAGCTCATTCCCCCGGCCAATGCCCCAGTCATCTGAAACTGCCACAATAATCGAAATCATAGCCAATTTTTATACTGAAACATCTCCTTTTATATGAGGATGGGAAACATACTCTGACAGTGTAAAATCCCCATACCTGAATTTCGTTATATCCGTTATTTCAGGATTCAGTGTCATCCTGGGAAGCGGATATGGTTCTCTTGTAAGCTGTAGTCTCACCTGGTCAATGTGGTTAAGGTAAATATGAGCGTCACCCAGTGTATGGATGAAATCACCAGGCTTGTATCCCGTAACCTGTGCGACCATTAATGTAAGCAGGGAGTATGATGCAATATTAAAAGGCACACCGAGGAAAATATCGCAACTTCGCTGGTAAAGCTGGCACGAAAGTTTTCCTCCGGCTACATAAAACTGGAACAACAAATGGCATGGAGGAAGCGCCATTTTTTCAATCTCACCGACATTCCAGGCACTTATGATAAGGCGTCGCGAATCAGGTGACTTTTTTATCTTTTCGATTACGTTTATGAGCTGGTCGATCTTCCGGCCGTCGGCAGCGGGCCATGAACGCCATTGGTAGCCGTAAACAGGTCCAAGGTTTCCGTCCTTATCGGCCCATTCATCCCATATCCGTACTCCATTGTCATTGAGGTACCTGATATTGGTATCTCCCGAAATGAACCATAAAAGTTCATGCAGAATTGATTTCAGATGAAGCTTTTTAGTTGTAAGAAGAGGGAATCCTTTCTCCAGATCGAACCGCATCTGGTATCCGAACACGCTTATTGTTCCTGTGCCGGTCCTGTCACCCTTTTTTACCCCGTTTTTAAGAACATAATCAAGAAGATCAAGATATTGCTTCATTTACTTTTCTTCTTATTTCTTTTCTCAATCTCATCCCTGATGCTCGCAGCACGCTCATAATCTTCAGTTTTGACTGCTTCGTCAATCATCTTATAGAGCTCTTCATCAGAATAGCTTTCAAATCCCGAGTTTTCACCTTCATACGAATCTTCATTTTCACCCGGGACTGCCGGATCGCTGTTTGAAGAAGTGACCGTGATACCTGCCTTTTCCAGTATATCTTCAGTAATGTAAATTGGGCAGCCAAATCTCAGTGCCAGTGCAACTGCATCTGAAGTGCGGCTGTCGATGGAAATCTCTTTTTCACCATTATTGCACAGGAGGCGTGAATAAAAAACTCCTTCCTCCAGCTTATATATCATCACTTCAATAAGCGAGATATTGAACTCATCCGCAAAACTTCTGAAAAGATCATGGGTTAGGGGCCTGGGCGGTTCGAGGTTTTCAAGCTTTATAACAATGGCCTGTGCTTCAAAGCCTCCAATGATAATGGGGACCCTTCTGTCTCCATTTTCTTCACCCAGAATCAGGGCATATGCACCCGACTGAGTCTGACTATATGATATCCCTAGTACCTTGAGCTTTACTCTCTGCATATCATTTTATTATGAACCAGAAGGATATGTGCTCCCTTATTGATTATGACAAATATAAAGATAATAGCAGTAAGACAAAGATTCATTGAATTCTTTTTTTCAACACACCTTCTTTCGGCCTCTTTCTGACAGCTGGCACTGAAAATGTACTCAGGAGAATCCCTGAAACAATTGTGACTTCAGGTACTCTTTATCGTAAAATCCTTGTCGAATAAAAAATAGATCCCGATTGTTTTTAAATAAATGGATTTTTATATCTTTGCAGTCCGAATTTGGATCAATCCACCGGGGCCACAGAAAGTTGTACGAAAAATTGATCGTACACGCCTTATGGAGTAATTAATAAAAATTTAAAGATGTACGCAATCGTAGAAATTGCAGGTCAACAGTTTAAAGTTGAAGAAGGAAAGAAAATCTTTGTTCACCGCCTTGAGGCTGAAACAGGTAAGGAACTTGAATTTGAAAAAGTCCTCCTTGTCGAGGATAACGATAAGGTTCTCGTCGGGGAACCAACAGTTAAGGATGTTATCGTTGAAGCCAGGGTTCTTGCTGACGACATAAGGGGCGACAAGGTGATAGTCTTCAAAAAAAAGAGGAAAAAAGGATACCGGATCAAAAACGGACACCGTCAGAACTTTACTCAGATCGAAATAACAAGGATCGGGGAAAAAGGAGAAGAACCGCGTCCGGCACCAAAAAAAGAAGCTGTGAAAGCAGTCAAACAGGTTGCGGCCGGTGACTCCGCTGAACCCGAGGTTGAAAAGAAGCCTGCAGCCAAAAAGACCGCTGCAAAAAAAACTGCACCAAAAAAAGAAGCAGAAAAGGTAAAAGAAAAGAAACCGGCAGCAAAGAAGGAAGCCACCAAAAAACCGGCAGCGAAAAAAACTTCAAAGTCAAAAGAATAGACAAACAGTAAATATTTAAAATATCAGGATATGGCACACAAGAAAGGAGCAGGCAGTTCACGTAACGGCCGTGATTCAGAAAGCAAAAGGCTGGGTGTGAAGCTATTTGGCGGACAAAAGGCCAAAGCTGGCAATATTATTGTACGCCAGAGAGGCACGAAGCATAATCCGGGGAACAATGTGGGCGTCGGAAAAGATCATACTTTATTTGCCCTGGTTGACGGGGAAGTTGAATTCAAAAAGAAAAAAGAAGACAAGATATTTGTTTCGGTAAAGCCCGCAACAGAATAGCAGAATATATCCGAACCATAATCTCCCGATAATTCTTTCAGGTTAAGGAAAGCATTACCGGGAGTTTTTTTATTTTTACCGCCTGGTTTTCATACCGGATTTTAATAATTTTTTTCATTATGCTTACCATAAACCTTATACGCGAAAAGAGAGACTTCGTAATCGAACGTCTGAAAATAAAAAACTTTGACGCTGAAGGAATCATCAGGAAAGTATTATCCATTGATTCATCAAGGCGGGAGATTCAGTCAAAATCCGATAATATGCAAGCCGAGATGAACAGGATCTCGAAAGAGATCGGCGTTCTGATAAAAAACGGGAAAAAGCAGGAAGCTAATGAGGCCCGCACAAAAACATATTCACTTAAAGCTGAAATCAAATCATTATCCGACAAGCTGATACAGCTTGATGAGGAACTTCGTAATGAAATTGTCAGGCTGCCGAATCTGCCTCATGAACTTGTTGCTCAAGGTCATGGCGCTGATGATAATGTGAAAGTGAAGGAAGGCGGAACCATACCTTCCCTTCCCGAGACGGCGCTCCCGCACTGGGATCTTATTAAGAAATATGATATTATTGATTTTGATCTTGGTATAAAGCTTACAGGAGCGGGTTTCCCGGTTTACAAAGGTAAAGGTGCAAAGCTTGAAAGGGCTCTTATAACATTTTTTCTCGAAGAAGGCATAAAGGCAGGTTATACTGAGGTGATGCCTCCGATAATGGTCAATGAGGATTCAGGATTCGGGACCGGACAGCTTCCCGACAAGGAAGGACAGATGTACCATGTGGGCATTGATAATTATTATCTGATCCCGACTGCTGAAGTTCCTGTCACAAATATTTACAGGGATGTGATACTTTCCGGTGAACAGCTCCCGCTGAAGAATATTGCTTATACTCCCTGCTTCAGAAGGGAAGCTGGTTCATGGGGAGCTCATGTCAGAGGGCTTAACAGGCTTCATCAGTTTGACAAGGTCGAAATTGTAAGGATAGCTCATCCCGATCATTCCTATGAATCGCTTGATGAGATGGTAATTCATGTTGAAGGGCTGGTAACAAAGCTCGGGCTTCCTTACCGTATCCTTAGACTTTGTGGCGGAGATATGTCTTTCACTTCCACAATGACTTATGATTTTGAAGTGTGGTCGGCAGCGCAGAAAAGATGGCTGGAAGTAAGCTCAGTTTCAAATTTTGAATCATTCCAGGCTAACCGCCTGAAATGCAGATTCAAAGACAAGGGCGACAAGCAGACGCGGCTCGTTCACACCCTGAATGGCAGCGCCCTGGCCCTGCCCAGGATTGTGGCAGCGCTTCTTGAAAACAATCAGACAGAATCGGGAATAATAATTCCCGGGGTGCTCAGGCAGTATACAGGATTCGATAAGATAGACTGACCTCCTGCCAATTGCCCCTATCCCGAAAATTGTCGGGAGCCCTGAAGGGGGCTTTAAGAAAAGAAATGGATTTTATCCCCCATGGCGGATATGGGAGCAAAACGGAAATGAACAAAACCAGGCAATCATATATTTACGCCGGACTGGCAGTATTTTTCTGGGGAACCGTCCCTACTGCATTTAAGATTTGCCTGGGACAACTTTCCATTATTCCGATGCTTACAATTGCATCAGTGACATCGGCAACTGCACTTTTCATAATTCTTCTGGCAACTGGAAAGATCAAACTTCTGTTTAAAGGCACCGCAAAAGAATTGCTGAGCTCGGCATTGCTTGGATTTATAAATCCTTTTGTCTATTATATTATCCTGCTCAAAGCCTATCAGCTTCTTCCTGCACAGGTGGCCCAGCCTCTCAACATGATCTGGCCAATTATTCTTGTTTTTCTTTCGGTTCCCATTTTGCATCAGAAAATCAGGGCAAAAAGCTTTCTTGCCCTGTTCATTAGCTTTGCAGGAGTTTATGTGATCTCATCACAGGGTAATCTATTCCATCCTTTGAATGCAAATATCAGGGGAGTAATGCTTGCCACCGGAAGCTCGGTCTTTTGGGCTTTCTACTTCATTCTTAACATGAAGGACAGGAGGGATGAGGCTGTGAAGCTTTTCATGAGTTTTCTGGCAGGATCTTTTTATCTGTTGATCGCACTCTCCGTCACCGGATTATGGCCTGAGAGCATAATCCTGAAAGGCATGATCTCTGCTGTTTATATCGGCCTTTTTGAAATGGGAATAACTTTTTTCTTCTGGCTTAAGGCGCTTCAGATGGCCTCAACAACCGACAAAATCAGCAATCTTGTTTACATTGCCCCGTTTCTGTCTTTATTTTTTGTACATTTTATTCTAAATGAACCCCTTTTTTATACAACTCCGGCAGGATTATTGCTGATAATTTCAGGCATTTTGATTCAGAACAAAAAACAAAAAGAAGTTTAATTAGTTATCTTTGACACCCTGTCACAGGGTTGAATAAATTTTTAAGAGTATGAAATCCTCATGTTATCAAAGCACAAACAAGAATGTAAATGCCTCTCTTAACATGTGGGTTCCATGTGACCATTAAAATCAAAATTATTTACACATGAAAAAATTGTTGGTTTTTCCATTAATCCTCCTAACCCTTTTTACCTCCTGCAAGAAAGACAACGGATCATCGTCCTCATCGACGACAGTTACTGCTCAGATGGCAAAAGACAGTGTATATTATACAATGAATAATTGGTACTACTGGTACAAACTCATGCCGACGGTCAACAAGGACAATTATTCAGATCCGTACGCAATCCTGGATGCAATGATGTACAAGACTCTCGATAAATGGAGTTTTGTTGAGGATTATAACACATTCGTTGCAGAAATGGAGGGTACTTTCGTAGGACACGGATTCAGGATAGGCCTTGATGATTCTCTGAATGCAAGAATTGCGATGATATACTTAAATGCACCTTTATATGCTTCCGGAGTCAGACGTGGCTGGATCGTAAAAACTATCAATGGGACCGCTCTTGCTCCGATACTTGAAGCGAATGATGAGACTGCTTATTCAAATTTAATAGGAGCAAGCGTGGCGGGTATTACCAATGTCTTTGTATTCCGGAAGCCAAACGGAGTCGATACCACTATATCATCGACAAAAGCTTCCTTTACGGTTAATTCGGTGATTTTATGCGACACTCTTCACCTTAGTAATGGTAAAGTGGTCGGACATCTGGTGCTTGATTCATTCATCCTGCCGACTACCGCAGAGCTTACAACTGCTTTTGAATACTTCAATTCTGTCGGAGTGACTGACCTCGTTCTTGACCTCAGATATAACACGGGCGGATATCTTGATATTGCTCAGGGCCTTGCAAGCTATATCGGAGGAAACACGCTGTCAGCCAACGGTGATTTATTTGCGCAACTCACTTATAACGACAAGCAACAAGCTTATAACACTGCATTCCTGTTTCAAACAAGTTTGTACCCGCTTGGCCTTTCAAGGATTGTGATTATTACAACCAGACTTACAGCTTCAGCAAGCGAAGCAGTCGTTAACGGACTTAAACCTTTCCTTAATGTTGTAAGCGTGGGAGATACTACATACGGAAAACCTGTGGGAATGAATGGATGGGCCTTTGGAGAACAATATGTCTTCTATCCGATAACCTTCAAGCTCGTGAATGCAGATGGACAAGGCGATTATTTTGCCGGATTGCCTCCCAATAAAGTTGTTTCTGATGATATCACCCACGATTTCAGTGACAAAAATGAGCTTTGCTATCAGGAAGCGATCCATTATCTTGAATACGGTTCAGTTTCCTCAAAAAGCTATATGCCTTTCTCCCGTCACGCAAATTTCTCAGAAAAACCAAAATGGATGGAGAAAGGAATGGCAATTGAAAAGCTGAAGAAATGACTGATTACAACCCGGGCAATTGAAAAAAAATCACAATGAAAGGATAATACTCGGTATTGACCCGGGAACAACCATCACCGGATACGGTATAATAAGGACCGAAGGTCAGGAACCCGAGCTTATTGCTGTCGGGGCTATTGAGCTTTCAAAATATGGTGATCATTATCTTAAACTCAAGCAGATTTTTGACCGCACAGTTGGCATTATAGATGAATATCATCCTGATGAGCTGGCTATAGAAGCACCTTTTTACGGGAAAAATGTGCAGTCGATGCTGAAGCTTGGCAGGGCTCAGGGAGCGGCAATTTCTGCTGCATTAAGCAGGTCTCTTCCTATTTTCGAATATGCCCCGAGAAAGATCAAAATGGCAATAACCGGTCGGGGTGCAGCATCAAAGGAACAAGTTGCGGCCATGCTTATGCGAATACTGAAATTCGGCATGACGGATCTGAGGCTTGATGCAACCGACGGACTTGCGGCTGCTTTGTGCCATTTCTACCAGACGGTCACTCCGGTCCAGGGAAAAAGCTATAACAGCTGGAAAGATTTCATGAACAAGAATCCAAAAAGGGTTAAAAAGCAATAATAATCAGATTACTGCAAAAGCCAATGCTGCAACGCTTACTGCCGAACCTTCCGCTTTGAGTATCTCACTGGCGCAGGCTTCAATGGTTGAGCCCGTCGTGATAACATCGTCGACAATAAGAATATGCTTTCCCGTCAGCCTTGAATTGTCGGCTATCATAAAAATACCTTCTACGTTCGTCCATCTGTCATATCTCGATTTTTTGGTCTGGGTGGCTGAACTGTTTGTTCTTACAAGTGATATCGTATCGACAGGTAAGCCTGAAACTTCAGATATTCCTTTTGAAATAATCTCACTTTGGTTAAATCCTCTTTTCCGTTGCTTAGAGGGATGAAGCGGCACCGGAATTATGAGGTCGATGCCATCGAGATATCCGGAAGATTTCAGGGAACGTGCATAGATTCTGCCCAGCTCAAATCCAAGCTCCCTGATCCCCTTGTATTTAAGTTGATGAATGAGCTTCCTGATCCTGCTGTCTCTTGTGTAATAAGAGAAGGCGGCCGCTTTTTCGATCCGGCATCTGCCCCAGAATAGCTGTGCAACCGGATTATCGGGTTTCAGATGGAAATCTGTCCTGGGAATATGTATGTAGCATTCCGTACAGATAAGATTTTCATTCCGCAGAAGGTTGTTTCCGCAGCCATAGCAAAGCCGGGGAAAGAGAAGACTTATAAAATCATCCCATAAATCGTAAAAGTAATTCATGCAGCAGACAGAATTATCTTCTGCCAAGTTACTAAAGAATTACCTTTTCGCGAATGCTTTCTGCAATCTTATTGAATTCTTCAGGAGTGAGTTTAAGCTTGGGATTCCTGAAGTTGACATCCCCTATCGAATCCATTGGAACAAGATGGATATGTGCATGAGGGACATCGAGGCCTATTACTGCAACTCCGATGCGTTTGCATGGAATGGCTCCGGCAATTGCCTTTGCAACTTTTTTGGCAAAAACTGAAATTCCTGCCAGGGTATCATCGTCAAGGTCAAAAATATAGTCAGTTTCGTCTTTGGGAACCACCAGAGTATGTCCCTTCTTCAGTGGATTGATGTCAAGAAATGCAAAAAACCTGTCATCCTCGGCTACCTTATAACACGGGATCTCACCCCTTATAATTTTTGTAAAAATTGTTGCCATTATTAATGAGGATTTATTAGACTGATATTGCAATTATTTCAAAAGGGATAATTCCTGAAGGCACTTTAATTTCAACGGTCTCACCGACCTTTTTCCCAATAAGCCCCTGTGCAATCGGCGAACTTACGGCAATCTTTCCTAATTTGAAATTAGCTTCGCTCTCCGGCACGATCTGGTATTCCATAACATTATTGTTGTTACGGTTCTTTATTTTCACCTTGTTAAGTATCCTGACAGTTGAGGTGTCAATTCTTTTTTCGTCAATAACCCTTGAACGTGCAAGAACATCCTCAAGCTTGGAAATTTTCATTTCAAGCATTCCCTGTGCCTCTTTTGCAGCAGCGTATTCCGCATTTTCAGAAAGGTCACCCTTATCCCTGGCTTCAGCAATCTGTCTTGAGATCAAAGGCCTTTCAACAAGCCTCAATTGATCAAGTTCTTCCTTCAGCTTTAACAGGCCATCCTCAGTTATGTAAATAACATCTGCCATCTCTCTGTTGTTAAAAAATAAGAAGAATTCCGGGGGACCCCCCGGAACTCTTCAGAAACAAATATATAAAATCTTTATCTAACTACCAAATAAAACTAATGAAAACGGGTATTATACAGCTATTTATGGCATGCATTACCGGCTATTTATATTTCTTTCCGGCTTTTCTTGAGTTTTCTGCATCTTTTCTCCTTTTTTCCCTGTATTTTGAATCAGCATCTTTCCGGTTATTTTTCATGCGTTCCTTCACCTCCGGGCTTTGTATTTCAATTGCATGCTTTCTGCTCTTTCTGACAAATTTTTCATAGTCCCTGTTGTCTTTCTTAATCTTCTTCTCCTGCTCCTTTTTAGATCTCTTTACGGAGACGGGTTTCCTGTTCACAGCTTTTCCCTGTTTCGGCTGGTTGCCATAAATATCCCTCTGAAGGCTTCCCCTTCTCGCTCCATTATCCTGTGCACTGACCTTAATTACCGGAGCTAAAAGCAACAGGGCTGTTACAGCGGTTCCAATTAAGATCTTACATTTCATAACCATTTTATACAATAAATATCAGGGTGGGATGCCCCGATAAGGTATAATACTGATTTTGCCGTGATTTATTGTAAAAACAATAACTTTAATACCGGTAATGTTCTGGTTTGAAAGGGCCTTTCTGATCCACTCCTATATACTGAGCCTGTTCTTTAGTGAGCTTTGTAAGTTTTACACCAAGCTGGTCGAGATGGAGCCTTGCAACCTCTTCATCAAGATATTTTGGAAGTCTGTAAACACCTGTCTTGTACTTGTTTTTCCAGAGATCGATCTGTGCCAGCGTCTGGTTGCTGAATGAGTTGCTCATCACAAAGGAAGGATGGCCTGTTGCGCAGCCAAGGTTCACAAGGCGTCCTTCGGCAAGAACAAATATTGCATGCCCGTCGGGAAATACATACTTATCTACCTGGGGTTTTATGTTTATCTTCTTTATTCCTTTGTAATTATTCAGGCTGTCAATCTGTATCTCATTGTCGAAATGACCAATATTGCACACAATTGACTGATCCTTCATTTTCAGCATGTGTCCGATAGTTATAATATCCCTGTTTCCTGTGGCGGTGACAAAAATATTGCCTTTCCAGAGAGTGTCCTCAACCGTCTTTACCTCAAAGCCCTCCATTGAGGCCTGCAAAGCGCAAATAGGGTCAATTTCGGTTATAATTACCCTTGCTCCGAAAGCTTTCATCGATTTGGCGCAGCCTTTTCCAACGTCGCCATATCCGCATATAACCACAACTTTCCCTGCGATCATGACGTCAGTAGCTCTTTTAAGTCCGTCGGCAAGCGATTCGCGGCATCCGTAAAGGTTGTCAAACTTTGATTTTGTGACCGAATCGTTTACATTTATTGCCGGTACCAGCAGTTCGCCTTTTTCCAACATCTGATAAAGCCTGTGAACGCCTGTGGTAGTCTCTTCCGATATGCCGGTAAGTTCACTTACTGTCCTGTGCCACTTGTCAGGATCCTGGTCAAGAATTCCTTTGAGAGTCTTCAGGATTATAGCTTCTTCGTTGCTTTCGGGTATTTTGGAAAGGATCGAGTGGTCATTTTCAACCTTGTAACCAAGATGAACCATCAGTGAGGCATCACCGCCATCGTCGACTATCAGGTTTGGTCCCTTGCCGCCAGGGAATGAGAGCGCCTGAGCCGTGCACCACCAGTATTCTTCAAGCGATTCTCCTTTCCAGGCAAAAACAGGGATACCTCTTGCAGCTATAGCGGCTGCAGCATGATCCTGGGTTGAAAAAATATTACAGCTTGCCCATCTCACGTCAGCCCCAAGCTCCGCAAGAGTCTCAATCAGAACAGCTGTCTGGATAGTCATATGCAGCGAGCCGGTAATCCTTGCTCCCTTCAGAGGCTTTTCGGAAGAATAATTCTTTCTTATTGCAAGCAGTCCGGGCATTTCCTTTTCTGCAATTTCAATTTCCCTTCTTCCGAAATCAGCAAGGGAAATATCTTTCACTGCATATTGCCCATTTTCGTTCATCTTGTTCATCATCAGTTTTAAAATTATTAAGGGTGCAAATTTAATAATTATTTCATTGACGCTGATCATGAGAGCAGTCTCATTGCATTCATTTTATCGACCTTCATCTGCTCCGAGAGTTTATCATGGTTTTCGAACCTGAGCTCATCTCGCAGCCTGTACCGGAAGAAAACGGTTATCCGATGGCCGTAAAGGTCGCCATTAAAATCAAAGATGTGCGCTTCGATAGTCCTTTTGGTTTTGTCAGCATTAATTGTAGGATTGAACCCGATGTTCATGACTCCTTTAAATAAATGACGGTCAGCTTCAATTTCGACAGCATAAACGCCATCAGCCGGTACCAGTTTGTAAATATCCGATGGTTCAATGTTTGCTGTAGGGAACCCAAGTTCATGGCCAAGTTGGTATCCTTTCACAACAGTACCTGTCAGTGAATAGCTGTAACCCAGCCATTTATTAGCCTCTTCCAGTCTTCCGGCAAGGAGGGCCTCCCGGATTAAAGTGGAACTTATAATCCCTTCAGAAATCATGACTCCTTTCATCTGTTCAACAGCAAATCCGAACTTTTTACCGCATTCACGCACCCTATTGATATCGCCTTCCCTACCCTTTCCGAAATGATGGTCATAGCCAACCACAAGATGTTTTGTTCCTATTCTTTCGACAAGATATGTCTTTATGAAATCATAAGCTGAAAGCCCGGCCAGCTGCCTGTTAAATTCCAAAATAAAAGTATGTGCGATGCCGGCTGATTCCAGTAACCTTATTTTTTCTTCAGGTGTTGTAAGAAATGAGAATCCTTCGTGTTTTTCTGAGAGCACCAGCCTTGGATGAGGTTCAAATGTCAGAACCACCGATTCGCCTTTTTCTTCCTTCGCCCTCCTTACAACACGGGCAAGCAATTCCCTGTGGCCGGAATGTACCCCGTCAAAGACACCTGTAGTAACGACCGGATTGATAATGACCGGATTTTCATTTCCCTTGTGAACCAGCATATACCTTTTTCAGATTTTAACTGTAAAATTAGCAAAGGCTGTTAAACAGGATCAAATAATCATTTAGTTTTTGTAATTTTATGGAAAGACAAAAGAATAAATGTCAGTTATGAGTTCTTCAAAATTCTATCAATCTGATCCGTGGCTGGATCCATTCAGGGAAACTATTGAAAGCAGGATAAGCAAATGCGAGGCAAAGGAACAACATCTTGCCGGGAAAGGCAACCTGGCCGGTTTTGCCATGGGGCATTTCTATTACGGACTGCACAGGACTGCCGATGGATGGATCTTCAGGGAATGGGCTCCGAATGCTTCAGGTATGTTCATGACCGGGCAATTCTGCGATTGGAAAGAAAAACCTGGTTATATGATGCAAAGGATAAATGAATACGGCGACTGGGAAATAAAGCTTCCGGCTGAATCGCTTCATCATGGTGACCTTTACAAGCTTTCAATTCACTGGAAGGGAGGAAAGGGAGAACGGATACCGTCTTATTCAAACCGGGTTGTGCAGGATGAAAAAACAAAGATTTTCAGTACCCAGGTCTGGAACCCGGAAGAGCCCTATAAATGGAAGAGCACCGATTTCAAGGCTGCATCCACGGCTCCGGTGATTTATGAAGCACATATCGGGATGGCAACTCCCGAGGAAAAACTGGGGACTTACCGGGAATTCACTGAGAATGTACTGCCATACATTGTCAAATGCGGATATAATACGATACAGCTGATGGCCGTGCAGGAACATCCTTTTTATGGTTCCTTCGGATATCATGTGTCAAGCTTTTTTGCCGCTTCATCAAGATTCGGGACTCCCGAGGAGCTTAAGGAGCTTATTGATACAGCACACGCTTCAGGGGTGAGGGTTATTATGGACCTGGTCCACTCCCATTCAGTTAAGAATGTCAACGAAGGACTTGGAATGTTTGACGGTACGCCGGGACAATATTTTCATACAGGTGCGAGGAGAAACCACGTTGCATGGGACTCATTATGTTTTGACTACGGGAAGGACAATGTTCTTCATTTTCTTTTGTCGAACTGCAGGTACTGGCTGGAAGAATATAAGTTTGACGGCTTCAGGTTTGACGGCGTCACAAGCATGATATATTATAATCATGGGCTGGAAAAGAATTTCACATCATACAGCGATTATTTCGACGGAGGGGAGGATGAGGATGCCCTTGTATATCTTTACCTTGCCAATAAAATGATACACAGCTTCAAGCCGGGAGCATTGACGGTCGCCGAGGAAATGAGCGGAATGCCCGGTCTGGCTGCAGAAACATCAAGGAAAGGATATGGTTTTGATTACAGGCTATCGATGGGTGTACCGGATTTCTGGATCAAGCTGGTCAAGGACACGCCTGATGAGAAATGGGAAATGGGTCACCTTATGCATGAGCTTACCCAGCACCGGCCGGAAGAGAAGATAGTTTCTTACTGCGAATCACACGACCAGGCTCTGGTTGGAGACAAAACGCTTATATTCAGAATGCTCGATGCGGAAATGTACACAGGAATGTCACAGTCATATCACAGTATCTCCCTCGATCGGGGAATAGCGCTGCACAAGATGATAAGGCTCCTGACTTTCAGTACTGCAGGAGGAGGATATCTGAATTTTATGGGTAATGAATTCGGCCATCCCGAATGGATAGATTTTCCTCGTCAGGGTAACAACTGGAGCTTCAAATATGCTCGAAGGCAATGGGGACTCGCAAAAAACAAGGATCTCAAATACTTTTTCCTGCTCGATTTTGACAACAGAATGATTTCTCTTCAAAGGGAATACAAAATCCTGGATGATCCTTATGTTTACCGCATCTTTGAGAACAATTTCGATAAGATAATTGCATTTACCAGAGGTGAGTTCCTTTTGGTTTTCAACTTTAATCCGACAGTTTCATTTACCGATTACGGTATTCCACTGAAAGGCAGGTTCCATGTTTTCCTCGACAGTGATGACGCCAGGTATGGTGGTTTTGACAGGGTCGACAGGTCGCAACTGTACATATCAACAAAAAAAGGAGAAAAGCCGCATCTGGATGCGCCTTTCTACCTCTATCTCTATCTCCCTTCAAGGAGCGCCCTTGTCTTAAAGAGGGAACCCGTGAAAAAGGCAACCGATATTTAATCAATCCACCTGAGCAGGTAAAAATCCTGTTTGTGAGGCAGATCCTTGTGCTTGGGATAAATACGGATACCATAGAAGAAGGTTCCGGCTTTCTCAGGCACCAGAGTGGTTTTGTAGTGGCATTTGCCGTTCTTGCTGCTTATAAGCTTGAACTCCTGGCTGTCAACAAATTCATAATCACTCTGTTTATTCTGATGCGTGAACACAAGCTCGACTCCTACATATTCCTTAGGTATCTTCTTAATATCAAGAGCAATCTCCGCACGGTATTCATGTCCTGAATGATAGACATTCTCTTTTGGCCGCTCAAAATTATAATTAAGCACTTCAATGTTATCCCACTGATCAATCATGGTTTTTTTCCATGCGGCAAGTTCCCTGGCTTTTTCAAAGTTATTTGCCACAATGTATTTATTTCTTGCCCACAGTTTTGAATAATACTTTTCATAGTAATCATCGAGCATTCTCTTCATCGTAAACTCGGGAGCGATCTTTACCATGGTATTTTTCACCAGGCTCATCCACTCTACCGGAATACCCTGGTCATTGAAGGAGTAATATGCCGGAACGATTTCAAACTCGAGCATATTATAAATAGTTTCCGCATCCACATCATCCTGGAGATCCAGGTTGGCAAAAGTTCTTTTTTTCGGCAGTGCCCAGCCTGCGTATGCACGGTATCCTTCAACCCACCAGCCGTCGAGCACGCTGAAATGGATCGTTCCATTCATTACTCCTTTTTCGCCACTTGTACCTGATGCTTCCAGGGGCCTGGTCGGAGTATTGAGCCATATGTCGACTCCTCTTACCAGGTATTTTGCAAGTTCAATATCGTAATTCTCAAGGAAGATGACTTTCCCTGCAAACTGCGGCATCTGCGACACTTCGAACACACGCTTTATAAGGTCCTGGCCGCCTCCGTCGTTGGGATGTGCTTTCCCGGCATATATGAACTGCACCGGCCTGTCGGGATTGTTGACAATATGTGCCAGCCTGTCAAGGTCCCTGAAAAGCAGTGATGCTCTTTTGTATGTCGCAAACCTGCGGGCAAATCCTATTGTAAGAGCCTTTTCATTCAAATGGCTGCTGATATTCAGAAGGCTCCGCGGACTCACATGCTTTTCAATCATATCGGTCTGCAGTCGCTTCCTTATATTTCTGAAAAGATTCCGCTTGAGGGTTGTTTTTACTTCGTAAACCTTTTTATCGTCCAGGCTGTAAAGTTTCTCCCAGAGGCTTCTGTTAGTCTGATCGAAATGTTCGCTGCCGGTAATTTCCCTATAAACTTCCTGCCATTCAGGCGCCACCCAAGTAGGATGATGCACACCGTTCGTGACATAGCCGATGTAAAGTTCTTCCTTGAGGTAACCGGGCCAAAGCTTATTGAACAAGCCCTGCGTTATCTGTCCGTGGAGTCTGCTCACCCCATTCAGTTCCTGTGACATACGTGCCGCCAGGAAGCTCATATTGAACTTCTTATCAGGATCGCCTGCGCAGCGGCCCAGAGCCATTATATCGTCCCAGCTTATTGAGAATCTGGCCTGGTAATGGGATATGTACTTTCTCAGCAGGTCTTCTTCAAATGAATCATGTCCGGCCGGAACCGGAGTATGGGTTGTAAACAGTGTTGATGATCTGATGGCTTCAATTGCCTGACTGAATGTCAGGTGATTTTCGGCAACAAGTATTCTCATCCTTTCAAGGCCTATAAATGCCGAGTGCCCTTCATTGCTGTGATAAAGATCGGGCTTAAGGCCCATTTCCGTAAGCGCCCTGATCCCTCCTACTCCCAGGACCAGTTCCTGTTTCAGCCTGTTCTCATGGTCACCTCCGTAAAGGTAATGGGTTATGGTCCTGTCCTCTGCTGAATTTTCCTCACAATCGGTGTCAAGAAGGATGAGCCGGACCTTCCCGACCTTGGCCTCCCATAATCTTATCCTGACACTCCGTCCCGGCCATACAATATTGACTGCAAGTTGTCTGCCATCCGGGTCTTTGACAGGATCGAGGGGGAGACGTGAAAAATCTTCCGGTTCATATATTGTAAGCTGTTCACCTTTTGGCCCGATCTTCTGCTTGAAATAGCCGTATCTGTAAAGCAATCCGATACCTATTATATTGAAGTTCGAATCGCTGGCTTCCTTAAGAAAATCGCCCGCAAGAATTCCCAGGCCGCCGGAATAGATTTTAAGGCACTGGTGGATACCGAATTCCATGCTGAAATAAGCAACTGAAGGCTTGTCAGGATCATCCGGGCGGTTAATGTAATCCTTGTAGGTTTTATAAACGGTTTCCAGGTCTGAAATATATTCTTCATCATCTTCAAGCACGAGAAGCCTCTTGTAATCAATCTTTTCAAGAAGCAACTTGGGGTTGTGGTGAACTTCTTCCCATAATGAGGGGTCCATTCTTCTAAACAACGATTCTGCTTTTGTGTTCCAGCCCCACCACAGGTTGTTGGCCAATTCTTTTAATGATGCCATCTTATCAGGAACGTCACTCTGAACGTAAATATCTTTCCATACCGGTACCTGATACGGCTTGCGGACCTGGACTCCGGGGGCCTCCACAAACTGAATGAACTCCCTTCCTTCTTCCCTTCTTTCACTGCTGTGTATCAGAGCTGTCTCGTATGCTGAAAAATAATATTTGACAAGATTGTCCCAAAGAGCTATTCTTGAGATCTCATACGCCTTGTTTCTTGCTTCTGCAATTTCAGTATCGGTAAAAGCCAGAAACTTGAGCATAAAATCTTTAATGTCCGAGATCACCTTTACTTCATTTTCATCGGTCCTTTCAATTATTGCCATGCCGTTCCCCGGATCCTTAAAATATTTCTGGACCCAGAGTCCGAATCCGGAAAGTGTGGTTGTAACGGAAGGGATTGAGAACATCAGGCTTTCGAGCGGAGTGTATCCCCAGGGTTCGTAGTATGAAGGAAAGACAGTAAGATCGAATCCAATCAGAAGGTTGTAATATGACATATTGAAAATGCCATCATTACCATTCAGGTAAGAAGGCGCAAAAATGATTTTGACCTTTGAATCAGGATTATTGGTTAGCTCGTTTTTTGCAATGCTTTGAAGAACAGGGTCCGTCGCCGGATAATGAAGACGATGTGTAAGGTATCTATCGACTCCGTTTTGCAGTCCGTTCTTATACAGAATATCAACCAGATCCTGCCGCGGTCCCATATGATATGCAGGGATCAAAAGGAAAGCAACGCACTGTTTGGGGAGAGAATCTTTCTTATTAAGTTCACCAAGGGAGTTTATAAAAACGTCGATGCCCTTGTTCCTGAATTCATATCTTCCGCTGTTTGCAATAAAAACGCAATTATCTGGTAATGAATAGCCAAGTACAGCTTCCGCAACTTTTCTGAGCTTTTCCCTGGCCGCGTCCCTGCTTTTTGCAAAGATATCTTTAGCCGGAACAAAGGAATCCTCAAAGCCGTTGGGAGTAATGATGTCCACGTCTTTCCCAAGGAACAGCCTGCATTCGTTTGATGTCAGTTCACTTACTGTCGTGAAAACATCAGATTCCGAAGCCGAGAGACGTTCGAGTGACTGCTTGGCAACTATGTTGAATTCGCGGGATAACTGTACCGGGTTGTACTCTTTCATTTTACTGTACAAAGGTCTGTTGTTTCCTGCAATGCTGCGACCCAGCACGGTCGCATGCGTAGTGAAAACAGTTGCGATCCAAGGTGAAAATTTCTCAAGGTAAAGAATCCCTGTACCTGTCATCCATTCATGAAACTGAGCTATTATATGCTGACGTTCACGGTAAAATGATGTGAAGCTTTCAATAACTTTTCCGGCCGCATAGCCGAACAGTGCAGGCTCAACGTAATCCCACTGGCCTGTGATGCTGTCGAGCTTATAGATCTCCCAGAACTTCGCAAATATTTCGTTCTGCTGTCCGAAATAGGGAGTGAAATCAATGAGTAAGACAATGGGGTTCCCGGCGATGTTCCATCTTCCGGTTTTCACTCTGAGTCCGTCCTTTTCCGCGATGGCCTTCCATTCGGAAAACAATCCTTCATCAGGTAAAAACTCCGGGTTCTTTACTTCTTCCCTCCATACATCTGGTCCTATAAGTATGTAGTTGTCTCCGAGTTCATTTACAATTTTAAGTGCTTTTGTTGAGATTACAGTATGAATTCCTCCAACTTTATTACAAATCTCCCAACTGGTCTCAAAAACTAGTTCAACATTCATTCGCAGTATATTTGGTTCTGATTACTTTTTTTCCGTCACTTTTCCGATTCAATTTTCTTCCGGGATCTTCCTTCAATGGGAACTTTCTTTCTTCCGGCACTTTTTGTCACTGTTTTTCTTCTTGCCTTTTTATGTTTAAGGCGTTCTATCTCAGCATTCTGCTGATCAATGATCATTTCTTTTTCCCGGATCAGGGAATTAAGGTTTGATATTTCCTTTTGTTCAGTATTATCGGGAATACAGCGGTTTAGTCTTATCTCAAAATCGCTAAGTACGTTCATATAATTCATGAAAGCGTCATAGGGCGTGTCATAAGGGTTGAAGTAGGCATGAACTGCTCCGTCGGAAAAGAATTTTGTTGCCATATAATAAAAATGGTCGCTTGCCTGCAGATATTCCCAGTCCTTTTTAATCTGCCGGTCTTCACACCTGTTCACTTTATCTGAAAGATCGTAAAGCTTGTCAAGGGCTGCAACCTGCAGCTCATTGCCATGCCAGGCTGTTATGTCGCGTTCCTCATCTGCCCATGAAATGGGCGAAGGTACGCTTATTGCCGAAACAGGCTGGAGATAATCCACCACTTCTGTCGGGGTCATGAACCTGTAGGGAGTCTTTTTAAGGATTGATCCGGGAAGATGGTGAAGGAAATCAAATATTCCCGTCTCTTTTGGGTTGTGTTCCCCGAAGGTTTCATAATCAAGAAAGACATTGATGAGCTCGCTCTTTGGCGCAAGCTTATTCAGCCATGATGCATACTTATCCGTTGTAAGCGGCCATTCGCTCCAGCTCTTGTTTGAAAATCTGAAGGCAATATCATCGCTTAGGACAAAATTCCTGAGAAGCACTTTAAGTCGTGGATTGATCGCATTGCAGTAAAGGTAGTTGGGGCTTTTCCAGCCAAGAACATGTTTTGCTCCCTCAGTCAGGATTGATTTGAATCCCATGTCTGCGACCCACGAACCTATCTGGTCGGAATAAATAAGTTCCGTATTCCTGAATGAGGTTGTTTCAACGCCGAGGAACTCCTTCATCATTGCCCTGTGCTCATTGACCTGCTGCTCAAACTCGGTCCTCGATTTGATTGAGACAAGCGAATGTGATTCGGTCTCAGCCAGAAATTCCACAAATCCTGTTTCTGCAAGTCTTTTAAAAGATTCCAGCACTTCCGGGGCATAAAGCCGGAACTGATCTATCACCAGACCTGTAAGGGAAAAGGTGATTTTGAACTTACCCTTGTTTCTCAGAAGCAATTCAAGAATAATTTCATTTGCAGGAAGATAGCATTTTTCTGCCACCTTTCTCATTATAGATTCGTTCGTATAATCATCATAATAATAATGATCATGCCCAAGGTCAAAAAATCTGTACCGTTTAAGCCGGAATGGCTGATGAACCTGAAAATAAAAGCAAATAGCTTTCTTGCCTGTTTGACTCATAATTATTTCTTATTTTGACCGATCAATCTGTAGTAAATGTCTCTTACATGTCTTGCTGAATTGTCCCATTTTAACCTTACCACTTCTTCTTTCCCATTCTTTGAAAACACGTTTGAAAGAGCAGGGTAATTGAGTATCCCGTAAATGGCGTCAGCCATGGCATCAATATCCCAGAAGTCAGTTTTAACGGCGTGGGTCAGTATCTCTGATACTCCCGATTGCTTGCTGATTATTACCGGAACATTTGATTGCATTGCTTCAAGCGGCGAAATACCGAAGGGTTCCGACACTGAAGGCATTATATAAACATCGCTCATATTAAGCAATGTATAAACGTCCTTGCCCTTTAAAAATCCTGTGAAATAGAACCTGTCGGTTATCTTTAGTGAAGCAGCCCTTCTCATCATCCTTTCCATCATATCTCCGGATCCTGCCATAACAAATCTGACATTTGGCATAGCCTTCAGTACCTTATAGGCTGCTTCGATGAAGTATTCGGGACCCTTCTGCATCGTTATCCTGCCGAGAAATGTAACCACCTTTTCGTCAAAGCCTTTTTCAATGGTTATTCCGTCATAAATTCTAACCGGTTCAACTGCATTGTAAACAGTTTCTACCTTATCAGGGTTTATCTGGTACTTATTGATTACAATATCGCGGGTCAGGTTGCTTACGGTGATAATTTTTGAAGCTGCGTCCATCCCCTGTTTTTCGATTCTGTAAACTTCAGGATTTACATTGCCGCCACTGCGGTCGAAATCGGTGGCATGTACATGTATTACAAGCGGTTTGCCCGATACATTCATTGCGGCAATGCCTGCCGGGTAAGCCAGCCAGTCATGTGCATGTATTATATCAAATTCCTCTTCCTGGGCAATCACTGAAGCCACAACCGAATATTTATATATCTCATCAAGGAGAGAGCCATCATACTTTCCTGAAAAATCAATTGTCCCGCTGCTGTTTGTCTGCACGATCATTTTCTGTTCCGGGACTTCCGTAATTGTCCTTTTCCAGAATTCTTCAGGGTCGGTGTATGGTATTATCCTGGAAGAGACTTCAATCTGCTCCATAGCATGCATGAACCCTTTGTAACGGATCTGCCTGAATGCGACAGGAACCTTGTTGGCTCCGATCAGCCGTACGGTCGACTGGTCTTCATCTCCCCACGCTTTAGGAACAACAAAGATTACCTGAAGGTCGTCCAGCGTTGACATGCCTTTTGTAAGGCCATAGCTTGCTGTTCCCAGTCCGCCGGAGATATGTGGCGGAAACTCCCATCCAAACATTAGGACACGCATATCTTACCAGAGTTATATATTAGAATACTTGTTATCAAGCAGGTTAATAATCCTCAGCACCTCTCCTACACTCCATGCCTGCGATATGGCTCCATTTGGAGCATGAGGCGGATCCCCGTCATATATCTCGGAGATAGTGCTAACCCCATGCTCGCTCATAACCTCTTCAAGTCCATATATCAGTTTCCTGACTTTCTGAACTCCCTGTTCACCGTACACTCTGAGCCAGCCCTCACAGAATGGTCCGTAGAGCCATGGCCATACAGTACCATTATGATAGGCTTTGTCACGTTCTTCCTGGTTGCCACCGTAAACTCCCTTGTAGAGCGGATTGCCCGGAGAAAGTGTTCTGAGTCCTCTCGGGGTCACCAGTTCTTTATCGGCTATATTCAGAATTTTCTTCATCTCTTCTTCGCTCAGCAATGAATATGGCATTGACACTGCAATCACCATATTGGGCCTTACATAGAAGTTCTTACCTTCCTCGTCATTCACATAATCGGCAATATATCCGCCGTGATTATTCTTATTAAAGAATACTTCATGGAAGGATTTGTCTATAAGATCCGGCAGGTGCTCTAACTCCTTAATGAACTTCCTGTCCTTCATTCCCTTTGCAAGCTCAAGTCCGAAGCATACTGCGTTATACCAAAGCGCATTTATTTCAACCGCATATCCGTCTCTCCGGGTTACCGGAATGCCGTTTACAACTGCGTCCATCCATGTCAGTGATTTTCCCGGTGCCTCTGCATAGATAAGTCCGTTTTCTCTCATGCCTATGTTAAAAGCTGTTCCGTTCCTGTAAGCCTGAATAATTGATTTCATGGATTCATAGTACCGTTCCGCAGCATCAGCTCCGCCGGCTTCAATATATTGCTGGACAGTCCAGAAGAACCATAGCGGTGCATCGACTGAATTAAATGCCGGATTGTCATTCCCTCCCATATTCGGGAATAATCCATCCTTCATGCTTGCCACCTGGGTATCGAGAACCTCCCTGTAAAGTTCCATGTTTTTTTTGCGTGCGAGAGCCAATCCCGGAAGCGAAATAAAAGTATCCCTGCCCCATGAACCAAACCAGGGATAACCGGCAATTATAAGAGTCTTTCCGTGACGTTTTTCAATGAATTGCTGTGCCGCATTCCTTAAACAGTTAACAAAACAGTTTCTTGGAATCTTGTTCGATACATTTTTTGTGAACTTCGCCTTAAAGCCTGAAGGTTTTTCCATCTTGGTTGAAGCTGAAAATACTATAACATCACCCTGCTTTGCATTTAACTCAAAAAAACCGGGTGTAAACAGATCCTCGGAATAATCGTATCCTCTCTTCTGCTCCTCTGTGTATTCAACCCCCAAATACCAGTCGGGAACATGAATAAATTCGGCCTTTGTTGAAAATTGCATATTCAGGTATGGAAATCCTTCATACAATTTTGATTTTATTCCATTCTCAATAAATTCTACTTTTGTATTGGCACACAGATTGGCATGCGTGAGCTGGTGGATACTTCTGAAAGTCAGGAACGGACGTATCTGGAGTTTCATCGGTTCTGATGCTTCAAGTATGGTGAACCGGGCAAGATATTGCTCTTCATAATGGACAAGCAACCGTTCGTGCCTCAGCTTTACCCCACCAACCCGGTATATTCTTGAAGGGATCGTTTCCATTTCAAGTTCTTCTATATACTTGTGGCCTTTGGGGCTGTAATAATCACCTTTGTATTTTCTGATGCCTGTATTGAAGCTGCTTTCATTGATTACAACCGTGACATCCAGAGCCGAAAGAAGTACATATCTTTCACCGCCGAATTCATCAACCGGGCAGACAAGTATCCCATGATATTTACGGGTATTGCAACCCACAATTGTTGTCAGGGAGTAGGATCCGCTCCTGTTTGTTCTAAGGACTTCTCTTGACAGTGAATACTCAAGATTTACGATCTGCTCTTTTTCAAACTTTATGTAACTCATATGCCTGCTTTATTTTCCGATTCTAAAAAGTCTTTTAAGATAATGTATTTTATTGAACATTGCAAAAACCACGACTTATGTAAAAACTTATTCTTTCCAGGTCGAAGAGCGAGTTTTTTTGAGTAATTATTAATAAACACAATTGAAGCATTAACAGTTTAAAAAAAAATTACATTTGCATTTCAACATTTTTAAATTAACTATCAATTCCCGTGAACTCAATGAGCAAAAAACTTGCATCACTAATACTGGCGGCAGCAGCATTAGCTTCATGCCGTGATAAGAGTGCAGAAATTTCCGGGGTACTTGAAAATCCTATCTCCGGAGAATATATTTTTCTCAACGAGCTTAAATCTAATGAGCTTTTTGCAGTCGATTCTGTCATGGTATCTGCAGATGGCCGGTTTGATTTCAGAAGGGATGTAAAAATACCCTCCTTTTATTTGCTCAAAATTAATCAAAATAACTTTCTTACAATGCTTATTGAGCCCGGACAGAAAATAAAAATTTCATCTTATAATGATTCCCTGAATTATCCTGAATCAGTTTCAGGATCTGAAGGCACAAGTCTGATGGTCGGATATAGCAAAACCCTTAAAAAAACAATCAGTAAGCTCAGAAGCCTCAGCAATATCTACGACAATAACCTTGGATCTCCAAATCTTTCTTCCGTCATTGATTCCATTGATAACCTGGCAAACGGCTATCTTAATGAGATGAATGTCTTTACCAAAAAATATATCGATGAAAACCTGTCTTCACTGGTGTGCCTGGTAGCTCTTTACCAGCAGGTTGCCCCGAAAGTGTATGTTCTTAACCCACAAAAGGATCTGGCATATTTTGTAAAGGTAGATTCTTCGTTATACAGCCGGTACCCGCTGTATGAGCCTGTAATGACGCTGCATCAGCAGGTTCGCAATCTGGTGGAGGGAGCCAGAGGGAAAGCTGCGTCCGGTGAGGCCGTAAGCTATATGGCCGTAGCTCCTGAAATAGCTCTCCCGACTCCGGCAGGTGACACGGTCAGGCTTTCGTCAACCAGGGGGTCAGTAGTGCTTCTCGATTTCTGGGCAACGTGGTGCGGACCATGCAGAATGGAAAACCCGAATCTTGTGGAAGCATATAAAAAGTATCATTACAAGGGGTTCCAGATTTTCCAGGTTTCGCTGGACAAAACAAAGGAGGCCTGGGTGAAAGGCATCCAGGAGGACCATCTGGATAAATGGATACATGTAAGCGATGTAAAATACTGGAATTCAACGGTAGTGCCGGTTTATAACATTGAATCAATACCTGCAAATTACCTTCTTGACAAGGAAGGACGAATAATTGCTTCAAACCTGAGGGGAAATGCTTTGGAAAGAAAGCTTTCCGAATTGTTTAAACAAAATGAAACTAATCAAAGGTAACAGGGAACTCAAATGATGAAAAAACCAATATTCCTCTTTTTTATGGTTCTTATCATAACCAGCTGCCAGAATAAGCAGGGTTTTATTGTGAACGGAGTCATCCATGGCGCTAAAAAGAGTTATATTTACCTTAACCGGGTCAATGTGAACGTACCGGTAAGGATTGACTCGGCAAAGATTTCCAAAACGGGCAATTTCAGGTTCAGGGTAAAAGCCAGAGAACCCGAATTTTATCAGGTGGGATTCTCAAATAAGGAATTTATAACATTACTTGCTGAGCCGGGAGAAAAAATAAAGATTGCCTTTACTGCCAATAATCTGTACAACGGCTACAGTGTATCAGGATCTAAAGGATCAGAACAGGTAAGGATGCTCGACCTGAGGCTGTACGAAACGAAAAGAAAACTTGATTCCCTGAGAACAGCTTATGACGCTGCATCAAAGCAGCCCGACTTTAATGTGCAAGGACCGGCAATTGATTTAGAATTCACAAACCTTGTAAAGACTCTCCGAAAGAAAAACATTGAATTCATTATTAGTAACACCACTTCGCTGGCATCAATAAAGGCATTATACCAGAGGCTTGATGATAACACTTATGTTCTTTATGATCCGCGCGACCTTCAGTACCTTAAAATCGTTACCGACTCCCTTTTAAAGTATTATCCCAATTCGAAGCAAGTTCAGGCTCTTGCTGCGGATACTAAGAAAGAACTTGACAAAATGTATGCGAGAAGACTGGAAAACCTCGCCAGCTCTCAGGCTCCAAAAACCCTTGATCCAAACCTTAAGGATATCTCCGGCAAAAGAATAGCATTGTCTTCTCTTAAAGGTAAATATGTATTGGTTTCGTTCTGGTCAGCTGAATCAAAAGAATGTATTGAAGAGAACCTTAAACTGAAAGAATACTATAAGAAATATAGAAGCAAGGGATTTGAAATCTATCAGATAAACCTTGATGAAAAGGAGGATGAATGGAGGGATGAGGTTAGATTTGATGAACTTCCATGGATAAATGCCAGGGAAGATAATCCTTCAAATCCTGAAAATGCAATACTTTTCAATGTAAAGTCTGTGCCTGCTAACTTCCTCTTTGACAGGAGTGGCACAATAATCGCCACAGAACTTCATGGGAGCGCATTGCAGATTGAGCTCGACCAGCTGTTTAATAAATAGAATACAGCCTTGAAAAAGTCAGGGAATATATTTTTTGCATCTGATTTTCATCTTGGCCTTAGATCCGGTTCGGATCCTCTTGAAAGGGAGAAAAAGGTTGTCAGATGGCTTGAAAGTATTGCTCAGGAATCCAAAGAAATTTATCTCGTCGGTGATATATTCGATTTTTGGTGGGAATATAAGCTGGTGGTTCCAAAAGGATTTACAAGGTTCCTTGGAACAGTGTCGAATATCACTGATTCAGGTATCCCGGTTCACTTTTTTACGGGTAACCACGATATGTGGATGAAAAACTATTTTACTGACGAATGCGGTGTTATAACCCATACAGCCCCCATTACAAAGGTTTTTGACGGGAAAAAATTCTATATTGCACACGGAGAGGGGCTTGGTTCGAACAGTATCGGATATAAGATCCTCCTCTCAATTTTCAGGAATGAGCCCCTGCGTGTTCTTTATTCTTCTCTGCATCCTTACATTGGGGTTGGATTCGGACATAAATGGTCATTGCATTCAAGGCTGGGAAAAGGTATTTCCCTCGAATATCTCGGTGAAGACAAAGAGGACCTGATAAGGTACGCAAAGTCATATTTGCTAAAGGAAAACATTGACTATTTTGTCTTTGGCCACCGTCATATAGAAATGACCTGTAAGGCCGGTGAGAGTTCAGAAATAATTTTTCTTGGTGACTGGGTCAAAGATAGCAGCTATGCCGTCTGGGATGGCTGTGAAATGACTCTGAGGAAGGTTAATTGACCGGAGGGTGCTCCTCGACCTTTACTGTGAGCATGTAATAGGAATAATCGTCGTTTATTTTCCCGAACATGTAATCAAGCTTGCTGCCAGATTTGCGTGCCACAGCCAGCAGCCCCATATTGCCCGTGCTGTCGGTTTCAATTGTCTGTTGCGACAGAGATGAATAAAACATATTTTTAAGTCCTTCCCTGTCAAGGCTGTTTACATGATCAAGCTTCTCCTTCAGGTCTCCGACACTGTCTTGTGAAATAAGGTTTCCGGTGGTGATATGAAATTTCCTGTCAATGATCCTTAACATTACAACCGACATCCCGAATCTGGCTTCAGTTTCCTTTCCGGGATTATATTTTGAGACGTTTTCCAGTATTTCTGCCATAATGCCAAAAACACGCTTTCTCATCCCCGAATCCAAATCTTCGTCCTCAAGCTTCCATTCCGCAAGCGACAACACCTCTTCACCTATCTCTGAGGAAACATGCCCCGACCAAACCATATGAATCCTGTTAACGTCCATCATTCGCTCCAGCTGAAGCACGGAACTGCTGTCAAAATGTTTCCCATCGCCGGAATGAACCAAACTTGTTCCGGTCGAATCAACCGACTTCCTGAGAATGAAAAAAGAGTGGTCATCATCAACCGGCAGAAAGTCAAAATCAAGCGTGTTGCCGGTCTTAATTGCCATCTCAAGCAAACCCAGCCCTGCTCCGCCCTTTACGCTGAATTCTGATGAGGTAAGTATCTTCCTGTAGAGGTTTTTTATTTCTGCCTGGTCAAGCCTGCTTATCGTTTCAAGCCTGGATTTCAGGGCACTGACATTTGCAGAATCAATAATATTACCTGTAGTGATGGTATAGCCGTTATCATTTTTCGAGTAAGTAACAAGTGACATTCCTGTGTGATGGATATGATCCCCGTGCTTTATAATATTCTGCAGGCTTTCAAGCACAAACATAAAAAGTCTTTTTCTTCCTGCAAATGAGTATGAATCATTCTTCATCTCATTTTCAAGAAGTGTAAGAAGTGACAAAGAATTTTTTTCAGTTATTTCCCCCCTGTAAACAAACAACAGATGATCCTTTGACATCATGTTGTGAATATCCTTCGTTAAATCCATGAAAATCCGATCAAAAGACAAAAACATTATTATGCTTCGTATTGAACTTGAAAATGCCACCTTTTATTGTACCATCTGCAAACCTTAAATGGTGATGATCTGGTTTAATAACCTGATTTCACAGCCAAATGATGTTGAACCATTTGAATTTATGGTTATATTTATCCTGTAAAAAGCAACAAATCAAACGCCAACTGCCGCAAGATCTGATTGTTTAGTAGCCTGCCAGATGCTGAATGTCTTTAATATACAACGGTTTTCAATCCACGACGGGAAAGGCGTCAGGACCACTATTTTCTTTAAAGGCTGTCAGCTGCATTGCCTTTGGTGCAATAACCCCGAAAGCATTGACCCTTTTCCTTCAATCATGTTTGATGAAAGAAAATGTAACAGGTTTGGCGATTGCATATCGGCCAGCCGGGGCCGGATCACTGTAAACAAAGGAAACCTGATAATCGACAGGGAAAATATCTCAGATGCCAGTTCACTCAGAAATATATGCCCTTCAAAGGCGCTGGAAGTGGTGGGACGTGAAATGAGCGCTGAAGAGCTCTTAAATGAAATTGAAAAGGACCAGCTTTTTTACCGGATGAGCGATGGCGGAGTTACATTGTCAGGCGGTGAACCATTGGCGCAGGGAGCTGAACTTCATGATTTTATTGCCGGATTAAAAAAAAGGAACATACATGTATCTGCCGAGACTTCCCTTCATATTCCAGGGGAAACCCTCGAGGCTTATCTTGATACTATTGACGTTTTTCTTGCTGATCTTAAACACACCGATTATCGGAAGTTCTCAGAATATACCGGCGGCGACCTGTCACTTGTTCTGAATAATTACAAAAAGATTGATGAAGCAGGAAAAAAATTTGTGGTGCGTGTTCCGGTGATCCCGGGTTTCAATCATACAAAATCTGAGATCTTTTCTATAATTGATTTTGCTGCTGAACTGAATAATTCGTTTGAGATCGATTTTATTCCTTATCACTCGCTTGCAAGGGAAAAATACCAGATGCTTGGCATGGAATATGTTTTTGGCGATCAGGCTAATATGGAAAAATCAGAAATATGGCCATATGCAGCATATGCTGAGCGTAAAGGACTTATAGCTAAAATACTTAATTAAGATGATATCCGTGAAGTCAACAACAGGCGTAACGCCGCGCATTGCAAGATTGAAAGACAGGATGCTCTCATCACGTTCCACCATTTGCACTGAACGCGCAAGGATCTATACCGGGGTTTACAGGGATCATGAAAGCTCTCCTGTAATATTGAAAAGGGCATTGGCCCTTGAAAAAACACTGAAGGAAATGACGATCTTCATTGAGGACGGAGAGCTTATTGCAGGAAACCAGTCATCTAAGCTGAGGGCGGCTCCCATATTCCCGGAATATGTTACGTCATGGATAATAAATGAGCTGGATGAGTTCGACAAGCGTCCGGGGGATGCTTTTTATGTTACTGAAGAACAGAAGGATGAACTGAGAGATTTATGCCGGTTCTGGGAGGGGAAAACACTTATTGAGAGAGGCAATTCACTGATGTCGCCCATTAACAGGGAGATCCACGACTCAGCAATAATCAGGGCTGAAGGTAATCTGACTTCCGGTGATGCTCATATTGCAGTGAATTTTAATAAGATACTCAAAACTGGTCTTTCCGGTTACCTTAAGGAGATCAGGCATGCACAGAAATCATTTAAAAAATCTGATAAGGAATTTAAGAAGAAAAATGATTTTTATTCTGCACTTGAAACCGGAATTGAGGCATTTCAGACCTTTATCCTGAGATATCAGGAACTTGCCACGGAATTATCTGAAAAAGAACACGATAGTTCCAGAAAACTGGAACTGCTCAGAATAAGCGGAAACTGCAGGAGAATATCTGAAAACCCTCCTGAAAGCTTCTGGGAAGCCCTCCAGCTTACCTGGTTCGTCCAGCTTGTTCTTCAGATAGAAAGCAACGGACATTCTGTATCGCTCGGCAGGATGGATCAGTACCTTTACAGATTCTATAAAAACGACTTTGATTCAGGCAGCATTAACGAGGATTTTGCACTGGAACTCCTTGAATGTTTCTGGCTTAAACTGCTGTCGATAAACAAAATAAGGTCATGGTCACACACAAGGTTTTCTGCAGGTGGACCACTGTACCAGAATGTCACTGTCGGTGGGCAGACTACGGACCGGAAAGATGCAGTAAACGAGCTCAGCTTTCTTATTCTCGATTCTGTCGGAAGGATGAAACTTACACAACCTAACCTTTCAGTGAGATTTCACAGGAACATTAACCCTGAATTCCTTACTGAATGCATCAATGTCATCGGCAAGGGATTCGGTATGCCAGCCTTCAATAACGATGAAATAATTATTCCGTCCCTGATAGCGATCGGCGTAAGCAGGGAAGATGCATATAATTATTCCGCAATAGGATGCATTGAGGTTGCGGTTCCCGGGAAATGGGGATACCGTTGCACGGGAATGAGCTTCCTTAATTTCATGCGTGTCCTTCTTGCAGCCATGAACAACGGCCTCGACACCACAACAGGAAAAACATTTTGCCCTGGTACCGGCAGCTTTGAGGATTTCATGGATTTCAGCGACATGATGGGAGCCTGGAAGAAACAAGTGAATTTCTATGCAAAAGCATCTGTGGAAATTGATACGGCTGTCGACCTTGCAATCGAAGAGCTTGTCCCTGATATACTCTGCTCAGCTTTTGTAGATGATTGCATTGCGCGGGGAAAGACGATAAAGGAAGGAGGTTCGGTTTATGATTTCATATCCGGATTGCAGGTGGGAATAGCAAATCTCGGGAATTCACTTGCAGCAATCAAAAAGCTTGTTTTTGAGGAGAAGAGAATTTCAAAGGAAGCCCTGATGCTCAATCTCAAAAACAATTTTGAGGGCATGGATGGCGAAAGATTGCGACAGATACTTCTCAATTATGCTCCGAAATACGGCAATGACGACGATTACGTCGACAATCTGCTTGTGGAGGCATATTCATATTTCATAGATGAGCTTAAAAATTATCACACAACCCGTAATGGCAGGGGACCTATCGGCTGTGCCTATTATGCAGGGACATCAAGTATCTCATCAAACGTACCGTCAGGTGCGGCTGCACCAGCCACTCCCGACGGACGAAAAGCCTTCACCCCATTGGCAGAAGGATGCTCACCTTCATCGGGCACAGACACACTGGGGCCCACAGCTGTGTTCAAGTCTGTTTCAAAGCTTCCGGCAAACAAGATCATCGGTGGAGTTCTTTTAAACCAGAAACTGGCTCCTTCTGCCATTTCAAGCGATACGCAGAAGGAAAAGCTTATTTCGATCATCAGGACATTCTTTGAAAAATTGAAAGGATGGCATGTTCAATACAATATTGTATCGCGCGAAACGCTGCTCGCAGCAAAAAAGAACCCTGAAGAATACAGGGATCTTGTCGTGCGTGTGGCAGGATATTCAGCATTCTTTACCACTCTTTCGCCTGATACACAGGATGATATTATTGCCAGAACTGAACAGACATTATAGACAAACATATGGAAAAACTCCTTTGCGGCGTTGACATTGGCGGTACCAAGCTGTCGGTGGGCCTTGTTCATCCTGACGGAAGGATCCAGGATAAAGTGACTGTTTATGATCACACGGGCAGGAATGAAAACCAGGTCGTGGAACAGATAACAGGACTGATAATGCAGCTTCTGACATCAAATAATCTTGCGGAACACGACCTTGAAGGAATCGGCGTGGGTTTCCCCGGGCATGTCCGTTACAGGGACGGGGTGACAATTACATCATCGAATCTGAAGGGCTTCAAGGGATTTCCGCTGCGTGATACGATACAAAAGAATTTTTCAATTCCCGTAAAGCTCGACAATGATGCTAACGCTCAGGCATTCTGTGAGTTCAGGTTCGGAGCCGGGAAAGGATACGACGATCTCATTTTTCTCACGATCAGCACCGGAATAGGAGCAGGAATAATACTCGACAGGAAGCTTTACAGAGGTATGACCGGGACGGCCGGGGAGTTCGGACATACTATAGTCGATCCTCACAGCGAGCTCGTGTGCACATGCGGAAACCACGGATGCCTGATGGCTGTTGCATGCGGACTAGCATTACCTCATCTTTTCCGAAAGAAAACGGAACTTGGGATGAAAACCACCATTTCCGTTCCCGATGATTTTGATTACTCAAAAGTTGACGGCCAGATGATAAGCAGGGGAGTTGCAGAAGGAGACCAGCTCTGCACGGAGATAATGATGGAATGTGCAGATTTTATCGGCATCGGAATTTACAATATCTTCCAGGTGTTCAATCCGCCACTTATAATTCTGGGCGGAGGCCTCTGCAACCTTGGCGATGTTTATATGAAGCGGGTAAGAACAAAATTCTATGAGCTGGCAAGGGATATGATCTTTGACAAAATCACAGTAGTTGAATCGTTAGCCGGTAAAGATGCAGGGATGATCGGGGCAGCTGCATTGCTTTTGGAATGATCATTCCATGGCACCCGGACTCATTACAGAGCGAGCGAAGCCGAGTTCATCCTGCCCATCCCTCCCTGTCGAGATTCCTGTAGTTTATGGCTTCAGAAATGTGCTCTGCAAGAATGTTGTCAGATTCAGCAAGATCGGCAATCGTTCTGGCAACCTTGAGTATCCTGTCATAAGCCCTCGCAGATAGTCCTCTCAGTTCCATAGCTGTTTTAAGGAGCCTCCCTCCGGTCTCATCCAGTTGGCAGAACCTTCGCTGCATTGATGATGACATCTGGGCATTTGAATAAATACCTTTTATCGACTCAAACCTTTTTGCCTGGATTGATCTCGCCTTCACAACCCTCTCCCTTACCAAAGCTGACTTTTCAACTTTGCCTGAATCTGTAAGCTTATCATATTTTACCGGAACCACCTCTATGTGGATGTCGATGCGGTCGAGCAGCGGACCAGAAATCCTGTTGAGGTATTTCTGAACCATCCCCGGTGAACAAACGCATTCCTTCTCCGGATGGTTATGAAAACCGCAAGGGCAAGGGTTCATGCTCGCTACAAGCATAAAGCTTGCAGGGTAATCCACAGTCGATTTTGCGCGGGAGATTGTTATAACCCGGTCCTCAAGCGGCTGCCGCATCACTTCCAGCACTGTACGCTTGAACTCAGGAAGTTCGTCAAGGAACAGCACGCCGTTATGCTCTAGTGAAATAACTTGTGGTTATATATAGGATATCTCATTCTTTTTCCCTATTTTTGACATACAATATTAATCATATGGAAAATAATTGCGTATTATATGTACGAGTAAGCAGTGATTTACAAGATTATGAACGGCAGGTCAAAGATTTAAAGGCATTCGCAACTGACGAAAAACTAATAATTCCGGAAAATGGGATTTTTGACGACAAGTTAAGTGGGTTTAAAGACGAAAATGAAAGAAGAGGGTTAAAGAACTTGATGGATTATTGTGTCAACCAAAAAATTGAGAAAGTCCTTGTTTGGGAAATTTCCCGGCTTGCAAGAAAACATGTTGTTCTATTAAATCTGATAGAGTTTTTCAAAAAGAACAGTATTAATGTGTTCTTCTATAATCAAAAAAAATGGTTATTAAATAAAAATGGAAGCATAGATACAGAAATTGGAATGATGACCTCTGTCATGGGTTGGTATTCTGAATACGAGACAATGTTAATGCTTGAGCGATTTAGGTCCAAGAAATTGCTAAATGAATCCCTTGGTAAATATAATGGTGGTAAAATTCCATTCGGTTATAAGTTGGATGATAAGAACAAATATATTATTAACGATGATAAAGTTACAGGTCTTGAAGTCAGTCCTGCTGATATTGTTAGAGAAGTGTTCCAGTATTATGAGACCGGACTTGTATGTTCGAAAATATGTAGAATATGTAAGTCTAAAAGTTATCCAAAAATTGTAACAAGTACTCATACTTTGGCAAGATTATTAAGGAATACGACTTACATCGGTTATAAGGATGCAAAGTTAGGACGAAGACCAACTCCAGCAATAATAAGCGAATCTCAATTTTATAAAGTTAATAGTTTAATTGACAGCAATAAGACCAAGGCGGATAAAGGGCGAAAACATATCTATTTGCTACGTGGTCTAATGAAATGTTCCTATTGCAATGATTACTATGTAGGAAAACAAACCGATGATGGATATATCTGTCCCAAAAATTCTGGAAGCAATAAAACCAATAAAAATACTTCTTGCCAAGGGGGCAATATTTCCATTTCCAATATTGATGGTATTATTTGGTCCAGAACAAAATTTTGGCTTGGAATATACAAAGTATTAGGGTTTGATGAAAAAGAGGCGAAATCTTCTAAGATAAACCAGTTGAATCAACAGATTAATCGTTATTACTCGTCTTTAGAAGATATGGAAAAACAGAGAAGTAAGATTAATTTTATGTATAAGCAAGGGGGGTATAGTTCAGATGAGTACATTAAAGAAATTAGTAAAAACCGAACTGAACAGGAAAATTATAAGAGGGAAATTGGTCTACTTCAATCCGAAATATCACTATTTGAAAAGACAACTGAACAGACGTTCAGATTTAGCAAAAGGCTGAAGAATATAAAGGCTATCCAAGACAGAAATCAGATAAAAGAAATTATACGAGGACTAATAAGTGAAATACACTTTTATAAAGTTGATTTGTTCAAGACAGTTGTCATTGTCCGTTGGAAAATAAAACAATCACGGACTGAGTATATTTTATACAATTCGGTTGCGAAGAAGGGGAATGTATATAAAGTAGCTAACCAAGACTACTTTCGGTTTGATAGTTCGAAGCATCTATTTTATGTAATCAAAAAACCTGAGTCAGTTGAAGAATATGCTGAAGCACTTTCACTTAAAGAAAATGGTATTGGACCTAATCTACCGGATTATATCCCAGCCTCTCATTTCTTCCGACTTACCAAGGAAAACAAAAGAGAAGACCTTCGACCATCGAGTACTATATATCTTCCAGTTCCAGATGAGACAAATTCTCATGTTCTTGATTTTGATTCTGTGATGAAAACGAAACAATTTAACGACATTATCTCTACCGTTAAATATGAAAAATTGGAGTATTTCAAGGAATTAAATAAGTCAAGGTTTAATAGGAAAAGTAGAATACTGGTAAAATAAATTTAATTTCAATATAACTGGAAAGGAATTTTCTTTTTAAATCCCCAAGACCCAAGAATATTGGAAATTTTTCATGGGCATTTATCATTAGTCATTCAGTTTTTTCCTCAGATTATAATTTTCTATAATTTTTTATAAATCAGACTTTTATGAAGCAAAAACTATGTCCAGATTTTTTTTGTCACTTCAAAATCACTTCTGTAACACCCCCTGCCCAGAATCCACCCCCACCACCGGGGGGTTGAAAGACTTGGATACCTGGACCCCCACCTTTTACTCGTACATTACGTATTTATAGATATAATGTACGCAAATATGACACTACAAGACTATTTTCCTGCAGACCTCACCTTTCTCGGTCTTAGAAATCTTTACTCACAGGTTGGGAAAGATTCCTTTTTTGTCAATTCAAATTGTGTGGTCGCTAAAGGCAAGATTTTGACTAAAGGCAGACATTATTTAATCTTCGATATCCCGACAAAGACAGGTATAACCATAACTGAGATTATTCTCATTGACCTTTTCTACTACGAAGGCAGTATACATTTGATTGCAGAGGATATCAGTACCCAGAGAGTATCGAATGTCAGCTTTCCCATAGAATGTCCTAAAAACGATTGTACGATGTTTATGGTGGATGTTAATTATTTCATCAACCGAAGGGATGCCAAAGTAATCCGGCAATATTGCGGGTGTGCTAACGACAAAAAGAAACCCATTGATAAAGGTAAAACCAAATTTACTGATGACTTATTAGACTTCGATTTCTGATACCAATTCTTACCATCATTAATATTTTAAATCAATAATATGCTGGGATTTCCAATATATTTGCAAATTAATTTCAAGCAAATGGCTAAGAAGAATATACAACCCCTGCAGATAAGTGAATTATTTCTGGTCAAATCCAATTGGCGGAAAACATTTGTTGGGGAGATAATAAGAGAAAAAACGGAAAATGGAGAAATTTGCCGTGGTACAGTTGTTGTCAACGAGGGGCGAATCTGGTCTACGGGAGAGTCCCAGGATGAACTTGGAAAGAACTTGGATGATATTTGTATCATGAAACTGGATATGGGATTGCATTCAAATGCCGGAGAGTCAATAGTTATTGCTGGAACTCTTTTTTACCTTAATTAATGGCATTTAAATCACTTTGATAAAGAGTTAAGTAATTCGTTCGGAAGAAGAGCCATATGAGTAGATTTATGACCATATTAAATACTAATCGCACTACCATGAAATCACTTAGAAAACTTAAAACCATTCCCGTACTATTGTTTTTCTCAATTTCCATTCTGTCTCAGTCATGTGATAAATCTAAAGACCAACAATTAATGAAAGAATTTCAACTACAAACAGAAAAATGGAAACAAGCCTATAATAGTCTCAACGCTCAAAACCTGGTTGCTCTTTATTCCGAAGATGCTCAATATATTTCTTCTCATGTAGCTGGACTTGTAGAATATGGCAGAAACGACCTAATTACTAATTTTCAGAATGGAATGAATATGGGTGGGAAAATAGATTCGGTTGAAATATTAAGAATGGATGTCTCAGGTAATCTCGCTACCTTACTTTGCAAATATCAAGCAACTAACGCTGGTGTTACTGTAATTGGACGAAACCTTCTTGTTTTGAAAAAAATAAAAGGCAAATGGCTTATAACCATTCATATGACAGTAGTTTGATTATCTAAATGATAGAATCAAAAAATATCAGATGTGTTAAGTATATAAATCAAATAAGTTGACCACATTTCGTAACTTTGCTCATATACTTAATCTACAGACACTTGAATTCAATTCATTTCCCAAACTTAATGTTATGAAAATAAACATATTCATTGTAACATTGCTTCTCTGTTTCTTAGGTTGCACGTCTAAGCAATCCGAGCAGTTGACGGAGCAGCAAAAGGAGCAAATCAAAAACGAAGTCAAGGCAGTGCTGGACAGTATCATTGCAAAAACGAACAAACCGGATATGGATGGATTCTTGCAATACTATTCTCCTGAATTGGTTTGTGTTATTGATACTTCTATAGGTGGTTATCAGGATTACAAAAAGGGATGGCTTAGTTTCCCAAATACCATGAACTCATGGAAATGGACAACTTATTGGATTAACTGCACAGTACTTACCCAAGACCTCGTTATCACCACTTGGAATGGCAAAATGGAATTGTTTCTGAAATCCGGAAAAAAGATAACAGATGACCCTCGAAACTTCACTAATGTCTTTAAAAGGGTAAATGGTCAATGGAAAGTAATCTATGAACACGCTTCTCGCATTGCATCAAATTAGTAGTTTGAATTGAATTTCTCTGGACTATTATTTATTAACATTAAATCATAAAAACATGGGAATTACAGGCATCATTTTCATAGCGGCAGCGGCTTCAGCAGCAGCGGTAGTTGTCGTCATATAATCAAAAAAAAGAAAAATTAATCAGGAAAATCAAAAGATGAATTCAGGAAAGAAGGACAACGAAAACGGGTGACAAACTCCAGACCTATTCATAATATTATCGTTGTAATCATCATACTTACTTCCAATAAATTTTCATTTAGTCACTTACTTAAAAAGATTTCTTAATTTCTCTTTTTGGCTGGAATTCTTTGTTACGAATTAATTAACCTTTCTTTTTATAATTATCCCAGTGATATAAGTAGACAAGAATATCAATAAAAAAGGAATCCATGTTCCTAAAATACTTTTAAACATCTCATAACTTTTCTCAAAAACTGGAGCGACTAATCCTGCATCCATTGCAATTACTACAATTAAAAAGATAATTGCAGTCCAAATCGGAGATGTGTAGTTAAATTTCTTGTAATAGAACAAACTTACCACAAAGGCAAAAATCGGAGCAGCTATTGCATGAATAATTAATGTTGTTCCGATTGTGGTGATAGAACGCCCAACTGCTATTGTTACTCCACAAAGTGCCCAGATTATTAATGCGTGGATTAATACAATAATAATTCTTTGAAAGTTTAATTTCTTCATATTATTATTCCCTTTTTATATTGTGACCATATTCATAAATAAAAAAACTGACAGGTTGCCGAGGTCAGTAAGAACGTGAGATATTGTTGAAAGACGCAGACTTTTTGTTTTGATGTAAAGCAAACTCCAAACAAGAGATAGTATGAGTAGTATGACTATGAAAGGCACTAAAGCCATTGGTCTGGCTGGGTTAAAGGACTGTATCTTTGAAAATACTCCAAGATTCAAAGGATGGATTGCCGTGAATAAAATTGATGAATACACAACTCCATAAATCCTTGGCAAGTGAGCCGTTTCGTCCAAGAGAAAACCTCTCCAAAATGCCTCTTCCAATGGGGAGTTAATTAAGGCAAAGACGAACCAAACGATTACAAGTAAAACTGGATGCATCACATGAATGTTGGGTATAAGTAGCATAGGGAATGAAATAATTCCAATTCCAATGGCTAAAATTGCCCACCAATGACTTCCCTGTGATTTTCTGAACCACAACCTTTGGCTTTCTTTATTACAAGCAAAAAACATGAACAGAAAAAGCATAAACCAATAAACAGGAAAATATCCTATCCATGCCCATTTACCGAGTGTATTATAAAAAAGTTTTGCAGCCAGATTACCAAGAATCAGGATAATAATTGGAGATACCAAGATAATCCATCCTCTTGTGCTTATTTTATGCATTATTTTGATTATTAAGTCTAAATAGTCGTACCCCGATTAAAGGAAACCATAATAGATAAAGTGGTCCGGCAACAGCCATAAGAATAACGCCTATAGTAGGTAAGAAAAAACCAATTATAATGTGCAAAAAATCAAGTCCATGTGTAACAATCCCTGCAACTGCTGTAAATTTATTAAATACATTGCTTTTCAACATCATTATTGAAATTAATAATGCACCTAATTGAATTAAAATGCCTCCAATTCTTGCTCCTGTGCCATGCCACATATCTGAAGCAATAATAGCTTGTCCCGCTGCCAACAGTTGACTTTTTTCTATATCTGTTGATGCTAAAGCATACTTGTCACTAAGATGAAGCAAAGAAAAGACAGAAGGTGTTGCAAGAAATAATGTTAAACCAGCGAAAATAATTATGGTTGATAGTGAAACAACTTCCTGATTTGATTTTCTAAGTGCCCGATAAATGCTGTAAAAAAGCAAATAATAAAACGGCATAACAAATACTGTCAAAATATCAAGTCTCAACAGTCCATTAAGTCTGTTTTGATTTAGCATTGAAAAACAATTCTCTATTGTCTCGGGTGGAGAACCTAAAATAATCATAATCAACATTGTAATTATTGAATACCCTAACAGTATCATACAAGCTAATCCACCAAACCAATATAATGACTTAGTTTTTGTTCTGGCATCTTTCATATCACCACCATTTATTGAATGTTTTCTAATTCTGTTTTTATATTATTTAAGAAATCCTTCACTTTTTGAATCTGTATAACTCCACCAATGAAACCAATACTAAGAGTAATTTCTTTTTGGAACGTTGAGTAAGCCATACAAAAATAATCTCCATAGCATATTGCTCCTGTCATAAATGAATACTCAATTGGGATATTGTCAAAATTGATATCTGATGGGTTTATTATTCCAACATTTGTTACTAAAGGAATCGGAGCCATTTTAAAAGTCATGAATTTTTCTTTCAATTTATTATATGTCATAAATCTTGACAATAACAATATTGGAGAAAGTATATTCATTTCAGCATGCAGTTGTTTCTTGAAAGTCATTTCGTCTCTTACCATTAAGAGAGTTTCATTAAAAGATGTTCCTATTTCTCTGCCAATATTACATCTGAGTGAACTTGTCAAACTGCAAATTGCAGTATTATGAGTAGGGTCAATATATTTTCTTAAATCAATAGGCACGATGATTGGCTTTTCTGCATTATCATTAATGTTGTTTGTTTGTATAAAAGTTCTTATAAATGCTGCCAAAACAACATCGTTAACTGTTGCCCCTTTAGATTTCCCATATTCTTTAATTCTATCAAATGAATCACGTGTAATTTTTGTTGTAATGAAAATCTTTTGGTTATCAGCATCTGTTTTGTTCCAATCAAATGACCAAAATTGTACTTTTTTTGGAGATTTTAAACCCTGTTTTATAAAGCCTGCTTTTTGAATAAATGAAAAATGATTTGTCACCTGATTTATACTTCTATCTCCATTAATGTTAGATTTAACGCAGTATTCTGGATTACTTATTAAATTAGTGTATAAAGAAGCCAATATTTTCACAAACAGTTTTAAACCAGTCCCATCAGTGGGTGTATGGTTCATGTTAATACAAATACTATCTTTTTCTCCTTTTCTTACAACTCTAACTCTTACTATCGGAAATTCAAAAGGCGATATTTCAATGGTAATAAAACGATTTATTTCAATATTCATATCTGCATCAGTCTCAATCAAATCAATCAATAATGATGCATCAATTTCATCCTGTTTTTGCCAGTATGCCTTTTTTATTTCCTCTTTATAGAAATATGAAAAAATTGGTTCAACATAGATTGCCAAACGCAATGCTTTTTTTAGTATATCAAAATCAACCCTTTTACCGAGAATGATAATAAATCTCATTTGCTGGTCAGCATTTGAACGTAAAAAAAATTGCATCTGGTCGCTTATTTCAGTGGGTAAGCGTTCAGGCAGGTCTTTGTGTAAATCTTCAATATCCATGATTGTTGTTTTTTTGTTTGGGCATGAGAGAAACTTTCATATATTGATTGATAGAAAAGTTAAATAAATTAAACGCATTTCGAAAGTCACTTTACTTTTAACCTATATGATTTACTCACAAACTTTTAACTTCAGCCGTTGGTGGTCAGCAAAGCCTGTCTTACTCTGGACAAATTCAATAGTTTTCTATTTTAGCTTACGGTAGCCAATTTACATCCATAAGGAGAGAATTGTACCCATTACCAACAATGAAATAAGCCAAAATGCATTATCTAAGAGCCAAAGTCCCCATGGCTTTTTTTCATAGAGTTTAGTGCTTAAAGTCACTGGTGCTATGTATCCAATCCAGCCGAAAAAACCACCCATAAGTCCACCACTTATCCCGTTAATTTTAAAATAGGCGTTGCCAAAGACAATAGAGTGGTACAGAACGAAACTGAGTACTAATGAGCCGAATAAGACCAGTACGATATTCATCGGTGCTGGCTTCATGTCAGTAATACCAGTGAGTTTCTGCCATACTTTGCTGAAAATTACTGCGTACCAACAGTGGCAATGATATAGTTTGCAATTGCTGCAACCAGTATAGCCAGAAAATTTGCATGAATGTGCATGGTTTTAATTTTTATATTTTCTACTCATCTGGCTTTTCGAAACACGCCCCGTTTTTATTGTGGGTTCTGGTCTCCACATTATTTCTTTTTACTTATGAATAGTAATGCTCAATAATTCATTCCCGTTTTTGGTTACCATAATTGTCCATAAAAGTCGAACATATTGACCCCATTTCGTCCTGCCTTAAAATTACTCCAGATTCGGTCTCCTTCAATACATTAAGCGAAGCAGTATACATCAACGGCAGTCGTGAGGTACATTTACCAGATAAATGGAACTATCCTGTATTTTACTTTTTGCATATACAAATCATATCCTGTTAACCCTTTTTGCAATACCTTCTCTTCATTTATTGCTCTCATAGCAAGAACCAACGGAGTAAATAAAGCGGGAATTAGTGCGTAGAATGACCCAAGAGCTAATGGTGAAAAACAGAACATTATAGAAGCTGATAAATACATTGGATGTCTTACGAATGAATATAATCCCGTGCTAATCAGCTTTTGACCTTCTTGTATTTCAACAACTTGTGAAGCATAACTATTTTGTTTTAGTACAACAAGAGACATTATATTTCCAATCAAAACTATAAATGTAAAAATGATAACATATATTGCTGAAATTGAGGACCAATGATATCTATAATCAAATCCAGAAATAACCAATATAGCAATGACTATAAGAGGGAGTAAAAATTGAAATAAATTTTGAGTCCTTTCCTTCTCGTTTGTGTTCAATCTCTTTTCTAAAAAGACGGGGTTTTTAATGCATAGGTAAACATAGAAACAAAGTATTGGAATGACAAAAACTATAACATAGAGCCAAGCATTCCAGTATTTTAAAGAACCAGCAGGTAGTAATAATGAGCAGCCAAAAATTAATATGGCTAATATGGATGTCCTTAAAGTTTTAATGATTAACTCTATTTTGACACCTATTCTCATATATCGAGTTTTATCTGGACGAAATCGAATTATTATTTTTAAAAAAAATTTCGATAATTTACAATAAAAACATTACATACGGCTTACTGCCAGCATTATAATAATAAATATGCTCCTTTAAAAAACATTCATATTTGCACTATAATGCATATATATAATTATTTACTAATAATGGAATGTAAAAATAACTCAAAGCAAACACAACTGCATCATTTAGAATTTATATTAAAAGTAAGAGGCGGTACTAATTGAATTGTCTCGCTAATGCAATGCCGGAAGAATGTATTTGTCTAACGCCAACTGCCCGTCATTCCTAATATCATTTCTTCTATAATTCCCTGCCGTTATCACAACTATTAATTTTAATTCTTTATTTATAAATATTCTTTGACCACCGAGACCCCTTGCAGATACAATTTGAAGTGCTTTGTTGTTTACGGTTTCAGTATATGTCCAGAATAAGTAACTATAGCCATAAATTGTGGAATTATTTTCTCGAAGAATTTGAGTTTTGAACGTCTCATTAACCCAATTTTCTGTTAGGATTTGCTTGTCGTCCCACCTGCCGTTATTTAAGTAAAGCGACCCAAATTTCAATAAGTCTCTTGATGTTAACCGTAATCCTGATGCAGCAGCAGGGAAACTTCGTCTGTGGCTGAAGATTTTCATTGGGTGGAATAAAACAGCACTTTTTGAACTTTTAACCCATTTATAATTTTTGATACCTAATGGTTTAAAAAGAAACTTTTCTGCAAATTTGTCAATGTCATCACCACTGACTGATTTGATAATTTCTGCTAACACCTGAACTCCGCCACTATTGTAATTCCAGACTGCTCCGGGGATTGTATCCATCGGTTGGCTTAAAACATACTCAACAGGATTTATACTTCTTTCCATTTGTGTTTCATTGTTGGCATGTGCTCCGATTGGCAGGTTTTCATTCCATTTTATACCAGAACTCATTGTCAAAAGATGCCGGATTGTTATTTTTTCGTTTTGTGGCGTTTTAAATTTAATATAATCAGGCAGGTAAGTAAAAATAGGGTCGTCAATACTTTTTATTCTTTGTTGCTGAAGGGCAATATCAATACAAGCAGATACTACGCTTTTAGAAATACTTCTGATGTCGTGCAAAATATTTGCATCGTGTTTTGCATAGCCTAAACTTAAACCCCAATATTCGTCCTTCCCTGAAAAATAGTTTTCATAAACGAGTTTGTTGTCTCTTGCAATAAGCAAACTGTGAATATTTGGGAAGGTGTCTTTTAAAATTAATTTGGTTAGTTCAATAATTTTATTGCAGTCAATATTGACATTTTTTATATCGTCAGTTTTAATGCCATCGCTTAACTGCTTAGGTGCAGAGTAGTTATAGTTTGTGTCACGGATGTGAGTTTGGCTACAACCTGTTAACAAAATCAAACTTATCACTGACTGTAAGAAGTATTGCTTAAAGACGCATTGCTTAAGATAGAGCAAGTTTGCTTTTTTCATGATTATTTTCTTGCAACATGAATTAAAATTATGATGGGGACAATCTCCTTTTAATATTGTTTGTCGTCAACTATTTCTCTTTTCCCGTACTCGTCAATGTAGATGGACATTGGTTCGGGTATTCTATCCCTGTATAAACCCATTTTAAAATAGTACTTATTCTTTTTTGAAAAGACACCACAACTCTCAGGATAACTTGTAACGCCTTTATAATTAACAATTTCTTTATCATCAAGAAAAGCCTTTACCTCTCCGTCTTTTTGTCTTGAGAACTTAATCTGAAATCGAAAATCCAACCAGCAGTTTCGAATTTCTCTATCGAGTTCATACAAAGTTTGACGAACTGAATCGGTTTGAAGAGTAATAAATAGTCTTCCTGAAACATATCTTATGGCAAGAATAGGACTATACTCCGAACAACTGCAGGCAAAGCAAGACTGTTTCCATTGGGCGATAACAAGTCGTACCGGTACGATGGGAAAACTATCTGGCAGGAACATACTGAACTGATATTCATATTTGACACCTTCAAGTGAAAAAAGAGAGTGGGTTTCCATCAGCTCATCACGTTCTGACGCTTTGTCTTTATCGGTGGCGGATTCAACAATATCGCCAGTTCTTAATGTAATTTTTGCTGCACTCTTTCCTTTGCGCACTATCTTGGGTTGAATCTCAAATGAAGAAAGTTTCATTCTTCCAGTACTCCAAATCTTACTCAGTCCTGAGGCTTCAAAGCCGTCATAAACATTAATGTGCTCATGTCGGCAACTTATTCCGAAAACTACTATTAGTAAAAGGAGAAGAGGTTTCCAGTTATTTAAGACATTCATAACAGAAGAAAAAGGCAAAGTTTTTACCATTTTAATGTAAAAATTATTCATCCGCTAACTATCTGTAAGCCGTAAACGCCACGTTGCTTGAAATTTTCCAGCTTTTCTCATTTTCAATAATTGTATTAATGACGCACTTTTAATTAAATATTTTAATGACATCGATTTAGAATGGTCTATCCCTGCTTCTTTATCAACAATGAAACCCATGTCTCTGAAAAATGTTTTGGCTTCTTTAAAACTCTCAAATTTGTTTTCTTCTACATTATGTCGGTTAAAAAAGTCTTTCGTTTTATTATCAAATTCAAGACCAATTTCTTCATTTTTCTTTTTAAGATAAACATCTGCTGTTATCCAATAACCACCTCGTTCTTGCAGTATTTTTTTAATAATAGTGCAAAGTTTTTCTTTTTCAGATGCATCCAAATACATTAACAACCCTTCATTCAAAATAACCACTTCTCCACTTGGAAAATGTTCAAGAACTCCTTGAAATTGCTCTTCATTAAGGGCATCTAATGGCAGTAATTCCAATTCCCCATGAGTTGTCTTTCCAGATTTTAAGGCATGCACAAAATCTCTCTTAATATTTATCACGTCCGGAAGGTCTGTATCAATATAATAAACGTCTTTTTTCATAATAACGTAAAGACAACGAAAAGAGAAACCCGATGATAATTCCAGAATATTTTTTATAGGCAAATCTGACAGTAACTGGTCTATACTCCAATATCTGCTTTCGAAATGCAATGTTCTTGCCCAAAAAGTCATGTCTCTTCTGCCATAATCAGGATTAAATTCTTTTGGATATTCAATTAATTCAGCAGTTTCTCTTGCAAAAGGGATATTAGTATGCCCTTTCATTAGTAGTAATGATTTTGCAGATGGACTGATTGTATTGAAATCACGGTTGTTTGAATTCATACTAACATGTTTATCAAATATTTAATCACTACATGTACTTTTATAGTCAGCAACCATATGATATATTTTATGAAAATAACGTTTTGTTTTCTTTAAAAAGACACCAATTATTTTTCTCCGATATGGACTTTCTGACTTATTCGAAGTGTTTTATGACCTACATATTTTAAACCTGCACTGACTAATAATCCTTTAAACTCTTTTGTATTATAGAACTTCACATGCCCATGCCCTAATAATCCGGCAAGTTTATCAATAATCTTTACAATCCAGATATCTGCGGTTGGGTCAAGTATATATACTATCCCACCAGTTTTGAGCAGGCGATACATTTCTTTTAATGCTTTTTCTGGATTAAAATAATGATGGAATGAATTTGTACAAATGATAAAATCAAAAAAATTGTCATTAAGTGGAATTGACTCTGCATTTGCTTTTAAAAAGTGGAAATTTTCTTTTGTTTTAAAATTCTCTTTCGCCCTTTCAATCATCTTGGCAGATAAATCTACTCCGTAAAATGAACCATTGTTGTCAATTAAACTTGCAGCCTGTCCTAATGCCCAACCGGTGCCGCAACCAATGTCAAGAATACTCATGCCTTTCTTGATGTTCAATAAAGAGATAACATCACGTTGTCCACGTCTTAAATAATAACTTCTCGCCCCCTTCTTATCAAGTGAATCTACCCATCCATCCCATTTTACTTGATTTAATTGAATATGCTTTGATTCTTCCATAATTATTCCCCCTTTTATTTCATAAAACTTAAAGTTAAAGATAATGTATACATCATAATGATGCTTATTTCTTTTATAACTCGAATATAAAACTGTCAAATATTTGTCTTTTAGAGAAGAATTAATAGGTAAGTGTCAAATTAATTCCGATAGGTGCATGAAAAATGTCGGCAAATTACCAAACACCTGGAATTAATTTATAACGAGTCTTATAGGTATATTCACTATATCCGGTCAATTCGTTAATGAGAGTTCGGTCTTCAAGTGATGTTCTTATTAAAATCAGAATAATAGAAATACTTGATGGAATTATGCTCCAGAGAGAACCTAATATTAATGGAATTCCTGCTACTGATATAATCATACCAAAATAACCGGGATGACGAATAACCTTATATAGACCTGTTTCACAAACAACTTGCCCTCTATCTGTTTGAATCCGCATTGCGCTTGAAAAGAACTTATTTTGTTTTTGGGCAGTGAGAAAGATAACTTCTGCGCCAAGGATAAGTACTATGCCAAGCGAATAAATGCTCCAATGTAGTTGTAGTGACCAATGAAACCGACCTGTATCCAAACCTGCCACGATATTGATAATAATATTAATCAGTGCCAATAAGCCTAATATCAATTTATCCCATGATTTTGTTCCTACTTTAAATTTTGACCGTTCCTCAGTAAGTTCTTCGTCCTTATATAAAGCAAGGGAATTTATTACTGTCAAAATAATGTTAATCGAGCCATAAAGCCAACCTTGCCAATAATCAATCCGTCCTGCACAAATAAAAAGAATAAGCAGAAAAAAAACTGTGCCTGCAAGACTTTTAATAAGAAGTTGAATTGATTTCATAATCGGCTTTTTTTAGAAGGTCAATACTTTATCGCAATCCATCATCAACTGTGTCAGTTCTTTCATCGTGCTTAATTCTGCACCTTCAATTAATTTCATTTCTTTAAGTCCACGTGCATCCGCACAAGACCCGCAAAGTTTTACTTTGCCTTTCTTCGATATTACTGATTTCAACATTCTTTCGATATTGTAATACCCGTTCGGGGTATTCTGATTTGGTATTGCACAGTTTACTGCGTCAGCCATTAGAAATACACATAAATCTATGTTTTCATAATCTTTTTGAATCTGCTTTGCCAGTCGAAAAGCATTATATGGTTTCTCAGTCCCATAAGGGGCATCATTAATTAAAATAAGGATTTTCGTAGCCATATGTAACGGAATTAATTGGTGTCGAAATATGAGAACAAAAATACCAATTAAATGAGTTTATGGTGAGTATTGGTTCATTTAATAACCTTGCTATCTGACAAATAATTATTATGTTTCACAAAATAAAAGAGGCAGTCCCGATTAAAAGTCTCGCTGCATTAAACCCTGTGCGGGGGTTTGGAAGGACTGCCTCTGGGTCGTCTTATTAGTGTTTTATGTACGTATTCCTTTAATCAAAAGTTTGCAATGATGTGCTCTTAATATATTAGAATTTTCATTTTTAATCCAGAAATCCTCAATGGTAAAAGTTTTTGTTTCGGGATTGATTTAAAGCAGCATCGGCAAATCATAAAGAGTAAAACAGCAACGTTTGTCTTTAACTTGTACTCTGAGCAACCCTCTAATTTGTCAGACTGTTTGAGTGGTCAATATCAATTAAGACTATATCATAATTTTAAGTCCAAAGGTTAATGAACGAGGTAAAGCAGGTCCATAGATGTATTTTGAATCACGAAATACGCCCTTGTCAAAATCGTTTTGATAACTGTTAAAAATGTTTTGAACACCCCCATTTAGTTGCAACTTTGCACTACCATTAATTTTAAAATCGTATGATAGCTTTAAATTTAAATCAAAAAAACTTGGCGTGTTTACCTGTGTATCTTTTGGTACATATCCTGCAAAATGCTGAACAAGCATACTTCCTGTATATGTACCAGACAAAGAAACATTGAAATTTTTAGTAGCTTGATAAACAGCAGTTAAATATCCATAAACATCTGGAGTGCGAAACATCTTTTTTTGTGGTATAACAGTTGAATCATCACTCCATTGTTGTGCAACTTTATACTCGCTTTTTTCAAAAGTCATTCCAAACTGAAATAGCAGATTATTTGAGGGAACTATTTTGCCTTCTATGTTAATACCTTGCACTACTGCTCCCGGAGCATTATTCCGTTCAAGAATTAAACTTGAATCGGCATTAATCCCTATTTCGTTCAATACGAAGACTTTATTTAAAACTGTGTAAAACCCTTCTATAAGCAATTCTGTTTGAACCTTGCCAAATTTTTTGTCAAAGCAAACAGAACCGCTATAACTTCGTGACGTTTCAGGTTTCAGGTTGGGGTTATTTTGAATATAAGAAACCGTCCCGCCAATTGCATTACCGTGTAAATCTTCGTCATACACCTGTGGTGCACGGAATCCGGTGGAATAACTTGTCCTGAAGCTAACAAAGTCGTTTGGATTGTAACGTAAATTAATTCGAGGACTTAAAATCGGGTCTTTAATTAATTCATGCTTATCAATACGACCACCCAAAAGAATACTCAAATTTTTATTTTTCCATTCATTTTGTAAATAGAAACTTTCAATATTAATAGTCTGATTAATTGTTTGATTATATCCTAATATTTCATCATGCAGTCCATCAAAATTATATTCTGTACCTACAGTAAGTTGTGCCGGCATAAAAAACAACTTATCCATTGAATAAGCATATTGCAAACCCGAAGCTAAAGTTTTGCCATCAGTCAAGCCAAAACCTTTCGGGTCTTGCTGTGCACCTGCATAATTAGTACGGTTAATCAATTGGGCAGATGTATAAATATTAAAATGCTGTTCGTTATCTTTAGAAAAAACATCATAATTCACACTACCGGTATTAATATGATATTCAGCCTGTTCGCATATATCTGCCTGCTGTGGTGGTAAATCAAAATCATTTCCGCCTCTGAGGAAATTATATAAATTGTGATATTCAACCGTTAATTTGCTGTAATCACTGGTTTTGTAAAAACTTTTAAAACCGATATTATTCACGTATAATTTTGTAATATCTGAATAGCCGTCTCCGTAATATTCATAAGGACTTCGCTGTCTTGTCGAAGCAAAAATCATTACTCCCGCTTTATTATCATCGGAAACAATCGATGCATTAAAAGTTGTATTTATGTCGGGTGCTTTCATACCTATTAAGGTTGTAGTATTTGCTAATGTTACAGAATTTGTCGTTGGGTCTTTTGTAATTATATTTATTGTACCCCCAATAGCATTTGTGCCAAAGATGGCAGAACCACCGCCACGAACCACTTCCACTCTTTCAATCATATTTGTCGGGATTTGTTCAATGCCATATACACTCTGTAAAGCACTATATATAGGACGACTGTCAATTAATATTTGGGAATAAGTACCATCCAAGCCATTTATTCTGACCTGCGGCAAACCGCAATTCTGGCAGTTGATTTCGGTTCTTAACCCTGGTTGAAAATTTAACCCTTGCGCTAAGCAAACAGAATTAGTACTCTCAAAAACTTTGGGACTTATAATATTCACAATGGCTGGTGCTTCTCTACGGTTGGTTTCGTTACGATTGGCTGAAACCACTACACTCTCTAACATTATTTGGTCCTCTTCCATTTCAAAATCCATTTCCACACTTTTAACGGAAATCAAATCTATTTCATTTTCAATAGTTTTATATCCGACTCCGGATACAACTATAATAAATTTGCCAGTGGGCAGGTTTTTTAAAAAATAATGACCAGTAGCATCTGTGACTGTTCCTAATGTTGTTCCTTTTAAGGATATATTAATAAATGGAATGTATTCTTTGGTCGCTTTATTTAACACATGACCAGTTACGTGTTCATCTGATTTATTTTGGGCAAATCCCGCTATTGAATAAAGTAGTAGAATTGCTAAAACCCATAAGATTTTTCTCATTTAATTTACTTTTAAATATTACACCATATGATTATTTGAGCAATTAGTTTTCTAATTGCATCAAGAAAAAATGGGTGAATTTCAGATATTCACCAAAAGAAAGTTAACCGTGAATATTTAAAGGGGGTGCTCGTAATGAAAATGAGAATTTTGAGAAATTAGAATGATATACGGAATCGTAATTATTGAAGTAACAAATTGAAGGTTTTCCCTTTGGTAAATCAGCATATCCGAAGTCTGATAAAAAAAAGGAAAATTCGAAATTACAAATAGCACACTTCTCTGTGAAAACCGGATTATGGTTTGCTGTTTGTGTTTCGGGAAAAGGGGGTTTGTGATGATGTTCAAGTTTTACTATTGATGGCAGAAGAAAAACCAACAATAATAGTGAAGAGGTGATATTATTAAACTTCCTAAGCATTAATTTATTAAATCTGTCTTGACTTCTTTTTTTTAATATGTCCCAACATTTTCATATCAACGGAAAATTCAATGATATGTTGCCAATAAGGATTGATAACATTGGTTTCTTTTGAACATTTCAAATTTACAAAATTATTCGTCTATAATAACACTGGGAAATATGAAGTTAAAAGAGGCGGTACTCATTGAATGTCTCGCTGCATTTCCTCGTGCTACAAGGAAGTTGAAGTACCGCCCCAGGTCATCCGACCTATGTGAGAAAAAAGGCGACACCAAGTGAAAGTCAATGTCTGCAATACTGCTGTCCGGAGTCGGGCATGTGTGAAAGGAATGTGTCGCCTTTATATTAAATGTCAAAAAACGCATTCCTATGAGCAGTTCGATGAGAACTATAAATCTTTCCAATGAATTTTAAGCACATCGAGATACTGCGAGAAACACAGCTAATTTAAGCAATCAAATAATCTTATGCAAAAATATTTTAGCTTTAGTTTCAGTTAAATGCCTTAATGATAAATTGAAATATTCAGGAAAGTTTTAACAAGAATTCAAAAATAAATTGTTTATAAATATTATAAGAGAGTGCATATGATAATTAAATGAAATTTATTATCTTTGTAAGATGAAGCTAAAATATATCAATGCGGAAGATACAGCACGAAATGCAAAAGCAACGGTGCATAAAACTGGCAAACTTGGATTTTCAAGTGATGCTATTGAATATCTTGATATTAAAGAAGGTAAGTCTATTCAATTTGCGCAAAACGCAGATGATGAAAATGACAATAATCTTTATGCAGTAATACATGAAAGTCAAGAAAAGGGTGGGTTTAAATTAATAAGAGCAGGTAATTATTTTTATGTAAATACAAAAAATATGTTTGATGCTCTTAATATAGGCTACAAAACTGCAAGGGTTATTTATGATTTGGTAATGATAGAACATGAAGGAAGTCAAATAATAAAAATGTTAAGAAGGGAGATAAAAAAGAAGAAAATAGATATTCCGACATAAAAACAATGCCGATAGGCGTTGGAAGCACCTATCGGCTGTAAGGATATAAATCGTTGTTTGTCACACCGATGGAAGGGTTTGTCCCCCTTGCCTTTTTATCCCTTTGGTTTAGAATCTAAACTTACGAATTAAGTTCCAAAAAACAATGAATTCGTAGATTAATTTAAACCTACTTCCCGGTACTTTTATCACTCAGCCGTAATGACCTGTCTATGGGTGAATCATGTAACACGACAAGGTGACTGTTTTTATTAAAATTATAATTAAAATCACAATGCTTAAACATCAAATTAAATTTTATCCGGTCGATAATGGTGACACTACTCTTATCACACTTATTGACAAGACAACTATTCTTATCGATTGCAAAATCAGAGAAAGTGAAGAAAACAGCGAGGGAAATAAGGTTTTCAAGGTAAAAGATGACCTTGTAAGCAGTTTGCAGAAAAGGAGCAATAATCTCCATCTGGATTTGTTTGTTGTTACGCACCCAGATGAAGACCATTGCCTTGGATTTGAGAAACATTTTTATCGTGGAGACCCTGAATCCTATGCAGAATCAAATCGAAAAAACGAAGAAATCATTATTGACGAACTATGGGTCACTTCGATGGTTTTTAATGGTGCTTCAAACGATGATGCAAAGAAACTAAAGAAAGAAGCAGAGAGAAGAAGAAAACTATGGGACGAAAACAAATCTGAAAAGGATAACCCAGGTAACAAAATAAGGATGATAGGCTATGACGGTGATGAAAAATATGAAAATCTACCTAATAGCATTCCTGGGGAAACTCTGAACAGGATAAACGGGAAAACAATTGGTGATTTTGAGTTTTTCATACATGCTCCTTTTAAAAAGCACTTGGTAACTGCCACTGCTGAGAAAGACCAGAACTTCAGTAGTATAGCTATGCAGGCTCGATTTAAAATTAACCAATCTGATTCATCTTGGTCTTGCTTTTTTCTGTTCGGAGGCGATGCTGACCACAATATCTGGTCAGAAATCCTTAAAAAATCCGAGGCAAACAATAACAAGGAAAAACTGGGGTGGGATATTATGTTGGCTCCACATCACTGTTCATGGACTTTCTTTAATAATGTTCCATATGATGACCCAGAAGAAAACAAAACTCCCAAAGACACTTCTTTGAAGATATTGGATTATAAGAAAAGTGATGCGAGGATAATTGCATCCTGCAAATTAATTGTTAATAACGATGACAATCCACCCCATTATCAGGCTAAGCAACAATATGTGAAAAAAGTAACTTCCCCATGCTTTCTTAATACAGCGACTGAACCTAATGAGAAAGAACCAGAACCAATTGTTTTTGAAATCACTGATTCCGGTATTTCAAGAACAGATAAGGGAGCAAAAGCAGAATCTTTAAGAAAAATCGCTAACCGCATTGATGCTGGAATATTAGGGACTGCTGCTACAGGGAAATTGTCAGAAATGGCTGAGAATGTGATACGACACGAACCTCACAGATTTTATGGGGAGTAATAATTATAGAGTACTTTTTCTTCAAAAAAAGTTATTTGAGAAGGAATTCTCGTGCTTCAAATGCACAATTCACTCACATAGACTTATACTTACCTGTAGAGGAATGCTTCAGCCAGCAGATAATATTGAACCTTATAATATTGAAATTATCCATGAACCCGGAAGTGCACCCAAAGTCTTTGTTAAAAGTCCACTGATTAAGTACGACCCTAATATACATATGTACAAGTCAGGTAGTCTTTGTTTGTATTATCCTGCGGATTTTGACTGGAGTGCAACAACATCCTTTGCCCATTTTCTTATCCCTTGGGTCAACGAATGGATTCTCTATTACGAGATTTATAAGATTAGCGGAGTATGGGAAGGTACTTCGGCACCACATAGAATTATTGAGTAATTACCTGAAATAAAGGCTGTAGGATTGTAGATATAGTATAAAGAAAAATGTTTGTAAGTGTTTTTTTGTTTAACTTTGGATAAGTCGGCATAGTTTGTAATATCTCAATAACAATTATTGGATTTCTATTTGAGTGTGAGGTAATTTGTTCACGAACATATTTTACTTGTCTAATTAATATTTAATGCAATGTCAAACGTTAGAGACACCTACAAGTATTGGTTCAAAATTGGAAACCTGAAAGTCCATTGCGGCATTACTGATGATTTAGCCAGGCGTGAGCGAGAGCATCAAAATTCGGGACGCTATAGTATGTATAACGGACTAAGGTACTATTGGAAAGATGGTCATATTTCTCAAGAAGGAAATGTAACTACACGTGAAGCTGCGCTTGAATGGGAAAGAGCAAATGGATGCAACGGCTGAATCATGCCAATAAATAAATTAAGCTAAACAATATGAACTTTAACGGCTTTGTTTGGATATTCAATGTTGGAAGATGTCTCTGTGTCTTAATTATAACTCCTTTTAAACCAACTAAAATGTAATATATGAAAATTGACAAATACTTCAGAATCGCAAGAATTTACCCAGCAATAATTATTCTTATTCCTTTTTTGATTTTTTCAATTTATTGCAGCTTGAATAATTTAAAAGACATTTTTGATAATGTACTGAGAGTCAAAATCATTGGAACTCTAACAACTTCAGTAGTATTATTTTATCTGCTTATTCAAATTAATCGATTTTTAGGTAAGTTTTTGTTTGAAAGATACATATTCCAGAACGAGTTGGAAATACCAACAACATTATTCCTTTTATTTTCAGATGGTGAATTTTCAAATGAGTATAAAATTCATATTAGGAATCGAATCCATTCAGATTTTCAAATTAATATGCCTAATGAGCAGGATGAAGCAGAGAATATTGAAAACACGAAGAAAAGAATTGTTGAAGCTGTTGGATTAATACGACAGAAAGTCAAAAATGGCAGATTATTACTTCAACATAATATTGAATATGGATTTGCCCGAAATCTTATAGGTGGGTCAATAGTTGGGACATTAATGTCGATTTTTGATATGTATTATTTTTTCAGGACGAATAACAATCTTATTGCATGGGTAAGTTTTGGGTTACTATTTTTCTTCCTTTGTTTGCTTTTATTACACAGAGTTATTATTGTACACCTGGGCAACCAATATGCAAGGCGATTATTTCAAGAATATTTACAACAATGATTCGTATCCACTTTCTCAATGTTGGTCATGGGGACTGTATAATTTTAGAATTTCTTGATTCGAAAAGGACTGCGGTCATTGATATGAATATGTCAGATATAATGGATGGAGATTCTGATTCTGAGTTGAAAAAAGAATTAATTAGTGCTTTACAGCCAATAGACCAATTATATAATGCAATTTCAGGGTATACTGAATTGGAACTCTTTGAGAAAGCAGGTTATTCTATCAAACTTACTAATCCCATAACTTATATAAAAAAACTGAACCCAGGTTCTGTCTTTAGATTTATTTCAACACATCCTCATATAGACCATTTATCTGGATTGGATGAATTGAATACTAAAATTGGCATAACAAATTTCTGGATAATTAAAAACTCATTTACACAGAATCTGAATGAACTTAGTGATTCACAGAAAAAAGATTGGGCTTTATATAAGAAATACAGAGATACAAAAGAGCATAAATTAGATAATATTACTGTTGTTCGACCTACTGAAGGAGAATCTAATACATTTTGGTCTGAAGATAAAATAACAATTCTTTCTCCCAATGATTCACTGTTGGAAATTGCAGATGATAAGAATAATAGAAACATAATGAGTTATGTTCTATTAATTGAATATGGTGGTCATAAGATAATCTTAGGTGGTGACGCAGAAGAAGATACATGGAAATATATTTATGAAAATCATGCTGATTTAATTAAAGATGTCATAATCTTAAAGGCGTCTCACCATGGCAGAGATAGTGGATATTATCAACCTGCAGTCAAACACATGAATCCGGAGTACACAATTATTTCTGTTGGGAAAAAACCAGATTCAGATGCATCAAATAAATATAGGCAATATTCAAGAAACGTATGGTCCACACGTTGGAAAGGAAACATTTGGTTTGAAATAAATGAAGATGGTTCAGGAAGTATTGATTCTGAATTCAAAAGATGAACTACTAACCACATAAATAAACGGACGGTTATTTGATATTCGAATAACAGGGGGGGATGATGGGGTATTTGGTAATAAAAATCCACCAAGAATTATTTGGGGGAGTATTATTCAATCAAGATAGGTTTCAACGGATTTATGGATTCCGTTCTCTTCATCCATCATCTTTCGTTTCTTGGCTTCTCGAAGGATATAACCAGATTTTTTTCGCTTTTTGGTATCCCGGCTTCCTTTTGGTCGTCCTGCTTGTTTCCCCTGCAGCTTTGCTCTTCGCAGACCCTCGATAGTTCTTTCCCGGATGAGTTCCCTCTCGAATTCGGCAAAAGCTGAAAGAATGGCAAAATGTAGTTTCCCCGAAGCAGAAGAAAAGTCCAAGTTGTCACTAATGCTGATGAAACCAATACCTTTATCAATAAGTTCTTTTGTATCCAGGATTAACTCTGTGCTTGACCTTGCCCAGCGGTCAAGTTTATAAACAACTACTGCATCATATTGATTTTGACGAAGTTTTGCCAGGAGTGCTTGCTTTACCGGGCGGGTCTTTCTGCTGGATTCAGTTTCTTCATAGATATCGTATGTATAACCATTTTGCTTAGCATATTCAATAAGTCGGATTTTTTGATTTTCTACTGTTTGCTCTGTTGTGGAGACTCTTGCATATAAGGCAATATTCTTCATCTTATTCATTATTAGTTTCTTATGTAAGGGTAAATATGACATTTTAAATAAGGCTTGGTGATTGGCACAAGATAACTTGCTATAGGATAGCCATTTGTGAGTTCTACAAGGACAAAACACCAAACATAGTCTTCAGTATTAATACACCAATGCCAATGTATAAATGTTGGTTTACAATTTGGTTCATTATTCATATAAGTATTGTGAAGTTCTTTATGATTATAATTAGTTCGGGCAGTATTGACCATAACATACAGGCAACTCCCCCAGCAAACTATCGTCCTTATAACTGTCTGGAATTCTGTAGGAATATGTCCTTAGAGGTTCACCGCTTACAGCTATTTCCGTTATTAACCAAAAGGTTGTGCCGTTTATACCATTTGTATCTATCTCATGATGATATATCATGATATTGTATCTAAATGATGTGTTTTCTCTTTGCCGTTTCATGATGCAAATATAACAATATAATAAACCTTATATAATATACCTTATATAATAAACGTAAAATACGAAATTATGTTTCAATATTTTTGTATTTTTGTTTAAACTCTAAAGCCATGCCAAGGGGAAAGAAACAAACCAGTACTGCTGATAAGGATGCCAAAACACGTATAATTCCAGAAATTGACCGGGAATATATTAAGAAGATTGCAGCCAAAACAAAATTATTGAGAGAAGAGAATGGGTATTCTTATGAATCATTTGCATTACATGCCGGAATAAATCGCAATAGCTATTTCCGGTTTGAGAGGTCAGCAGTTACAGGCGATAACTATACAATTGCTTTACTTCTCCGGGTAATTAGGGGATTAAATATGACTATTGCCGAATTCTTCAAAGACATCCAGTAAAAAGGACCAGGGAAATTCTAATTCCTGTTTAAATATTTTAATTTCTTTAGCAATCGTGCCTGTCGGTACGATTTTTTATCGATAATTCTCTAAATTCCGGTTGTTTGACGTTAATTATGGCATTTTGCTCCACTTCCATTATTTTTCCGGGTACAATAAATCAACATAATTTGGCATAAATAGAACCAGAATTAATATTTACAGTCCTGGTTTAAGCATAATATATAGTATTTATGATAAACCATGACCTATGTTAAATAAGCCAATCCCATCGCAGCACATTAAACGACTTGAATACCTAAGCACATTCCTACGAGAATTACGGATTAATGAAGGCATGACCCAGAAGGAACTCAGCCAACAGATGAATCTTCACAGGAACACTATTATTCGTGCTGAAAATGCAAAGAATCTGACCTTACTAAGTTTATTCGAGTTGGCTGATGCATTGGATATAAGTCCAAAGGAATTATTCTTGGATATTGAATGAATTGGATAAATCAACTCATACAAGTCAATAGATGATATTTTTTGCAGAGGCTTTTGGGAAAAATATTAAAATGGTAATTCTGGAAAGTCATCATTGATTTCTTCGTTTGCCATTCCCGGTTCAGGAACATCTTCAAGACCATTTTTATCTTGACCCTCGGTCATTGGATTGGCATTAGTGCTTTTAGTTGGCGTTAATGACGTTATATCTTTACAATCATCATCAATTGGATGTAAATCTACTTTTGGAACTTTTATTGGCGTTTTGTCAGAATGAAGATTTTCATTGGTATTATTTAATTCCAATTCGTACTCCTTTAATAAGTTCTGCACATCAGTTGGGTTATCCTGCATTTCTTTATAAAGTTGTGGTACATATTCTAACCTTGTTTCAATATCGTTTCTATAGGTCCTCAGGCACTTATTAAGATTCATATATTTCATAACGTCACTCATTTGGGTAATGATAAGATAAACTAAGACTTCTTCAAAAGTCTCAATACTCATAAATGCCTTGGGGTATGTGTCACCGTAATACTGATAGATTTCAAGTACTCTGCTAAGGTTATCTTTTAAGAAATACTTTGAAGTTGTATACAATTTCAGTTGTTCTGAAAATCGAACATCGGGAACAATTGGTAATTCTGATTTTTCAACAATTGGTAATGTATCATCAAGAACAACCTTTGCAGGGTCAACCTTATCAACCTCTATATTTGGAGTGTGTAGCGTCTGAGCGAGCACCGAAGGTGATGCGAGCGAAGTAAGCGGAACACTCCCCAAATCCAATTCAATACCCGTTTTGCCCTTAGTATTATGATTGGAGTGTGGCTGCCCCGTGCTCCCGCTTGTAGCGGGCACGGGCAGCACACGGGTATTACTTAGTATTACAGGATTTATAACATTTTCAATATCAATAGATTCCAAAGGTTTTTTGTAAGTTTTCTTTACCTCAATGGTTAAGTTTTCTTTACCTGGTAGTAAAGTTTTCTTTACCTCAATGGTATTGTTTTCTTTACCTTCCTGTAAAGGTTTCTCTGATTCAGTTGGTAAAGTTTTCTTTACCTCAATGGTATTGTTTTCTTTACCTTCCTGTAAAGGTTTCTCTGATTCAGTTGGTAAAGTTTTCTTTACCTCAATGGTATTATTTTCTTTACCTTGAAGATATCCCAATGTATATTTTTTCATTTCCTCTGGTATTATAACTTCGATGTTTTCATCGGTGATTTTCAGAACGCCTAATGCTATCAATTTTTCGAATGATGCACAAATGGCTGGCTTGGTCTTGCCTAAATAAAAAATACAATTTTTGGTTGTAATAGTTCTGTTCTCACTATACGTCATTATGTATTGTAATAATCTCAATTCAGGGTCTCTGATTTCAGGATTCAATATAAATGCGTTTGGTATTTGAGTAAAGTTACCTTCTTGTTTCATATTTGGCTTTTTCAATTTTTTGCCAGAATACTTGTTTGGAGTTTTCATTGTTCATGAGCGTTTTAGTAAAATTATTCTTCTATAAGCGTTCTTTAAGAAGGTCACAGGTGGTAACGCTCATGTCTAACCCACCTGCAACCATAATTGAAAGGGTTACCTTCAATTTCATATAAATACTTAATAAATTCTGTAAATCATTAAACAATTGATTTAAGGTCAAGCAGATTAAATACCACAATATTAGTTCCGGGTGCAACTTTTTTAATCTCCTTTTTGATATTCTCAGCATCAACTGATTTTGAGCCACCTAAACCATAAAAAATTTGCATAGCCATAACCTCTTTACAGGTTTTGCAACCACAAGAGTATACTAACATTATAAGGCTTCCACTATTTATACCCAATGTATCTAATTCAACCGCCTGATTATTTGCCTGGACATACTTCTCTGTGGGTTTGAGATTCGACCAATCAATTGTAATTGATGTCTTGCTTTCAAGCGTCTTTAGAAAATCTTTCGTGCTGTTTTTCATGATGCCTGATTTTTGTATGAATCTTTGAATATCTCTGGGCGAATTTCATCGTTATTTTCATCATCATAGAAAATATAAGATATACAGACAAGGTATTGAGTTAATCCATATAAGATTGGGTTCATAGTTTCAATTTTGCTTTTAATCCGTGCAAAATCTTCTTTGTCATAGCCTTCCACATTTCTAATGATTTCAAAAGATTTGTTTTTTTGCTTTTCGAGGAATTCATAATCGTTTATAGCGAAGAATTTCTCATAAAAGAAGATATAATACAACTCATCAAGAGTGAACTCTTCTTCTTTAATGAAATCTATAGTAAGCATGAGCATACGTGTTTCGAAATCTGGTTTCTTATATTTTTTAGAATTTATAAGAGTATTCTCAAATTTCCCATTAACCTCTACATAATTTTTAAGGTACCTTTCTATGTACTTAATTTCTTTTAATTTTGCTTCGCTAAGACCTTTCTGTGAAGGGTATTTAGCATTCTTTAAATTCGCTGCCATGTTAATTTAAATTTGTGTTTTTATAAACTTTATTTTTTGCGTCCATCGCCTTCATCTTTTTATAAAGAGTTGGACAATTATTTTTTAAGTCATCGATACGAAATTCAATATCGACAAATGTCATTTCACCCTCACCAAATTCATTTTCTCTAAAGTTGATGCAAAGTGTGTCAAGTGCCAGTTTAATCCAACTGGCATCACTATGTGTGTAGGTATCTACACTAATGTTACCATTACCGTCCGCATAAAGCGAATCCGGTATTTCGCTTAGAATCCATTCCGGATTCAATTCAATATGTGTTACCATATTTTTAATTGTATTAATAAAATTATTTTTTGCCATCCCTTTTAACAATTGACTCAGGCTACTGCCAATGAATTATTTAGAACTCCAAAGGAGTGAGAATATTTACATGGGTACCCTGCATGGGTTAATTACATTAAATGATTTTCCAGTGGGGTTTGCGTGTTCTTGCACGCTACATTGGGGTTGTGCTTAAAGGCACTTCTACATTGGGATTGCGTATTCAAGTACGCATCGAGGCACAAAAATATAGTGATTTTTTTACAAATGCCAGACTTTTTTTAAATAATTTTGGATTTGTCTGATATACTGACACTTAATTATTTTGACTTCTATGTATGAGCAAAATTTTAATGTCTTCAGAAATGCATTTTGGGAAAATGAAATACCACAAGCCGAAAAGTCGGCTGAACCTATCGAAAATGAAACGTCTGTGGTGAAGCAAAGGAAACTGAGAAACGCAATATGTACGGAATTGGGTTGAAACAAAACTGATAGCATGATTAATCATTATCAAATAAAAAAGCAGAGTAGTTTATAACTATTCTTGCTTTTCAGTCTATCGTTTTCATTTTCTAAGCTTATATCTTTACCAATCTGTCTTTAAAGCCAACATCAAGAATATGACCGGCAGGACAAACCCATATATGATATTGATTTTCACAATCCACAATTCTTGACATTGCCGGGTACAATTCAACTGCTTCTCTTTCTTCGCCACAGATGTCATTTTTAATTTGCTGCAGATGCTGCCAGTTATGAATTGGAGCAATGTCAATTCTCTTGATTGATAGCCATGTAATGCCTGGTTGATTATTTCTCATTATACACGTATACAAATTGTTGGCATAGATGTCAACTGTACCTGTCCCAGTATCATCATTTTCCCTGCGTAGGAATTTCATGGCTTGCCAATCTTTTACATACCATTTATTATTGCCCATATCACGATGCATTTTTCGTCTTTGCTGTCTGCTGATTTTAATCATTATTCCATTCAATTAATAAAGTTGCTTTCATTTATTGATACCAGACCGTCTGCACATACAACGTAAATTGTTATACCATCTTTATCAAAAGCAAATTCCAAGTCTGCAAATTCTTGCAATTCTCTGCCATTTTTAGTACAGAATTCCTTTGCAACTCTTTCCTGGTAAGTTGAAGGAGTTGGTCTTAAATCCTCATCGGTAATTGTTTTCATAATAATGATTAATTTGAATTTTAATTATTATCTTAATATTCCAAGTGGGATGTCCACTACGTATGCTTTTGAAAAACCACCTTTTGGCTTTAGTGCTCCAACTTTAACCCGAAATACTTTTTTCCCTTTCAGGTATTGATGTGTAAGTATTCCTTTAGAATAAGACGCTTCATGAATTTCACTTCCTGTGCGGGCACAATAATCATGGTCAATTGCCCAAATTCTGTATGCAAGAATTCTATTCTCCTGAATCAACTTTTTAAGATGATTCTTTTCATGCTGCAAACTTGACATTATATTTTCATCGGTCATAATTGCATCAATTTCTGATTGTAAAACTTTTGTTCTCATTTTTATAACATTTTAATTATTAATAAATCCCAAATAAAAAAGCCGTCAAACATAACTCTAAACACATACAACTCAATTGCTCAACATTGCCTTGGCAGTCTCCTTGCTTCTCCCGTCTTGTGTTTTGGTTATGTTAATATTCTCATAATTCTGTTTTTTAAACCCAGTTAATCTGATACCTAAATCAAGTTGAAGATTCTCAATTGCTTCAAAATGCCGTTGGTTCATTTCGATAGATTCATTATCCATTTCCCCTTTCGTAATGAGTTTTGCAATACTGAATACTTCATTTTTCACTCTCTTTACCATTTGTAGTATCTCTATATCAGTCAATTCATTGTCAGTGTCTACATTGTCCTGAGGTTCTGATGGACTTGCAACTACATTAATACTTTCTGCTTTTGTTACCAGTGCTGCTGCTTTCTTTTTGCCAGCCTTAATCTTCCTTATGGTGGTTTCACCTTTCAAAATATCATCTGCCATTTCTGAAAATTCTTCAGGATTTTCTTCTTTCAGGTTTTCTACTGCAGCAAGCAATTTTGGCGTGGTATTAACCTTTTTAGCAACTTTTGCTTTTGCTTCATTTTTGTGCTTATCCTTTTTCCCGTTACCTACTAAGGTGGTAACGGTGAATTTATCGCCTTTTGCAAGATTTTTAACTTGATTTTCTTTCGCTTCTGCTTCAACTTGTTTTCTTATAGTTTGTAGTATTTCTTCATTTTGTACAGCAAGTACTGCCCACTGTTCAGGTGTCAAGTTTCTTCTGGTATTGGTCTTCATAATGAATTCCAGCACTTCTTCATCAGTACCTTTAAATCGTTTGAAAGTAGGTACTATGTTAAGTTCTTGACATACCTTCCAACGATTCCAACCATCGACAATTACATCACCACCATCACTGGCAGTTACCATGATAGGAAAGTTTAATCTATCATACCCATTTTTTTGTATGCTTGCTTTCAGTGCTGCAGATTCTTCCACCGTCATTTCTGGCAGAATGTTGTACTTATGCTTCTTCATACCAGTTTCTGGTTCTACTGGTTCTTCTTCCACAGCAATTTCATTTGCGGGTGCTTCTGGTGCTTTTTCTGCAATACCTTCAACTGGTGTTGTTTCTGGTGCTTTTTCTGCAGTAGCTTCAGTTGCGGGTGCTTCTGGTGCTTTTTCTGTAGTAGCTTCAGTTGCGGGTGCTTCTGGTGCTTTTTCTGTAGTAGCTTCAACTGCTGTTGTTTCTGGTGCTTCTTCTGCAGTAGCTTCAATTTGTGTTGTTTCTGATGCTTCTTCTGCAGTAGCTTCAATTGGTGCTGTTTCTGCAATAGCTTCAATTGGTGTTGCTTCTGGTGCTTCTTCTGAAGCATCATACTCAATAAAAACTTGTTTTCTTGCCATTTTTTTACTTTTTATATTAATAATTCAAACTATTTCAAACATCCATTTCACCAAAACAAAAAACCAGCAAACATAAACCACACACTAACCCCAACCTCGTTTTCTAAATCCTTTGGCAGTTGTCTGGCTGCCGTTGATTTTATAAGTTGTGTTCCTTTGTGTATTTATGTTTGCTGGCAGTTCTTCGTATTAAAAGAAATAGTTCGTCAGCAAAACTGTGCAATTATACGAAGAAAAAATGGAAATGTTACAATAATAGCCATTTAATTTACATAGTAAAGCATTATATCTTACATATAAATTTTTAATACTGTGATATACTGCTTATTATAATTATTATTAATGTTATGTTATTGTTTAATAGACTTATAGATGATATTATTGCACTGGAATTATATTTTAAAGTAATATAATTTATTATATCTGAGTTTTATTTGCATTATATTATGTTTATATGTAATATTGCAGTAATAAGATACATATATGATGAATATTGATTTAAAGGAAAATCTTACCAGAATTATTCAAACCCTCGAAGGTCAGGGTATGAAAACAACCAAAATTGCACAGGCTCTTGGTTATACAACAACAAGGCAATTGTACAACACAATTGAAGGAAAAAGTCTTTTGTCAACCAAAGCTGTACTGGGTTTGATAAAGAATCTTAATGTGAATCCTTTGTATGTCTTTTTGGGTAAAGGGGATATGTTTATTACTGATGAATCGGAAATAGAAACCCTGCGTAGGGAAAACCGGGAATTGATTCAAAAGTATAATGAAGTGGTTAAGACAGCAATGGCATTATCTGTCATCATAAATAAATTGGAAAAAAGGAATGCTGACCTTATCGACCTCTCAAGTGCTGCCCTCAAATACAGTCAAGGACAAAAGCAAGAAGAAAAAGCAAAAACTGAAAAAGACCTTAAAGACCCTGTAAGTGAGAACCTTAATTTTCTGAAATGGTTGGCGGGAGAGAAAAGGGAAAAATTATTTGATATATCTGACCTTAAAGACCCTGTCCTTGGTAATATTCGATTTCTACCCTGGCTTAAAGATTTGGAAAAGGAATCAAATAAAGAAGAGCAAGATAATCCTGTGAAGCAAAAGAAGAAGTAATGCATTATTTAAATTGACTGTAGAACATTAGTAGATTTGTTTGTCACTTCTTATAATCGAAATAAAGAGGTATAAATCTCATCATTCATAGTATAAAATCTTTTTAAAACTAACCAGACAGTCTAAAAGTCAAAATAACAATGGATTAATTGACTCTTCATCCGACTTTCTTTTTGGGAACTCCTTGATAAATAACTTTTCAATCTTGTCAGCCACCTTTATAACAGTCTCATAACTAAAGCGAAGTAAATCATCAGGACTTTTAATATACCCTGAGAGATATTCTGCTGAACGGGTTTCTAATCCAAGTTTCTTACTTATTAAATAACTTACTGTTTCCGCCTCTAATTCTTCTAATGTTTGTGGTAGGTCTCCTCTCATGGGCAGGGTAATTCTTTTGTTCGTTGAATTCTGAACAATTTCCATATGTTCAGTATGTCCCAGAAATAAATGTGCCAATTCATGTAATAAAATGGTTAAATTCTGTTCAATACCCATATCTTCCTTTAAACAGATTTCCAAATATCCTTTCCTGATTGTTGTCACGTGTCCAGCCTTAAAGTAAGAGAGAGGTTTATGTCTAACTGGTATTCCGTAAGATTCTGCAGTATAAATTGCATAATCAAGCGTTTTGGGATTGATACTTCCTTTAACTTCAAATAGTTTTTCGCCAAGACCTTTTTCCAGGAAGACTTCTGGACTATCTGCACCTTCAGTTTCCATAATATCGTAAACCAACATCACTGGAGACATCGGGGCAAGAATGACATATGGTCTTGCATTTGCCTTGACTTTTCTATTAAATTTCTTTTCCCAGAATGACACTCCACCAAAAAAAGTGACACATTCATTTTGCGAGTATATCAGCATAGTGTTAAATCTCGAATAATGATGAAACCTTGCTATGAAATTGAAAAACTTAATAAACGCTTCACTTTTTCTATGATTCCAACTACGTCTAAAGAGTTCATCTATTGTGAACTTATCATTTATGAAATTTTCGTTTTGCATAGCATAACGGTTCTTTTGCAACAACTTTTATTTAAGAAAGAGACTGTCAATAATCCATTTCTTCTTGGTCCAGGAAAATATGACTATTTTTTTTGTGCGACACAGTTATAAAATTATCCATTCAAGTAGTATAACAAATTAAATATGATTACACTAATGTAATAACCTGTGTTCCATCCACCTTATATAAAAACTTATGCCAATCTTGAACTATTGGAAGTTTTATCCCTGGTTTACTGCAAAATTCCGTGTAATTTTCATGCATATTTTTATTATTACCATTTAGAAGATGGTCATCTGTTATTGAGCCGTCATCTTTTATAGCAAAAACTCTTTTTAACTCGCCACTGAATGAAGAAAATTCTGGTACTGAGCCTTTGACTATATGGTAAAAGCTGGACGTTAACAAGTATTCTGCAACAAAAGTCTGGATTGTTGGTTGATTATAAATTCTTATCTGAATAAGTTCTCCACCACTGACTAATGATTTATAGCTTGAATTTGAATGTAGTTTATCAATTGCTTTTAGTAACGTGTCAACCTGCTTAATTTCTTCTTTGTAACGTTCAACACCAACATCTGCATGGGATAAAGGATTAAGTAAAATACCGACAAATTTTCGAAGTTCCTTATATTCCAAAACATCAATCCCAAATGAATTCCAGAATGATATCCCGCTATCGATAATATTACCCAAGTTCATTTTTGCAGAATCTTTGTTTTTTTTATTTATATCCTTCCAACAATAATCTGGCAACCACTCTAAGATATTCTCTGAATATTTACGAAAATAATTTGCTGCTGAAGGATAATCATGGTTTCTATAGTGTTTTATGGCAGTCATTAACTCATTTTCATAATCAAAAATTCTCGGTTTTTCAAAGTCATCGGGAATCTTTTCGTCAATATCATCAGTATACATTTCAATTATTTTCCAATTATTCTTTTTATGCGTTGGAAGATTATCAATTTCATGTTTTACAAATGTAAAATAGGAACGGTCATGAGTAAAAATAAAAGTCTGATGTCCTTTGTCTTGTCTTAATGGGTTTTGTTCGGTATCATCATTCCACCAAGCATAATCATTCAAAATAAGTTTGGTAACTCTATCACGATTGGTCATATCCAAACTCACTAATAAATCATCCAATACTAAAATTTTTATTAATGAATCTGGTAATCTCAGCTCTAATATTGCTAATCTAATTGATAAGGAAATCGCAGACAATATCGCTTCATTAAGAAATGACTGTGGTTTAACAACCACTGCACCCTTGTGGTTGAAATCATCAATAATAAGTTTAATTGTGTATTTCGGTTGATGATATTGATTTTCAGAGGTTTCGAAGTCTTCTTTCTTAATTACTTCAAGATGAAATGAAATATTGTATTTGAGTTTATTTTGTAAGATTGGATTTGCTTTTTGGTTAATTGCCCCGATTGTAGATAATAAACCATTGTTAAATCCCTCTACTACACCTTTAAATTCATTGTAGGCAGCTTTATGTCGTGATTTTAATGGATATGAATCCCTATTACCATTTTTCCTTGGATATGATTTTTGCGGTCCACTTTTAATAATGTTCCACATTTCTCCAGCATTAATAACTTGAACAGTGGCTGCTGTATCCGGATATAGCCAATTTACTGGCGCAAATTGAAGATAACTAAGGACTGTATCTTCAAAAACCGGAAATATATCAATCTCAGAACTATGCTTTACATTATGAGTCCTTTGGAGCAATCTGTAACTTAAAAAATCGCTAACATAATTGCTAATTTTGGCATCTTGATTTGTGTTGATTGAGGTATCATTATAGCTTATCTCGAATATTTGACCATCCAATAATGAAATTTTCACAAAACTGTCAGAAATTCCTTGTGCATTTTTGGGTGCATAAATATTCACCAAGCTGGCTTCGTTTTTTGTATCAAAATATTTTTGGATTTCACTTGTGCGTTGTTTATTAGCACATTCAAGAAGAGTATACAATGCCCAGTAAATTGACGACTTGCCACTTCCGTTTTCACCATATAATAAAATATTCTTCCCCTCAATGCTAATTGGCATTGATTCATTGAAAAACTTGAAATTATTGACTTGTATATTTTGAATTCTTTGCATGATTTAATGTGTAGATGCATTTATCCGAGCAATAATGTTAGGACTTTTTATATTTGAAAGTATTATGTTTTTGCGAATAGGATTTTCTTTGTCAAGTAAATAATTGTAGACTTGACTCAGTATTTCTTTTTTATCAGCTTCTGACGAATAGATGTTAATATCTTTGAATACTATTTCTAAATCAATATACTTGAATACATCAATATCTAATTCTATCATTTGTTGTTCAAAATACAATTCGTAAACCATCATATTTAAAACTTCTTCGAATAAATTAGAGATAGTATTGTTGTCTGTAAAGGAACTAATTTGTGGATTAGAATCATTATTTAAATATAAAAGATAATCGACAATTCGTTCGATTCTAATAGAATGCAGATTATCTTGAATATCAGGAATTGGAAGTTGTTCCACATATATTTTCTTCCACTGATTTGTACCTTGCCCAGTCGATGATGTTATTTTATCAAGATACCATTCAATTATTTTTGAGTTAAGTATACCAAGATGATATTTTAAATTGGCACCAGTCATAAGATTTGCTGGTGCTGTGATATAATGGGATTCATCATATGCGAAAGCTGGCTTATCGCTTATCCCCAGCCAAATTAGTTTTGGTTTTTCAAATGAATTAGCATATGCACAATCTCTTAAATTTGTCCAATGGTCTCCACTGTCTGCCCTATCTATTAAAGTATGCCATGTACCATCTTTGTTTTTTTGAGCGAGTGGCGAATTCTGGTCCTTATATTGCAACAAGTGCTTGTAAACTGCAACATAATCTTCCTCAATATTTATCCTTGGAACTACTTTAATACCATCATTAGAATATTCTTTATATCCATTATGTGCGAATATAACATATTCATTATTAAAAGTATAGGCAAATTTTCTAATATCTCTCCCACGCAGGAGAGGTTTTATAATTTCACTACTTTTTTGGTCTTCTTGAATTAATTCTTTTCGTTTCTTCTCGTCAATAAAAAATGGGTCATTAAATCCAGTTTTAAATCCAAAATTTATTTCAACATCCCAATTTTTCAACGTTTTTCCTTTTTTGGAAATCAGATTCATAATCTCAAAATCTTCTTTCGATAAAATTATCCAACCTTCATTAGGAACTGGTAATTCATATAATTCGATTAAGTTGTTATTGAAATATTCAACAATTGATGTGCCTAATGAGTAATCTGTCTTCACTGCTACAGCCTTCAGTAAGTTTTTAAACACGGTTTTTTTAATTAAAATGATATTTGTTTCTACTGTGGCAGCTTGAAAAATCTTGGTGTCTTCAAAATTTAGAAGTTTAATTGGATTAGTTTTCTTTGCAAAATATCTCCGCATTACCTCTCCGAATTTTGTACGCATCCAAGTATTTGATGTAATATAACATAGCGTTCCGTTTGGCTTTAATAGATTCATGCCTTGTTCATAAAACAGACAATAAATATCACCAGTTTTGGTAAATGTTTCGTAATTGGCATTGCCCAATTCAGTTGCATCATTCCCCATTTTCTGCAATTGAATGTAAGGTGGATTACCAATTAGGATGTCAAATCCATCATTATCAAAAACATCTTTAAACCATAAATGCCATAAGAAATATGGTCTGGCATCCGTTTTTTGCAGTTTAATCAGCTTATTTTCAACCTCGCTAAGATGCTCTAATTGACTTTTCCAATTAAGGTATTGTTTAAACTCTTTTGTTTTGTGGTTAAGTATCTCTAATTCTCTTACACCTGCATACTTCCAATTGGATTCAACGTTATTAATGTCTCTTTTAAGTTTATCTTGCTGTTTTAAAACAAGAGATGTAAATGGCAAATAACAATGTCGGTATTTTGGCAAATAGTAATGTCGGTATTTTAGCAATTAGCGATGTAGGTTTTTTAGCAAATAAGAATGTAGGTTTTTAAAATCCTTCCCTTTTCCCTTGAAACATTTTTGTGAAAAGTAAATCAATACTTATCAGGATTGATTTACTGGTTTGTCAGGATAATTGCTGCAATTGGTTTATTTTAAATTCTATAAACTAACTAACAGCAATTATCTCATGAGAAAATTAATGCAAAAGTTGATTATGTATTTTGAAGTACACAAATTAAAAAGAGAAGGTTTGAAAACTGCTCAGATAAGCAGACACCTTGTTTTGGACTTTAGAACCGTTAAAAAATATCTTGCAATGAGCGAACAGGAGTACGAGGATTTTCTGGAGGTTCAATACACCCGGCATAAAATACTGGCCCCTTATGAAGATTTTGTGAAGGGCAGGTTGGAAGGCTGCCAGGACGCTTCGGCGGCTCAGGTACATGACTGGCTCAAGGAACACTTTAAAGATTTTACCAATGTAAACGCCAAGACAGTCTTCAACTTTGTACTTTATGTCCGGAATAAACATGGTATACCAAAGCCTTTCAATCACAGAGATTATACACAGACAGACGAGTTGTCGTATGGGAAACAGGCACAGGTAGATTTTGGTGAGTATAACATGACAACCGAAGAAGGTAAACGCAAGAAAATCTATTTTTTATGTATGGTACTATCCCGCTCAAGGTATAAGTATGTATGGTTCTCAGAAAGCCCCTTCACAACACTTTCTGCCATAGCCGCTCATGACAGAGCTTTTTGGTTCATGGAGGGGATTACCCTGGAAATCGTTTATGATCAGGATACATTGCTTCTTGTTGATGAAAATAAAGGAGATTTAATATTAACCGAAGCCTTCCGCAAATATGCCGATTACAGGGGATTTAATTTATATTTTTGCCGGAAATCAGATCCTGAGAGTAAAGGTAAAATAGAGAACGTTGTAAAGTATGTCAAATACAATTTTCTGCGTGGCAGAACCTTTGTTAATATAGATACACTGAACGGGCAGTGCATGGCCTGGCTCAGCCGCACAGCCAATGCAAAAGTTCATGCTTCCACACATAAGATACCTTATCAGGAATGGCTCATTGAGAAAGCCTCTTTAAGGCCTGTTACAGACTCTTTCAAACCGGAATCTGTGTTACGGAGTTATAATGTAAGGAAAGACAATACAATCTCTTTTAAGTCCAACTTTTACCGGGTCCCTGTGGGGACATACAAACCACCGTGTACCACTGTTTGGACTGAAGTAACTGACGATGAACGGCTGATCATTTATGATGCCGGTAACAACAAAATTGCGTCGCACAAGCTTTACACGGGGAAAGGGAAAATAATAGGTGGAAACAATTATAAAAGAGACTTCTCTTCAGGCATTGATCAATTAATAGAAGAGTTGTCCTGCCGTTTCAATAATCCTGATCAGATAAGAGAATATCTTCTGCAGATACGTCATGATAAGCCTCGGTACATAAGGGATCAGCTTCAGCACATTAAAAAGCTTACCAATATCTATGACATGCAGGTAATGAGCCAGGCATTGGTTTTTTGTATCGAGAACAGAATTTACCGGGCAACGGATCTGGAAAGTGTGGTAAAAAAGATTCATTCCCGGCAGAACCAGGAAACTACCATTAATCCACCTATTTTTATTGATACTATAAATCGGACAGCCCATAAGATCATACCTAATAAAAGTGACATATCAGATTATCAATCATTAATGAACTAAGCCTATGGAAACAAAAACACAAACTCTCAAGGAATATGCAAGCCAACTCAGGTTAAGCGCAATACAGGACCAGGCAGAAGAACTGATCCGAACCGCATCGGAAGAAAAATGCAGCTATCTGGATTTTTCATTAAGACTCCTGGAAACCGAACTCGGCCAGAGACGCCAACGTGACCTGGAACGAAGGAATAAAGGAGCAAAACTGCCAGTCAATCATGACCTGGATCACTACGATTACTCGTTTATAAATGGTGTCAGCAAACAACAATTAAACCAGTTGAAAGAATGCCAGTGGTTGGAGCAAAATTTTAACATCGTATTGATGGGACCTTCCGGAACCGGAAAAACATTTATTGCATCCGGCCTTTGTAATGAGGCCCTGAAAAAAGGTTATAAAGCTTACTTCCGGTCAATGGAACAAATCAATGAAACCCTTATTATGAAAGATATCACCAGATCAGCCCTTATTGAGTACAATAAGCTTCTCAAAGCTCATCTGCTCGTCATTGATGATATTATGATGTTTGCCCTGGAAAAGAAACAAGCAGTACAGCTTTTTAATTTTATCAATCATCTGCATGAGCGGGCTTCCTTTATTGTGACTACAAATAAAAGTCCTGAAGACTGGGTTAAAATGCTTGATGATGAAGTTATTGCAACAGCCTTACTGGACAGAATACTGTATAGATGTGAGGTAGTAAGGTTATCCGGGAAAAGTTATCGATTACAAAACCGGAAAACCATTTTTAATTGAGCCTTTGTTCTTTGAATTTTTTATATATGTTTGAAGTTGGAAAAGGGACATTCTTAATTGCTATTTTTCCTACATCCTTATTTGCCAATTTTCCTACATTGTAGATTGCCGCTTACAAGAGAATGAATTTTTGCATCAACAATATCATTTATTTCTTTCTTTACACCTGCTTTCTCAATTATTTCGCCAGTCTTTAACTCCAAATTATCTGGGTCGAAATATTTTTGTATAAGAATATACAATTGTTCTTTGTCGGCATTTGTAAAAGCCAAATTCCTAACTGAATCATATGATGTAAATCCTTCACCTAATAATAATTGTTTTTCTTTTTCAAAATTATTATCATCTGCATATAATAAACTATTCAGTTCGATATTTGCAAATCGTTCCAACAAACTATTGCCTTGCATTATCTTATAGTCAAGATTTGGAAGGGGTTGTGGAATAGATTCATCCACAACTAAAGCCAACCAAAATCGCAATCTTGCTATTTCCACGGCACCATTCTCAATATCAACACCATAAATATTATTTTGAATAATCTCTTTCTTAATTTGTGCTGGGTCAAAGGGTTCACTACTTCTATGATGACCATATAACAACCTTCGACATTCATAAATTTCCTTGAGAAGTCCCATTGGGAACGCACCAGAACCAATAGCGGGGTCGCAAATTTTTACGCTTTTAAGTATATTATTTATTTCATTGACCTTTGCATATTGTGCAAAGTTTTTAGTCACTTCATTACTTCTTACAAGTGCTTCAATATCTTCTTTATTATCATGTGGTAAATTGGTATGCAAGTATTCAATTAGACTCTCCTGACACATATAATGAACAATTTCTTTGGGAGTATAAAAAGCGCCCTTTTCACGGTTTTCTTCCAACAGATTTTCAAATATGTGTCCCAACATTTCTGGGTCAATACCTATTTCGTTGTCATATGGGTCGTTTTCATCAATTGTAAAGTTGTATTGTTCAAAGAAATCGAGTAAGTTTTTAAAATAATCCTCTGGAAAATCAATCTTGTTCTCAAAAGAAATATCTCGGTCAAATAATCCACCATTTAGATATGGTATTTTAATATTCTTACCCAATTCAATTGGAGCAATATCGTGAGGGCGTTTTGTATTTAGAGTTTTGAAAAACAGTGTTCTTAATGCTGAACTATGGAATTTATCTTTATTGGAAGAATTAGCAAATAGATTCTGTAGGAACTTAGAGTCACCATATTTCCAATCCATAGTTGTAGAAGGAACTCCCATCCATCCTTTTTTTTGAAGAAACTGAAGAAATACAATTCGCCCAAGTAAAATTTTAACAAAATCACGAATAGCTTTTGCTTTATCATCTTTCCACCCCTTTCCCAGTTCTTTACTTGAATTCAAAAACAGCTTTCTATATTGTGGCTCTTTTGCTAAATGAGAACTGAACTTTTCAAAAAACTCTTTATAGGTCTTAAAGAAGTCCTTATTTAGTTTGTCTACAGAAAAAGCATCGTATAAATCATTCAAATAGATTTGTTTTCCTTGAAGTTTATCAAAACGGTCTGCTGCGGTTCTACAAGTTTCACCTTTCCCAAACAGATAAGTATATCTTTTGGGTTCGGTTTGTTTTTTACCTTCCTCTGTTCTGATTTCGCTGACATAGCTAAATCTCCATTTATCCCCTTGGACAAATACAATTAATGCTCCGTCCACGTCATATTTATAAACGCAGCGAAGCAAATTTCTAAGTCCCACCCTATTTTTGCCAATCCAGGCGCTTTGGTTCAATAAAACTTCATAAATGCCTATCAAACGGTCATCAACTGTTTCAAAACTTCCAAGTTCGAATGCTACTTCAGCCAAATCATTTGCAGGTAGTAATATTTGTTGGGGTATTTGTAGAAACCTTTTAACCCCAAAATAAGTTTGCAAAACCTCTTTCCATTTATTAGGCTCATATGTTTCCTCAAGAATTGTATGCTGGAATAATCTTTTGTCCATTAGTCAATAAATGTTTCGGATAATACAATTTCAGGAGCAATATTCACATCAATTTGTTTATATAGACCATTTTCTTCATTATCAATGTTTTCTAAAGCATCATATTTCTTTGCTATCACAATTAATAGGTTGTCAGCTTGACCATAAGTAATTTGGCGTTTATCAATTTGTTGTCTGAGTTTTCTTATCTCATTTGGCAATGGGGTAAATGTTCCTTTATCTACTAAAGAAGATAAATTCTCACAAACGGATTTAACATCATTTCTATTAGTAATCCCTTTCATATCCCGTAAAAACTTCTTTGCTTGAGCCGAAATAGCATCTGCTTTATCTGTTGGAGTGATTACTTCAGTATTTGAACCTAAAAAGTCTTTGTCAAATATTTTCAACGCTTCCTGGACTTGTTTGTAATGCGTCTCTGGTAATCCTAATGATGGCTCCTTTGTCTCTGATGAAAATATTTCTGCGGCTTCCAAAAATGTAATAGAATAAACCTTTAAATCAGTATTGACTTGGTAAAACTCCGATTTATATGGAGATTTAAGAAATACAACTGTATTATTTTTTAATTCAACTTTATCTGAATTCTTGATATTTCGTCCAGTTCGTGCTTTTAATGGGAACAGTTTAATGCGTTTGAATTCCTTTGGATTCGCATCTTTAAATTCACGTATAAACCGCAAATAGTAAAGTCTTTTGTCTTCGTCACTGGGCATTCCCTCTTTAAATAACTCAAATTCTTCCAGTAACTCTTCGTGAGTATATATTTGTGCATCTTCCCCGAAAGCACTATGAAATCCTTGCAACTTCACCAAGGCATTGCTATATAGTTTTATTTCTTCATCGCCTTGTTGTGAGGGATAAAAATTGAAACTATAAATTACGCCTGCTTCACTGCCAATTCTATTCACTCTTCCAATACGTTGCATCAACCTGGTTGCATTCCATGGAGTATCGTAATTTACTATCACATTTGCTCTATGTAAATTGACTCCTTCTGCCAGAACATCTGTCGTTACTAATAAATTATATGTGTTTTTTCTGTTCCCTATATAGTTAGCGTCAAAATTTTCCTGTACTATTTCAAAAGTTTTTTTACGATTTTCAGAAGAAACATTAAGAACTTTTATCTTTAGTTTTTCTTCGATTTGGTCTTGTAAATAATCTGCTGTGTCTGTGCTTTCTGTAAAGATTATAAGTTTACCCGTAGGATTGATTTGATGATTTAGTAACTCATCTTTTAATGCACTAAAAAAGGCATCCAGCTTTGGGTCTTGCTCAACTGTGGTCCATTCTTTTACCAAATCCTTTAATAATAGATGGTCCTTACGAAGTCCTTGAATAAAATCACTGTCAAAATCTTCAGGAGCAAATACGTTATTTCGAGGATTTTCGATGCTCATTTCCATTATCAATTCCTCAAGTTCTTCAATAGTTGAACCTTTCTCAAGTAAATCATTGACTCTTAAATCTGGAGCAATAAGAACCTTACCTTTATCAAACATATCTATCATTCTACCAGTAGCCGTGGTAAAATTATCTAATGATATTTTAAAAGCCTTAAAACTGCTTTCAAGTCTTTTAACCATCATTGTTTTAATGATTCCTGCTAATGATTGAGAAACTAAAATAGCTTGGTCATAATATCTTTCCCGTAAGTCTTCTTTAAGATGTCTAATGGCTTGATAACGGTGATAGTTAATTTTATCATCGTCAGTTAAATAAAAAATTGTATGGTAAAATAATTTACTGAGTTTTGCATCAAGTTCATAATACTTGGGTCGTGGCGTTGATATTTCTGGGAATTCAATTCCCTGCTCTTTTAAATCATCAATGTATTTTGGGTAGTTTCTTAAATCCCTTCGTGTCCTTCGAACAGTTATTTGAGATATAATCTTTTCCCTAATAATAGAATATAACTCACGAATGCGTTCTAAATCAGGCTTATCTTCATGCAATATTTCACGGTACTCACGAATAATAGGACCGAAAAAACTCTGTAAATTAGTAACTGGTAAAGTACTTCTTCTTGCATCCTGAAACAATAACAGTTGGTAATATAAATCTTGGGGTCTATTATTAAGTGGTGTTGCAGAAATCAGTATAACCTTCTTTTTAGAACCTTGAACCATTCCTTCTCCATTTCTTGGTGCTTTACAAATGCGTTGTAAATTACTAAACGCTTGAGAAGTATGATTCCTATAACGATGTGCCTCATCAATAAGTACTAAATCATAATCTTCCTTTGCCCAATAATTTAAATCATTTCCATCAACAATTTTTTCTAACCTACCATTTGTAATGAATTTTGTATGTCTATCAATTCCAAAAAGCCGGAAAGTACTTTTCCAGTTCTTTTCCAAGGCGGGTGGGTATACAACTAAAATTTTCGTATTAAGTGAACCGTTTGCAATTAAAAATCTTTTTGCAATCATCGCTGCTACAACCGTTTTTCCCAAACCAACAACATCAGCAAGGAAAAAGCCATTATGGTCAAGAATCATTTGATAACCCTGATTTACAGCATCAATCTGATAAGTAAGTTTTTTATATACTTTTGGTAAATCACCAACTGTATCAGGGTCATAATCAATATTTTTACCGAAGTATTCTATAAGGAATTTAATGTACAACTCAAAAGGTGTAAAAGATTGACCGATGTGAGTTTTCTGTTTGAAATTTTGAATATCTGCTGGTAATATTGGTGTTGAATGCTCCCAAAGCGAATTAAATTCCTTTTTAGTGAATTCAACCTCGTCAAAATCCTTCAGAGCTATGTTTAACTCATAGTTAGGAGTTTTTTTAATACCCAAACCAGCCTCTGTCAAGTTGGATGACCCCATAATTACCCAACCATCTGTATGTTCACTATGGTGTTCAGGTAAAAACAAATAGAATTTTGCATGAAGTGTTTTAGAATTATGTGCTCTTACTTCAATTCTACCTTCAATCAAATCATTTATAAAATTTAAAATGCCAATTTCAACCTCATCTGAGTATTTTGCTTCTTTAATATCTTGGATGAACCATTGTAAAAACTCTTCTTTAGTTTTTCCTTCGTCACCAAAATACATAAGACCCTTTCTCTGTGCATCAGCGAACATTTGGTCTACATTGATACCAACCAATATTTTTACACTCTTGATATCCTTTAAATAGTTCTGCAAAGCGAAATAACCAGAAGAACGGAAGTACCCAACTACTGCATGAAAGGCATATATATCTTTCATGTTTTGAATTATCCCAGTAAACTTGTCAAACAAGCTACGCTCATTAGTATTGGTAAAGAATTTTGTAGACATCAGTTCCTTTTAAAAATCATAAAATTGTCAACTTTATCAATATAGCTTTTACCAATTTAAAACATTTCAGCTATTGATTTAATCTTTATAAACCTAATTCGGTATATGGTTAAAGAATGAAATCCCATAAAATTATGAAATATTCTATTGTGGATTTGCATAATACAATATTACGAAGTTATAATTAAAGTCTTGGTATACTTGGTCGTAGATTTCGTCATGACAAATAGTAATTGACTAACTCCTGGTTAATATAAATGCAACCTTTCTACAGAGCCACCGAAGAGAAGCCAAAATTCAGAATCACAACAGAGATTATCTCTCTTCACTTTACCTTCCAGAATGTCCTAAATCGCTTAATTTGATATTTCTCATTTGAGTTTTCACAGTAATTATGTAAATTCGATTGTTGGATATTTTTTCTTTGTCTCGCACCGATTCTTGACTTATTAAGCATGAAAACAAAACCATTGGTAAATGGTGACACTTTGGTTTGGTACGGTAGGGAAGAAGAGTTTCTCACCGTCAAGAAAAATCAGCCACTATATGATACAATCATTGATGCAAATTTGCTTGAAAAGAAGTACAGTCGAATTTTGGTTGATGAAATTCAAATGGCTGGTCTGGATGAAATTCATGGCGTTCTACTGGATATCGATGACATGCTGCAATCACAGATAGACACGATGAAAGTAAACGAATTAGATTTGGTATTCAATCAGTTTAATGATATATTTCATACTGATTATAAGTACTATCGAAGTTCTGATGGACTTGTCAGCATAACTTTGACACACTTTGAGAATTACCCGGAATTCGTAAAAGATTACTTCGGGGCATTTATATTAAAACTATTTGCTTGTAAGATTGACATAATAAAGAGTGAAGAAGGAAACCATGAACTCCAAGGTCTAACAGAATTCATATCAAAATTTGCTCCAGAGTACATGAAAATATATCTGGAAACAAGCAGAAATAATAAATTTGCCTGGGTAATACAAATTGAATAATCTACTGGAACAAACATAATAAAAACTAACCATCAGATAATATGACGACAAGAGCACTTTTTGAAAAGGAAATTGTCAGAAATAGTAATCTCATTAATGAAAATGGGTATGTATCGAATCCCTCTGATAATCTGATTGACGAAGTAACTCCCGACCTCTTCTATGATGATATAATACAGGGCAGGGGAAATGAATTAGACAGTAAATTCAAAGCAATATACTCGTCATCCGCTTTGGCTGTCAATAATTTTGCAATTGTGAAACAACATCTTAAAGATTTTGAATTTCTTGGTTATTCTGGTTTCAATAAAGCAAATTATGAACGCCAGCTTGAAACAGGTTTGTCTGGTACACCACCAAATCTTGATTTTGCAATAGAAAATAATGAAGTATTAATCGCTTTTGAATCGAAATACCTCGAATTATTGGTTAAGAAGAAAGTAAAATTTAATGATTCATACAACCAAAACAAGTTACCGTATCTCAGTGATTTCTGGTTTTCTCTGATTGTCCATTACAAAAAAAAGACATTAAATCTGGACGTTGCACAATTGATTAAACATGCTATAGGGTTACTAAATTATAACCATAAGACACTTAAAAAAGTGGTGCTGGTCTATATTTATTGGACACCCATAAACCGAATCGAGTTCAAAGAATATGATAACCACAGTAATGAATTGATGGAATTTTCTGATTTAATGAAAAACCAGACAGACATTGAATTTCATAGCCTTACATATTCTGAGTTTTGGGACAAGTACAATAATTTGCCCATGTTTAATAACCATTTCAATAAATTGAGAAAAAGATATAATATCAATATTTAAATACATTTAAGAATATGTATATTTCTAATATGCAGCATTTCCTGGATGAATCCGGGAACATTCCGAAGCAAATGCCAAAAGAAGCCAGAGAATTAGCAAGTTTTATGGCACTGGTAGTTGATACTTCAACCAAAAGTAATCCCCAGACATTAACCCAAACCGATATCCGGTGTTTTCAGAAGGGATGTCAAGGAATGGTTAGTAGTGAGATATTAGGCAAAAAAGAGGAAATCCACTGGAAATGCTCAAAATGTAAGAATGAAGGTGTAATAAGTGAATGGCAGAAGACCAGATGGGATAACCGGAGAAGCAATAAATCATAATATTTATTTACCACTTTATTTACCACTAATAAAAAACACACCGTAATCACTTGAATTACAGTGGGCAATCTTGGTCATTGGTCGGGGTGAGAAAACTATTTTGGCGATACTCTCTAATTTCGAAATAATAAATTCATCTATTAATTGATATATAATAAGTTAGACATATCCTTTATATAACCATATGTTATTTCCCCGGGCTGAGGGAAAGTACCGCCGCCTACGAGTGCAACATCAGAGATAGTGTGGTGCGGAGATCTGAAAGGCCTTTTTGTCATCAGCGCAGTATGATCGTCTATCTTTCCGGCGACTGAATGGATTTTTGTGGTCTCGAGAGCTTCCTCGAGGGTAAGCGGAGGAATGATCGTCGGAAGCCGTTTGGCCAGCATAGTCTTTCCGGAACCCGGAGGTCCGATCATCAGAATATTATATATGGTTTTAAAGACTTCTATTTCAAATAAATAAAGTTAATATATTATGCAAATGAATTTGAAATATAGGCATCTAGTTGAATTCCAGAATGAGTAGTAAGAATAGTCCCGACTATTTAGGCTTAATTACTATTCTTAAATAATTTGCGTTGCATTAGGATTAATTTACTAATGCAAGGTAGCAAAAAAACAAAGTATCAGAAATGATTATTATTAACAGGGTTTTAATTAAAATGTAAAAAATACATAAATGCAAAATTTACATTTTCTCAATTAGACTTTCCAAAGATTCATCGCCTATATCAACATGATTTTTTAATAGTATAACTCCATGTGATTTGAATCCTTTTCCTCCGAACCACTTTGGTAATTCTACTCCTCTTAGTTTGTAGGTTATTTTGTCAATAAATTTGCTATCCATTATTTGAAGAATTCCTGGCTCAATTTCTTTGTATTTCTGGTATGGTTCCTGTAATGGATAAATTTTAATCCATTCAAACATTTTCATGATTTCAAGATTCAATTTATGTCTTGTATCAATAAGTTCCTGTTCATCTGTTAGCGAATTTAATAAGGTATAAATTTCTTTGATCCGGTCACGATTCTTTTTTAATTCTTCACCTTGCTCTTTAAGTAACTGGCTTTCAATACCAAGATTCTTATTTTTATCTTTTAATAGCTCTATATCATAGACCATCTTCCTATTTGCGTTTTCATATATCTCCTTGGTTTTAGGTGCAGCCCTCTTCATAATATGTTCCGTAAGTTCAGTTATATTGTCCTCTAACTTCTTAATATTTATATTGTTAGCTGATATTTCATCTTCAATTTGGTTAATACGGATTGCCCGTTGATCGTTAGTATGTAATATTTTTGATAGAATTTCTTGAGTTTCTTTATCAAAACTATCAAAGAATAATCGCTCAAATTCTTCATATCTAATTGGCTTTGCAATACAATTTATTGTCTTGACTTTACGACGTGATGAATCACAATGCAAATAAATACCTCCTTTTGGTAGTGGCCCTTTGTCAATGTAATGCATCGGCTTACCACATAAACCACACTTGACAACATTTTTGAATAAATTTTTTGCCTTTCCTGTCATGCCTCCAGAATTCCCTTTGATCTCAGCGTTACTTTTGATAAGTTTTTGTACCTTATAAAATAGTTTTTCAGAAATTGCATGAGGAAAATAATCAGGTATTGTTTTTATCGATACACGACGACCATCAATTTTTTCATATACTGTAAATTCCCCGATTGCTTCTCTATTCTTTAATATTTTTGAAATATAGGATCCTCTCCAACCTTCAGATTTCCGCTTTTTATTATAGGGAGGTTTCCATACAGTTTCTTCATCCATTTGGTTCAATTCCTGTGCAATTCTCTCATTATAGATACCATCTTTTTTCATATTAAAAATACACTCAATCGTGTGACAAGCTTTTTCATTTCGTACAAAACCAGTGGTTATATACCTTGTTTCTGAAATCTTTTTTCTTTTAGGGATTAACCATAATGGGGCTTTTGATGTAAGCTTATTATTTTCACTTATTCTTTTTCTTTTAATTTTCCATGTTGATCTTAATCTATCTGATTTATCCTTACTTTCTCTATAAGCTTTTGCCATATAAGTTATGGAAATAATCAACTGAGTCCAATTTGCCTTCATGCTTTCTTTACTGTACTCCATACGATCTTGAAGAGTTACGATAGTTATACCTGCACGAATGATACTTCTAAAAAGATCATAGGCATCGTCTACTTCTTCACGACTGAGACGGTCAAGGTTTTCAATAATCAAAACAGAATTTTTTGGTACTTTATTATTTCTTACCATTTCAAGGAATTGACCTAATTCACCGTTTGTACGGTTTTTCCCATTAAAGGCAGATAAACCTAAATCATAAAAAGTTAATTTCTTGTCAAGTTTATAGCCCTTTTCTTTACAATACTGTTCGGTGGCTTCCACTTGTCTTTTAAATGAAGTACCTTTTTTCTGTTCCTTGGTACTAAATCTGATATATGAATATGCTATTTGTTCCATAGTCTCACGGTTCTGCTTCAATATTGTTCAACTCATGACGATTTAGCCAATGCAAAAGAGCTGCTGGGGTCACTCCATACCTTTTAGCGATAAACTGTCGCTGTGAACCATTTTTCATTAATGCAATAATTTCCGGCTCATGCACATCAAGCCTGGACTTTCCGATACCTCGTGGGCGACCGAGCAACTTGCCTTTTGCTCTAGCTGCGGCTATACCCTCTTTTGTCCTTGCAACAATAAGATCGTGTTCAATCTCAGCAAACAACGCTAGCATGGTGCGCATAACTTTCGACTGCATGTCATCGCCATTTAATTGGAAACCCTCTTTTACTGAATAAACTCGAACATTCTTATTAGATAACTCATTCAGAACATCTAGTACATTGACTAGTGATCGACCGAGTCGGCTAAGTTCCGGGACTATCAATACATCATCAGCATTTAACATCTGAACAACATCAAAGAGTTTGCGCTTCTTCCAAGATTTAGTACCACTTATCTTTTCAGCGATAAACTCAACATGGCCTAATCCCTTATCATTAGCAAATCTCAGTACATCCGCTTCGTTTTTATCCGTGTCTTGTTCAAAAGTACTTACCCTAAGATATCCGATAGTCTTTTTGGGAAAACTTCTACGTATTATTGGCATAAACTTAAGTTATTTATCAAACTTTAATAATAACGTAATTTATGCCTTAAAATTAATATATATTTTAATATAAACCTATTCGTTTTACTATTTTTTTAAAAATAAATTAATGATCATTTTTATTTAAGTCACTCTTGTTATCATTTTGTAAAATTCCCCATTGATTCTTAATGTCGTATTCTGCAATGCTCTTGTCATAAGAAAAGCCGATAGGGTCCTCAGCTTTTAAATTGACTTCAAAAAAGATATATTCAGGTTGATAGCTTAAATAGATTCCCTCTATACCATTGGTTTTTAAATAAAAATCCTTCACGGTGTTAGGGTTCCACGGTCTCGATTTTGATATTTCTACTTTGAACCCGCTTTCATAATCGGCACCCCCTTCTATTGTTTTGTCTTTGAAAATCACTTGCAATGTTCCAGAAATAGATGCGTCTGTTAATGTTTTTTCAGTTTTATTTACGACGCTTGCTTTAATTAAATAAACAATTTCTTTTGACCTATTTTCTTCGTAATAACTGTACTTTTTTTCAAGTTTTAATGTGTTTATTGTAATATTTGTGATTTGAAAATTTCCATTTGGGTCAAACCTTGAAAGTCCATATTTTCTACATAGATATGCATCCAAATCTACATATTTTACGATTTGTTGTTCAATATCAACTTCCCATCTGTGTCCCCAGTTGTTTTGGTCAACGAAACTAACAAGATAAATATTTCTTTCACCAGTTGCTCTTGCTTTCCAGCCATATTTTTTATTATTGTCTTTCTTTGCTACCATATTAGCATAGTCCAGCCATGTTACATTTTCATCAAGGCCCAATGTATTTAGAAAAAGACTTGTTAAAGCGATGTCAGTTTCAAATTGAACTTTTGCTTTTTGACAAATTTCAATTGCTTCTTTCTCTTTATTCTCAAAAAGACTGCAGGCTGTAACTAATAATATCAACCCAAAAATGATTGTTGTTTTTTTCATATTAAGTTATGCTCAGTTTAGGAACTATTGAAAAAATGACTTGTTGGTTACTTCTGTAATGAAAAATTATAAGTAATTGTGCCCTTCTGGACATCCGGAGCATTAGATTTTGCTTCAAAAATGGTTTTCAAAGCAGCATCTTTTGAAATGATCAGAAGATATTCATCCAATGTTGTGGAGCCTTTCGTCCCGGCGATGGCCTGAATAACTTTACCTGACCTGTCAACGCTAACCTCAACTACTACCCTTCCTTCACTATGATAATCACTTTTTGGGGGAGGAAGTTTCTGAAAACCCCTTCCACGAAGATCATATGATATGCCCCTGTCTTCGAGACCACTACCTTCAGCACGCACTTTTGAATTACCTGATCCAGTTGGGACACCCTGATTACCAGATTTGCATATAATGCTATCACCTTTTGAACTTATTCCTGCATTTTTTGTCCGGTTTATAATATCTGACTGTCTCTGCTGTTCTGCTTCAACTCTTTTTCTTTCAATATCGGCCTGTACTTTAATAATTCTCTCCTCCTCAATTTGCGCTTTAATCTCTTTGTTAGCTTCAATCTTCTCCAGTTTTTTCTTTTCAGTTTCAAGATCAACTTTTGCTTTTTGTTTATCTTTAATTTCCTGCCGTGCATTTGAAGGGATTTGATTCAATTCAGCTTGTAGACACTTTCCTCCAGAAAAAAAAGTAATAATATCATGATAACATTCCCAATCATCAAATTTTATTTCCTTTCCATCAATTACAACGCCGGTATTAATAATTCGATGTGAGTAAAGTTTAAATGAACATTGGCTCATTTTTGTTTCAGTAATTACAAGTTTTGCTTCTTCTTGTATATGCTTCCAGATGCCTCTATAAATGGTCTGTACTATACCTTTTTCATCCGTAAAAGAACCAATAATTTCTTTTTTAGTAATGGTAGCTTCTTGAGTAGCTCCATTTGAGTAGGTAATACGAAACGTTTTATCTTGTATGGAAATTACTCCTCTTATTTGAAGTATAGAACCATTTTCATACATGGCATCCCAGTTGTTACCAATCAGCATAGGCTGCTTATATACACTTCGTTGATCGGCTTCAAAAGATACCGTCTGTGTCCTCTGCCCAAAAAGTGAGATTGATAGTAAGGGGAGAATTGCAAATAAAATTAATTGCCCCAATTTTCTTGTTTTTATTTTATCTCTGGTATTATTAAATAGTTTCATAAGTTCGAGTATTAGTAAAAAAAGGACGTGGACTAAAATCTTAAAGCTCTGTAGGTACCGCTAAGCACCCCATCCACAATAAGCAAAGCCCACGTCGTCCGTGAGCGTATTGCCTATCATTCTTGTGGATGTCAATTTTTAGCGGTTTTACAGAGCAAGAATAACAGCGTTACGCTATTAAAATCTGTTTAATTATCTGTTTCTTTTATTTCTGAGTTTTTTGTCAGTATAAAATTATGAAATAATAATCACATAAATTTGCTTTGCTGTATTGAATATATAGGGCTTCATCACTAGGTTCTACGCACCGTATGAAGCCTTATGTATTAGCTGTTAGGGCTTTTGTAAAGTCTAGTTTAGGAGAATAAGGCTTTTAATAATCATGTCAAACTCATTCGTATCTCAAGGCATTAACTGGATTTATTCGGGTCACTTTATAAGAATATAAAAAAACTGTCAAATGAACAATGATTGAAGCAATAATAAATGCTACCACGAATACCCACCAATTAATACTGATTTTATATGCAAAATTACTTAACCATTTAATCATGAAATAAAGTACAATTGGAATAGAAATTAAAGCAGCTGTGAGTACCAAATAGAAATTACTTCGTAGAAATGGATAAATTATTTCTTGTCCTGAACAACCAAATACTTTCTTAATTCCTATTTCTTTTGTTCTTGTTCTGGCGATAAAAAGTGTCAACCCAAATAATCCTGAAGCTGCGATTAATATTGCAATAATTGCATAAATCGTAACTAAAATACTTAAGTTTTTTTCTGACGAATAAAGGCTTTTAATAAGTTCTTCTATTGTACGATATTCGAATGGGCTGCTATCTGGAGAATACTTTTTCCATTCTGATTTTATTATTGGGAGAATGTTACTCAAAGTTCCTGGTTTATAGCGAACTGCGATCTGCGCAATATACATATCTGTCAAAGAAATGAAAGTAGCTGGGATCTCGGAATGTATTGAATGAAGGTTAAAATCCTTAACAACTCCAATAATTGTCCAAGGTCCAAACTTTGTACCAATGGGATCTATTATTCCTAGCTTTTTAACTGCTGTTTCGTTTAATATTGCAGCCTGAGTCATGTCACTACCAAATTCTTTTGAAAAATAACGTCCTTCAACTAGTCTTATCCCCATAGTTTCCAGAAAATTTAAATCAACAAGCATGAATTCTACCGGTATTCGAACTTCTTTATCCTGGAAATTTGGGACCATCCCTATTCCGGAATTCTGCATAGGTAGACACTCTCTAGTTCCAGCAGCCATTATAACATCAGGATTAGCTTTAATGTCATTGAGTAATGCTGGATATCCCTTAAAATTTCGACCAAGGTTTATAATAATAATGTTACTGTTGTAATGCGCAGGATCTCTTTTAATTGCATATTGATATTGGAAACGGACGATTAGTACAGATGATACAAACGAACAGAAGATAATTATTTGTAATACAATGAGCGAGGAGCGAACAATAGTTTTCTTTTTACCTATTTGGACAGAGTTTTTTAGAACATTAACAACCTCCAACCTGGAAAGGATAGTGGAAGTATAAATTCCAGATAATATACCGATAAACAATGTTAATGCGAAAGAGATCAAAATATAAACCAGAATATTTGAAGGAATGATTTGTATTGGAGTCTGGAACAGTTTGCCAGATACTGGAAGAGACAGCCACATCATAAAAATTGAGATTGGCATTATCGCTATTGCCATTAAAATAGACTCGCCATATAATTGATATTTAATACTTGCATTATCTGCACCTAAGGTTTTTCTCAGCCCTATTTCCTTTGCGCGCTCGGATGATACTGAAGTAGACAGGATTATATAATTAGTCGAAGCTACAAGGATAATCACGAAAGCAATAAGCATAAATAATCTGATATTCTTTATATTGCCTTTCAGTCCGATATTCTCAATATTATCAGAACCAAGGTAAACATTAGATAGATTTTGAAGTAAGTAATGATAATGTGAATTTTGCCCAAGGTTTTTAAGTTCTAAAGCCTTAAATTGTCTTTCTAAATTCTTAGCATCAGAATTTTTTGATATTAAAATCCAGGTTATCCATGAATTAATGGTCCAGTTCTTGTCTGCATCTGTGACGCTATAGGCTTTGTTTATTCCTTCAAGAACCAGTTTACTGCTCAGGAGACATTGGGCTTTAAAAGTCGAATTTAGCGGGATATCTCTAAAAATACCTTTGACTATAAAAAGATGATCTTCATTGCCTAATATACCTGTTATTTCTTTACCAACAGGATCTTGTCCAGGGAAAATTTTTCCGGCTAAGCTTTGCGAAATTACAATTGAATTTTTATCCTCCAATAAATCCACTGACTGTGCACTCCTTACAATAGGAAGTGTGAAAATGTCAAAAACTTCTGAATCAGTAAATACAGCATCTGAAACAAGAAAATATTCATCATGTACTTTTATTCTAAAATTAGAGATAGATCTAACACTAATGGACTTTTCAACCTGGGGATACTCATCTTTTAATGCTGAGGCCAGGACATATGGAGTTTCGGTATATGGTTTCTTATAATCGACAATATAATTAAGGACTCTGAAAATCCTTTTAAAATTTGAATGGCATCGGTCATAACTATACTCATTTACTACATAGAGCATTATAATGAAAGAAACTGCAAGAGCTATTGAAAGACTCATTGCATTTATGAATGCAAACGCTTTGTTATGTTTCCAAAAACGGAATGCTGATCTTAAATAATTTTTAAACATTCTGCTTAGGTATTACGGAAGGTGAGTTCGAATTTATTTAAGTACTGATTATTGTTTAAAGGCTATTATTCATATTATAAATTTAAGGGCTGAACTTGCCTTACATCTAATGACCAGGCAATGAAGGGAGGTTGTTTTACCTTACGCAGCCATCACGCCACCAGTCCAGGTACTCTAGCTGGGAAATAGTCCCGGTGACAAGACAGGTATGGCACGCGTTTTTGTCGTCATGGTACAAATTTTATTGGATGCAGGTGCGATCGCAGTACAATTTTGATAAGTGGCCGGGAAACTGTCTTGGTTGCAGCAGGTTTATAAATGAGCACTGGTGCAGTGTCGGGGTATAAACTGTCTCGGAGACAGAAATTTGTCTAGTGTAGAATTCCAATTGCGTGCAGATGCGCGTGTCCGGGTGCAGGAACCAATACAAAACTGTCTTGGGAGCAGGAGCATCCCGATAGCTATCGGGAGCAAAAAGTGTGACAAACAACTTACATTGTCCGTGTTAGCGGCCAGAGTATTATTAAAAATTATATTATCACTTTTTCTATCTGTTTCCTTTTGATCGATTATGGGTTTTACATAACATTTGACAATTCTCAACTTTTGTGGCTCCACCTTTGCTCCATGCTGTTACATGATCAGCATCCATTTCGTTTAATTTCCAGATTTTACTTTTGTTAGCATCGTGGCCGATTACACATAATGGACAATTGGATGTTGATTTAGTTTGAGCTTTTGTGGTCTGTTTTGAATAAACTAATCCTTTTGTAGCTTCATCAAAAACTCGTATATCAAGTAATTTTGTTTCAACTAGACCGCCAAGTATGTATTCAAATATTCCTTTACGATTTTTGACGTATGGATCAGTACAGAGTTTTTGTACTTCTTCAGATACCTTTTTCGGGTTGTATGGAGTCTTGTGATATTGCTCGTACAAACGTCCCCATTCCAGACCTTGCATTTCATTAACAACATTGCTAAATACGCCAGACACCCAATTAATTACACTGTTGAAATATGTTTTTAATTCAGTAATATTATTGTCGTAACGATGAAGGCACATATAATTATCAATATCACCTTTACTTACCCAATCAAGAGCCCGTTCGAGAAAAGCCTGTCGGTTTACACTGCCAGCTACATAGGCACTCCATTTTTGGATATTTGAGTTTTGGCTATTGCTGAACTCCTCTTTGCCTAGAGTTACAAATGGTCCAGAGTATATTGCATTAAGAAATTCCTGATTATTGAGTGGGATACCTGCAATATTAATTGTCTTATACCACTCTTTGATCTCACTTTCAGTGCCTTCACATTCGTAGATAAGAAGTTTTGTTTCTAGGATCCTTGACTGTTTGTCAGATGCAACACCGCTGAAATATTGCTCCATTCCATTCTCATCTTTGATGGCAAATTTGTTAGTCACAAATCGTCCAAAACTTGTGATACGCTGTTGACCGTCCAGCACTTCCAGTTTTTTATCATTTACTTTGTTAAAATAAATTAAACCTAATGGGTAGCCTTTGAGTAAAGATTCTATCACGGCCACATCTTTCTTTCCGTCGGCATAAAGATAGTTTCGCTGGTATTCTGGTTGGATGGTTAATTTTCCTGACAAACCAAATAATCCTTTACCCTCAAGTTCGTTATAGACAAAACCATTACAGATATCTTTAACTGTGATTTCGGTTTTAAGGTTCGTTTTCATTAGATTACTTCTTATGCTTAATTAATACTCTTTGATAAACTTTCTCCAATAATCCATTTCGAATGACCACTCCACTCGCATTCAAATCGTAGGTGCCTTTTTTCCCAAACTTATCGAGATAAGCCTTCTTGCACTCTGCTGTTGTATAAACTCTTGTTTTTAAATTATATAGATCTTCATTTTCACACATGCCAACAATTTCAAATTGATCTGGTGAGTATTTATCAAGAAAACTAACTGGCACACCCATTACTCCTTCATAATCATTTGGTATAGAATCAGTAAACGGCACTTCAATTGCGTCATAGTTTGTGTATTGTTCGTACGATTTTCTACCCTTTATCTCTTTGTGTTTGCTGAACTTCAAATTATCCTGCATTGTCATAAGTGGTAAAGGTTGGTGCCGTCTTCCATGGTCAAGATTTGTAAACCAGCAAACATTCCTGAATTTCACCAAGCCGGTTTGGGGATTATAAACTCCTTCTGCATATTCTTTTGAAAAAGGAGTTGAGAAATAAGCATTTCCTGCATGAAATCCATTTCCCAACCACATTTTATTGCTTTTAATAAGAGGAAATACTTCCTTATAGGTGATAGCATTTAAATTTGCTATGATTAAAAACTCTTTATTAACCTCTACAATCCATGTTAAAAATTCAACAAATAGTGAGAAGGGTGGATTGGTAATAATCATGTCTGACTCATCTCTCAACTTCTTTACTTCGTTACTCCTAAAATCTCCATCACCTTCTAGGTAACTCCATTCAAGGTCGTTTACATCTATTTTCCCATCTCCAGATTTGTCGCGTGTCAGTGTGAAAATTTTTCCATTCTTGGCAGTTCTCTTTTCATCGAATTGTGGATCATTTACCTCAAAAAGTGTTGGTTGATATTCAGATTTATAGTTTTTGCTATCAGCTGCATAACTAGTACTGATGAGTTTTTTAAGACCGAATCTTTCAAAATTTTGGGCAAAGAATTTCGTGAAATTGCTCCATTCGGGGTCATCGCAGGGCAATAATACTGTTTTACCCTGAAACACATTTTTGTCAAATTCTAAATATGCTGTAATTTCTTTTTGAATGTCTTGGTATTGAGTATAAAATTCATCGTTTTTTGCACTTTTTGCATTTCCCAAATAGATGTTTGCCATTTTCTTCTTGCTTAATTAATTGGCATTAAAATTAATCTTTAATTTATCGTAAACCCAGATAAATCAACTTTGTGTGTTGAATGCTGATTTGGGTCATATCTCCGGTGGTAGCACCACCTCTGACCGCTAACGGGAGTCCGTCTAATAACCTTTTTCCAGCAATTTTTTTCAGATCAATCTATTGCGATTTAAGCGATAGCTGGATCTGTCGCGGGAAAAATATGTTGGGGAAAATTAAGGTCTCCAAAAGGCTTATTTTCTCTCTACGGAAGCCCAAAATATCAAAAAACAAAGAGACAAGCATCCTCAGATACTCCTTGTCCGTGTTAGCTGTTGCCCTTATTTTTACATCTCTCTTACAGTCAGACATTAGCTGTAATCATACTTTATGTCTAATTGAATGCTCAACAGTCCGATGACCTATAAATACGTTCCCCACCATAAGTACATGATTCTCCAAAATCTTCTCTGTACCGTCTGGAAGTTGGTAAATAAGTTTCTCGCCATGGTCTACTAACTCCGTAAATCGCTTTTCTCCTGCATCGTATGTACCTTCACCGTGAACAATTATACGAGCTCCTGTCCTTCCATCACTTGTTCCATCTTCGCAAGGCAATTCGATAGTGAAAGAGACATATAAAACCGATGGCTTCTCTGTTACAAAGACATCCATGGACACTTCGGGTTGATTGCTAAGTATGAAAGAATTATTACCCGCCATAGTGTTCAATTTATTACAATTAAGTTTCATATATGCGTCAATAAGCAAATGGGAATCGATTTTGACTCCAGCACTAATTTTATACAGTAAATCGCGAAGGGATGCAAAGATTTTGAACTCATTCTGTATCCCAACAAGATCTTGCTTCAATACATCAGCTAGTCCGAGTTTTGTGTCTCGATTCTTATAGAAAGCTTTGTCCTCCGTGACAAGGAAAACAGATTGCATTTTTAGGACATTCAAGCAATCCTGCCAAAGTACACAGTCTTTGAACTGCTGATCCTTGTCGCTAGGTGGCAGCTTTTGGACCGTACGTATGAGTGCTGCTTTTGCACTTTCCAAGTTAAATTCATATTCTTGAATCTTAACATCAAGGTTCGAAAATACATTCGAGATTAGAGTCTCCACTTCTTCTTCGGTCGGCAGAACAACTTCTTTAAGGCGACCAAAAACTGCAAGAAGTTGGCGATGGCTGGATCTAATTTTTTCAATGTGATCAGACAATGTAGTCCGAAGGTGAAATTCTGTCTCCAATTTCACCACTTCCGGAAGACCTATCAAAGCTTTCTGCTCAGATAAAAAATACCGAACTGCACTTCCTACGTTTGATGTAAGGGCCAAGTTTGATATCCAAATATTTGTGTCGAATATGACAATCATGATGTGTGTTATTATGAGTTACAAATATAGCTGTCATTGGGCTACCGGGTGACAGCTAACGGGAGTCCGTCTAATAACCTTTTTCCAGCAATTTTTTTCAGATCAATCTATTGCGATTTAAGCGATAGCTGTATCTGGACAGGGCAAATTATATCCTGGAAAAGGAAGGTCCCTAAACGGCTTATTTTTCGTCTGAAAAAGGCAGTAATAGTTAAAAACAAAGAAGCAAGTATCCTCAGATACTTCTTCAGCCGTTTCATGGTCAAAATATTACCAATCCGCCGAAGGTTATATGCAATCAGCATAAATCCCACATCTGAACTGGCCCTTCCGATGCCTTTCTTTGTAAGGATGTAACTGAATCCCCATTGTCGTTTGATAGTTCCATATGGATGTTCAACTATAGCCTGACGACGTTTATACAGATGCTCCTTCTCACGGATGTTGATCAGGTTCCTTTCGAAGTATTCTGCGTATTCGCTTCGCTGAATGAGCCTTTGCTTTTTTGATCTTGTACACAGCGAACGCTCGGGGCATTTTCTGCATGACTTTGTCTTGTACTGTTTAAACCAGCTAATGCTACCTGTTGAGGATAGTTGCTTGTACCACGATCCGTTTGTGCGCAGTACCTGTCCTGCAGGACAAGTATAAGTATCCTCTTCTCTGTTGTATTCGAAGTGTTCATAATTATAAGCATGATTCGGTGCCTGACTCGTGGATGGCACTCCCGGTATTGCAACTATTGTTTCAACGCCTATATCCTGTGCTGTTTTCAGTTCCGAACCCGTATTGAAGCCCTTGTCATACAATACTGTGAACTCGTTTGTTCTGAGAATGCTCTTTGCCCTCTGAACCATGTTCCCCATCGCTTTGCTGTCATTCTCGTTTGTAACCTTATAGTCGATGGGAATATTGTTTTTTGCATCAACTGTGGTCTGTACATTATATGCTACCTTGGTTATATTATTTCGAAGCATTATCTGCCGGCTATCAGGATCGGAAATGGAAATCTGAGCTTCTCCTGATTCTTTAAGCTGCTTTTCGAGATTTTTGTAATTATCCTTTCTCTGTTGCTGCTTGTTAATCTCATCCTCTATCTGCTGCCGGTTGTCTCCGTCGTTTTCAGCAAGCATCCTGGTGTATTCATCAAGCTTATTGTCAATGTAGGCGATATGCCGGTCTATTTTAGCCTGGTTGTAGTTATTCTTCTTGCTGTTTTGCGCCCGTAGTTTGGTGCTGTCACCTGCAATAAGTTTTCCTCCGATCAGGTCAAAATGTTTTGCAATCTGAACTGTTGTCCTGAAGACCTTCTTTATGGCTTTGGGGTTGTCCCTGCGAAAGTTGGAGATTGTGTTATGATCAGGTCGGAGGCATTTTAAAAGCCACATCACTTCAATGTTTCGCTTGCATTCTTTTTCCAGATCCCTTGAATACCGGACCTTATTCATATACCCGTAAATGAAGAGTTTCAGTAAATCTGCAGGATGATAAGCAGGGCGACCATTCTCGATAAAATCAGTTCTGAATCCGTAATCTTTTATAGAAAGGCTATCGACAAAAAGGTCTATAATCCGCACTTCATTTTCGGGACCGATCGACTGATCCAGGGAAATCGGGAAAAGATTGATCTGGGTTCTGTTTTGTCCTTGTATGAATTTCATATAGTTAAGGTACAAAACTTAAGGCAGACAGGCAAGGGAACAGATTCACAGTTATCAACAATAAGGACAGGTTTTTAGACAGTCTGACGGCCCGGCAATATGGGAAGGTTGCGTTACCCGACGACAGCACCGGGCAGAGTCTTGGTACTTTAGGCAGGAAGTAGTCACGGTGCAAGCCTTGCCTGCCGGTAGGCAGGGAGGCTATGGCACGTGTTTTTGCCGTCCAGGTACAAGTTTTGTGAGCTATACGAGTGTTGTGGTTCAAGGTTTATTGAGAGCAGGTCACCTGTCCCCTTACACAGGTTTGGTTGAGAGCAGTGGTGCGGTCATGGTGAGGTCCCCTTATAGTTTTATTTTATTAACAGCAGAAACGCTTTGAAAAACCGTGACAAGTCTTATAACCTTTAGCACCTATGATAAAAGCATAGTCCCTGGTACGATATCAATAATCTTTGTAAATTATTGTTCGTAAATAACATAACATCAGAGACTATGCAGACACAAGTTACGAAAAAAATTGATTTCAGTGGCAAAGATCTTTTCATTGGTCTTGATGTCCACAAGAAGAGCTGGAGCGTAACTATCGTCATCGACGGGATGGAACACAGGACCTTTACTCAGCCGCGTTGGTGGCAGCCTTTTTTTAATCAGAATATTCCATTTACTTATAGTCAGGAATGCGTTTGTAATCACCAGTAATATTAACTTTTTGGTCAAGATCAAATATTATTGTATCTTTTAAATAATCATTTATTGATCTTTGGCCAAGACCATAAGCCCAAAAAAATAACTCAATTCCAAGTATCGAGGGTTCTAAAACAATACCTCCTCTGTCAATTCCTGGGAATTTTATCTTCAAAAAATTAACATCACCAAATTGATAGAAATTGTCAAGTAGCCCTTCTTTTGTTAATCCGGTAAGTATATGAGTCAATATATTCCCAGATTCATTTTCTTCAGCTCCAAAAAATTCCATCCCAATTAGATATGTTTCAAATGGAATGAAAATCCGCAATTTTCGCCGGTCTTCTTCTAAACCAACATTGATAGCTTCAGTATTAAAAATAAGTTTAATTAGATGATAAACAAGATAATGGAATCTAAGTTGATAAGAAGACAATCCGCTTATTAACGAATTAAAATAGGCACCTCTGTCATCTCTTGAAATACCTGTTCTAGATGATGCTAGAACTCCTCCAAAATATTCGGTTGCTAAAAAGTCATCACAAAAAGAGCCATCATCAATAATGCCTTTTAATACTTTTGGAGGTACAGTACCTTTTTCATTTTCAAGTTTGCTGCCCAATTTTTTTGCTGCATTTGAAAATATTTTTTTCAAATTTTCAAATCTCTTTCTAGTGAATTCCTTTGCTTCGTCGCCTATATATTCAGCTGTGGGCCCTAAAAGTTTTACTATTATATCTTTGCCTCCAAGAGCAGCACCAAGGGCTGTTAATCCAGTTCCTGTGTCAATCATTTTATATAAGGTTTATTAGTCATTCGGTGAGTATTCTGGTTACTGCCAACGGGCGACAATAAAGGGAGGTTGAGTTACTCGACGACGCACCGGTCACCAATCCTAATACTTTACTATAATATTAATCCGTATTAACTAATGTAATCGAGTACCTTTACTGATTGAACTTATTAAGAAAATTGACTACTTCCATAATTTCATCAGTGTATATAATATATCTGGAATCATCAATAAACAATAAGGATTAAATAATCATTCAATTTTATTCTACTGGTTAATAACAGAATTATAAAGCACTGCCCAGTCAGCCACAGAAAGTATACATCATCAGGGCATTGAAATTTATTTTGATATAACGCTTTCAGACTGACTTTTAAAAAGATTATGTAAGTTAAACTATATTCCTGAATTGGGAATAAGAATTAAACAAATATTTTGGCTAGGAAAAGCCACTGACCCTGACCACCTTTGACTGGAGTAAATTGATCATCCAAAGCCGGAGTTAAATACTTATTGTTTTGTTATGTATATTAAGAGAAGTAGGACAGTAAAATGTGGTCACTAAGTCAGGTTTCTGCATCAGTACTACCAGAATTCACATTTTTTCGCATATTTACTCCCTTCAACACTTTATTCATAAACCTAAGACAATCATTTTTATCAAAGTTCATTCTGTTTACACCTTTTTAATCTATGAGTGTACCTTTTAATGGCAAAAAATGTTGTTTGCAGATCTATAATAAAAAAATGAAAAAAGTACAGTTAATGCATTGATTTTCCTAAAATTAGTACCTTTAAAGTAGTAATACAAATAATTAAAACTTACAATTATGAGATTTATTAAAGTTACAGCAGACCAGTGCAATGCACAAGGCACATCTGGACAAGGACAGCGAGTTGAATTCGTTTTAAACTCCGATCTAATAAGTGCAATGAGGGGCATTGATGTCTTTTTAATTGCTGGTAAAATCCTGACTTTAAATGATAAGTATTTTACTAACATTCGTCTTGGAGCAGGTGTTAAAGTTGTAGATTAATAAAAAACAAGGCTGTGTTTAAATATGAGAATGAAATAATGCCATTATCATTAGATTTTCAATCATTTTGCCCACTATATGGCAAAGGGTTAATTTTTTATCAGTATATTGATTTGTCTATCATACTTTTACAAGTGCGTTTATTTAAGTCGTAATATTATACATAGCCAAAAACAATAAAAAAATAAACAAAATGGCAAAGAAAGTAACAAGCAAAAAAGTTGCATCAAAAGCTTCAAGCCTTTTAAGAAGTAAAAGGACAAGTACAAAAACTAAAAGTGTTGCAGCAAGTGCCCTTTCGCAAAGAGAGAAAAAGGGGCGTAAGAAAAAATAACCTAAAGTCCCATCGATATTATCACTGAAAGAGTGACTTCATTTAAGACAACGCCACATAAAATAATGGATCTCTTTAAAATGAACTAGTCAGAGGTTGTACTATT
>CAWBNA010000010.1:0-237136 GCA_963789985.1 uncultured Bacteroidales bacterium | reverse complement strand
TAAATGAATCTTTTCAAATCAGATTTTGTAATAACAGGATGTATTTTCATTTGTATACTCACTTAGAGGTAAAGAATTATTTCTTTAATTTTTAATGACAATATTTGCCAGTTATTTACTTTTTTTTGATGATAACTGTGAATATTTGATCAACTTGCAGGGCTGTCTTTCATTCTTTTATAGGTTTGGTGCCAAAATTGATTTAATTTCCAAATAAATAAATATTTATTAAATAGATCAATTTTTTTGAAAAATTCGTAGAAGATATAAATGAATCAACTGATTCTTATATTGATAAAATCATCCTGTATCTTTACTGCCCATAGTTCTGCTTGTCAAGTTGACCACCCAAATTCGGAGTTACATCCTTGTTGCTTTGTTATGTATGTTTAGGATTATCATACAGGATTTTGAAGTGGTCAAAGAAGGACGGGTATAAAAATCAACCTTTGTCTGACATAAAATCAAAAGCTCCCTTCCTCAGATTAATCTCATATTCAAGATATGCTTTGAGACAGGCAAGAAAGTTAGCCCAACCCGCTGTATTTTCTTTAAGCCATTTAATCCCCTCTTCATCATTAGCTCTGCTTCTCTCTGTTATAGTCACGAGGGTTGAGCTTTCTCCCTTGGAGTAAGTGTCATTTCTATTAAAAGTTCAGTACCTTCCACATCCCAATAATATGAAATGTATTCATCCTTTATCATTTTACCGACTCTGATAGGAAATTCCATATCAAATTCAGAGAACTGCCACATAATTTTCTTGCCAGTTTCCATTCTTCCACTGCTTTTTGAGATAAAATACTTTGACATTTTTATTGGGTCAACTATCGCTTCAAATACATCATTGACAGGTTTTAGTATCTGAATGGCCGTTTTAATTTCGAGGGATTGATCTTTCATTATGCAAAATTTAAACTTCTTCAATAAATAAGCAACGAACAATCAATTGTAAAGTTCAGAATAATCCTTTTAGTTTAACCTATTATTCTCTTCCCATTTACATCTTTTCAATGAGAGCCAAATAATTTGTTCCAACTGTAGACCTTCCAAATTGACCACCCCAAGTCGGAGTTAAATCCTTGTTGTTTTGTTATGTATGTTAAGTGTTATCGAATGGGTAAATGTGATTAAAACATCAGGCTTTTGCAATTAACCACACATCAGGGTAAATTCTATACCTTTGTAGAAAAACAGGACTAAGAATGCAGAGCGGGATTCAGGGAGCCTAAGTATTGCTCTTAGTCCTGAGCTTTAAGCCAGATAACTAGAGCTTGGTTGCCACAAACATAGAACCTTATGAATTCGATACTTGTTATTGGTAATTCCAATACCGATATGATGATAAAAACTGAAAAGCTTCCTGTACCAGGTGAGACAATCTTCGGGGGAATTTTCAAGATGGGCCCTGGTGGGAAAGGAGCCAACCAGGCTGTCGCTGCAGCCCGACTTGGTGGTAATGTAACTTTTATCACCAAAAGAGGGAACGATTTATTAGGAAACCAGGTTGTTGGACTATTGATGCGAGAAGGCATTGATACCAGATATATTGTTAAGGATATTGAACATCCCTCTGGTATCGCACTCGTTATCGTTGATTCAAATGGAGAAAACATTATAGTTGTCGCTCCTGGATCAAATGACAACCTATTGCGAGAAGATCTTCCGGAACATCTCTTCGAACTCAGTAAATTTGATATTATCCTTCTTCAGCTTGAAATACCTCTCAGTACCGTGGAATATTCTGCAGTCGCTGCATCAGAGAATGGCACAAAGGTGATACTTAATCCGGCACCTGCTCAGAAATTATCAGAGAATCTGTTTAAGCACACATGGCTGATAACACCCAATGAGACGGAAGCAGAAATTCTCACAGGAGTAAGAGTTCATGATATCCCATCGGCGAAAAATGCGGTCTCATCCCTTCAAAAAAAAGGTGTGAAGAATATAATAATAACTATGGGAGCTGCCGGAGCTTATATGAGGTCCAATAGCTATTCAGGGATGGTTTCTGGAGTAGAAGCCAAAGTAGTTGACACTACAGCTGCCGCGGATGTGTTTAATGGTGCACTGGCAGTAGCCCTGGCAGAAGGAAAAGATCTGAAAGAGGCAGTTGTCTTTGCAAACAAAGCAGCTTCTATTTCAATTACACGCCTGGGAGCACAGGCTTCAGCGCCGTACAGAAATGAGGTTTTATAGTTAGGTAGTAAAAGCCAATAGCCTTGACCATAGTTGGTCTGAACAGATTGACCACCCAAATCCTGAGTTAAATCCTTGTTGTTTATTTATGTATGTCAAGTTTTATCAGACCGAATTTTAATGTGGTCAAAGAAGGACGGATTTTAAAGAGGATGTATCAAAAATAATATTAACCTCTTGAGGATTGAATATTTGAAAATGCTCCTGGAGGGGGGGGGCCGGCAAAAATCAATAAAAAAAGGCTGTCTTGGACTTTTGAGACAGCCTCTTTAAAATCAGAAAGAGAAAATTGACCACCCTATTAAGGGAGTTAAAGAATTGTTGTTTTGTTATGTATGTTCAGTGAAATCCGACCAGCTTTTGTATTGGTCAAACAAGGTTGGATTCTTTAACTTCTGCAGATATCTGCAGAAGTTAAAGATACAATTACCGTTTTCATGATGTTCTAAGGTCGCCATTTTGAAAAAGTAATCTATTTAAAATAAATACTTATTTCTATTATTTAAGTTTCAAAATGATGATTAATTTTGTACCAACGCTATTAGGGGTGCCTTACTATTATAGGCTGAGATTAAACCCTATGAACCTGATGCGGGTAATGCTGCCGTAGGAAACTGTTCATAGCTTCAATTTATTCTTCCCTTTTATTGCATCCCTTTTAATTTATATTTAACATGAGCTAAATGATATTAGCTCAAAAAAATAAATAGAAATGCGTAACGATATTAAAATCAGCTATCCAAGTTCCGAGAAAACGTATATTTCAGGAAAGATACATAGCATTCGTGTGGCTATGCGCCGGATCAATCAACTCGACACGATTGAGATCATAAACGGTCAACGAAAAGTAACTCCCAATGCACCAATTTTCGTTTACGACACCAGCGGTCCATATTCTGACCTTCAAATCGACATTGATCTAAAAAAAGGACTTCCCCGCCTTCGTGAATCTTGGCTTATCGGCCGAGGAGATGTGGAACAACTGTCTGAAATTAGTTCGGAATACGGACGACAACATGCTGCAGATTCTTCACTTAATGCATTACGCTTTCAAAATATTTGTTTGCCCTACAAAGCAAAGAGCGGAAAAGAAATTACACAAATGTATTATGCAAAGCAGGGTACAATTACTCCCGAAATGGAATACGTATCCATCCGCGAAAATCAAATGAATGAAGAACTGAAAATCAAAAGTCAAATTACTCCTGAATTTGTACGACAGGAAGTGGCAGCCGGTCGTGCTATTATTCCAGCTAATATCAACCATCCAGAAGCTGAACCAATGATAATCGGCGCTAACTTCTTTGTAAAAGTGAATACAAATATTGGTAATTCTGCTGTATCATCAAGTATAAAAGAAGAGGTAGAAAAGGCCGTTTGGAGCTGTAAATGGGGCGGCGATACATTGATGGACCTTTCTACAGGTACCAACATTCATGAAACACGTGAATGGATTATCCGCAATTGTCCTGTACCGGTAGGAACAGTACCTATCTATCAAGCTTTAGAAAAAGTTGATGGGAAAGTTGAAGATTTAAACTGGGAAATATATAAAGATACACTTATTGAGCAATGCGAACAGGGGGTTGATTATTTTACAATTCACGCTGGCGTCTTGCAAGCGCAAGAATCCTTGTTGAAAAACAGAATCACTGGCATAGTTTCGCGTGGAGGCTCCATCCTGACCAAGTGGTGTAAAATTAATAACCAGGAAAATTTTATATATACTCATTTTGATGAAATTTGTCAGATACTGAAAGCTTATGATGTTGCTGTTTCCCTGGGCGACGGTATGCGTCCTGGCTCTATTCACGATGCCAATGATTCACTTCAATTTGCTGAACTTAAAGTATTGGGCGAGCTGACATTGAAAGCCTGGAAACACAATGTACAGGTAATTATTGAAGGTCCTGGTCATGTTCCTATGAACAAGATTAAAGAAAATATGGATTTGCAAAAAGCCATCTGCTATGGTGCGCCTTTCTACACTCTCGGCCCGTTGACTACCGATATTGCCCCGGGTTATGATCATATTACTTCAGCAATCGGAGCGGCACAAATTGCATGGTTAGGAACAGCAATGATTTGCTACGTTACGCCAAAAGAGCATTTGGGATTGCCCAATAATGAAGATGTACGCAATGGGGTAATTGCCTATAAAATTGCTGCTCATGCAGCAGATCTGGCTAAAGGTCATCCAGGGGTGCAGGTACGTGATGATGCATTAAGCAAAGCAAGATACGATTTCCGTTGGAAAGACCAGTTTAATCTTTCTCTCGATCCTGAGCGGGCGATGGAATTTTATAAAGAAGGTTCACATTCCGACGAAGGGTATTGTACAATGTGTGGACCCAACTTTTGTGCCATGAAAATTACACATGAATTAAGTGATTGTGTAAATGCAAAAAATAAGATTTAAATAGCCTAAATAACATTATGATCGACAAAAATCAATTAACAGCCGATTTAAATCGGATCCGTAAAAAATCGCCTCTTGTGCATAATATCACTAATTATGTCGCAATGAATAATACAGCTAATGCGCTATTGGCAATTGGGGCATCTCCAGTGATGGCGCATTCGGTAGATGAAGTAGAAGAAATGGTTGCTATTGCCTCATCATTAGTTATTAATATTGGTACGTTGAGCGATGATTGGGTAAAAGCAATGTTAATTGCCGGAAAAGCTGCAAACAAAAAGGGAATACCAGTAATCCTCGATCCTGTTGGAGCAGGTGCAACAACTTATCGTACGAAAACTTGTCTGTTAATTATCGACAAGTGTAAACCTTCAGTAATACGTGGAAATGCCTCTGAAATATTAGCTTTAGTAAATAGTCAGAGTAAAAGCAAAGGGGTAGACAGTATCGCTTCGTCAGATTCGGCTGTTGATGAAGCAAAATCATTAGCAAAAAGAACCGGAGCGATAGTTGTAATTAGTGGTCCTACCGATTATATAACAGATGGGGACAGGATTGCAGAAGTCAAAAATGGTTCTATAATGATGACAAGAGTAACCGGATTGGGTTGTACGGCAACCGCAATTATAGGGGCATTCGTAGCAGTAAATAGCAACTTCTTTGAAGCAACAACCCATGCCATGGCAATCATGGGAATTGCCGGAGAACTGGCTGCTGCTAAATCTGAAGGTACAGGAACAATGCAACTTAATTTTTTAGATGAACTATATAAAATCTCAGATAAGGAAATATTGGAATATCTAAAAGCATAATTGAAAATGGATTTTGATCTTAGTCTGTATCTGGTAACGGATCGTCCATTGTCGAAAGGGCGACCGATTGAATGGATTGTCGAGGAAGCCGTGAAGGGTGGCGTGACAATGGTGCAATTGCGTGAAAAAGATTGCAGCACACGCGAATTTATCCAACTTGCTATCCGGCTGAAACAAATCCTCGCGCCGTTTAAAGTACCGTTAATTATTAACGACAGGGTGGATGTGGCTTTGGCTGTTGATGCCGGCGGGCTCCATATAGGACAAAGTGATATGCCTTACAAAATAGCGCGTCAGTTGCTTGGCAGTGAAAAGATCATCGGACTTTCTGTCGAAAATATGGACCTTATTCAAGAAGCCAACGACTTAGATGTGGATTATATCGGTATCTCTCCAGTTTTCAGTACAACTACTAAAACTTATACAAGCGCACCTTTCGGTCTTGAAGGAATCAGGGAGGTAATGTGCTTGACAAGGCATCCGGCTGTGGCCATCGGCGGGATTAACTGCGACAATGTAACCGCAGTCATGCAAGCCGGTGCAAACGGAATAGCTGTTGTGTCAGCAATTTGTTCGGCAGACAATCCCAGGAAAACTGCGTTTGAGTTTAATAGACTTATCTCAAAAGCTAAATTGAAGAATCAATGGAACTTAAAGAAATAGGTGAATTCGGCTTTATTGATCGTATTAAACCATGGTTCAGCAACCTGGTTCAGGAAACTCAGGTGGGAATAGGGGACGACTGCGCCATTATTCCGATTAATGACGAAGAAGATTTGCTGGTAACAACTGATTTATTATTGGAAGATGTGCATTTTCTGAGAAATACCATTACTCCCAAACAATTGGGATATAAATCTTTAGCTGTCAACATGAGCGATATTGCTGCAATGGGTGGAACTCCTGTCGGGTCATTTCTCTCTATTGCAATTCCATCGGACATTAATGTGGAATACCTCGATGCCTTTATCAAAGGTTATCACGAATTGTCGGCTAAATACAAAACGCCTTTGCTAGGAGGAGATACAACCAAGTCGATGAAACATTTGGCAATAAACGTCTGCATCATAGGAAAATGCCAGAAGGGAAAAGCACGCAAACGAAGCATGGCACTTGTGGGCGATGCCGTTTGTACCACTGGATATCTGGGAGATTCTGCAGGTGGACTTCAGGTAATACTCAACAAATTGAAACCTTCGTCACAATGTATATATCTTTTAAACAAACATCGTCTGCCAGAACCATTGCTTTCAGAAGGACAATTTCTGGCGACCATTTCAGAAGTTCATGCTATGATGGATATTTCTGATGGAATAGCTTCCGATTTGAATCATATTTTAAATGCTTCTGGTGTTGCAGCTAATATCAATCTCGATTGGCTGCCTATATCGGAACAACTTGCCAGTGTTGCCAAGAGACAAAGTTGGGATTATGTCGAATTAGCAGTTGGAGGAGGAGAGGATTATGAACTTCTTTTGACCGTAGCTGCTGATAAATTAGTAACCATTCAAAAAGAATTTCAAACAAAATTTAATAAACCCCTAATTCAATTAGGAACCATAATTCAGGGAAATCCTTGCATCAAATGGTATATAAGAGGGGAAGAGGTCAATATCAATAAAAAAGGTTTTGATCACTTTCAGTGAAGTAAAGGTAAATACAATCCGTTCCTTCTTCATGTAAAATGTTAAACTCAAAAAACGCGAAACTAAATTTTATAAAATCATAGTTTTATAAAAAGGGGAAATAATGCAATATAAACGCGTATTATCAATAGCTGGAAGCGATTCCGGAGGAGGAGCCGGAATACAAGCTGATATAAAAACCATTTCCGCCTGTGGATGCTATGCAATGACAGCTATTACTGCTATTACTGTACAAAATACAGTTGGTGTGAGCGATGTTTATCCGGTTCCAGAGAATATTGTTCAAGGTCAGATAGATGCTGTACTTAGCGATATCGGCGCTGATGCTGTAAAAATAGGCATGGTGCTTTCTTCAGAAGTAATAATGATCGTAAAAAAAGCCATGAAACTTTACGGCATTAAAAATATTATTCTTGATCCGATTATCTTTTCTACTTCAGGACATAAACTTATTCAGGACGAAGCAATTGAAAAATTGAAAAAGGAGTTGTTATTTATAGCCAGAGTCATAACACCAAATATTCCAGAAGCCGAAATCATACTTGGCAAGAAAATCATTGATCAGGATGAATTGCCTTCCTTTGCAAAAGAATTATCATCTAACAGAAAAGTTTCGGTTTTATTAAAAGCTGGTCATCTTTCCGAAAAAGAATTAGTCGATATTTTTTATAATGCTGAGACAGATGAAGTGATAGCATTAAAATCTAAAAGAATTGAAACTCGTAATACTCATGGCACAGGTTGCACACTTTCGTCAGGGGTCGCAGCATATCTAGCGCATGGTTTATCACTTAACGAAGCCGTTCAAAAGGCAAAAGAATATACTAACAATGCAATTATAGAAGGGACATCCTATAAAATTGGGAAAGGGTTCGGGCCTGTCCATCATTTTTATAAATTCTGGAAATAATTGGAAAAATCGGTGTCCCTGACCATAAATGGCCGTTATAAACTGACTACCTGAACCCGAAGTTAAGCATTTGTTGTTTTATTTTGTTTGTTCGGTGAAATCAGACCGGTTTTTGAAGTGGGCAAAGAAGGTTGAATCTTATAATCTCTTCAGATTTCTGTAGGTTATAAGTATTATTTTACCTTTTTCACAATGTTTTAAGGTCGCCAGTGATAGATCATCTTCAGATAACCCCTTCCCTTTAAAACCAGGCTAAACTCTCCCAGAATTAACCAGAATCGACCTGGTGAGGTCTGGAGACATTATTAAAAAATACTTACTCAAAAACCCTGATATGTGTTTTTTGTTTATTGGCTGGAAAATCCGGTTGAACTGAGCACTCAATACCAGAGTACTTTGAGCACATGATTCCGAATGCGATGGAGCATCTGAATACGGAAAATAAATATCACAATATCACAGGGAAATGGTAAATACAATTTAATTTTTTATATCCTGATACTTTGTACCGGACAAGGGTGCTCAATATCACCGGATTTTACATACAGAGATCCTGATAAAGATGCATTTAAGTTGAAATTCTTTTGATATCTATTATGTAATAATCTAACTTTGTCTGGAAGTCTGATCTTAAATGAAAAAAGGATTTCTTTTTGTTTTGACATTCCTGGCACTTCAGAATTCTGTTTCCGCCGCCGGCAATTACAAATTATTCCAGACTCTCCCTGCTGAAGATTCCCTGAAGATTATTGAAAAAGTATTTATTCATACCGACCGTGATTCTTATTACCCAGGGGAAGATATCTGGTTCAAAGCATATCTTATAGACGGATCAACCAAATTGCTGACTTCTAACAGCAATAACCTGCATATCGAATTGATTTCTCCTGACCTGGGAATTGTTGAAAGCAGGACTGTTCAGCTTACAGGAGGTTTGGGGAATGGTGATTTCAAGCTACCTGATAAAATAAAATCAGGAACTTATTCCATAAGAGCTTACACAAATTATATGCGAAATTATGGGGATGATTTATTCTTTTACAAGAATATACTTGTAATCAACACATCAGACGCAGAGAGTACCCTTTTTAGCGTATCGGCGGATTCTTTGGCAAGCTTTGAGTTGGGTTTCTTCCCTGAAAGCGGCTCACTGGTAGATGAAGTCGTGTCCACAGTGGCATTTAAAGCTCTTGGCAGAGATGGGTATGGCTGCAGTGTCAAAGGATCAATATTTTCATCCGCTGGAAAACTGATTACAGGATTTGAGAGTACTCATAACGGAATGGGAGAATTCTTTTTAACCCCGTTTCCGGGATTAAGGTATTTCGCTTTAGCAAAAGATCAATATGGAGATTCTGCAAGATTTGAGCTACCTGAGAGTTTATCAGAAGGCGTGGTATTAAATATATCTGAAAATACCAATGATGCATTGTCATTGAGAATCATGACTAATCCCGGGACTCTTAAAAAACTCATAAACCGTGACCTTTTTCTTGCTATATCTTATCATAACATACCATTGGAAGAATATTCAATAAAAATAGAATCTTCGAACAATTTTATGCACCTCCCTCTTTATCAGGTTCCTGAAGGTGTATTTATGGTTACATTATTTGACAATCAACATGTCCCTCTTTGCGAAAGATTAGTCTTTAAGAGCCATAGGCAAGGTATTAATTTAAACTTGGAAACAAATAAATCAGTTTACATGCAACGTGATTCAGTGGCTGTTAGAATACTGTTATCTGACAGCCTGGCAGATGCCAATGAAGCTTATTTATCAATGTCTGCAACTGAAGATAATATTTCCGAATTTCACCTCGCTGGTTCTTCAATATCCTCATGGTTTTTGCTTGAATCGGATGTCCGGGGACCTGTTGAAAATCCATCGTACTATTTTGATCCTTCAAATCATGATCGTCTAAAAGATCTTGATCTCCTGTTACTAACACAGGGGTGGCGTGATTTTAAGTGGAAATATAATAAAGATGAATATTTACCTGAAAATGGGTTCAGCATATCAGGAAGGGTAAGAAAAAAATTAGCGAATGTGCCTCTCTGTAATTCTACTGTAACAATCGGAGTTTTCAGCGAGACCAAACGAAGCTTCAAAGCTGTCCAGACAGAGCAGGATGGAAGGTTTACCCTGGATAATTTAAAATTTACAGGTGATGCAAACCTGATAATAAGTGCGGCAACAGATAAGGGTGATTTAAAGGGTATGGTGGTCCTTGATTCGGGTAAGTTTATTCCAGAGCCAGCTAAGGGGAAGTTTTATCTAACGGAAAGTGCTTTTCATGCAGATAATTTTCCTTTGGTCGAAAACCAAAACATACGGGAAGATATTCAAAGGTTCGTTCAGTATGCTGAAATTAAAAAAGGCATAATGAGGAAATATAAATTAACCGATACAATAAAACCAGGAGAAGTTAATATAATCGGGATTAAATCTGAAAGCATAAATGAAAGAAGCAGAAGATACCTGATGGGGTCTCCAGATAAAGTTATAGTTGTTACACCTGAAATGAAATTATATAACAATACTTTTCAGCTTTTAAGGCAGACAATGATTATAAGCCTTGTAAAATTATCCAGTTATGTCAGTCATCATATGCAACATCCGCTTTACCTTATTAATGGGAACAGAGTATCGGAAGCCGAAGTGAAGGCATTACCAGTAGATGCCGTTGAGAGGATTGATGTTTTGGATGATATGGCTTCCTATTCAGTTTTCGGTTACTTTGCAAGTGAGCCTGATGATGATAGAATTGATTTTAAAAAGGATCCAAAGGAACCTATAAAGTACTTTCAACTGGATGGCGTGATTTCTATAATATTAAAAGACTCTTTTTATAAAAGTGAGAAACCTGATTTTCATTCTATAAATGTCAAATATCGGGGTTATGATGAGCCAAGGGTTTTCTATACACCAAAACATAAACCACAAAATAACTCCGATGCAAATCCAGACTTCCGTTCAACTTTGTACTGGGAACCAAATATCAGTGTAAGCAATAATAAAGAGTATCTGGTAAGCTTTTATAACGCTGATAATTCTTCAAAAATAAAGATAGTGCTGGAAGGGATAACTGACAACGGGATCCCTTTAACAAGAACGACAGAATACCAAATAAAATAATCTGACCATTCATAGGTGCAAAAGCCTGAGAGAATGACCACATTCAGCCAGTCAGATTGCTTTTAAAATACAAGACTATCTTACAAAGATTTAACTACTACTTGAGGTGTTCAATATAACCCGGCCAAAAGTTGTCATGGGCACTGGATTTACCAATTATATTGTTAAATGTATTCGTATTGAAAATACATTTACCGGTCCTCTATCTTTATTATATCCCGGATTCAAAATGAACTGGTATGCACCCGAGATGAATAAATATTTTGTCAAACCAAGTGAATAATAGATTTCTGTAAGCTGTTCTAGCCCATAATTAAGATTCCCATCACCTAATTCAAAACCTATGCCGCCTGCCTTTAAATAATTTCGATGTGGAGAAGAAAGGCCAGAAACTACATATGCTAATCCTATGTTGTCATTTTGTCTGCTCCATTTATTACCATCTGATGATATACCAAGACTTGCCGAATGGTCAATTTCAGTAAATTCCCATGTTTCATTTTTCCCATCATTCCAACTGGCACGAAAGAAAACTCCCATATCTTTATTAATTTCCTGCTCGCAGTTAATACCTAAACCATATTTAGTACGTCCATATTTTTCTGTAGCGAGAAGACTTGGTGCTGTGGGATTAAGTTCAATACTTTGATTATAATTGCCCATGTTGGCTATTGTGAAAAATGACAATAAACGAAATGCTCCCTTCTTTCCTGCAATGGTATAGTTGTATGTATATTCCAAAGTTTGAGAACTCGCTTTGTTTATATTCCAATTCATTACCATTCCATTTGGTGTCGTGGATACTAACGAAAATCCATAACGTAATTCATGTTTTAGTGTCACATACTCCAATACGATACTCGGAGTATAACCCCTGGTATTTGCAGGATAATCCCAAGCACCATTACTCATTAATGCCCAACTCATGAATTGTGTCCGAGGGTCATGACTATAACTGTTGTTGTCGAAATAATCTGAAACACAGATTTTACCAATGGTAAAGGACAAGTAACTGGTAGGAATTGTCCCGCCAAGTCTATTTATATCACTTTCATGGTATTCTGTTTCTTGATTCAACGGAATAATCTGCTTCAAGAAAAGCCTTGCTAACTCAAATGATGGCGTAGGATTTGATATTCTGTATGTTTCACCATTTGTAGAAGCACCAACTCCTAATGAACCACTGAGTCCAGAACCACCACCAATTTCAGGATTTATAAAAATGCTTGCTCCCTGCCATAACTTTGTACCTAAAAAAAGTGTGGATGTAATTGAACGTTTGGTTTCAGCTTGTGGAGCTAAGCTATTCTGACCAGTATATTTTGCATAATAGGCAGGCTTAAACTGTGTAATGACAGTTGTTTGGGCATGAATTGAGAACCTGTCATATTTTAATGTATCTGCTTGCTGTCCTAATCCTTTAAATGCTATTAAGTTGAGTCCTAAAAAAGCAATAAGGTTTTTTGTTTGATAGTGTCTTTCTCTGAGCATAACTAATTTTCATCAAACTCTTTTATGAATAACTTACACAATCCGAACAAGGGTAATTTCATTTTTTTATTTATTAAAGAATGGTACTATTATTAGTACCACAGTTAATGCAATGAGAATAATTACAGAACTCCAACCAATAATGTTGTTAATTGGTTTGTTGACATATTCACCCATAATTTTTTTATTATTGACTAATAACATCATGCACACCAAAACAACTGGCAAAAGCATACCATTAACTACCTGCGACCATAAGGAAATGGCGATAAGCGGTGCATCTGGAATTAAAATGATAGCAACAGAGAGAGCTATGATAACTGTATAAAGGACATAAAATTCTTTGGCTTCATCCCATTTTTTATTTATACCAGCCTCGTACCCAAATGCTTCACAAACGTAAAAAGCTGTGGCTATTGGCAATATTGTAGCTGAAAAAATGGAAGCAATGAAAAGTCCAAAAGCAAATACTTGTGATGCAAGTGCTCCAGCAAGAGGTTTTAAAGCCAAAGCAGCATCTTTTGCTTCATTTATCTGTATGCCTTTTACATGTAAAGTTGAAGCACAGGCAACGATGATAAAGAAAGCAACAACAACTGTGGCTATACAGCCTACAACAACATCAATGAGAGTGTATTTGTAATTCTTCATTTTCAACCCCTTCTCAATTACCGATGATTGCATGTAAAATTGCATCCAAGGGGCAATGGTTGTACCTACAAGACCAATTACCATTGCAAGGCTTTGGGTATTAAATTCCATTTTGGGATGAATAATAGAATGACCAATTTCATCCCAGTGTGGTTTGCCCATAACTGCCGATACTATGTACATTAATAATGATACACTAAAAAGTAAAAAAACACGTTCGGCAATTTTGTAATTTCCTTTAACGACTAAAAACCAAACCATAAAACCAACAATAGGAACAGCGATATACTTACTTACTCCAAATACTACCATACTGCCTGCAACTCCGGCAAATTCGGTTGTAGTATTACCAATATCGGCAATAAGTAAACCAAGAAAAATAAAAAAAGTAACCTTTACACCTGCACTCTCACGAATTAAGTCGGCAAGTCCTTTGCCTGTAACAATTCCCATTCGGGCGTTCATTTCCTGAACAACGACAAGCAATATAAATGAAGGGATAAGAGTCCATATAAGATTGTAACCATATACTGCACCAGCAACAGAATATGTTGTAATACCGCCAGCATCGTTATCCACACTTCCTGTAATGATACCCGGACCTAAAACAGCTAAGAACAATCCAAGTTGACGGAAAAATGTTTTGCTTTTTTTGAACATGACATGACCCTCCTATTTATTAGTTCTCCGTTTGTTAATCAAATCTTCAATAACATCATCAATAACCACCATGCCTCGTAAAACTTCGTTACTATCAACAACTGGTATTGCCAGAAGATTATATTTTGAAATTATCTCGGCAATCTCATCAATCTTCTGATAGTCTTGTAAATAGACTGGTGATGTTTTCATAATTTGATTAATCCTTGTATCAAGGGTAGAAATAACAATATCTCTAAGCGAAAAAGTAGCTAACAATATATCCTTATCGTCAATAACAAAAAAGTTATAGAGGGTTTCAAAATCCGGCTTTTTGCTTCTCAATTCATTAAGGACATCCTCAATGGTATTATTCTTTTTGAATGATAAAATTTCTGTAGTCATAATGCTGCCAACAGAATTATTGGGATAATCGAGCAACTCACGAACTTCTTGCGAAGTATCTTTTCCCATTTCGTTCAATAGCAGGTCGGTTTTCTCATCTTCTAAAACATCGAGAATATCTGCAACCTCATTAGCTGGCATCTTATCCAATACATCTGCTGCTTTTTCTATAGAAAGACTTTCGAGTATATGAACTTGTGCAATGGTTTCGAGTTCTTCAAGTACATCTGCGGCTTTTTCTTCATCGAGTGCCGAAAATACTTCAGTCCTTGATTGTGTGCCTAAATCTTCAATGATGTCTGCCAAATCTGAAGGATGAAGGGTCTGAAGTTTTGAATAACTCTTTGAAAGTTGAATATGTTGGTTTGAAAAATCGATTGCTTCAACATCTTCCCAAAGAATAAATTTGGATGGAAGATTACTGCTAAAAAGAGATAGAAAAAATTTAAAGAACTTAGCAACTCCAATTCTAAGTAATAATCCTTCCCAACCGATATCGACAGCTATTGCAAAAGTACTATCGGCTAATGAAACTAACCGAACATCATTTACACGAACGAGTTTTCGTCCATTAAGGTCAACAATTTGCTTATCGAGAACACTATCAACCAAATGTAAGTTGCTATTAATTTCATCTGCTGATAATTCGACTATCTGATTACAAACTACCTTCATTTTCCCGTTAATTTTCTCAATCTTGAAATATTGAAAAGAATAGAATGCAATCCTATTGTTGTTTTTAATCTTAATGCCACTTACAAGCGGGTGACCTGATGAAGAACTTACTAATAAGTCCTTAACCATGCCAATAGATTCGCCATGGGTATTAAATGCTTTCTTCCCGATTACTCGGCTTAAATAAAACGTAGTGAAAGATGTCATACACACCTCCTTTGTTTTTGTAATATAGGAAGGAGTGTACGTAAAGGGACAACTGCCTTTCTATATTCGGTCAATAATTAAAATACTCGCAGGTCCGTCATCCATTATATTAGTGATATTAATATAAGCCGCAAAAATAGTTTTTTTGTTTAAAGAAAAAATAATCCTTAACATAAATCCAAAAATAAATCGAATTTTTAATGTACCTATTGCAAGCCCTCAGAAGTCACTTTCGGGGTTTACTAGTAAGGTCTGTTCTTCTAATGAAAAAGCCGGAGTGCATGACCACATTCAGCCGGTCAGATTTTCATTGACATACAAAACTAAATTTCAAGGATTTAACTCCGACTTGAGGTGATCAATATAATCTGGCCAAAAATGGTCAGGGGCACTGTCTCTTCCACTATTATGGAAGAGACAGGGAATAGTTAAAAAGACGAGCTCAGATGAAAAAAACTCTTCAAGTAAGAAGTCAGAACTATATAAATGAAAATCTGGAAATGATTTATGAAATACTTTGAATTATCTTTGAATAACTACACCTTAATTTTTAAACCCTTTTGGTATAAATTGGTCTGACGACATAAAGTATAATACTATTAAAACTGAGATATAGAAACGACTGCAAAAGAGATACAGGAGAATCAGGTAAAGGCTGTACAGAAGAACTCTCTTAGGATCTTACCCGGAATAATTATTGTTTCTTTCCAGTGGCTTTTAAGATTTTTTGTGCCACTTTTTGAGCCAAAGGCTATGCTTTTTGGTATAATTGCAGAGCTCCTGTGTGCTTTCATCCTGTTGATCTGGTGGCTGTTCTTCAGCAGGGCCCCACAATTGGAAAGATGGATCGCTCTGCCAATTATAGTTATATGTCTGTATTTAACCTCACTTGTGATCGATGAATCGATAGCAAGGGCAAATATGGGATTGATGTTCTCTATCTTTTCTATTCCGGTTATGTGCCTGGCATTTGTTTTATGGGTTATTCTCAGCCGCCGCCTTACCGGGATTTCACGGATAATAAGTATGATAGCTATAATCTTACTGGCCTCGGGCATTTGGATATTACTTCGTACAAACGGAATGACCGGGGATGGTCATCAGGAACTTGGCTGGAGGTGGGCCAGAACATCTGAGGAACGTCTGCCTGAACTTGCAGTGAACTATTCATCCGGTTCTCTTTTAAAAGATTCTTCAGGAAATGCTCTCATTATATGGCCCGGCTTCAGGGGAGCTAATCGTGATGGTATAATACATGGTTCACTTATCAAGACCGACTGGAAGAAATCACCGCCTAAAGAGCTATGGAGAAGACCGGTTGGTCCGGGATGTTCATCATTTGCTGTACACGGCAACTTTATCTATACCCAGGAGCAGAGAGGAGAATTTGAAGTTGTCTCATGCTATGACCTTGAAACAGGTAATCCACTGTGGGCACACAAAGATAAAGTGAGGTTCTATGAACCTCATGCAGGTCCAGGTCCGCGTTCCACGCCATCTTTATCAGGTAACCGTGTTTATACTCTTGGGGCTACCGGGATCCTGAATGTCCTTGATTCATCTGACGGCTCAGTAATATGGTCACGTGATGCCGCCTCAGATGCCGGAATAAAGGTACCAGGTTGGGGATTTTCAGGCTCGCCGCTTGTTACCGATAATGCTGTAATAGTTGCAGTTTCCGGAAAGCTTATCTCATACGACCTTTCAACCGGTAACCCCGACTGGACAGGCCCCGATGAGGGACAAAGTTACAGCACCCCAGTAGCTTTAAAATTCGATGGGATACCACAGATAGTGTTTATGAGTGATACCGGTGCAGTCAGCCTTGATCCGAAAGACGGCAGGAAACTTTGGGAATACAAATGGAAAATTGATGGCCGTATACTTCAGCCCTCTGTGATTGATACAACCAGCCTTCTCATTTGTGGAGAAAATAAAGGAATTCGCAGGATTTCTGTTGAGTATGGTCCCGAAGGATATAAGATCAAGGAATTGTGGAATTCATCAAAGGTAAAAGCTGTATTCAACGATTTTGTTGTAAGCAAAGGTTATGTATATGGATTTGACGGTCCATATCTTACCTGTACTGATGCTGCCAACGGGAAGATGATGTGGCGTGGCGACAGGTACCAGGGCTTTACGCTTTTACTCGAAGACCAGAATCTGATACTTGTTCTTACTGAGAAGGGTGAGATCTCACTGGTTGAGGCTTCTCCTTCTAAATTTGCAGAGCTATCACGGTTCAAAGCTTTAAATGGCAAAACCTGGAGTCATCCTGTACTGGCGGGTAATACCTTACTGGTCCGCAACGGTGCTGAGATGGCAGCTTTCAGGTTTCAATAGCGAGGTACTGTCTTCGGTAAAAAGTTCCTAGGAGAAATTTGGCAAGAATCATTACTCCGGTTTATTGAGATAAGCACAATTTCAAGAGTATATTAGTGTCCGAGCCCGAGTTTCAAAACAATAATCAGACAGGAAATAACTGAGATTGGCAGGGCTGAGAGAAACGCAAATCGAAGAACTCTTTCCCTGCTGTTCTTCCAAGAAAACAGAAGAAAAAGGTAAAAGAATGGTAGGCTCATGATCATATAGGCTATCTTGCAAATGCCTAAGAGCATGACCACATTCAGCCGTTTAGTTTGTCTTTTACATACAAAACTCTATTACAAGGATTTAACTCCGACTTGAGGTGGTCAAAAATAAAACGGCCAAAAGTGGTCAGGGGCACTGACTTTTCCACTCAGAGCTTTGATTTGTTTAAAAATAAACGAATTGTTAGGGTCACTAACTGAGATATATACTAATGTCAATATCAGGGGATTTGGCCAGATTATCAGTCCCTTGGACAATCTGGAGGTTTAAAATTGCTTATTTGGGAAATCCTCATTACATTTAGATTTTGAATGGGTAACATGCAGAAAAACGGGTTGCATCTAAGGCTGAAATAGACGCAAGATTGCATCTATCCATTCGTTGTGTGCAACTTTTAGACAAACCCGTTTAAACTATAATTGACAAATAAGGGCTATGAAATTCATTACTGCGATACTTTTGATTATCTGTTGTACAAATTTGGAAGCCCAAATTTATAAGACCAACCATTTTAAAATATTCTACACTAAATTAGATGATAAAAACATTAAAGAAATTGCAGACAGTCTAGAGAATAATTATACGAGGATTATTACAAACCTCCAATCTCAGGAGCTTCAAATTGTAAGCATCTATTTTTATACCGATATAGCAAATTTCCGCGAAGGTGTGAAACGCTGGGTCCCGAATCCACCTGTATGGGTAATGGGAATTACAAGCGGCGATTCAGCAATTCATATTATCTCTCCTGATTATCCAAACCAAGATTACCAGGTGATGATACAGAATACTATTCATGAGTTTGCTCACTGTGTTTCGCGGCATATTAATAAGACCATTACAAATAATCCACGTTGGCTATGGGAATCTATCGCTATTTATGAGTCAAAGCAAACGTCTGACCCACAGCATCTTTCTTATCTTATAAATCAAAAACCTCCAACACCTAAAGAACTAAATGACTGGTCAAACTCAGACATTTATGACGTTGGTTACTTTATAGCTGAATATCTTGTTGAAATTAAAGGGAATGACGTATTGAACTCACTAATTAAAAATAATGGAAACATTCAGCAGACTTTGAACATGGATGACGAAGAGTTCACCAAACAGTGGTTTGCGTTTGTAAAGAAAAAATATGGTATTTGAAGAACAGCCGAAATAGTAAAGCTGCACAAAATAAATAAGGCTTCTTGTGGTCAAGGTACGAGACCTAACATGAAGCTGTGTTGTACGGAAGCTCACCTCCGAGATAACATCAGAAAGAATACTTGATTGCAAAAGCCGGCAGCCGTGACCACATTCAGCCGGTCAGATTGTTTCTAACATACAAAACTATATTACAAGGATTTAATTCCGACTTGAAGTGGTCAATATAATCCGGCCAAAAGGGGTCAGGGGAACTGGCTTCTGCATTATAGCTTTGGATATTGCAGCTATTCCGGGAGCTCAATTCACACAGATTTTAGTATTAATTCCAGCACTGGTACCAGTTTTACTCAATACTTTTATTCATTTATGTGGGGCCAATTTTTTACAGATTATGAACTGGGAAGTATAAAGAGATATAAGACATTACCATTTGAAAATGATTTTTATAAGTACTTTTTAAAAACAAATCATAGTATTACTTGTAATGTTGCGGATTATTACCCGGACTTCAGACAAAAGTTAAAAGACAATATAATGTATTTCCTCTATGATGATAACGTGAGGCATAGATATCATAATGAGTATATCAAAATGTTCCGGGATGTATTTCCCGGAGTAGATAAATGGATCTGTACTTTGCATAAGTTGATAGGGAGTGACAGATTTTCTTATCTGTTGCAAAAGACGGAGAGTTATTTAATGCTTGATGTAATAAGCAGGGAATTCCATGAAAGATATCCAATGGCTCCGGTCTATACAATTCATGATGCAATCTGTACGTACCCGGAATACCTCCCAGACTTAAAAGGATTAATTCTGGGACGCTTTTATGAGATAACGGGTATAAAGGTTGGCCTCAAAGAAAGTCATTGGAAAGCAAACCCGGAACCCAAATCAGAGGATATTGATGAAGAATGGCAGAAAATAAAATCGGTTAATTCAATAAAAAGATACAATGAAGAGAGTTATCAGATTCTCTCATCGAACATTGAAAAGGGTTCAAGTTTTTTGTTTCATCAGCAAGGAATAACTTCCTGTACTATTAAAGGAAGTTAAATACAAGGGAGAGAAAATAATCCCCTGCAAAACAATTCAAATAGGTTTTTTGATTATTAAAACCTTGGATCCCCCCCAGTTTATCGACTATCAAAAAACAGTTCGTTTTTCCGAAGAAAACAAGAATAAATTCTGGCAATTGCCATAGTTCTATTCATCTATATAATTTAACCTAAATTCGCCAAATAAATTTGACTATTAGTTTAAAGATCGATATTCATTAGGGGTAAATCCTGTCTCATTTTTAAACATACGACTAAAATGCTGGGGATGCTTAAACCCTAATTCATAAGCAATTTCACTAACCGATTTTGTTGTGTCAAGTACTCTCTCTTTAGCAATTTCCATTACTTTTAACTGGATATTCTCCTGGGCTGATTTCCCTGTTTCTTTTTTAATTAAATCACCAAAATAGTTTGATGAAAGATGCAACTGGTCGGCACAATATTTCACCGTTGGCAAACCTATGGTTTTAGTCATTTCTGATTTTAAATAATTATCCATTAAATTTTCAAACTTCACTAAAATATCCTTATTAACCAAGCTACGGGTAATAAATTGCCTGTCATAGAATCGCATGCAATAATTGAGAAGTAACTCGATGTTATTTGCAATAAGCTTTTTACTGTGTTTGTCAATGGACTGATGAAGTTCGTGATCGATTTTATTCAGGCAGTCTAAAATGATTTGCCGTTCTCTTTCAGACAAATGCAGGGCTTCATTTGCTTCGTATGAAAAAAAAGTATACTCTTTGATATTGCGGCCAAGTGAAGTGCCATTTATTAAATCAGGATGAAAAAGTAAAGCCCAGCCTTCAGGATGAGGGTTCCCGGGTATGTTACCTATTCCAGCAACCTGACCCGGGGCAATAAAAACGAGTGTACCTTCCTGGTAGTCGTAGTAATTACAACCATATTTCAAATCACCGCATATCGCATCTTTCAGAAAAACACAATAAAAACCAAGATTTACCCGTGTAGTTGGAATTAGTTTCATTTTGGATAATTCATAAACACTTACCAAAGGATGAAGTGTTTCTACCCCTCTCATGGCATTATATTCAGATATATTCTCCAGTTTTAGTATTTCATCCATAGCCTTACTTTTTATTTTAAAGCAAAATTAATGCTTATTTCTTAACCTGTTATAGCTAAAAAGCATTATCAGTAATTCTGGTACGTAATACAGTAATCTATATACAACCCACTCGGTTTTTTCATCTCAACTTTGCATTGTAAAGATTCGCGTTCTCTCATATAAGTTTTAAATTATTCATAACATGCAGAAAGTTTTATTAAATAGTGGCGTTGAAATGCCAATTCTTGGATTTGGAGTTTTTCAAGTGCCTGACCAGACAGAATGTGAAAAAAGTGTCCTCGATGCATTAGAAACCGGATATCGTTTAATTGACACAGCCGCATCATATATGAATGAGGCAGCAGTTGGAAATGCAATTAAGAAATACGGAGTACCAAGAGAAGACCTGTTTATCACCACGAAGCTTTGGGTTCAGGATACCGGTTATGAAAAAACAAAAAATGCTTTCGAAAAATCCTTGAATAAGCTGCAACTCGACTATCTGGATCTCTACTTAATCCACCAGCCTTATGGTGATGTCCATGGTTCATGGAGGGCAATGGAAGAACTATACAAAAAAGGGAAAGTGAAGGCCATCGGTGTCAGTAACTTCCAGCCAGACCGTGTCATGGATATTATAACTTTTAACCAAGTTGTTCCTGCTGTAAACCAGGTTGAAACACATCCGTTTAACCAGCAGATTGATACCCAGAAATTCTTAACTGCAAATAAGGTTCAGATTGAATCCTGGGGTCCATTTGCCGAAGGCCGTAACAATCTTTTTCAGAATGGATTACTTCTAACAATAGGAGCAAAATACGGTAAAAGCATCGCTCAGGTTGTAGTTCGCTGGCTCACACAAAGAGGTGTAGTTGCTATACCAAAATCGGTTAAAAAAGAAAGAATAAAGGAGAACTTCAATATTTTCGATTTTGAACTCAGCACTGAAGATATGGAAGCTATCAAAACTCTCGACATGAAGAAGAGTAGCTTTTTTGACCATCGGGATCCGGAAATTATTAAATGGATGGGAAGCAGAAAACTTGACATATAATTATTTAACGTAAGAAGAGATCATATAAATATTTAATGTATTATGAATACAACAAAATCAAGGTATTTATTAAAGAATAATCAGGTAGCCCGAAATCTACTTTCATTATTCATTGTCATTACTATTGCTTTTCCTGCTGCTGCTCAGAGTGCAAAAAAACAAAAACCCATTCAGATTGAGGAACAAGGAAGCTTTGCTGTAGGTGGCAAAGTGATTACGAATCCGGGGACGTTCGATCCAACCAACCCTACTCCGGCTGGACAAACCCTTCATGGCGACCATGCCTATGTGTTTTACCAAATCCCTGTTAAAGCTCTTAAATATCCATTAGTGATGTGGCATGGCATAGGACAGTTTTCAAAAACATGGGAAACAACGCCAGACGGAAGGGAAGGATATCAAAACATTTTCCTGCGCAGGCGTTTTGGGGTTTATCTCATCGACCAGCCAAGAAGAGGCAATGCCGGACGTAGTACGATAGCTGGCACCCTTTCACCCACACCCGATGAACAGGGGTGGTTTGGTACTTTTCGAATCGGTATATGGCCGAATTATTTTGAGGGAGTTCAGTTTTCACACGACTCGGCTGCTCTGAACCAATATTTTCGGGCCATGACGCCCAACATCGGACCTATCGATATCAACGTCATTGTCGATGCAATCTCGACCCTGTTCAGTAAAATTGGTCCGGCGATTCTCGTTACACATTCTCATTCCGGCGGAATGGGATGGCTTACTGTGATCAAAAATCAAAATGTAATGGCAATAGTTTCTTATGAGCCGGGGAGCGGTTTTGTATTCCCTGAAGGAGAAGTGCCTGCACCCATGCCAAGCTCTGGGGGCACAATATCAGCTGTTTCAGTTCCTCTTTCTGACTTTATCAAGCTCACTAAAATCCCCATAGTTATTTACTATGGTGATAATATCCCTGATAAACCAAACCCTAACCCGGGCCAGGATGGCTGGCGGGTGCGTCTTGAAATGGCAAAGTTATGGAGGGATGCTGTAAACCGTCATGGAGGTGATGTAACAGTTGTGCATCTGCCCGAAATTGGGATAAAAGGCAACACCCATTTCCCCTTTTCCGATTTAAATAATATTGAAATAGCCGACTTAATGTCGAAATGGCTAGAGGAAAAAGGGTTGGATAAGTGATCTTTATTTAGGCTGATTTGAAACTAGTAATAATGTGAAAAATTAAAACCAGCAGGAGGAAATTAAAGATGAAAAGAAAAATTAAAAGTCATTTTTTAATAGCTATTTTTATGTCAACAAACATCATTGTATCAGGTCAAACCAAGTCTGCCAATCCTTTTGGCCTGGTTTATGAGAATGCCATTACAAAAAATGTGCCCGGTGAGGTGAATATTCATCCGGTAACCTATAAACTGAATGGCATTGATATTTCTGCCAATATTTACACACCAGTCAACTATGACCCGTCAAAGCATTATCCGGCAGTGGTGGTGGCTCACCCCAATGGAGGTGTCAAAGAGCAGGTAGCAGGGTTATACGCGCAGCGTCTGGCAGAGAAAGGTTACATAACCATTGTTGCCGATGCCTCATATCAGGGGGCCAGCGGTGGACGGCCACAGAATGTAGATAAGCCTGCCTTTCGTATTGAGGACATTCGCGGAATGGCAGATTTTATCACCTAATATACGGGAGTGGATGCCAGCCGTATAGGCTTATTGGGTATCCGCGGAGGCGGAGGCTATGCATTAAAGGCAGCTCAGACCGATAAACGCTTTAAAGTCGTGGCTACGCTGAGCATGTTTAATTCCGGTCTGGTAAGACGTAACGGATTCATGAATTCCGGACTCTCCACCATTCAGCAACGTTTAAAAGAGGCTACAGAAGCTCGTGCCCAGGAAGCAGCAGGCGGGAAAGTGCTTTATGCTGCCGATACAAAAATGACCGATGAAATGGCAGATAAAATGCCGTATGATCTGTATCGTGAAGGCTATTATTACTATAATAAAACCCATGCTCACCCTAATTCAACTTTCAGGTACACCATGAGCAGTCTGCTTGACCTGATGGAATTTGATGCTGCCACAAACATGGATTTAATTAATCAGCCCTTGTTGATGATGGCAGGAAGCAAAGCCGACACCTATTATATGACTGACAGTGCGTTCAATCTTGCCACAGGTACAAAAGAGAAGGAATTATTCCTGATTCCGGGAGCAACCCACATTCAAACCTATTATGTTCCAGAATATGTAGATCAAGCGATGAACAAACTCAATGAGTTCTTCGGTAAATTTTTGTAAAGCATATACTTATAAGTATGAAAAAGTTACTGGATATGCGATTAACTCAAATAATTTAAAATACAGGATTATGAGAAAAATCTTAATACTCATCGGACTGATAATTGGATTAAGTTATTCTCTCTGTAACCTTAATGCACAAAACATAATGAATACAAATCCCGATTTAACTGCGAGGCAACTAAGTATTATTCCTATCGCAGGGTTTTCAGCCAAAGGCGAAATTCAGAATTTAAAATCCGCACTAAATGACGGGTTGGATGCGGGATTGAGTATCAACGAAATAAAAGAAATATTGGTTCATCTGTATGCTTATGCAGGTTTCCCTCGTAGCTTAAATGCTATTAACACCTTTGAATCAGTATTGAAAGAACGGAAACAAAAAGGGATAGAGGATGCCACTGGGAAGGAACCATCACCACAAAATTTCAAATCAGGAAAGTTTGAATTTGGAAAAGATGTGCAAACCACCCTGACAGGCTCAACCGCAACAGGAGCAGCGCAACAATTTGTTCCAGTTATTGATACTTTTCTGAAAGAGCACCTGTTTGCAGACATTTTTTCACGTGATATTCTCGATTATCAAAACAGGGAAATCGTTACTGTTTCTGTTCTTGCAAGCCTTACAGGTACTGAGAACCAGTTACAATCGCACTTGAAGGTTTGTAAAAACATTGGCTTTAATGAAAACCAACTCAGGCAAATTGCATTCACTATAACTAACAGAATAGGTAGGCAGGAAGGTAGGACAATTAGTACGCTTTTAGACGAGATGGATGGAGTATATACTGCAAATAGTGAAATTCAAAGTGATGTGTTAACCATTCAAAAAGTTTCAGACACAATTTTTTCAAAGGGTAATATAATCTCCGGCAATAATTTCTCAGGTACAGCATGGTTGAGCTGGTTAGTTCCGAACGACAGCATTTACAATTGTCCGGTCGGGATTGTGACTTTTGAGCCTGGAGCCAGAACTAACTGGCACAAACATCCGGGTGGCCAGATATTACTTATCACAGATGGTAAAGGATATTATCAGGAAAGAGGCAAGCCAGTTCAGTTGATAAAAAAAGGTGATGTCATTCTGATTGGCCCTGATATTGAGCATTGGCATGGAGCCACAGCCAATTCAACACTTACTCATATTGCAATAAACACCAATGTGAAGAAAGGGAGTACAGTTTGGTTACAACCTGTCACGGATGATGAGTACAACAATTTAAAAAAGTAAAATTTGAGTTAATTAAAAAATAATGTCATGAAAAGATTATCATTAGGATTAATTTTATTTCTTTTTGCGCTTTCCTTATCTGCACAACAAGCAGGGGGTCCGAAGGTTAATACGGCTTCAGGAGTTGTGCAAGGTACCACCGAGGATAATGTAAATATCTTTAAGGGAATTCCCTACGCTGCAGCCCCGGTCGGCGAATTTCGCTGGCGGCCGCCTCAACCAGTACCCTCGTGGCAGGGAGTATATGATGCAAGCAAGTTTGGAGCAAATTGCGCAGCTGTAGGTTTCCGTTCCGGTCCCGGGACAATTCAGGAAGGATCGTCGGAAGACTGTTTGTTTCTCAATTTATGGCTGCCAGCCGGAACCAAGCAGGCTGCAAAGTTGCCTGTCATGGTATGGATCCATGGCGGAGCCTTCATGTTTGGCAGCGGCTCACAACCTGAGTTTTCAGGTGTTCATTTTGCCGAGCAAGGTGTCATACTCGTTACTTTCAACTACCGCCTCGGGCGACTTGGTTTTTTCGCATTCCCCGCGCTGAGCAAGGAGCATCCCGAAGAAGCCAAGGGTAATTACGCATATATGGACCAGATTGCTGCGCTCAAATGGGTGAAGGAAAACATTGCAGCGTTTGGAGGTGATCCTAACAATGTAACTATTTTTGGTGAATCTGCCGGTAGTGTATCTGTGCATTCATTACTTACTATACCACTTGCAAAGGGCCTTTTCCAAAAGGCAATCAGTGAATCTGGCGGTGGACGTGACGGTGTTCTGACTGGCAGACCGATAAGTGCTGACAATTCAAATCCTTATTACCCCGTTTCGGCTGAAACAATCGGAATAAACTTTGCTCGCAAACACGGGATTGAAGGCACAGATGCAGCTGCACTGGCCAAATTGCGCTTCTTGAGCGTGGAGGAGATTGTGGATGGAGGTCAGGAAAGCAATGGACAGGGTTGTCCGCTTATTTACTCAGGACCTATTCTCGATGGCAAACTTGTTGTTGAAACAGCTCAGAGCGCATACGTGGCAGGCAGGCAGGCATATGTCCCACTCATTATTGGGAATAATAGTGCCGAAATAGGCGGAGCCTTTGTTAACCGAAGCAGTTCAAAAGAAGAACTGTTTTCACTGTTCGGGGATCTGGAGAATGAGGCAAAAGCTGCCTATGATCCCGATGGTAACAAAGAATTCGCTGAGGTAATCACAATGTTCAACACTGATAAGGTCTGGGGTGAGCCCGCCCGGTTCACTGCAAGATCCTTTGCAGACCAGGGCATATCTGCATATGAATATTTATTCTCATACGTATCTCCCTCAATGAAACAGTACATGCGGTATGGCGCCGGACACGGATCCGAAGTCTCTTATGTGTTCGACAATCTGAGTATAGGAGGCTTTGGGTCACCACCGCCCTCACCGACAGCCGAGGACAAAGAGGTCGCAAGGATGATGAACGCCTATTGGGTTGACTTCGCCAAGACTGGCAACCCTAGTGGTAACGGTCTGCCGAAATGGCCTGTTTATAGTCCCAAAAACAACGAGATCCTCGATATCCAGGCCGATGGTAAAGCAGTTGGTAAGCCTGATCCAAGGAAAGCGAGACTGGACGTGATTGAAAAGGCAGTGAATAAGGGAGATAAGCTACAACTAAATGGTATTTAACCGGTAATGTGAAACAATGAAAAATTGCGAAACGCGGGAGTAATTATACTTTAACAGGAATCTTAATTGAGAAAATTGAAGTTTTTGCATATCAAGATTCCTTTGTTCTATATAATAGCCGGCATGACGGGCTCATATGTCGGAATGGTTAAGTAAAAATGGATTAGAAAAGAAAAATATTCTTATTTGTTAGACTTTAAAATGATTAATTATGAAAACTACAATTATTGGACTCTTTTTTATAATCATAAGTGCACTGTCCTTCGGACAAGAACGTGGAGGTTTAAATCCTTCTGGCAGAACCTTTACCGCTGCAGAACAGGAAGTTATTAATCTCTCAAAAGATAAGTGGCAGTGGATGGCTGACAAAAATACAGATAAACTGGCCGATCTATTTCTCGACAAAGCCATGTTTGTTCACATGGGTGGAAGCTGGGGGAAAGAACAGGAACTCAATATCATAAAAAGCGGAGGAATATGGTATAAAAAGGCTGATATCCATGATGTAACGGTGAATATTATAGACAATACCGCTATTCTCTTAAACCGGATTACGTTGTTAGCCGAAGTTGGCGGCAATGAAGTCACCAATCCTTTTATGGTTACCGAAGTTTATATTAAACTAAACGGTAAATGGAAGCTGGGATCCTTATCCTTCTCACATCTGCTTACACCTCCGGCCCCTGGAACAGCTCCAAACCCGGATTCACACTAGTTTGCCTGAATTATGTATAAGAAAAAGCATCGAGTTTCATGTGTATTCAAAAGGTGGTCACGGCTTTGGCATGCACAAACAAGGGTTGCCCATTGACAATTGGATTGAGCAGTTTGGAGAGTGGCTGAATGTACAGGGATTTCTAAAATGATAAAGACATCCTTAACTTTAATAAAAGTTGTTGTTTCAAAATATTCAATCAAAGAATCCTATATTTAACCGTAAGGAATTACAAAATATTATTTATCATGAAAAGTACGAGTATTCAGATTTTTATTCTCTTTTTCTTACTTGGTGGAAACTGTTTTTCTCAAAACAATCCTGTAATAGATGCTTTCCCAAAAGGAACAATTTTACATGGAAACATACGGTACAATAACGATACCCTGCCAAAACATTTACTGGACATTTATCTTCCGGCAAATGCAAAAGGGAAGCTGCCATTGGTAATTCTCATACATGGAGGAGGCTGGTTAAGTAACGATAAATATGCCGACATAGGTTATATGAAAAAAACCGTGGCAGAAATAATCCGCAATGGTTTTGCCCTGGCCTCTATTGATTACAGGTTCAGCACACAAGCTGTTTTCCCAGCACAGATACAGGACTGCAATCGTGCCATTTCATTTCTGTACGATAATGCCGACAAGTACGGCTTTGACAAAAACCGCTTCGCTGTCATGGGCTTTTCGGCAGGAGGGCATCTGGCTTCACTGGTAGGTTTATCTAAAAACAATAACGTCAGCTTATTTTATATGCCTGGGACAAGTAGATCCTTTTCCTTCAAAGCCGTTGTTGATTTTTACGGTCCTGCTGAATTGATATTGTTTCCCGGAAGAAGTGATGAAAAATCACCTGAGGCTTTATTAATTGGAGCCACACCACTTTCACGACCTGATTTAGCCAAAGCTGCCAGCCCGGTTACATATGTAGATAAAAATGATCCGCCATTTCTGATCATTCATGGGGAAAAAGATGAACTGGTTTCACCTGATCAATCACGGTTATTGAGTGCTTGGTTAAAAGTAGCAGGTGTTGAGAATGAACTTGTGTTTGTAAAAGACGCACCGCATTTCGGGGTGATGTTTGATTCTGATGAAGTCAGAAAAAAAGTTATTGATTTTCTCATGATGAAATTGAAGTGAAATGTTTCTCTATGAGAATCTCAAACAGCGAAAATAAAATACATAGCTATGAAAAAGATTAATCTCCTCTTAACCTCAGTCATCTTATTCGCCTGTATCCCGAATGTATTCTCGCAGGACTGGCCTCAATACCTAGGACCAAACAGGAATAGCACATCTCCTCAAAAAGGCATTTTGCGAACCTGGCCAGCAAGCGGACCAGAGGTCCTGTGGACAGTAAATGTCGGCCCTGGTTATGGTGGACCGGTCATCAAGGACGGGAAAGTCTATTTGCTCGACAGAGATGATAAGACAGGTGATATAATGAGGTGTTTTGATTTCAAGACAGGTAAAGAATTATGGAAGTTCAGCTATAATGCCCCAGGGTCAGTTATGTTTCCCGGTTCACGGAGTGTACCGGTCGTTGATGGCAATTATGTTTATTCATGCGGTCACAATGGCGACCTGTATTGTTTTAACATCAAAACTCATAAACCTGTCTGGAATAAAAACATCTGGACGGGTTTTGGTGGAACCAAACTTCCTATCTGGGCGATCACCCAGTGTCCTCTGATCTATAGCAATTTGATTATTGTATCATCCCAGGCTCCTGACGCTGGCGTGGTTGCCTATAATAAACTTACGGGTAAGATTGCCTGGAAAACACCAAATCTCGGAAATGAATCATATGCCAGTCCCTCGGTAGTAAAAATAGAGGGTGAAGATCATATTGTGATGGTCATTTCATCTACTAATCCTATTGGACACAGAGAATTGCCACAAACTCCGGGCAGAATTGTCGGATTAGAACCCCTTACCGGGAAAATCCTATGGGAGTACAATGAGTGGCAATGTCATATTTCAGTACCGAGCGCCCTTGATGCCGGCAATAATAAAGTCCTTGTTGTTGGAGGATATGAATACGGCGTTGTCATGTTAAAGGTTGAAAAGAAGGCTAATGGCACTTATGGCGTTTCAGAACTTTTTAAACATAACGAATTTGGTGATCATACAAAACCGCCTGTGATGTTCAATGGCTATTTCTACGCTCAGTTCACAACCAACAGCAAACGGGACGGTCTTGCCTGTATGGATATGGATGGCAAGGTCATGTGGAAAACAGGTCATTCTCCTCTTTTCGATAAAGGCAGTATGATCCTTGCTGATGGGCTTATACTGGCTACCGACGGCAGAACAACACTGTATCTTATAGAGCCTTCACCTTCGGGATTCAAGCCACTTGCATCAGCAGAAGTTCTTAAAGAAGGCGGAATTTCAGGTAATGATCCAATGGCGTCAAGAGTTGGAGGGTCGACTCAGAACTGGGCACCAATGGCACTTGCAGATGGCAAACTACTGGTCAGGGATCAAAGCCGGTTAATGTGTCTCAGGGTAGCTAAATGATTACAGCTAAATCAAGCTCATAAGATCAAAAAGGTTGCAACTTTTGTCCGTTGGGGGTACCCAGAGGCACAAGAGGTCAAAATCGACCGCTTGTTTCTTTTTACGACATCCTGAAACACTCACTAATTCTAAGGATGAGATGTATTGTAATTTTAAAGGAGAGGGTTGCAACTTTTTCTTTTCAAAAAATGGAATTTTCATAGAAGTTGCAACATGGAATCCTTGCCAAGGGTCACATGAGATAACATCAATGGGTGTATATCATTCTCATTATCAGAATTCCTCAAGGCTTCACTCATCTTCAATATGAGTTTTACCGACTCTGTGAAGACAGGGGTTGCAACTTTCCCTTTTTCCAAAACCAGTTTTTCGGCAAAGATGCAGCCAAGGATTTTCTTTTTGGTGTAACCATCTGACTTCCTGTAATACTCCAGGAGGTTCTCCAACATCGGAACTTCCTTCTGAATATATATCCTGAATGGTGATACTTCTTGTTGTAATTCAGTGAGTTTGTTGCAAAAGCCAGATACCTTGACCACTCCTGGGCGGTTCAATTACAATTATCATAAATATTTTAACAACAAGCACTTAAGTCCTGCCAAGGATGGTCAATTTACTCCGGCGAAAAGTGGGCAGAGCCACTGGTTTTTCCAACTTACTTACTGAAGTCCGTGAGAAAATTCAGGAATGGGTTACCGATTACACTGAAAACAGACCACATAAAGCTCTCAATTATTTAACTCCAAAAGAGGCTTATGATAAACGCATTTAATTATAAAACTCTAATTTTGATTGGACCGAATTATAGGGAAGCCGACAAAAGCATATAATGTTAAACATGGTTTTACACAAATCAAAATGTTTAAAGTAAACATCTCCCTGATTTCATTGTTACCTCTTAATAATTTTAATGAAGCTTAAATCACTTTGAATAGTTGAAAACATCTAATAATGAAAACTATCCGGGTTGGAGACATGATTCCTGATTTTTCTCTTAAGGATCAATATGGGAATATGATTGATATCAGCAACTTTCGAGGTAAGAAAAAGTTGGTAATATTTTTTTATCCATTAGATGGAAGCCATGGATGTACAAAGGAAGCCTGCTATTTTCGTGATCTTTCAGAGGTATTTGATGAAGCTGGTGCAGCAATAATTGGGATTAGCGGACAATCTGTGGAAAGTCATAAAGATTTCGCTTCAAAATACAGATTAAATTATCCTATTTTAAGTGACCCGGAGAGTAAAGTGAGAAGGTTGTTCGGAGTTCCTTCAATAGCTTTTGGTCTTATACAAGGACGGGTAACTTATATTGCGAATAAGGAGGGGGAAGTAATTTATATTTTTAATTCGCAATTACTACCTGAACGCCATGCGGATGAAGCTCTCAAAGTTTGTTTGCTTCTAAAGAAGACAGATAATGGCAATTCTTAACTTTATACTTATTTGACCATTATTTGTAAAAGCCAGCGATCTTGACCAACTTTCGCCAAAAATAATTGACCACCCAAAACCGGAGTTAAATCCTTGTTGTTTTGTTATGAATGTTTTGTGTTATCTAACCTGCCAAATGAGGTCAATATTCCCAGCTTACACGGTAGAATGTTCAGAAAGTTGATCGAATTATTTCTTAGTTATTTCTTTATATATAAAATGGATTTGCCTTCCTGATTAAAATGTAAACTATCTCCTTTAAAAGTCAGACTAAAGTTGAATTGTTTATTCTTAAACTCTCCTTTTTTTGTTTTAAAAAGTTGGATGGGATCTTGGTTTTGATACATTAAATAAACTGCCTCGTTTGATATTTCAATTTTGAATTTATTATTTTTAGAATCCGTGTATTCACCAGCATAGCGTTTTATCTCCTGTTTATCCATTTTTACATATTCTATATTTGGAGTTATATAATCAGGCCATTTATATTCTATAGCGATTGCTCTCATTATTTCATTTAACAAGGGATTCCCTTCATTAGAGTTTACCATAATTATAGCACCCTTTCCTAAGTTTTTGTAAGCGATTATTTGCGTAACAAAACCTTCATCCCATCCGCCATGTCCAAATCTTAAGGAGTCACCTTTGCTCTCCAGGAAAAATCCTATTCCAATGTTTTCAAATACTTTTTGGGGGGTTAACATTTCTTCAATTGTTTCTTTTTTAAACAGGGAAGATTCACCTTTTAATGCTTTTTGTACTTCAATCAGCAATGTTGCCAGTTCTGTAGGATTAGTCCAAAGTCCAGCTGCTGCCATTTCCGGGTAGGTATGAAACCTTCCTATTATAGCCTGATTTTCGTAAGGATAAGCTGTTGAAGCTATGCCTTCCAGTTCAGCAGGAAGTGGTTGTTGATAGGTGCTGTATTGAAGCTTAAGTGGTTTAAAAAGTTCTTCATCAACAATCACAGGGAAAGGTTTCTTTAGTATATCCATGACAGTCAATTGTGCTACTGTAAGTCCGCCACCGGAATAACGAAAATCTGTTCCAGGTAAAATATTCACCATAACAGCTGGATTATTGGCTGGAAGGACACCATTTAAAATTTGTGTTAAAGTTGGAATTGATTCAGTTTTTAAATAGCCAGAGAATCCATGAACTGTCAACCCAGCAGTGTGACTTAGTAGTTGACGCAACGTAATTTTAGGTTGCCAATCCCCATTTTTAGGAATCCTCCATGATTTTAAATATTTGTTTACATCACTATCCAAGGCTAAAACACCTTTTTCCTTAAGTCGCATAACCGCTAGATCAAATACAGGTTTGCTAACAGATCCAGCTTCAAAAAGAGTTTTAATATCGACAGAAGCGTTGGTTAACAAATCTCGTTTTCCAAAACCTCTCGCCCAATCTATTTTTCCATTATCAATGACAGCAATACTCACTCCGGGAGTATGATAGTAATTCATCTGCTCTTTAAGAGACTTGCTCCCATATACATTTTCCAGGGCAGTTTCTACTTGTAAATTATTAATTACTCGTTCAATTCTTTTTTCAACCTCTGAGGAATACCTGGGGTTATCTATTGTATTTGAATTAATAACTCTTACATTATTGGTGTTGCAACCTAATAAGAGGAGAAAAACTAAAATTAAATTCTTAAATGATTTCATAATTTTGTGTCTTTGTTAAGTACTCGTTTTTTTGTTATAGATGTTTTGTGATATCAAACCGGACAAAGCTGGTCAATTTGCCCGGCTTTTGCTAGCTATTAAGATAATCTGTATGAAGTTAATTACTTTTGCCTGATTTGATGTTTTCAAGTCTCATTTTAAATCTCTCAATATTTCCATCATTTAAAGTTGTGGCTAATTCAATGGCCTTTTCATAGCTTTTTATTGCAAGATTTATATGACCGGCAGCAAAGTATCCCTCTCCAAGATGAGAATAAGCATCAGGAGAATTCGGATGTTTATTAATGTTGTATTCGAAAATTTTAACAGCCTCCTCGTGTCTGCCGGCTTTCAAAATACCCCATCCAATAGAATTCAAAGTACTAACATCGGGATTAATCTCGTATCCATACCTTTCTGAAAGATTATGGTAAAAACCATTAATTGCATTTAATCCTCCCGCAACCAACATGTCACTGTCATATTTCCAGCCTTCGTATATAAATCTCATCCCGTATATTAAAGCAATAGTAGCCTGGCTGCCATGATCTTCATTCTCCAGGTAGTCAAATTTCCACCTCAGTTCCCCAGGAGCTTTTATTTTTAGCGTCTTGGCAAAGGTAAGCGCCTCTTCAATGTTGGAAGGAATTTCATTCCCTCCTATGCTAAAATAGTATCGTTTGTATCTGAGGTTCATTTTACTGATTTTTTCTTCAGCAGTTCTATTCATCAAACCGGAATCCCAATAAAGTGAAGGGCTAATGGCAATAAAGGAGTTGAACATATTATTGTGCGACAGGAAAGCATGGATAACACAGAGGCCTCCGGCTGAATGACCGGAACAAATTCTGTAAGGAAGTGTCCGGTAGCTTTTGTCAATAAAAGGAAATAGCTCGGTTTCAATAAAGGAAAGGAACTTATCTGCCTCGCCCAATTTATCCCAGCTTTGATATTTTATTTCTTTGCCATCTTTATCATACCTGGGCTTTGTCGGAGTAAAGTCACGTATTCCATTTGTGTTTTCTATGACAACAATTATCATTTCAGGACACAGATTCCAGCTTGATAAATCATTTACCAAACCTATGACTCCGGTCCATCCATCTAAAACATAAAATACAGGAAAAGAGTCGGTCGAATTAGTATAGCTTGATGGAGTAGAGACAATAATTGAACGGTCTTCACCAAGTACAGCCGATTTTATTCTGATTCTCTTTCCAATTATTAAATCATTAGAATTCTGCGGGAAAGTCAGTTCTGCAAGGAGTAAAAGCACTAAGGACAATATTACTTTTTTCATAAGGTCTCAGTTTAAATTAGCACTTCTCCAATAAAAAGATTATTTCAGGTTCTCGTATCAGGCCACAATATAGGAATAAGTTTATCATCATTAAGAGGCACAAGTGTAACATTTTTTGTCAGTGGTCGGTGTCGGATGGAAAATATTGGTCTCTGACCTCTATGCTCTGACCCTAGCTGACCGGAATAAATTGACCACCTAAACTGGCGTTAAATCCTTGTTGTTTATTTATGTATGTTTTATTTTATCCGACCGGATTTTGAAGTGGTTAAAGATGGACGGATTTTAAACTTCCTGTAAGATTACAGGAAGTTAAAAGTCAGTAAGAGAAAATTGACCACCCTTTAAAGAGGAGTTAACTATTTGCTGTTTTGTTATGTATGTCAAATGATATCAGATTGACTTTTGTATTGGTCAAACAAGGTTGGATCTTTTAACCTCTGCAGATATCTGCAGAGGTTAAAAGTATTATTCTACCTTTTTCACGATGTTTTAAGGTCGCCAGTGATAGATCATCTTCAGATATAACCCTTTTCTTTAAAACCACGATAAACTCTCACAGAATTAACCAGAATCGGTCTGGTGAGGTCTGGTTGACATTAATTAAAGATCAGCCTTTTAATGTCAAAAAAACATCTATTATTTGGTCATAAATGGGAAGAAGCAGGCTATCAAAACCTATTTTAGTCATGGTAAGACACGCCCATAATTAGGATATGCATTTCGAATCAAAGTGATCAGGAATTTAATTTATAGAAGTAAAGTGTTAAAAAAGTGCTACTTAATTGCTTCTATCACTTTCCTGATCACTTCATAAATTTTATCCTCACTAGAGGTAATAGTTTCAAGTAAGACGAAAGTGATCGCTTTGTAATATAAAATTATGCATGATCTCATTCATATTCAGGCTGAGATAATCCTTGAGAAAAATCTTGCGAGGTTTCTTGTCCGTCTATTTAGGTTGTTTGTTTTGCGGGATGTGCCTGACAGCTAAGTGAGGAATCAAATGGATTTTAAAAGGTCATGTTTTTATTCATATCGTAAGGCCTCCACGGGATTTCTTGTTGCTGCTCGCCAGCTCTGCCAACTTACAGTTAATAAAGCAATTCCAAGTGCAATAATTCCTGCTAAGGCGAATATCCACCAACTAAGTTCAATTTTATATGCAAAACCCTGCAACCACTTATGAATGACGAACCAGGTAATTGGTGTTGCGATTATAAAGGCAAAAAGAACCCATTTTACGAACTCCCAGTTAAGCAATGTTATAATTTCGGTTATCGTGGCGCCATTTACTTTCCTTAAGCCAATCTCTTTTGTCCGTTTTTCGGAAAGGAAAGCTGCCAGACCGAATAGACCCATACAAGCTATTAGAATAGCAATTGATGAAAAGATGAAGATGATCTTTCCAAACGTTGCCTCTTTTTTATACAGTTGATCGTAAAAATTGTCGTAGAAAAAATATTCAAAAGGACTATCGGGTACCATTTTATTCCAAAGCCTCTGAATATAATCTACTGAACCTGAAATGCCAATTGTACTTAATTTCACTGTAAGGTAGTTAGAAGTACTATCTTTCAGATAAAGAAATAATGGCTCTACCACACTATGCAATGATTTAAAATGAAAATCACTGATTATTCCTGTAACATAACCCTCTTTTATTGGGTAAATTGAAAACCTCTTACCGACAGGTTTATCCCAACCTAACTTTTTAACTGCAGATTCATTTAACAGATACTGGGCTCCGGAGTAAGGACAAGCTGGATCTCCAAGTTGATATCCTTCTTTCAGTTGAACCCCATATGTTTTTATGAAATCTTTATCAACATAGAGATAGGTCATCGTCTCTGGGTTCTGCACATTGGCTCCTTCATAATTTATTGAAGTAACCCATATCATTTCTCCAGGCAAATCGGAGGTTGCTGTTGTCGAAATGATCGATGGATTTTTAGATAATTCCTGTTTGAATAACATTATTTTTGATCGGATTTTTTCGTCATTAAGTGGTATGATCATTAACTGATCTTTTGAGAAACCCAGATTCAAATTCTGGATGAATCTCATTTGTCGATATATAAAGAGTGTTGATGATATTAGTACAATGGATATTCCAAATTGAAAAAGAACTAGTATCCCTTGGGTTCCAATATGATTTTTAGTTTTTACCAATGGTCTCTTTAAAGTATCTATTGGAAGAATACGAGAGGATATCCATCCTGAAGCGAGTCCAGTTATCATTGTAATAATCAGGAATAAAAGAGCTAATCCAGGAATCAAACAAACTATCGAAAAATTATTTATCAGAGAAACTCCCATTAGATTACTAAACCATGGCAATTGGTCACTAATGATTATTGCTGAAATAATTACTGAAATTCCAACCAAAATGGAAGAATCCCTAAGGTACAGAATAATGATCTGTCGTCTTTTGGCACCAATTATCTTACGCATTCCGAGTTCAGTCCTCCTCCGGCTGCTAACGGAAATGTAAAGGTTTACATAATTTATACAGGCAACGATAAGGATTAATAATGCAATTGTACTTAGGATATATATACTTTTAATATCGTTGTTTGGAGCAAATTCACCAAACATATCAGAATGAAGATGGATGGAAGTCAGAGATTGAAGGTGATATAACTCCTCCTCATTAAATCCACGATTATAATTACCTGCAACTAAGCTTAAAGATCTTTCAAAACTTTCAAAGTTGATCCCCTGAGAAGTAAGTAAATATGTAAGTACACTAGTGTTTATAAGGTTTTCAAGAAAATCATCTCCAAAAAAAGCCTTCGCACCCGACATTCCAACAATCATATCAAAATTAATATGTGAATTTAAGGGAATGTCTTTCATAATACCACTTACAGTCAGGTTAATCGAGCGATTATATCGGATAACCTTTCCGATAGGATCACTCTTTCCGAAGTACTTTTCTGCAATTGATTTGGACAAAACCACACTATTAGGTTTAGCCAGGACTCCATCAGGATTGCCAATAATAATAGGGAAAGTAAAGATATCAAATATTGAGGAGTCCGCAATTACGATTTTCTCCTCAAAAAAATTCTTATCACCAGTTGAAACCAAACCTTTAGGAATATGAGTAATTCTGACTGTTTTGACTATTTCAGGAAGTTTATCCTGCAGATATGATGCAAGTGGAGCTGGATTTACTACTGAGCTCACATGTACTCCCTGAAATTTATATGTACTGTAAACTCTGAATATCCGATCGACATTTCTATTAAAGCGATCAAAACTTAGCTCATACCTTATATAAATCAATATGAGACTGGCCGCTACTATTCCAATTGTAAGACCGATAATGTTAACAATTGTAAAAAGTTTCTGATTCCTGAAGTTTCGTAGAGAAAACTGTAAATTTCTTAATATCATAACATGCTCCAATAATCTTAATATATCATTAAATTAATAAATGCTCATTCTTTACTTAATTGTAACCTACTGCCATTACCCGTCATTTTAAAGCCCTCTGATAATTTTTTTGAAGAATTTAATAATTTGAATGTCAAAGTTGTGTCATTAATCCATTTATAGGTTGCTTTATCGTAATCTTCGTTTGCTGATATGAAGTAGGATATGCTCTTAATTTATTATTATCAATACGATACATAAAGGCAACGTAGAATTTCCCTTCTTTATCCCGCATATGCATACTGGAGATTATAACCTCTTTGTCCTTGTGGCTTTCAATATTGTCTTAAGCTCTGGAATCCCAGTTATCAATAATAGATATTGTTTTTCCCTTAGTTGTAGTACTACATGCGTAGATTAGGCTGATTAGGATTAGAATGAGTTTCGTCTTCATAATAAATTTAGTTTGGTCTGGAAAATCGAAAAAATTCAAAAAGCATAAACATCTTTCAATTGGTTTCGATATTTCATTACTATAATGATGCCATAAATGTATTTGTATGATATAAAGCTGTTTAAAAATTATGATATTCTTAGGGTGTAAATTTATTTTACAGTTAATCGTAAAAGCATTTTACGGATTGTTGACATTATCATTAACATTGGCAAGCCCAGAACGACGATTATTTCTGGACTATATAAGAAAAGCTTAACTAATGATCGTGTCTCCAGGGTCAAATTTTATGGGTCTGGTTCAATTCTAATGACCCACCTCCGATGAGTTCAATCATCGAAAATTATAAAGGTCGATTAATAGTCGGAGTTAGCCAGTAATTCTTGCTCTCATGATATTGGGCATTCTCAAAACAAGGCTTACATTAGCCAAGTTATGAAAAGCCTTATTATACATCCCCAAGACCCCACTACCAGTTTCCTTGCACAGATCTATGCCCCTCTCAAGCATAAAACGGTTGTTAAATCTGATACCACCAAATCAGAATTACGGAAACTGAGTGAATCCCACGACAGGGTATTTATGTTTGGTCATGGTTCTCTATTTAAAAAAAACTTATGCAAAAACCCATATATACACTGTAACAGCCTTTTTTGCTGTTCGGAATAGTGAGTAATAAATCTTTAAGGTTAGTAAGGAAGGTTTATCTTATGAAATAGATTCTGATAGCGAGGCTCATTATGAACAAATTCATAGATAGGGAATCTTAATACACCGGGTAAAGATGGATCGTGAACTTCATAATCCTTTTCCAGCATTTCCAGTGTTCGCTCCTTATTACCGGCACAAGCATAAAGTTGTGCAATTTCACAAGGCTCGATAAGCTTTGTCTTTGACTGCTTTACAAGGCTGTCAGCCTGAAGATTCAATGCAACAGTTAAACCTCCGTTAGCATAACCCTGATCAAAAACATTTGCATAGCCTTTGAAACCTATACTGTAAAACACTTTCCATGCTTCAAGTGCTTCACTGAATCTTCCAACCTTATGAAGCACAAGTGGAAGATTATCCAGGGCTACACCATTACCAGGATCAACTTTAAGTACTTCATGAAATATATTAATGGCATCATTATATCTACCTGCACAAAATAATACTAAACCATAATCTTCTTTAATATTTATATTCATCGGATCAAGTTTAAAAGCTATCTCATACTGCTCCAATGCTTCTTTAGATCGTCCTAAAAAACTCAACAAAGCTCCATATCCAGAATGTGCATACGAATCGTTAGGATTAAGTGAAATGCTTTTTTTTTCTGATGCCTCAGCACCTTTGAAGTCATAGTCAATAAAATACTGAGCTAGACCTAAAGCACTATATACGTCCGCAGAAGTACTATCTAATTCAAAGGCTTTTGCAATATTTGTTTTTACTATCGGTGCCACTTCTTCAGGAGTTGCAATTGACCATACAGCACGCATATTCCAGACGCCTGATATACCAACATATGCAAGCGCATAATTAGGGTCTATTTCTATTGTCTTTTCATAGTAATTCAAGGCAATATCCCAACCTTCTTTAGTGTACCTGCCAGCATAATTCATTCCTAAGATATAATTTTCATAAGCAGCCAGGCTTGATGTTGGAGTTTTCTCAATAAGTTGTTTTTCCTGAGGTGTTATTGCTGCTTCCAATTCTGTAGCTATTGACTGGGCTACCTGGCTTTGCAGGCTGAAAATATCCGTTGCATCATTTATCTTTTTTTCGTATGTTTTTCCTCATAGTTTAAGCTCTTTTTTAAGTGCTTTGAAAAGGTTTACACTTAGGTGGATACTGTTGCCGTACCTTTGCATATCCCCCTCAACAATGTAGTTTACACCCAGTTCTTTTGCAATCTCAGGAATTGATTTGGTTGTCTTTCGGTATTTTTCAGCGGAAGTTCTTGATATAGGGTGCAGGTCTTTTATTGTCTGAAGATGATTTAATACATCCTCCATAAATCCATTAATGAAATACTGATTGCTATCATTGGGGCTGTCGTTTATAAAGGGTAGTACTGCAATTGATTTTTCAAGCTGTCCTTTTTGTTTAGAAAGTTTTGGGATTAAGAAATAGCCAAGAACAATAAGTGCAAGTATTATAACAGATGCAACAATTGTCTTTGGTTTAAGCTTTTTTGCCTTTTCAGGTTTTATATTAACAACCTCTTTTAAAATCCCTTCAGTCTTTTGTCCAGGATGTTCTATCGCTGTTATAATTTCCCTTATCGCAAGAGCTACCTTGGTTATCTGGTTACGATACTTTGTCTTGTTTAAGTTAATCTTCTCATCGTCATCAGGTTTAATTGGCCTGTTAAATCCTGATTCTTTATAAATAAAATCAATACCACGAAGTACTCCTCCAAGAACCGATTCACATAGTTTAATATCATCATTATCCAAATCGTGAATGCGAACCGGCAATACTCTACTTGCAACATTCCCATTAGGCAGTTTTACCTTTAATCCAAACTGATCTTGGGAGGCTTCATTAATAAAAGCTTTGAACTCATGCTCCCAGGCGAATGATTTGGGATCACAATATGTACGGGTAATGATCGGAATAAAGACAAGACATTTAAGTTTATCTTTCAAAGAGGCATCTACATCATGAGTCTCTAATAGCCCGTCATGTGGGTTGATGTCAAAATAAACGCTGATCTCTTCCTTAAAGGTTGCCTCAAGTTCCTTCTTCAGATGGTCAACAAATTCTGTTACCCAGCCATCGTATTTATTATCTTTCTGGCGGTAGCTGATGAAGACCTGCCTGCCGGCAGGCAGGTGTCATAATTATATCCTTCAATTATGCTTGACATCTTAAGTCTATTTATTTTCAAAGTTAAACCTTTCTAATACCAAAGTCAAATGAGGGTCAGACTAATGGTTATGGGTTATTTAGCATCAAAAAAGGGGCATGGACTTTACTATAGGGAATGTCATAAGTGAACTTATTTTGAGCCTGACTGTTTAATACAATGCCAGCATCCTTCTTATATAGGTTAGGTTTAGGTTAGTTAAGGGTTGTCAAACTCTCTCTTCAGGGTGCTGGCTCCTTTATTAATTTAAATCCCCTGGAGCTGATTTCCGAGAGCTGGGAATCATCGCATTTCTATGATTGCCAGTGTGTCTTATTCAAATCTAATCTCCTGCTCAATAAAAAATTCTCTTTCGCTGCAAAAAATGGCCTTTGAATATTTGATTATTTTTATGAAATGGACAAAAATGATTTGAATAATTACTTAATAAGGAAGTTCAATGAAACAGATCTATAATTCAGTCATTATCAGATTTGAGATTATAGTATTGACATTACTTGCATTTGGAATTATATCTAAAGGACAAACCATCGAGACCCCAGGAAAGTCCGATAAAATGACCATGTCTCCCTACATATATCCGTTGAAGTCAGGAGGCTTAGGAAATCGTTCCCTTGTTGACCAAAACAACCAACCTTTTTTCTGGTCGGGTGAAGCAGCATGGTCGCTTATAGCACAGCTGAGCAAACAGGATGTGGATATTTACCTCGATAACAGGAAAGAAAAAGGATTTACAATTATCATGGTGAACCTTATTGAACATAAATTCTGTACTGCTCCTCCAGCAAATTTATATGGCGATTTACCCTTTGCTGATAAGCCGTTTGTTTCTCCCAATGAGAAATATTTTGTACATGCCGATTATGTAATTAAAGCTGCTGCTCAAAGGGACATAGTTGTGTTACTGGCACCCCTGTATCTTGGCTTTGACTGTAAAGACGAAGGATGGTGTGCTGAGGTAAAAACTGCATCACTCACCGATTTACGTTCATGGGGTGAGTATTTAGGTAATCGTTATAAAAATTTCAGTAATATTATTTGGTTAATCGGCGGAGATACTGATCCTTCTCCCATAAAAGATAAAGTTCTTGAGATGGTGAGGGGTATCCGCGAACATGACACACTTCATCTTTTCTCCGCACATAATCAGCCAGAAACGATGGCTATCACTCCCTGGCCCAATGAATCATGGTTATCAATCAATAATGTTTATAGCTATGATTCAATACTTTACAGACATTATAAGGAAGCATACATTCAAACACCTATAATGGCTTATTATCAAATTGAGTCAGCTTATGAGAACGAACACCAATCAACACCTCGACAACTTCGTTCCCAGGCTTACTGGGCAATTTTATCAGGTGCAATGGGATATGTTTTCGGGAATTGCCCAATATGGCATTTCGGATCCTTTAAAACATGGTGCAACCGAACTGATTGGAAAACAGAAATGAATAATAATGGATCGTTGAGCATGGATTATCTTCAAAGACTGTTCAGATCTCGTTCATGGCAGACACTAATTCCTGATTTTGAACATCATATAGTAATTTCAGGTTTTGGCACATGGGGTTTGACGGACTATATGACAACCGCAATTACTTCAGATAGGGGTACATTAATTTCATACATGCCATCAGGTCGGACGGTTACAATAGATATGAGTAAAATCTCAGGAAAGAAAGCAAAATGCTGGTGGTATGATCCTTCAAATGGGAAAGCAACGTTTATCGGAAGATATAATAATTCAGGGTTTCACCACTTCACTCACAATTCAGAAAGTGATTGGGTGCTTATTATTGATGATGAATCACGGAAACTGCCTGCTCCTGCAAATCAGTTATTCATTAACTGAATTTATCGAGTCATGTTTACGGAATGAGATTGGAGATGTTGATCACGTTTTCAATTTGACATGTCAATTTTCAGCATTATTTGATTTATAACAGCTCCCGGAGCTAAGTCCCGAGGACTGATAAAAAATTATTGTTTAAACCAATTTTTATGTTGAGCGAAGGATGCTCCAAAGGTCTGTTACATACTGGAGTAATTTTATCTTTTGCCCGACAACGTCCACATAAACCGATTCTTTAAAGCCATCAATAACTGTCCGAGGCTGGACTTTTGGATATAATCTATTAGCTCCCCATTCACTTTTGATATACTTTCCTTCTTTTTCCGAGACAGTCTTGTTGATCGCCTCCTGTCTGCTCTGTTCATCTTCGTACCCATCAGGCGTTTCCTGAAGTTTAGCAATGAGTTTATCTTGTTTGGCATATTTATTTCTGCTTTTATATAACGAAGATATGCTATTTCGTCGAAATCCTTATTCCTTGTTCCCTGGCTAAGTAAATATAAAACATTGCTCCAGTCATTCTCGGCCAGATATTTCTCACTTAAATCTTGTAAGATATGTTGACAACTTGTAAAAGCCGTAGAGCATGACCACATTCAGCCGGTCAGATGGTCTTTAAAATACAAAATTATATTACAAGCATTTAACTCCGACCTGAGGTGGTCAAAATAATCCGGCCAAAAGTGGTCAGGGGCACTGGCTTTTCCAACAAGCCGTACAAATGTTAAACATCAAAGGAATAATTATTTTCAAGAAGCTAATCTTAAAAATACAGTGAATGCAGTAGGCGGTCTCTTAATCTCGGTCATTTATTATTATAAATTTGCCTTTTCTAAAGAAAAAAATCAAGATATAAGTTTTAGAGATACAACACACCAACTTAAACCAGATTCAATATTGATGGGAATGCAAGAAAATTACTATTATGATACATTAGCAGTCTAAAGACTCCTAATTTAATCAATAGTACCGTTTATATGGAAGTTTATATTATAAGACCTATTTATTTGCTTTGAAGGTATTCAATTAAAGTATTATAAAAAGCCCCCAGAACTGATTTCCGAGGGCTGGCAATAAATTTTTGTTAAAAATAATTAATCCTTCAAACAGCGGACAGCAAAGCCCCAGTTCAAATTGACCACTCAAACTGGTGTTAAATCCTTGTTGTTTTGTATTGTATGTTCGGTGAAAGCAGACTGATTTTTGAGGTGGTCAATTGAGGTTATAAATACAATTCCCATTTTCACGATGTTTTAAGTTCGCCATTGATAGATCATATTCGGCCAACCTTTGCCTTTAAAACCCAAGTAAACTCTCCCAGAATTGACCAGAATCGGCCTGGTGAGGTCTGGTGACATTATTTAAAAACACTTAGGCAAAACCTATATATATTTTTTGTTTGTTGCCAGATATTTGAAGATTCTTATGACATTCGTTTAAATTTAAACAAAAGTCGGTGTTAGTCACCACCATTCTTTTTTTATTGTCGATGTGATGTTAATCAAATGTTTCACCTGAACTGGTAGACCAGATATAATATCATTGTGACCTTACACCTTTGTGCCTTTTTAAGTATAAATACCCTCATTAAAATGGGTTTTAAGCCCCTTCCCCGCTTATTTATAAACAGATATCTTCGTTGCTAAATAAATAACGGGTGAAAATCAAAAAACATCTGCCATGAAGAACTATCATAAATTACTGATGCAGGATATCAGGTTTGAGGAAGGACTGAATTCCTGCATGAATTGTGGCGTTTGTACAGCTATTTGCCCTGCTGCTGAATTTTATGATTATGACCCACGGAAAGTAGTCGGCCTTGTCCAATCGGGAGAAAATGATGAGATTGAAAACCTGCTTAAATCTGAAACAATTTGGTATTGTGGAGAGTGCATGTCATGCAAGACACGTTGTCCCAGAGGTAATGCCCCGGGGTTAATCATTATGGCGTTACGTGGATTATCGCAAGATCTGGGATTTTTTATTGAATCGGAAAAAGGAAGACAACAGCTGGCTGTAAAAAGGACTGTAGGTCAGTGGATTTTAGATCATGGATATTGTCTTTACCTCGAAGGTGTCGGAACTGACCTCTATCCTGAACAAGGTCCTGTCTGGGATTGGATACAGGATAATTATAGTGAAGTTTACCGCAGATTAGGAGCTAATTATCAGGGTGAAGGTCCGGGTATACTTCGTAAGATACCTGAAGAAGCATTGGAAGAGATCAGAGAAATATTTGAAGTTACAGGAGGAATGACCCGGTACAAAAAAATTGAATATTATTCACGAAAGAAAGCTAAGGAATTAAATATGGATTTAGATGATGGAATGGACAATGAATACTTCAGACATATCTATAAATCAAATAATAACACTCACACTCTTAAATAATTATTTTTAAAATGAATATTGATGGGAAAAAAGCCATCTGGAAAGAATATCAGAAAGAAATTGCTGATGACAATTTCTTTTATGTAAGAAGTTGTGTCAGACAAAATTTCTTCCCAGGTTCTGAAACGACATTCCTTAGAATAATGAGAGAGGAATTAAAGAAGGACATTTACGAACATCCTTGTCATACAACTTGCACAGGGATTGGATATCATGGAGATATTGTTCCTGTCGAGACAGTAATGACTGTAGTTGCCCGACAGTTTTCTTTAATGACAGAAGCGGGGTACGAAAACCTTCTTCCTTCCTGTATTACTTCTTTCGGCCTTTATACTGAGATATTAGATACATGGCATCATTTTCCGGATGTTGAAGAGAAAGCCAGAAAACAGCTTAGGAAAGCAACTGGCAGAGAATTTAACAAACCAAAGAATCTTGCTCATGCAAGCGACGTCATCTATAAATTTAGAAAAGAGATTGCTTCAAAAGCAAAATACAAACTAATAAATAAAAATACAGGGGAACCACTAAAAGTTGTTGACCATGTTGGGTGTCATTATGCCAAGATGTTTCCTGCAAAAGGAGTAGGTGGGGCTGAGTATCCTTATGTTCTCGCCGGGATGGTCGAAGAATGGGGTGGTAATGTGATAGATTATCCTGAACGAAGACATTGCTGTGGATTTGGTTTCAGGCAATACTTAGTTCAGGCTAACAGGGGATTTTCTATCTCTTGTTCGAAGGCAAAATTTGAGTCAATGCAACCTTTTAAGCCCGATATGATCATTACCAATTGCCCTGGCTGCCCTATGTTTCTTGACAGATGGCAGTATGTGATAAATGAGATTGACTGTAAAAGATATGGTCAGAACGGGGAGGGTATTCCGGTGTTTACGTATGAAGAGGTTGCGGGATTGGTTCTTGGATACGATCCATGGGATCTGGGATTGCAGATGCATCAGACAGATTGTGAACCTGTTCTTGACAAAATGGGAATTGAATATGACCCTGGGGAAAAACACAATACAAGAAACACCAAAGAAGGAGGCAAGCTAGAAAATCCGGTCAGGCTGAGCACCTGATTCCGGCATTTATTGAGCATATAATTCCGAATTCAAGTGAGAATCTTAATCCGGAATAATAGCATCAATTTTACAAACCATAAGGATAAAAAAAATCTAACTATTGACAGACTGCTCATGTTAAACCGGGTGAAAAAGTTCAACATTACAAGAATTTCCACAAATAGACTATTCTAGCGCATACAGGTATTATTTTTTATTGACTATTTTGTATCTGATTCCTGATAACCAATTTCTCTGATTCAGATAGTACTTCGTTCATTGACCCGGTTCTGTAACCTTTTAAGTCAACAGTAACATAGATAAATCCTGATCTCAGACATATTTCTACCAACTTTTCTTTAAGTGACCAGGCTTTATCCATTTCAGAGGAAATGAATTCAAATCGTGCAAGATTTTCATGGCTTCTTATCCTGAACTGAGTAAATCCCAATTTTCTGACTTCAAATTCTGCTTTAGACAGTCTATCAAGTTTCACTTTGGTAATATTTTCCCCGTAAGGAAAACGGGAGGCGAGGCATGCATAAGATTGTTTCTCAGCGGTTGGAAGATTAAACTCTGCCGAAAAATAGCGAATATCATCTTTAGTAAAGCCGGATTCTGCTAAAGGTGAAATAACGCCTTTCTCAATTTTGGCTTTCATCCCCGGACGAAAGTCTTTAAGATCATCAGCATTACTTCCATCAAAAACAATTTCATAACCTTCCCGTGAGGCAATGAATTTAATCTTTCCGAACAATTCACTTTTACAGTAGTAGCATCGGTCAACGGGATTATCTGAATATCCCGGAATATCTAATTCTTCAGAAATGATAACTTTATGCTTTACTCCTAACAGATTGGCCAGGAACTTAGCTTCTTCAAGCTCATAAAATGGATATGTACTTGATGTGGCTGTAATTAACAAAAGGTTGCCACCATAAATATCTTTTGCGATTCTTGCAAGAAATGTACTATCAACACCACCCGAAAAAGCTATTACGGAGCTCCTGTATTTTTTAAGGCAGTTTTGAAGATTGATTAATTTATTGTCCATTTATATCTTATTTCAAAATAATCCTTCTACTGATAAGTATCTTTCACCGGTGTCGTAATTAAAGGTAAGAACTTTTGACCCTTTGGGAAATTCACTTAATTTTTGATTTACAGCAGCCAGCGATGCACCTGAAGAAATACCAATAAATAAGCCTTCTTCTTTAGCTGCCCTTTTTGTAAAAGTAAATGCATCATCTTTGCTGACTTTTATAATCCCGTCAAGGATTTTTGTATTTAATATAGAAGGGACAAATCCTGCACCAATTCCCTGAATAGGATGGGGTCCAGGAGCTCCACCGCTTAAAACAGGCGATAATTCAGGTTCAACAGCATATACTTTAAGGTTTGGGAATTTCTTCTTTAATACTTCTGCACAACCTGTTATATGACCCCCTGTACCTACACCTGTTATCAGATAATCTAAACCTTCAGGAAAATCATCGATGATTTCCTTGGCTGTAGCGCTTCTGTGAATGTCGGTATTGGCAGGGTTATCGAACTGCATGGGCATCCATGAGTCTGGTGTCTCCAGTGTCAGTTCCCTTGCCTTTTCTATGGCACCTTTCATCCCTTTCTCACGGGGGGTAAGGACAAATTCCGCCCCATAAGCGCTCATGATTTTCCTTCTTTCAACCGACATTGATTCAGGCATCACAAGAACCAGCCTGTATCCCTTAACTGCTGCAACAATTGCTAATCCGATACCTGTGTTCCCGGAAGTTGGTTCAATGATTGTACTAGTTGGCTTGAGAATTCCCTTTTTTTCTGCATCTTCAATCATCGATAACGCGATACGGTCCTTTATGCTGGCGCCCGGATTGGCTTTTTCAAGTTTTACCCATACAGAATAACCATTATCAAAGAGTCTGTTGATCTTAACATGAGGAGTGTTACCTATTGTTTCAAGAATTGAATTTACTTTCATAATCCTTATTTTTTAAATCTTTATTCAAATGATAAAATTTATAGGTTCCTGAAAACCGTTCTGATTTCTGACAATTATTTCACTTTTATGGTAAACGACAGAAAAAGAAGCAATACTCTCTGTGAGCCAAACGTTTCCACCAATAACGCTATTCCTGCCAACCACGGTTTCACCACCAAGAATGGTACTCCCAGCATATAGAATCACATTATCTTCAATTGTCGGGTGTCTCTTCTTGGAAGCTTTGCTTTTATCAACACTTAATGCCCCCAGAGTAACACCCTGGTACAGCTTTACATAATTTCCGATCTTTGTGGTTTCCCCTATAACAATACCTGTTCCGTGATCAATAGAAAACGGACTACCAATTACGGATCCGGGATGGATATCAATACCTGTTGTTTTATGAGCATATTCAGTTATCATCCTTGGAAGTAACGGAATTGAGAATTGATTAAGGGCATGAGCAATTCTATAACAATAGATCGCAAAAAAGCCCGAATAAATCGCGATTACTTCGACAAGATGCTTTGCGGCAGGATCTGATTCCAGAATAAATTCCGCATCTTTTAGCAATGTCTTTTTTATTGGTGTGAGAATATCAAAGAACTGTTTCAAAATATTATCATTTTCCGGTGTCAAGCCTGAAATAATTAATTCAAGCTCTTCCTTTATCGTCCTTCCGGGATCAGGAATCTCTAAGTCAATTATTTTTTCGTCAAAAGGGAATAATAATTTAAAGATTTTCTTAACGAGAATTTCAACACCTTTTTTATTTGGAATTATCACATTTTAATTCTTTCAGGTTAATGGTTTGGAAAAACCATATTATTCTGGCTTTAAATTTCATTTTTAGACAAAATGAAGACATACATTTAAAAATATACTCAATAATTTATTTTTATCCAATCAGCAATCCTTCAATTCTGACTTTGTAACCTCCATCCCTGAGCTTTGTGACTGCATTTACTAAACCAGAATGACGCCATTGCAACATACATCGTCTGGGCAAAAACCAATAACGGGTCCCAAGGTTAATTTCTTTCTTTGATTCTTTTATTATTCCTTCATACGCTTGAGATACATAATAACCTATATCAACAAATCCTTCACTACGTGGTCGGAGCGGACCAGTAACATTCCAGTTGATAACGCCATTTCTCGCATCAACATCTGAAACCACTCCGCAATGAGTTATGGGACACCCGCATGACATACCCATTGGTCTTCCAATCATAACATCTCCTTTTTTAACATTCAATTCCTTAACCAGTGTAGGATTATATGGCAGAATTGTTTCTTTAGGACCAGGTTCTCCTTCAAAAACATCAAGGATAAAATCAAAATCACGCTTTAGACTATCCTTCCATCCAAGCTTTACGCCAAGGTTTTCTGCTGGACACCCATGACAGACAGTATGATCTGTCTGTTTTTTCTCGGCTGTTTTGACGTGGATACATCTTTTGATTTCAGCATCCTTGCTATCAACCGCCAATGCAAAATCAGAGCATGATTTGTATCCACAGGCACCACAGTCCAGCTTTGGAAGCATCTCAAGAGTGTTTGATGTCAGAATATTAATTTCGGAATTCATAGTTTTGTTTATTAGTTTTTATGAAAAGTACTATTGCTGAATATCGATGTAAGAGATTCTACTGACTCCTGCAATGCAGACATAAAGTCCTGAAGCTCAAATTCGCTGGTATATCTGCCTAAACTGACCCGGATGCCTCCTCTTGCTTCATACTGATTAAGGCCGATAGCCTGGAGTACATGAGAAGCACTTTGTGTTTTGTCATTTGAAGAACAGGCTGAGCCTGCAGAAACTGCTATACCCTTATCATCAAGCAGTAAAAGCAACCTGATTGTTTCCCCCTCAAGTCCATGAAAACTGAAATTCAGATGTCCGGGGAGCCTGTTAAGCAAAGCCCCGTTTATATAAGCGTTTTCAAACTTTTCAAACAAAAAATCAGAAAGAATGTTACGGAGTTTGAGTAACCTGGTTTTTTCGCTTTCCAATTCAGAAATACTAAGTTCTCCTGCCGCTGCAAACCCTACTATACCTGGAAGGTTTTCAGTAGTGGACCTTATACCTGATTCCTGTCCGCCACCATGAAATAATGGTTCAATTTTCACGCCTTTCCTGATATAAAGCGCTCCGACTCCTTTTGGGCCATAGATCTTATGTGAATTTATTGTGAGTAGATCTATATTAGTTTTACTCACATCAATTGGGATTTTCCCAAAGGACTGGCATGCATCAGAGTGAAACAAGACCCCATGAAATCGGCAGATATTACCTATTTCTTCGAGTGGTTGAACAGTTCCGATCTCATTATTGGCATGCATAACAGAGACAAGAATGGTCTCAGGATTTATTGACTTCTTTAATTCAGAGATATCAATTATTCCTTCACTATCGACGGGAATATATGTAACAATAAAACCCTGGCTGGCAAGCCATTTACAGGTATTTAAAACACAGTCATGCTCAATAGCGGAAACGATAATATGATTTCCTTTAAGCCGATTAGCAAAGGCTATTCCTTTCAAAGCCAAATTATTAGCTTCAGTTCCTCCTGATGTAAATACCAATTCCCCGACATCTGCGCCTATGAATGATGATAATTTTTCTCTTGATTTGTCCAGCACCTCTTTTGCAGCTGTACCATATGAATGCAGGCTTGAAGGATTTCCATAAACCTGTGAAAAGAATGGCATCATAATATCAGTTACCCGGCTATCAACACAAGTAGTCGCAGCATTGTCAAGATAAATTCTTTTCTTCATCTTGTTAAATAATTATTCTCCTACATAAAAGAGTTCCTTTTCCATTGTCCGTAGAACACCAAAATGATTCTTAGCTCCGATCTCCTTCTTACCAACACAAATTGTGCAAGTACCTACAGGTGGATTACCACGAAGGTACATGGGTAATTCAACATCATTTGTTTTAAGAATTTGTCTGACAATTGGATCGATACCAATTCCATAAAGGGCATTGGTTTCAACAACAGTTATGCCCTTTGCCGATTCAAGAACCCGGTAACGGAATACTTCTCTTTCAGCCTGTGATATTAAGTCTATTTTTGTAATGACACTAATGTCTGCAAGGGTTAGCATTGGTCCGATTTTTCGTGGTAGATTCATACCACTGGTCGCTTCAAGAACAACAACTCCAAGTGAATTCTCAACATAGGGTGAGCACCTTAAACATAAACCAGCAGTCTCGACAAAAAGATAATCTGATCCGGTTTTCTCCGCCCATTCAACAACTTCGTCCAAAACAACAACATTGCAGTGGTCCGGGCATAATTCACCTGAGTAGATTTTTTTGGTCGGGATTCCAAATTCCTTATTGATTGTTTCATCCTCATCAGCATAAAGAACATCTATTTTAACGAATGAAGGTTTCAGGTTTTTTGCAATCATTCGTTTAATAACCTGCCTGATTACCGTTGTCTTACCACAGGTCGGTGGTCCAGCAAATATTACAAGTTTCATATTTGAAAATTAAATTGCTACAGATTCTAAGTGTTTGTTGTTGATCACTTCTCCAGCTCTTATAAGACCACGGAAAAAAAGGATCATATCATCCATTTTTTTTAATTCCATTGCTACACCACGTTCCTCATTGTTTGAATAGACAATTTTTTGCATTGCACCATTCTTCATTATTATTCTGCAATCAGAAAAAAGAGCGATAGTTGGATCGTGCGTTACAAAAACAAATAATTTGTCATATTTTTTTAACAGTTCCAGAGCTTTTGTTTTATGGATTCCTGCATTTTCGATTTCATCCAGTAATATTATAGGTGAATTACCAATTACGACTGCATCAGCAATAAGCAATGAACGGGTCTGACCACCTGATAACTCAGTCATGGCAGTTTCCTTAATAATTGCTTCACCTGTCAATTGATTGGCAAATTGAATCGTTTCTTCAACTACATTGTTAATGTTTGAAGCACCTCTTACCTTAGCATGGATGGTTAAAAACTCACCGACCGGCAAATCGCTTAAAAAATTTGTATGCTGAGAAATCAGAGCAATTGGATGCTTCGAAGGGTCTAATGTAAAATCCTCTGGCATAGGGCTGTCATTTATCAGGATTTGCCTTCGTGATGGTGTGTTTTTATCTGCGAAAAGCTCAATATCATTAATTAAAGTCGTTTTACCACAACCTGTTGGTCCTACAATGCTTACAATATTACCTTGTATAAGATCAATACTGGCAACTTCTTCCTTTGAACCATCTTTGCCAAAACCACCAATTATTGTTATTTTCTTAATTTCCATGTTTAATACCTATAATGTCTACCGATATTATGAACAAAAGTAAACTCTTATTTGTTGGTTTTAATTGGCTTAAAAACTAAAAATGGTTAAGTATTAATACTTAACTTTAGGCTAAAGATAAATTGCTCAAGATGATTCTTTCAAAAAAGACGCGATATGCTATGGTTGCACTTGCCAAACTCGCAAGTGATTATGGGAAAGGGCCTATACAGATCCGGGAGATCTCTGAAAAGGAAAATATTCCACGTAGTTTTCTTGAAAACATTCTTCTCGAATTGCGAAAAATGGGTGTTCTTGGCAGTCAGCTTGGTAAATCCGGAGGATATTATTTATTAAGGAGACCCAGTGAAGTTAATTTGGCAGAAATAATCGATCATTTTGAAGGTACTTTGTCACTATTATATTGTGTCTCTGAGAAAGCGTATCGTCCATGTGAGTTTTGTAAGGATGAAACCACATGCCAAATCAGAAGAGTATTTAAAGAGATATTGGCTAACACAAATAGTATTCTTGAGAAAGCAACCTTGGAAACACTTATTCAGCGCAAGTAAATTAAGTTATATTTCTTCGCCGGAAAAGCCTGTGACCCTGACCATAATCAGCTGTTATAAATTGACCACCCAAATTCGGAGTTGAGTATTTGTTGTTTTGTAATGTATGTTCGGTGAAATCCGACCAACTTTTATTGTGGTCATTTAAGGATGGATTTTATAACCTTTGCAGATATCCGTAAAGGTTATAAGTATTATTTTACCTTTTTTACGATGTTTTAAGGTCGCCAACCATAGATCATCTTCAGATAACCCTTTCCTTTAAAACCACGCCAAACTATCCCAGAATTAACCGGAATCGGTCTGGTGAGGTCTGGTTGACATAAGTTAAAAAAACTTATGTAAAATCCATATATGCACTTTAACAGCCTTCTTGCTGCCCGGAATAACGAGTAATAAATCTTTAATGTTTGTATGGGTTATTTAGCATAAAAAAAGGGGCATGGATTTTACGATACGGAATGTCATAAGTGAACTTATTTTGAGCCTGACTGTCTAATACAATGCCAGCATCCTTTCTATATAGGTTAGGTTTGGGTTAGTTAAGGGTTGTCAAACTCTTTCTTCAGGGTGCTGGCTTCTTTATTAATTTAAAGCTCCCGGATCTGATATCCGAGGGCTTAGATTAAAATCTCTGGAATGCAAAAACAAAGGAAGTACCATTTGTAAATTTTAATTAATTTTAAAATGCTTTGATAATTCAAGCAGCAGGATGCAATGTTCATGAGTGTCCTTAATCTGATTAAATATCTTATCCCAGTTCAAATTGTTTTCAACTGCGACAGAGCGTGCTTTGTCTAACATGACAGACTCGTCATTACGATCAAGGTCGGTCAGATAGAGTATCGGTTTTTTATATTTTGATTTCATAATTATGAGTTTTATTCGATGTTATTAAAATCCAAAGAATAGGATTAATAAAAAGATGCTTTGGACGATGGCTGACAATTATTGTATTTGAATCTTTATAATGATTATATCATCAAGATTATTCCCTGAAACATAAGACAAGCATGACTAATGCCTGTCAATTGCTCGTTTAATTGTGTTTGATGTAAATTGCACGGTATCTGCTCCATGCAACATTAAAAAGAGCTTCTAATGCAAGATTACCGTAGACTTTGTTTCATCTTCTCTTTTCCAGTAAATGATCAACGCTGAAAATACCCGAGCCCCTGGTGGAAATGAACAAAAACAGGAAGCTATACATCATTGCCAGTTCACCACCGTTTACGACAGGTAATAAGGCATGTGTACCATGAGCTATCCAGTATGCAAAAGCCATTTCTCCGCTGCAAATGAATGCTGCCCAACGAGTCCAAAGACCGATCATGACCATAATGCCCCCGAAGAACTCTATTGGTCCTGCAATAAATACTATGTATGCAGGAATCACAATCCCAGCCTGCGGTAGTGCAAAAAGCTTTTGTGAACCGTGCCAAAGAAAAAGAAAACCTACAATAATCCGAAGGACAGAATAAACCTGCACCTCGTATCTTGAAAGAAACATTTTTGTTTTCATTTCATTTAATTTTTATTGGTTATATCTTACTAATTGACACCCATCAACGAGGGAGACTCAACGCAATCAAAGTAACGAACAATTAAAATAAAAGTCAATTTTATCTTAACACGTATCAGTTCTTGGAAATATGCACAGGAGGACATGGCTGGTGGAAGTATATGAAAACCCCCCCGGAGCTGATTTCCGAGGGCTGGCAGTTGCTGTATTCCGGGCTTGATGATCACCAAAATATCTTAAACCTAATTAAAAAACCTCCGGGGCCAGAAACAAATTTATTTCTTAAATTCTTCGGAATAAAGAGCTTCCTACCTTTAGAGTGAATGAAATAATTTGCTTAAATTAAAAGGCCATAATGAGTATAAACCTTTTAAACCAATTTGACATGAAAATCAAAATATCAGTACTTGTTATTTCTTTGTTTGTAGTTTCAAAATTGTATGGTCAGATCTCTGACAATTGTGTTACCAATGTTATACTTTCCGCATACTCCGAAAAGGCATACACGTCACAGCCTGTAACTGATCAGCAGCTTGATTTGATTCTGAAATGCGGCATTAAGGCTCCCAGTGGAATGAATAAACAGCCGTGGAAGTTCACGGTAATAAAAGACGATTCCACCATGAAGAAGATAATCAATGATGTAGTTCCCGGAAATGCACTGGTTATTATTTCAGGAATTGAATCACAAGATGGAGCCACTCCTGATTTAGCTTGCGGCTTGGCAACAGAGAGTATGTTTGTAGCTGCACATGGACTTGGTCTTGGTGCGCGCATATATGGCAGTCCAGTCGCAAACATCAATTCAAAGAAAGAACTGTTTCAGATCCCATCAGGGTACAAGGCCGTGGTAGTTCTTCGAATCGGGAATATTGATAAAAGTGTGGATGCTGTGTCAGCAGCAACCCCAAGGATGAAATTTGAGGAGGTTGTTAATTACAAAAAATAGCAACTAGCTTGATATAGCTGGATATTTACCTAATGTATGTTTTATGTTATCCGACCGGGTTTTGGAGTGGTTAAAGATGAACGGATTTTAAAGAGGATGTATCAAAAGTAATTTTAACCTCTTAAGGATTGAATATTTGAAAATGCTCCTGGGGGGTACTACAGGTAAAAATCAATAAAAAGAGGCTGTCTTGGACTTTTGAGACAGCCTCTTAAAAGTCAGTAAGAGAAAATTGACCACCCCAAATCCGGAGTAAATTCTTGTTGTTTTGTAATATATGTTAAATGATATCAGACCCGATTTTGAAGTGGTCAAATAAATATGGATTTCCCACTTTCATTCATATTACAGGAAGTTTTTTCCACAGTTATTTAATAGTTTTAAATCTGGATCAGAAGAAATTTAAATTCTGGACTTTTCAGAGCATCAAGATAATTTAACCTTCAATAATCAAAAAAAAATCATACATTATGCTCGTAAACACCAGAACCCATGAAACAATTTATATTTATCTTAAAACTTAGTTTTATCGCACTTGGCCTTTTTACACCTAAAGCTATGGGACAATCAGCATCTCCAGTTAAAGAAGGGACATTATCAATTTTATTAGCCGGTCTACAAATGAATGTAACTCAAGATATAAAAAATAATCAGGAGCAGATCATTGCTGGCATCCAGAAAGCTGCTCAGGAAGGAGCAAGTTTCCTTGTTACACCTGAAGGCTCATTATCAGGGTACACAAGTGAATTTAAACAGAGCGAATTAACAAATGCTTTAAAAGAAATTAAAGCTGTGGCTGAAAGAATGAAGGTGGGACTAATATTAGGGACCTGTTACAAAGAACTAATAAGGGGGAACGAATTATGCTTTAATCAGGTTCGTGTATACACTCCAGAAGGTCATTTTATGGGAGCATATTCCAAGATTTTACGATGTAGTAATTTAGATCTGCCGGGAACCGGAGAAATGGTTGAATATGTTGAAGGTGAATTAAGGACTTTTGACTGGAATGGACTCAGATTTGGTATTCTTATCTGTAATGATCTTTGGGCAACACCAGGATATACTACTATGCCAAATCCTTATTTAGCTTGGAAACTTAAGCAAATGGGAGCGCAATTAATTATCCATTGTATCAACTCAGGTACGGTTCAAAAATACCGACCTTTTCATGAGTCTTCGGCTGAGCTTTGGGCATTTTCAACCCAGATCCCGATATTAGAAGTAAATGCCGCACATGGAGATGAGATAATAAATGCTCAATCTGGATTAATCGATGCAAATGGAGAAAGGAGCCTTCGCATACCAGATTCAGGGATACAATTTTTTACTGTCAAGGTTCAAATAAAGGGTGGGCAAAAAGCTAAACAGGAATAAATAAAGCAGAGTAGGATTTTATCGAAAACAGCATTAAAGACTTTTTCATGCTAGTGGCTGTTATTATAATTTAATGATATATTTTATTGATAATTAATAATGTATGGCGCATTGAAATACCACTGCTCCTGACCAAAGTTGGCAGAACAATATTCACTGCCAACAGCTGGAGTTAAAAGATTGTTGTATAGTTATATATATTTAATATGTTATCAGACCGACTTTTGCACCCTGATTAATCGTTGCTTCTGTTTTCAAAAAGAATTATAATGCACAAAATCTTTAATATCCCTTCGTACACGTGAGTACGGCTGTTGTTTTGCAGGCGGATAACCCAGGCGAACCACAAAACCAATTTTCCAAGGTAATTTGAAATTCAGGATCTTTCGAAGCTCAATTACCGATTCTTCTGAAGCAAGAGAGCTTACGATGTGAACACCCAGTCCCAGTGAATGAGCCATCAGCCACATGTTCTGCATAACACATCCCAGGCTCATAATGCCAAGAAAGTCACCTTCAGAAGCAGGAGCCCTTTTGTCTGAATTATAAATCACAAACATCAGCACCGGTCCTGATGGAAGCGGACGCTGCTCCGAATCAGGATCGTTATCAAGGTCACTCAACTTAAAATCGGGGTTTTGCCACGATTTGGGGAACATTGTACCCATTATGCCGGTTTTCTTTTTCTTCAATTCTTCCTCAGAAAATGAAAGATAATTGTAGTTTTCACGGATAAATACTTCAGAAATACTCCGCTTAATGCCGGCAATAGTTTCCAGTTGATTTTTTTCATTGACAACAATAATCTCAAAATTTTGCATATTATGAGCAGTAGGTGCCCATCGGGCTGCTTCCAGTACCTGCAATAAAACTTTTTCAGGGATTTCCTTTCCCATGTCAAATGGCATGCGGCTTGACCTCCGTTCACTTATGATCTTTAATAATTTTTTCATAATAATTTCTTTATTGGTAATTAATAAAATTTATTCGTGACCTACATAAAATCAGGATACTGCCCTGTTAGTGATCCATCTTCAGCACTGCCCTGAAATATACTTTTGCTGTCATCATTTTTTCAAAAGCTTCCGCAGCTTTTTCCAGCGGGAACACTTCAACCATCGGGGTGATTTTTGTAAGGATACTGAAATTAATGGCTTCTTCGATATTGCCACTTACATATCCTCTGATAGAACGTTGCCCTCCCAGCATCAGTGAGGTCGGAACCTGAAGCATATCGCTTGCGCCGGTAATAATGATAGCCTGGCCATTTCTGCCAAGACCCGGAACCAGAGCTGATACTGCTTTAATATTGGGGGCAGTGCAAAGAATTACACGGGCACCGCCCAGCTTAGTTAATTCTTTTGCACCATCTGAAGAGTCAGTGTCAATATAAAAATGTGCACCAAGACTGTAAGCAAGGCTTTCCTTTTCTTTCCCGCGGGACAAAACCACGGTTTTAAAGCCCATTTTGACAGCATACTGGACTGCCATGTGCCCGAGACCGCCCAGTCCATGTATTGCCACCAAGTCTCCTCCTATAGCATTGCTGTCTATTAACGCCCCGAAAGTTGTCCGGCCCGCACAAAGAATAGGTGCTGCATTTACAGAAGTCAGCTCTTCGGGAATATTAACGATCACTTCCTGACGCGCGATCATATATTCCGCATAACCACCGTCAATATGAAGCCCTGTTGTTAAGGATTTTTCACAGGCCCCGAAATTTCCATTACGGCATGCATGGCACTGGAAACAATGTCCTCCGTGCCATCCAACCCCAACTCTCTGACCTTCCTTCCATGCTGTAACAGCTTTCCCGGTTTTATCAATAGTTCCGACGATTTCATGTCCTGGAATTATCGGGTATTTAATTCCCGGCATATGGCCCTCCTTTGCAATAGCATCGCCATGACAAATTCCACAAGCCTCAACCTTAATCAGAACTTCATTGTCTTTCGGCTCAGGAATTTCTTTCTGAATTAATTCAAATTCTGCACCGGGGGATTTAATTTGAATGGCTCTCATTAATTTCATGGGAAATGTTTTTATTGAAATTGATAATTAAAAACTACATCTTTTATCGGAATAAACCAGTTTTAGTTTTTATGTTAAGAGTTTAGTTTACCAAGGTTGTCCACGATACATGGAAGTAATTCTGCAGGGATTCCTACAAAAACCTCCTCGTCTTTAATTTTCATATTATTTCTTGCACCATGATCGCCAAAACTGTAAACAACTTCTCCAGTCAGAAAAGGGGCTGCAACAATTGACGAACATATAGGAGGACCTGTCATGCCCAATGTTCTTTTACCCGATTCGTATGAAAATGCCTCTGCTATTAACATCCCCTGCTTGGCATTGCAGATCAGAACAATAACATCGGGTTCAAATGTCACCTTCTCCAATGGTGAAAAAGTAACTACTTTGACAGTTCCAGATTCTATTCTGGGATTAGAATTGATAAATCTCCTTGCAGCTCTCGCAGAACCGAAGAGCCCCATTTTAGACAAGAATTCTCCAGTTTTAATTCTTTCACCCATTTCTTTCATTCCACAACTACCTGAACCCCCCTCACATGCATGGTTATCGGATGTTGTATAGAAGCTTTCATTGTTAAACCTTACCATGTCAAGCATTTGACATAGTCTCATTTCACCTTTCATCTTTTCAACATCCTTTGGTGCTTTGGTGGAAAAAGAAATAGCGATCGGAGAACTTTCAAGTCCTAAAGACTTTTTCATTTTGTCTGAGAACTCAACATATTTTTTCATATATAATCCTCCCTGGTTCTTTTTATTTTTCAAAATTCAATTAATAGATGCAAAGAATTTAAGAACAAAGAGGGGAAAGTAACCTTCAAGAAAAAGCCTACCTTCCCTTAAAATAATTTTCGTTCTGTGAAATGTAAATATAAGCATCTTTCTATTAATGATTGTAATAAGACTATGTATCAATTAATAGAGGATTTTCTTTCTTTGAGTAGAAAAGTCGACGGCCTTGACCATAACTGGATCGAATAAATTGACCTCTAAAAGCCTGAGTTAAAGATTTGTTGTTTATTTATGTATGTTAAGTGTTATCAGACCAGATTTTGGGGTGGTTAAAGATGGACGGATTTTAAACTTCCTGTAAGATTACAGGAAGTTAAAAGTTAATAAAAGAAAATTGACCACCGCAAATCCTGAGTAAATTCTTGTTGTTTTGTGATGTATGTTAAGGAGAATCCTGACCGGATTTTGAAGTGGTTAAAGAAGGGTGGATTTCGAACAAAATCAAACACTTACAAAACCCAATCGAGGGTGTTTATTGATTGGTGGCTATTTAGTTCCAGGCTTTGATTGGTTTTTGATGGATTTTTGAGAATTTGTTTTTAATTTTCATATTCCAATCCTAAAGGCTTAACGGAGAAATGAAAATCCGATCGAGGTTCCGTGACCCAAACTAAATCCAAGGCTGATATTTAAAAAAGCCATCGGTTCAAGACTCCGAGCAGCTTTCAGTGGGCCTGCATCCACCGCGTCGAACCCCATTTTAATGATTAGATCTGTAACTTTGGTTTTTGCTTCTTTGTCATCAGAAGCACAAAAAACAGAGATTTTGTTCCCTTTTATTATTGGATTTTGTGAAGAATACACCTTCGCAAAGACAGTGTTGAAAGCCTTGACAACTTTTGCTCCAGGAGCAAGTTTTTGGATTTCTTCAGCAGCAGAGGTTGTAAATCCAATGGCCAAACTGCTGTAATCAGATGAAAGAGCATTTGTAACATCGATAAGAATTTTCCCGTTTAGGAGTGATCCTAAATCCGATAAAACTTCTTTCACAGCGCCAAAAGGTACTGCAAGTAAAACCATATCAGCTTTTGTAACCGCATCATGGATACTTCCTGATATGGAATTATTGCCTGCAGCTCTGGCTGCTTCATGAGCATGCTGTACATTTTTAGAAGAAAAAATAACATCGTAACCTACCTTAGAGGCCCAGGCCCCTATTGATTTCCCTATATTACCCGAACCTATAACTGCTAGTTTCATTTTTGTAGATTTAATTTTAATTATTCTGGTGTTACATTTATGCCTAAATGCGAAATGAAATAAATAACTCATTTTTATACCATTTCATAATTCAGAATTGATTATTAAAATGAAAACAAAAAAAACAGTGAAAAGTTTAGTTAGGGAGGATTTGGCGAAAATCTTACTGCATAACCAGATTTTTGGCCGAATATTCTTAGCAATCTTAATTAATTGACTACCCAAATCTGGAGTTAAATCCATGTTGTTTTATTATGTATGTTAAGTGTCATCAGACCGAATTTTGAAGTGGTTAAAGATGAACGGATTTTAAACTTCCTGTAAGATTACAGGAAGTTAAAAGTCAGTAAAAGAAAATTGACCATCCATGGACGGAATTAGATATTTGTTGTAGAATTATGGTTGTTAAGTGTCATAAGAACGACTGCAAGTGGGTATAAAATCCTGTTTTGGCACTTGTAAAATTTTCTAGTTGAGTTAAAAGGAGTTTTTTTGCTGTGATGTTTGGATTCTTGCCACTTTAACTATAGCTATTTTACTAACTCACCATTTTAAAGATAATCCAACCTGGTCATTATATTGAAAAAATGTGATCTCTGTTTTGTTTTTTGATTTTGATGGTAAAGAATTGCTTGGGTTTTGATGTGTTTTGTTATAATGAGCTACAACCTGCCTGCCGCAGGCATATCCTATTAATCCTCCAACAAAAACATCAGATGCCCAATGCTTATGTTCAGTTAATCTTGATACTCCTACTAATGAGGCTAATGAGTAGCTTAGTATTGGGATAACTTTTATATCCCGATATTGTGATGCGAATACTGTTGCAATTGAAAATGCCATAGCTGTATGACCAGATGGAAAAGAATCAAAAGATGAACCGGGCTTTTTAGGGGCTATGTCCTGGTCGTACATAGCAAAAGGACCATACCACTTTCCTCCTTCAGATTTGCTGTAAACATAGTCTGTTTCAGGTCTCTCTCTTCCTGTAAGTATTTTAATCAGATGAACCCAGGCACCTGAGGTAATCATGGCTTGTGTTGCCTGCAAGGTTGTCTCAACTCCTTTTTGATTTTTAAAAGCAGCATTTATCAAACCTGTTGCAGCAACTGTATAAATGCCCCAACTTCCGCCAAACTGGGTTACAATGGGCGATGACATGTCAACCCACCTGTGTTTCTGTTTTTGAACTCGTGCCCACTCGTCAATATCATTATCAATAAGAATTAAAGAAGTAGTTATTCCAATAGCTGTTCCTAAAATTATCCATTCTTTCTTTTTAAATTTTAAAGGTGCAGCGACTTGCTTTCCGAAGTTGTTCAGCAATGAAGGAAAATATCCTTTTTGAGACTTAAAAGAAAAAATACTATCAATTCGATAAAAATTAGTGGATGATTCCGGAAAGCTTGTATTACTCTCGACAGTCTTTGATCGAGAAACGGATTGCTCTATTTTGGAATCCGGAATCTGTTGTTTTTGGGAAAATGCGATACAAGTGCATCCGAAATACCCTATACTGTAAATCATGAGATATCTAAGCACATATGAAATCTTTTTTGCAGAATTCATTGCTTATTCTGTTAATTCAAAGCTAAAATTAATCAATTGGACTAATGACTGATCAAATTTATCATCCTGAATGAGGAATTAAACCACCAATAGCAATCCATCGGCCAAAGAGTCAATTCAAAAAGCTTAATATGGCTTAACTATCTTAAAAGATCAGTCCGAACTCCTCTAATAGTATTAATTGTTTTTATCTGAGACTTTAGTATCAATATCTTTATCTTTTACCTCAGGCTCTTTCCCTTTTGAATCATCATCCATTTGTGATGCTTTTTTGAACTCCTTCATCCCCTGACCAAGACCTTTCATCAATTCAGGAATCTTTCTTCCCCCAAATAATAACACCACTATTAGCAGTATTAATAAAATATGCATTGGACTTGAAAAATCCATAATAGTTAAATTTTAAATGTTGTTAATAATCATTCCTATTCAATCTCCCATCATTACGGGATACCTTCCTAAATTCCTTCATGCCCTTTACAGTTCATTTTATGAACTCTAAGGTCTAATGACCAGAGCAAACAAGCAGCTAATTCAAATTTATTAAAGCAAACAATAAAACAGACGACAAAATTACGAATAAATCTCCATGTTACCAATAAATCAGGCTTCACATAGTCGAACAGCAAGACCTGACATAGAGTACCATGTTACAGCCATTTATACTCATATATCATCAGTCGACCAATACCGCAAGGTTTTTTCTAATCCTACTCTAATCTATTTAGACGATTGATAAAGTTTAAATATGTAATTTTAAACCAGTGAATTAAATTAAAACAGAGAATAAAAATGCAGCGAAAAAATGTAATATTATTCGTATTAACCATGTTTTTCTTAGCATTAACCGGACTTCAGGCACAGACGGTGACAGATATTGACGGCAATGTTTACAAAACCGTCACAATTGACACACAGGTTTGGATGTCTGAGAATTTAAAAACCACCAAATATAATGACGGCACAACCATACCATTGGTCAAAGATGATAAAGCGTGGGTAGCATTGACCACTCCTGGTTGCTGTTGGTATAATAATGAAAAAGCCAATAAAAACAAATACGGTGCTTTGTATAATTGGTACACAGTAAATACAAATAAGTTATGTCCAAGAGATTGGCACGTACCTACCGATGCAGAATGGTTGACGATGACAAACTATTTGGGTGGTGAAAGCATTGCTGGTGGAAAACTAAAGGAAACAGGCACAACCCATTGGCTAAGTCCTAATACGGGAGCAACTAACGAAAGTGGTTTTACAGCCTTTCCGGGTGGCTATCGTGATGACAGTGGAAAATTCTACGTTATTAGAAAATATGGTAATTGGTGGTCTTCTACGGAGAGTTCAATGTCACATGCCTACAGTCGCAATATGAACTATAGTTACTGCGATGTAATCAGAGATAGTTTCGATAAGAGGGTTGGTATGTCTGTTCGTTGTTTGCGAGATTAGAACGATTTGACTATTTGATTATAGCACCTTTAGACATCTTCACCCGGATAAAATATTTAAATTAACAATATTGGGACTAACATCACTGGCTGAGATCGTACCCAGCAAGAAACAATGAAAAAAATCGTATTAATAGCCTGTGCTACTAAGCAGGGAGTTAAAAAGGCAAAAGCCAAAGACCTTTATATAAGTCCGCTTTTTACAAATAGCCTCGCATATGCTTATTCACTAAAACCTGACAAAATTTATTTACTTTCTGCTTTACATCATTTGCTTGATCTTGATACGGAGATAGAACCATATAAAGTTACATTGAGCTGTGTCCCAAAGCAAAGAAGAAAACACGCTAAAATATTGAACACAAAAGAAAAAGAAGAATGGGGGAAGAAAATAGCAGAAATGCGTAAGCCTACGGCCTCATGCATATTGCTATCTTGATCTTGCCGGTGTAATTTTGATCCCAAATCAGTTTTATGAAAAAGCAAGAGAGGATCACACGGCAGACAGATATGCTATCCCTTATCGAACAGTGGCATGAAAGTGGAAAAACCCAACAGGTATTTTGCCAGGAACATGGCATGACGTTTTCGACATTTTATTATTGGCTCAAACGATATCGCCGGGGTATTGATGAAAGCAGCTTTCTGCCTGTTGAAATAAGTTCAGGATCTTATATTGAAATACGTTATCCGGGTGGAGTAATCTTGCAATTACCAGCAGCCATAAAGCTTACAGCACTTAAGCAACTATTAAACCTATGAGCTGATCTGAGATGTTTTCACTCAGCTCTACCTTCCGGTATTATTATTACAACTCTGTCACCGACATGCGTAAGGGCTTCGATGGTTTATGCGGACTGGTACATTCAGAGATAGGCCGCCGCCCGGTAAGCGGCGAGGTATTTATATTTGTGAATCATCAGAGGGACAAGATAAAACTGCTTCACTGGGAACAGGGAGGATTTGTGTTATACTACAAGCGACTTGAACGTGGAACTTTCGAGTTGCCAAGGGTCAGCTCCCAGGGGAAAACCTGCCAGATCAGCTGGTCATCACTGATGCTTATGGTTGAGGGTATTTCTATTGAAAAATACAAGCAAAGAAGGCGATATTTTATTAACAATTATCTTCCGGTATCTTAATAAAAACCGCTGAAAATATTAGGGTTACAGCGTGTTTTTTGTCATTTTTGCATCATGCAGAAAGGGCAGAAAACATACCAGTTAAACAATCCTGTTTCACAAGAAAAATACCTGCTTCTTAAAAAGGAAAATATTGAGTTATCTAAGAAGGTTGACTCGCTTACACAAGAACTTTTATTTTTCAAAAAGATAGCTGAAAATGTTACCAAAGTTGAGGCGGATCTTTTATATTATAAACAGGAACTTGCCCAGCTCAAGAGGATGATTTTTGGCAGTAAGAGTGAGAGGCATATTGGAGGTGATCCTTCGCAGTTAAACCTGGGACTCGATGTAGAGCCGGTAGAGCATACTGAGAAAGAAACAGAACAGATCACCTATACACGTAATAAAACAGATAATAAAAAAGGATCAGCCATACGCCTTGCCCTACCGTCACACCTTCATCGTGAAGAGCATATCATTGAACCAGTTGAAGATGTTACCGGAGCGAAGAAGATTGGTGAAGTTGTAACGGAAGTTCTTGAATATACTCCGGGCAAGTTTTACGTTGAGCGGTATGTTCGTCCAAAATATGTACTTCCCAAAGAGGAAAGAATCGTTATAGGAGAACTTCCCACTTTGCCAATACCAAGGGGCAATGCCGGAGCCGGACTGCTGGCACATCTGCTTATCAGTAAATTTGTTGATCATCTCCCTTTTTACCGGCAGGTACAGCAGTTTAAACGACAGGATATTGACATAGCAGAATCTACCATCAGCGGATGGTTTTCAGCTTCGTGCCGGTTACTGGAACCCTTATACGAGAGGTTGGTAAGCAGAGTACGCAGGAGCAGTTATCTGATGGCAGATGAGACACCGATACCAGTACAGACCAGGGATAAACCAGGCTCGACACACAAGGGTTATCACTGGGTTTATTATGCTCCGTTGGATAAGATGGTATGTTTTGATTACCGGAAAGGCAGGGGAAGAGATGGTCCGGAAGAGTTCCTTGAATCATTCCGGGGAATGCTTCAGACCGATGGTTACAATGCATATAGTATATATGAGAAGAGAGATGGCATAACCTTGTTTGGATGCATGGCTCATGCACGTAGAAAGTTCGAGCAGGCAAAAGAGAACGATCTGAAAAGAGCAGAATATGTCCTTGAACGTATGCAAAAGTTGTACATGACCGAGCGTGAAGCAAAGGAGAAAGGTATGTCATTTGAGCAGAGAAAAGAGCTGCGAGCAGAACAATCGCTCCCAGTACTTCAAGAACTGGAGAAGTGGATGAAAGAACAATTACCGGAAGTACTGCCAAAGAGTTCCATTGGTCAGGCAATAACTTACACCCTTGGATTATGGAACAGGTTAACAAGATATATCGACAACGGACAAGTCGAGATAGACAACAATCTCATTGAGAACAGTATCAGGCCGGTTGCAATTGGAAGAAAGAACTATCTCTTTGCCGGGTCACATGAGGCGGCACAGCAGGCAGCAATAATCTACTCATTCCTGGGAACCTGCAAAATCAATAATATTGAACCATACGGGTGGTTAAAAAATACTCTTCAACGAATCCCGGATCAATCAATCCAAAAACTGGACGAATTGTTACCGAGTTAATCGGTTTACTAAAAGCCATCGCTAAATATATAGAAGGCAGAAGCCGGAAGGCTTACATTAGATTATTCATTTTCATTGTTTTAAGTTTATGTATTTTAGAAAAATAACCACCAAGCAAAAGGTAAAGTCGGATGTGCTACTATCCAATACCAAGTAGGATGGTATTCCCTTGGATACTCAGGATCATCATTCCGGTGGAGCCGATCCTCTTTTTTCATATCGTCGGTTTTGGGCCTAAAATTATCTTGCCCAAATTGGGAAAACAATATGCATCAGACCGAAGGCTTACAGAAATGCTATCAGAACAGGCAGACTTAGAAAACGACCTGTTTATAATTCTTGCTGGACAGGAATATATAAAACCTATTCGTACCTACATAAAAAACGTTGACGATAAGCTGAAAGGTATGTATTATGGAAAACGAATAAGTTATTTAAAAAGTCAATTGCCATGATTCATTAATTGGCTATCCTTGAAAGGACATAGAACGTAAATTTATCTTGTTACACATGGCACAAAAAATCCTTATCCTTATAAATGATGCTCCTTATGGGACTGATAAGGCATACAATGCCTTACGTTTGGCTTTACAACTTGGTAAAGACCATGAAGACGTAGAAATACGGGTCTTTCTTATGGCAGATGCTGTTACCTGTGCCTTGGCAGGGCAAAATACACCGAATGGTTATTATAATATCGAGAAGATGCTGAAAGTTATTATTGCCAAAGGTGCAAATGTTAAAATCTGTGGAAGTTGTGCATATGCCAGAGGCTTAAAAAATGCTCAACTTATTGAAGGAACTGAAATAAGCACTATGGCAGAACTGACAAACTTGGTCGTTGATAGTGATAAGGTCATTACTTTTTAGTTGGCATTTGCTCGCCTTTAAAGATTTAAACGTGTAAATTTTTATAGCACTGAAGAATTATTCTTAAATAAGCTTTTAAAGCCATTTACGGTCAGGCAAAATGTCGTCATTCCCTAAACCATAAAAAAGGCTTAAAATGCAGCCTAAGAAGCACTCTGACATATAATTTATGCGTTATCATTGAAGCAACTTAACTTTGATTAAATCCCGACCTAAAAACGGGGTGCATTATAATAAAAATATCTATAGAACCTCTAATGATAACTTAATGCATTTTTAATTGTGCCTTAATCCAAGACACTTTTCTTCAAGATACATTTGATTATTAATCTTCAGAATACCTGTACCTTTAAAAATAAAATACATTCAGAAATCGATGATATTTTTAATTTGCTTCATGACATTTTGTTCAACCATGCTTGGTGGTTTATTTGCTTTGCGCTTTCAGGATAAACTTCGACTTATTCTGGGTTTTAGCGCAGGAGCTGTAATTGGTGTTGTGTTTTTTGATTTGTTGCCTGAAGCCATGGAATTAGGTAGCAAAAAATATAGTTTTGGTCTACTCACTTCAATAGTTGCGCTGGGATTTATTATTTATATGATTCTTGACCGTCTTTCTATTCTGCATAAACATAGCCATGTAAATCATTCAGAAAGAAGAGCCAATTTGGGTGCAGGAAGTTTGTTGACACATAGTTTTCTTGATGGAATTGGAATAGGGTTAGCTTTTCAAATATCCACTTCCATTGGTTTAATAATTGCTGTAGCAGTGATGGTGCACGATTTCTCCGATGGTTTGAATACAGTTAACATGGTACTCAAGAATGAAGGAAAAAGCAGGAATGCTTTCAGATGGTTACTTGTGGATGCCACAGCACCGTTAATAGGAGTAATGGCAACATTTTTGTTCAAACTACCTGAGGCTTCATTTGGATTGGTTCTATCATTATTTGCAGGATTTTTCTTATATATAGGTGCAAGTGACCTTTTACCTGAAAGCCAGCATCGTTATCCTAAAATATGGACAAGCCTTATGACTGTATTAGGAATTGCAGTTTTATATGTTACAATTAGAATTGCAAATATGTAAATAACTGATAGAATTATATTGATTTAATTTGGGTAAACTCTTCAAATCACTTGTTCAATCCATTGGCAGTTTTAATTGAAAAAAACACATAGTGAAAAAGCCGGAGTGCATTATTACATTCAGTCAGTCAGATTGTCTTTACCATACAAAACTAAATTACAATGATTTAACTCTGACTTGAGGTGGTCAATTTAATCCGGCCAAAATTGGTCAGGGGCACGGGTTTTGCCAGTACACTCATAATTAGAGGCACTTCCCTTGACATCTTGTCAAATAGATAAAAATATCAAAACCAGTTAATAATATTATGTATTACTAATGCAAGAGCTGACTGAAATACAAAAATGCTTAAAGGTCTACAGGCATTGAAATAATAAGAGGTTCCAGTACTGTGTGCTTGGCTTTCGCTATATCCTCCATTATTTTTGTGTCTTTCATTATCGCTGTAAGTTTCTCCATATCGGTTACTTCTACAACCAAAACCACCGATTTTGGGTCATCTGTATCCTGGAATGTTTTAAATCCGGATATTGCAGGAGCAAAGATTTTAACTCTATCCTGATGGCCATTGAGCCATGCATTTATGTCTCTTACTTTGTGACGAACTACGATTGTTGGCATAATGTTGATTTTTAACGTTCTTTTTCCTACTCATATGGCTTTTCGGTTCCGCCCCGTTTTTTTATAGGTTTCTGGTCTTCGGATTGTCAACAATTTGAAATCGAATATGTTCGTAAGATTAGACAATCATTTCCCATCATTAGATTTAACTGGATTAAATTGACCACACAATTCCGGAGTTGATAACTTGTTGTCTTGTTATGTATGTTAAGCGAAACCAGACCGGACTTTCATGTGGTCAAATAATATTCCTAATTTTAACGTTTGAAATTCATTTTTAATTCTAAAAATAATATCAATGAAACCAAAAAAACTTGTTCTTCTTACTATGGGAATCCTTCTTTCCCTCTCACCTAAAATCAATTCACAGGCTACAACTCCGGAACAGACTCCAGACAAACTTGTTATCATATGGACGAGTGGAGATTTCTATGTAGCTGAAAGAGTTGCTTTGATGTACGCACACAACGCTAAAATAGCCGGTTGGTTTAAGGAAGTTACATTAATAATCTGGGGTCCTTCAGCAAAACTGATTTCTGAGAACATTAAACTTCAGGAAAGGGTAAAGACTATGCAAAAAGATGGAGTTGTAGTTGAAGCATGTGTGGCCTGTGCTGATGCTTATGGTGTAACTGAAGATCTCCGTAAACTTGGTTACGATGTAAAAGGTATGGGGAAACCACTAACGGATTATTTAAAGAGTGGGGCCAAGGTTTTAACCTTTTAATCTCAGAAAGGTGGTTGTTTTTTTCTTTGAATATCCTGAATGCATAATTACAAAAGCCTGTAACCATAACCAAATGTAGCCCGATAAAATTGACCACCAAAAGTCGGAGTTTAATCCTTGTTGTTTTGTTATATATGTTAAATTTTCTCAGACCGGATTTTGCATTGGTCAAATAATGTTGGATTCTGCAATCATTTGTCTTACTTCTATCTCATTAAAAAGCTTAAAATAGTCTGCTTAAGTTTATTATATGGAGGATACCTTACTGCAATATCCAATAGGTTCGATTTAACCATAACTGAACGCATATTTGAAAACGTTTCAAATGATTTCTTCCCATGGTACCTGCCTAAACCACTGCAACCTACACCTCCGTAAGGAAGATAAGGTGATGCAATCTGTATTACTGTATCATTAATGCTTGCTGAGCCACTCTGTGTTTTCTGAAGAAACTCGCGGGCAAGTTTTTTATCCCTGGTGAATATGTATGTAGCAAGAGGTTTGGGATACATTTCAATTATCCGGTAAACTTCATTAAAATTTTCAAAGTCTAAAACAGGAAGAACCGGGCCGAAAATTTCTTCCTTCATAACAGGATCATCAGGCTGGATATCTGTTATTACTGTAGGAGACACAAAGCAATTTTCAGTATCAGTGATGCCTCCCGTAATGATCTTTCCTGACTTCATCAGGTTCGAAAGCCTTTTGACATTAGTGGAATTAATTATTCTGGCAAAACTGTTACTGTTGTACGGATTTTCTCCATAAAATGATTCGATTTCCTTTTTGATAAGCTTAAAGAATTTCTCTTTGATTTTTTTATGGATTATCAGATAATCAGGACAAATACAGGTTTGTCCGGCATTGAGAAATTTCCCCCAGGCAATTCTTTTTGCGGCAAATTCAAGTCTGGCGTCCTCTGCAATAATACAAGGATTTTTACCGCCAAGTTCCAGCGAAACAGGAGTAAGGTTCTCGGCAGCTTTTTGCATTACATGTTTTCCTATTTTGCAACTTCCAGTGAAAAAGATATAATCGAAATTATAATTAAGCAGATATTCGCTTACAGAATGATCACCATTCAGAAAAGTGACCAGTTCCTTTGGAAAACTACTGAGAATTTTTTCCATTACAGATGTCACTGCTGGCACCTGTCTTGACACTTTAACAACAACACAATTTCCTGAAGCAAGAGCCCCAACCATCGGTAAAAATGCAAGCTGAAAAGGAAAGTTCCAGGGAGAAAGGATCAATACCTGGCCATATGGCTGCGGAACGATAAAGCTATGAGCAATAAAATGCAAAATAGGAGTTCTTACCTTTCTTTCCCTTGACCATTTTCTGAGTTTTCTGATTGCCAGGTTCAATTCTCTCAAGACAAACCTCGTCTCTGTGGCAATTACTTCAAATTCAGGCTTATGAAAATCTTTCCACAACGCATCCTTTATCTCCTGTTCATGCTGAATGATCAAATTCTTAAGCTTTTTCAGAACTTCAAGTCTATATTTAATATCCAAAGTTTTACCTGTGGCAAAAAAGGTCCTCTGGCTTTCGAGTATTAATTGGATTTCTTTTTTTTCCATTCGTTTTCAAGAAGAATTAAGTGTTTTGAAATGTTTGTCTGTTGGGCTCCGTCCCTGGAAGGAATCTGGCTCATTGCATATTCAGCCATTGCAGTAATTGTAAGACTTGGATTTACACCGATATTACCTTGAACGATTGAACCATCAGTTATATAAAAATCAGGATAACCGTGCACCTTCAAGTTCCTATCTACGACACCTGTCTCAAGAGTATTACCCATTGGACATCCTCCCAGAATATGTGCAGTTGTTGGTCGATTGAAGAATACTTCAAGCAGAATATTTTGCGCAATACCTTTAACTTTTTTTGCATATCGTTCCATAACCTCTTGTCCAACAGGAATATAGGCGGAAACCTTTTTTTGACCGCTATTGTCTATCTTCATTTTACCTCCAAAAATTGAATTTTTCCAGACCATCCTCATTGCGTTGTCGACGGTTTGCATGACAAGCAGTATTACCATGTTAGATGACCAGTGAAAATTAAATGCTGTTTTAAGGAATAAAATAGGATGCCTGAAGGTTTTGACGATTAGTTTCCATGATCTGCGGAATGAGTCAGATGAGCCTTCAACGGAAAGGCCAAAAAACCATTTCATGGCATTGGAATTGTCAGGGTATTTGACAACTTCAACATGTGAATGCTGATCAGGGCTGAAAACCGAAGTTATTGCCAATCCGTTATTAAGCTTTGCCGAAGCACCTGATATAGCACACAGAGTTTCTGCATTGGTTCTCAGTTCATGGCCAAGTTTTTCCGACAGCGATGTAAATGTCCGGTACTTGTATTTCTGTTTAAGCAGAAGCTCAAGTGTACCCAGTGTACCGGCTGCAACAACCAATCCTCTTGATTTAAAGACTTTACGTCTTTGTGGAAATATTGAGGTAATATGTTTAGTTTCAATATGATATAAGTTGTCTTTGAAAATGATTTCCTCTGCTTTTGTTTCAGGCAAAATATTAAGTCCGATTTTTTCAGCAAACCAGAGGTAATTCCTATCAAGGCTATTCTTCGCATTTTCCCTGCATCCAACCATACATCCTCCACATTCAATGCATCCTTTTCGTAGTGGCCCTAATCCTTTAAAATAAGGATCGACTTCCTGGTCTGATCCGTTAAGATATACCCCAACATGAACTGTTTCAAAAGTCTGGAATGCATTCATTTCCTTTGAAACTGCCTCCAATGCGAGGTCTTCAACATTAAGTTTTGAATATTTTGTTCTCCCAAGCATGAATGAGGCTTTGTCATAGAATGGTTCAAGGATTTTTTTCCAATCACCGAAGTTGGCCCATGATGCAGCTGAGAAAAATTCATCAGGAGGGATATAGAGTGTATTGGCATATACTAGGCTTCCGCCTCCGACTCCTGTTCCACATAGTATACTTGCCTTTTTAAAAAAGGATAGTTTTTGAAATCCGAAAAACCTTAAAAGCGGTACCCAAAGATACTTTGGCAAGTTCCAGTTTGTTTTTGGAAAATCTTTCGGATAAAAGCGTTTCCCTTGTTCTATGGTAAGCACCTTATACCCTTTCTCTACAAGACGCAGACTTGCAACACTACCACCAAAACCTGATCCTACAACGATATAATCATATATCATCATTATAAATGGGTTAGTCAGAATTATCAGCACATAAATATAGAAAGTTCGTGTTGGTTTTTTCTGAAAAGATTAAAATAATTGAAGCCAATGAAAGAATATTAACAAACTTAAGATTTTATGAGATCATTGTTTATTTATGTAGGTTAAGTATAGTCAGACCGACCAAATGTGGTCAAAACTTCCGGTTTTTGCAATTAGCATAAGTCTTCATTGAATATAAAAACCTGGAAGGGGCATCAATTTGTCCTGTCTTAACTCCCTATATGTTGGACAGATTTTTCAAAAGAATATAGTTCAAATCATCTTTTGGCAAGCCCAGAACGACGATTACTTCTGGACTATATAAGAAGGCTTAACTAATGATCGTGTCTCCAGGGTCAAATTTTATGGGTCTGGTTCAATTCTAATAACCAGCCTCCGACGAGTTCAATCCTCGAAATTAATAAATGTTTCCTATTAATCGGAATGGGCCATTAATTTAGGCTCTCAGAATATTTGGCAAATCCAAAATAGGGCAATACATTAGCCAAGTTATGAAAAGCCTTATCATACATCCCCAAGACCCTACCACCAGTTTCCTTTCACAAATTTATGCCCTCCTCACAAACAAAACTATTATAAGAGGTGGTATATCCAAACCAGAATTACGGAAACTAATTGAATCCCATGACAGGGTTATTATGCTCCGTCATGGTTCTCCATATGGGCTATTGAACCGAGGTCAGTTCCTCGATGCTGGTTTATACATCATTGATAATTCGATGGTATTAGCATTGAAAAACAAGATAAACAGTGTGTTTATCTGGTGCAACGCTGATCATTTCGTTCAAAGAAATGGACTGTCAGGACTGAACTGTGGCATATTCATTAGCGAAGTACTGGAGGCAGAATATTATGGTTTTGACAACATGGATTGGGATTTGTATAATACTCCCCAAAATTAGGACCATTGGTTAAGTTGAAAATTATCAATTAAATTTACCAGTGTATTATGTGCAAAAGCCGGGCATTTTGACCACATTTGGCCGGTCACATTACATTTATCATATATAACTCAAAAACAAATACTTAATTCCGGCTTTTAGTGGCCAATAAGATCCGGCCGACTATGGTCAAGGGTACCGGCTTTTCCAATCATCTATCGAATTCATAAAGATAGAATCAACAACAATATAGGTTACTTGGAAATTAGGATCGGTTATTAAGTGAATAATAATTCAATCGGCAAATATTTGCCAAGTGACTTTGCTTCCTAAGTCCCTAATTATTATTGGTTAAGAACACTTCAGAACATTTTTAAAAAAGAGGGGAAATCTATATTTGAATCTCAATTTTATAATAGATGCCGACTGATTTTTGATCCCAATGGGAAGACTCTCCTCCATCCCCCTGTCATGGTATCCGTAAAGTATTCTATGGAGGTATCTTTTCTTATATACTGTAAATAAGTTAGATACAAACGTACTTCAATACTCCAAGAAAAATTTTTACCCAAAAATTCTGAAAAATCGACTTTTTAGAAAAAACTAAAAAAAATTTTGGCGAAAAATTCTAAAAGCTGGATACATTTACCACATTACACCGAGCTAATTGACCTTTTCGTATTTATCTATACATTGGAAAAAGCGGGTATATTGACCATGTATTCGCAATGCAAAGTGACCACCGGATCGCAGATTAAATTGACCACCCCTTCTTCGCTCTTCCTTTAGTAATTCTTATCACAGTCGTTTGGGTTTAAAACAAATTTACATATTTTCTTCTACGTTTTGATATTCCTTCTGATTTTTAAGTGTTTGTTTACGTCTTAATGACTCTCCCATAAGTTCTATCCTGTGTGCATCGTGGACAAGACGGTCCAGGATTGCGTCAGAGATTGTCTTTTCTCCAATAACATCATACCATTCTTTAACAGGTAACTGTGATGTAATGATGGTAGAGTGTTTCCCGTGCCTGTCTTCAATGATCTCCATGAGGGATGATCGGCTCTGGCTATCAAGCGGCTGGATTCCGAAGTCATCGAGGATAAGAAGATCCTGCTTTTCTATGCGTGCTATTTCTCTTATGTAAGAACCATCAGCTTTTGTCATCTTCAGCTTGGCAAAGAGTTTTGTTGCATTCGCGTAATAAACCTTGTAGCCAAGCGTGCATGCCTGATTACCAAGTGCTGAAGCAAGATAGCTCTTGCCTATTCCTGTGCTCCCGGTAATAAGGATGTTTTCTCCGTTATGGATGAACTTGCATTCAGCAAAGCGAAGTACCTGATTTTTTTCCAGGTTGCGGTCCACATCGAAGTGAAGCTGCTCAACACTGGCATTGTAACGGAAGCGTGCGTTTCGTATTTGTCTCTCGATACGCCGGTTGTTGCGATCATCCCATTCTGCTTCGATAAGAAAGGATATCATTTCATCGGCAGTAAGCTTCGCCAGCCGGCCGTCTTCGATACTTAACCTAAAAGCATTGGCCATTCCATAAAACTTGAGTTGTCTCATTTTTTGCAAGATTGTGTCATTCATTTCGTTTGATTTTTTAGTTTAACAAGTTATAAAGGATCACCCGCCGTGGTGCCATGGCAGGAGATCCTGAAGTGAACTATTTGTAATATGCTTTCCCGCGGATATTACCATGCAGGGGCATTATCTTTCCTCCCTCCTCGGTATCGTCAGGTAACTGGTCCATCTTTCGTTCTATGATAGTTTTAATGGTCATATAGCTATAGTCACGATAAAGTAATGCTCTGCGACATGCTCTATCCAGACGCTCATTACCTACCTTTGAGGCAAAGTTCAGTATCCCCTGGCAGGAACGATAAGCCTGTTCCGGGTGCTGTCGTTTTTCAAGTAAATTAATGATGTACTGCCGGGTGTCTGCTCCTACATTTGCAGCTCGTTCGATAAACTTCTCCGGTGTCCAGTCAGTCATGAACCGGTTTTTATAGGCCATGTGTTCATCCACGGTGATATACCTGTAGGGTGTCCTGTCGCGTTTATGATGGGCAATGCGCTCATACCTGTAAAACACCTCTACGTCTGTCTGGCTATAGAAGATATTTACCTTTTTCCCAATATACGAGTAGGGTACACTGTAATAGTTCTTGTCTTCTGCCAGGCATACATAGTTGTTTTTCATCACTGTTGCCACCTTTTTCCGTTTCAGATCATAGCGTCGCAGTGGTAATGACTGAAGCTCCTGCTTTTCAACTTCTTCAAACAGCTGGCGCCTGCTATATGGCCGGTTCTTCATAAGCCGGTTATTATGTTCTTCCAATGCCTCCAGTATCGCGTTGTTTAGTTCTTCCAGGGAAGTGAATACCCGGTCACTAACTGCTGCATAAATGGTCCTGTAAATGATTTTAACTGCACCTTCTACCAATGCTTTATGTTTTGGTTTATAGGGGCCTGCCGGTAAAGCCGCCATGTTGTAATGCAGGATAAAGTCACTGAACGCTTCATTAAGAGTTGGTTCATACTTACTGCTCTTTATTACTGCGGACTTTAAATTGTCGGTCACGATGGCCTGCGGTGCTCCACCAAAGTAATGAAGCGCATTCTCACAGGAGGTGATGAAGTCTTCCTTCTGCTGTGTGTAGGATGCTTCCACATAGGTAAGCTGGCTTGCCCCGAGGATGGCAGTAAATACTTCCATATTCTTTATTTCTCCCGTAGCATCATTAACTATCTGCAGATGTGCTCCTGCATAATCCACATACATCTTATCCCCGGCCTTGTGCTCAACGTGCATCACCGAGTTCACATGCTTTGACCATGCATTATAATGGTTCCGGAACTGCGTTTCCCGGTAGCCATCAGGATGCGTTTCATAATATCTTCTCCATACGCTCTCCCTGGTTACCCCCTTACGCTTAAGCGCCTTCTCCACTTCCGGGAAGATCGCTATCAGATCCTGTAGGCGCTTTACCGGCTCTTTCTGCTCCCTGATTGAGAACAGTTGCTCCAACTCGCTGTCGCTCATTTTTTCCAGTTCTTCCAGCGGCCTGTTCATGGCAATATACTGCCGGATGTACTTCTTTACCGTGTTGCGTGTTACACCGGCCTTCTCGCTGATGGTTCTCTTGCTGACACCCTGGGTGTACAGACGAAGAATGCTTTTGATTTTTGTCATTTTTATCAAATTATTTGACATGATTAAAAAATATTGAACAGGTCAACATTAATCAATCATGTCCATAAACGGCTTGATAAAAACTATAAAAGAAGGTGGTCAAACTGTTCCGCGGAAGTGTGGTCGGTTTACTCCGCGTAGGCGGGTCAGAAAACCCCGCGATTAGGTGGTCTTTTTAATTTGCGATTGGGTGGTCAATTTGTCCGTTTTTTCCAAGTTACATCCGATTCGATGTATTTGTAATATCTTATAAATGGTTTAAAAAGTGCTGAAGGTTCTACGATTTGAATTTTTATTCCCATAACGAAAATCTTACTTCAACTATGAAGAATTAGGGCTATTTGAGTCCAACCATTCCTGGTGAAATATTTCAGAAAATGGAATAATATCCTGACGGGTCATTATTATTTAATTGAATTTAATAGCCTAACTTGTTGTAAGTTACTATATAAATGAGTAAGAATCAAGAAAATGTTTGTTTTGGTGAATAAGCCAATGACCCTGCCCATAGTTGGTATGTTCTAACTGACCACCCAAACTGGTGTTAAATCCTTGTTGTTTTATTATGTACATTAATGTGTTTTCAGACCGTATTTTCAAGCGGTCAACACAGCCGGCCTTTGCAACCATGGTAAAACAAGAAGAAATTGAAACTTTAAATTAAAATAAATAGATTTGTATAACCACTTTTTACAATGAGAAAACTCTTTAAAAAACAATAACTTCGATATGGTCAATTTAGTCAGGCCAAATGTGGTTTGAGTGTTTGGCTTTTGTACTAATGATTAGGGATCAGGGAAATGCAATCCTGACTTTGGGTGACAGCGCAACAGCCAGATTTACAGGGATTGTGCATTAACAAATGTAACTTTCTGTTATATGTTTAAATCGCCAGATATCGATTTCATGGGCACCCAATATCCCCCCAAAGGATCCATTTCCTCTATAAACATGGCTCGCTTTGTCCTCGAATTCGCTGCTCCATACCGGATATCTCTGATTATCATCTTTATCGCGATGCTTGTTGAGACATTTATGAGCATTGCTGCTCCATGGCCTCTAAAAATTGTCCTCGATAATGTTGTGGGGAAGCACAGTTTACCCGATTATCTTACATGGCTGCGCAATTTCTCATCCGGTGAGCATACTATGAAATTGGCCTTATTTGCAGCGCTTGGCGTAATAGTTATAACGGTCTTAGGTGCAATTGCAGGCTATATTGAAAACTACTACACTGAGAGTGTTTCGCAGTATGTTGCCAATGATCTTCGACTACGCCTTTATCATCATTTACAGCATCTTTCCCTGAAGTATTATGACTCCCATTTAATTGGCAACATGGTGAGCACCATCATATCTGACGTGTCCACTATTCAGAGCTTTTCATCCTCTGCACTTCTCAGCATCCTGATCGATGTACTTACAATTTTTGGCATGCTTGGAGTAATGCTCTACCTGAACTTCGATTTTGCACTTATAGTTGTGATTATCTCTCCGATACTTCTTTTCTTCATTTCGTTTTTCAGGAAAGCGGTGAAAAAAGCCACCCGGGAAGTACGTAAACGCCAAAGTGAGGTATTGGGAGTGGTATCGCAGGGCTTGCAATCCACACGCTCAGTACAGGCATTCGGCAGGCAGGATCAGGAAGATGCCAGACTCAGGGAGGTAAGTATGGCGACCGTTTTGGCATCACTTAGGGCGCGGCGTATTAAGTCATTGCTTTCTCCTATAGTATCAGTGACGGTAGCAGGTTGTATTGCATTCGTACTCTGGCGAAGTGCAGCGCTGATACTTAAGGATGCTATGACTATTGGAGCGCTTACAGTCTTCCTTGCGTATCTCAACAAGTTCTTTAAGCCAGTACAGGACCTCGCCAAGATGACCAACCTTATCGCACAGACCACAGTCGGTCTTGAACGGGTTCAAAGTATCCTGAATGCGGATGAGTTCGTACCGCAAAAACCTGATGCCTGCGACCCGGGGGAAATAAAAGGAGAGATTATTTTCGAGAATGTGGCATTTGCTTATGATCCCGTATCGCCGGTGCTACGCAATATTAATCTCACAATCAAACCAGGTATGCGAGTCGGAGTCTGTGGTCCTACCGGGAGTGGGAAATCGACTTTAATTTCACTTATCCCACGCTTCTACGATCCGACCATGGGACGTATACTGATTGATGGCAGGGATGTGACCGACTTCAAACTCTACGGTCTCCGCGAGCTGTTCGGTTTCGTTCTTCAGGATACAGTACTTTTCGTTGGTACGATCCGCGATAATATTGCTTATGGACGTCCTGATGCAACACTTGACGAAATTATTGAGGCTGCTAAAATAGCCAACGCACATGAATTCATTTCGCTAATGCCGCAAGGATACGATTCGCTTGTCGGTGAACGCGGACTCACCCTTTCCGGTGGACAGCGCCAACGCATTGGAATAGCCCGGGCCGTGGTACGCAATTCCCCTATCCTCATCCTTGATGAACCTACCGCAGCACTTGATACCGGGTCGGAAAAACTACTAATGGAAGCCCTTGAACGACTTATGAAGGGGCGTACCGTTATAACCATAGCGCACCGTCTCAGTACCATTCGCGACGCCCACAAAATCATAGTCCTCAAAGACGGCATAATCGCCGGAGAAGGAACACATTCAGAATTAATCAGCCGCAATGAGTTTTATGCTGAACTTTGTCGTATTCAGTCCGATTCCACACCTCCGTTTGAGGAATCACCAACTGTTTCATAACTCCAGCATCATTGCGTTTATGGGATGGTAAATCAAACAGTGACTTTCGTATGGGTGGAGAAAGGCCAGCGACCTGGGCCAACTCTAACTTTAATTAAGTTTTTTCATTTTTTTATGGAATCCGTAATATCCAGACTATAAGGAGCATAAATCCGATGTCCTGGATACTAAATCTGAGCCATATTCTTGCATGTATCTCACTTTGTGACCTGTATTATAAGTTCACTTGTATTCAGTCCCTGAGACTCAGCCCGTAGTTTTACAATGCCAACATTATTCAATGGACGAATAATTGCCTGCGCTTTCCCCTTGTATGTTTTTACTTATTCGTTTACCTTCAATAATCTATTAAAATTTAAATAAAAGCCGGTAGTAGTAAATCGATAATTCTCCTTACAACTTCCTTTGTTCCTCAAGCCATTTCCCTACCTTTTCATGCTCTGCCTGATATTTTGCTTCAACTTTTTGAGTTATCTTTTGAAATCGGTCTTCCTTTTGTATGCCTGAAAACAGAGGATCGTTCCTGAAAATATTTATCATGAATAATGGCTGAAAATTCATACTCCATTCATCCAGATATTTGTACGCTTTAATCTTATCGCCCATGAAAGCATATGTTCCCGCCAAATCGTAATAAGCATGCCCCCATGTTGCGTACGACCTTCCTAGTCTGATACTTTCTTCGCAATATTTGATTTCCCGGTTAAAATAGTATTCGGCCTCTTTCTTTTTGCCCACCTGAGAGAAAGCCCATCCCATGCGATGTGATAAATAATCGAATGGCTCCCTTCTTTTTTTATGGTATTCAATAATTTTTTTAATTCTGAAATTATTCCATTCTTTACTCTTCCCTGGTATGTACCAGGGATAATCAATATTCGTTGAATCAATTTCAGGTACCTTATTCAGTTTCCCAAACTCTTCATTATTTCTAAAACATAATTCGATAAAAGCTGAATCACTTGTATACCTTGCTTTATTACTATCGAGAGCAAATGCTTCCTGATAATAAAATTTTGCTTTATCAATGAATCCGACATCCGCATATGCCTCGCCCAGATTTTCCAGCAATGGCGGAAGCTGATCTCCACTTATATTTTCTAATGCTCTTTGAAAGTTGTTGATGTAACCAATATAATCGCAGATAGTCTGAAAAACGTATCCCCTCCCAATATATGCATCAGAATAATTTGGATTTATTCTCAATGCTTCATTATAATTATCAAGGGCTTCTTTTATGTTTCCGTTTTCCTGGTAATACAATCCTTTTATATAGTATGCTTCATACAGTTGGTTATCAATTGAAAGAGCCTTGTCGACCATAGCAAGACAAGTATCAATATTACCTTCTTTTAAGTAAGTTCCCCCGCCATATCTCTCAGAATATGCACTTGCCCACCCCGTATATGCCTTAGCAAAAGTAGAATCTAAATCAATTGCAGCTTTATAAAAAGCGATTGCGTTTTGATAAGAACTTATATTCCCGGTTTTCTGATAATCCTTCTTATAACCGTTTGCTCTCAGGTAAAAATCATAAGCTTTAAGATCGGTAGTTGGAATTTTATCAATCAGTTGTTTTTCATCGGGAGTTATAGTTGCTTTTAGTGCTGAGGCAATTGATTGTGCAATTGCACTTTGTACATTTAATATGTCCCTTGTTCCTTTTACTTCCTGTTCAAATGTTTTACCCCATATATGATTCTCGTTTGACGCTTTTATCAGTTGTACACTTACACTGAATGTATTACCATACTTTTCTCCGCTTCCTTCAACAACATAATTGACACCCAGCTTTTTTGCAATTTCCGGAATAGATTTGGTGGCATTTCTGAACTGCTCAACTGAAGTTCTTGAGATAACCCGGAGTTCCTTGACTAATTGCAGGTTATTCAGAACCTTCTCCATGATGCCATTGATAAAGTATGTGTTTCCCTGGTCGGAGCTGTCATTCTTAAAAGGTAAAACAGCAACTGATTTTTCAGATTTTGCAATAGCTTCAGATCGTCTCCTGCTTTGAATGTAAACTGTAAGGAGAACTGCTATTACTATTATAGTGCATATAAACAGGATCCGGCGGAGGGGGAAAATAATAGATAGCCTGGAAGTCTTCTTTTGTTCCTTTTTTGCGATGAGTTGAGTAAAAATATTTTCTTTAGGGCTCTTTAAACCTTCTTTTTTCACTCTTCCCGGCGGATAACCGAAAAACTCACTAAAACATGAATTAAAATAAGCAGGGTTGCTGAATCCCACCTTGAAGGCAATTTCATTCACGGTTAATGATTCATCTTTAAGCATCTCCAGAGCTTTCTGTAACCTGATTTCACGGATAAACTGGTTTATTGTTTTTTTATTTATAGAATTCAATTTCCTGTTCAGGATGCGAAGGCTCATTCCTGATTCATGAGCAAGCTCTCTTACACCAAAGGCTTCATTTCCAAGGTTAGCAACGACTATTTCAGTCAGCTTCCTGATAAATATCTGGTCCGCATTAAGAGCCTCATTCATGGAATGTATTTTAATTTACCCGCTAAATTCAAGCCGGAATTTCTATTATCAAAGTTCTGAAACCAAAATCATTCTGACAAATTATTTTGATAACTGCTAATTTATTGGTGACTGAATCTAAATTCTGATTAATACTATTGCTCTTACTTTCCCGGGAAAAGCCCTGAAACAAACTATTATTTAATATTATATAAGCGGGCCGGTTCATCTCACAATAACTGGATTAAGTTATTTTGACGGCGCGCTTAACCGATCCATAATACTAACATCAGATTCTGCAGTTTTTTCCTTATTTGATCATGCAGGGTTTCAGGTTCGGCAAGGCAATTATTATACGCCTCAGGAATTGTTGTCATATTAACAAAAAGCCCCCGGAGCTGATTTCCGGAGGCTGGTAATCGTCACATCACAGGATGATTGCCCTTAAGTCTTATTCTCAAAGGCTGAATGGCTGATTTTTCAAATAGTAATTATCACTGACGCAATGCGACTGTCAGGACATTACTTATGATAAAGTCCAGGTCAGTTAAATTAAGCAACGCTGCCTGTCTCAGTGCCGGTTATACCTGGCACGTATCCTTTCTCTTTGGTCTGACCATGTTTTTGAGAATCCATGACCCGGATTGTGTAATCCGATGATCTTGTTATCGACGCCATTATCTGTAACTGTGATATTACTGAAATCTCCTACAAGTAAGAAATCTTTTGAATCGGGATCAAGCTGAAGGGTGTAATTCTTATTCAGGAAAAGATTATTCAGTAATTTACAGTTTGTAGACAGGGTTATAGGATCCAATGGAGGAGTGTAAGGAGGAGAATCAAGCCCACCGAGTTCAAAATAACCTGGACCATTTCCAATAAATTTATTGTTTGAAAAAACAGCATTTACAAAGCCCCATTCATAGCTAAATTCTTCCCCAATGTCATTAATTGTATTCTGATCAACTATCAATTTTAAATACACAGGATTATCAGGATGCTGTATTCTCCAGTAATCCATAATACCTATTGCGTCTGTATTATAATCACAATTAAATACGTTATTCCGGTATGCATAGGTTCCTAAATCTTCCACAACATATTCAAAACCATAGTCAAAAGTATTAATATCTATTCCATCCCAGACATATGGCGTTAAAGTAATTTCATTGTTAGTGGCTTGTACATTTATTCCAATATTTCCATTCACGACAATTCCCTGGAAATTTCCATCAATAATATTACCGCCTTTCGGGCCAAATATGAAATTTCCGCTTTTGCAACCTACTACATATACGCCGCGACCAAATTTTGTAAATTTACTATTTGAGACAGTTGCATCAATATTGCTTAATGGTAACAGCGTAGATGATTGCCAGACGTCTGAACTGAATCTTGCACCATCAAAATTCCCATAAGGATAATCTATTATCGTTCCGTCCCACATGGTAACATCCTTCTCAAGTACGCCGATTACTTCAATGTTATTCAGATTCACACCGATATGTTGTTTAGCCGGCATAAAGTCTGCCGAATAGTCCGAGAATAAAAACATACTCATCTCATAATTAACGTCTAACCAGGACAAAGCTTCAGGCATTTCAACCGTCATATCGGAAACCGACACATTACCGCCGATGAAAGTGATCAGAGCCGGTATTTTGTTCAGAGCGACTACTGCATCGGGGGTTATATCAGGACTGTTGTTGATGATGGTTTTCCCCATCCCGGAGCCGCAAAAAGTCCCGTTAAACTCCCTTACTTCAATCATGCCGATCGTGAACGTGCCCGGCATAAGTTTCACGACAGCATTTTTACCATAAGTTTTGGCAAGTGCGAAGGCATCATTGAGTGCCTTGGTATCATCCGAGCCTGGATTAACCTTTATCACGGCTCCGGATACACATAGAGCGGAATTGCCGGAAAGCTGATCAGCAACCGGACCTGTGCCCAACGTGCCGTCCTTAGAACAGGAAAAGGTTAAGGCAGCAAGAAAAATCAAAATAAAATTCAATTTTTTCATAGCAGAAAGATTTTAGTTATACATAAATCTGAAGGAGTTAAAATCTTATATAAATTCGGCTAAAAAAAATAAAGCAGATATCAATTTTATGTCGAAAACTTACAATTTAAGGTCGAATAATTATAGTTTTACGATGATGCTTTAATTAGCTGATAAAATGGCCTGATTATCTCTATTCTGCTTAATGTTTACCTATCAATTTCCTTGAAAAATTATTTAATTCAAATTTCCCTTCTATTTTTCATGGTTGGCTGTAGCTGTTTTTCTCAAACCAACACTGTTTTCGATGCTTTTCCCCGGGGGGCCTTTTTGCATGGAAACGTGCAGTATAATAACGATAACCTGCCAAAACATCCAATGGATATTTATCTGCCGGTAAATACAAATGGTAAGCTGCCATTGATAATTCTCATACTTTGGAGTGGTTGGCTCAGTAACGATAAATGTGCCGATATAGGTTATATGAAGAAAACCTGTCTGGAATAAGAATATCTGGACGGATTTTGGTGGGGCAAAACTTCCATTCCGGGCTATTACTCAGTGTCCTCTTATCTATGGTAATCCGGTTATTGTATCATCCCAGGCTCCGAAGGTCTCTATTGGTTATTGATGGTACAATTTTGGTGTTTCTGGCATGGTTCAAAACGTAGAAAAGAATAATTACAATAAGGTATAATTATTCTAAAAAATCTTGAATAAGAAAATGTTGTGGAAATTATTTTTTTGCTTAACGTTAATTTAAGGTTTAATTTTGATATAGATTATAAATCAAGTTCATTGGATTATTTAATTCCTGTTAAAATGGCAAGTATAATACCTGGTTATGAGTACGACATCTTCATAAGCTATCGCCAGAAGGACAATAAGTACGATGGCTGGGTTACAGAATTTGTCGAACATCTGAAAAATGAACTTGAGGCTACCTTCAAAGAAGATGTCTCGATATATTTTGATGGAAATCCGCATGACGGTCTGCTTGAGATCTATAATGTGGATAAAAGTCTCGAAACGAAATTAAAATCGGTTATTTTCATCCCGGTCATATCACAGACATATTGCGATCCCAAAAGCTTTGCCTGGCAGAATGAATTTATTGCGTTCAACAAAATGGCCTCTGCTGATCCGTTGGGAAGAGAGGTGAAGCTCGCAAGCGGGAACGTATGCAGCAGGATAATTCCTGTAAAGATCCATGATCTTGATGCTTCCGATATTGAACTCCTTGAAAAGGAGACCGGGAGCAGGCTCAGGTCAATCGAATTTATTTATTCAGCTGCAGGAGTCAACAGACCATTAAAGCCCTCTGATAATCCTGATAAAAACCTCAACAAGACTTTCTATCGGGATCAGATCAACAAGGTTGCAAATGCCGTAAAAGATGTAATTTATGGTCTTCATCCCGATTTTAGAAAACGGGCCACAAAATCATATCAGACAAGGAGCACTGAGGAATATATTGGTAATCAACAGCCTGAGGTGCCCCGTAAAACTTTTCTAAAAAAAAGATTTCTCAAACCTGTTGCGCTTCTGGTCTCTGTAGGAATTATCCTGGCCCTGTCAGTTTTATTCTTTTATCCAAAATATAAAGGGAAACCAAAAGCCGGATTAATGTCAGCTGAGATCGTAAATAAAGCCATAGCCGTTTTGCCAGTTTCGAACTTTACTGGGAATGCTGACCTTGATTATATTGCTTCAGGGATCCAGGATGCTTTAATAGGAGAGTTAGGTAAGTTAAGCAACCTGACAGTAAGGCCGGAACAATCAACCTTGCAATTCTCCGGGAGTCAGGAATCAATTCAACAGATTGCAAAAAAGCTCAGCGTTAATAACATTATAGAATCTTCAATAAAAGGGCGTGAAGACAGTCTTCAGATAGAAGTCAGATTAATTGAAGCATTTCCTTCAGAAAAGTATATCTGGAGCTCAACCTTCAGTCAGAATTGGAATAACCTGGCATCTGTTTACAATAATATAGTGCATCGCATTATGGACGGAATCCAGGTCAAAATAACCCAGCAGGATAATAAAAAACTGACAAGCAGCAGGGAGCATAATCCTGAAATTCTTAAGGCTTATGAGAGGGGAACTTACTTCATGAAAAAAAACACAGAAGAAGATTTTGAAAAAGGAATTAAATGCTTTAACGAAGCAATTGAAATTGATCCGGCAGATCCTTTGCCTTATCTTGGACTGGCTATCGGTTACGGTACATCGGGCCATACATCGGCAACGGCAGAAGATGCATCAGCCAAAGCAAAAGGTTATGCCTTAAAAGCTCTTTCAATTGATTCGACCCTTACGGATGCATATGTCGTGCTTGCTGAAAGGTATCTTTACAACGAATGGGATTTTCCTGCTACCGAGCATTCTCTAAAACGGGCTATGGAGCTTAATCCTAATATACCGTCAGTCCATTATACTTATGGATGGTATCTTTCTCTTTTAAACAATATTGATGAAGCTTCAGCTGAAATGAAAAAGGCAGTTGAAATTGATCCGACTGATCAGGTCAGCCAGGGTTATCTTGCATGGTTTGACCTTTACTTTTCGCGTTTTGAGGATGCCATAAATGAGGGACGCAAATTATTGCAGCTGCAATCCGACAGCACTCTGGCCTTTTATCTAATCGGATCAGCATATGCTGAAATAGGGATGTATTATGAGGCGATTGAAATGCACAACAAAGGACTTGCCAAAAGTCCTGCCTACGAAAGCGGACTTGGAATAGCTTATGCCCGGGCCGGTCAAAAAGAAAAAGCGCTTGAGGTCGCAGCAAAAATGGAAAAACTGCTGGATCAGTGGTGGTATGCATGGGGACTGGCAGAACTGTACGCCACGCTTGGAGAAAAACAAAAGGCAATAGACTGTCTTGAGATTGCCTATAAGAAGCACGGAGATTTTATTCCCTGGATGAATGTTGATTTATATTTTAAATCTTTGAAGAACGAGCCAAGATTTAAAGATATTGTCAGCAGGTTGAATCTTCCTGTATGACAATCAATTATTACGTATTTCATGTGCTTCCACAGGTAATTTAATTTCTGCACTTTAATTACAATTTGTATAAATGTATTTTGATATTTTTTTAGAGTGATATAAAAAGAGTGTTTTTTATTTGCCACAAATCCGGAGGCTATGACCACATTTAGCAGCCGGTCATGTTACAATTAAAGTGCCATACTGTACTACAATTATTTAACTCCGTCTATTGATGGTCAATTTTCTCCGGTGAAAGGTGGTCAATGACTCTGGCGTTTCTACCCGAGGAAGCAACGATGATAGTTATTGATTTTTCAGGCATATCAATACTTTGGATTGCTCCGGAAGAGATATTTCGCAAGCCAATCAATGTCATGTCAGTGTTGTTATTGATAGTTGCCATCTGAAAAACATAAGCTGAAGTTCCGGTCAATCCATTAATGGTGGTCTTTTTTAAAAAGTTAGTCGGATTCACAATAACCGCAACCATGTTGGTGTCACTTTTGAAAGCAACCATGTCCATCCTGGTGGCGTTGGAATATTCCAGATCACTATCATTGCTCGTCATACGTCTTATCTTAGAACCAGGGGGCACACTCGTGAAAAGCTTCTTCAGGACATAATATGCAGGTTTCTTGTTCAGGAACGTTACGCCATCGCCAAAGCATAAAGCATCAGGGACATTGTGTCCCCAGCCATCATTGACGGTCCAGGTGAACCAATAATTATTTTTGAAATAAGCCAGATCGGCAATGAGCCTCCGGGCAGTGCCGATGGCATGCGGACTTATGGAATCTTCAATGTAACAATATTCCGTTTGCCAACGATCTTTTCCCCAGGTGTCGCAAGCACTTATCCATTCATCAAATTCACTGTCCGAAGTATAAGGGGGCCATTCGTAGCTGTGACTTGCAATTGCCCCGATGGCTTTATTGAAGATGTTATCGTTCAAATAGGGGAAGCCAGCCCCACCTAAAAATCCAAAGTTCCCGTTCACATCACTTCCGCTCGTGTAATAGCCGTCTTCCGGTCCAAGCATCATTACACTTGAGTAGCCATTTGAATCCAAAGTGGTGCGCATCAGTTTAGCCACCCGCATGTACTGAACTGGTTCATATATGCAACCCTGCCATGGTGTTTCACATCTGGGCTCATTCTGCAGGCTGTAGGCTGCAGGGAGAGGAAGCCCCCTGGTTTTGCTGATATAATCGAAAAGCCTGGCTACGAAATTGCAAAATGCCTGCTCTTTCGAGGTTAGCAGGTAAACCAGGGTGTTGTTGGATACCGATCCGTCAACTGCAAGCGTCTTCATGCATGCGGGGGGACTCCAGTTCGACAGGATATAGGGAAGCCCGTTATTTGCCGTGATTTGAATTGCCCTGCAAAGTTCATCTGCAGCTGCTTCGTTTATGTTCCCATTTATGTCCCCCACTTCTGCCAATTCACTCAGGCGTATCATTGAAGCCCCCATTTGATATGTGGCCTGTACGGTCAATGGTTGTGTCGATACATCAAGGTTCCCAATCCAGAGCGGGCAGCACCCCCAACCTTTCAATGTTTGCTGATCGATGGCCGAAATCATTGCAGTATAAACCTGCATTTCAGGTTTGTTTTTTGAACACTCTGAGAATAAAGCAATTAAGAATATCAATAATCCGGTATATTTCATAAATTTTATCTGCCTGCTAAAATAAGCAAATTACTTTTGAACAATGCGATTATTGTGCCAAACGCTGTATCAGAATAACTGGCAAACCAAAACTTATAATCAAGAGTAGTTTTAATCAAGTATGTGCACCTTAATCCCTTCAAACAGATGTTCCAGTTTGACCAGAACCTTCAATACTATCCTGAAACGATTACTTATTTAATGGAAACTTGACTGTACGGGCTTTAAATCCCTCAAGCCAGCTTATAATATTCTGGTAATAACCTGGTTTTTGAACTTAAACTCAAAATTCTTGTTTAAATAATATAAAATATTATATGAATTAAACATTCAATAAAATGGATCTCAGCAAAACAGTAACTGTTGCTGATAGTTTCAGTGTAAGTCAAATTGAACCTCTTTATATGGCGGTCAATAAAAATAGGATTAGCCATTTCAGACACTTGTTTATCACCGGACCAGACAACAGATCATCTTATTATAAAATTTTGCTGAGGCTGAACAAATACTAATTAATAGAATAATTGTAAAAAACTGAGGGAATGGGTACTATAAAAGAAAACAAAACAATTTCCATTGTAATACTATTTCAACTGATTGCAATTTTCACAATTATGTCAGGTGCATCTGGTAAAACAACTAAAAAAGAAGAGCAGATGGAAAATAAAAGTAAATTGACTCCAATAGTATATGAATCCGGGCAGACTGGAAATACATCATCAATTGATACTATTACTTTAGGAGGCGGGTGTTTCTGGTGTGTGGAAGCAGTTTATGAAATGCTGGACGGAGTTATAAAGGTAGAATCTGGCTATTCAGGCGGAACTGTGAAAAATCCCTCATACAGGGAAGTGTGCTCCGGTTTGACAGGACATGCAGAAGTCGTACAAATTACATTTGATAACTCAAAGACCTCTATCGATGAGATTCTTAAAGTCTTTTTTACTGTTCACGACCCGACGTCTCTGAACAGACAGGGCGATGATATCGGAACTCAATACCGGTCGGTTATTTTTTACAGAAATGAGCATCAGCGAAAAATTGCCAGAAGTATTATTGATGATTTAAACGATAATAACGTATATGCTAAACCAGTTGTTACTCAATTGGTTCCATTCACTAATTTTTATAAAGCTGAAGATTATCATCAGGATTATTATAACCAGCACAAGGAAGCGCCTTATTGCAGAATGGTTATACAACCTAAATTGGAGAAATTTGAAAAAATATTTAAAGACAGGTTAAAAAAATAGTGTGAAACTTTTAAAAAACAGGAATCATTTTAGTTTTTTCATACAATCTGGCAAAAGGAACTTAAGCAGGATAAAAAGTTGAATTAATCTAAGAGAAATTATTATGAAAGCTCTTGAACCATTTTCTGTTAAGATAATAATGATATTATTTCTAATAATAACCCTTTGCTTAAATGCCTGTGGACAAAGCACAAATATTAATCAGTCAGCTTTAAGCAAGAATTTTATTAATAAACCCAAAAATCCTTATTATTCTCATAGCGACACAACTAAATTGAATTTTACTGATGAAGAGTGGAAAAAGATACTGCCTGAAGATCTTTATGAAGTATCCAGGCATGCAGCAACAGAAAGGCCATTTACCGGTAAGTATTGGAATGCAGATATAAAAGGTACCTATTACTGTGCAGCATGTGGCAACAGACTATTTCGCTCAGAAGCTAAATTTGCAAGCACTTGTGGCTGGCCAAGCTTTTTTGAACAAGACAATAAGAATAGTACCGTTTTTAAAAGGGATTCTTCATTGGGAATGGAAAGGATTGAAGTCCTTTGCGGAAGATGTGGAGGACATTTGGGACATATATTTGATGATGGTCCACCTCCGACAGGAAAGAGATATTGTATGAATTCAATTGCCCTGGATTTTATTCCGGATAAATAAGCTCCCCGGAAGCATTGATTTTTGTCCGGATCTATCCTTAGTTGCAAAAGCAGGAATGCTAAAGTTGTCCGGGAACTGGCTTTTCCACAAGGTGCATAAAATGTATCTGAAATTGCACATTCATTGGGTTTTACTGAGGCAACCAATTTTTACAACCTCTTTAAAAAGCACTTGCAATTAAGTCCTGTAAAATTCAGAAATATTTGAATTTCGTCAGTACTTGTTTCGTTTTAGTAATTACTTTGCATGTTGTTTATTTACTTTTGTCACATATTAAAAACATAAATTATGGATACTAAAATTCAAAAACGCAGGCTTGGCAAAGGCGGACTGGAAGTTTCAGCTCTCGGGCTCGGCTGCATGGGTATGAGCTTTTCATATCCTCCGTTTCCCGACAGGAAAGAGATGATCTCATTAATCCGCTCAGCCGTCGAACGCGGCGTTACATTTTTTGATACAGCTGAAGTGTACGGACCGTTCATAAATGAGGAACTCGTTGGTGAAGCGCTTGCCCCCTTCCGTGGGAAGGTTGTAATAGCTACTAAGTTCGGGTTCGGACTTGATCCCAAAACAGGAGCTCAGAGTGGACTTAATAGCAGGCCGGAGCACATCAGGCAGGTAGCGGAAGCATCCCTCAAACGACTAAGGATCGAAGCCATTGATCTGTTCTATCAGCACCGGGTTGATCCTGACATAGCAATTGAAGACGTAGCAGGAGCTGTGCAAGACCTGATCCGGGAAGGAAAAGTAAAACACTTCGGTATGTCGGAAGCAGGTGTAAAAAATATCTGTCGTGCTCATGCCGTACAGCCGGTTACTGCTGTTCAGAGCGAATACTCACTGTGGTGGAGAGAGCCTGAAGCTGAGGTGTTACCGACCCTCGGGGAGCTTGGAATCGGATTCGTCCCGTTTAGTCCTCTTGGCAAGGGCTTTCTTACCGGGAAAATCAACGAAAAAACGACATTCGACAAAACGGATTTCCGTAACACTGTTCCCCGCCTTACTTTGGAAAACAGGAAGGCAAACCAGGCTTTTGTTGATTTGCTTAAACAGGTAGCATTACGCAAAAATGCAACTCCAGCTCAGATTGCACTCGCATGGCTGCTGGCGCAGAAACCATGGATTGTACCCATTCCCGGCACACGCAAACTGGAACGCCTGGATGAGAACCTTGGAGCAATAGCTGTAAAACTTACGCCTGACGATCTTAAGGAGATCGAAGCTGCTTCATCAAAAATCACGGCACATGGTGCAAGATATTCGGAAAGCAATGAAAAACTGATAGATCGCTAAAATAAAAAGATGTTATTTGTGGAACTGGCGCATGGGAGCCAAAGGAAATCAAATAGGAAGCTTCCATTAAGGAAGTTTGTGATTCCGGCTACGATATTTAGCAAATTAAAGTTCAAAAAATTTAATAAAAACGGATTTTATATGAAAACAACACCCCTATCAGTTATTCTCCTGTCATTGTTTCCGGGGTTTATTGAGGCACAGAAAATTAGTGAATGGAGGCCTGAAAACCGCACCGGGGTATCGGCGGAAACAGGATTAATGAAATCATGGCCAGCTACCGGACCAACCCTGCTTTGGTCCAATCTTGAACTCGCTAAAGGTTACTCATCACCTTCGTTCGGGGCCAATACCATCTTTATAACCGGGAACAAGGGAGACGATGATATACTGTTTGCATTGAGCATGGATGGCACGATCCTGTGGAAAACCGTAATGGGCCGGGCCTGGACGCAGTCTAACCCTGAGAGCAGGGCTACTCCGACTGTTGAAGGTAACAGAGTTTACACCTGTAGTGGATTTGGCGATCTTGCATGCATTGACGGAACAAATGGGAAAATAATCTGGACTTACAGGGCCAGTGAACTGAACAAAGGAACCTACGGGAGCTGGGGTATTGCAGAATCACCCCTGATCGATGGCAAAAAGATATATTTTTCACCCGGCGGACCTGAAACAATGACCATAGCCCTTAATAAGATGACCGGAGAAATTATTTGGAAATCTGCAAGCCTTAATGACAAGCCTGGTTATGTATCACCGATTCTTATTACTTATGGAGGTAAGAAAATGATTGTAAATGTATCCCTGGGTCATGTATTTGGAGTTGATGCTTCAAATGGTGAAATTCTGTGGAAAGTGAGCCATGAACAGTCAGGCGACCCTAATCTCCGGCGGTATGAACTTATTAAATGTACAACGCCATTATACAAGGATGGTATGGTCTATGTTACCGGCGGTTATGATACCGGTGGTATGATGATCAAAATTGGCGATGACGTAAAAAGCGCAAATGTCGTATGGACCGACCCTGTCCTGGACAATCATCATGGCGGCGTAGTACTTGTAGACGGCTATATCTATGGTTCAAACTGGCTGAATAACAATAACGGAAACTGGTGCTGCATCGACTGGAAATCCGGGAAAAAAATGTGGGAAGAACACTGGAACTGCAAGGGATCTATCATATCCGCTGAAGGTATGCTCTACATATATGAGGAAAAGAAAGGGAATGTCGGACTTTTAAAGGCTAATCCTGAAAAATTCGATCTCGTCAGCAGTTTTCAGGTCACTCAGGGCGATGCAGGACCATTCTGGGCACACCCTGTGATCCATAATGGAATCCTGTACCTTAGGCACAGTAATGCCTTGATGGCTTACAATATAAAAGCAAAATAATTTAATTTTATTTAAGTATTATGTGACAATAATTAATATCAGTAAAATAAAAACTCAGATATATGAAGAAATTTTTTCTTTTGATGATGTTGCTCCCGACCGGAATATTGATATATTCCCAGCCCGCCAAAGAAAAGCTGATGCCGGTTACTACGAATTCCGCTTCAGCATTGTCGCTTTACAGCCAGGCCATGAAGTACTTTGATTACGTTAACCTTGACAAAGCACTTGAAACTTTTAAAGAAGCGCTTAAAAAGGATCCTGATTTTTTCATGGCTAATTATCAACTGGCATTTTATTACTTTCTGAATCGTGCGCCTGTTAATTTTAACGAGTACGCTGATCCTGCAATAAACTGCAAAGCTAAAATCAGCGATGCTGAGAAGCTTCTGAAAGATGCCCTCATCAGGTTGAAACAGGGTAATACCAACGTTATCGACCTGGGGGAAAGGCTTGTTGAAATGTATCCGGCCGATCCAAATTCCTATAATAATCTTGTTTATTTTCAATCACTTGCAGGCGATTCTACCGAAATGGTTGAAACTTTAAACCAGGCAATTAAAATCGCCACAAATCCTGCACCCTTTTACAATCAGCTCGGATATGCATATTTGACTCTAAAGCAGAACGCTAAGGCTGAAGAGGCCTTTGACAAATACATTGAGCTTGAACCGGAGAATCCAAACGTGTATGACTCAAAGGGGGATTATTATATGTACATCAAGAAATACGATAAAGCCTATGAATCATATATGAAAGCTTATGCAATAGATCCTTCTTTCAGCCATGACAAGGCAGAAATGGCCAGACAGCTTTATGAGCAGACAGAAGGAAAGGAAATGGAAATTATCTCATTGTAATTTTACTTTATGAATTGTCCGAAGCCGGATTTTATGGAAAAATCTTAAATCGGGTTGAACCACGGTCCGGAGGGTCAATTTGTACCTGCCGGTTGTGAATAAGTTCACCGGAAAGTGAATTAAGTGTTTAATTGTTCATTAATTCTTCATGTTAATTATCTACCTTTGTTAACATCCTGATGAAAAAATCAGTTGAGGTTGTGGTATTTGAGTAATAACTGTTTCAGTAAATATCTTATTATGAATGATATATAAGAAAACAATGAAAAATTTATTGAAAATATTTTTTGTTCTTGTTTTCTTTTTCTTTGCAGTTCATAAAAGCTTAGCCCAGCAGGAACCACAACAGAAAGATACCCTTCAGGTCAAACAGGAAAAGACTGAATCAAAAATTAATAATAATGATCAAAGCTCTAAAGAGGGCGATAACCAAAAAGCCGGAAGTGGGGCTAATAATGATGATTCCCAGTCGATAAAACAGGTAAATGGAGCACGGCTTGACATGACTAAGGCAAGAGGTGCACGGCCGCCTTATATAGAAAGGCCAACGGGATCACGCATACCTCAAGGTATAGGTAAGCCTGCCGGTGCATTTAAACCTGGTCGAAAGTAATTCCAGTTTAAGAATGAACTTGGCTGTTAAGGATATTCCTTTACTTCAGTTAGTATTGCTGATATTAGTATTTTCATCAAAGGCTTACAGCCAGACGGATACATTGGCTAAATCAATTAAGGAACATGACCAGGGAACAGAATCGCCTGTGCCGGTTCATGCATTATATGCCGGAGTCGGTTTTGGCAGCAACCTGATATATCTGGGATCCACAATTTCAAATAATCATCCTTTCTATGCTTCTTCTATTACTTATGGATACAGGAACAGTTTTTATATTTCAGCCTCCGGATCGCATGTGAATGGCATAAATCCATTTATGGCATTTTACAGTCTTTCTTTCGACTATAACCATGTTTTCAATTCATGGTTTGATATCTCGGCAGATCTTTCAGGTTATAAGACTTTAAAATCGCTGCAGAAAACGCTTTTCAATGATTTTGTTTTTCTTAATTTAACTGCCGGCTTTGACTGGAAATTGATTTACACACAACTCTCATTCGGAGGATTAGCTTCAGACAAGTGCCGGGGATATATTCAGATAAAAAACTCAAGGTATTTTGAAACACCCCGGTTTTTTAAAGGTAAAGGATTGATATCCTTTGATCCGGATTTTAATATTCTGTTAGGGGAACTTGTCAGGACTGAATATACAAGCGGCTCCACAAAGGTCAGAAACCTGCCTCCTTTTCGTCATTTTAATAAAATTACTGACAGTACAATAAAATCCTACACTTACTATTTTGGTCTTATGTCTTGCGAATTTTCAATTCCAGTCACGTTTAGTTATGGTAATTTCAGCATTGAAGCTGAACCGGATTATATTTTACCGTCTTATGCAAATAGTGATTACCCTGCACCGAAGGGATTGTTGTTCTTTCTGAACATTGTTTTCAGAATCTTATAAATCTGTAAAGATGAATGTTCTAATAATAGAAGACGAAAAAAGCCTGGCTAAAGAGATTGCTTCTTTTCTTGGCGCGGAGGGTTTCCTGTGCGAATTAGCATTTACAGGTACAGAGGCGTCTGAAAAAATTGCAGTGAACCTTTACGATTTCATTCTGCTCGATCTTGGCTTACCTGATTATAACGGTTTGGATCTTTTAATTGAGGCACGCCAAGAGGGTTCCGAAGCGGCTTTTATTATTATCACCGCCCGTGGAGCAGTAGAGGATAAAGTAAGAGGATTGGAAATAGGCGCTGATGACTATTTAGCTAAACCATTTGCATTGATAGAACTTCTATCACGTATTCATGCAGTGGCAAGAAGAAAATTTAATCTTCCTAACCGGAATCTTAATATCGGAAATTTTGCTCTGGAATTACAGTCACGAAAGATTTTCTGCAAAGGTGAAGAGGTTATAATCACAAGGAAAGAATATGACCTGCTCCTGTATCTTATTATGAACAGGAACAAAGTACTTACCCGCCATCAGCTTTATGAACATATATGGGGAAATATTCTCGATGACCAGTACGATAGCAATTTTATTGACGTTCATATTAAGAATGTAAGAAAGAAACTGAATGAATATGCCCCAACTCCATGGCTGGAAACGGTCAGAGGCATTGGCTATATGGTAAGTATTGAAGAATAAATAGCCGGTATGGTCAGACTGAGAACAAAACTTGCTTTATTCAATCTGTTGTCAAAGGTGGTTTTTACAGGATTGTTCCTTCTGCTTACGCCCTACATTATTGAAAGGATAACCCTGATGCAGGTAGATAATGATCTGATTCAGAAGAGGGAACAGGTCATTGATCTAATTTTAAGGATTGGCATAGAACCCTTTAGAACTTCTGATAACAACACTTTTGGAAGTTACAATATCCTGAAGGAGGAATTTATAAGTCTTGAGAAGACAAGCCTTACGGGAAATGTAAATTATATTGAAGTTACACGGAGATTAATTGAGGGAGATGAAATTACTTACCGTGTACTTAATTACACATTTAAGGTTAATGGTGAAAAGTACCTCCTGGAGGTAGGCAAAAGCCTCACCAGTATATTTCATACCCGGAAAAACATTGAAAAAGTCATGCTGGTTTTTCTGGCGTTCATAATTCTGATTACATTTTTAACGGACCTGCTCTATACCAGATATTCGCTTCGACCATTGGATAAAATAACAAATAAATTGAAGGGCATCTCCGATCCCTCTATATTCGACAAAACTCCGGTCATTACAACGACTTCCGATTTTCAAAACCTTGATTATACACTAAGGGAATTGATGTCTCATATTGAGGAGCTTTTTCAAAGAGAGAAAGAGATAACAGTTAATATTTCACATGAGATGCTGACCCCAATTTCAGTTTTGAGAAGCAAACTCGAAAACCTTCTCCTGCGGAAAAATATTGAACCCGAAGTTTCCAACAAAATTGAAGAATCGCTTAAGACCCTCCATCGCCTTCAGGCTTTGGTCAATTCATTCCTGCTGATAGCTCGTATCGAGAACCGTCAGTATTTAAGGGAAGATTCATTTTCTGTCGCTGAAGTTTTAAAGGAGATCATTAGTGAGATCAGTCCGATAGCTGATGACACCGGAATAGTGATCAGGGAAGAGCTCACAAAAGATTTCCGGTTTGATGAAGCTAACAAATCATTGATCTTTTCGATGTTTTACAATGTCGTTAATAATGCAGTTAAAAACACTCCTTCAGGTGGAGAGGTTTTAATTAAAAGCTCCTTCAATGGAAATAATTACGTCATTACCATAAAGGATACCGGGAAAGGGATGTCAGAAGCGCAGATGGATGTCCTCTTCTCACGATTCAGAGCCAGGCTTAACGATAACGGGACAGGAATTGGCCTCTCCATTTCAAAATCAATTGCCGATTTTCACGGGATTAAAATAATTGCTGATTCAGTGCTTCAAAAAGGAACAACTTTTTCCTTTATTTTTCCTGAAAATTCATGAGATTTTCATCTTCAGATTTTACTTTTGTTGTAAATAATAATTATAATAAAACTAATATCTGGAATTATGAAAAAGTATGTTCTAATAATAGGAGTTGTTTTGGGTTTGCTTGGCTGGAGTTGTTCCAAGATTGAAACACCAAAATCATCGCTTGGGCTGAAACAGTCAATTGAAAACAGTACTACTGCTATTAACTCAGCTGTCAGCAATATTGCCCAGACTGAAGGTTATAAACTTTTGACATCAAGCGCTGATCCAACTGCAAAAGATTCAAATTCAGAGGCTTTTAAAGACAGTATCACACTTGCTATGATTGCAGGCATTTACGACTATCAGCCTAATACAGCAATTGTTTTCCACCATAACCTGAATTTCCCGTTCATGCTGTTTAAAAAGACAGGGACCAGTGATAAAATGATAGTCAATCTTCCCCAGAAGCTGAGCTTTTATCCGAGATATCTTCATGGAACACCTGCAGATTCGGTTCAGAGTAATAATTTCATGATCTCAGCTTCAGACTATCACCTTTATTATACTCCGTGGCAGAACCTTGATTACAAGCTTTCTGCAGACCTTGAACTCGATTCAGTCGGCATCGGAAGTTTTGATGTGGCTGAAGTTTCAAGTTCATTTAATGATCAATCATATTCCTCTCAATATACCTTTACGGATGGATACTCTATATCTACTGCATGGCAAGCCGGCGATACGACCACGTCTACGTTTGCCCTTCTTAAAGATAACAGTGCTCTGTTAAAAGAGACAACAGTTTTTATAGGAACTGATTTTCACAAAAGAGAAAGACAGTATGACCTGACGATTGGGAACGTTGAAATAAAGAGAGGATATGGGATTGATTCTATACAAGTATATCTGGACGGAGTACTTCAGAAAACTGCCGGGGTAAAAATCACCGACAGTGCCGACACTACTGGTTCCATATGCAATAAGAGGGATATTCTGCTGACATTTGATGATGGAACAACCTCCAAACTAAGTACACTTCTAAGTCCGGCACTTACAGAGTTAAAAACCCTTCTTGATTCTCTTCACGAAATGTATTTTGCAGAGAATGTTGTGGATTATATTGCAATGAGCATATACTACAATTCACGATGAATTCAAAGAAATAATTTAATCAGTAATAACTTATTACAGCTCCCGGGAATAATTCCGGGAGCTTTTTTTGATATGAAGCATATCCTGGAAAGAAATCAAAATATAATATTATTACTTAACTTAAGGACCTTTACACCTAAACTTCCACCGCCCCGGCTGGCCGGGAATTTGGTCACTATTCACGCTCAGCTATCAACCAGGCTTGATAACCGGATTATTGTATGCGCCATTATTCATAATCTGGACATGGTTATTAAAAACTCAGGGAACTTGCGATTGGGCTGCCTACAGGCTGGCTTTCCTGGTCGGATTGGTGATTACAATTGCTCTTGCGGGCTTTGCTTATCTTGGGCGCCGCTTATTACGATAGTACTCCCGGGATTTTAATTCGGTTTATAGATCCGGATCACGAATTGGTTTTTCTTTCTTTGAGAGGAAGTACTTTGTTAATGGAATGGCCGAGACCAAAATAAAAATAATTCCCAGTACTGCTACAATTGATGATCCGGCAGGAAAGTCAAAATGAAAGGAAACATATAAACCGAAAAAGCTTCCTAAAAAGCTCATAAGCATGGATATTATTACAACTTTCTTGTTTGAATGGGCAAGCATTATTGCGCAAACAGAGGGAATGATCAGATATGAAAAGACAGGAATAACACCGCTGATCTTTACGGCAAAAACAATAGCCAGACCGATAGAAATATAAAACAGGAAATTCCAGATATTGAAGCCTGTAGGTTTAATTTTATCTGCATCGTAACTGCCGGTAAGTTCAAAAAATTTCTTTCTGAATATGATATGCATAATCAGCAATGCACCAAAAACTATAGCTGTAACAGTAATCTGTTTCAAATTTACTGAAAGGATATTTCCAAATAAAACTTCCTGAACATCCGAATCGCCATGGGGTGTCTTTGAAATAAGCATGACTGTGGCCGCTGATGCCACGGCATAAATTATTCCGATGATAGCTTCCAGTTTTAATCGTTTGTCGCGAATATCGATCATTGAAATCAATAATGCTCCGACGAGAGTGAATATCAATGGAATAGTTGTTAATCCAACCCCGACAAAAGCCGCGAATGCACCTCCAAAAGATGAAATCTGGCCAATCGCCAGATCAACGAAGACAATTCCGCGGCCCACAACATGTATACCCAGGTAGGACAAAAACAATCCCGTTATTAATGAAATTATTAAGGCATGCACCATAAAATTCAGATTCAGCATTTCAAACATATTTCTTAATTATTATTTGTGAATATTAAGTTTATTAGTAGAATTAAGTATTCTGAAAAACAATTTCAGACATACCAGGTAATAAATTAAATAAATAACTATTTAAATACCTGGATCAGCTTATCAATATTGTAATCGAATAAATCAAAATAGTCTTTGATATTATCGAATGCTCCGACAGAAGTAGCGAGTACTATGGTTTTGGCACCTGTTTGTTTTGAAACCACATCTGACGAAGATGTCGTAAAATATGGTGACGAAATAATCACTTTAATAGAGTTGCTTTTTACTTCTGAGATAATTTTTACAAGTTGTGTCGGAGTGGGAGGGATCCCTGGTTTTGGTTCCAGAAAATCAACAATAACCAAACCGAATCGTTGCTCAAAATAACACCATTCATTGTGATAAGCGATGACTTTTGTATCCTTAAATGGAGCCATTTTAAGGATCCATTCTTTCAGCTTCAGATCAATTCTTGTATTAAAGGATTGAAGATTTTCTTCGAAAAAAGCTTTATTTTCGGGTGATATCTTTTCAAGGCCTTCGCAAATATTTTTTGCAATTTGTTTCCCGTTTACCGGATCTAACCAATAATGCGGGTTCCCATAAATGTGAATATCTCCTTCGCCCCGGTTGATGATGGAAGGTACCTGCATCAAAGTCACTCCGATAGATGCATCCACATAGCCGTTACTGCCCCTTTGGATTTTCTGATTACGTGAACTTAAGAGGAGCTGCGGCGACCACCCTGTCTCCAGGTCTAATCCTACTGTCACAAACATGTCAGCTTTTGAAAGCTTAATGATATAACTGGGCTTGGGATCTACAAAATGCGGATTTTGATACCCTGTGGCAATCGAAGAAACATCCACCTTATCACCGCCAATAAATTCAGTAATGCTCTTTAAATCCATTGTTGTAGTAACTACATTTATTTTTGCTGCATAAACGGCAGCTGCTCCGAACCACGCCAGGATGATGACTACAATTTTTCGTTTCATTTTTTTATATTTAATAATCAATATTGATGCGCTCCATGTGTCCCGATAACAAAAATCCAGCGGAGCAAAATCTGGTTCTGTTCTTTTTCCAGATTGCTTTCTGTTGTTTTCCCTTCAATCTCTATTTTTTGAAATTCGGTGGCGTACCATCCTATGGTTGCCGAATATGAGTTTTCTCTGGTGCTTGCCGAATACGGCTCGTTTGAATAACTATAGATGCCTGTAAAGAAAAAGCGTTTGGACAATTGAAAATTGATCAAAGAATACATACCAAAAGTATTAACAGCTTTATCCTTGGAAATGTTTGCGTTGCTGAAATAGACTTCCGACTGCCAGGTAAAGGATTTGTAGGTATTGAACTGCACCGGCTTCCATTTATAAGTAAGATCCATGGCACCAATGTTTGTCCTGAAATCATAAGAGTTGGCGCCGGTAATGCCTGAGAATCCCAGCTCAAGTGTAGCATTCGCTGAGAGATCGAAAAAGTTTTTTAAATGTACCAGTTCAAGATAAGTGTTCCCCACACTTCTTGAAAAGCTTGGACAATCAATTGGCCCGTCAGTAACCTGTACAACCAGTTCCTGATAGAAAAGAGAATTTGGAACCAGCCAGCTTAACGAAACTCCTTCATCATTTATTCCTTCTCCAAAATAATTTTCATAAGCTTCCGGCAAGCTTATAAATGGCAAAGCATGAGGATGAACAGGGTTAATTCTTCCCATCGCGCTTTTAAACTTACCGACTTTTAATTGTAAATGCGCAGGTAATGATAGTGTTGTAAGATAGCCTTCCTCAAGGCCTGCACTGAACGTGCCAGTCACCGGATTCCTTTCAACTGTAATAAAGAAATCGGCTCTGGCATATGGATCCACAACTGACTGCAGGGAAAGCTCGGCTTCGTTAATTCCGGCGTCGAAGTTTCTTTTGGCATTGTTGATATATGATACCCGAAAGTCGCCGATAAGACTTATATCGGGTAGTGTTGTGGGAGATGTCCTGACCTGGCCGGACGAAGGAGCAGGTTGTTTATTGTTTAATTCTTGTTCAACCAGTTTTAATAAACCGGAATCAGCTTTAGCAATACTATCATTTTGCGAAAGTGCAATAAGAGAAATTGTCAAAAGGACCGAAGCTATCACAGCTGTCTTTATAAAATAATACATTGGTCAATATTTTAGTTTTTTATAATAGATTAAGGAGAAAAGCAAAACAACTTTCATCACTTAAATTTCTGACTGGTTGATTAATATAGACCGTACTTTTCAATTCTGATAAGGGAAAGATAAATAAATATGATTGAATCAATTAAAAGGATATCTTAAACAAGGGGAGGAGCTCTCAGCAAATAAGAGGTACCAGGAACTTTATATACCTTCTGAACAGGATTGCAATTCTTTATCAGACAAACAGGTTGGCAGATACCAAATGCCATGTGTTCACCTGCAATAAAACTTACAAACTCAAACTGACAAATCGGACAAAGCTTTTCTGCTTCTGATAACTGCCTTCCGTCAGCAGACTGATGTACATTTAAATAATGAGTTTCATGATGGTGAATGACCTTTATTGCAAAGGGAAATGTAAACACCAACAGGTGAAATAATGCAAGAACGACAATATTGATTTTCTTGTTGTTCACTTAAAATTATTGCAATTATACGCAATTATATATTTAGTAGAATTATAAACTGACATTTAACATTCATTTAACACTATAACGCTAAGCATAATAAGGATAAAGTAAAAATATTCATTAAGTTTTTACAAAAACTGATTGGCAATAATAAGCTATTAAATTTCCTCTGTAAATCGAATGCCGATTTTCATGGAATCTGTGTATAAATTAAATTTTTGTGAAAGTTTGATCTGATTATCTGTCATCAGTTTTGCTGATGAATTACTGACTGTATCTGTTAATAATAAAGATCAGAAAACCTCACCAATATTGAAGAAAAGCCCTCGTGACCCTCTGATACCAAATCCGTAATCGACAGACAAATTGGTATTTGAGTACTTATTTATCTTAATCCGTAAACCGAAGCCTCCTCCTGGAATTATAGGTTGCATTTTAGCCATGACATGGTCGGAAATTGATTCAGCATTTCCAAATATTACGGCTCCCAGCAAGCCATTTTTGGTTAATGAAAATCTGTATTCTGATTCAAAGTAAATTAAATTTCTGCCCGTGTACCTGCCTGGAGCATATCCCCGGCCTGTGTTTGAATAATTATCCCAGCCGATGCTTGGCATATCTAAATAAGGCGGCGTGCCTGATACTGTGAGATTATTATAACTCCAGAGAGCAAGTATGTTTTGTGAGGAAGCCGGGAACTTTATATAATGTCTTATTTCTATAAGCAATGACTGCCAGTCAGTATTGCTACCCAGTAAAGCCATGTTTGGTCTGAACTGCACATTTACAAAAGTCCCGCCTTGCGGATTAACTACGTTTTTCCTGTTGTCATACGTAATGTTTAAAGACATTCCTGAAGAAATGGAACGGTCGCCTTTCTGATACTTTACGAATTGATCCAGTTCATTCCCTTTAATTGAGTCCACTTTAACATTCCAGTGATAGTCAAGGTTATAGCCTATTCCAAAAAAGAAATTTGAACCTGTTTCGAAAAATACAGCCTGGTAAAAGCGCAAATAAGAATAATCTATATGAAGGGGGTCAGAAATTGGGGTATCCGGCCCTAAGCCATAGGTTTGTGTCGGGAACTTATAATAGCGGGCATCACCAAAAAGATGAAGGTTGTGCTTCTCAATAAAAATGTTACTTATGCTTGTAACCCAATATTGATGAAATTGTGAGTAATTTCCATTTATTACTACCCGTGATGTTTTATTTCTCTGATCATCCGTATAAAAGGTAGTGCTGGTTGCAATAACACCGGTAATCCCGGTATGCATTGAATAGCCTACAACAGGTATTATTGAAAAGGACAGGCCTGTTCCTTTTAAGGCGACGGTGTCTTTTTGCAAATGTTCCGGGAAAAGTTTCCAGAAAACATCAAGAATATCTGTTTGTCTGGCTTCAGTGTTGTCTTTAATGACGATTTTTTCCTGTTGGCCTGAAATGAACTGATATGATTGAATTATCAGGAGTGTATATATAAGGAGCAGTTTATATTTATTAAGTCTCATCCATTCAATTTAGTGAAAATTGATGATAACAGCTCTTATCTGTTTCAGGCCTGCAAAATTAGACTTTTTATTTAAATGAGAATTTCGCTGACAGTTTTAAAGTTTTGAAATTCCTTTTTTTATGATGTAAAAGAGTGCATAATTATACAAAGCAGACCGCAGTCATTTACATTGATTAATGTTTGCAGGGTGCAATTGTTGCCGGCCGGAATAATCACGATTAAAGACAGGCAATTTTTGCCGAAATCTACAGCTGATTATAAACCATTATAAATCAGCAATATAAAATTGTTAAAGAAAAACTTTTAACAGGATTTGATTAACTATATTTCAGTTCTGGTTAGTGCCAGGCTCAGAATGACTTTCTTTCCTGAACTTCTTTATCAGAACGCCTAAAAAATCTGAGATCTTTGGTAAAACTGCTTCTTTCGCTTTCGAAAAAAACTGATTCGAAACGGAGAATTTATTACGGATCTTGAGATAAGTAAGGTTTAACTTTGCTTCAATCAGTTTTCTCCTGAATATAAGTTCTTCTCTTTCAAAACGAAAATCTTCAAAAGATGAAATTTTTGAGAACTTATTATCATTGTTTTTTTTCATCGTCGCCTGATTTTTGGAAAAATAGTTTCACGATAGCCTTGATAATTGGCCTCTCAATAATCTGTTTTCTGAAAACCAGTAAGATGACCAGAACCAGTGCGTATAAGCCGGCAATGCATAAGAATCCAAGTTCGTATGAATGCAGGAGTGATGCCAGGAAATATCCTGCTGCAAATGACATGAACAGGAGAATAAAAAACAAAAAGCAACCCAGAATTATTGTGGTTACGGTGCTGCTCAATATCCGTGATAAATTCTCGGCGAAATACAGTCGTATAAGGTCTACCTTTATTTCAATATACTCCTGAATATCTTTTTTTATATTGTTGATATCTTCCGGCATGTCGATGACAAATTGATTATACGGTTTTAGAGAGAGATTCTATTTCTTTCTGAAGCTCTGCAAGTTTGTCTGCAAGGTCTTTTTTAATACGGTCAGACTTCTGAGAAGCATTGCCTTTCAGATTTTCAAATTCCTTTTGCAGATCTTCCAGCTTCTGTTTTAACTGGTCGCGCGTCTCCTTCCCTGTTTTAGGAGCATAAAGCAAAGCAATTACCCCGCCTATCACTAAACCTGCCAGTAATCCTGTTATGAATGAATTTCCGGATTTCATTTTTTTTTGATTTTATCTGTTTATAAAAAGTCAATTAAATAAAAATAAATTACGCAGATTACAGAATGTAAAAATACTAAAAAGATTTGATGGTAATAAATATTGTCAAGACCTCATTATTACTTTGTATGATGAGACAATGTATTTTATTAAAAAACATTGATTTTCCATTTAACCTTCAATAATGAAATGGTGTTTTGACAAAGAGCATTTAACTCATGAAATCATATCAATGAAACAATATTATATATTTTGAGCAATTATTATATTACTGATAATAGTATCATATATACCTCTTTTTACTCTCAGCTATGAAGACCTTATAGCAGTCTTAGGCGGATGACCGGAGGCATGATATTTGTCATTATTTGATAATAATATTTAATTTATTGAAAATAAATATATTATTCCGCTATTTAAGTGTACATTTGCTGCAAATTAATAAAATCATATTATGAGTAAAGGAACAGTAAAATTCTATAATGAATTCAAAGGATTCGGATTCATTAAAGAGGAGAATTCACCAAAAGAGTATTTTGTGCATTCAACAGGATTAAAGGAACATATTAAGGAAAATGATGTTGTAACCTTTGATCTGGAAATGGGTAAAAAAGGATTAAATGCAGTAAATGTTAAACTTGTATAGTTTATCTATTATAATCATTTAAAGTTTTTTGGTCCCGCCAAAAGCGGGACTTTTTATTGGAATTAAAAAATCATGATTTACAAAAAGCCAAATATTTTTATATCGCCTGATCTGTCGAAATTGAAGGAAGTTATAATTGACCACCGAACAAAAATATATATACTTCCCGAAGCAGATATAGAAGAGGCAAAAAACCGTTACTTATTAAGGAATTCGACCAAAAGAACAAAATAACAAATCCCTATTGTTTACAGATCATTCTTTAAGAAGGGAGCCGGGTGCTATTATGATTCTAAAACCTCAGGATTTAGTTGATCTGCATAACATTAAACAAGCAATATTTTATAGCCTCCGTAAGAAGTTTGATATCCGCTGCCGGAAGCAAGGTTGAGTTTAAAATCCCACAGTTGCCAGCTTATACAAAATTTTTCACAGGCTCTTTTAATTATATCTGACTCTCAATAGATCCTTGTGTATTCTTCTTGCTAACTGCGGTTTTTGATAAATCTGAATGACCAATAAACCATATTTAAGAATAAAAACATAAACAAAGTCATGCCCCAGAACCCTTTATTTTGCGATGGATTTATGACCTTCTCCCCAATGCCATAGAACAAATTAAAAGGCTCTTTAATTATATCCCAACTGTTCCATCTTAAATATCTTCCGACATATATTCCAAAACTCCCCAGAAATAGAAGGCTTAATGATACTAAAGGCATAATGCTCTTTCTTATTCTTTGGCCAAAAATCTTCTCTATATCCCAAAGACTAATAAATCCAAACATTAATCCTGTCCATGCATATGAAAGGATCAACACCAGGTCAAACCATTTTGGCATCGAGGACCTCAGCTCTAAATGATATAGGTCAGTCAAAATGTACAGTGAATTTGGGAAAAAAACCAACCATAAAAATACCAGTACAATTAATATTGGCTTGCTTCTTTGAAATTTAGGATAAATACTAAGAATTGTACTAAATAACCAGGGCAGGAAGGCAAGAAATAGATTCCAATTCAGAAACTCGAAGAATACTATCGTATCAGTATAAATAAAGCGGAAAACTGAAAAGGCAAAACATAAGCCACATAATGATCCAAGAAATAATGATTCATTCAGTCGACCGGAGCTCTTTAATTGCTTGTACATAAAACTTATCTTTAATATAATTCAAAATTAACACAAGTAATGGTATTTCCATTTTTAAATGGCACCCATGGGAAAATAAACAGCTCAAATTTTTAGAGGAGTTTAATTTTTATATGAATACAAAAGAGCATAAGACAAGGACTAAAAACCCCTAAACTCATTCCTGGATTTGACCTGTTTTAAATTGAGTTGAAATATTCTGCACATTGGAAACTATATCCATCAATGCAGCAAGAAGTATCCCAAGGGAAATCAGCTCCGGAGCTTTTCATTTACAAGACACTCCAATTTTCGAGAAAATCCTTAAGAGCATATTCCCGGATTACATTCCGGGATTTACTTTTTTTATAGATCAAAATTAGACTGATGTATTACGGGTTGTGTTTATTAGTAGATTTGCACTATGAAAGAGGAAATAATAATACCAGAACATTTTCCTGACATAAGCGAGGAAAAATTAAAAGCTGAGGCTAAACGCAGAGAAGATTATTCAATTGCCAGAGATTTGCAGGCAGAAGAAGATAACAAAGCAATTGTGCGTAGACTGACAAAGGACAAAGAAAAGCAGAGTGAAGATTTGAAGGAGCCCGAATCTGATAATCCGGCAAAATCTTTTTAACAGGAATTAAAGGAAGGTTTTGTTAACTATCCATAAGGCAGGAAAATCATAAATATGGATTAAAGATATTGGCACGAGATGTAAATTATGCATTTCCACTGTTGCAGAAATAATTTGTCCTCAGATTTCAGTATCTGGGGACTTGTTGGCAATGGCTTCTTTTGATCAGATCAGTTCTCATATTTACTGTGCAGACATCGTGCAGATAAGCTTCCAGGGGAAAAATAAAGCCCCTGAAATTCAGAGACTTAATCTTTTAATAATGTGGTGCCACCGGGAATCGAACCAGGGACACACGGATTTTCAGTCCGTTGCTCTACCGACTGAGCTATGGCACCTCCTGATAGGACTGCAAATATAATTTCCAATTCCTGATATGCAAAACTTTAAAGAGGAATTTTCAATTTGGATTCGTTTTACCTATATGGTACATTTACATCCTGATTACTTAAAGATAAATGCAACTATCATTCCACACGCTTAACAATGGCATCAGGCTTGTCCATATGCAGACAGCAGGGATAGTTGCCCACTGCGGGCTGGTTATAAGCACAGGCTCACGCGACGAATCCCCTTCCGAACATGGCATGGCCCATTTCATTGAACACATGATCTTCAAGGGTACAAAAAGAAGAAAAGCATACCATATCCTCAGCCGCCTCGAGGATGTCGGAGGAGAGCTAAATGCATATACCACAAAGGAGGAGACGGCTATCTATGCATCGTTCCTGAAAGAGGATTATGAAAGGGCAGTAGAGATCATCAGTGATATCGCTTTCAATTCAGTTTTCCCGGTGAAGGAAATTGAAAAGGAAAAAGATGTCATCATCGAAGAGATCAACTCCTACCTCGACAGCCCTGCCGAACTGATATTTGACGATTTTGAGGAAATGATCTTCGGCCAGCAGCCTATCAGTCATAATATACTTGGCGATACAGGAACTGTTAAATCTTTCACCCGGAAAAAGATATCAGATTTTTTTTTAAGGAACTACAGCACAAACCAGATGGTATTCTGCTCTGTGGGAAATATTAATGAGAAGCAAATCACCAGGCTGCTCGTGAAATATTTCGAAGCGGTACCGGCAAAGAAAAGGGAAAAGGATCCCGCTGCCGAATGGATCTATACTCCATCGGCGCTTTCAAAAAAGATGGATACTTTTCAGACTCACTGCATCATTGGCAATATCGCATATAACCTGAAGCATGAAAAGCGTCTTGGAATGTTCCTTCTCAATAACATCCTCGGCGGACAGGGACTCAACTCGCGACTGAACCTGTCGCTCAGGGAAAAGAATGGTCTTGCCTATAATGTCGAGTCAAATTATAATCCTTATTGTGATACAGGGGCTTTCACAATTTATTTCGGTACTGATGACCATAATCTCGACAAAAGCATAGCAATTGCTTTGAAGGAGCTTGAAAAACTGAGTACTGTGAAACTGGGCAGCATACAGCTCAGTAAGGCAAGGAACCAGATAAAGGGCTATCTTGCAAGAGGATACGAAAACCATGAGAGCCTGATGCTCAGTCTGGGGAAAAGCCTGCTTGTGTTCGGGAAAATAGAAAGTCTTGAAGAAACATGCAGGAAGATAGACAGTGTTAATGCTTCCGAACTTCTTGACACAGCAAATGAGATCTTTGAACCGGGGAAATTGTCAACATTGATTTACAAATGAACCCTGCTGACACGGATCTGCGATCCGTGCCATTTTAGGCACCGACTCCCCTGATTTTAGAAATATGGACAGAAAGCTGGAAGATTACCTCCATAGTCACTCTTCCCCGGAAGATCCCCTCCTCGAGGATCTTTACAGGCAGACACATATCAGATTCATCAACCCGAATATGGTATCAGGACATCTTCAGGGCAGGCTGCTGGGACTGATATCAGAGATGATAAACCCCGTTTCCATCCTCGAGATCGGCACTTTCACAGGCTATTCTGCAATATGTCTGGCAAAGGGGCTTCAGCCCCATGGTCATCTCATAACAATTGATCCGAATGATGAACTTGAGGAATTCAGCAGCTCATATTTCAGGAAGGCCGGGGTCGATGACAGGATAATCCGGATCACAGGCAGGGCACAGGACATTATACCAGGGCTGAAAGAAACGTTCGATCTTGTTTATATTGACGGCGACAAGCGGGAATATTGCGAGTATTATGAAATGGTGATAGACAAGACAAAACATGGTGGATTTATTCTTGCGGATAATGTTCTGTGGGGTGAAAAGGTATTGGATAAAAAAACAAAAGATCCCCAGACAAAAGGGATCATTGAGTTCAATGAGATGATACGGAATCAGAAAAACATCGAAAACATTATTCTTCATGTCAGGGACGGGTTGATGATAATCAGAAAATTGTAAAATTTTGTGTTTGAGGTAAAGATAAGTTCCATATTTTAAGGACCTCACCCCCTCTTATCCCCCGCTCCCGGGAGAACGGGGGAAGCAAAGCCCTCCCACGGAAGGAAGGGAAGAGGTGGTGATACAGAATCGGTGTGACAAAAATGAATTAAATTATGGTACACTTTTTGATAATTACAGAAAAATATACGGATTTATATAATAGATATATAAATGAAAAAATTAGCTCTGACATCAATCCTGTTTCTCATTTTTATTTCTGCTTTTCCCCGGAATGACAGAACACAGGTCCTGAGAAGTCTTGAAAACCAGACTGTTCAGGACACGGGCCTTACCGCCACACTGAAATCCGCCAGTCGCCTTTTCAAGGACAAGGATGATCTTACATCCGTTATCCTTGTCATCCCGGCCGACTCGGTTGTAACCGTCCTGGATGCTGATTCAGTTTATCTTCATGTAGTTTATGAAGATCTCGTAGGATATATATATTCCAGCCAGGCAACCATAAACAGGCCTGAACGCGTAACAAAACCTGCACTTGCCAGCGAGCAGCAGGCTCAGGTAAGGGAACGTGTTCAGGAAGAACAAGCTGCAAATCAAGGGGAACAGTCCCGGCAGGTTGACAGATATTCATATCTTGTTGGCAAATATGGTACTTCGGTAGGGGCAAGGCTCAATGAAGGCAAAGTATGGAGGGGAATGACTTCGGAGATGGCGCAGGACAGCTGGGGCTCGCCGAAAAAGATAAACAGGCTTATCGGAGGCAATAATATAAAGGAAGAATGGATATACCAGCAATACTGGTTATTCTTCCGTGACGGGATCCTCACTGACTGGGGAAATACGAGATAGTGGCTAGCGAGCATAAACAACAATTTCCTTATTGGGGATCAAAGATTCCTTTCTGCTTGTTGCGAGGATCTTCAATCGATAAGAAATATTATTTATATTGTCTTTTGAGCAGGATCCTTGATTTTTACGTTTGCGGTAAGAAAACACTTTTTGGAGATGGTTACAATTTTAAAAAGCCACTTGCGTGGCTTCTTTTACCTGAGCGGGAGACGGAACTCGAATCCGCGACCCTAACCTTGGCAAGGTTATGCTCTACCAACTGAGCTACTCCCGCAGATTCAGAGGCAAAAATAAGAATTTTTTTCTATCTGCAAAAATGGAGATCTTAAAGTTGAAATAATAAAAAAAGAGAACTATAATGTTAATGAAATTCGGAACAAAAAAATCACCTGCTATCTTCCTGAACTTGAAGATGCATCTCATTTTGCTTTTTCAGAAATCAACTCTTAGCATAAATCCTCCCGGATAACTGCACAGGTAACATTTTTTTTCAGGCTTGACGTTATGATACACTGAGCCGGCTTCATTGCCATTGCAGTAATTCCTGTAGTCTTTTATCGCACGTACCGGCTGGGTCCAGATCTGAGCTTCAGTAATTATAGTGTTGATTGCAAAATTTACAAGTCCGTCTTTTAAGGTGCGCTTAAATCCCAGCCATTCAACCAGTCCACTGCCAATATTTACGACACCGGTAATGGCATGCATTTTCCATGACCTGCCTTCTTTTTCCATTCGTGCCATTTCTTTCAGGAGTTTCTCAGTTGAGGCAGAGTCAGGATATCCCCGGATGGAATCTCCGGTCTGATTAGCTTCATTCTGAAAGGCGGATTTTGTCGGTACTATGGGAGTTATCAGAACTCCGGCAGCTCCGAGCAAGGTGGTCGCCGCTCCCAGGGCCATGTCCTGCCTTGTTGTTTTTTTACTGGTTGTTAAACATACAATTCCCTGTCCGATGGTTGCTGCGCTGTATCCGGCAAGCCAGCCGTACCACCAGCGCTGGGCGGTTATCCTGTCGCGATCAGCAACCTTCTGAAATTCCTGTGCCCTGATATTTCGTAAGGAATCAGGATTAGAGGTCTGGCTGTAAAGCGGTTGATTCTGAAACAGCAGAAAGACTGAAATAGTCAGGATAAAAAAGAGCGGACAATATGCACTTTTAACAGGCATTAATGACAGATTAAATTTTTTATTCCTTTTTTAATTTTTGTTACCCTGTATAAGCCTTGATTCCCTGATGAGTGTCGAACTCAGCAGGCTGACAGCCATCATGACGATCAGTACTACAAGCGGCATGGTCATTGACCCGGTTGAGGACGACTTAAATCCGTCCATCCCGAAGATGAACAGAATTCCTGAAAGTTGTCCCGAAAGCAGAAGGAACCCGTTAGAGGTGCCCTCCGAAACAGGGTAAGTTATTTCAGCTCCATACTGAAAACCGATAGGTCCACTGCTGAGCATGAAAAACCCGAAAGCAATTGCTGATATCAAAACCATAGCATAACCTGATGCAAACGTAATTCCGACCAGGCTTAATGTTGAGCCTGCAAGCGCGGCAATTATGAAGGGAGTTCTTTTTCTGTAATGGTCGGACATTATTGGAATGATAAGAGCTCCAAGAATACCTCCGGCAATCATCAGCCCGCCGGTCATCCCTGCCTGCACTGAAGTAAATCCTCGCGGGATAAGGATCTCCTCTATCCAGGTAGTTACAGCATTGAACACTCCCAGTCCGACAAAAAAGATGAACATAAGCCAGTTAAAATCCCTGTTCCTGAATATCTGCCTGAATCCGTCAATAGCAAGAGCACGTTCCTCCTGGTCAGGACTGCACGGAGCCTCTGCCGGACGTTCCCTGGCAAAAACCATGAACACAATTGCTGAAATAATGGCTGAAATCCCGTATATGTAAAGCATATGCGGAATACCTGAGCCTTTTACAAGCCAGGGTGTGAGAATCATACCTGCAAGTATGCCGATATACATGGAAAGGGTTCCGAGTCCTGAGGCAGTGGCTCTCTCTTCAATAGGGAACCATCTTGCAGCCACTTTTGTGATTGCATTAAGCAGGAATGGCTGACCAATGGCTATTCCGACCTGAGCCATAAGAAGAAGATTGTAGTTTGAAGAAGCCAACCCTCTGAGCATCCCGAATAATCCTGTAAGAATAGCTCCTGTTCCCACTCCGACCCTTACACCCCATGTATCAATTACCCATGACGCAGGTATTGAAACAACGAGGTAAACAATCATGAAGCTCATTGAAAGGATCCCGATCTTAAGGTCAGAAACGCCGAAATGATGCATGGCTTCGGAAGTAATAGGAGCAAAAGTTATCCATAACAGCTGGTTAACGGCAATAATCATCATATAAACGCTGAGCATCACCCAGCGGTAACCATAGACTTTGTAGACTGTTTTTTGCATAAGATATTATTAAGGTTATAAAGTTTTAAGGAGGTCCACCTGGTTCATTGACTTACGGATGACCGGACACAATAAACAGACAGGAAGAGGTTATTCATATTTATAAATAATAAAAAACAAGCTGTAAGAATCTGACAAAAATAAACTTTGTTAGCGGATAACAAGCATAAAATACATTAGAAGTTGTCCGAATGGTTTGACCTAACTCTTTAAGCGCACAGAGGGGAAACGATATTTATCCATTTTATGAAACTGGAAAGACCTATTCATTCTCATCCACTATGCTCTCCCGAAGATCGAACAATTCCCACCGCCTGGCAGTAACCTCCTTCTGCTCCATCTTTAAAAGCTGAATGAATTCTTTTACCCCGAGAGGTTCATTGCCGTTGGCATGGATAAGTACAATACTGCCGTCCTTCGGCCACTGACCCTTTGCAAGCCATGCATCGCTACCGACCGGAATAAGGCCAAGGCTCAGGATCTTATCGTAAATCTCCCTGTCAGAGACCAGCCCGGGGAAACGGAAGAATACGGAAGGCACAATATTGTTTTTAAGAAGCAGTATCTCAGTGTTCAGCACTTCAGAATTAATATCTGTTCCCGGAGCAAGCATGAAGTTTGAACTGAGTGGTGTATTCCTGTAAGTGCGATGGTGATATGAATGGTTTATCCAAACTATCGAAAGCTCACCTGTCCTGTCGAGACTGTCGAGCCACCTGAAATCACCCGGATGTTCATTTATCCAGATTCCGGTTACCGACACGGCAAGGGGGACAGGTTTTTCCACAACGCCTATTTCCTTTATGAGGTCAGTGAATATTATCCTTTCGAGCGGAAGGTTCGAGGGACAGAGATCGATAGTCAGATCGATACCCTTCTTTGATGGCATAAAATGTCTTATTCCTGCGTCCTGCAGAGGATTGCCGTACCCTTCGGCCCTGGTAACGGCTTTTATATAGGGTGTACCAGAATAACGGGATTCAATCTGGCTCCATGATGCACGGCTGACAGTGATGCTGTCGGACGGAATGACCTTAGTTATAAGAGATTGAGGAGAAACTGTAAGATAATATGTGTCAGCGCCTTTCAGGAAACGGCGGAGTATGATGATCTCTTTGGAGCTCTGATGGCAGATGCCGTAGCCGGTGAGGGGTTTGTAAGATGTTATGTTCTGGCCGAAAACAGAAGTGGACAACAAAATGAATAAGGAAGAAATTTTCATACAGTTCATAAACAAAATAAAAACATTCAAAGAGAGAAACCAGCCTCTCCCCATCCCGATACCTATCGGGAAAGAGGGGGTGAGACAGTGAATTCTGCAAAATAAATAAAATAAAAATCAGGAACTTTAATACATATTGTCCGCCATCTTCAGGGAGTCGGGAGTAAGCCTTTTACAACTTCACCATCCGGATGGCCGCTGATCTTATTATTCTTTATCTCCACCGGTTTAGCACCCGCCGCAAGGAATATCCCTGCCTTCTGTCTGCCTCCGGAGGGATTTGCTATTGTATTTCCCTCAACCACCACTCCCTCAGCCCGACCATTCACTGAAATACCGTACCCGCCTTCCTTCATGCCGTTATTTTCAATTAAATTGTTCCTTATTATGCTGCTGTCAGGGGCGTTGAGATCCCCTTCATCACGCAGGTAAATACCGTCTCCGCTGTTTTCAAAAACCTTGTTTTCAGCAAAAAGCATCCCGGTGTCCTTATGTCCGGTGCTTATCCCGTTTATTCCGTTTTTATGGAAGCTGTTATTCCTTACAACGCCGTTCCTTACCCGCCAGCAAACAAACAGGCCATAACCGTCATTATTGTGACTGTCATTGCCCTCTATTAAAGTCAGGGGAGAGCCTGTGCCCGGATGCAGTCCGGCGTTTGAGCATCCGTAAACCTCACAGTTCCTCACAGTAACATTTTCGGTTAGCTGCCAGCTTATCCCGTCGCAATTGAAGTTTTTAACTGTAACATTTTCAATTAAAGCATCATGCGTTTTGTGCAGGTAAATTGCTCCGGCACGGCAGCCATCGATCATATCATTGCTTTCCCTTGCTCCGTCGATTGTAAGATCGGATATACTTATGTTACCTGCACAGACAGCCGAGATTACAGAACAGGCATTTGAAAGGGTTCCGTTTTTATCTTTATGATAATCCCGGATAAGAAAATCGTCAATATAAATAGTATTATTCTTTATTGCAGTGATTTTTGCAGTTGTCACATCCCATGCCGACCGCCACTGGTCGTCAAATACTGCAACTCCCATTCCCGGTTTAAATCCCGACGCATCAGCAACCGTTAGCTGCAATTCACCATAGTCAGCGTCAAGGGCAAATTTTGTACGGATACCTTTGCATTTTTTCAGTATTGTTTTTGCTCCTGATCCTTTAATCGCAACATTGTCATAAAGCATTACAGGTGCAATTACATCGTAAGTCCCGGGAAGAAGAATTACCGTCCCGCCATTGCCTGATTGATGTACGGCATCGACTGCCGTTTGTATGGCTGATGACGTGAAGCCCTGAATATCAGCCTTAACGCCTCCGACTGTTATCATGAGGGAGGTGAATAAAGGTTTGACGACCGAAATAGCAACGGGAGACTTAACAGATGCAGGAGAGGAAAGTCCTGTGCCTGGATTGGTGGAGTTAGTGCAGGCAGAGATAAAAGTCATGAGAATAAAAGCCTTGGGAATGCTCTTCATGGTCTACTGTTAATTAATTAACAATCAAATATAAGGTTTTTCCAGCTTTGCGAAACAAATGACAGTTATCAGACAGATTCAAAATCTCAAATCACCATTGTCATTCAGAATGAAGTGAGAAATCTGCAGAATTTGGCAGTCCATCATAATCAAATGCAGACCGACGAATTAACTTTGCAACCTTTGTGCTTAGTAGGTTTTATGTAATTAATTTTGGAATTAGAATCTTTATTATGAAAGTCACTGGTTTCACCTTTATCAGAAATGCCGTCAGATTTGACTATCCCGTTGTCGAATCAATAAGATCAATCCTTCCCATTTGCGATGATTTTGTTGTCGCAGTCGGAAATTCGGATGATAATACCCGCGAGCTTGTTCAGGATATCGACAGGGACAAAATAAAGATTGTTGATACAGTGTGGGACGATTCAGCTGAAAAGAAAACAGGGGGCAGGGTTTTCGCAGTTGAGACCAATAAGGCTTTGAGGGCTGTTCCGCCAAACTCTGATTGGGCCTTTTATATCCAGGGAGATGAGGTCATTCATGAAAAATATCTTAATACTATCCGGTCAGCAATGGAAAAGTGGAAGGACAACCGGGAGGTCGACGGATTGCTGTTCAACTACCTGCATTTTTACGGATCATACGATTATATTGCCGTTTCACCCAGCTGGTACAGGAATGAAATAAGAGTGGTAAGGAACGACAGATCAATATATTCTTACAGGGATGCACAGGGCTTCAGAAAAGGAGAAAACAAAAAGCTGAATGTCAAGCCTGTTGAAGCATGTGTTTATCATTACGGGTGGGTGAAGGAGCCGGAGGTGATGATGAGGAAGGTGCAGAATGCTTCATCTTTCTATAAGGGGAATGAGAAGCCTCAGGAAATTGCAGACAGCAAGAGCTTTGATTATTCAGCGATTGATGTTCTCAGCCCGTTCTCAGGTACTCATCCGGCGGTCATGGAGGAAAGGATAAAGAATAAGAACTGGAGCTTCGATCATGATATTTCGTTCAACAGATTGTCATTAAAATACAGGGGTAAGATCTTTATAAAAAAGTATCTCGGAATAGATACGTTTTATAAGAACTACAAAATAGTATAAGGTAATATATAGACAAAATTAAATCTTAAAGATCCCCTCCCGGAGGGGGCCGAGCGCTGAAAGGCTGTTTCAAAAGCTCTCTCTTCTTTAATCACCCCTAAATCCTGAGGGGGACTTATTGATTTGCTGATGCTTACAATTCCTCCCATGGGGGTTAGGGGGTGGATTTCCCCTATTGATACATCTTCTTAATTTTAGCCCCCTTCAGGAGGTCAGGGGCAAAAATGCACAGAGCATAACAACTTTTTTCAGTCAGGAAAATTCAGTGTTGAGAGAGAATTTTCCAGTTCTTCAGCTGACATCTCATGATCTGGAAGGTTATTCTCGAAATACTTTTCATAGGCTGAAATATCAAAATGTCCGTGCCCGCTCAGATTGAAAAGTATTGTTCTGGAAACTCCTTCAATATCAGCTTTCCGTGCTTCATCGAGTGCACCGGCGATGGCATATGACGATTCCGGTGCCGGCAGAATGCCTTCAGTGCGGGCAAAGAGAACTGCGCCTTCCAAACATTCCCTCTGCATTTTAGCCTTCGCCTCAATAAATCCGTCTTTCCTAAGCTGACTGACAATTGTTCCTGCTCCATGGTATCTGAGGCCACCAGCATGTATTTTATCGGGTATGAAGTTATGTCCCAGGGTGTACATCGGAAGGAGTGGAGTCATTCCGGCCGAATCGCCGAAGTCATACATGAATTTTCCCTTTGTAAGCTTGGGACATGATGATGGCTCTATTGCAAGCATCCTTGTTTTCTTTCCGTTCACCAGGTTTTCCCTCAGGAAAGGAAAAGCAATGCCTGAGAAGTTTGATCCGCCACCGAAGCAGCCTATTACGACATCAGGATAATCATCAGCCTTTTCCATCTGAAGAAGTGCCTCCTGACCAATTATTGTCTGATGAAGAATGACATGGTTCAGAACGCTGCCAAGGGAATACTTTGTATAAGGATCTTCGGCAGCAATCTCCATGGCTTCAGAGATTGCAATACCAAGGCTGCCTGGGGTATCCGGGTTAAGCTCAAGAACTTTTCTTCCTACTGCTGTGAGTGTGGATGGTGAAGGGATCACCCTGGCACCATAGACATTCATCATAATCTTGCGCCCCGGTTTCTGATCGTAGCTGACCTTAACCATGAATACAAGCAGTTCAAGACCGAAGTGCTGGCATGCATAACTCATTGCACAACCCCATTGTCCTGCCCCTGTCTCGGTTGTAATCCTTTTTATTCCTTCCTTTTTATTATAATAGGCCTGAGCTATTGCAGTGTTGGCTTTATGCGACCCGGAATAATTGCCTCCTTCATATTTATAATAGATTTTACTCTTCGTACCAAGAGCCTTTTCAAGGTTGACTGCCCTGAACATAGGAGAAGGACGATAGGTTTTATAAAGGTCGAGAACTTCATCGGGTATGTCAATATACCTTTCTGTCGATACTTCCTGTTTTATGAGTTCCATCGGGAAAACAGCCGATAGGGCTTCCGGCCCGATTGGCTGTTTTGTTGCCGGATTTAACGGTGGCAAAGGCTTATTGGGCATGTCAGCCACAATATTATACCAATGTTGAGGCATTTCTTTTTCACTTAGCATAATTCTTGTTGATTTTTTCATGGTTTTAGTTATTAAGTGTTGTTTGAAATATCGGAATAAAAAAAGGCATGCTGTGAACAGCATGCCTTTATGGGTGAATATCTTCTGAATATTATATAATGGCCTTATTCACAGCTTAAGTTTTTGAGCTGCGCCAGGACCAGGTATATAAATTTGCAACTATCATGGCATCAAAAATAATAAAAATTTAATAATTCCAATAAAACCTGTAAATATTTTCTGCTTTTTATGATAATTATGTTAAAATCTTGAAGCTATAGGCTCTGAATGATTAAAATCAGATTATTCCTGCACGATTGCTCCGGCTTTTTTCAGGTCATTAAAGAAATCAGGATAAGATTTTGAAATGCAATGCGAATCTTTTATTGAGACTTTGCCAGTTGCGCCAAGAGCAGCGATGGCAGTGGCCATTGCAATCCTGTGATCATCATGTGAAAATACCCTGGTTCCTGTAACTTTTCCTCCCGTTACAAAAAGATAATCATCTTTCATTTCAACCTTTATGCTCATTTTTCTGAACTCTTCAGAGAGTGACATAGCCCTGTCGCTCTCTTTATAGTAAAGGCGGGAAACACCCTTTATCCTGCTTGTCCCGGTGCAGTATGAAGCAAGAGCAACAACAGGAGGGAATAGGTCCGGAGATTCGGTAGCATCGAAATCAAATGCTTTCAACGGAGAACTGGAAATATTTATCTGGTTTTCATTTACCTGCATTTTAGCTCCTGCCATCTCAAGAACTTTCAGGATTGCTTTATCGCTTTGAGAACTGTAGGTTCTTAGACCCGTGACCTGAATATCACCGTTAATTGCACCTGCAACCAGCAGCAATGCTCCTCCACTCCAGTCCCCTTCAACTACATAATTGCGGGCAATGAATTTCTGTTTTCCATTGATTTTGAAAGTCTTATAATTATCATTGGTAATCTCAATCCCGAAATCTTTCAGGACCCCGATTGTCATATCTATATATGGCCTGCTTTTCAGATTGTTTACTTTGACCACGGAATTGCGTGTTGTAACCGGAAGGGCCATCAGTAACCCCGTAAGAAGCTGGGAGCTCACTGAGCCGTCAATTTCACAGTTTCCGCCTTTCAGTGGACCTTTTATGGTCAATGGAAGAAAGCCTCCTGTTGTGAGACATTTCACCCCAAGCTGATCCAGTGCATTGCTTATCATTGACATCGGCCTGCTCTTGAGGGAACCGGCCCCTGAAATGGTTATCTCCTCAGGATACAGGGCCGCTATCGGCGAGAACATACGGATCGCAAGACCTGATTCACCGCAGTTGAGCTTCTTTTCCATGAGCCCCCTGCAACCTGTGATCTTCATTTCATCAATTCCCGGTTCAACTTTTGCACCAAGCCCCACTGCTATGCTCATAGCAGCAAGACAATCGTCGCAATAAGAAGGGTTGATGATCCTGCTTTCCCCGTCGGCCAGCATGGCAGCAGCAATAGCCCTTTGAGTCATGCTTTTCGAAGGAGGAGCCTTGACCTGACCTTTGATAAATGAAGGTTCTACTGCTCTTTCCATACGTCATTTGTTTTTTTCCTGACTGAATGCACCATTGTTCATCACCTTCATCTGGTGATTGATCGATTCCTGGTGAATTGCCTTGAAAACGATATCTATAATTTCCCTGCTAAGACCTTTGGCCTGTCCGGTGACCAAAACCTTGCTTATTATTTCATCCCATCTGGTTGTTTGCAAGATAGTAATATTATTGTCCTTTTTATACTGACCGATAGTTTCAGAAATTTTCATTCTTTTTTCAAGAATATCAAGAAGATAATCGTCAAAGATATCAATCTGCTGCCGGAGTTCTCCAAGTATATCAAGCAATTTCGGATCGGAAGTGACAGGACTTCTTAATATCAGTCTGCTTAAAAGTTCCCTTAGTTCATTTGGTGTAAGCTGCTGGGCGGAATCACTTAGGGCCTTATCCGGATTGATATGCGATTCGATCATCAGTCCGTCGAAATTCAAGTCCATTGCCTTCTGGGAGATCTCATAAAGATATTCCCTTTTCCCTGAGATGTGGCTGGGGTCGCAAAAAATGGGAAGATCAGGCATTCTCCTCCTGAGTTCGATAGGAAGTTGCCAGTTTGGCTGGTTTCTGTAGGCTGTTTTTTCATATGTTGAAAATCCCCTGTGTATAGCCCCGAGCCTGGTAATTCCGGCCCTGGCTACCCGTTCGATGGCTCCTATCCAGAGCTCAAGATCAGGATTGATCGGATTCTTGACAAGCACCATGACATCAACGCCGTTCAGGGCATCGGAAATTTCCTGGACCGTGAAAGGATTAACAGAAGTTCTGGCCCCAATCCACAGCATATCGATACCATATTTGAGAGCTTCGTAAACATGTTTTTCATTTGCAACCTCGGTCCCGACCATCAGCCCCGTCTCCTGTTTAACCCTTCTGAGCCATTTGAATCCCTGGGTCCCCACACCCTCAAACGAATTTGGCCTTGTCCTCGGTTTCCAGATCCCGGCACGGAACAGGCTTACCTCATGAATCTGGGCAATCTGCCTGGCCGTTTCCATTACCTGTTCTTCCGTTTCAGCGCTGCAGGGTCCGGCTATAAGGAAAGGCCTTCCTTTGTAGCCGTTCCATTCTTTTATCTTAATCATCCTGGGTTCCGGTTCCATAAACAGTCTTGTTTAGTTTAGTATTTTTCTTATTTTATTTGCTTCTTCCATAAGTGTTTTCAGACCTTCCTTGTCTCTTTCAGAAATCATTTTCCTGAAGAGATTCATTTTATCAATATAGGTATCCATCACTTCAATGATGTATTTTGAGTTCTCAAGAAATATCGGCGCCCATGTTTCCCCGTTGCTTTTTGCAAGACGCACCGTGCTTTCGAATCCTCCTCCGGCCAGGGTAAGGATGTTCTGTTCTTCCTGTTCCTTGTCGAGCACGCTTAAGGCAAGTGAGAAGGAAGTGATGTGTGAAATGTGCGATACATAGGCAACATGAACATCATGATTGCTTGAGTTCATATTGACTTTTCGCATGTTCAGCAGGTCAAGCATTTTTTCGGCAGTTTCAAGCGCATCGGCATCGCTTAGTTCCCTGTCGCATATGATTACGGTCTTGTAATCGAAGAGCTTTCCTGTGGCAGCAAGCGGGCCTGAAAATTCAGTTCCTGCCATTGGATGAAGTGCAACATATCTGCCGCGGTTGGGATGAGATTTTGATATTCTGGCAATGCTGCCTTTTGTCGATCCCATGTCGGTTATCACCTTGGACGTTCCCGTAACCCGGTCAAGGATACCAGGGAGCATGATGCAATTTGCATCAACCGGAGCGCTCAGGATTATCAGGTCACTTCTGTCGACGGCGTTTTCGAGTGAATCAGTTTCGTCAACCAGTCCGCACAGACCTGCAATATTCCTGTGCTGCACGTTTGAATCAACGCCGATTATTTTATCTGCAAACCCCCTCTTCCGGAGATCTATCATCAATGAACCCCCTATGAGCCCTATTCCGATTACAGCTACTGTCATTATTCAGATTTTAAATGAATTAGAAAGATTTTGATAGTTATTTGTTTTTCAGGAATGATGAGATTCTTTTTCCAGCTTCAACCAGCCTCTTCTCATCAGCACACAATGAAATCCTGATGTATCTTTTGCCATTGCTTCCGAAAATAAACCCCGGAGTGATAAAGACATTGGTATTTTCAAGAACCTCATCCACAAATTCTTCACAGGTGGGAACCTCTTCCGGGATTTGTCCCCATAGAAACAATCCCGACTGGCTCTTATCAAACCTGCACTTAAGGGTGTCCATAAGCGATTCAGCTGCCTTGCGGCGTCCGGCATAGACCGAATTGATTTTCAGATACCAGGCATCCGGATTGCCGAGTGCTTCAACTGCGGCTGATTGCATAGGCTGAAACATTCCTGAATCCATATTGCTTTTTACTTTAAGGATACTCTTGATGTAATCACTGTTTCCGGCAACCATACCGATCCTCCAGCCTGCCATATTATGGCTTTTGCTTAATGAATTGAGCTCAATGGCAATATCTTTTGAGCCTTTGATGCTCAGAATGCTCTGATATTCAGTGTTAAGGATGAAACTATAGGGATTATCGTTGCAGATCAGGATATTATGCCTGGCACCGAAGGCAATTACCTTCTCAAAAAGTTCATGGCTGCCTTTTGCACCGGTCGGCATATTCGGATAATTTATCCACATCAGCTTCACATTTATCAGATCGCTTTTCTCAAGGGCTTTAAGATCAGGGTGCCAGCCGTTGTTTTCATCGAGGTCATAATATCTGATCTTCCCTCCGACAAGATTTGTTATGGAAGAGTAGGTAGGGTAACCAGGGTTTGGAACCAGAACCTCATCACCGGTGTTCACGAAGGCCAGGGATATATGCATAATGCCTTCCTTGCTCCCCATGAGAGGCAGAATTTCACTTTCCGGATCAAGATCTACACTGAAATACTTCCTGTACCATTCTGAAAAAGCTTTTCGAAGAGCGAGTATGCCATTATAGCTCTGGTAACCGTGAACGCCAGGCTTTCCGGCTTCAGAAACCAGGCGCCTTACAGTGTTTTCTGAAGGAGATTGGTCCGGACTTCCAATTCCCAGGTTTATCACATCTTTCCCTGACTGCCTCATTAGGTCTATCTGACGGAGCTTTTCAGAAAAATAGTACTCCTGTACCAGTTGGGTACGATCGGCTGGTTTAACTTTCATATAGCATATCTCCTTTATTGTAAACACCAAGAACTTCGAGGTTGCTTGTATATTTTTCAAGCACAGATTCAATGGCTTCCAGATCGCATGCTTCCGGGAGCTCGAGATCGCAATAGAACATATACTCCCATTCCCCGTTGAGCCTCGGCACTGATTGTATCTTTGAAAGATTGATATTCATTTCCGCAAGCTTTACGAGAACTGCAGCGAGAGAGCCAGGCTTATGACCGGTTGCAAAACAGATTGACATTTTATTGCCATCTTTGTTCCCTTTATCTGGGTTTCCGACCACAAGAAATCTTGTGTAATTCTTTTTATATGTCTCGATTCCCGGGGCAAGTATCTCAAGGCCATATATCTCAGCAGCTTTTGCTGAAGCAATGGCTGCAATCTTTTTGAGTTTATTCACTGCGATCAGCTTTGCGCTGCCTGCAGTGTCATCAGCTTCGACGAGTGTGATTTCAGGGTGAAGGTTAAGAAATGCCATGCATTGCTCAAGAGCTATAGGATGTGAACGTATCTGCCTTATATCGCGTATGGTCTGACCTGGAAGTGCCATAAGGTTCTGTACTACTCTGAGGTTATGCTCCCCAAGCATTTTCAATCCTGATTCCCTTATCAGGGTATAGTTGTACAGCATGCTTCCTGAACGGGCATTTTCAATAGCCATTATTGCCATATCAGCATTCCCTTTCCTGACTGAGTTCAGGGTCATATCGAAAGTTGAACACGGAACTATTTCAATTGTATCGTAACAGAAGAACTGCCGTGCAGCCACTTCGTGAAAACATCCCGTTTCTCCCTGGATTGCTATTTTCATTATTAATCTTTTTAAAAAGAAAGGGCCCCTTTTCCGGGACCCTTGCTTCAATATTTAATTTTTTAACTGTGTACAAAAATCCCCTTATCTCTTTTTAAAATAAAAATAGAAGTAGAAATAGGGAAAGAAGTATTTGTACACAATATTCATTTTTTCGTTTTGGTGGCTTACAAAAGTAATGGAATAATTATAATCAGCAAATAAAAAGTAAAAAATTATCTGTTTTTACTGATAATTATTAAATTATGCCCTCCGGGTCTGTGTTTTTCCTTTTTAAATCCACCCCCTTAATCCCCCAGATGGGGGACTTTTAAACTCCAGAAATTCATTAAAGCCCCCCATTTGGGGGGTTGGGGGGTTGCCTTTCCATTTGGGCGGTTGTGGGGTTGCCCTTCCTGCAATCAGGCAGGCGTAAGACAGTAGATCACAGAGGTAACACAGAGGTGGAGTTAACCATGTTTTTACCCTGTTTTCCCGAATGTCTTTCCAGGAGAACATTCTCTATTTCCTCAAGGCGAACACCTTTTGCTTTAAGCAGGATAAGAAAATGATACAGCAGGTCGGCAGCTTCATTTTCGAAGAGCTCAATATTTTCATCTTTTGCTTCTATTATAAGCTCAACGGCTTCTTCACCCACTTTCTGGGCAATTTTATTGATACCTTTTTTGAAAAGCTTATTGGTATTGGAATCAGTTGCATTGCTTTTAATTCTCTGACCGATGATTTGCTCCAGCTCATAAATAAATCCTTTCGGTGAGTCATTATTAAAACAGGATTTTTTCCCGGTGTGGCAAACCGGACCGGCAGGAATTGCCTTTATGAGAAGGGCATCATTATCACAATCAGCTGTTATTTCTTTGACAGTAAGGAAGTTGCCCGATGTTTCGCCCTTGGTCCATAACCTGTTTTTGCTTCTGCTGAAGAAAGTCACTTTACCATCATTGACTGTTTTCCTGTAAGCTGCATCATTCATATACCCCACCATCAGTACCTGAAGATTGTCAGCGTTCTGGATGATTGCCGGCACAAGGCCGTTCCCTTTTTCAAAATTTATAGAAGCCATATCTTTTATTTCTCTGTGACCCTTTGTGCTTTCTCTGCGTTTCTCCGTGAAATAAAAAACTTACACAGAGGCTCCCTGAGGAGACGCAGATATCACTGGGGTGATTAAATCAAAATTACTTTCTGACATTTATACCTCTTAATGATAGATATTCTTTTAATTCAGGGATTGAGATTTCACCATAATGAAAAACCCCTGCTGCCAGGGCTGCGCTGCAGGTTGTTTTTGCAAAGACCTCCCAAAAGTGCTCCATCGATCCTGCACCTCCCGATGCAATGACCGGTATGTTGAGATTTTTGCTTACCTCCCTGGTGATGTCAATTGAAAACCCTGATTTTGTACCATCGGCATTCATTGAAGTCAAAAGTATTTCACCTGCACCATATTTTTCAGCTCTCTGTGCCCAGTCAATGGTTTTCAGGTATGTAGCAGTGCGCCCGGCATCGATGTAAACAATCCAATCATTATCGATAAAACAGGTATCGATTGCCACCACAATGCACTGACTGCCGAACTGCCTTGCAAGTTGCGTGATGATTGAATGGTCTCTTACTGCCGAAGTATTTACCGATACTTTGTCAGCTCCGGCTTTTATAAGTTCTGCAGCATCATCGACAGTCTCTATTCCTCCCCCGACCGTAAAGGGAATATTTATCTCTTCTGCAATTCTGGTCACAAGTCCGGTAAATATTTTCCTTTTCTCGATGGTTGCAGTGATATCAAGGAATACAAGCTCATCAGCCCGTTGTTCTACATACTTTTTTGCAAGGCTGACAGGGTCACCGGCATCTCTGATATCCATGAAATTCACCCCTTTTACGGTTCTCCCCTCCCTGATATCGAGACAGGGAATGATTCTCTTTTTCAGCATAGGCGTCCCAGATCCTTTAAATTCAGTATTCCTTCATAAAGTGCTTTGCCGACAATTGTGCCTTCACATCCTGCCCCTGATAATTCTTCAATATCCCTGAGTGATGACACACCGCCGCTGGCAATAAGATTTAACCCGGGTATCTTTAGTATTTCGCTGTAGAGCCCAAGTGACGGACCGCTAAGCATACCGTCCCTGCTGATGTCGGTGCAAATGGTGTATTTAATTCCTTTTTCCCGGTAATCGGCCAGGAATTTTATAATATCAATTCCGGAGTTTTCCGACCAGCCTTCAGTTGCTATTTTCCTGTCGGTACAGTCAGCCCCAAGAATGATCCGGTCAGGACTCCATTTTGAAAGGATTTCCAGGAACAGTTTACTGTCTGTAACCGAAATACTGCCACAGGTTACCTGGCAGGCCCCATATTCAAAGGCAGCCCTTGCGTCATCAGAGGATCGTATACCCCCTCCGAAATCTACTTTCAGGGAGGTGTTGGTGACAATTTTTTCAATTATCTTATAATTCACAAACCGGCCGGTCCTGGCTCCTTCAAGATCGACCAGATGAATGTACTGAAGCCGGTTATCCTCAATCTGCTTAGCTAACTCTACAGGATCTTCATTGTAGATCCTGGTTGTTGAGAAATCTCCCCTGGTAAGCCTGACACACTTTCCCTCAAGAATATCTATTGCTATTATTATTCTCATAGCTCCAGGAAGTTACGAAGGATTATTTCCCCCGTACCGGCAGATTTCTCGGGGTGAAACTGGACACCATAAAAATTATCCCTGTGGATGGCGGCGCTGAATGGCAGTACATAATCGCAGATTGCCAAAGTGTAGATATTAATTTCGGCATAATAACCATGGATGTAATAGACATCGTCTTCAACGCTGATTCCCCTGAAAATATCACCTTTAAGTGCTGAAAAATTATTCCAGCCCATGTGGGGGATCTTATCAAAAGGAGGGAATTTTTTCACCATTGTATCAAAAATTCCGAGGCATTTCACATAACCTTCATCCGAAAAATTACATAGGAGCTGAAGTCCCAGGCAGATACCAAGCACGGGTTGCTTTAATGATATTATTACATTTTCGAGCCCTCTTTCCTTAATATATTTCATTGCGGAACCTGCCTCACCCACTCCCGGGATAATGACTTTATCGGAATTAATGATTTCTTCCTCATCATCGGTCACCCTGCTTTCATAACCCATCCGGTTAAGGGCGCTTTGGACTGACTGGATGTTTCCTGAACCATATTTAATGATCGAAATCATAGTTTGCCTTTTGTTGTCGGGAGATCGTAATTGCCTGTCACTTTCACTGCCATCCCAAGAGCTCTCGCAAATGCCTTGAAGATTGATTCGGCTTTATGATGGTCATTTTCTCCTTCAGCCCTGATATTAAGATTGCATTTTGCATAATCGCTGAACGATTTGAAGAAGTGAAAGATCATTTCAGAAGGCATATCCCCGATTTTTTCACGGTTGAAACCTGCATTCCAGACAAGCCACGGCCTTCCGCTGAAATCTATTGCAACCTGGGCAAGGCAATCATCCATTGGCAGAAGGTATCCATACCTTTGAATTCCCTTTTTGCCTCCCAGCGCCTGATCAACACATTTTCCGATGACTATCGCTGTATCTTCAATTGTATGATGTTCATCAACATTGAGGTCCCCGGCGGCATTTACCGACAGATCAAACCTTGCATGCTTTGCAAGCTGTTCAAGCATATGATCAAAAAAACCTATTCCGGTTCTTATGCTGCTTTTTCCTGAACCGTCAAGATTGATTTCGACACTGATTGACGTCTCATTTGTCCGGCGGCCCCAGGAAGCGATCCTGGGCTTACTTTTCAGGAACCGGCATATGTCATTCCAGTCATTTGAATGGAACCTGGCAAGAGGATTCGGTGTGTCGCTGAAAAAAACAGCCTTGCATCCAAGATTTCTTGCAAGCTCAAGGTCTGTAAGCCTGTCGCCAATCACATATGATGAATCAAGGTCAATTCCGGTGGCCAGATAGGCTGTGAGCATAGCTGTTCCCGGCTTTCTGGTGGGAGCCTTATCCTCAGGCATGGTCCTGTCGATAAAAACTTCAGCAAATTCAATACCTTCACCTTTAAGTATTTCAAGCATTTTATTATGCGAGGGCCAGAAAGTATTTTCCGGAAATGATGCGGTACCGAGCCCATCCTGGTTTGTGACCATAACGAGCTCATAATCCGTTTCCTCTGATATTCTTGCAAGTGATGAGATTGCTCCCGGAAGGAACCTCAGTTCTTCAATATTATCAACCTGTTCATCCAATGGTTCGAAAATGATGGTGCCGTCCCTGTCGATGAAAAGAACTTTCTTCATAGCGAAATCTTTCTTAAGGCATTCAGCAGCTTCCTGTTTTCGCTTCTTTTCCCTACAGTTATTCTTAATGCTCCCGGTATGGCTTTATTACGGTTCCTTACAATGACTTTGCTATCTGCTAGCATTGAATAGATTTTATCTGCATCTTTGGTTCTGACCATGAGAAAATTGGCATCGGATGGAAAGACCTCTTCAATAATAGATAATTTTTTAAGAATTTCCGCCAGTCTTTTTCTTTCAGTTTTAATCAATCTGACATGATTTGTTAACAATCTTTTTTTCCTGAGCTTCCTTAATACTGCTTTCTGATTCAATGTGCTTATATTATATGGCGGCTTCATCTTGTTGAAATATTCCACAATGCATTGACTTGCGAATGCCATTCCTACTCTTGCACCTGCAAGGCCAAATGCCTTGCTGAAAGTTTGCATTACTATCAGGTTGCAGTATCTGTCGATCATTTTCTTAAAGGATTGACGGTCGGAAAAGTCAATATAAGCTTCATCAATGACAACAATGCCATTAAAATGCGAGATAATGTACTCAATATCAATGTCTTTCATTGAGTTTCCTGTCGGATTATTAGGTGAGCATATGAAAACTATTTTCACCAGTGGATCAGCAATAACCGTTTTAATTTTACCTGTATCAATCTGAAAGTTGTTGTCGAGAGGTATTTTTATGAGCTGAACATTATTTATAGCTGCTGACACTTCGTACATTCCGTAGGTGGGAGAGAAGCTCATGGCCTTGTCGGTCCCCGGATTACAGAATGTCCTGAAACACAGATCAATTATCTCGTCACTTCCGTTTCCCAGAAAAAGGTTTTTCTCATCAATGCCTTTTTGCCGGCTTATTTCCTTTTTAAGCTCACACTGATACGGGTCGGGATACCTGTTGAGATGTCCGAAAGGATTTTCGTTAGCATCGAGAAAGATACCTGTTTTACCTTTGTATTCATCTCTTGCACTTGAATATGGGACAAGCGCCTTTACGTTTTCTCTTACAAGCTTGTCTAATTCAGTCATTTTTAAATGATTTTAACCGTAAAGTCACTGCATTTTTATGTCCGCATAAAAGTTCAGCCTCAGCCATCAGTTCCAAATAAGGTCCGATATTTCTGATCCCTTCGGCTGTAACTTCCTGAAAAGAGATCCTTTTCATAAAGCTCTCGACAGAGACTCCGCTATAGGTTCTGGCAAAGCCGTTTGTGGGAAGGGTATGGTTGGTGCCAGTTGCATAATCTCCGGCGCTCTCGCAGCTGTATTTACCGAGAAACACTGATCCTGCATTCTTTACCTTTTCAGTCAGTTCGTGGGGATTTGAAGTTGAAATAATAAGATGCTCGGGAGCATAGCCGTTACTGAAATCAATGCACTCATCCAGGGAATCGAGGAGAATCATGAAACTGCCGGCAAGTGACCTTACAGCTATTTTTTCACGGGGAAGGAATTTGACCTGCATTTCAGTTTCATTTTTTACATCGTACAGCAGTTTCTGATCATTGGTAAGAAGAATCACCTGGCTGTCCTGACCATGTTCCGCCTGCGATAGCAGGTCAGCTGCAACAAATGCCGGATCAGCTTTTTTGTCCGCGATGACCAGAACTTCACTTGGGCCGGCAGGCATATCTATAGGCACGCCGAAGAGCTGAACCATCTCTTTGGCTTTTGTGACGTACCGGTTCCCGGGTCCAAATATTTTATCGACCCTTGGTATGGTTTCAGTACCGAAAGCCATTGCAGCAATTGCCTGAGCGCCACCGACCCTGAAGGTATCAGTCACGCCGGCTATACCAGCCGCGTAAAGGATCGCAGGATTTACTCTGCCATCCATCCCGGGAGGAGTGCACATGATAATCTTGCTGCAACCTGCTATTTTGGCCGGTATTGCCAGCATCAGAACAGTTGAAAAAAGAGGAGCACTTCCGCCGGGCACATATAATCCTACATTTTCGACGGGAACGCTTTTCCTCCAGCATTTAACGCCTGGTGATGTCTCAACAACCGGATCATCATTGATCTGTGACCTGTGGAATTTTTTAATATTTGATTTTGCCAGTTGCAGGGCCTGTTTCAGATTTTCGGGGACCAAAGCGAAAGCTTCAGAAATTTCAGCAGCTGGTACCCTGAGATTTTTAATAAGTGCCCTGTCAAATTCTTCTGAGTAGGAGAGGAGTGCCGGATCTCCCTCATCCCTGACTTTCTTCAGTATATCCCCGACAGCACTTTCAACTTCCGGACTGCCGGAAGCAGGTCTCTTCCAAAGTGATGGCCATGAGTCCCGCGAGGGGTTAAAAAGTATGTTCATTATATTATCATTTTTTCGATAGGTATTACCAGGATGCCTTCAGCGCCAGCGTTTTTAAGCCTGTTGATCCTATCCCAGAATTCATCCTCCCTTACCACCGAGTGGAGGCTGCACCACCCTTTTTTAACAAGAGGTAGGATTGTCGGGCTTTTCATACCAGGCAGGATTTTGCAGATTTCAGGAACTGCATCCTCCGGTGCATTAAGAAGAATGTATTTGTTTTCCTTTGCATTTTTGACTGCCCTTATTCTGAAGAGAAGTCTGTCAAGGATATCCTTTCTTGACGGGTCGAGATTCCTGTTTGAAATAATCACAGCCTGGCTCTTCAGGATAGTCAGAACCTCGCGTAAACCGTTAGTCATAAGTGTTGAGCCTGAGCTGACAATATCACACACTGCATCGGCAAGCCCGATTCCCGGAGCTATCTCTACACTGCCGCTGATCTCTTCAATTTCAGCGACAATATTCATACGGGTAAAATATTCTCTCAGAAGCCTGGGATAGCTTGTTGCAACTCTTTTGTTCCTGAAATATCCCGGCCCGGTAAACGCATCTTTTTTAGGGATTGAAAGACTCAGGCGGCAATGTGCGAATCCCAGCTGTTCAAGTATTACCACGTCCTTGTCTTTTTCAAATACCATGTTTTCGCCCAGGATGCCTATGTCAGCGACTTGCTGTTCAACATATTGCGGGATATCGTCATCCCGCAGGTACAATACTTCGATAGGAAAATTGTCGGCTTTGCTTTTTAGTACATTTACTCCATTGGAGATTTTAATGCCGCATTCTTCCAGCAGCTTTTTGGAGTTTTCGCTGAGCCGGCCTGTTTTCTGAACTGCAATTCTAAGTTCGCACATTTTTATTTTTTTTTGTCTGGGCAAACCTGCAGGAACAAAAAACCCGGCTGATCTGCTCAGACGGGTTTTTTGATATTTTTGTACAGGTACATATCATTTTCATCTCGCCTGAGGGCAGGAATAAAAATGATGGTGTAACTGAATTGAATACATTTCTTATAATTTGAAAGGCAAAGATATAAATATTTTAATAATTAATATAATTCACTGCATAAAAATGCTTTCAAACCTTTTCCGCCACCAGATCACCAACCTCAGAGGTTGAGTATCCCATTTTCCCGGCACCCATATCCTTCAGCTTATTGGCTGTCACAAACATGATCGCGTTTTCCACAGCTTTTGAAGCTTTTTCTTCACCCAGATGTTCGAGCATCATTGCACCTGCTGCAATTGAGGCCAATGGATTGATGACATTCTTTCCGGTATATTTCGGGGCAGAACCGCCTATAGGCTCGAACATAGATACACCTTCCGGGTTGATGTTACCACCTGCTGCTATTCCCATTCCTCCCTGCGTGATGGCCCCAAGATCGGTGATAATATCACCGAACATATTTGTTGTTACTATAACATCAAACCACTCAGGATTTTTAATCATCCACATACAGGTTGCGTCGACATGGTAGTATTCACGCTTAATATCAGGATATTCTGTTTTACCTATTTCATTAAAAGCCCTATCCCAGAGATCAAATACGTAAGTCAGCACATTTGTCTTACCGCAAAGTACCAGGGTCTTTTTCCTGTTCCTTTTCCTCGTGTATTCAAAAGCATACCTTAAACACCTGTCTACCTGAAAACGGTTATATACCATATTCTGAATAGCAACCTCATGAGGTGTGCCCTTCATAGTTACTCCTCCGCTTCCTGTATAAACATCTCCGGTGTTTTCCCTTACAACAACATAATCAATATGTTCCGGACCTTTATCTTTGAGCGGGGTGGCAACACCCGGATAGAGTTTGATAGGACGAAGATTAATATACTGATCCAGCTCAAAACGGAGCCTTAGAAGAATTCCTTTCTCAAGAATTCCGGGCTTCACATCAGGATGTCCGATGGCCCCCAGGAAAATTGAATCAAATTTTTTCAGCTGTTCCGGTGCCGATTCAGGCAAAGCTTCTCCTGTCCTGATATACCGGTCTCCTCCAAAATCAAATTCCTCGAAATTGAGCTTAAAACCATATTTTAAAGCGGCCGCACTCAGTACTTTCCTGCCTTCACGTACCACTTCAGGACCAGTTCCGTCCCCCGGGATAGCTGCAATATTATATGCTTTATTCATGTGATTACTGTTTCAGCTCATTATTCATTATGGTTATTTACTAGTATGGTATCGCCAATCCTGATCTCATTATTTTCGACAATATTGAGCATTTTCTCGGTCGCTTTTATTGCCGATTCAGTCTGATCCGCATCAAGCCCCTTCGTCCTGAATTCCCTGTTTTTGAAATTCCATGTAATTACTGTTTCAACAAGTGCGTCTGTTTTTCCTCCGGGAGGAATTGATACCTCATAATCTGTCAGTGACGGAAGCTCTTTCCCAAGCCTGTCATATATGACCCTAAGGGCTTTCATGAAAGCATCATACTGTCCATCTCCTGAGGAGGTTTCCTGGTAAAGGGTATTGTCAATTTCAATCTGAACACTGGCGAATGGCTTCAAACCATATGACAGGGAAAGAGAATAGTTCTTTATGAAAATTTTGTAATCTGCCCTGTCATTTCCAAGCACATCAGATATTATAAACGGCAGATCCTCGGTTGTTACGTTTTCTTTTTTGTCGCCAAGCTCAATTACCCGCTGAGTGACCTTTGCCAGGGATTCAGGATTCAGATCGAGCCCGAATTCTTCAAGGTTTTTCCTGATAGTGGCTTTGCCGGATTGTTTTCCGAGCGCATATTTCCTTTTTCTTCCAAACCTTTCGGGGAGAAGGTTATTATAATAAAGGTTGTCTTTGGTGTCGCCATCAGCATGAACTCCGGATGTCTGGGTGAATACATTTTCCCCGATAACAGGTTTGTTCACCGGGATCCTGATACCGCTGAACGTTTCTACGATTTTGCTGGCTTTTGTTATTGCAAATTCATCAACGCCTGTTTCAGCCTGCAACTGGTCATGCAGAACACCGATAACACTTGAAAGTGGCGCATTTCCTGCCCTTTCACCCAATCCGTTGATCGTTGTATGGACTCCTTTAATGCCAGCTTTTACTGCAGAAAAGATATTGGCAACTGCCAGATCATAGTCGTTATGCGGATGGAAATCAAAATGCAATGACGGATATTTGTCAATGATTTTCCTGCAGAAAGTATATGTCTGATCAGGGTTTAAGATCCCAAGAGTGTCAGGAAGCATAATCCTTTTTATTCTTTCACCTTTCAGATTGTCAATCATATAATACACGTAATCCTCAGAGCTAATCATTCCGTTCGACCAATCCTCCAGATAAATGTTTACATCCATACCGAGTTCTCCCGCCAACTTAATAATTCCCTTAATGTCATTTACATGCTGTTCAGGGGTTTTGCGCAGTTGTTTTTCGAGATGTCTTAATGATCCTTTACAGAGCAGGTTGATTACTATTCCTCCCGCATCATGGATCCAGTTGATTGAAATATCCCCGTCTATAAATCCAAGAACTTCGACTTTTTTCTGAAAATTATTACGCCGGGCCCACCTGGTGATCATTTTAAGAGCTTCCATTTCCCCGCTTGAAACCCGCGCTGAGGCAACCTCGATGCGGTCAACTTTCACCTCTTTTAATAAAAATGCTGCCATGTGCAGTTTTTCCACCGGAGAATAAGAGATACCCTGCATTTGTTCGCCATCCCTCAGGGTGGTATCCATTATTTCTATTTTCATTTTAGAATTTTTTTGTTGCTTCAAATGAAGTTATCTTGTCCTTCAATCCGAGCAGATAATCTATATCATCGAGCCCGTTAAGCAGGCATTCCTTTTTGAACGGGTTGATGTCGAAGCCAACTGCTTCACCGTCGGGAAGGATCATAACCAGTTGTTTTTCAAGGTCAATCCTGATTTTTGTGTCAGGTTTTTTCCTTATAAGATCAAGAAGATCATTAAGGAGCTTGTCCTGTACCACTACAGGAAGCAAACCGTTATTGAGGGCATTGTTTTTAAAAATGTCCGCAAAGAAACTCGAAACGACTGCCCTGAATCCGTAATCGTAAAGGGCCCATACAGCATGTTCACGGCTTGACCCGCTTCCGAAATTATTTCCTGCCACAAGAACTTTTCCTCCGTATGATGGATTGTTGAGGCAGAACTTCATATCAGGCTTACCTGACTTATCGAACCTCCAGTCGCGGAAAAGCTTCTCACCGAATCCTTCCCTTGAGGTCGCACTCAGGAATCTTGCAGGAATAATCTGGTCGGTGTCGACATTTTCAAGAGGTAAAGGCACACATGTTGACTCCAGTATTACAAATTTTTCTTTTGGCATTTTTATATTGTATGTTTGTTTAGTCAATAAAATCACGTGGATCGGAAATCTTTCCGGTAACAGCTGCAGCAGCTGCTGTCAGCGGACTGGCAAGCAAAGTTCTTGCTCCCGGCCCCTGTCGGCCCTCAAAATTCCTGTTGGATGTTGATATTGCATATTTTCCTGCCGGTATCTTATCTTCGTTCATTGCAAGGCATGAGGAGCATCCCGGCTGTCTCAACTCAAAACCAGCCGTTTTAAGGATATCAACAAGCCCTTCATTTACAGCCTGTTGTTCAACAATCTTGGATCCGGGTACAATAAGAACATTTACATCCGGTGATTTTTTTCGTCCTTTTACCAATCCGGAAAAGGCGCGAAGGTCTTCAATTCTGCCGTTTGTGCAGCTTCCCAGGAAAATGTAATCGACGGGGTGTCCCAGCATTTTCATTCCGGGCACAAAGCCCATATAGTCGAGCGATTTAACAAATGAAGCGGTCCTGTCACCATTTATGACATCGAGGGTCGGAATGGAATCATCAATTGCAATGCCCATTCCGGGATTTGTTCCGAAGGTTATCATCGGTTTGATGAAGTCGGCGTTGAATTCCAGCTCCCGGTCAAACACAGCACCCGGATCGCTTTTCATCTCCTTCCAGACAGGCAGGAGAGAACCCCAGTCAAAGCTGTCGGGAAAGGATGGCAGATTATCCAGATACCTGTATGTTGTTTCGTCAGGTGCAATAAGTCCGCCTCGGGCTCCCATTTCAATACTCATGTTGCAAATCGTCATCCTTGCCTCCATACTGAGACTCTTTACCCCCTGACCTGAATATTCCACAAAATAACCTGTAGCTCCGCTTGCTGAGATCTGGGATATGATATACAGGATAATATCCTTGGAAGTGACTCCTTTTTGGAGAGTTCCGTTAATGGTGATCCTCATTTTTTTCGGTTTTGGCTGAAGAATGCATTGAGTTGCCAGCACCATTTCAACTTCACTGGTACCGATTCCGAAGGCGATGGCACCAAAGGCCCCGTGAGTCGAAGTATGGCTGTCACCGCACACGATTGTCATTCCCGGGCGCGTATAGCCGAGTTCAGGGCCAATAACATGTACGATCCCGTTTTTTGGATGATTAAGGCCGAAAAACTCGATTCCGTAAATTTTGCAATTCTCCGCAAGCTTTTCTACCTGTTTCCTTGAAAGCTCATCCTTTATAGGCAGATGCTGATTGCTCGTCGGAATGTTATGATCCGCGGTCGCAACGGTCCTTCCCGGTCTGAATACAGGTATACTCCTTTCCTTCAATCCATTGAAGGCTTGCGGGCTGGTAACCTCGTGAATATAATGCTGATCGATATAAAGGACATCTGGTCCTTGTTCAATCGATCGTACTACGTGAGCGTCCCAGATTTTGTCAAAAAGTGTTTTCTGTTCCATCATAAATGGGGGGTTGGGGGGTTATTTTATTTTGGATATTGCATCAATAAATGCCTCCACGGAAGCAGTTATAATATCTGTGTTTGCTGAGAATCCGTAATAGATCTTACCCTGGTGATCAACCTGTATATGGACTTTGCCAATATCATCACTTCCTTTTGTTATGGCCTGAATGAGAAACTCTTCGAGATGCACTGTTTTGCTTATCAGGTTTTTTACAGCAGTGAAGGAAGCATCAATTGGCCCGTTCCCCGAAGCTGTTGATGTGTGCACTTCGCCATTGATCTTTACGCCAACAGTTGCCACTGGTATAACTGATTTACCGCATGCGACCTGAAGAAGCTCAAGCTTCAGCGTTTTTTCACGTGAGAAAACTTCTCCGGACAGGATCCTCAGATCTTCATCGTTTATTTCTTTCTTCCTGTCTGCAAGAAGCAGGAACCTCTGGTAAATGTCATCAAGCTCTTCCTTGCCAAATGAAAAACCAAGCAACTCAAGACGATGGCTAAGTGCCGCCCTTCCGCTTCTGGCTGTCAGAATGATTGAAGATTCCTTTATCCCGACTTCATGAGGATCAATTATTTCATAATTCTCCCTGTTCTTCAAAACGCCATCCTGGTGGATTCCGGATGAATGTGCAAAAGCATTTCTTCCCACGATTGCCTTGTTTGCCTGGACGGGCATGCTCATCAGATTTGAGACAAGCCTGCTTGTGCTGAAAATCAGTTTCGAATTGATATCGGTCGTCAAGTTAAGTGAGTGATGGCTTTTAAGGATCATTGCCACCTCTTCAAGCGATGTATTGCCGGCCCTTTCACCAATACCATTGACAGTAACCTCCACCTGCCTGGCTCCGTTATTTACACCCATAATTGTATTGGCCGTAGCCATGCCCAGATCGTTGTGGCAGTGGGTCGAAATTATTGCCTTATCAATATTCGGGACGTTTTCCTTCAGATACTTTATTTTTGATCCATATTCCTCAGGCAGGCAGTATCCTGTCGTATCAGGTATATTAACCACGGTTGCACCTGCTTTGATAACAGCTTCAATAACTTTTGCGAGATACTCATTTTCACTTCTCCCTGCATCTTCGGCATAGAATTCAACATCCTCAACAAACTTCTTTGCATATTTTACGGCATCAACTGCTCTCCTGAGTATCTCTTCGGGAGTTGTCCTGATCTTGTATTTTATATGAAAAGGAGATGTTCCTATGCCAGTGTGGATCCTTTTTTTCTTTGCATATTGAAGAGCTTCGGCAGCAACCTCGATATCCTTCTTTACAGCTCTTGTAAGAGCGCATATAACAGGATTTGAGATGGCTTTTGATATTTCCACGACTGATGTAAAATCGCCAGGACTTGAAATAGGAAAGCCTGCTTCAATCACGTCGACTCCCAGGGCTTCAAGCGCCCTGGCAACCTCTATTTTTTCAACAGTATTAAGCTGGCAGCCCGGCACCTGTTCACCATCCCTCAGGGTGGTATCGAAAACAATTACCTTTTCTTCCATTTCTGATTAGTTAAATATTACAATTTAGTGAGCAACACCAACCGCACCTCCTTCAAGGAGGAAATTTCCCTCTCTTCTTTTGCTCTTGTCTTTCATTATTTCATTTTTGGCCTCAGTTTTCTGACAGCAGTTCCGGTTCTCCACAATTCGGAGTTTCCAAGGGCATTAAGCTCAGCATTCAGAACTTCCTTATAATTGGCAGCACCTGTTGAAGTCAGTACCCTTACGCACTCCTTGCCTGATTTTACCTTTTGATAGAGGTCCTTGAATACAGGAAGCACTGCGTCCTTGAATTTTGGCCCCCAGTCAAGCGCCCCCCTCTGGGCTGTGGCACTGCAGTTCGAATACATCCAGTCCATTCCTTTTTCATCTACAAGCCTTATGAGGCTCTGGGTAAGCTCCTCAACAGTCTCGTTAAATGCTTCAGAAGGTGAATGTCCGTTTTCACGGAGAACCTGGTACTGTGCATCCATTATTCCTTCAAGAGCGCCCATCAGTACTCCCCTTTCACCTGTCAGGTCACTGTAAACCTCTTTTTCAAAAGTTGTCGTGAAAAGGTATCCTGAGCCGATTGCAATTCCGATTGCCAGGATGCGGTCGTTTGCTCTGTCTGTAAAATCCTGGAACACCGAGTAGCTTGAATTGATACCTGCACCGGCAAGAAAGTTGCGTCTGACGCTTGTCCCTGAACCTTTTGGAGCACAAAGAATAACATCCACGTCTGCCGGAGGAACAACACCAGTATGTTCCTTGTAGGTTATTGAAAAACCGTGTGAGAAGTAAAGTGCATCTCCCTTTTTAAGGCATGGTTTTATTTTTGGCCACAGGATCCTCTGGGCAGCATCTGAAACCAAATACTGAATTATTGTACCCTTTTCTGCTGCCTCTTCAACAGTGAACAAGGTCTTGCCCGGAATCCAGCCATCCGCGACTGCTCTTTCCCAGTCGGCCTTAAACTCAGGGGCTTGTCCGACAATCACATTGATGCCGTTATCCCTCATGTTCATTGACTGCGCAGGTCCCTGAACCCCGTAGCCGATCACTGCAACCAGTTCATTTTTAAGTACACTCCGTGACTTTGAAAGCGGGAATTCTTCTCTTGTTACTACCTCTTCAAGGACTCCGCCAAAATCAATTTTTGCCATAGTAATAGTTTTAGTTTTTAATTATTTAAAATTTTTCAGATCCTTTTTTAACCACAAAGTGCTCAAAATTGGCTCAAAGGTCACAAAGCAATAAAACATATCTGCATTCCTTTGCATTACCTGGATAACCTTTTGGTCAGCTTTATTTTTTATTGATTTAATGTTCCTCATAAGTCTTTCGGCTATAAGCTTAATTGTACGATTCGACTTTTTCGGGTTTATGCCTGTTGGCTTCATCCATTTCCTGCAGGTAGGTATTAAGCTCCTTCACCTGTTTTGTGATAGCGACCCTTCCGGATCTTACAAACTGCAGCAGGCCGCAAGGTTCAAGCTGGTGGAGCAACTCTGAAATCTCATTTTTATGTCCGGTTTTTTCAATTACCATGAACTCTGGCGATACTTCAAGGATACGGGCATGATGAGTCCTCACTATTGTATCGATGATATTGCCCGACATCAGCCCGTTGGTTGTCACTTTGAACAATGCTATTTCCTGGTAAATGATCTCGTCGGACGTATGGACAAAAACTTTCAGAACATCCACAAGCTTTTGCATCTGTCTGGCGACCTTCTCGACCATCTCAGGAGTGGCCCTCACCACAAGGGTCAGCATCTGAACGCCCTTCACTGCCGATTCGGAGGCGGTGATGCTTTCTATGTTGATCTGCCTTCGCGTGAGGATTATCGTTATCTGGCTGAGTATGCCGATGTGATCTTCGGTAAAAAGCGAAATTGTATATTCCTGTTTCATGTGTAAATAATTTTGATTCTAATTTCTTTTTTTGCCCTGTGCCCCTCTGTGCCCGTCAGTGCCCCTAAGTGTCCCTCTGTGTCCCTCTGTGTAAGTTCTTAAATTTTTATCTCACAGAGATCACGGGGAAATCACAGAGAAACGCAGAGAGGTTTAGAGTCAGCGTTTATAAGTTAATGTCACCTCGGAAACAGATGCCCCCGGTTCCACCATCGGAAGAACATTTGCTTCCTTATCAATTTCAACATCAAGCAAGTACGGTCCACCAGCATTAAGCATTTCTGTCAGGATATCCTTAATCTCCTCCCTTCCTGAGACTTTTTTGCCCGGGATGCTATACCCTTTTGCAATAGTTACAAAATCCGGATTAACCATTTCGGTTGAAGCATACCTTTTGTCGTAGAACATTGCCTGCCACTGTCTCACCATCCCAAGAAAATTGTTGTTCAGGATTATGATCTTCACCGGGATGTGATATTGCAGTATAGTTCCGAGTTCCTGGATAGTCATCTGAAAGCCGCCGTCACCAAGAAATGCAACAACCTGCTTGTCGGGCCTCCCGATCTTCGAGCCAATGGACGCAGGCAGACCGAATCCCATTGTTCCCATACCTCCGGAAGTGACCAGGCTATTAGGATTTAAGAACTTGTAATATCTTGCAACCGACATCTGATTCTGCCCGACATCTGTAACGATGATTGCATCACCGCCGGTAAGATCTGATACGAGCCTGACTATTTCTCCCATTTTAAGCTTGCCTTCATGCGGTTTTGTCTCTTCCTTTATTACCTTTTCATATTCAGCCTTGTCGCAGATCCTGAACTCCCTGATCCATGTTTCATACGACTTTGGGTTTACAAGGGGAATAAGATGTTCGAGTGCCTCCCTGGCATCATTGTTGATTTCGAGATCTACAATCACATTCTTGTTTATCTCGGCCTCATCTATTTCGATATGGATTATTCTTGCCTTTTTTGCATATTTCTTAAGATTGCCGGTGACCCTGTCATCAAAACGCATCCCGACAGCTATTATCAGGTCGGCTTCGTTTGTCAACATATTGGCGCCGTAATTGCCGTGCATCCCCAGCAATCCTGCATAGAGCCTGTGATTTGTCGGGAAAGACGAAAGTCCCATAAGTGTAACTGCCACCGGGATGCCGGTCTTCTCAGCAAATGTTCTCAGCTCCTTCTCGGCTCCGGAAATAAGAACACCATGCCCTGCAAGTATAAGCGGTCTTTCGGCATGATTGATCATAATGGCAGCCGATTCTATAGCCCTTTCATGCAAAGGGATATGAGGATTATAGCTTCGTATGTAGTTGCATTTTTTATATCTGTAATCAAGCTTTTCATTCTGTGCGTCCTTTGTTATGTCAATAAGTACCGGACCCGGGCGTCCCGTACAGGCGATATAAAATGCCTTTGCTATGGATTCCGGTATGTCCTGCGGTCTTTTTACCTGGGCATTCCATTTTGTGACAGGCATGGAAACTCCAAGTATGTCAGTCTCCTGGAAAGCATCCGTTCCAATAAGGTTCGAAACAACCTGGGCAGTAATAAACACCACCGGAACTGAATCGAGAAAGGCATTGGCAATGCCCGTTACCAGGTTTGTTGCTCCGGGCCCTGAAGTTGCAAAGCATACGCCTGCTTTGCCTGTGACCATTGCATAAGCCTGGGCAGCATGCGCCGCACCTTGTTCATGACGGGTAAGTATATGTTTCAGCTTGTCATCATAATCAAGGAGCTTATCGTAGACGGGCATTATTGCCCCACCGGGATAGCCGAATATCGTATCAACTCCCTCCTCGATAAGGCATCTCAGTATTGCTTCAGCACCTGTGATGCTTTCAAATCCGTTGCTATTTCCGGCAGTTTCCATCATTTCCTTTTCAGTAATAATAAAATCAATTCTACTTGTGACTATAATCTATTTACTTTTATCTTCTTACCCACCCCTTGCCCCTCCCGGGAGGGGATTCTATAACTTTCTCCTTTCTCCTTTCTCCTTATATCATTCTTACCGCTCCCTTATCGGCTGAGCTGACAAGCAGTGCGTATGCCCTGAGAGAAGCGGGAATTGTCCTGCTCCTCGAAAGTGGCTTAAATGCGTTTTCACCTTTGTTTTTCTCTTCCTTCATCCTCCGTGCAAGTTCGCCGCCTGGCAGCAACACATTTATCGAGCGCGTTGTAACATCGATTTCAATTGTATCACCTGTCCTGATCAAAGCTATTTCTCCGCCGGCAGCGGCTTCTGGCGAAATATGTCCGACTGAAAGCCCGGATGTCCCGCCTGAAAACCTCCCGTCGGTAATAAGGGCACATTTTTTGTCAAGGAGCCTCGACTTCAAATAAGATGTGGGATAAAGCATTTCCTGCATGCCGGGCCCGCCTTTGGGACCTTCATATCTGATTACCACTGCATTGCCCTCTTTCACCATACCCTTAAGGATGCCTTCGGCAGCATCTTCCTGTGATTCAAATACAACGGTCTGGCCTTGGAATCTGAAAAGCGCAGGATCGATACCGGCTGTTTTGACAATGCAGCCATTTGTTGCTATATTTCCATACAGGACTGCAAGTCCTCCGTCGATGTTATAGGCATGCTTTAGGTCTCTTATGCAGCCTTTTTCCCTGTCAGTATCAAGTGTATCATATACACTTATTTGCGAACCCATTTCAAAGATCTTTTTCCCTGAGCGGGCGCTCCTGTAAAAATCAGAAGCCTCGGAGGTCACTTTTCTGCTCATTATATCCCATTCGGAAATTGCGTCATGAAGGGTAGGGTAATCAAGGCGCTTGACGCCAGAGTCGATCAGGTCGTTTCGTTCAAGTTCACCCATGATGGACAGGATACCGCCTGCCCTGTTAACATCCTCTATATGATAATGAGAACTTGGCGCCACTTTGCAGATGTTAGGGATCTTACGTGACAGGTCATCTATATCTTTCAAAGTAAAATTCACTCCTGCCTCATGAGCAATTGCAAGAAGGTGAAGAACAGTATTTGTCGATCCGCCCATTGCTATGTCGAGCGACATGGAATTCATGAAAGCCTGTCGCGTTGCTATCGACCTTGGGAGGACCGAAGAGTCTCCATCCTCGTAATATCTTTTTGTGATTTCAGTGATCAGGAGAGCTGCTTTTTTGAAGATTTTCATTCTGTTGCCATGAGTGGCCAGAAGAGTCCCGTTACAGGGAAGGGCAAGGCCCAGCGCTTCATTGAGGCAGTTCATGGAATTTGCAGTGAACATTCCTGAGCACGATCCGCACGTTGGACATGCCGAAAGCTCCATTTCAAGCAGATCGTCGTCGCTGACTGAATCATCGGCAGCCGAAACCATGGCATCGATGAGATCGATATTTCTTCCCTGGAAATTACCGGCTTCCATTGGTCCGCCGGAAACAAAGACAGCCGGAATGTTCAGCCTCATTGCAGCGATCATCATGCCTGGCGTTATCTTGTCGCAATTGCTTATACATACCATGGCATCAGCAAGATGGGCGTTGCAGACATACTCCACGCTGTCGGCTATCAATTCCCTTGAAGGCAGTGAATAAAGCATGCCATCATGGCCCATTGCAATCCCGTCATCAATGGCTATTGTATTGAACTCTGCGGCAAAAGGGCCCTGCTTTTCAATCTCCTTCTTTATGTACTGTCCGGCTTCATGAAGATGTACATGCCCGGGAACAAACTGTGAAAATGAGTTGACAATTGCGATCACAGGCTTTGCAAACTGTTCTTCCTTCATTCCGTTTGCCCGCCATAGGCTCCTGGCACCTGCCATATTCCTTCCTTCCTTTGTTCTCGAACTCCTCAGCTGATTCTTCATTTCATAACCAGTTTATTAAAAAAAAAGCTTCCCGGTCGATCCGGAAAGCTTTTTTACATTTATAGTAATCATATTATTCCCGGATCATTTGCCACAGGCAAGAATGAGGATGAGGGCAATAATATGGATTAAAGTTTTATACACTATTTTGGTTTAAATTGAGTGACAAAAGTATAAAAATTTTTATAATATCAAATAAAAAGTTCACTTTTTCTTAAAATATTTGTTCCGGCATTGTAAAACGGATTCTGTTGTCAGGTTGTATATTGGTTATTATCAGAGTATTAAATATTGCAATACATTTGTGTATGATTTTATAATATTTAACATATAAATTGATTATCATATAATGCATTAAATTTTGATTACAAGACTCATGTTTCCTGAAGAACTACATATCGCGCCCTTGAGTGGCCAACAAGGCGAGATTGGTTCACAGCCACAGGCAGAAACTTTGGGTTATTTACATTTTACGGCAACAGCGGTTAAACTAAATCCGCAACAGCTATAATAACCAATAAATCAGTCGGAGTATTTGGAATTTAAATGCTCATAATTCGTGGTCTGCTTTATCAACATCCTTCCGGATCGATTAAATCAGTTCAGGAATCATCGGAAAGTTTTTATATTTTTACCTTTGATTTAAAGCTCAATTCTTAATGATCAATTAACCAAGTAACTTGATTATTCAAACTCTAAAACAACTCTAAAATGAAAAAAAGAACTATTATCCGGATTGTCTCATTAGCATTATTAGCAGGCGTCTTCATGACCTATTTTTATTCGTTCAGGACAGCTCCTCAGAAGAATATTGGTCTTCAGCTGTATTCTATCCGCGACTCAATTATGAAGGATGTGCCGGGAGCAATTGCCAAAGTTGGTAAAATGGGATACAAATTTGTCGAGCCTGCAGGATATGCCGGCGGAAAATTTTACGGTATGGAACCTTCCGCTTTTAAAGCTCTCTGCGAGAAAAACGGACTTAAAGTGCTTAGTTCCCATACGGGCCAGGTTCTTCCTGATTCCGCCAATATTGAAAAAAACATGAAATGGTGGAACGAATGCATCACGGCTCATGCTGCGGTAGGTGTAAAATATATTGTTCAGCCTTTCATGGGCGGAGATGCATACCAGAGTCTGGATGTTCTGAAGAAATATTGTGATTATTTTAACATGATTGGCGGTATATGCCAGGCAAAAGGAATCCGTTTCGGCTATCATAACCACGATAAGGAATTTTCAACTAAGCTCAACGGCCAGACAATATACGACTTCATGCTTGCTAATACGGATCCTTCAAAAGTCATGTTCGAAATGGACCTGTACTGGGCTGTCATGGGTGGAGCAAAACCCGTGGAGTATTTTAATAAGTATCCTGGCAGATTTGAATTATGGCATATTAAAGACAAATTCGAAGTAGGTGGCGCAGGCACAATGATGGATTTCCCTGCTATTTGGGCAGGTGCAGCCAAGTCAGGAATGAAATATGGTATTGTTGAAGTTGAACAATACACTTTCGATGAATTTACAAGCTGCAAGAAAAGCCTCGATTTCCTGAATGCTGCTTCATATATCGTTATGCCTCAGTAATTATCATAATTTAAAGGTCTGGAAATTGAAAAAATCAGTTCTGACCGGAAGAATCGCAGGGACGCTTTTCATAGCGTCTCTGCTTGTCATTTCATGCTGCAGGAATAAATTTTATTCGTCTGAAGATTTTGCTTCTGTCCTTAAGGTCGATTCGCATGTCCATATAGACAGTAACAGAGGATATTTTGAAGAGGCTGCCGCAGCAGATAATTTTGTTCTCTTAACACTGAATGTTGATCATTCCGATTCGTCAGCTGTTCAGGATCAGCTTGCTGATGCAGAGTATTCAGTGAAAAATTATCCCGGCAGGGTCTTCTACGGAGCAACGTTCCATTTCGACACTACAGGGTGGGACACCCCGGAATGGAGCGAAAAGGTAATCTCTTATCTCGATAAAGCCATCACAACCGGCGCGGTGACTGTCAAAATATGGAAGAACATCGGAATGACTTTCCGTGACAGGACCGGAAGGTTTATTATGGCCGATGATCCCGGACTGGATCGCGTATTTCAGTATATTATGAATAAAGGCTTACCGGTTACCGGTCATCTGGGAGAACCAAGGAACTGCTGGCTCCCTCTTGATGAAATGACGATAAAAGGCGACAGCAGCTATTTTGCAGCTCATCCTGAATATCATATGTATCAGCACCCGGATTTTCCTTCTTATCAGGATCAGATAAATGCCCGCGATCATCTTCTTGAAAGAAATCCTCATCTTGTGTTTATAGGGTGCCATCTTGGAAGCCTTGAGTGGAATGTTGATTCCCTGGCAAAGCGTCTTGACAAATATCCCAACATGGCTGTGGATATGGCAGCACGGATTTGCCATCTTCAGTATCAGTCAGCAAGGGACCGCAAGAAAATAAGAGACTTTTGCATCAGATATCAAGACAGGCTCTTATACGGGACCGATCTCAGTGGTGATGATAATTCAGATCCTGCCAGGTTCAGGGATTGGGCTCATAAAACATGGTCGGACGACTGGAAATATTTTGCCACACGTGAGAGGATGACCTCTGATGATTTCAAAGGTACATTTGAAGGGCTGCATCTTCCGCGTAAAGTTGTGGATAAGATTTTCCGGGAAAACGCTGTTAAATGGTACAAACTGAAAATCAATGCAGGATAATCTCAGATTGTTTTTTGAAAAAATAAAGTCGCTCGGTTTCTGGAAACGTGTTTTTGGCTGGAGAAAAATCAGAGCATTAAGCTATGATGCCTTTGAAGAGTTTAAAAGCATGGCAGGAGAAATAGATGCCCTTAATCTTGAAATCGGAAATAGGGATTCCAGGATCAACGAGCTGGATAACAACCTGAAAATATCGTCGTCGAAGATATCTGATCTTTCCTCCTCGATTCAAAAGCTTGAAACAAAGATCACAGTCATCGAGAATGAACTGTCGAGGCTGAACCGGGAAAAAACAGAACTTACCGGCAGGATTGCCAGGTTCGAACAGGCTGAGCAAACAAGAACGGAGGAGTACCAGAAAAACGTTGCGGGTGTAAACACCATCAGGACCGGACTGGAAAATGAAAGGCAAAAGCTTCATGATGAACGTCTAAGGGAGAAACAGGAACAGTTCGAACAGATAAAGCAGACATGGCAGAGGCACGAGGAAAATGTCAAATCGGTGATCAGGAATATTTGCAAGGGACATCTTATTGAATATGTGGAGAATGTGCCTTTCAGGGGCAATCCCGACAACGCTGTTTTGATAGCTGGGGAATATGTGATCTTCGATGCCAAAAGCCCTGCGGGCGACGATCTTGAAAACTTCCCGAAATACCTGAAGATCCAGACCGAGAGCGTGAAAAAGTATATAAAGCAGGAAAATGTAAAAAGCGATATATTCCTGGTCGTACCCGCCAACACGCTTGATGTCATAAGCCAGTTTTCTTTTAATATGGGGGACTACTATGTTTATATTATAACAGTCGATTCACTTGAACCTATAATATTATCACTTAAAAAGATAGAGAATTATGAATTTGCCGAACAGCTTACTCCTGATGAAAGGGAGAATATATGCCGGATTATCGGGAAATTCTCACATATCGCGAAGAGGAAGATCCAGATAGACTATTTTTTCTCCTATCAGTTTCTCGACATTTTATCAAAGGTCAACATCGATCTGCCGGCAGATATTTACAAGTCTGTCGAAGAGTTTGAACGGGCCGAAAAGCTGAATCCGCCTCAGGAAAAGAGAGCAAAGCAGATTCTTACCGATGATCTCATAAGTGAGAATGAAAAACTTGCAGATGAGGTTAAGGCAAAACTGACAGATAAAAAGGAAAATCCGGATTGAGGATTTCTAAAAAATTGAAAATCATAAATTTCTTTTCCCGCTAAATTGCTTTTATTCCAAATATATATTCTTTATATTTACACGTGAAAGTACACGAGTAAGTAAATTACTTAAATAGACGCAGACATGAAAAGATTTGTTGTTTCACTACTGGTAATAAAGGCCTTTCTTCTGACATGTCCGGCAGCAAATCCCTTCTGTAATGCTGCAGATATGCAGAAACCTTTTCATAAATGGGCTGCGACTCCGCCCATGGGATGGAACAGCTGGGACTGTTATGGTCCGACAGTTGTTGAATCGGAGGTGAAATCAAATGCGGATTATATGGCAAAGAACCTCAGAAAATACGGGTGGCAGTATATCGTTATTGATATCCGATGGTACGTCCAGAATGATAAATCAGGCGGATATAACGAAGAAAATCCGATATATACCATTGACAATTACGGCCGGTTTACACCGGCACTGAACCGCTTTCCCTCAGCAGCAAACGGGAATGGATTTAAGCCACTGGCAGATTATATTCATGGCAAGGGACTGAAATTCGGTATTCACATGATGCGGGGAATACCTGTTATTGCCGTAAGGAATAACACACCCATTTTAGGAAGCACTTCAAAAGCCGGCGATATTTATTCTCCTGAAGGTCAGTGCGGTTGGCTGAAAGATATGTATACGGTTGTTGCCGGGAAACCGGGAGCACAGGAATACTATAATTCCCTGTTCCAGCTGTATGCATCATGGGAAATTGATTTTGTAAAAGTCGATGATCTTTCGGGGCGCACGAAGGAGATTGAAATGATTAGAAAAGCTATTGATAATTGCGGAAAGCCAATCGTTTTAAGCATCTCTCCGGGCGGAGATGAACCGGGAACAGCCGAATTTCTGAAAAACAATGTTAATATGTGGCGCACTTCGAACGATTTCTGGGATAACTGGCCTGCACTTAAAAACCAGTTTGCCGTTCTTAACAACTGGGCAGGACTTGGCGGGGAAGGTTGCTATCCCGATGGTGATATGCTTCCTCTTGGGAAAATCGGAATAAGGGCTGAAAGAGGCCAACCCCGCTTGACCGGTTTCACAAAAGACGAACAGTACACTTTGATGACACTGTTTGCCATTTTCAGGTCACCCCTTATGTTTGGCGGCGATCTTCCCGGTAATGATAAATTTACACTGTCACTGTTAACCAACAGGGATGTCCTGGAAGTAAATCAGCACAGCTTTAATGGCAAACAGCTTTTCAGGCATAATGATCTTATTGCCTGGACAGCGGACGATCGGGCAAAAGGTGACAAATACCTGGCCCTTTTTAATGCATCAGATACAATTAATCCTGTGGAAATGACGGTAAGCTTTGAACAGATCGGGTTAACAGGAGTCCATAGTGTAAAGGATCTATGGACCGGTAAAAAACTCGGTAAGTTTACAGGTTCATTCATGCGAAAAATCAACCCTCATGGCGCAGGACTTTACAGAATACATTAATTGTAATTCCGGTTATGAAGTTTAATGTCAAGATTCATGGTTAATATACGGCAATCAGATATCGCAAAAAAACTAAATGTTTCAAGGATTACAGTCTCAAAAGCCCTGAGAAATCATCCTGATATTTCTCGGGAAATGAAAAATAAAGTTGTTAAGGCTGCAAAAAAGATGGGCTATGTTCCTAATCTGATAGCAACACAGCTTAACTCCAGGAAGACTTTTACAATAGGTATCGTGGTACCCGATCTTGAAAACAGCTTTTTTGCATTTGCGGTTGACAGTATAATAGATTTTGCCACTGGAAAAAAATATCATGTTATTCTTACTGTCTCACGTGAAAAAGAAGGGATCGAACAGCAGAATATCGAAAATCTGATTGGAATGCGTGTTGACGGACTGCTTGTTTGTCTGTCCCAGCAAACAAGAGAAAGAACCATCTTTTCCCGGATCAAAAGAATGAAAATACCAATGGTCTTTTTTGACAGGGCTTTTGAGAAAATTGGTTTTCCGTCTGTTGTGTTTGATGATAAAGAAGGGGCATTGGAAGCTCTTGCCCAGGTAATTGATTCAGGATATACCCGGATTGCTCATATCGCAGGTTATTCATCAGTAAATATCGGAAAGCAGAGATCTGACGGATACAGATCAGCTTTAGAAAAACATGGGTTACCGCTATGCGAGAACTGGATCATTGAAGGAGGATTCGATATGATTGACGGATATAATGCATTTAAACAGCTTCTTCAGCAGGGAGAATTGCCTGAAATAATCTTTACTGTCAATGACAGGGTCGCACTTGGTGCGTATAAAGCGGCAAGGGAATGCGGTATAAAAATACCTTCTGAGATCGGAGTTTTCGGATATGGATTCAGTGAAACAACCGACCTTTTCCAGCCGCCACTCACAATAATAAACCAGGATCCGAGGAAAATGGGACAGAAGGCAATTGAGCTTTTACTTGATATGATTGAAAGTAAAACAATTGGGAAACCAACTGATATTATAATCAGTGTAGAGTTTTTATGGAAGAAATCGGTACTTGGAAAAGGAAAAAGTAACAAAAAATGACTTGACTTTAAATTTGAGTTTATGAAAAAGATTTTAGTTGCAGGTGCCGGAGGCTTTATCGGCGGACATCTGGTAAAAGAGCTAGTAAAAAAAGGGAATAAAGTACGGGCAGTTGATATCAAACCGTTGAATGAATGGTATCAGGTTTCCAATGAAGCTGATAACCTCGTACTTGATCTGCGTCTGAGAGAAAATTGTTATCAGGCAGTTAATGGTTATAATGAAGTATTCAACTTTGCTGCAGATATGGGCGGAATGGGATTCATTGAGAACAACAAGGCTGCTTGTATGTTAAGTGTGCTGATCAACACTCATCTTTTAATTGCCTCAAGGGATTGCGGCATTGAAAGGTACTTTTATGCTTCATCGGCATGCGTCTATAATGGTGAAAAACAGACGGATACCAATAATCCCGGGCTTAAGGAGTCCGATGCTTATCCTGCTCTTCCGGAAGACGGATACGGGTGGGAAAAACTCTTCAGTGAAAGGATGTGCCATCATTTCAGGGAAGATTTCGGATTGACAACCAGAGTTGCAAGATTCCATAACGTATATGGCCCGCATGGAACATATGACGGCGGAAGAGAAAAGGCACCGGCTGCAATCTGCCGGAAGGTGATTGAGGCCGGAATTACAGGCAGGAAAGAGATAGAGATATGGGGCGATGGACTTCAGACCAGAAGCTTCATGTTTATCGAAGATTGCGTCAAAGGAATACAGGACATAATGTACAATGAGATCGAAGAACCACTAAACCTGGGAAGCAGTGAAATGGTTTCAATTAATGAACTGGTTGATATGGTCGAGGATATTGCCGGGTATAAGCTTAAAAGGACCTATGATCTTAAGGCGCCAAAAGGTGTGAGAGGCAGAAACAGTGAAAATACACTGATAAAAAGATATCTTGGATGGGAGCCATCAATACCTCTTCGTAAAGGATTAAAGAAAACTTATGACTGGATAAGCGAACAAATGGTCGAAGAAAGCAGAAAGCTCAAAGGTGCCAGCCGCTATAATAAATAATTAAGTCCGATTGATGAAAAGCAAAAAGGTATTGGTCAGCGGCTGTTTTGATCTTCTTCATGGCGGACATATTGCATTTTTTAAGACTGCTGCATCTTACGGCAAGCTTTATGTAAGCATTGGAAGAGATGATAATCTTCTCTCGCTGAAAGGCAAGAAGCCTTATTTCTTGCAGGAGGAACGTTTATATATTGTCAGATCAATAAAGTATGTTGAAGATGCTTTTCTTGCTTCCGGTTCCGGGCTGCTCGATTTTGAACCTGACATAAAAAGGATAAATCCTGATATCTTTATTGTAAATCATGATGGACATTCGACAGAGAAGGAAGCACTCTGTAAAAGACTTGGAATTGAATACATCGTACTTAAACGTATGCCTGAATACGGATTGCCTGCACGCTCCAGCTCCGGAACAAAAAGAGAAATGAGGTTTCCTTACAGGCTTTGCCTTGCCGGAGGCTGGATAGATCAGCCCTGGGTTTCAGAAATTCACCCCGGATCAGTCGTTGTTGCACAAATCCGGCCCACCAGGAATTTTAATGAGAGGTCAGGTCTTGCTACCAGTTCCAGAAATACAGGGATAAAGATTTGGGGTGACAGGTATCCTGATGGTGACCACGAGCAGAATGCCAGGCTCCTTTTCGGCGCTGAGAATCCTCCCGGAAAGACATATATTTCAGGTTCACAGGATCATATAGGATTGCTGTATCCCGGAATCAACAGACTTTATTACAATGGCAGTTACTGGCCTGAAAAAATAGATTCAACAACGGATAAAAAACTATGTGACTGGCTTTCGGATGTCCTCTGGCTCTTACCTCTTGAACCACGCCCTCAGGGCTATGATCCTTTGAAAATAAAGCATCTTGATGAAACTTTAATAAAGGACCTTGGCGAATCAGGTGACAGATGCTGGCAGGCAATTCTTAAAAAGGACGCAGACGGGTTAGGCAAGGCTATGAAAGAAACCTTTATTTCGTGGAAAAAAATATTGCCGCTGACTGTGCCTGATTGGGTCATGAATGAAATGGAATCAAAGTATTTTCCCAATTATTCAGGTGCGATCACTTCCGGCAGCGGGGGAGGGTATGTGATTGTGGTATCGGAAAAGGAAGTGGAATGGGCAATTAAAATAAAGGTAAGGTACTGAGTATGCCCGAAGTTGGAAGCTCGAAGTCCAAAGATGGAAGCAAGAAGTAAAAAGTAAAAAGCAACAGTAATTTTATATATCAGATTATGAAAACAAGCCTCATCAGACATTTAATTATCATTAGCTTTCTGGGATTGATTATTACCTATAACCTCACGGCCCAGGAAGGAAAGCTTGCCATATCCGCTGGTCCCTTCAGGCCAACGGATGAATCACTCCGGCAATACCGGTATCCGGAATGGTTCCGTGATGCAAAATTCGGAATCTGGGCGCACTGGGGTCCTCAGGCTGTGCCAAGGCAGGGGGACTGGTACGCCCGAAGGATGTATCAGGAAAATGATCCGGCCTACAAATATCACCTTGAACATTATGGTCATCCTTCCGAGTTTGGTTACAAGGACATAATTCCGCTCTGGAAAGCTGAGAAATGGGACCCTGAAAAGCTAATGGCTCTCTATAAAAAAGCCGGAGCAAAATATTTTGTAAGCATGGGAACGCATCATGACAATTTTTTTCTTTGGGATTCGAAAATCCACAAGTGGAATGCAGTCAATATGGGACCACATAAGGACGTGGTTGGAATCTGGCAAAAAGCAGCAAAAGAGCAGGGTTTGAGGTTTGGTGTATCAGAGCATCTTGGCGCCAGCTTTACCTGGTTTCAGGAGTCTCATAAGTCTGACACCAAAGGTTCCAAAGCCGGAATACCTTATGATGGAGCTGACCCTAAATACAGCGACCTTTACCACGCTGCTACAACTCCTGATGATACCGGATGGCTGACAAATAATCTGGTATTTCAGATCGAATGGTTCAGCAGTATAAAGGAGCTTATTGATAATTATCACCCCGATCTGCTTTATTCAGACAGCCGTATGCCATTTGAAAACGTGGGAAGAAGTCTGATCGCCCATTTCTATAACCAGGATATTGCCCGAAACAATGGCACCCTTGATGCTGTCTACACATGTAAACAATTTTCAGGTGGCAGGTGGATTGAAGATCTTGAAAGGGGAGTTAAAGATACCTTAAGCCAGTATCCCTGGCAAACCGATACTTCCATAGGCGACTGGTATTACCGGACAGGGCAGAAATATAAAAGTGCGAATGAAATTATACAGATGCTGGTTGACATAGTCAGCAAAAATGGCAACCTCTTATTAAATGTGGTTCAGACACCGGAGGGTGACCTTGAACCCGATATGCTTGAAATTCTTGATGAAATAGGAGTATGGACAGCAGCAAACGGCGAAGGTATTTACGGGACACGTCCCTGGAAAATATTTGGAGAAAAGCCGGATAATAATGAAGTTGCCAAACGTGAGCAGTTCGATGAGAATTACAAGTTCAGCTCCAGGGATATTCGGTTTACCTCAAAAAACAATGTCCTGTACGCGTTTTGTTTGGGGTTGCCAACGGAAGATATTCTGATTAAATCACTGGGTAAGAAATCAGATCTTGTTGATAGCCGGGTTGCTTCAGTTAAGATGCTGGGAAGCAATACTAAAGTCAAATGGTCACAGGGGAAGGACTATCTGATAATTAAAAAACCAGGTAAAATGCCCGCATGGAAAGTTCCTGGGTTTAAAATAGAGTTTGAAAAGTAAAATCAAAATATCTTTTATAGTGAAATGAGAAAAATTCTGCAGTCACTTTATTTAAAAGGAACCAGGCGCTTTAACCGGACAGGCGAAAGAGTGCACCCCTTACCTGTCTATTTATAACTTTTGGTATAACCTGACTGAAATTGATCAAAGAGTGAATTCAGGATAAACAGGGTGTTATTTTTATTTATCTTTATACCTGTCATCAGTTATTGACAAAACCTGAGATACCCTTTGTTATAATAAATTGTTAAGATGGGAACAAGTTTAAACCGGCGTCTTTTTATAAAACGTAGTCTGTCAGCATGTTTGGCACTTGCGGCTTTCAATCATGTGTCAGATGAATCTTTTTTGACGGAAACGAAATTTGCTGACATCTGATTTTATATTCCTGGATTATAAGAATTTATAAGACAACATAAATCTTTAATAGATATGACAAACAGGAGAGAATTCATAAAGAAAACTGCAGCAGGAGGTGCCGCCATTGCAATTGGAGGATTGGGACTCAGCCCAAAAGCCTATTCTTCAGTTTTGGGTTCAAATGACCGTATCACTATGGCAGTTATAGGAATACGGAGCAGGGGCAAGGATCATCTCGACAACTGGTGTGCACTGAAGGATAACAGGAATGTCCGCATAAAGACAATCTGCGACGTTGACGAACAGTTTTTTGCTGAAAGGGCAAAATTGGTTTTTGAGAAAACAGGAGATAAGGTAAATACTGAATGGGACATGCGGAAAGTATTTGAGGACAAGGATATAGATGCAGTGTCAATGGCCGTTCCCAATCACTGGCATGCACTCGGTTCTATATGGGCCTGTCAGGCAGGTAAGCATGTATATGCAGAGAAACCTGCTTCTCATAATGTTTCGGAGGGGAGGAAAATGGTCGAAGCAGCTGCAAGATATAATGTAAGGCTGCAGATAGGATTTCAGAACAGGTCAATAAACGGAGTCATGGAAGCTATGAAATTCCTGCACGATGGAGGCATTGGAGATGTGTTTATGGCCAGGGGCCTCTGCTATAAGCCAAGGGATTCATTCGGAATAGCTCCTGACGGAAATCCGCCTGCATCGCTACATTATGATATGTGGCTAGGGCCGGCATCCTGGCGTCCCTACAATGAAAAAAGAGTTCATTATAACTGGCACTGGTTCTGGGCAACAGGCAATGGCGACACAGGCAACCAGGGGCCTCATCAGTTTGATATTGCCCGCTGGGGCCTGAATAAAAATGAGCATCCTGTTTCAGTATTCTCAATGGGCGGCTTATATGGGATAAATCCTGCTGAATGTGCGCAGGAGACACCAAATACACAAACATCCCTTTTTAAGTACAGTGATGGGAAGATGCTGGAATTTGAGACAAGAGGCCGTTTTACAAATGATGAATCAAGCCTGGGAATCAGAATAGGCAATATCTTTTATGGAACTGAAGGTTATCTTGAACTTAACGAAGGTACATGGAAAGCATTCCATATGCGTGACAAGGAGCCTTTTGCCGGATCAAAAGAAACAGATACGAAAGTAATGGATCCGACTTTTCTTGCCGCGCCCGGCGGTACAGAGCATTTTGCAAATTTCCTCGATGCAGTGAGGTCGGGAAAGGATGAAACCCTTCATTGCCAGGTCAAAGGGGGATTTTATTCATCAGCATTGCCGCTGCTGGCAAATATTTCCTACCGGCTGGGAAGAAAACTCGATTTTAATAGTGAAAAGGAAAATTTTATTAATGACAGGGAGGCAGATGAAATGCTTTCAAGAAACTACAGAAGCCCTTACATCATGCGCCTCTGAGTTTCCTGACTTCATTGAAATGAGCCATTGACATCTTCTCACGGGCCTCTCTTGATGCTTTGCGGTAGGCCTCGAATTCTTTCCTGAGATCATCGTACTCCTTTCTTGTTCTGTTCGTTACTGTCTGATCCCTTTTGAATGCAAGGAATCCAAGTACCAGTATACCTGCAAGGAGGATAATGACAGTCCACATCACGGCATTATATATGCTCTTGCTGATATCATTTCCGAAAATACTGAATGAGTCTTTAGTTTTTGTAACCTTGTCAAGGTCCAGTTTTGTTGATTCAAGAGCAGAACTTAGTGAATCAATTGATTTGTTTCTTGAAGCATTGATATTCTTTAAAAATACAACCTTGTTATTTTCCGCATTCAGTGAATCAATGGCATTGCTTTTTATCTTCTGAAACATGTCTTCCCTGATAGCCCTGTAATCATCATAGATTTTTGTTTTATCACTTATGTAATCCATCTGTTCCTTAAGAGTTCCGGTATTTAGTACTTCAGGCATTGTACTCTGGCAGTTTCCAATCTTTCCTGCACTCATCATCAGCAGTACGGTAAAGATGTATCTCACGATTTGTAGACTATTTTTTTTCATTTGCCTGTTTTTAACATTTGAAAATTTCCCACTTTATGATAAACGCAAAGGACAAATAATTATTATGACCGACAGCCGTATGTATCTGTATTCGGAATGATTGGGACACTGCATTCTATGCCTGATGAATTTCAAGATAATTTATCCGGAGAATGAAAAATCAGTCATTTTTGTTACCTTGCATGATGATTTTTCAAATACAATTTCATTCAGCTTTTGGTGTAGAAAACTGTCATAATTTGGATAACCTTAATCTGTATAAATATCAATTGAAATGAAAAAAATCAAGCCTTTTGCAATTTCGTTTTTTGCAGTTTTACTTTTATTTCTGATAAGCTGGAATTTATTGGGGCAGAGATTGAAAACGGGTCCGCAGGACCTTTCATTTTTCTCTGCAGCTGATGAAACTGACCAGCCTTATTCTGTCTATATCCCGAACAACTTTGATGAATCGAGGAAATATCCTCTCGTGGTTTTCCTTCATGGGGCATGGTCGAATCACCGTCTGGGTTTGCGCCGTGTCTTCGGTCAGGGTAACACTCAGGGAGTGGATTTTATAAAACCAGGAAATGTTCCGGTGGAGAGTGATCTTGAAGCCACACGCTATTTTCCGAAGCTGAAAGAGGTCGATTTTATTGTTGCAGTACCTCTTGCAAGAGGAACGGCAGGTTATCAGGGAATACCTGAACAGGATGTATATGACATGATTGCCGATCTGAAAAACCGTTTTTCAATTGATGAGAACCGTATATATCTGACAGGCCTTTCAATGGGAGGCGGAGGAACAATCTGGCTCGGACTTACACGTCCTGATGTCTGGGCAGCAATTGCTCCCTGCTGTCCGGCCCCCCCTGATGAAGCAGCCTATCTTGCTCCAAATGCGTTAAATCTGCCGGTACACCTCTTCATAGGGGATAAGGACTTTTTATTCAAGACTGCTCAGGACTGGAAGGCAAAATTTGAGTCTGCAACCCCGAGGTTTGATTATGTTGAATACCCGGGCATTGGTCACAACAGCTGGGAATACGCTTATAAGGATGGATTTATTTTTGACTGGTTCTCCCAGTTTACAAGAGATCCGTTTCCACAGCAGGTAAAATTCAATACAAAATGGTATAAATATAATAAAGCTTACTGGGTTAAATACGATGACTTCACTCCCGGGTCGCTTGCAAGTATCGATGCCAAATTCACTGGGCCTAATGTCATTGAAATTACATCAGGGGGACTTGATGCTTTCACGCTGAATCTGGCTGGCCATCCCCAGTTCAATCCGGCCCAGAAACTCAGCCTGAAAGTTGACGGGAACCCTTTCTCAGTAAAGACTGCCGATGCTGTTTCATTCATGAAATCAAATGGTTCGTGGATAAACAGGAAATTCACTCCTGGTCTTACATCAAAACAGCAGGGTGCCGAGGGCCCAATGTATGCTGCAGTCAGCAGCAATCACATTTATGTTTATGGTACAGGAGGCAATCCTACCAAAGAGGAGCTTGCCGAAAGAAGGGCACAGGCTGAACAGGCTGCTGATTGGACAGGCATGGGAGGAAGAATTATGGTCTTCCCGAGGGTCGTTTCTGATAAGGAGGTGCGCCAGAGTGATTATGATAATTCAAATCTTATTCTGTTCGGCACAAGAGAGACCAACTCAATAATAGAGAAATTTGCTGACAGGCTCCCTATGCATCTCAGCAGCAATGCTAAAGATTATGGCCTGGTTTATATTTTCCCCCTTAACAAACATTACGTATTGATAAATTCCGGATTATACTGGTGGACTCCCGTAAAGAAGGCTGCTGATCAGCCGGGAATGGCATTCATGGGCGCAAAAATTGAGATGCTAAAAAAATATAAGGATTTTGTACTTTTTAAGGATAGCCCCGATAATACAATCGCCCAGGGAAGCTTTGACAATAACTGGAAACTTGCTGAAGATGCTCTGTCAGCAATTAAATTAACCGGAGTGATTCAGATTAAATAAATGATCTTATTAATTTAAAAGAAATGAAATATCTAAGAAAATCTGTATTTGTAACATTTATCACAATTTTGTTTTCGATCTCCTTTACAGGGAATTCTCAGGAACCGGTTAAACAACCTGCTGCAGCTCCACCTGCACGTCCTGCTTTCAGAATGCCTGTTATGCCAAGATCGGCTGAAATATTGCCTGACAATAAAGTAACCTTCAGGGTTTACACGAAAGAGGCTTCCAAAATTGCAATTTCCGGGGAGTGGATGACAGGATATGGTGCAAGTGAAAACCTTGCCAGAAATGATACCGGCTTGTTCTCCATCACTGTCGGCCCTTTAAAGCCGGAACTTTACGGTTACTCATTAATAATTGACGGAGTAAGGACGATTGACCCGAATAACGTTCAGGTACGCCGCGATGGTTCGAGATATGAAAATTTCTTTATTATACCGGGACCTGAATCGGACCTTTATATTCAAAAGGAGGGAGTCGCTCACGGAACTGTCACAAAAGTGTGGTATAAATCAGCTGTGCTTGGAATGGACAGAAGGTTATATGTTTACACCCCTGCCGGATATGAAACCGGCAAGGATAAATATCCTGTATTTTTTCTGCTTCACGGTGCAGGAGGAGATGAAGATGCCTGGACAAACATGGGACGCGCGGCCCAGATAATGGATAACCTGATAGCAGAAGGAAAAGCAAAGCCAATGATAGTGGTGATGACAAACGGAAATGCCAATCAGGCCGGAGCTCAGAATGAAATTCCATTTGTTCAGGTCCCGGGCGAACAGGGGATGGCAGCATTTACAAAATATGCAGGTAAATTTGAAGAGCATCTTGTAAAGGATGTTGTTCCTTTCATAGAAAGGAATTACCGCGTTTATTCCGATAAGGATCACAGGGCAATTGCCGGACTATCCATGGGAGGAGGTCAAACCCAGACAATTACCAACGACAATCCGGACATGTTCAGCTATGTCGGCGTTTTCAGCATGGGGCTGATGAATTTTGGACCCCAGAACCAGGATGCCGAAAAAATTGAAAAGGAAAGAAGTGCAAAAATAGAAGCCCTTAAAAAAAGCGGATACAAATTATACTGGATCGGTGTTGGCAAAGATGACTTCCTTTACCAGTCAGTTGTAAAGCTGAAAACTGATCTGGACAGTCATGGTTTCAAATACACATACCGTGAAAGTACCGGAGGTCATACATGGGCCAATTGGCGTCTTTACCTTTCCGAATTTGCCCCATTGCTTTTCAAATAAACCATATGAAACCTACATGTTATCCAAAAACAAACAAGAATATAAATGCCTCTCCAACCATGTGGGTTCCATGTGACCATTAAAATCAAAATTATTTACACATGAATATTTGAATAAAAGTCAAATCATGATTGTCTGATATTTAACGCGCGGAAATTGATTCTTCACGTGTAAAATTTATCCTATTACTTAATAATAAATCAGTTATGAAAAACAAATTCACTCTTTTTATCCTGTTAATATCAACAGGGTTGTTAATTAATGCACAGACAGCTGTAAAGAATTTACCTCAACTGGGTAAGGACCCGGTCAGTAAGGTGATTTCTGCCATGACCCTCGAAGAAAAGGCTGCTCTTGTCGTAGGCAGGGGGATGAGTATGCCTGCCCTCCCTTCATCTGGTAATGCAGGTCCCGGTGCTCCCGGTGCTCCCGGTGCTCCTGGTGCTCCCGGTGCTGATGCAAATTCTCCTGCGCCCGGGATGCAAGACATGTTTAGCCGTCGTGAGAAAGAAGTTGTTGCTGGTTCGGCCGGATCAACCTATGCCATTCCACGGCTTGGTATTCCTTCGATAATTGTTGCTGACGGACCCGCAGGATTAAGGATAAGTCCCATACGTCAGAATGATAATAACACTTATTACTGCACCGCATTCCCTGTTGCATCGTTACTGGCTTCAACGTGGGATCCGGACCTTGTGAAAAAAGTCGGGCAGGCAATGGGAAATGAAGTTCTGGAATATGGCGTTGATATTCTTTTGGGACCCGGTATGAACATTCAAAAAAATCCTCTCTGCGGAAGAAACTTTGAATATTATTCAGAAGATCCCCTTATTACCGGAAAGATGGCTGCAGCAATGGTCAGCGGCATCGAATCGCAGGGTGTGGGTGTTTCAATAAAACACTTTGCTGCAAACAATTGTGAAACTAACAGGATGTCGGTAAATGCAGTAGTGAGTGAAAGGGCTTTGCGTGAGATCTATCTGAAAGGATTCGGAATCGCAGTGCAGGAAGCCAGACCTTGGACGGTGATGTCGTCATATAACCTGCTTAACGGCACATATACATCCCAAAATTATGATCTTTTAACGAAAGTGCTCCGAAACGACTGGGGCTTCAGGGGATTTGTAATGACTGACTGGTTCGGAGGTAAGGATCCGGTTGCCCAGATGAATGCAGGCAATGACCTTTTGATGCCAGGGACGCCAAATCAGTTTAAAGCAATCCTTGAAGCGGTGAAATCAGGTAAGCTTGATGTGAAAGTCCTTGACCGGAATGTTGAAAGGATTCTGAATATTGTTCTTCAATCACCGAGGTTTAAGGGATATAAGTACTCAAATAAGCCTGATCTGAAAGCACATGCACAGGTCACCCGTCAGGCTGCAACCGAAGGAATGGTACTGCTGAAAAATGAAAATTCCACTCTTCCTTTTTCTTCAAATGTCAGGAAATTTGCTGCTTTTGGAAACACTTCATATGATATAATAACCGGAGGAACCGGCAGCGGCGAGGTGAACAAGGCTTACAGTATTTCACTTGTGGAAGGCCTGCAAAGTTCCGGACTTACAGTTAATGAAAACCTTAGCGGACTTTATTCTTCCTATGTGAAAGTGGCAAAAGAAGGTAAACCCAGAAGCCGGGGCTTTTTAATGGGTTCTGAGCCAATTGCTGAATTTGATGTCAACCGTGACCTTGCTATCAGCATGGCCAATGTTTCTGATGCTGCTATTATTACAATAGGCAGAAGTCAGGGGGAAGGATTTGACAGAAAGGCAGTTGCAGGAGATTTCCTGCTTTCAGCAAGTGAAATGGATATGATAAAGACTGTTTCAGCGGCCTTTCATGAAAAGAACAAAAAAGTGATAGTAATTCTTAACGTCGGCGGAGTCATTGAAACTGCAAGCTGGAAAGATCTGCCTGATGCGATTCTGCTGGCATGGCAGGGAGGCCAGGAGGCTGGAAATTCAATAGCTGATATTCTTATTGGAAAAGCCAATCCATCCGGGAAACTTGCCGCAACATTCCCTCTGAAATATGAGGATGTGCCGTCGGCAAAGAACTTCCCGGGCAGCCTGCTGAACCCGCAGGATGAACAGAAGAAATCAGGCGAAAATGACATGATAGCTTCATTTATGAATCCCAAACCCGCAGAAATGATTTATGTTGAAGGTATCTATGTGGGATACAGATATAACACAACCTTTAATGTACCTGTTTCTTATGAATTTGGTTACGGTTTGTCATATACATCATTTGAATACAGCAACCTGAAACTGAGTTCTGCAAAATTTGCCGGTAAGATTACGGTAACTGTTGATGTTAAGAATACAGGCAAGACTGAAGGAAAAGAGGTCGCACAGCTTTACCTTTCAGCGCCTGCAAAAAGCATTGATAAGCCGGTTATGGAACTCAAGGGATTTGCAAAAACAAAACTATTGAAACCTGGTGAATCACAGACACTTAGTTTTGACATTAATAAGGCTGATCTGGCATCATTCGACCCTGCTGGTTCAGCATGGAAAGCAGAAGCCGGAACTTATACCGTTAGGATCGGGGCTTCCTCAAAAGACATCAGACTTACGGCCTCATTCAAGGCTGGCAGCGATATTGTTGTGAAAAAAGAATCATCTGCTCTTTTGCCACAGGTTAAGATCAACGAATTAAGGCCTAAATAGACAACTTAAGATATTGCAATGAAAAATATAAGCAAAATCATTATTTTGCCGGTAATGGCATTCGTATTGGTAATAGCTCCCGGATGCAGTAAAAAATGGAAGGAAGAGAGCAAAGGCAGTTTTAACCTGGTGCTGAACAATGGAGGTCAGACCCTTGGGTACTCTCCTTCATCGGGTGTCAAAATACTTACCGTTAACGGATTTGCATTCAAGGATTTAAACCGAAACGGGAAGCTTGATCCTTATGAAGACTGGCGTCTGTCTGCTGATGAACGTGCCAGGGATCTGGCAAAAAGAATGTCAATCGAACAAATTTCCGGACTGATGCTTTACAGCAGTCACCAGTCCATACCGGTTGCAGCCGGAGGATTTATTCCGGGAATGGGTGGAACCTATGGCGGAAAATCCTTTAAGGAAAGCGGAGCTAAAGCCACCGACCTTTCGGATCAGCAGGTTAAATTCCTGACGGATGATAACCTTAGGCATGTCCTTATCACAACTGTTGAGTCACCTGCGGTTGCTGCCCAATGGAATAACAATGCTCAGGCGCTTGTTGAAGGAGAAGGATTGGGTATTCCCGTTAACAGCAGCTCTGATCCGCGGAATAATACGATGCCATTTGCAGAGTACAATGCGGGATCGGGAGGCCAGATTTCGATGTGGCCGGGTTCGCTTGGGATTGCAGCTACTTTTGATCCTGAAGTGATGAGAAAATTCGGTGAGATTGCATCAATTGAATACAGGGCTCTAGGAATAGCCACGGCCTTATCGCCGCAGATCGATCTTGCAACAGAACCAAGATGGGCAAGGTTTAACGGGACAATGGGAGAGGATCCCAGACTGGCGTCAGATATGGCGAGGGCTTATGTTGATGGGTTTCAGACTTCTGAGAAGGGATTTGAGATTTCAGGAGGCTGGGGCTACCACAGCGTTAATGCCATGGTAAAACACTGGCCCGGTGGAGGACCTGAAGAAGGAGGCCGTGATGCACATTTCGGATACGGAGCTTATGCTATATATCCGGGTAACGACCTTAAGGATAATCTTAAACCGTTTACCGAAGGAGCTTTCAGGCTTAATGGCCCTACAGGTATTGCATCTGCTGTAATGCCTTACTATACAATTTCCTACAACCAGGATACAAAAAACGGCGAAAATGTCGGCAACAGTTACAGCAAGTACATTATAAACGACTTGCTAAGAGGAGTATATCACTACGATGGAGTAGTGTGTACCGATTGGGGAATCACCAATGATGTCACAGCAGTTGAGAAATTCGAAGGAAAATGCTGGGGAGTTGAAAAACTGACAGTAGCTGAGAGGCATTACAAGGTAATTATGGCCGGGGTTGACCAGTTTGGCGGAAACAATGACAAGGGTCCGGTTCTTGAGGCTTATAAAATGGGCGTGAAGGAACATGGTGAGGAATTCATGAGAAAAAGGTTTGAAGAATCTGCTGTGCGCCTTCTCCGCAATATCTTCAGGGTGGGACTTTTTGAGAATCCATACCTTGAACCGGCTGCATCAGCAAAAACAGTGGGCAATCCTGATTTTATGAAAGCAGGCTATGATGCACAGCTTCGTTCAGTTGTCATGCTGAAAAACCAATCTAATACGCTTCCCCTGAAAAAAGAGCTGAAGGTTTATGTCCCAAAGAGATATACACCGGCAGGAAGGGACTGGTTTGGCAGGGAGACTCCTGAAAACTGGAGTGATCCGATGAATCTTGGTATTGTTGGAAAGTACTTTAAGGTAGTAGAAAAACCTCAGGATGCTGATTTTGCTCTAGTACCCATTTCTAGCCCTTCAGGCGGATCTGGCTATGATAAGGAGGACCTGAAATCGGGCGGTAATGGATACGTCCCGATATCACTTCAATACGGGACGTACAAAGCCTATTTTGCAAGAGCGACAAGTATTGCAGGCGGCAGTCCGTTTGAGAATTTTACTAACCGTTCCTATAAGGGCAAAACTGTCACTGCGAGGAATTCCAATGATATGAAAATGGTAAACGATACAAAAGCCAAAATGGGAAACAAACCTGTGGTTGTAGTGATCAATGTTTCCAATCCTATGGTTTTCTCGGAAATAGAGAAAAATGCAAATGCCATTCTTGTTCATTTTGGAGTTCAGGATCAGGCTTTGCTTGATATTATATCCGGCGCTTCCGAACCATCGGCTCTCCTGCCGTTTCAAATGCCTTTTGACATGAAGACGGTTGAGGAACAGTCCGAAGACGTTCCCAGGGATATGAAATGCTATACCGACGGTGAGGGCAATAAATATGATTTCGGTTTTGGCCTTAACTGGAAGGGTGTGATAAATGACCGGAGAGTTGCAAACTACAAAAATTAAAGCATTATAGTTTTATTAAAAATAAAGATCGATGAAAAAGATAGCAAGTATTTTAATACCTGCGCTTTTTATGCTGTGTTCCGGAAATATTTCCGGAACACAGCCATTAAACAAGGTCGGGGTTGAAGGAGGTACAATATCTGGCTATAAAATCGGCAAAGTGACAGTTTTCAAGGGTGTTCCCTTTGCTGCACCTCCTGTGGGAGACCTTAGATGGAGACCTCCTCAGCCAGTAAAAGGTTGGAAAGGAATAAAAAAGTGCATAACACCACCGGCCAGCGCCATGCAGGCCAAACCAGTTCCTTTCATGATGTGGTCCAAGGAGTTCATGGCACCTGAAGCACCTCTCAGCGAAGATTGCCTTTACCTTAACATCTGGACTGCTGCAAAAAAAGCAAATGAAAAACGTCCGGTGATCATCTGGATCCATGGTGGAGCTTTCACTGGCGGATCAGGAACAGTACCCCTTTATGACGGTGAAGAAATGGCAAAGAAGGGTGTAGTTTTTATAACAATTAATTATCGGCTGGGAGTTTTTGGCTTTCTGGCACATCCCGAACTGTCGGCCGAGTCACCGGATAAGGTATCGGGCAACTATGGTATTCTCGACCAGATTGCAGCTTTGAAGTGGGTTAAGAGGAATATTGCAGCGTTTGGCGGCAACCCGGATAATGTGACTATTGACGGGCAGTCGGCCGGATCATTCAGCGTTAATGCATTAATGTGTTCACCGCTGGCCAAAGGTCTTTTCCAGAAAGCCATAGGCCAGAGTGGCGGTATGTTTGCTGCAAACAGCGGGATAGTAACTGATCTTAAAGCAGCCGAGGCATCAGGAACAAAATTTGCCCAGCAAGCCGGAGCTGCAAATATTAAGGAACTCAGATCCAAATCTGCTGAAGAATTGCTTAAGATGCAGGGTAGATGGGGAATCACAATTGACAGGGTAGTAGTAATGCCTGCCGATGAAGTGTTCGGATCAGGAAAACAGAATGATGTTCCCCTTATCACCGGATGGAATGCTGATGATGGCTTTTCAATGGGACCCCTACAGAACGCTGAGACTTATAAGGCAGACGCTATAAAGACCTATGGGGAGAAGGCAAATGATTTCCTTAAGCTGTTTCCGGCAGGAGATGATGCCGAAGCACAAAAGTCTCAGAAGCTTGCGGCTCAGATGTTCTTTGGATGGCAGAACTATAACTGGGCGAAAATGCAGAGCCTGACGGGGAAATGTAAAGCCTACCTTTATTATTTTACTCATGTTCCTCCCGGCGAGCCAAATTACGGAGCTTTCCATTCATCGGAATTCGGCTATGCCCTTAAAACATTGAAACTGTGGAACAGGCCTTTCGTAAAATGGGATTTTGACCTCTCTGAAATAATGTCATCTTACTGGGTGAATTTTGCTAAAACGGGAAACCCTAACGGACCAGGTTTACCTGAATGGCCCGCATTCGATAGTAATTCCCCCAGGGTAATTGAACTGGACGACCAGGTGAAATCAGTTCCACTTCCGCACAGGGAACAACTCGAGTTTTTGACCAGGTTAAGTGCTTCTTCCAACTGGTTTTCGGTGAAAGAGATAAGAAACAACGTATGGCAGATCGATGATCACAAGGCTGCAAACATTTACCTTGTTGTCGGCACCGACAGTGCTCTTGTTATCGATACGGGAATAGGAGCAGCCGACCTGGTATCAGTTGTTAAAAAACTAACAGATAAACCCCTTATTGTAGTAAACACGCATGGACATCCTGATCATACAGGAGCAAATTACCAGTTTGAAAAGGTTTATTTACATCCGGCCGATATCGATGCTGCAAAGGCCACCAGTACTTCTGAAAACAGGGATGGAATGTTAAAGACGATGCTCCAGGGTCAGAAACCGGCTGAGGGCGATTTGTATAAAGGAAGAATCTTTGATACTAAACTTTTGCCTGTCCGCGAAGGTTATGTATTCAAACTTGGAGGCCGCAATGTTCAGGTAATGGAGACTCCAGGTCATACTCCCGGAGAGATATGCCTTCTTGATATCGGGAATAAGTTGCTTTTTACAGGTGACAATAACAATATTCTTGTCTGGCTTTTCCTTCCGACATGCAGGCCGCTTCACGAATATCTGTCTTCTCTTGAGAAACAGGAAAAACGATTATCAGAATTTACGACAATTTTCCCAGGCCACGGTGTTCCGATGTCTTCTGATTTTATTAAAGATCAGATATCCTGTGTCAAAGGCATTCTTGACAAGAGCCTTGAAGCAAAACCTTACAAAAGCTTTGCGGGCGATGCAATGGTCTCTACTTTCGGAACAGCAAGTGTCGCTTTTAATCCGAAAAATCTGTAAAGCAAGCCTGGCACCGGACTTGTTGCGAATTCAAAAAAACTGTTTAATAAGACTTCCGGCGACGGAAGTTTTTTTTATAATTGAAACCCAGCATGTTTACGTATGAATTCATTCAGTTTGTCAAATTAAATTCCGGATGTTTCAATAATTAATTAAATTAGCCTTAATAATAGGAAGATTGTATTCTGCAACCAAATATTATCTGATCCTGTTTTATGGATTGAAGATTTGTGAAAGAATTCTTATTCTGATTTGTTTTACAAAATGTTAACAAATGAAGAAAAACCCGGGACAGGAGTAAAGCATAATTAAGATTATGGAATCTTTATAAAATAAAGTTAATATTCAGAACCTGATGAAATATATTAAAATCTTAATATCGAGTGCTGTTTTATTACTGTCAGCTCAGCATTTAAATGCACAATGCATCGCATTATCTTCAGGACCAGGGTCGGATAATCAGACTGTGTGTATCAACACTTCAATCACAACAATTGTCTACACTCTTGCATCATCAGTTACGGGCGTCACTGTAACCGGGTTACCGACTGGAGTAAGTGGCTTATATAATTCGGTTAATGAGACATTTACTATTTCAGGCACTCCTTCAGTTTCAGGATCATTTACTTACGTTGTGACTACCTCAGGCTGCGCCGGAGTAGTAAGCGGTTTCATTATTGTCAATCAGAATTCGACTATTACCCTGACCTCAGGTCCAACAACGACTTCACAGACCGTTTGTATCAATAAGCCAATTGCCAACATTACATATTTGATCGGTGGGGGAGGAACCGGTGCCACAGTTACAGGGCTTCCGACAGGAGTGACAGGTACTTACAGCAGCAGTACTTTTACCATCAGCGGTACCCCGTCTGTTACAGGAACCTTTAATTATATCGTTACGACAAATGGGCCATGCACGCAGGCATCAGCTACCGGAACAATACAGGTCAATCCGGATGCATCAATAACCCTTACCTCAGGTGCAGGTACCAACAGTCAGACAGTCTGCATCAATAACCCCATAACTGCCATAACATATTCAGTGTCGGGAGGAGGAACAGGTGCATCTGCTTCAGGTCTGCCAACAGGCGTAACAGGTTTGTACAGCGGAGGTGTCTTTACGATAAGCGGTACACCTTCTGTTTCAGGTACGTTTACATATACTGTTACGACTACCGGTACATGCATGCAGGCTACGGCAAACGGAACAATAACTGTCAACGCGAATTCAACAATCACACTGAGCTCCGGAAACGGAACCAATATCCAATCTCATTGCATAAACACTGCCATAACCAATATAACCTATTCAATTGGTGGTGGAGGAACCGGTGCCTCAGCGACCGGACTTCCAACCGGAGTGGCTGGTTCTTACAGCAGCGGGACTTTTACGATCAGCGGAACGCCAACTGTATCAGGAATATACAATTACACAGTGACAACGACAGGTCCCTGTGTGCAGGCCTCTGCTTCGGGAACATTGACCGTAAACCCCAATGCCGCAATTACCCTGACCTCTGCATCCGGAACAAACAATCAGACGGTGTGTGCCAATACTTCTATTACAGGTATAACATACTCAATCACAGGAGGGGGAACGGGAGCTGGTGTTACGGGATTACCGGCTGGTGTGACCGGAACATATAGCAGCGGAGTATTTACCATAAGCGGGATCCCGACTGCAACCGGAACTTTCAGTTATACGGTGACCACAACAGGTACATGCACACAGGCTACAGCGACAGGTACAATCATAGTGGTCCTCAATGCAGGTATTACATTGACCTCCGCTGCCGGTACCAGCAATCAGACTGTCTGTGTCAATTCAGCCATCACTAATATAACATATTCAGTTTCAGGAGGGGGGACAGGTGCAGGAGCCACAGGGTTACCGACAGGTGTGACCGGATCATATAGCGGAGGTATCTTTACCATTAGCGGAACTCCTTCTGTACCGGGAATTTTTAATTATACTGTCACTACTACAGGTACATGCACACAGGCGATTGCTACAGGAACTATAACAGTTGTTGCATTGCCTGTAGCAACAGCATCAAATAACGGACCTGTATGTGTCGGATCAGCTTTAAGCCTGACCGGCGGTCCTAACGGGATGACCACCTACGCATGGACCGGCCCGAACAGCTTTACTTCCATCCTGCAAAATCCGACTGTTTCGACAGCCGCTACTACTGCCATGGCCGGAGTATATATTCTGACCGTTACTAACGCCAATGGTTGTCGCGATACGGCATCAACCAGAGCCTACGTCTACGCAGTTCCGGTTGTTAACGCAGGTACCGGAGGAAGCGTATGCGACCTTAATTTCACATTGAATGCTGTCCCGAGTGTCGGAACTGGATTATGGACGTTAGTCACAGGCCCGGGTACAGCTACATTCTCACCAAATGCCAACACTGCCGGTGCCATAGTGACAGTATCAGCATATGGTACATATACATTCCGCTGGACAGAAACCAATGGACCATGTTCAGGCAACGCAGTGATTACGGTCGATTTTTATCAGCAACCTGTTGCAAATGCCGGGACAGGCGGAAATGAGTGTGACCTTAATTTCACATTTAATGCTGTCCCAAGTGTCGGAACAGGATTATGGACATTAGTCACAGGTCCGGGTACAGCTACATTCTCACCAAATGCAAACACTCCCGGTGCAATAGTGACGGTATCGGCATACGGAACATATACATTCAGATGGACTGAAACCAATGGCACCTGCACAAGCAATGCCACTGTAATAGTCAATTTTTACCAGCAGCCGGTGGCCAATGCCGGCACGGGAAGCAGCAATAACTGCGGAGAAGTATTTAACTTTACTGCAACCCCAAGCGTTGGAACAGGGACCTGGACTAAGGTTTCAGGACCGGGTACAGCGACATTTAGCCCCAATGCAAATATTGCAACTGCAAAAGTCACGGTAACCGCTTACGGCACATATACATTTAAGTGGACTGAGGTGAACGGCACCTGCTCGAACAGCGCTTCAATATCAGTGGCGTTTATACAACAGCCATCGGCAGATGGCGGAGCGGGAGGTGATGTATGCGGCAAGACTTTTGCCCTTAATGCTGTTGCAGGTATTGGAACAAGTACCTGGTCATTTGTAGACGGACCCGGAACTGCGACTTTTACCCCGGATGCCAGTCATGCAAATGCTACAGTTACTGTTTCTGCATTCGGGGGATACGATTTTGCGTGGACCATTGTTAACAGCCAGTGTACATCCAGCGATATTATAAGAGTCACTTTTCATGATTTGCCGGCAGTGAACGCGGGTTCAGATACAGCAGTCTGCAAGGGATCAAGCATTCAGCTTAATGCAACCGGAACGGGAACATTTCTCTGGAAACCAGCAAATCTCCTGAATAATGCAACAATTTCAAATCCGGTGGCAACACCGGTTACCTCAACTGTCTTTACAGTAACACTTACTGATCAATGGGGATGTAAAAACTCCGACGATGTAAATGTTGAAGTCAGAGCTATACCTGTTGCAAATGCGGGCCCTGATCAGTTGCTGGAATACATATTTGAAACAAACCTTGAAGGCTCTGCACTTTCAGCAGATCAGACCGGAGAATGGACAGTTCTTTCAGGAACCGGTGAGTTTACTAACCCGAATGATCCTCTGTCGGCAGTAAAGGATCTTTCTCTTGGAATAAACAGTTTCATATGGACTGTCTCGAACGGCGTCTGCCAATCTGATGCTGACACGGTTATTATAAAAGTCAACAACCTCATAATTCCCACCCTTATTACACCAAACTCTGACGGTAAGAACGACTATTTCGTCATAAACGGAATTGAAACTCTTGGCAGTACATCTCTTCTTATTTTCAACAGATGGGGGGCGAAAGTATTTGAAAACCCAAAATATGATAATAAATGGAATGGGGTAGACGATAAAAACAGACCTCTGCCTGAGGATACGTACTTTTTTATCCTTAGACCTGAAAAAAGTAAAGCTATTAGCGGTTACGTGGTTATTCGAAGATAGATGACCGGGAAAATATGAAAAGATTAGGAAGGATACTTGCAATTTTTTCTCCGATAATATTTTTAGCTGTCGACAAGGCTGATGCTCAACCGGTATGGGTTTCAGGCACACCTTCGGTGCAAGCTGAAGGGTCATTCACCCTGACTTTGACATTTGGTATTGACCGGGCAGGCACAGTCTATTTCATTGTTTATAATTTTGACAATGCATCTGTGCAGACTTCAGCATTTGTTAAAAACAGTGCACTGACAAATCCCGGCGGAACAATAGTTTCAGCGGGTTCCCTGTCTGTAAAGAAAAATGACATTGGAAAGACACTTCAGTATTTGATAAATGTAACCAACTCCGGTCAGATTTACACTCTATATATTGTTGCTGCTGACAGCAAGTCGAGGCTTCAAAATTCACCTGTTAGGCTAACCGCCACAACCCTGCCTTGTCAGGTTGTGAATGCTGGAAATGGTGGAAATGAATGTGGCCTAAGTTTTGCATTGAATGCGGTGTCCGTTTTCGGAACGGGTACCTGGACTAAAGTATCAGGCCCCGGAACAGCATCCTTTTCGCCGAATGCCAATAGCCCCGGTGCGATTGTAACCGTGTCTGCTTACGGTAGCTATACATTCAGATGGACAGAAATTGAAGGGCTGTGTTCTTCATATGGGGACGTCATTGTCAATTTCGATCAAAACATCTCGGCAAATGCAGGCAACGGGGGAGACGAATGTGACAAGGACTTTAAGCTTAATGCCATACCAGAAGGAGGTACAGGGACCTGGAGCAAAGTCAATGGGCCAGGTGATGCAATTTTTACTCCAGGTGCAAATTATCCTGATGCCCTTGTCACTGTGTCGCAATATGGAAATTACGATTTTGCCTGGACTGAAATAAATTCCAACTGTTCTTCTGTCGATGTCATTAGGGTGGTATTTCACAGTCCACCGGCAGTAGAAGCAGGATCTGACCTTGCCGTCTGTCTGGGAAAATCTGTTCAGCTAAGTGCTTCAGGAACAGGGTCATTCCTCTGGACTCCGTCAAAATACCTTAATAATCCGGTTGTATTTAATCCAATTGCCACACCTGATATCACAACTTTATACGAAGTAACGCTGACTGATCAATGGGGATGCAAAAACTCTGACCAGGTTGAAGTAGATGTAAGGGAAAAACCGGAAGTCAATGCAGGAATTGATCAATCCATTGGTTACATTTTTGAAACAAATCTTGAAGCAAATGACTTAAAGAGTTGGGAAACCGGAGAATGGAGCGTACTGACAGGTACAGGAGAGTTCAGCGATAAGAATAACAGTCTGACAAAAGTAACAGGGCTTTCGCTCGGGAAAAACAGCTTTGTCTGGAGTGTATCAAACGGGATTTGCCCCATATCATCTGATACTGTAAATATATTGGTGAATAATCTGGTCATTCCGACCCTCATAACCCCTAATATGGACGGCAAAAACGATTATTTCGTACTGAAAGGAATTGAATCGATAGGAAAAACCGGCCTGACAATTTTTAACAGGTGGGGCGGAAAAGTATACTATGATAATGATTATAAAAATAATTGGGATGGAAAGGATTACAGCGGAAATCCTCTTCCTGATGATACTTACTTTTTTATTTTAAGCCCTTCAGAAATTAAGTCCATCAGCGGATATATTATAATAAAAAGATAAAATGAAAATAATCCTGAGAATTCTGATTTTTCTGTTAATTCCATTGAATCTGTCAGCACAACTGATCCCGGTCACAAACCAGTATATGCTGAACCCCTTATCAATAAACCCGGCCTATGCCGGTACACGAGGAGTCTTCAATATGGCAGCATTCTATCGCAAGCAATGGGTCGGTATTAAAGGCTCACCTGAAACAATGACATTGGCGATGGATGCCCCTGTTTCAGAGGAAAAACTTGGCCTAGGGCTCATCATTTCAAGCGATAAAATCGGAGTGACAAAAGAAACCCTTTTTAATACAAATTATGCTTATAAGCTGAACATGAAGAACGGTACACTTGCCTTCGGTTTGGGAGCAGGCCTCTATATCACAAACACCAAATGGTCAGACCTTGTGGTTCTTGACCCGGGTGATGAGTATTACCTTACAGACTCAAAAGCTTATGTTGTTCCAAATTTCAGCTTTGGAGCCTTTTATTCCGTGAAGAATTACTTCGCCGGATTTTCAATTCCGAAGCTTGTTGGTCAGGAGTTTGACGTTAGCAAAAATAAGTATGTACTCAAGAACAACATGAAGAATTATATGTATATGTTAAACACCGGGTACGTTTTTAACATATCACCAAGATTGAAGTTTTTTCCATCAACTCTTATTACTTATTCTCCGAATAATCAGATTTTATATGATATCAATGCGCACTTCAAGTTTCTGGACAGGCTCTGGATTGGCGCTTCGTACAGGAATGACAGGTCACTGGCCACAATGTTCCAGTTCCAGCTGACAAATCAGCTGAAGTTTGCATACACCTATGATTTTGATTTTAACCAGCTTAGTTCTTTCAACTCTGGATCCCACGAAGTTATGCTGAGATATGAATTCCGTTACAAGGTTGAAGCAATTAGTCCTTTGAATTTCTAATATTGAATTATGAAAAGAAAACTGATTACAGTTATTACGGCAACTTTATTTATTCAAAACCTGCTATTTGGGCAATCAGCAACTTACAAAGTCGAGTTTGCCAAATTCAGTTCAATAAAATATGACGAATTTTCACCTGTTTACTATAAGGACGGTATCGTTTTTTGTTCAAACCGGAACAGAAACTTCTTCCGCAATTATCTGACTTCTGATAACAAGGGACTCTTGAAAATAGACTATGTTGATACTGCAGACCATAACGCCGGAAATAAGGTCAGGCTCTTTTCAAAAGACCTTAAAACTGCTTTCAACGATGGACCTGCTTCGTTTTCAAAGAACGGCGACACAATTTATTTTTCACGAAACCTAAAAGTAAACGGTTCGATTCATGAAAATTCCAATCTCAGAAACAAGCTGGGAATCTTTATGGCGGTCCTTGATGGTAAAAGCTGGACCAGGATAAGGGACCTGAGGTTTAACAATGAATACTACAATATTACAACGCCGTCCATTTCCCCTGATGGCAAGAGACTCTACTTTGCGTCTGACAACCCGGCAGGGCTAGGTGGTTCCGATCTGTATTACTGCCAGCTGAAAGGTGGTTACTGGGACGATCCTGTGAATCTTGGACCTGTCGTCAATACCAACGGGAATGAGTCCTACCCCTTTGCTGACAGTGACGGAGGTCTCTATTTTTCATCTGACGGACATCAGGGACTCGGGGGCAAAGACATTTATTATACAAAGCAGGTAAATGGGAAATGGCTTCCTCCTGTCAGACTTGATGAACCAATTAATTCAAAGTATGATGATTTTGGATTTGTTGCCGACTCAATGATGGGCGGAGGCTTTTTTTCGTCGAACAGAGATGGGAAGTCAGTTAATATTTATCATTTCACGACAAATGTTCGTCAGCTTTTTTATTGTGATAATGAACGGGTTAATCAGTACTGCTTTAAATTCAGTGATCTGGATAAAATAAACATTGACGAACGTTATTTTCAGCTTGTCTGGAGCTTTGGCGATGGAGGCAAGGAAACAGGTAACTCTGCGGAGCATTGTTTTGCAAATGCCGGCAGATATGACGTCAGACTCGATATTGTTGAAAAAAAGTCAGGCAAGGTATTTTTCACAAAATTATCTTATAATATTGAACTTAAGAATATTGAGCAACCTGTGATATCCTCTCCCGCTTCTGCGATGGCAGGTTCACCCGTTACTCTCGACGGACTTTCCTCAACATTTCCCGGAGCTAAAATACTAAATTATACCTGGGATCCGGGTGAAGGTAATAGGATTGAAGGCGACAAAATAAGTCATGAATTCACGACAAAAGGAGATTATAATGTTAAACTCGGATTAATTATCAGGAATGATAAAACCGGAGTGATACAAAATACCTGCGTAACTAAGCAGATAAAGGTCTTTGACAATATGCAATTAAAGTCGGAATTTGATGCAAAAGCAGTGAAGCCGGTACCCAGAATTAGTATTTTTGATTATGATCATGCTTATGTTTCTGATCTTTATTCAGCCGAAAAGGAATACGATCAGAACATGGTATTTGATGTGGAAATAATGGCATCAAAAACCAAATTGACCCCGGATAATGCAGCTTTCAAAACTATCCCGGCAAAGTACACTCTGAAGGAAATATATTTTCCCGAAAAAAAGACATACAGCTATGTTGTTGATGAAGAGATGAATCTTATGGCAACATATCCCTCTTACAATGAGATTTCAGGCCTGGGTTTTAAATATGTCAGGATAATTGCATATACTCTTGAGAGTCCGGCAGCCAGGGACCTTAACAACCTGAAAAGAGTAGTTGGACTTTCTGCTGATGCGTTTTTCAGAAAAAACGATTTCAGCCTTACTTCGGCCGGAACGCAGATGCTTGACCTTATTCTGGGGTTCCTGTCAAAATATCCGGCTCTGAAACTAGAACTTATGGTACATACCGATAATCAGGGAGCATTTGACTCAAACCAGTCGCTTACGCAGAAACGGGCAGAAGCTATGGTCAATTATCTGACTATTAATGGGATCAGTCCGCTGAGACTTGTGGCAAAAGGTTATGGATCAACAAGGCCAGTTGCAACAAACCTGACTGAAGCTGACAGGAAACTCAATAGGAGAGTGGACTTTATGATCATCAAGGAATAATTTCCCGGGACCACATTATTGTATGGATTGAAAAAGATCCGCCGCTTGTTTTAATAACTGACAACCAGTTTCTGGCTGAAAAGCGTAGTGTTTCCTGCACCCATCTGAATCAGATAAACTCCCTTAAGGAGGTTTATTGCAACGTTAAATTCACTTACGTCAGGATCAATTTTATGTTGCAAAAGGACTTTCCCGGTTAAACTGATTATTCTCAGGAAGTCGCAAACCACTGAAGTCTCATCTATTCTGACATTGAAATTATCTTTTGCAGGGTTAGGATATATCTTTACCGGCTGTGCCTCATAGCTTGTCGGGTTTTTATGCTTGTAACCGAATATCCTGAACTCGGAGATATAATTCCAGTTATCTGTTGAATTGCCGTGCCCGATAATCTTGATGTACCTGAATTCATTTTCTGTTTTGGAAGCAGGGAAATTAAAAACCTGGAGTGCACCGGAAAAAGCGCATGAATTTGATTTTGTAAGGATTGTTTCCCAGGTATTCATATCGTCCGAGCCCATAATGTCAAAAAATGATTCCTTCGCTTGCCCGGATTCGAAAGCTATGTCAACGTACTGAACGCTGAATTCCTCTTTAAGCGTAAGCAGCAGCCATTGGTCATCGCCGTTGGCAGCCCACATGGTCCCGATATTGCCATCAATTATATTTGAAGGATAATTGGGGGCAGAATAACTGCTTGCCTCCACTTTGGCCACCTCAGCAACATCAAGTCCGGGCTCATAAGGATTGATCTCAACAGGAATGGCCTTTGACGTGGTTGTTTTACCGTCGCTTACATTAAGAACGAACTGCACCTTCTGGGTTGCATCGGAAGCAGGGCTCAGGTACTTGATTACTGATCCGGTTGTTGATGAGACCGAGATATTTGAAGGGACGACCCAGCTGAAGGTAAGATTATCCTTATTCGGGTCGTATGAGCCGCTCGCATCCAGTTCATTCACGAATCCTGAATATGAGGTTGACTCGTAGTTTACCATCACTACAGGAGGACTATTGCCGAGCTGAACATTATTGGCAACCGTCTGGGTGCTGAAGGAGGCAGCCTGTCCGCCTGCAGAAGTCTGCAAAGGATTTGAAGATGGTTTTGTATAGGATAGCTTCACGGCATCACCGTAAATTACTGCACTTGACAGTGTCAGTACAACGTTAGTCCCTGATACGGCCACAGAGTTTACTGTCCTTGAGGCAGAATTGACCGTAACAGAGAAAGCTGAAGCAGCCGGAACAGTATTTGCAAGGCTCAGGCTGTAAACGATATTTAGCTTAGTGGGAGTTGCATTTTCAACGGAAGAGCTGACATAAACCGGAGCAGTAACGGTTGTGACCGAAGCTACATTGTTAGTCACTTTCTGGGCGGAGAAAGATGCGACCTGGCCTCCAGCGGATGTCTGGAGCGGGTTTGATGAAGGCTTCGTATATGCTACGGTTACGGCATCTCCATGAGCCACAGCGCTTGCCAGGGTCAGGGAAACGGTTGTCCCTGAAACGGCAACTGAGCTGACTGTTCTGGAGGAAGAATTAACTGTAACAGAGAAAGCTGACGCAGCCGGAACAGTATTTGCAAGGCTCAGGCTGTAAACGATATTTAGTTTAGTGGGAGTTGCATTTTCAACGGAAGAGCTTACATAAACCGGAGCAGTAACGGTTGTGACCGAAGCTACATTGTTAGTCACATTCTGGGCGGAGAAAGATGCGACCTGGCCGCCAGCGGATGTCTGGAGCGGGTTTGATGAAGGTTGGGTATAAGCTACGGTTACGGCATCTCCATAAGCCACAGCGCTTGCCAGCGTCAGGGAAACAGTCGCCCCTGAAACGGTAACTGAGCTGACTGTTCTGGAGGCAGAATTGACCGTAACCTTGAAGGCAGATATTGCCGGAACATTGCTTCCCAGAGCAAGGCTGAATGTCATATCTATTTTTGACGGAGATGAGTTTTGAATTACAGAGCTGACGTATTGAGGTACAGCTACAGTTGTTGCAGATCCTGATTCAAAATACCCAAGATCCGGGGCACTTCCGTTGTAAGGCAGACCTACATCGGTTCCGGCATCAATTAAATCCGATCCTGCAGCAAGGTGCAGAAAATTTATGTCGGGAAGTGTTCCGTCGGAATTTCTGCTGCCGTCAATACCCGCATCAGATAGAGTTATGAAATCTGCATCTGTAACAACAAGGTTATTCTGCCAGCTATTATTGGAAAGGACCATGTTTGACTGAAAAATATCAGGGCTGGCATTATCATAGCTTATATTGTTTTTGATAATAAGTGCCAGATTTCCTCCATCACCGAAAAAAAATCCCTGGGACTTATTGTTGTAGGAAGTATTGTTATACAGGTCTATCAATACATTTCCTTCACTCTGGTCGAATCCTCTTCCTAAATTGTTTTCAGCCAGGCAATTTGTCAGAACTTTCTGCGGAGTTGAAAGGGGAGCAAGATATGTTGCACCAAGTTTGAAACCGTCGCCATCGCCATTAGCTCCATATCCATTGTTAAATGACCAGCAGCGACTATAGATTATTGTTCCCTCATTGCCAAAAGTATCAAAACCGTCATCAGAATTATGCCATGATCTGCAATCTTTTAAGGTGTTTGTAGTTCTGGCTGTATTTTTGCCAAAAATAAATCCATCTGCATTTTCTCCACCCTGCTGAATATCATAATTATCGTATGCATCACAGTAAATAAACAAATTATTATCACCGTCAACTCCAAATCCGGGACCATCATTCCCATGGCTGGCTAAAGCTTCAAAGGTGCTATTGGTCGTATTAAAGAAACTGATTCCAATTGAAATGTTGCCATTCGCAGCTGATACATACCTTATTTCCAAGCCTTTCAGGTACAGATAGCTGCAGCTTTCTACTGACATTCCAAGATGCATCACTCCATCTTCTGTCATGCCGGAACAATCGAGAATTGGCTGTTCCCCCTGGTAGGCAACAATACTGATCGGATTCGATGATGTACCATTCTTATTCTGAAGGAAAACTCCGCAGTAACCTGTTGACTGGGATATACCTGATGTGTAATAAACTCCGCCCCTTATATATACAACATCACCTGCATTTGCTACATCAACGCCCTTCTGCCAGGTGGCAAAAGGCTGGGAAATAGTTCCAGGGTTACTATCGCTTCCATTTGTTGCGACATAGTAATTTGTTCCATAAAGTGCGAGGTCTGCAAAAAGGAATAAGACCACCAGCCCCCTCTTTATCATATTAGTGTAAAATTTTGACAAATAACCAATTTTTATTGACTAACACTAAAAATCAACGGTAAAATGATTAATTTGGTGTATAAAAGTATTATTTCTTTTTGAATTTTTCCTATTACGGGAAAAAATTTTGAAAAGACCATTAATAAGGATCAATGTGTTTTTAAATTAACCAACCAAATTGTGACAATCCCGGCTCTTAACAGTCTATTAAAGCTGTGTTCTTTTTCCAGGTGCAAATTTCAGGATAAATATTGGATTTTTAATGGAGAAAGATTAAAAAACTTCTTAACAAGCAAAACGAATTATTAAGTATTAGGTTAAATGACAATCCCCTGGCCGGATTGAAAAAACAATGCACATTGAATTTTTATTGTCTGAATTCCAATTAAATATAGGGAATATTTATTTTTGCAGCCAACCAGAAATTTTATGCGTATACCTAAAAGGTAATAATTCTTACTGAAGCCGGCATTCACGGCAATGCTGACCAGAATCAGCTCCCTGGAATTTTATTTGCATATCTTGGGGAACAGCTTTTTGTACCATGTTACTTTATTAAAAGATGATGATTTCACCCCAGAATAGTCTGTTTCATATGGTCCTAAATCGGGTGCATTCCCTTTATAGGGAAGACCGATATTTATCCCCGCGTCAATAAGTACAGAATTCCTTGACGGATGCAAAAAGTCAGTATCAGGCAGACCGCCGTCTTTTTTCCTTGGGCAGGAGAGAGAATCGGGGGAGATGCTAAGGAAATCGGAGTCCTTTATTTCAATATTACTGTTCCAGGTGTTATGATCCTGGATTACTTCCGTCACAAAATTAAAGGAATGTAAATTACCATAACTTATATTGTTTTTAAGAACAGATGACGACAATCCTTTTGGACCGATGAAAAACCCTCCGAAATCCTTGTAAGCTGCACAGTTAAATATATTTACACTGATCTCTCCCTCAGTCAGATCAAAAGCAATCCCTTTATCGTTGAAAGCCATGCAACGGGTTAAGATTCGTTGCGGGGAATTAAGCGGCTTAAAATGAGTAGTCCCCAGTTTAAAACCTCCGCCATCTCCGTCACGTCTATATCCGTTGTTGAAGGACCAGCATGAATCCCATTCGATCGTTCCTTCATTGCCGAAAGTATCAAACCCATCGTCTGAATTATGCCATGAACGGCATTCTCTGCATACAACTTTGACAGTCTGATCAGTATTCAGACCAAAAATGAATCCGTCTGCAGATTCCCCTCCGTTAAGGTGATCATAATTGTTAAACGCGTCGCACATGTAATAAAAATTTCCGTTGCCTCCGTCAGACTGAGCAAAACCAGCACCGTCATTATCGTGACTTACGCATAATTCAAATGTAATGTTGTTCGAATGGTTATTTCTGAATCCGGCACATAAATTGGCATTAAAGGCATGTATGTTGCATATTGTCAATCCTTTCAGATACCAGTAACTGCAATTTGTCATATTTATTCCAAATCTTCTGTCACTTCCTGTCAGGTGATTAAGATCAAGTACTGGAACTTCCCCGGGATAAGACATTACATAGAACTTTTTTCCAGGGGAACCATTTTTATTATTTACGAATACTCCCTGGTAATAACCGTCGCCAGCAACTCCTTTTGAAAAATAAACTCCACCTCTTATGTAGAGAGTATCCCCGGCCTTAATTGAGTTGAATCCTTTCTGCCAGGTGGCCCATGGTGAATTCTTCATCCCTCCGTTCATGTCGTTTCCATTGAGGGCAACATAATGAGAATTTCCTGATATATTTAAATTAATCAATAGCAGAGTAATAGCAGGTAATAATTTTATGACAGAATCCATGATTTATTATGATTTTTAATCATTCAGATGAGTATTCGTTAAAAGTAGTCATTAATCCTTATAACGGAAAAGGTTTAAAGATTAACTGGAAATTAAGAATTTATGCAAGATTGCAATCAGGAAGAAATAATTTTAATATAAATCCATTGAAAGCTCAGGGGAAAGCCTAAAAACTATGCGGGAAACTTGAAAATTCGCCAGCTTAAATATTTTTAAAAACAAATTTTCGTTTATTATATCTGACCATTAATCAAAATTTGACTCCGTGTTTGATATTTTTACATAGTTTTACCCGCACGAGAATTAATAAGATGATTGAATGGTAAATGCTCAGAATTTATTATTGCCTGATAGCAATAATGGATATTTCATTTTTTACAGCCGGTTTTGTGACTGACCAGGCGAAGCTATGGTGAATTTATTGATTCAGGGAATTTTATTTAATGGCAATTTAATTAATCACTCTATAACCCGTTTAATGTAATGGATTATTCAAAATCAAGGTTGTTTTCTTGGATTTTTGAAACAGTTTTCAAAGGACATGAAAGAAGTATAAAAGCAAAGAAAAACATACTTTATTCCTTCTTTTTAAGAGGCATCAGTATTGCAATAAGCTTAGTCCTGGTGCCGCTGACAATACATTATGTCAATCCTACAAGATATGGAATCTGGCTTACTCTAAGCTCAATTATAAGCTGGTTCGGATTTTTCGATATAGGTTTAGGAAATGGTTTGCGGAACAATTTTGCTGAAGCAGTTGCAAAAGGGGAACATGGTCTCGCAAGGATTTATGTCAGTACAACCTATGGAGTTCTGAGCATTATTATAGGGATTGTGCTTTTGATCTTCTTTGTCGCAAATCACTTCCTGAACTGGGCTAAAATTCTTAATACACCTGCAGATATGGCAGGAGAACTTAGTGCTCTTGCTCTGATTGTATTTGTCTTCTTTTGCATCCAGTTCCTTCTACAACTGATAACAACTGTAATGACAGCAAATCAGGAGCCGGCAAAAGCTTCTTTCTTCAATGTCCTGGGAAGCATGTTTTCCCTTGTGGTTATTTTCATACTTACCAAAACAACAAACGGTAATCTGGTTTATCTGGGGACTGCATTGAGTTTTACCCCTGTTCTGGTTTTAACCGCCTCCACTATTTGGTTTTATAACAAAAGTTACAAGAAATACGCCCCGTCATTTAAGTTGATTAAATTAAAATATGCCAGGAAATTACTTACACTGGGGATTAAGTTTTTTGTTATTCAGATAGCTTCGGTAGTGATTTACCAGACAAGCAATATCATTATAGCACAGTTATTCGGGCCGGCACAGGTGACTCCCTATAACATATCGTATAAATACTTCAGTATAATACCAATGGGTTTTGGTATAATAATGATTCCGTTCTGGAGCGCTTTTACTGAAGCATGGACCAAGAAGGATATACCATGGATTAAAAATACAGTCAACAGACTCATGACGATATGGGGCGTAGTGAGTGCAGGTGCTGTGATAATGCTTGTATTTTCAAATTTTATATACAGAATATGGGTAGGGAAGGAAGTTCAGGTTTCTATCAGTATATCAGTGGTTATGGCATTATATGTAATTGTAAACGCCTGGTGCAGCATATTCTCACAATTTCTTAACGGTGTCGGGAAAATCAAGCTTCAATTGTATGCAGCATCAGTTGGTGCCCTCGTGAATGTCCCGCTTGGCATTTTTCTTGGAAGAAGACTTGGCATCTACGGAGTTATTCTTTCGACTACAATACTGGGTTTGATCAGCGCTATTTGGTCCCCTATCCAATATAGAAAGCTTATAAACAATAAAGCGAAGGGAATCTGGAACAGGTAGAAGGGATGAATATACTTATAATAAACAGTAACAGCCCGTTCCAGGCTTCCGGACTGGTCGGCTATGATTTTTACCATGAGTTCAGGAACAGGGGGCATAATGTCAGGATGCTGGTCAATACCTTTGACAGTCGATATCCTGAGGATATAATCAGCATGGAAACCCCATTCATCATAGAGAGGGAAAAATTCTTCAGAAGGATAAAAAAAAGGATAAGACTTAAAAAGCCTTTGTTTACAGATCCTGAATACCATTTTCACGAATTAAAAGAACAAAAACTCTTTTTCAGGACTAAAAAACTGCTGAAAGCTGCATCAATTAAGCCCGATGTGATTTTTATACTGTTTGCAAAGGACTTCATAAATTCAAGAAATATATATGAACTATCCAATATGACCGGAGCAAAAATGTTCTGGTGGTTTTATGATATGGGACCTTTTACCGGAGGATGCCATTACGCGTGGGAGTGCAAAGGATATATGGACACCTGCGGAAAATGTCCGGGCTTGTACTCTTCTGACCCGGGCGACATAAGCAACAAAAACCTTCTTTATAAAAGGAAGTACATTGAAATGACTGATATTCAAGTAATATCAGCTTCGGAATGGCAATACAGACAGGTGCAGGCAAGTTCGTTGTTCAGAAACAAAACAATTCATAAAATCCTTTTGTCAGTAGATCCTGATGTTTTTAAACCATTACCAAAAGATGACCTGAGAAGGAAACTGGGAATAACCGGAAATAGAAAAATAATATTCTTCGGGTCAGTATATATGTCTCATAAACGGAAGGGTATGTCTTATCTGATTGAAAGCCTGAAACTTCTTTATACAAAATTAGAAAATTCTGTTTTAAGGGAGGAAATACTTCTTCTGATAGCAGGAAGGGAAATAGAAGGAATTAAAGATTTGCTTCCGTTTGATTTTCATTATATGGGTTACGTTGACAATACTTATGGCATTGCTTCAGCTTTTCAGGCTGCGGATGTGTTTTTATGCCCGTCAATAGAAGATTCCGGTCCATCTATGATCAATCAGTCTATTATGTGCGGAACCCCCGTCGTTTCTTTTGAAATGGGAGTTTCCCTCGACCTTGTAAGGCATTCTGATACAGGTTATATTGCCAGGCTAAAAGACGTTGACGACATGGCAAATGGTCTTTATGAAATTCTGACTATGGATGATCAGAACTACCGGTTGATGTCAGGAAACTGCAGAAAGCTGGCTCTTAAACTTTGTTCACCAGAAATCCAGTTTAATCAGATTGAGAAGATAGTCAGTGATTATAATGCCGGATAGATGAAGAAATACTTTGATCTGCTTGATTGGGATACAGGTTTTTTTGGATACAGAATAGTATCCCTGGATCTTAATGGACTGAGAGAAAAAAGGCTGGAGGAAATAATTCCTGAGCTCAGGAATGAGAAAGTCAGGCTTGCTTATTGTTTTATTGATCCTGAGGATAAGAACTCTATTGAGATTATCGAAAAACTTTCTGGCAAACTTGTCGACGAGAAGATAACATTTTACTCAAAATCAAAGAAGCTTGAAAATTATGAAGGTTATGAATTTGTAAAACCATATCAGCATGAGGATCCTTCAGGGAAACTGATAGATCTTGCTTTGCAGAGCGGAATATATTCAAGATTTAAAACGGATCTGAATTTCAATAGCAATGAATTTGAAAAGCTTTATACGGAATGGATTGTCAAATCGGTTAAAAGGAAGATCGCGGATGTAGTTTTTGTATCTTACAATGGGTATGATGAAACAGGTTTTGTCACTGCTGAAACGAAAAATAACAGAGGTATCATCGGACTGATTGCTGTTGATGGGGCTGAAAGAGGAAAATCTATCGGGAAAAAGTTAATGGATGTCACTTTAGACTATTTTTACGGAAAAAACATTGAGATCGTTGAAGTGGCGACGCAAAAAGCCAATGTTGGTGCGTGCAGATTTTACAAAGCAATAGGATTTGAAATAAAAAACATTGTCAATGTATATCATTTATGGATAAATTAAGAATACCTTTTAACAAACCTTACCTTACCGGTAAAGAGATGCATTATATGTATCAGGCTATTTATTCCGGTAAGATTTCAGGGAATGGCATGTTTACTCAAAAATGCCAGAAATTCTTTGAGGAAAAATACGGGTTCAGGAAGGTCCTTCTGACAACCTCCTGTACCGATGCACTGGAAATGTGTGCTATTCTTTCTGGTGTCCAGCCCGGTGATGAAGTAATAATTCCTTCGTACACATTTGTCTCAACTGCACTTGCCTTTGTGAGACAGGGAGCAAAAATAGTATTTGCCGACAGTAATGCTGAAAATCCGAATATAGATGCCAATCTTATTGAGAAGCTTATAACCCCTCGTACAAAAGCCATAGTTGTGGTTCATTATGCCGGAATTGCGTGTGCCATGGATGAAATAGCCTGCATTGCAGGAAAACATAAAATACTGCTGATTGAAGATGCAGCTCAGGCTATTGACTCATATTATAAAGGAAAGCCTTTGGGTTCAATTGGCCAGCTTGCAGCTTTTTCATTTCACGAAACGAAAAATATCAACTCCGGTGAAGGCGGTATGCTGGTGATAAATGACGAAAGATTTAGCAAAAGAGCCGAGATAGTATGGGAAAAAGGTACAAACAGGACTGAGTTTTTCAGGGGAGAAGTCAATAAATACGGCTGGGTTGACATAGGCTCATCATTTCTCCCGTCTGAAATAATCGCCGCATATCTTTATGCCCAACTTGAAAATCTTAACGACATTCAAAGAAAAAGGAAAGAAATCTGGAACACATATAAAGAGGGATTAGCCGGATGGTGTAACGAAAACAACATTTTGATGCCGTATCTTCCCGATTATTCAACAAATAATGGTCACATGTTTTATCTTGTTATGCCCGGGCCGGATCAAAGAACATTGCTGATCGAACATTTGAAAAGCAATGATATTTATGCTGTATCACACTATCTGAGCCTTCATAAAAGCCCATATTACCACTCAAGGCATGATGACCGGGAACTTCCCAACAGCGACAGGTACACAGATTGTCTGATAAGACTTCCTCTATACTATGAACTTTCCTGTCAGGATGAGGACAAAATTATAAATAGCATTAAAAGCTCAGTTTTACATAAATGAATAAAATTATTCAGTACATATTTTTGATTTTACTCCCGTTTTATCCACTCTGGGCTTGGCTTACTTATGCAATGTCAAAGCGTAATATAGGCATCTTTACCATAGTGCTTTTTATCCCTGTGCTCATTTATTATCTGGCAACGAAAAAGATCAGAGTCCCTGGTTATCTGATTTTTTTAATCCTCTTTACGATTTATCATTTCGTTTCAATTGTTGTCAATAATATTGTCTCTCCACAGGTGAATACAGCCTACTATATTCTCTCAGATGTGAATCTAATTGCAATTGTTGTCCTGCTGGTCGTTGAGAATACAGAATTTGAAGACTGGTTTATACCGCTGATGAACAGGCTGATTTTTATCCTGGTACTTATTTCATTGGTTGTCAGTGTTATTCAGATTAAGTCCGTCACCTTTTTTATAAGTCCGGAAATAAAAAATAATCCTGGAACCATTACTTACCTTGAACAACACCGGAACTTTTCTGTTTTCAGCTGGATCAGTATTAATTCACTTGGCATATCATTCCCGATTCTTGTAGCCATTCTGCTTAGTTTCTCTTCCACGGATAAAAACAGATCCCCGGTTGTAATTTTTAGCAGCATGATCATTTCATTCCTGACAAGAGCGAGGTATGTTATGATTTCAACTATTGTTGCCATTTCTCAATTATTCTTTGTAAAAAAGGTCGAAACCAGGAAAAAGATTTATTTGCTGGTACTGATTCTGGTTTTTGTCGGATTGCTGATTTTCATTGCGAATACATATGATTTTAATATTCAGCAAATCATCTCAAACAGAATCCTTGAACGAAGGACCGGAGGAAAATCTGCCGGTGCCAGATTGGCCTCCCTGGAGGTATTTCTTCAGGTATTCCCTCAGCAGCCATGGTTCGGTGTAGGGCCTCAGACAAGATTTGATGTATTGCAGTTGCTTAAGGGAATAACAACATCAATACATGTCGGATATCTCTCATATTTATATTATTACGGAATTGCAGGCGCATCACTGCTGTTTATTTCATTGTACCTTATGTTAAAAAGAGCATGGACAGCTGGAAAGAAGTACCAGTTCTGGGGCAGCTTTTTCGGAATTGTATCCTTCTGCCTTGCAAATGCCACTTTAACCTATTTCAATCTGAACGAGATTGGTATCATTATGGCCATGATTTACCTGAAATACTATAATGATAAGTCGCTTCGTGAAAAGGTGGAAGCGGTGCAAACTCCAGTCAAATCTTTAAACTAATACGCTGACATAATGTCTTATGTGATCTTAGGTGACAGCTTTTCTTTCCCGGAAGGTGATGCTGCCACTAACAGGGTTTATACTTACGCCAGGGGATTTGATCTCAACAGTAAAAACGCTTACGTTATTTGCTTTGGAAATGATTACCAGATCGATAACAATGGGGTTATTGAAAACATCAGATACTTCCATCCTTTTAATCAGACCGTCAGAAACAAAAAGTTCATAAAAAGGAATTACTTCAAACTTAAGAAGTACTTTATAACATTGAAACTGATAAGTAATATTAATAAGGAAGACAAAATTGAGGTTATTATTTGTTATACGACTGAAATTATTACTCACATATTTACCTGGATGTTAGTTAAAAAAGTGAGGGCTAAGCTTATTATAGAGAGAAGCGAGAATCCTTTAAGATATTACAGGGAGGGATTATTTAACAGGTTGTGGGGAAATATCAGGCTTAAACTTGAGGATATGACATTTGACGGGATTCTGCTTATCACCCGGGACCTGGTTGATTTCTATAAAAAACGGCTAAATGGCATGGACAGGATACTTTCAGTTCCGTCAACCGTAGATCCGACCAGGTTTGACAGACCAAAGACCAATAACCCTGATTTCCCATATATAGGTTATTTTGGTGCAATAAATTTTGAAAGAGATAATGTCGATTTATTAATAAACGCGTTCTCCAGGGTTCATATGAAACATGACAAAGTTCATCTGATCCTCGGAGGGATGTACAATGATGCCGAAAAAAAACAGGTGCTTGACCTTTTCAGATCAGGAGGAATTGAAGAAAAGGCTCATCTTCTCAGTTACATTAGCAGGAATGAGGTCGTCCGGTATCTTATTAATTCCTGCCTTCTCGTCCTGGTAAGACGGAATGACCCTGATACGAACTCGTCATTCCCAAGCAAGCTTACTGAATTTCTATGTACAGGGAATCCTGTAATAGCTGTTTCGGTAGGTGAAATAAGCAAGTACCTCACAGATGGTGATACTGCATTCCTGATTAAACCGGGTGATGTTGAAGGTCTCGCCAAAAAGATTGATTATGTTCTGTACAATTATCAGGAAGCTTTGAAAGTTGCCAATAAAGGAAAAATGTTGACTGATTCTGTGTTCAATTACAGGTTTCAGGCAAAAAGAATAATTGAATTTATCAAAGATTTATGATCACATACACATTTTAGCATAAGATGGATTGTTGAATCCCCGCGAGCATAGACAAAAACTTCCTTATTGAGGATCGAAGATTCCTTGCTGGTTGCTGCAATGATCGTCAATTATGCATTTCAGCAAAAGTTGAAATATATTCTTGATTTTATGATGGATACACACGTTACTTTCAAATATGAACTAAATGATGCAGAAAAGGAAAAGATCATGAATTTCTGTAATTCTGCTGAATATTGTGCTGTTGAACAGCTACCTGGCTGGACAGAGATGTTTTATAGATCAAAGATCTGCTATTTCTGGCTTGAAAATGAATCTGAAATAAAAAGTTTTTGCCAGATTCAGGAAAAATGGGGGTCGGCACAGATTTATTTTGGACCTGTTTGTTCAGATAAAGATTTGATGGTTAGTTCACTTGATGAGATATTAAAGCACTATAGGAAGAAAAGATACTATTATATCGGGATCCAGATGTACTTTAAATCAGGTTATGATACTGACTATATTGAGTACTTACTTAACAGGAAATACAAAATCAGGTATATTTTCGACAGTGAGAATACAAGGTCCTCAATTGAACTTGATCTAAGTTACAGCGAAGATGATATCTGGCAAAACCTGAGATCAGGTCATAAAAAAAATATAAAAAAGAATTTTAAAATAGGAACTTCAGTTGATATTGTCAAGGATGAAGAGGGTTTAAAATCATTCATTGACATTTACTATAAAATGTGTAAAGCCCGTAATATTGATGACAGTGAATTATCATCAAAAAACATAAATGAAATTTACAGGTTCCTGAAAGATAACAAAAGGGGTGAAATAATTCTGATAAGAGACCAGTCAGGTATTGTGCTGGGGGGGGCCATCCTTGTATACCAGGGAATAACCGTACGATATCTGAAGGGAGCCTCGGACCCCGACAGGAAAGATCTTCCGATTTTGCACCAGGTAATTTATGAAGCAATATTATCAGCAAAAAAGAACAATTTCAAGTATTTTGACTTCTGGGGTTATACTCATTTTGTTGATGAAGATGACCAGTTGTTTAATATAAATCAGTTCAAGAAAGGATTTGGAGGGTATTTCACTTTCCTGGCAAAGAAGATGAATGTGAGTCTTGTCCCGGGTGGATATTACTTATACAAATCATTGATAATTATAAAAAAGCTTGTTGCAAAGAATCTGAAAAACAAAACTCTATTATGAAATTTATTCTTACTATTGACACGGAAGGGGACAATCAGTGGGACCACGGTTGTGAACTTACAGTGAAAAACATAAAATATGTTCCGCGATTCCAGGAATTATGCGATAAATATTCCATAAAACCGACCTATCTTGTTACTTCGGAAGTATGTTCAGACCCTTATTCAAGAGAGATTTTTACAGGTTACATAAAGAATAATCAGGCTGAAATAGGTGCACATCTTCATGCATGGACAACTCCTCCCTTTGAGGATAAGGCAGGCCTGAAATACAATGATCCAAATCACGCATATGCTTCGGAACTGCCTGAAGATCTGGCCGGAGAAAAAATAAAAACTCTAACTGATCAGGTTGGTTCCTCATTTGGTATCCGGCCTCTGTCTTTCCGTTCAGGCCGCTATGGATTCAATGAAGCAGTTGCCCGGATACTTGCCCAAAATTCCTATATTGTTGATTCATCCGTAACCCCGTTTACTGATTGGACCACCGACAAAGGACTAAAAGAAGGCAATGGCGGTCCGGATTTCACTGACAACACTTCGCACCCTTTTTTATACACTTTCCCTGAACATAACCTGGTTGAGATACCTGTAACAGTACTTCCCACCAGGTTCCCGCTGACAGTTTCTCATAACCTGGCCAGGTATTATTTCAGAAATGTAAATAGCAATCTGGCATTAAGAGTATTACGTAAATTATTTTATAATGATCAACCGTTATGGCTCAGACCATTTGACCAGACAAGAATCAGTATGTTTGAAAAATTGCTGAGTGAGTCTTCAAGGATAAAGCTTCCTTTTATTCTAATGATGTTTCATTCAAGCGAACTTATGCCGGGTTGTTCAATTTACCGTACGGACAGAGATTCAGTAGATCGTCTATTTACTTTACTGGATAAGTTCTTTTCTTTTTTGGATTCGTCAAACATACCTTCGCTTACTCTGTCAGAAGCGGCCAGGCATTTTATCATGAATGATTGAGAGTAGATATTTCTATAAAGATGAGTAACTGTTCACATCTGCTTTATATCACTTTTGTGTATTTATCCGTTATTAAAATGAAGATATTCGTTCCAGGAATGATAGTAGACCTGTAATCTCAAAATTGAAGGAATGAACAATTGTTTACGGCGACTTGTCGAAATAAGTGGCTACATAATAAATCCTATGATCCTTAAATTCTGGAATGAAAATGATTATCTGCTTTCATTCTTCTTTCATGGCCTATATAAAACTAATCAGGAAAAAGGTTTGAATCATATTGACCCTCAGCAAAATATGACTGTTCAGCAGTTTACTGACTTTATTGACTATTTTCTTGAGAATGGCTATAAATTCATTGGCCCGGATGATCTGCATAAAGGTTTGCCTGAACATCAGCGATATATTATGCTGACTTTCGATGACGGATATTTCAATAATACACTGGCAGTTGAAATACTAAATAAATATAAGTTCCCGGCAATTTTCTTTGTTACTGTGAGGAACGTAATTGAAAATAAATCGTTTTGGTGGGATGTTGTTTACAGGAACAGAGCGAAGGAAGGGGTGACCAGGGAAAAAATCAGGAAAGAACTAAATTATCTTAAAGAATTTGACTATAAGTACATTGACAATTATATACTCCAAACCTTTGGTACAGATGCTTTTAAACCCTGGTCAGATATTGACCGGCCATTTACTGAAAAAGAAATAATTCATCTGGCCGGCAACCCTCTGGTCTATTTTGGCAACCACACTTTTAATCATTCGATACTGATTAATTGCGACAAAGAAGAAATAAGTTCTGAATTCATAGAATCAGGCAGGTGTTTGTCTGAAATGACGGGGTCAGCTCCTCTTCTGGTTGCATTTCCTAATGGGGACTTCGATAAGCTGACATTGGAGGTTGCTGAAGATGTTGGTTTCAGATATGCATTCACTGCAAAACCAAGAAAGAACCGGCTTCCACTTGAAAACAAAAAGCTGATCTCCATCGACAGATTTATGAGCAACAATAACGGCATAAAGTATTACGGGAGCTTTTACCGCATAGGGTATAGTCCGGGAGCTGTTTATTCAGGATTAGTCAGGTTGCTTAAGCCGGCAAGCGGTGATAACGATTATTAACTGAGTATTGTTTATGGAAGTTGTCTGCACTAAGCATAGAATTAATTGAAAATAAACATAATAAGTTATATAATCAAATAACTTGGCGGAATTTCAGGCAATATATTTATGAAAATTTGTTTTTGGGGCGAAATAGCCGGTACATTAAGTGGCGATTCTCTTGGAGGTGGAGAAAAACAGATTGCACTGCTTGCAATATGCCTGGCCAGATCAGGTCATGAAGTGGTATACGTGGATTATAAGGTAAAAATGGATTATATAACGCCGGATGGAATTAAAATATTTGCCGTAAAAGGTTATGACAAGGGCACAAAGGTAATTAGAAATCTGACTTCCAGGTTAAGATTAATATATTCAAGCCTGAAAGCCCAGAAAGCTGATGTTTATTATTGCCGGATACGCGATTTCAGGCATATTCTGGCATACTGGGCCGCCCGAAGTGTCAAAGCAAAATTCGTTCTTGGACTTGCTTCGGATCTTGATGTTTCTCCTCTTTCATTGAGATTGAAATACCTGTATTCAGCAGAAATGATAAGCTTTTGGTGGATGATTAACGGGGTTCTGTCAGAAATTGTCTATCCGTTTTTGCTTCGAAAATCGGATCTTGTTCTTGCACAACAACAGGGACAAAAAGATACTCTGGATAAAATGCATATTAAATCGAGAATATTCGGTAACCTTATTGAACCAAATGAAATACCGGTTATTTCAGAGAATGAGAGAAACTATTTCGTTTATGTCGGCGCACTCGACAACCGGAAAGGATTCAGGGAATTATTTGATCTTGTCAATATGGCTCCTGATCATAAATTCAGAATTATTGGTGAGCCGAGGGATAAAATTGCATCAAAGCTGTTTGATAAGTTGAAAGAATATGGTAATGTGGGATTGCCAGGGAAATTATCCCATCCTGATGCATTAAAAGAGATATTCGGCGCTAAAGCATTGATCTCCACTTCCCCTATGGAAGGATTCCCAAACATCTTTCTGGAGGCCTGGGAGGGAGGAGTTCCGGTTTTTTCGCTTTTTGTAGATCCTGGGAATGTAATTGAAAATGAACAACTTGGAATAGTGGCTAAAGGAGATCTGGACAAAATTGTAAATGCTTTGGATAATTTTAGACACGAAAAGAATTTTTTGGAAAGAGCTAAATCCTATCTGGAAAAGAATCATATATTAAATGATGATAAAATCAAGGAAATTAATATGATGTTTTCTGAATTGGTCAGCCGTTGACTTAAAACACAGGGGCACGATTTAAAAAATGGGAAGCATATTTTTAAAATATTATAACAAGTTTTTCGCCAAAAGATGGACCATTGGATTGGGTGAATGCAATGTGAAAGAAATGCTAAGGGCAAAAGCCTTTGATCCTGACATTTATTGGTTTCCCGAAAACGATTTAAGTATATTTGAAGCGGACCCTTTTATCTTAATGTCCGAAAACGGACGCCTGGAAATCTTTTATGAAGAGTTTTCAGTTAAAGATGGCTATGGCAAAATAATGATTGCAGATCTGGATAAGAATTTTCTGCCTTCCGGTAAAAAAGCACTTCTTGATACGGGCAGCCACCTTTCATATCCGTTCCTGTTAAATGAGGGTGGTATTATATATGTTATTCCCGAATCTTCCCAGGCAGGCATGTTGTCATGCTATAGATATGACCGCGGAGAAAGGTCTGTTACTTTTGTCAGGGATCTGATCAGCCTGCCCCTTCTTGATTCCACAATTCTCAAACATGATGGGAAATACTGGATATTTGGCATTGTAAAAGTGGATGAAACGGATTATAATCTGATGATCTTTTATTCAAATGACCTGCTTGGCCCTTATACAGGTCATCCAGGTAATCCGGTTAAAAAAGGATTAAACGGGACCAGGCCGGCAGGAAATTTTATTATGATTGGCGACAGCATCTTCAGGCCTGTTCAAAACTGTGAGAAAATTTATGGCGAATCAATCACTATCTTTAGGATTAGTTTATTGAATAGATTGGAATTTAAAGAAGAACGATATATGGATATAAACATTAATAGAAGTAATTTGAAAAACAAGGGAATCCATTCAATCCATACTTTAAATTTTTTAAATGGAAATATTGTCATTGATGGAGAAAGGTGGATATTTGCTCCGGTATACAGATTAAAAAGCTATATTAAGAAAATAATCAGCACCCATTGATTTAACAGGTTATCCACTGATATTAAGTTAAAAAGGAATAAACAGGAAATAATTTAGAATTGAAAATCTTATTTGTAATCGATACTCTTACAGCAGGAGGAAAAGAGAGACGCTTAACCGAATTAATGAAAGCGCTCAAACTGAAATCCGGAATTGAATTCGAACTTGTTCTGATGAGTAACGATATTCATTATTGCGAAGTCTATGACCTTGGTGTCAAAATACATTATTTTATCAGAAAACGCAGAAAAGATTTAACTGTCTTTCGTAAACTTTATGATTTATTAAAAGTTTTTAAGCCTGATATTGTGCATTGCTGGGACAGCATGACTGCCGTATATGTTACACCTGTATGCAAATTTTTGCATATTAAGCTTGTAAACGGAATGGTGATCGATTCTCCAATGCGGCAGAATCTGCATTATCAGCCATGGCTTAGAGCAAGAATTACTTTCCCTTTTGCAGATGTTATTATCGGTAATTCCAAAGCAGGATTGAAGGCATATAAAGCGCCTGATAAGAAAAGTGTTGTCATATACAACGGATTTAATTTTGAGAGAACAGAAAGCATCATCCCCATTAATGACATCAGGAAAGAACTGGCAATAAACACAAAATATGTTGTCGGAATGGTCGCTACTTTTTCAGAATTCAAAGACTACCCTACATATTTCAAAGCTGCAACCACTATTCTTGAAAATAGAAATGATGTTACGTTTCTTGCCATAGGAGATAAGACTGATTCAGTTATCATCAGAAATTATATTGATGACAAATACATTGATAATTTCAGGCTTCTTGGAAGAAAATCAGGTATTGAGTCATATGTTAACATCTTGGATATAGGCGTATTGTCAACTTTTACTGAAGGAATTTCCAATTCGATTCTTGAATATATGGCAATGAGTAAGCCGGTTATTGCTACAGATGGTGGAGGTACAAACGAGATAGTTGAAAACCTGAAAACAGGACTTTTGGTAAAACAATCAGATTCTGATGATCTTGCCGACAAGATCGAATTATTGCTGAATGATCCCGTTCTCAGAATGCAAATGGGTTCCCTTGGTAAAGAGAGAATAGAAAAGGTTTTTTCAATTGAAAAAATGGCAGACAAATATGTTTCTGTTTATAATGAACTTACATCCGGCGAACGGAAAGCCTTTAAAGAATGTTTGAATAGTAAATAATATTGCAAATGAGAGTATTGCTTATTAATAATTGCCATTATCGTCGCGGAGGGGCTGATGTGATTTACTTGAACACCGGTGAATTACTCCAGAAGAAAGGCCATGATGTTGCATATTTTTCTACGATTTCAAAAAGAAACGAACCTAATGCCTTTTCAGAATATTTTGTAAGTGATGTTGATGCCCTGAAGCTTAATTTTATAATGCAGGTTATTAAAATGCCGGGGAAGTTGTACTCCTTTGAGGCAAAGAGGAAGCTGAATGGTCTTGTTGACTCTTTTAAACCCGATATTGCTCATATTCATTTATATAAGGGAGGTCTAACTGCTTCAATACTTCCTGTATTAAAGAAACGCCGGATTCCCACAGTAATCACACTTCACGATTTCAGCCTTCTGTGCCCCAGAAATATTTTTGTTGACGGAGAAGGCAAAGTCTGTGAAAGATGTTTGCATTCAAATCCGATAAGCTGTGTTTTGAAAAGATGCAATAGGAAGAATTTGCTATTCAGCATGATCAGCTATTTTGAATATGAAATAAATAACAGGATCTTTAAGCCCGCAACTTATTTTGATAGGATTATTTGCGTATGTAAATTCAATTTTGATAAGCATCGTGAAAAGGAGCAGTTGAACAGCAGACTGTTTCAAATTTACAACTTTACGCCTGAGATAACTGTATCCCGGCCATTGCATGAAAAGGGAGACTATTTCCTGTATTACGGACGCCTGAAGCCAATAAAGGGAATACTAAATTTGATTGAGGCATGGAAGAAAGTTGACAAAAGAATAAAACTTAAAGTGGCGGGAGAAGGATTTTTGTTCAACAAAATCGATCAGATTATCAGGGATGAAGCATTGACTAATGTCGAATTATGCGGGTATAAGACAGGCGACGAGCTTAAGGATCTGATAAAACATTCCTCATTTGTTATCGTACCTTCAGAGTGTTATGAAAACAATCCTCTTACGATAATAGAAGGGTATTCTTATGGCAAGCCTGCAATAGGAAGCCGGACGGGTGGAATTCCCGAAATCATAGAGGAAGGGAAGACAGGCTTTACATACGAAATGAGCAATATTGAAGAATTGTCAGGAGTTATAGAATTCGCATACAAGGTTGATGACAGGCTTTATGAGGAAATGTCAAAAAATGCCAGGAGATATGCTGAAAATAATTTCTCAGCAGATAATCATTATCCTAAGCTACTAAATATCTATGAGCAAGCAATCAGTGGAAATTAAAGAGACCAGACACTACAGGGTAAAATTTGCAATTCGTTTATTTTTAGCTGCTTTTATAAGGCGATTAAGGTACTACAGGTACAAAATAAGCGGCTATGATATAAAAAAAACTACAATTATTGAACGCCATGTTAACCTCGGAAGAGTTTATCCGGAGGCAATACATATAGGAAATAATACAACAATTTCAGCAGGAGTTTCAATACTTAGTCATGAACATAATAAAAGAGTCAACGGACTTCCCCTTAAGCGTGAGGTTTTTATTGGAGACAGATGCTCAATTGGAACTGCCGCAATAATTGTGGGTGGAGTTACAATAGGAGATGAGGTTATCGTTGGCGCGGGTGCGATCGTTGTAAAGGATGTCCCCTCGCATTGCATTGTAGCCGGCAATCCTGCAAGAATAGTACGTACCGGGATTAAATTAAATGATAAAAGGGAGGCAATCAACTGGTCTATGGAAAAAGGATGGTTTTAATGAAACATTCTTATCTGATTTTGAGCATGGTCGTTCTTCTTTTTTTGACGATTCTGCTTTGTATAGTCATATGCAGAAAACAATACTCAAAAAATCTCAGATTACGGCTTGATCCTCTGGAAGAGAAAGAGTTGCAGGAGGATTTTGACAGCAGATTCCTTGCAATGGGCAGTTCAAGCATCAGAAGATGGCCCTTAAACGAAATAAAATTATTCAGGAGTAGTTTATATAACGCAGGAATTGAGGGACAGACTTCTGCCCAGATCCTTTTGAGATTTGAAAGGCTTATTAACAGGCATAAGCCAGAATACCTTATCATTCAGGCAGGGGCAAACGATATCAAGGCTATGGGCTTCCTGAGTGACCATAAGTCGATAGAGAAAAATTATCTTGAAAATGTAAAAAGTGTACTGGATCAATGTAAGGTCAATGGAATTTTTCCAATATATGTCACTAATTTTCCTACCGGAAGAAGAGGCCTGGGGCGTTTGCCCGTCTGGAACAAGGGACTTGATAAAGAAATAGTGGATACAAACAATGAGATGAAGCGATTTTGCCTTGAAAGAGGCATTTTTGTATTTGATGCTTATAATTATCTTGTTGATGGCAGCAGTTTGAAAAGAAAGAAAGAATTTTCAGGCGATTTCATGCACCTCAATATAGAAGGATATAAATATTTAAATCAGGAATTAGAACAGGAACTCCAAAAAATCATTAAATGAATTATGAAAAAGAAAATATATATAGCAGGATGCGGTGGAATGCTCGGTGAGGCATTTTACCAACAATTTAAAAATGACTATATTTTAAAATGCACTGATAAGGACGTTAATGATTCGTGGCTTTCCTATCTTGATTTCAGGGACTTTGATGCCTATAAAAGAGAAGTACTTGATTTCAGGCCTGATTTTTTATTCCATCTTGGCGCATACACTGATCTTGAGTTTTGCGAGCTGAACGCTGATGAAACCTATAATACAAACACTATTGGGGTCGAGAATGCCGTATATCTGGCCAATGAGCTTGACATTCCGGTTCTTTATATCAGCACTGCGGGAATTTTTGATGGTAAAAGGGAGTTTTATGATGACTGGGACCAGCCAAATCCGCTTGGCGTTTATGCCCGTTCAAAGTATATAGGCGAAAGATTTGTCGTCGAAAATGCAAAGCGTTATCTGGTTTGCAGGGCAGGCTGGATGATGGGTGCCGGTCCGGCAAAGGATAAAAAATTCATTCAGAAATTAATGAAACAGCTAAAGGAGGGGAAGGAGGAACTTTTCATAGTTAACGACAAAGACGGCACTCCGACTTTTACTCACGACTTTGCAAAGAATGTAAAGCTCCTTATCCTGAAGGAGTGCTGGGGATTGTATAATATGGTATGCGGCGGTCAAACAAGCCGGTTTGAAGTAGCAAAAGAACTTCTTAAAATTCTTGATCTTGAGGGTAAGGTGAAATTAACTCCTGTAACGTCGGATTATTTCAAGAATGTTTATTTTGCTGAGAGACCACCATGTGAAAGATTGATAAACAGGAAGCTAAACATCAGAAAGCTGAACCTTATGCAGGACTGGCGCGTTGCTTTAAACGAATATATTTCAACTTACTATAAAGGTTATCTGGATTGACGGGGACCCTTAAAATAGCAGCGTTTGGCGGATTCCGTTCGATCCCTCCGAAAAAGGGCGGAGCAGGCTCTGATAAGTTTGCCTTTGAGCTGTATCCGAGGATAGTAAAGCAGGGATATGAGCTTACAGCCTATTGCCGGATTTACCCTGGAGAAACGGACATTCCAAGATACAGTGAATATGAGGGGATAAAGATAATATCATTTCATACGGTGAACAAGGATGGTTTTGATACTCTCGTTCATTCATTCAAGGCCACATTTGATATTATTTTTCATGACCGTGGCAAAATAATTCATATTCACAGCGGCGCAAACAGTATATGGGCGCTTATATTGCGGATTTTCGGCAAGAAAGTATTCGTGAGCCAGTTTGCAATGGATTGGAAAAGAAACAAATGGCCGTGGTACGGGAAAATATTCTATCAGTTTTCAAATTATCTTACCGCCTATATCCCGAATAAAGTAATCTTTGATAATATTTTTACCAGGGACTATTTTGAAAAAAAATTTAAACATCATTATGATTTTATACCATATGGCTCAGAGGTAAGGGAACTCCCGGACGATAACTCTATACTGGCGAAAGTTGGGGTATCACCAAATGACTACTTTTTATTTGTCGGCAGGTTCATTCCGGATAAGGGAGTTCACCTGCTCATAAAAGCATTCCAGAAAGTCAAAACCGGCAGGAAGCTTGTTCTGATCGGAGGATCGCCAAATCCGGGAAGTTATGAAAAGACTATTCTAAGTACAAACGATAGCAGGATAATATTCCCGGGCTATATATATGGTGACGATACAAATATTCTGATGAAAAATGCCTATGTTTATATTCAGCCTTCACTTATTGAAGGTTTATCTCCGGTGATTCTGACGGTTATGGGTCTTGGTACTCCGTTATTGTGTTCAGACATCGTTGAAAATAAGTATATTACGGGTGAAAATGCAACCCATTTTGTTTCAGGTGATGCAGACTCTCTTGCTGAAAAAATAGAATTCATGCTTCAGAACTGCAGCAAAATAAGGGAAATGGCAGAAGCAGGGAAAAAGGATATTCTTTATCGCTTTAACTGGAATACAATTACAGATCAATATATTAAGTTGTTTAAAAATTATAGAAATGATCAGAGTCGGAATAATTGGGTTAGGTAAAATGGGGCTCTCCCATGCGGCTATTGTGGGCTCAAATCCTGATGCGGAATTGTCAGCGGTATGCGATACTGCTTCGCTTATTCTTGATGCCTTTAAGAGATTCAGCAAAGTAAATGTTTACTCCGATTATGTTAAGATGCTTGATACGGAAAAGCTTGATTGTGCTGTAGTTGCAACACCTACCCGGTTTCATTACCCAATTGTGAAATATGCCCTTGAAAAGGGAGTTAATGTTTTCTGTGAAAAACCATTCAGCCTCAGATCACAGGAAGGAGAAGAACTTGTCAGTATAGCTGACCAGAAGTGGCTGATTAACCAGGTAGGGTATCACAATCATTTCATCGGCACATTCCGGGAACTCAAAAGGCTTCTGGAAAGCGACATGCTGGGTGAACTTGTTCATTTTACGGGAGAAGCATATGGACCAGTGGTGATCAGGGAAAAGGGTGGAACCTGGCGGTCCGACCCTGAAGAGGGAGGAGGGTGCCTCTTCGATTATGCTTCGCATGTGATCAATCTGATACAGGAAATCATTGGACGGCCTGTCAAAGCAGAAGGGACACATTTAAAAAGAATCTACTCAAAAGAGGTTGAGGATGCAGTATACACGTCTCTTACACTTGAGAACGGACTTAACGGACTTCTGATGGTGAACTGGAGCGATGAAACTTATCGCAAAATGTCTACCTCCATTACTGTTATTGGCAAAAAGGGAAAGATATTATGTGATGCCACGGAAATAAAAATATTCCTTAAGGAAGAAAACACTGCTGAAAAGCTAAGCAAGGGATGGACAATCAAATATATAACTGAATTGGCGATCCCGGTGAAGTTCTATTTGCGGGGAGAAGAATACAGCGCTCAGATCGAAAATTTCATCAATTGTGTCAGTAACAAAAAACAAAATGATATTAACACATTTGAACAGGGTTTATGTACAGACAAAGTCATAGAATTAATAATTGCAGATTCGAAAAAATAGAATATAACCATGGATAAAGTTTTATTTGGTGATAATCAATTCTTTGCTGTAAGTCATCTCTCAGATGAAAAATCAAGAGAACAGGCCATTAGATTTAAGGATGATTTTTCTATTATAAAGGTCCTTGATCAGGCAAGGGAATGCGGTATCAATACATTCATGTGCACAACTCATGACAGGATTGGCAATATCTGCGATTACATGAGGGCCAATCCCGGTAAGTATCATAATTTCAATATCTACCCATGCATGCCTTATGCTCATAAATATGCAAATGCAGTGACTGATCTAGGCATAATCGGAACGATAAAACAATATGTACCGGGTAATATTTTCAGCGCTTTTACAAAGGGAGGCGTAGCTTTTATCAGGAAGGATTTCATAAGTCTTATGGAATTGCTCATCGATGCAGAAATGAAAATGTTCAAGGGCATTAACACACCGGTGATTTTTATTCAGAATGTGGTGGTTGATATGATCCTTGGACTTAAAATGCTCGAGGTATTCCGGGAATATGATTCTTATATCCGCAAAAAGTTCAATGCTGAACCCGGATATATAACAATGAACATGCCCGCCATGCTGGATGCACTAAATTCAGTGGGTATTGACAACCCGATAATCTGCAGTTCAATAAACAAGATTGGATTCAGGATGGCTGGAGGGAAAAAGATTTATGAAAAATACCTTACTGAGAAACAGTTCCGGCCGATTGCAATGCAGGTACTGGCAGCCGGAGCCCTTAAGCCTGCCGACGCTGTCGAATATCTCAGCGGATTCCCAAAAATAGAATCGGTTTTGTTCGGGGCATCATCCAGATCCCATATTCTTGAAACAAAGGAACTGATTGAAAAAGAAATGAAAGGTACGGTTGTCAGTTGAATATTTTTTGCTCCAGTTAATTAAACAGGCGTCTTTCCGTTTGATTTTTTTATCATGATAATGGAGTACCACCGGGAATGAGATTTATTACTTATTTTATAGTTCTGACTCTTTTCCTGGAATCGGGCTGCACTTTAAACACTAAAAACATGAAAAGGATAATTTTTCTGCATCATAGCACTGGATGGAATGTCTGGCTGGGTCATACCAATAAGTATTTATACAAGCTTACCGGCAGGAGTGATCTGAAAACTTCATTAAAAACAGCCAGAGCCTCTAAAAGCGAACCATACACTATTGAAGAACGATTCTTTCCGAAGGAAACTCCTTACGGCTGGAATAATTATCCTTTCGATTATTACAATATCTGGGTCAGGCATTCCGGCGGGGAAACATATATGGAAGAACCCACACTTGAAATGCTTACCAGGAACTATGATATAATAGTTTTTAAGCATTGTTTCCCCGGCAGCAATATTCTTCCTGATACCGGAAAGGCTGATATAAACTCGGACGAAAAAAGACTTGAGAATTATAAATTACAGTATATTGCACTGAAAGAGAAGATGCAAGAGTTCCCTCTGATAAAGTTTATAGTCTGGACTCCTGCAGTAAGGATTAAAAGCCAGATATCCAGGGAGGAAGCAGAGCGCACCAGCCTGTTTCATGAATGGATTATTAATGAATGGGATGAAAAGAACGATAATATTTTTATTTGGGATTTCTATAATTATGAAACTGAGGGAGGACTATATTTTCTTGATAAATATGCAGTTAGCTCCAATGATTCACATCCGGATGCAGATTTTTCCACAAATATGGCGCATTTGTTTGGCGAATTTCTGAACGAAGTAATTGATGGGAAAATTGAATAATTGATATAATCAGATGCAGCTATGCCTCTAAAAAACATAATTACGCATGTATACAGGAAAATCCTGGAAAAGGCGGGATCAGAAAGGATGATAAAGTACTGGCGACGCCAGGGAATGAAAATTGGCAGGGATTGTCATCTCGAGACAATGGCTTTTTCAACGGAACCATTCCTGATTGAAATTGGTGATCATGTCGCAATTGCATACGGTACAAGTCTTATTACTCATGATGGTGGTATCTGGTGTTTACGGGACACATTGATAGATGGTGATGTCTTTGGTAAAATCAAAATCGGCAATAATGTATTTGTTGGAGCAAATTGCCTTATTTTACCTAACACCGTGATTGGAAATAATTCCATAGTTGGGGCCGGAAGCGTCCTTCGGGGCAAATATCCTGATGATTCCGTGATTATTGGCAATCCTGCAAAGGTTGTCATAAAAATGCCCGTACAGAAGATGTTTTATAAACAAAACACGGGTCTCCTTCCGACCAAAAACCTTACTGATTTAGAAAAGGCCGAAATCATAAAGAAACACTTTGGCATTGAATAACAAACCTATTTGTTTTTCATGTTATTCATGCCATCAGATCAGGTTTAATTTTTTATCCTTTTACCAGTCGCACTTATTGTGACCTGATCCTTAAATTCATAGATCCTTGGTATTTTATACAAGGCAAGGTGCTTTGAACAGTGTTTTTTGATAAAATTTTCATTCATAATATTCTGAGTCCTGTCGTTCAGTACAATGGTTGCCTTTAAAGCTTCACCCTGAAGCTCATCAACAACTCCTTCAACGGAGCAATCAACAACTTCCGGCAGCTGAAGTATTACAGCCTCAACTTCTTTGGGACTGATTCTTTTCCCTCCAACTTTGATGATTTCCTTTTTGCGGGCGGTCAGGTAAATGTATCCGTCCTTATCGACAGTTCCGAGATCCCCGGTATAGAGCCAGCCATTTCGGATAGCTTTTTCCGTGCCTTCCTTATCAGCCAGGTAACCAAGCATTATGTTCTCCCCATGGGCGATCACTTCTCCTGTTTCACCCGGTCTGATCTTTTCTCCTTTTTCATTTACCACCTTTAATTCAACGCCAGGGATTCCCTTACCCATGGATCCTTTTTTTGTCTCGTAAAGTTCAGGAGGAAGATAAGAGAGCCTTGCTGTCGCCTCTGTCTGTCCGTACATAACGATAAACGCAACATCAGGAAAACTTTCGCGGAACTCATCGATGAAAATTGTGGCCAGTTTGCCTCCGGCCTGAGTTACGTATCTGAGATCAGGGAATCTGGTTTTTTTGAAATTATCTGATTTTCGCAGGAGAATCTGGAAATGACTTGGCACCCCTGCAAAACCGGTGCATTTGTAATCCAGGAGGTTTTTAATGATCCCGCCAAGGAAAATGAATGAATTGTTAAGAACAATTGATCCTCCGACCCTCAGATGAGTATGCAGAAGTGATAAGCCGTAGCAATAGTAGAATGGAAGAACGACAAGCATTCTGTCTTCCTGCCTGAGCTTTAGATAATTTGTAATCGAGTCGGTATTCGCAATCAGGTTTCTGTGCGAAATCATAACTCCTTTTGGCTTGCCTGTAGAGCCGGAAGTAAAAATAATCTCAGCACATTTTTCCCCACCAAAATCGGTATTAAAAAGTGAATCTGTATTCTCAACCATTTGGCTATTTATGGTCTCAGGGAAAATACACTTTAAATCACTGATTTCAAGCTTCCTTTCAATATCCTTTGTCAGAAAAATTGCAACAGGTCCTGTCAGATCGTTAATGTACCTGAAATTCTCTTTTTCAGTATTTGGATCTAACGGAATGCAGATATTGCCCGACTTAATTATAGCCAGGTATGAGATTATGAAAAAGCTGTTATTTACAGAGAGCAGTAAAATATTTTTTTCCTGACCATAATTTCTTCTGAGAAAAACCGCAAGCTGGAGAGATGACTGGTACATTTGCCTGAAAGAAACACTTTCCTTTCCGACAAGTAAAGGTTTTTCGAGACTTCTGGTTGTTTCAAAGAAATAATCAAATGCATTCATAAATAATGGTTTTCTTAATAACGGGAAAAGTCAACGCAGATTTTACGTCCTAATGTTTTATTAAGATCTTGTTTATAAAATGCTTGTCGCCTGTTATTACATTAAGCAGATAAAAACCATTATTAATTGGTTTTGTCACCAGAGTGTATTCACCTCCTGGAACTGATGTGTTGTATTTGATTTCAAGAATTATTTGACCTGGAATACCTGTCATTATTATTTGCAGAGGATTCTCATTCAAATCTTCAGGTAAAATGAACTTGAGGAAATCATTGCATGGATTTGGGTACACCTGTAATCCTGTCTCTCCTCCGGATTTATTCGAATAGACTGTCGTATTATTGTGCAGTTTCGTTGTTCTGGAAATAATGGTTCCTGATTCCCCCACAGCATAATAGGTACTGTCCCAGACAGCAGTACCGTTCAGCTTCTTTGAAATCCCTGAATTATCTTTTCTCCAGAGCTTATTTTCAAAAAGCAGGATTGTCCCTCCATAACCGGCGCTGATTCCATTATTTTCGTCCATAAAAGAAATTGACCTGAGTGAGGAAAACTTTTCATCAACTGACTGTCGTTCCCATTCCTGCCCGTCAAAGTGAAGCAATAAGCTCGGGCTCCCGACTGCCCATCCATCTTCAGAATTAAGGAACGACATCCCGTAAATAAAATCATAAGATTGATAAGCTGATGAAGAAGTTCCGCCTTTGCTTTTATTAATTTTTAAAATCGGAACATTCACGCATTCAAGTCCACCTCCGACCCACGCGTTACTGCTTTCACATGCTGTTGCAAAAAAGTCACCTTTTCCCTCTTTTATGGAAGCTCTCCATGTTCCATCCTCAAAGTATAATATTGTTGCATTGGCACCTGAGGCAATACCGTGTTTTGAATCACTGAAAGATACAGAGAAGAGGTCAGCTTTGACGGGACTATCAGACAATTTCCATTCCCTGCCATCAAAATGTATAATGGTTCCTTTCATGCCCACTGCCCATCCTTCATCTCTGCCTGTGATGCACACAGAATAAAGATTCCTGGAGGTAGGCGACTTTACGCTTATCCATTCACTTCCTGATTTAAATAGTATAGTGCCGTTATCACCGACAATCCAGCCTGAATGTTTGCCGTCAGATGAAATCGAATTAAGATTATTGGTTGTCGGGCATTTTTCAAGATTCCACTGCGCATTTGCTGCCGCGATTCCTGTCAGAAAGAAGATTAATCCGATGTAATATTTCCTGATCCTGTTCATTGCCTTAATAAATAATCATTTAGTGACAGTAACCTGGTTAGTTCCATTCACCATGGGGAGTGTGACAAACTGGTAAACTACCTGATCACCTGAATCATTGAAGAGATAGCATTTTGTATCCATGTCATTGCTTCCCGAGTATGTGATTACGGTGCTTGTCAGGTTGTCAGTCACACCCGTAATCACAATATTGTTATTTGCTCTTATGTACTGCACTGCATAGTCGGTTGACCGGTATTCAGGGCTGTACTCAGTTATGTTCGATGTTATCTGGCTGATAATCTGTGTCCAGTCCGAATCTTCTATATCTTCCAGATAGTACTCATGGGTGAAAAGGGCTGCAAGAACCATGCTGTTGAATGATCTTCTCAAATGTCTTATTCCGCGGGCTACAGTAGTTGTAACATCACTGCTTGGATACCATTCATAACCTCCGTCATCGCAGATTTCAATAAGACAGTCGAAGAAATCTATTCCTGCAAGAGTAACCGGCCCACCATAATATACGGGAATTGAACCTGAAGCGTTACCATATCTTCCTATCCTGTATGGACCGCAATTTATCCACGGTGTGGGAGGCGTAGCATAGAAAAACTGATCCGGCAGCATATGGGTAGCGATAAATTCCACGCCCATATTGCGGATCTCCGCCATTGCAGGCGTGCTGAGCTCATAAAAATGAGGGACAAGGTATTTGGACATTTTCAGTCCGTTGGTTGCGTAAAAGCTACTTGCGGAACGTACATTTGCGGCTGCATCAAAATCAGAAAGCCCCATATGGTTGAAATAAATAAAAACATCTGAACCAAAAGCATGAGGAGCGGCAGTTGCCATATTATTATCAAGCAGGTTTTTCAATATTGGGATCCTGAAAGTTGCGATTTCATTATTAAAGGTTCCGATCCACGGTATTATTCCGTACTGGTTACAGATATTTACCCATTCAAAACTGGCTCTTACCCCAGTGTCTGAACCATTGGCATCATCCACCCTCATCGTTACCATTGGTGGCAGGCCTTTCATGGCAAAGGGCTTTCTGGCTGCCCAAACGATCCCTCTCCAGATCAGATCGTCCATGCCGTACACGGGCCCCAGAATTTTCTCAAAAACCCAGTCATAACCGCACCACCTGACAATTTTACCGCTGCCATAGGTCGCAGCCTGCAATAATGAAACGGTCTGACTGCCCGATGTCATTGTCGCCAGGTCGGTTCCTCCATTCAGGTTGCTGCTCTGTGTCACCGTCCATGAACTTAGCAGATTCACAACATTGTTGGTTGCATTGTAACTGTCAGGCGCATGTTTACTGGTTATATAATGGGTATAATTCGGGATATTTATCTGAGTGGAACTTACTGATTTCTGCGTAATCAGAGTATTAAAATTACTTGAATAATCAAACAGATGAGGATCAAAGCTGTATAACCCGACGCCATTTGATACTGCTGCATCGATAAGCGATATCGGATACCCTGAAGAGAAAACATTCCTGTGACCAAAGATCAGCACTGCATAATTATTTAATGAAGGTAATGATGAAGTGCTGACATCACACACATCATAGGGAATTCCAAAATTATCCAGATAGGGCTTAATGTATAAGGTATAATCCGAATAATAGGACGAAGAAGAGTTGACTATTACAAGGGCAGTATTAGATAAAACTGTCAGGTCAGATACTGCCGTTATTGTTATGCCCGAGCCGAGGTTCTGTGCACTGCAATTATTGGCATCAGTCACCGATGTCAGCGTATAAGTATAAGTTCCCGTTGCAAGGGTTCCGGTGGAAATACTGCTGCCGCTGGTATAACCTGTGATCGGGGTCTGGGAAATACCATTGCAGGAATAATTTATCGTATATGGTGATATTCCCCCCGTGACAATTATATAAATATTTGTGGATGTGCCTGTAAGTATTCTTTTACTATCATGCAGTTGGGCAAGGCTTACTTCATTAAACACATTGACAAGCAGGGTGTTGCTCGCAACAATACTGCAGTTCCCGCTCCCTGCGTTTCGTCTGAACCATGTTTCTGAAGTAAGTGCCGGCGGTGAATATGAAGCATTTGTGGCACCGGTAATATTCGACCAGTTACTGTTATCCTGTGAACTTTGCCATTGAAATGTATATGATCCTGTACCTCCGGAAGGCGCTGTCACCTCATTAAAAGTATTTGGTATTGTATTGTAGCATATATTTTGACTGGAACCGACAGACCCTGGGCTTAACAATGGATTTACCACAATATGAACACTGTTGCTGCTGACGGTTCCGCATGAGCCGCTTGTCACATTAAGCCTGTACCATACTGATGCTGTGACAGATCCGGGTGAATATGTCGCAGATGATGCACCAGGAATGTTTGTCCAGTTACTGTTATCTGAAGAACTTTGCCATTGATAGGTGTAAGTCCCTGAACCTCCTGAAGGCGCTGTAATCTGAGTTAGTCCGGCAGGTACATTATTATAGCAGACCGATTGGTCTGAACCAATGGTTCCCGAAGCAAGCGCTGCGTATACAGTAATTTGAACTGAAACACTGCTAACCGCCGGACATTCACCGCTGGTGACATTTCGTTTGTACCAGGTTGTTGAAGTAAGGGCAGGGGGATTATAGGTCTGGTTCGTTGCACCTGTAATGTTATTCCAGGTGCTGTTATCCGTTGAAGATTGCCACTGATAGGAATAAACACCCGTACCTCCCGAAGGAGCAGTAATTTGTGTCAAACCCGATGGTGTGGTATTGTAGCAAATGCTTTGAGATGTCCCTATTGTACCGCTGTTAAGCGCTGAACTGACAGTAATACTTACCGAATTACTGCTTTTTATTGCACAGTCACCACTTGAGGTATTGCGTCTGAACCATGTGCTTGCAGTAATGGCTGAAGGTGAGTAGGAAGAAGTTACAGCACCTGAAATATTGACCCAGTTATTGTTGTCAGATGAGCTTTGCCACTGAAAAGCATAAGATCCTGTTCCGCCGGCGGGAGCTGTGACCTGCACTAAGCCAGCCGGGACCGTGTTGTAGCAGATGGTTTGATCGCTGCCTATTGTGCCGGCTGAGAGAACAGGATTTACAGTTATGGAAACAATATTGCTGATAGCCGTTCCGCAGGCTGAGGTGGAGACCGAACGCCTGAACCATGCATTTGAATTCAGCGATGGAGGAGAGTAGGAAGATGAAGAAGCTCCTGAAATATCATTCCAGTTATTGTTGTCAGAAGAACTTTGCCATTGAAAACTGAACGATCCATCTCCTCCTGAAGGAGCTGTTATTTGTGTCAGGGAAGCCGGAACCTCATTATAGCATATTGATTGGGATGTCCCGATCTGACCTGAACCCAGGGCTGGATAAACATTTATCTGAACCGCATTGCTGGCGGCCGATCCACAGCTTCCACTTATCGTATTGCATCTGTACCAAACAGATGAAGTAAGAGCTGAAGGAGAAAAGGATGATTGTACAGCATTGGGAATATTTGTCCATGTTTTATTATCTGTTGAACTCTGCCACTGGTAGTTAAATGAGCCAGTTCCGCCTGATGGCGGTGTTACCTGTGTTAATCCGGCGGGAGTAGTGTGGTAGCATATTGACTGGGCAGTGCCGATTGTAGATGCGGTTAACCCTGGATTTACTGTTATAAGAACCGAATTGCTGCTTATAAGACTGCAGGTATCATTGGTAACGCTTCGCCTGAACCAGGTACTGGAGGTAAGGGCTGCAGGAGAGTAGGACTCCGTTGTCGCTCCCTGAATATTGATCCAGCTTACATTATCAGAAGATCTTTGCCACTGGTAATTAAATGAGCCAGTTCCTCCGGATGGTGATGAAATATTCGAAATTACTGCGGGAGTTGAATTATAGCAAATTGTCTGATTTGATCCTATTGTTCCGGCAATAAGTTGCGGAAAAACCTTTATCTGAACAATATTGGAACTTAACTTGTCACAATTTCCGCTTGTAACATTGCGCCTGTACCAGGTATCTGATGTTAAAGCAGGGGGCTGATATGATGCCCCGCTGGCTCCCGGAATTTCGTTCCAGGCAATGCCGTCCGGACTGCTCTGCCATTGATAATTATAAACCAATGATCCGCCTTTGGGACTTGTTTTTTGAACCAGGGCAGAGGGTAAGGTATTGTAACATATTCTTTGTGAATTTCCTATGGAACCTGCAGTTAATGATTCCATGACAGTTATAGGTACAATGTTGGTGCTAAGGCTTCCAAAAGACCCGCTGGTCACGATGCATCTGTAATAGGTGCTTTTTATAAGAGCAGAGGGATCATAAACAGAGTTTATGGCATTAATAATGTCATTCCATGTTGTACTGTCGGACGAACTCTGCCACTGGTAACTGTATATCCCGGTCCCTCCGGATGGTGATTTCGTCCAGGCTAATTCATAAGGCTTCGTATTGTTACAGATTGTCTGAGAGGGTCCTATATTTCCGGCGCTAAACGTCAGGTTTGAGATTATTTCGATTCTTGCTGAATTACCAATGAACCAATTTGTTTCGATGGTTGCACCTCCATTTTGTGCGGAAACACCCTGCCCGCTTATCTTTTCAGAAACGGATGATACTGTATTATTGGCTGTTTCATTCTGGTTTGTTACAGGAATATTACCTACTGATAAAAGATAAGTTTTGCCTTTATAAACAAGGAGGGGGGCTGGAAATTCGTACTCAATCCATCCCTGAGTCCCTGCTGCTATGTTCCATAAGTACGGACCGGAAACAAGTGTATAGATATTATCACTCTTTTCCCATAGCCTTATTGTATGATCAATTTTGTCATCTGCTTCACATAAGAAACGGACTTTTAGTAACCTGGCATCCTTATTAACATTGAAAACGGTTCCTGATACCTCCTGGTCATTAATTTCATATATCGGATATTTATTGCCAAAACTGTTATGGTTATCAGAATTGTCAGCAATAACAGGTCTGGCAACTAAGAGAATTATAATTCCAATGAATAGTTTTTGCATTTGCACGACACTAGATTTCGCAAAATATAAGAAATGATTTGTCGGGATAAAAGTTAAAATACACCTATGCCCTTATCTTTTTGACAAGTGCAGGTTTTTATTATTTAAATGTAATTGGGGCACCAGAAGACTGGTTCCTTATGATTTTATTTGACTTTCAGTGAAACTGACAGTAGTGTAATTCTTTATTTCAGATGAACATCAATGCTTGTAATAATCTCTTAACGGTGGCATCCTCAGATAAGATGTAGTCTTTATCTTCCTGTCAAAATTTCTGAACAGAGCTTTCACACGGTCTTCCGTCTCACCCATAACCTCAGCAACCTCAAGTGGTGAATAGTTGTTTTCAAATCCATACCAATAGAGGTCAAGAAGATTGAAGGGAAGCTGGTAAAAAAACTCTTCCTGGGTTTGTGAGGCGGGATAAGTATCAGTAGTTGGGGTCCTTTCAATGATGCTTTGCGGGATTCCAAGGAATCTGGCCAGCTGGTAAACCTGAGTTTTATAGAGGTTCCCGATCGGCATAACGTCCGCCCCACCGTCACCATACTTGACAAAAAAGCCCTGGTCCTGTTCATGCTTGTTTGGGGTGCCAATCACTGCATAGTAAAGTGCTTCAGCATGATAGTAAAGTATCGACATCCTTGAACGCTGCTTGAAGTTCGAAGCTGCAACGATCTGGAGATAATCCCTTGCATTAAGCATTTTGTCCTTATGATTACCTTTGGCATCAACAATTGTGAGGTTGAAAATCGGAGGAAGATTATTGTACAAACCACTTTGCCTTATCCCTATTTTCATTTTGTATATCTCCGGATCATATTCAGGGAATACCCTCTTTACTGCTTCATCCCGTTTTTCATAGCAACCGAATCCTTTAAGGGCTTCCGTGATATCTTCATTTATTGTTTTTACTCTGAATTTTTCTGCGAGCTCCAGGGCCATTTCTTCGCTTTCAGGGCTCGAGTCTCTTTCGGGCATAATGACTCCGATAACTTTCTCAGCTCCAAAAGCCTCTACGGAAAGGGCAAAGCAAACCGAAGAATCAATACCTCCGCTTATTCCAACTACAGCCCCTGACCTTTTGAAAGTGTGGATCACATCATCATTAAGCTTCGTTACTATCTCATTTACAGTTCTTTCAACATCATCCAGCATGATTATTTCTCTCGAAAAGGGTTTCCTGGTATTCATGGATTTGATTTTTTATCCTTTAATGACTTTCAGGTTTGTAAGATCAGGGCTCTTTGCTATTTCAAAGTTTTCTATAAATTGATTGTGAAGAAGGTGGGTTGATATAACAGATGCAGTTATCATATCCTCAACCTCTGTTGCTGATCCGGTTCTTTCAATTTTCAGCAGCAGATTCGAAATTGAATTATAATCAAAAATGCCGGCTTTCTTAAAATACGGCGGAGATAGCATTTCCCCGATATAATCAGGCCGGTTTTTAAGGAAAAATGCATTTTTTATCGGCGCCCTGTACGCCTGCTTTGATCTTTTTATTATAGATTCGGGTATCTTATTTTTCATCAGCTTTTTAAGCAGGTACTTTTCGTTAAGTAAGTTCAGTTTGAAATCTGAAGGAAGCTTATTGCAAAACTCTATTACACGATAATCAAGAAACGGATACCTTCCTTCCACTGAATGTGCCATTGCCATCCTGTCGCCCTGGGAGGAGAGAAGATAACCCGACATAAAGATTGTGGTTTCAAGCCATTGTGCCTTTTCAAGATAATCCCACTTTTCAAACCCGTCAGGGATCTGATTGTCTAAGGTCTCAACAGGAGAATATCCGTTAAGTTCATGTTTGATCCTTTCTGAAAAATGTTTTTTGATATGATTTGAATTGTTCCACCTTAACAGATGGGAATAGTAAGGATTACCTGTATCCTCCAGTTTGTATCCGTAAAACATTTTCAAGATTGCAGGATTTGCCTCTTTCATCTGTGGAAGATAGGGATAGAGTTTTGTAAGCAGTCGTGGCCGTAAAGTTGAATCAGGCTGTGAAGCCCAGAATCTTCTTATTTTTGCTTCTTTGAAAATATCATATCCGGCAAGCATTTCATCTGCTCCCTCTCCGGTAATTACTACTTTTATCTTGTTTTCCCTTACAAGCCCGGATAGAAGGAACATTGGTGCAGGGGCAGTCCTGGTAACCGGTATTTCCGTATGCCAGACCACACGCGGAAAACACGCCGAAATTTCTTCCGATGTACAGTTTATTGACCTGTGTCTTGTATTCAGGAAATTTACAGCTTCATTCTGATAAGATGTTTCGTCATAATCCTTGTCAGTAAAACCTATTGAAAAGGTATTCAGGATTCCAGGTTCGATGTCCTTGATATATGCAACCGTAGAGCTTGAATCAATACCGCCGCTGAGGTAAGCTGCTACTTCAACGTCAGCTCTCAGCCTTATTTTAACAGCATCATAGAATAATTCGTTAAATGAATCAATCGCTTTATTGAACGGCATTGAATTATCTGTATAATTGAACTGAAGCGCCCAGTACCTGCCAGTTTTTAATCCTTTCCTGTTGTAAACAAGATAATGGCCGGGTGATAATTCATAAATATTCTTAAATGCCGTAGCAGGTGTAACAGTGGTCCAAAAAGTAAAAATCTGCGCCAGATTGTTGTCAGAGAATTCCCTTGAAATTCTGTTTTGGACAAAAAGTGATTTGATTTCTGAAGCGAATGAAAATACATTATTGGAAAAATTGTAAAAAAGAGGCCTTATTCCTATCCTGTCGCGTGCCATAAACAACTCTTCCTCAAGTTTATCCCATATTGCAAAAGCAAACTGACCGTTTAACATCGACAAGCATTCTTTGCCAAAAGCAGCATAAAGCTGAACCAGGACCTCAGTGTCAGAATGAGTATTGAATGAATGGCCTTTATCTGTCAAAAGCTGCCTGAGTTCCGGATAGTTGAAAATTTCTCCGTTGAAAACTATCCAGTAGCGGCCTGTCGGGTCAGAAAGAGGCTGCTGACCGCCTGCAAGATCAACAATACTCAGCCTTACATTCCCTAAAGCAGCAGCAGGTGAAACATATATGCCGCTTTCGTCAGGACCCCTGTAAGTAATAGTCCGGAGCATCATCTCAATAACAGAGTTGATTGTTTCTTTGCCGGTGTAATCAATTATACCTGCGATTCCGCACATAATCAATTACTTTTTTTACGGACAATAAAATCCGTAATAGCATTTATTGATTCAAAATTCTCTTCAATAAGGTCATCATCGGTTGTCTTTACTCCAAAGCTTTCTTCCAGAAAAGTTATTAAGACCACGAACCCCATTGAGTCGAAGTACCCTTCTTTGAATATTAAGGAATCATTTTGAATTTTATCTTTGTCAGCAAAAGTTGCTTGTTGAATATATTCTTTGATTTTCTCCCTGATTTCTGTCTGATCCATTTTTTAGTAATAATAGTTTTAATATTTCTCTTCCCCTGTTGTCATGGAAATTCTACCGGAACATGATTAATTCTTGATATAATAATTGCTGTAATGCCTGTATGAGCTTTTGTGAAGGCTTAAATCATTGTAAACGATGTCATAATCATTCAGCTTATTGGTCTTTAGGCTGTTAATGACATTGATGAACACATCCTTCCTTGTATAATTGTTGCGTACTATCATCAGAACCTTGGAAGCATATTTCATCATGAGAATGGCGTCGGCAACTATTCCTACCGGTGTTGTATCAATGATAATGTAATCATATTTTGTCTTGAGATAGCTTATAAGATTGTCAAGGACACCTGATTCTATTAATTCCGAAGGATTGGGCAGAACTGGTCCGGCAGGGATAAAGTCAAGATTACTTACTGTGGTATTTCTAATAATGTCGTCAGCTGATACTTTCTTGATCATATAATTGCTGACTCCGATATTGTTCTCTTCCTTAAGCTTAATATGCAGTGTCGGGCGGCGTAAATCGCAATCGATCAATATAGTTTTATATCCAACCGATGCAATTGATGATGCCAGATTAAGTGAAACAAAACTTTTGCCATCCTGAGGCTGGGAAGAAGTTATAAGGACTACCTTCGATTTTTCATGATCTGATTTCAGGAAGAGAGTACTCCTGAGATTTCTGAACGACTCGGAAATAGCTGATTTTGGGAAATCGGCAACGACCGACTCGCTTTTAAGATTATTGCTGTAAATCACGCTTAAAACTGAATGGTGGAGCAGGTATTCAGCATCATTTATGCTCCTGATCTTATCATCGAAGAAATCACGGATCATCAGGTACAGAGTGGGCAACAGTAGTCCAAGGAACAGTGCTATGATGAAATTAAGGATCCTTTTTGGAGAAGTTTCCCTGGATGTAATCTCTCTTGCAGGCTCAAGAATTGCATAGTCTGGTCTGTTCGAAGCCGCTGCGATTGCAGCCTCTGACCTCTTCTGAAGCAGGAAAGTATAAATGACATCGTTCTGACTGAATTTCCTCTGAAGGCCTACCATATTCATTTCGGTCTTTGGCAGCTTCGTTATTTCACCGGAAAGTTTTTCCTGTCTGTAATCAAGCTCATTAAGTGAAAGTTCAAGGGTATTAAGATTATTTGTAAAAGTTTCCAGAATGGTTTGTAACTGGGTCTTGATCTTATTATCAATCTGACTTATAAAAATGTTTTTTTCCGGATTACTCCCGGCTACAAGACTGGACCTTTGGGCATTAAGGTCAAGAAGCGTCGTTATAAGCTGGTTTATAATAGGATCGCTTACATTCATGGCAGTAGGGGGTACAATCCCTGACACATCCTTATTTACTTTATAGGAATTTATAAAATAGTTATAGTACCTCTCCTGAACCTTAAGGTTAGCACGTTCCGTCTCAATCTGCGCAATCTGCTCATAAATGCGTTGTCCCTGGAAACTCAAATCAGTTACCTGGTTTGCCGACCTGTAATTTTTAAGGGCATTTTCAGAAATTGTAAGTGAATCAGAAGTTTTTGAAATTTGTGAATCAATAAATTTTACAGTGCTTACTGCTATTTTGTTCTTTTTTTCAAGATTGTCATCAAGAAAGGTAGTAAGGTATCTGTTAAGGAACTCAATGGTCTTTGTAAGATTGCTTTCACTGAACTTGATATCGATTATGGAAGCCATCGGTGTTGCTTTCTCAATCTTTAACTGTCTAAGAAATTGCTTTGCAAGGTAATCGAGATTGTTGAATACGCAGTAATATGCATATTTTACTGTGGGATCTCTGTCAAGGTTATTTTTGTTAAGTGAAACCGAAAACCTCAATATCTTGTTGCTTACAGTTTCATTGAACTTGCAGACAGTGTCAAGCTCAACCCTGTTCTTTTCACTTACAACAAGATTGTCGACATAATTATAAAATGATACTTTTTTCTCGGAAATCCTTAGCCTGTACGATGATTCATCAAGAACAACAAAATAGATCTTTCCGTAGATCGGCTGAACATGCGACTTGTCAAGTGTAACGGTAAAAGGAGATCTTTCAAATATTTCGGTAGTCTGCTTTGGGAAACCTTCTCTTTCTTTGTAATAGCTGGTTTCCAGATTCATCCCTGAAACGGTCGAATAAACCAGCGAAAAAGAGCTGAGGTTTGTCATATCATTTTCGATATTATTAAGTGACTGCAGAGTTTCCAGACCACCAAACAACTGGTTTGAGCTGAGTAATGAGCTTGTTTTGTTTTCAACCGGAGTCAAAGAAGCTGAAGCTTCATATACTTTTGAGGAATACTTGTTATATAGAAATGCTATGACAAGGCAAAGCAAAAGCAAGGTAATATAAAGATATTTCAGTGAGGCTACCTTAAAAATAAAATACTTTATAGGGGCTATTGATGAATCCTGTTCAGTTGTCTTGGACATTGCAAATATTTATTTTATGTATTATTCAAAGCAATTATTAAAATATGCCTAATGTGTTGTGTAATATAATGTCAAAACTGTGATTAGTGTTGTAACCGCTGACAGGAAGATTGAAATTGTATTATTCTGATAGCTGGTTGATACTGATTTCAACGGCTCGACCACAATAACATCGTTTGGCAAAATATAGTAATATTCCTTAGTGTCGATTTTCGAATCGGAGAGATCAAGTTTATGGTGCATTAATTTGTCTCCTTCCTGACGCAGCAGAATAATATTTGTCCTGTTTCCGTAACGAGTCAGCCCGCCTCCCAATGCGAGTGCTTCATAAATATTTAGTTTATCCTGCGTGAAGTTATATACCCCCTGACGGCTTACTTCACCCAGGATAGAAACCTGGTTATTGATAAATTTTACTGTAACTGAAGTTTTTGCAACATACTCTTTCAATGCTCCCTCAATTTTCAGGGCGGCTTCTGAAGTGGTAAGTGAAATAAGGTTTATTTTACCAACAAACGGAAAATTAATGTCACCGCTTTCATCAACCTGGTATCCGATCAGGTCATTCCCGACACTTGAATATCTTATTTCCTCTGTAGGGTTGAATATCTGGCTGGTCTGTGGGTCAATGCTTAATACTTTAATATATAAGCGGTCAAATGGTGCGATTGTTTTTTGAACTTTTGGATTGACAATTGGTTCTCCGATTTGATCGATATCGTTAAAATATCTTAATTTATTAACTGGAACACAAGAGATTGCAAATATCATTATTAACAGAAGCAATCCCGGTTTTAGTATAGATTTCGGTCCTTTTTTCATAGAATATTGTTGAAATGTTTTAAACTCCGGTTCTCTGAAATACTGTTTTTATTGTTTTAAGCAAAATTATAAAATCTAATCGAGGTGACCAATTATCAATGTAAGCCAGATCCATTTCCATCCATTTTTCAAACTTCACGCTGTTCCTGTCAGGTATTATCTGCCAGAAGCATGATAGCCCCGGTTTTACAGATAAACGTCTCAACTGCCATCTTTTGTATTGCTCAGTCTCACTTTTTAATGGCGGACGTGGCCCTATAAGAGACATTTCACCCTTTAAAACATTGATCAGCTGAGGCAATTCATCCAATCCTGTTTTTCTCAGAATTTTACCGATGCCTGTTACTCTCGGATCGTCCTTAATCTTGAAAACAGGCCCGTCCATCTCATTCTTTGCCTCGAGATCAACACGGATCTTGTCTGCCCCGGCAACCATTGTCCTGAACTTGTACAGGTCAAACTGTCTGCCCCTCACCCCGACTCTTGCCTGTTTATAAATGACAGGCCCTTTTGATGTGAGTTTTATTAATAGTGTGATCAACAACATCAGTGGTGATAAGATAATCAAAAGGATAAGAGAGAAATTAACATCCATGATTTTTTTTGCTGCAAGAGCATATGCCTTGTAGGGGATATTGGTAAAAGTCAGGAACTTTTCATTTCCTATATATGTTGTAAAGGCATTGGTCAGGTTAAGCGACAGCATTTCATACCTTAAACGGAAAACCACACCGAGTTCCTCACACGATCTGATGGTTTTCCTCACTTCCGACGGGTTTACATCATTCTTGAAATAAACAACTTCATCGATCATGTCAATTTCCATCAGTTCGTTAAGCACCATCTTTGTTTTCTCGGGAAGAATCTTGAAAATCCTGCCGTATTTTTCCATTAACTTTGGCGAGCTTGTAAACATAAAGGTTATCCTGTATCCCCAGTCAATATTTGAGCGGATACTCTCAATAAAAGGTATGGCTGACTCATCAGCAATAAGTACTATATTGACATAGTTGTAACCCTTTGTCCTGTATATTTTAAATACCTTGTATTCAACAGTTCTTGCAAGAAAAAGAAGCAGGAATCCCAGAGCAGCAAATTCAATAAGAAACAATCTTGAAATATAGGATAGCTTAAATACAAAATATATCACAATCAGAACAAGGGAAATGGCTACCACAGACTGGGTATACTCAAAAAACAGGGTTCTGTAACGTTTCGTTCTTGGTATTTCAGTTACCTTGATGAGATAAAGGGTTATAAGCCATAAAGGCAGAATTCCCAGGAAAAGAAGGGTCATGTCCCTTCTTTCAAAAAAGAAAAAGCTTCGGTACTCGATGTAATTGATTAAATAAGCAATTTCAAAAGCTACGGCTATAGAAAGTATATCAATTATTCCCAGAATCTTGTTTATAAGATTCCATTTTTCCAGGAACGGAATTATTCTTAACCGGATTATGGTGTTGAAGATATCCATACACTAAAACAGAAATAAGTATTCAGCAAATTTGATTTGCAAAGATGTCACAAAATTTGTAACAAATTTAGTATTTCTATGATACCAAATTAATAAAGGTGAGTTATTCAATGTCTCTTCTGATATTTTGTGCCCAGAAATAGGTTGTTCCCTTTATTTCACTCATATCAATCACTTTAAAGCCGTGATCTTCAAGGAGCTTTGAGACTCCCTTTTTTGTCATGTATCTGTCAGTTCGTGAGTCAATTATATTAATGAGGCCATTGAATAATTTATTCGATTGGTTTTGCATTTTCCTTCCTGAACCCTGAATAGCGCCTTTAAAACAACCGATGAAATAGGCATTTGAATTCAAAATACTGAAAAGAATATGCAGAAAACTTTCGAGGTGACTTATTTGATTCAGTTTCTTCAGGTTGACAAGAGCTTTTATCCCCTTCATGTCATTATGGTCATAATAATAATGGTGCATCGAGGAGAGAACCATCAGGTCAGGCTCTTTTGACATTCCGATCCAGTTGATGTACTGATTGAAATCCTCACCTCCCTCCAGAAGTATTGTTTCCAGAACCGGATTTGTTCCTGTCCGTACACCGGGTAAAAGCATTTCATCGTAATTGCTATTTGAAGGATTATCAGTAATCGCTGTTCTCTCAAGGAGTAATGTATTTTCCATACTTTTTGGTTTTTATTACGGAATAAAAGTATGGATTAGCGATATCGCTGTCAAGGGGATACTGCCCAATTAGTGGCTAATTGCGATGTATATCAAGTCTGTTTGTCTAATCTTTTTGGGTGAATATCCAACCTTGAAGGCCATTAAAAGAAGAAAAAAGCAAATACGTCAAATTAAATGAAATATTTATATGAAATTTTCTATGATCATTTAAAAGTCAAATTATAAGCCTCATTAAGTGATTATATTTCAATCATATATCAATGTTGCTGAATGTCATTTGACCAGAATCGGGCGGTTTTGACAAATGGCTTTAATAATTAGATGAAAATTCCCGGTTTCTTAATGAATTTCACTTATTGCACCCTGATTTTAATACCATTTCCAGCAGTTTTAAACCGGTTCACTGAAATAATACTGTTAAGGCGCTGACATGAATTTATAGAAAAGAGAAATTAATGAATACGAACGAGAAATCAGAATTTATGAAGATTTTCTGGAATTTTCTGCACAGAAATAAGTGATCTTTTTAATTTCCGTCATATCAATTATCCTGAAACCATGTGATTCAAGAAGTTTGATTACAGCTTTTCTTGACATGAACCTGTCAGTTTTTGAGTCGATCAGATTGATCAGGCTGTTCAGGAATTTGAAGGATTGATATAAAGGCACCGCAATTCCGCTTTGCATTTTGTTGTCATTGAAGCAACCTATGAAATTGGCTTTGGATGGAAGAACACGAAAGATATTGCTCAGAAAAGAGTCGATATGGTTTATCTGGTTAAGCTGCTTGAGGTTAATTATTGTTTTTACGCCTTTCAGATCATTAAAATCATAATAATAATGATGAACCGACGACAAAATCATCAGGTTAGTATCCTTTGCCAGGCCAAGCCAGTTTACATAATGAAAGAAATTTTCTCCTCCTTCTGACAGTAAAGTTTCAAAAAGAGGATTGTCTTCGTTCTCATCCATTGTAACCTTTTTCTCTCCGGCATCAGGATTAACCAGTAAATCTTTAGTCGTTTCAGTTGGGTATGTGTTTAAAGTGTTCTCCATTCGCCGTTTTGATAATGTAGCGGTTAAAATTAGCAATAATGTAAATGGCGGTCAAGCACAATCAGAATCATTTATCAGATAAAGCCAGCTGAAAGAAATCCTTTACATGCCTAAAATGCTTATTAATATGTTAAAATATAACGTTTATCAATGATTATTGTTCATTCGTCAAAATGTGAATAAAATTTATGAACAATTTTCTCGATTTTTTGCACTTAAAAATGGAATCTTTTGCTAAAGATAAGAAATTCAAATATGTAAAGAAAAAAAATTCACAAAAACTGTAAGGGTTATTATGAATAAAATTTTGACCAATGTTTATTTTGGTGGGATGAAAATGAAGAAGTCTTGACGGATAATTCCAATTAATCCATGTAGGGATATTTAAAATCAGTGGCGGGAATAAATGTTTCTTTGATTGTTCTCGGACTTACCCATCGAATCAGGTTTAGATGGCTTCCTGCCTTATCATTTGTACCTGATGATCTTGCTCCCCCAAAGGGTTGCTGTCCGACCATTGCTCCTGTCGGTTTATCATTTATATAAAAGTTCCCGGCCGCAAAACGCAAAGCCCGGCATGCTTTTATCATTGCGTATTTGTCATTACTGAATATGGAGCCTGTCAGTCCATATGGTGAGGTCTCGTCACATAATTTCAGAGTCTCTTCAAAGTTTTGATCCTCATATAGGTAAATAGTCATTACAGGCCCGAATATCTCTTCCTCCATGGTAATATAGTGGGGATCATTCGTGACAATAATAGTCGGTTCAATAAAATATCCTTTTGATTTGTCTCCATACCCTCCGGCAATGATTTTCACATCCTCAGATTCCTTCGCCTTATTTATATGCATCATTATCTTGTCAAAGGAGGCTTCATCAATTACTGCATTTACAAAATTGTTAAAGTCTGTCACATCACCAATTTTTATTTCAGAAACCATTTTCAATAAATACCGGGAGGTCTCATTCCAGATTGATTTTGGTATGTAGGCTCTGGATGCTGCGGAACACTTCTGACCCTGGTATTCAAATGAACCACGTACTATCGCTGCAGCAAGAGCAAGTGGATCAGCAGATTTATGTGCAAATATAAAATCCTTTCCACCTGTTTCCCCGACCATTTTAGGATATGATCTGTACAGGTGAAGATTCTCCGTAGCCTGCTTCCAGATGGTGTTAAATGTTGCATTTGAGCCAGTGAAATGAATCCCTGCCAGGTCTTCATGCTTCAATACAACTCCACTTATAAGCGAACCTGAACCGGGCACGAAATTAATAACTCCTGCCGGCAATCCTGCTTCTTCAAATATTTTCATAAGATAGTAATTTGACAGAAGCGAAGAAGTTGCAGGTTTCCAGACAGCAGTGTTCCCCATAAGGGCAACACTTGCATTAAGATTGGATGCAATTGCAGTGAAGTTGAATGGCGTAATGGTGTACACGAATCCTTCAAGCGGCCGGTATTCAATACGGTTTATTGTATCGCTTTCAGATTTCGGCTGCTCCATATATATCAGAGAAGCAAAATAATTATTAAACCTCAGATAATCAACTACCTCACATGCAGCGTCAATCTCAGCCTGATATGTATTTTTGCCCTGCCCCAGCATTGTGGCGGCAATTATCTGATATCTGTATTTTTTTGAAATAAGTTCAGCTGCTTTTGCCATTATTGATGCCCTTTCCATCCAGGCAAGAGTCATCCATTCACATTTTGCCTCAAGTGCTGCGTTAATGGCAAGCGTTACTTCATTTTCAGTTGCCATGTGATATGTTGCGAGCACATGACCATGATTGGAAGGCATGGTGAGTTTTCCTGCCTTTGAGGTTCTTATTTCCTTTCCACCGATAATAAGAGGAATGTCGGTTACTTTTGAGCTTTGCAGAATTAGCTCATTTTCAAGAAGATTTCTCTCCCGGGTACCGGCAAGGTATGATAAAACCGGCTCATTCCCGGGTTCAGTGAAATTGAAAATAGCATTGTTCATAGCAAAAACAGGCGCTGAATGCCAACGCACTTTTAAATAATAAATAATTCAGATATATATTAAAAAATGAAAAATAATGATGCGGGGCTTACTTTTTTGGCAATGCACATTATATCATTTTTTATCGGAGACCTTAATATCAACGCTTTTGTCTTTTACTTCAGTCTCTTTTCCCTTTGGTTCATCATCCAATTGCGATGCCTTTTTGAACTCTTTCATCCCCTGACCAAGGCCTTTCATCAACTCAGGGATCTTTCTTCCTCCGAATAATAACACTACAATAAGCAATATTAACAGGAGGTGCATAGGACTTGTAAAATCCATAATAGTTTAATTTTTAATTACGTTATTTATAGAACTCATATCTGATCCACCAACATTACCTGAACCTTTCTAAACCGTTCCAAAATCTTTCATGCTCTTTTCAGATCAATCCGTTGTCTCCTGACCGGAAAAGAGAGCTACATTAATTTTATCAGGAGTAAAAAGCCAAACAGGCATCAAAAGTACAAATATATTTTATATTGTTATCTATAAATCATATCTCAAGTAACAGGTCTGCATGATCTGGCACATCTGACGCTATCATAACCTGAGACTATTGAGTAATTATAAAATCTGAAAACTTTAAACAATTAAATTTCCTGGCAACAAAAAAGAAAAACAAAAAGGCAGGAAATTCCGGACAAAATTTTATAATCATTACCAGTCATCCTGTTTTGGTCAGGTCAGGCTAATTATTACTCATGAAAGAACTTGCAGGACTTCCGCCGGTTAAAACATCATGACTATTAAAAGGACAACGACTGTCAGAATTATAAGGCCCATAACTTTCCCCAAAGCTGACAGGACTTTTAAAATCAGAAAGAGAAGAAGTATAAACAATAGGAACAGAGCGAATTTCTTTAAACCCTTCATTGTTTTAAGAGAAGTTGTGAAATATTCATTATACCTGTAAGTTATTTTGATTTTAACGGCATCATTGCAGGCTTTTTTAAGCCAAAACAATTTGCCAGGCCGTCAGAATCAAAACTTTAACTATCTTAATTACCAAAGATAAAATACTGCTTTGACCAAATACCGCCAATCAAAGACTGCCGGTCAGGCTAAAATCTGATAACCTTAATCCGGTGAGCTATTAAATAAAAAGACAAAAAGCAAAAGAGAACAATAATGAAGCGCAAAAATATAATATTATTCTCAGTAATCTTATTTTACACTGGATTAAACGGACCTTATGGACAGACTATGAAAGATAATGACTGTATTTCATACAAAACCGTGACCATCGGCAAAAAGGTTGTAAATGGTCAATAACAGTAAGACGATGAATCTGTTAAAAACGATATTATTCTGTAATATGTTTATTTTAAATACTTTGAATAAAATATCTGGGAGACCATTTCGTTTTAACTAAAAAGTAAAACAATGGAAAATAAACCTGTGGTAGAGAAAAAGTCTGTTTTAGTAAGTGTTGTGATGGCTACCTATAACAGAGCATATATTATTGAAAGAGCGGTCAATAGTGTTCTGAATCAGACCTATAAAAACATTGATTTAATTATTGTAGATGATGGATCCACTGATAATACTTCTGCTGTTTTAAAAAGCTTCAATGATCCCAGAATCCGTGTTTTTAAACATGATCATAATAAAGGCGTGACAGCTGCAAAGAATACAGGACTGGACAACATTAAAGGGGAATGGTTCACTCTTTTTGATTCAGACGATGAAATGGCACCCGAGGCTATTGAAACTATGATCAATATACCTTTGAATTTTGACTCAAATGTCACCTCGGTGACTTGCAACTGTTGGGAGCCAGTTTCAAAGACTTTTCTTGGGCATGGATTGGATAAGGACGGCTATATTTTTTGCGATGAAGGCATACCTTGTTGCAATGGAGATTACTGGGGATTAATAAAAACAAGCTTGCTACAGGAAGACAGATTTAATGAAAAACTTATTGGTGTCGAAAATGCATTGTGGTATAAGCTCAGTGAAAGAGCTTATGGGTATTATATTCATAAAGGGTTAAATTTCGTTCATGTTGATGGGAAAGACAGGGTTTCGACATCAAAGCCAAGCTTTAAAAAGGAATTAATCCATTTTGAAAATCTTATTAATGAGGATTTATATTTGAAAGTTACGAAACGGTGTGAACCTGAAGATTACGATCTTATTTGTAAAAAGGGACTTATCCTAATGCTGGCCAGCCACAACAAAGCTCTTGCCACAAGGTATTACAATTTATTAAAATCAGCCAAAAATAAATCTGTACTTTATCTTTTATATAATCTTAAGCTTCCGGCTTTATTCTACAGAACTTATTTAAAGTACAAGCCAATGATTAAATATCTAATGGCATAATTAAATCCGTTTTTGCGATTTTGACGGTAGACTACTTCATAATATAGCAGATAAGTCCACCGACTTATTATTATTTTTTGTGAACTGTGTCCATCTTAGCCCGAAGGAGCCCTGGAGAAGGGGCGAAGCCCTGCTTCGCCAAGGCTACGTAGGGCGAAGGTGCCGCTTATAAGAACATAACCCAATCTGTCAGGGTCTGCTTATAGCCCCCTTGCAACCTAGGAATTCTCAGCGTTTCCGATGCTCAACGCAACGCAAGCGTGCATATAATCAGCAAACGCATAATCGCCCTTGCGCAACACGCTAATATTCAATACTTACTCGGCAGCCATCATTTTTGCGACTGCCCCCGAAAAGCCGAAAAAACGGTAAATAAAATTCGCTCTACAGCCACTGCCTTGAAATATATCACCCCCCACAACAGCAACATCGGACGTAAATTGATGTGGTAAAACATTTTACATGTATCTGTATATTAATATATTACATCATTATATAATTCAATTTTTATATATGGTGATAGTGTGTTTGCAAATTCCGAATGAAAAAAGGCCAATATTATTTGTATAATTGAAAATAATAAAGATACTTTATAAAGTAAACTTACTATAGTTTTATAAAACATTCATATGAAAGACATTAATGTTAATGAAATTGCTGAAAATCTGCGTAGAGTGATTTCCCGTCTCCTAAAAATATTGAAGAACCATACAAAGAATGATGAACTGCTTTCTTTAACAGAAAGATCTACGCTTGCTTCAATATATCAATATTCTGAAATACTTCCATCGGAATTGGCGGTAATGGAAAAAGTGACTGCTCAATCTATGTCACAAATTATCAATAAACTTCTCGAACATGGTTTTATTAAAAAAACTCCTTCCAAGACAGATAAAAGAAAAGTGATAATAACCATTACCGCAACCGGGAAAAAAACTGTTGAAAAAAGAAGATTAGAAAAGCAGGAATGGCTGGCTCAATCAATCCTTGAAAAGACTACACAAAAGGAAAAGGAATTATTGGTAAATGCAATTAAGGTGCTGGCAAAACTGGATGATTTAAAATAAATGAACATCAATACTTTTAGAGCATTTCGAAGCCGTAATTACAGATTGTTTTTTTTCGGGCAATTCCTATCACTCATTGGAACATGGATGCAACGCACAGCAGTGTACTGGCTGATATATGTGCAAACACATTCTGCCTTTATGTTGGGTTTGGCTGTATTTTCACTGCAATTTCCTACCTTTTTATTTTCTCCTCTGGGTGGAGTAATATCTGACAGATATAATCGCTATTGTGTATTGCTTACCACACAAGTAGTTTCCCTGATTCAAGCCACATTATTAATGGCATTGGTTATGTTTGCTCAATACACAATAGCGGAAATCTTCGCACTCAGTGTTTTGCTGGGTATAATCAATGCTTTTGATTCACCTGCAAGGCAATCTATGGTGAATGAGATAGTAGGTAATAAAGAAGATCTGCCTAATGCTATTGCGCTCAATTCATCTATGGCAAATTTGGCACGGATGATTGGTCCGGCAATTTCTGGAATCGTATTGGAAAAACTTGGTGCAGGAACTTGCTTTCTGATTAACGCTTTAAGTTTTATGGCAGTCATTGTATCTTTATTATTCATGAGATTCCCGAAATTTATTCAGCAACCACATACTCAAAAAGTATTTCGGGAATTCAAAGAGGGATGGAAATATTTAAAGGTTACCCCGTCCATTGGTTTTGTAATACTATTCATTGCATGTGTCAACTTATTCGTGATACCTTTTAACACGTTACTTCCTGTCTTTGCCAAGGATGTATTTAAAGGAGACGCCTCTATTTTTGGTTACCTCAACAGTGCTATCGGACTTGGAGCAGTGGGTGGAGCATTTTTCTTAGCCTCATTAAAAGCAGGTGTTAATTTTAAAAGGGTTTTATTTACAAATTTATTGATTTTTGGCGGAGCACTGGTTTTATTTTCACACATAACTAATCTTCCGATTGCCTTGTTTTTTGCCGTGCTGGCAGGTTTTGGCATGATGTCACAAAACACAATAGGCAACACCATAGTTCAAACCAATGCATCAGCCGAAATGAGAGGAAGGGTTCTCAGTTATCTTTTGATGGCAATTGCCGGAATGCAGCCTTTAGGGGGATTGCTTATTGGAACAGTATCGCAATATATTGGTGCTCCAAATACCATTATAGCCGAAGGAATTGCAGCCGTGGTAATTGCTGTTTCATTTTTGCCTTTTTTAAGGAAAGATATTTTGAAAGAAAAAGATAAAATAAAACTTATAGAATTGGGAGATACAACAGTTAATACAAATCAATAATCAAAATGTAAAAAAATCATTTATCAGAACAGAATCGTATAATTACTTTATTATATTTTCACACATTAAAAAGTAACACGCACATTTTTTAAATTAAAAATCACTTTAACCAAAATCATTTAATATGGAAACAATACAATGGTATAATTATCTCGCTTCATTTTTTTCAGGGGTCTTTTTAGCAAACGCAGTTCCTCATTTTATACATGGGATTTCAGGAGATAAATTCCCAACTCCGTTTTCAAAGCCATCCGGCAAGGGACTTTCTTCACCAGTGGTTAATACATTATGGGCATGTTTTAATTTATTAATCGGCTATATTCTATTTAGAGTAAGCGAAGTCTCTTCGCATGACGAAATTTTATTATCAGTCTTTTTCATAGGAATAGTTTCTATAAGTGTATTTTCAAGCATTACATTTTCAAAAAAACAAAAGAATAATGAAACAAAATAAGAACCAACAAAACACAGCACTCCTTGTAATGGATGTTCAGGGAGTTACTGTAAACAGATTAAAGGATAGTTCGCCCTTCATTAATTCTATTACTAAAGCCATACAAACGGCTCGTAAAAGTAAAATGCCTGTTATATATGTAATTGTTGGATTCAGAAAAGGATACCCAGAAGTTAGTCCGAATAATAAATCTTTTTCAGTGTTGAAGAATGGAACTCAGAACTTTGATTCGGAAGAGGCAGTTAAAGTTCATGCTTCCATTGCACCTCAGCCAGGAGATGTTATCATAACCAAAAAAAGAGTTAGTGCGTTTACTGGTAGTGATTTGGAAGTAGTGCTTAGGTCGCTTGAAATAAAACATCTTGTGCTTTCTGGTATTGCAACAAGCGGAGTAGTATTATCTACTTTACGTGAAGCAGCAGACAAGGATTATGGAATAACTGTTTTATCTGATTGTTGTGCAGATGTGGACGAGGAAGTTCATCGTGTACTTATGACCAAAATTTTCCCACGGCAGGCGGAAGTGATTAGTTCAGATGAATGGTGTGCTAATAATCATTCATAACAAATAAATCTCGTACTTGTAAATGGTAAATAACAATGTCGGTTTTTTGGCAAATAAGAATGTCGGTATTTTAGCAATTAGCGATGTTGGTTTTTTAGCAAATAAGAATGTAGGTTCGTTCCACTTGACTTTCAAACCCTGAGTTTTATTTATTGAGTCTTGACCACGAACCAAACCAGTTCTTCTCTTTGGCACCTAACCATTTATGTTCTATGGAAACTATAGCTTTATGAATTTCATATTGGCATAGAACTTTATCGTGGTGGTATTTACAGGTCTTGCCTTGTGGATCATTTTTATAAAGCTCTTTAAGAATCGGCAATGCCTTTTGTGAATGGATCTGACCCAATGTCCAGATTGCCACATCTGACCGATCACGTGGAGTATGAGTTGTATCTACCAAATATGAGATTAAGGCATCTTCTGCTATACCTGAATATTGTTGTTTTGCAATATTGATTCGTTCCTTAATACCAAGCCCGATCCAGGTACGCACAGAAATAATAAAACATATAATTACTACCCCAACACCAAATCCAATGGAAATAAATATTCGTTTCATTTTTTCAACTTTATTCGCTTTGTTCATCGAAATAGCTATCAGACTGAGAATTGGAGTTAACACCACCAATAGCGCATAAGGAAGAACCCCTGCTTCCGCGGGATGAGGATAGTTGCTAACTATAGACCATGAGGCAAATCCTAATAAAGCTATATTCAAGATTAGAACGACAATTTTCATGACAGGATAAATTGAAGATTGTTCATCAACCTTCCTTTGTTCCTCTGTTGTTCTATTTTTCATTTTAGATGTCCAGTAGCCAAAGTTTACCGGGTTTCCGAAAATCAACATGATGTTGAGAATTGGAACCAACAACAGCAACAATGTAAAAACTATGTAAGCAGCTTCTTTGGAAATTCCCTCGAATAAGAAAAGAAGACATGTGAATCCCAATAGCGCAATATTACAGATTAATGTCACGATTTTCATAATAGTCTTCTTTAAGATTTGTTATTCAACACTATGTATATCATCTAAATAGATTATAAATTGATAAATTCTAGTCAAAAAATAAACTGGCTCATGAATTACCTGCAAATAAATCTTTAAACTTTTCGTCAATAAACTCATTGAACCATTGATCGATCATTGATTTTTTAAACCTCCATTCCTTGCCCAGTTTAGCCGCAGGTATCTTCTTTTCCTGCGCCCAGGTATATATCGTTTGTGGCTTTACTCTAAGGTATTCTGCCACTTCTTCAAGAGTCATTATTTTATCGTCTTTCAACATAATTTCTATTTGAAGTGCTATCAGGTTGTTGTTTTAGTAATTGTTCCTTTTTGTGTTGATCGGATTTCTGCGTTGGCTCAAACATATTTGCTACTGATTGAATAACAGCAACATAAAAGTTACCTTCATGCTTCCTGAACAACTCAAAGGACAAGTCACGGCTACCAACAAATGGTCGAAGGTTCCATGCTAACTGTGAACTTACAAAAGCAAGGATAAAAACCCAGATTTTAAATATTGTCATACCAAGTTTGGGATAAATATTTTTCTTTTCACATGAAAATTTTAGCCCGTTGATAATGGTTTTAACAGCAAAAACTCCGGAAAAAGCAAAAATTCCGACATGCAATAATTTAAGGAATGCATAACTATCGCTTGTGATCATAAAGAATATCACAATTGGGGCAAATGATAAAGCAATAGTCGAGAAGACAAAAAAGCCTGCAAAGATAATATTCGCCATCTGATAAATGGTCATTGTGGAACCAATCTTAGATTGGACGACATAAAGAGCTGGGAAGCATATCAGCAATGAAAGCAGAATAAGGCCTGGTATTTTAATCCCTGTTACTATACTTTGTAAAACTCCATTGTAACTACCCATGATTATACCGTAAAGGAAAGAGAATAAGACAATATACAACAGTTGTCTGAAAATGTACTTGCGTGAATTTTCAGGATCACTCAGGATCTCAAAATATTCATCACTACGCTGAAAGGCTTTGAAGATCGAAGGTAGATTGATTTTCATTGTGTTTTTTATCTACAAATATATATTAATAAATATTAATAAACAATAATAAACACTAAATTAAAATAGAAATATTAGTTGGCAGAATCAGATAAAACAAAACAAATATCGGTTAAGGGATAAATAGAGTATAAGATATTTTAAAATCTATAAAATCGGAAGAAATTGCAGTATCGTAAAATGCCAGAATTATTGACATTTTGATCTTCAGTTTTATATTTTAATGTCATTCGCAGTAACCTGAACCCACTTGACTTTGGTATCGTAATGGTATATCTTTACCTCTCCAATACTAAATGATGGTTCGCAAACCGAATGATATTGAAAAATTTTGGCATGAGCTGAAAAGAAGGAAAGTTATCCGTGTAATAACTGTTTATGGTGCTGTCGCATTTGTAATCCTTCAGCTTGTTGATATAATTGAACAACCATTGCGATTACCTGATTGGACAACAGCATTGATAATCGTTCTTCTTTGCATAGGTTTTGTTATTTCCGTTTTCGTTTCGTGGGTCTATGATATGACTCCTCAAGGAATCGAAAAGACCGGACCTGCTGAGCAAACAAATCTTGCAGACCAGCAAAAGCCAGTTACATCAAATGGATGGAAGATTGCAACGTATGTTAGTGGGGTTATAATCCTTGCTTTGGTAGCTTTCAACATTCTAAGTAAAAGAAACGTAAATGCAGATATTTCAAAATTTGAAAAGTCAATAGCTGTGTTACCATTTATAAATGATAGCGGGAGTGATTCAACAACGTATTTTATAAATGGGTTAATGGAAGAAATCCTAAACAATTTGCAAAAGATTAAGGACTTCCGTGTTCTTTCAAGAACGTCAACCGAACAATATAGAGGTTTTTCAATTCCAACAGTACCGGAAATAGCAAAAAAACTGGGAGTTAATTATATTGTTGAGGGGAGCGGGCAAAAATTCGGAAATTTCTATCGCCTGAGAGTTCAGTTGATTGCTGCCAGGAAGGAAAAACATCTTTGGGCAGAGTCTTACCAAAAAGAGATAAGGGGAACACAAGATATTTTTAGCACACAAAGTGATATTGCACAATCTATTGTCTCTGCTTTAAAGACATCAATAACTCCTGAGGAAAAACGACTGATTGAAAAAAAGCCTTCAAACAACCTACTTGCTTATGACTTTTACCTGAGAGGTAATGATTACCTGTCTAAAATGGAGTTTCTGCTTGCAATAGATATGTATTCAAAAGCTATTAAGGAGGACTCGGTATTTACTGCAGTCTATGCTAAAAGAGCTATAGCTCATTCATTTTTTTTCTGGTTGAGAGGAGAAGGATGGCAAGGTCACGATTTGAAAGCTAAGCAGGACATAGAGAAAGGATTACGGATAAATCCAGAATTACCTGAAATAAGATTTGCAGAAGCAGTTTGCTATTATCATAAAAATCGCAATTATGATAAAGCTCTGAAGATTCTTAATGAATTAACATCGGAAGCCCCAAATATGGCAGATTTGTATGCCTATACCTCCTACGTTTTGAGACGGCAGGGCAAGATGAAAGAATCAATAAATGAATTAAAACAAGCCATAAGATTAGATCCATTTAATGCAAGTTATTATGATAATCTTACTGATACATACGATCTTTTGCACAAATATGATGATGAAATTGAAAGCTGCAGGCAGGGACTGGCATTAATTCCTGACTATAAAGCTTTTAATTCCTATTTATACCGTGCCTATCTAAACAAAAAAGGTGATCAAATCGAAGCGCTTAGAAGATCAGGTTTGAAGGAACATGATATGCTTTGGGATGTTTATTATTTTTCCCGGGAATACGATAAGTTAATTGACTTCATCAAAAAGGATACGATATTGGTTGCATCTTTTCAACTATGGTATGAACCAAAAACATATAGACTTGCATTGATTTATTATTTAAATAACAACGCATCCGTTTGCAAAATCTATGCAGATTCTGCAGTTTTTCATTTGAAAAAACTACTAAAGGAAACTCCTGATGATGAAAGAATTTACGCCACTTTAGGGAAATGTTATGCATTAATTGGTAATGTTAAAGATGCAATATCATGTGGTATGAAAGCATTAAATATTATGCCGGTCAAGGCAGATGCATACCTTGGTCCAAGTTTAGAACAGGATTTAATGGAGATTTATACCTTAACAAATAACTATAATTTGGCTCTCGACAAAATGGAATACTTACTCTCAATTCCAAGTTGGCTGGGCATCGGTTATCTAAGTATTGATCCATTATATGATAATCTAAGAAGTTTGCCTCGATTTCAAAAAATTATTTCTGCTGGTTATAAATGAAACTAGTATCTCCCCAAAGCAATAGGGGATATAATGCAACCAAAACTCAATCAAGTTGAGTTATCGAAGCAGCTTATAGGTGCTTGGAAAGCGGATATGGGGAAAGACACAACTGGCTTATTCGAAATTAAGCCTTTTGGAACGGGTTTAGAGTGTTATTATAATTCCGCTAACGAGGGAAAAATTTTAATGGAAGCTAAGCAACTTTGGGGTTATGATAAAAAAATTGATAAAAACGTTGCAGCTAATCTGGTAAAAGGAAAGGATATCGAAATAGTGGCAGCGTGGTTTATATCAAATAATAAATATATAAGTATTCCTTATAGCGATATTGCGAATCCAGAAAAGGCTTCATTCAAATATGAAGCTGAATTTAAATCACCTAATTTGATTGTAGAAACATTGATTATAAATGGGAAACCTCTTAAAACCTATACATATACACGAGTAAAATAGTGGTTCTTAACTCCAAGTATTTGCCCCAAGATTTAGAATTTTGGGGCATTCAAAAATTTAAAATATATTAATATAAAGATAATCTGGGAATTACCGTACTAAAACACCAGACCTTCAAGAACCGCTAAATGCTGCTTGTAAACGAAGATAACCTTGCGGGTGCATCAATGATAACGTTAAGTCTTATCGGCTTCCAGACATCTCCAGAACGCTTTATTTGAACCATCTATACTTATCTGGCAACCCAGAAAGAGTTATCCTACTGCTTCCGGGACTGTCATAACATTGCCAATACCAATCTATAAAGCTATTTTCCCATAAGCATCAAAAATTTTAAGATTTTTTAAAACTCTTAGGATTTTTTTTAAAAAAAAAATCGCTCTTGGAATTAAGAATCATTTCAGTATTGCTCTGGATTTCGAAAAAGAAAGTATTTATTAACAAAGATAAGATTCCAAGGTAGCACCCCCAGACCCTAAGCGGATGGCAGGGGAGTTCTGACTAAAAAGCGGATTTGTTTGGGGGTGGGTATCGGACAATATTAATATATGATAACTATGAAAAAAGAAACAAATAATAGCACTCAGGAATGTCCATCAGCAACTGATGATATACCTTTCGTTGGAATAAAAAATTCTTCTGGCAATTATGACCTTATTCAGTTAAAGCTTAATCAAAATGATGTCAGAAGACTGAAATTAAGTGAGGATTATTTGGTAGTCAATAATAATTGGGCAGGGATTTATCATCTGGTGAATATTCTTTACCATGATGGTAAAATTCAAATGAAACTGAAAAGCAATATCAGTCTTAAAGTGGTAAGTACTCTTTTGGATGACTATCGTCCACAATATTATCTTTTATTGTGGAAAGATGTCATGCAAATGGCTAATGAAGCTGTCATTCAAAATATTATTGATTATAGGATGAGCTACTGCAACTTGATTATTAAAATGTCAAAACCAATGAAAGAAGCCCAGCAAATATCACACTCAGGTCATACGGCTGCCCCGATTCTGATTTGCTTGTCTCCGGAAAAAGTATTTTTAAACCTGCCATTTATTTTAACAAAAGGAAAGATTTTACAAGTCGGACTGCCTTATATGAAATCCGAGAAATTCCTCGCAGATTCAAAGACCGAGGCGGTTAGGCTTTTGGATATCTGGGATTATTATGGATTTGTGTACGTCAAAATCCAAAACTTGACCACACTTGAAGTTGATACGCTTAGCTGGAATCTGCAATGTACAAGTGGCTTTTACCTTTGGAGTTTGGCAGATTTTCAAACGCTTATAAAGGCAGGGATTAAAAAAGGCGACACTATTTGAAGTGTGAAAGTCAATACCTAAAACAATTCTTTCTATTGAGCAAATATGGAAGGAAGTGTCGCCTTTTGATTAATATCAAAATATTTAATGCTTTTATACCAACTCCCATTATCCAAGAGCAGTAAAAAACAATTGTCTTTATTTTTTCTTTGTAAATATACCATTGCCATAAGTTATCAATTGCCCTCTTAAATCATCAATATATGCAAATGGATAGTCCTTTTTGCTTGGCTTAACATACCATGCCGTAGTATAGTTCTTTAGCTGATTACCTGAACCAGAATTTATATCATAATATCCGAATTCCATGTTTAAACAACTATCTTGAATTTCATTATTATTTTTATACCATCCATCATTATTTACTGCTTCAATAAAAATCCATCTGACTTGGGCAAGGCTTAATTTTGGTTTATCAGTTAAATTAAAATTTGTTATACTATCTCCGCCTTGGTTTATTAATGAATCGTTTTTATCAAATTCAAACCCCCAATAATCTGAAAATACCTTTAGGTCATTAACAAACTGATAAGCACCTATATATTTAAATCCCAAATCTTCAGCATAATGCCAGAATTGTAGGTTTTCATAGCCTAAATGATTTTTATCAAAAACATATTTTATACTATCTATTTCTTGGTTTGATAGCAATTGGACATTTAAATTATCGATTATTAAATTTGCACATCGATTGTCTTCAGGTATATTTTCACTTTTCTTACAAGAAAAAACGATGACAATCATTAACATGAAGAAATAGTACCTCATAAAATTTTCTTATTTTATTTCAATTTTATTTGCTTTCCGCATCTACGGTTTCAAGGAATAGCTTGTTTTTTATATAGAATCTTCTGCCTGCAATAGACTCCATCGGTTTACCTTCTACATATTTCTCGACTTGGATTGTCTTAATGCTTTTTTTCACTTGTTTATCAAATAAATAGCAATTACCAGTCTCCAGATTATAGGCTAATGTGTATATACTATCAAATTTGTACTTCATATAGTCGGAGACTATCAGAACATCCTTTATAGTTCCATCATTTATTGCTTTTGCCTTCATATCATCGTACCCACAATTGAGACAATTGAATGGGTAACCTAAAATAAAAGTATCTAAAGGTGTCTTAATCAAATAATTGCTATCATCAAATAAAACAACTGATTTTTTGAAAATAACTGGGTCATCATTTGCTATAAGATTGACAGAAACACCCTTTATTTCAGGATTTTCCTTTTTACATCCGGACAATACAACAACAAACGCCAAAAGAAATATTATCTTTTTCATTATGATTTAAATTAAGCATTTATTAAAAGGTTTTATCTTG
>CAWBNA010000009.1:0-68078 GCA_963789985.1 uncultured Bacteroidales bacterium | reverse complement strand
GGTAGGTATAAAATATTGAACTACTTACCTTATTGCTTTGATATAAGATTGTGTATAAAACTGAGTTGGACTAAGCCGCGTGTTGCTATGGGCATTCTATTAAATAGGGTTCTTCTGAATTTGATTTTTCAGGGATTTTTATTCTTCAATGTTATTGTTTTAGTGGGGCATCGAATGATAATAGGTTAAACCACATAATAACATGACATACCTTTCCCATTAAGATTTTATCTCTTTTCCTGCAGAAGTTATATCAAAGAACATTTTAATAATATTTTTCAGGCTGCTCTTGGTTTAGCATCAATTCTGGAGTCCAAAAGCATCATCCCTTTTTTGCATATTTTGCACCGAAAGGGATCATATCCAAGTATATCCTGAACCAACTCCTGCCAGGCCTTCCCTTCCATTGAAGAGATATCCATCTCTTTGTCACTGAGGGATAGATAGGTATCAAGCAAGTCATTGCAAAGTGTATTTGCAAAGATTCCATAGTACCGTATTTTATAAAAGCCTCGCGGCAATACATGCATCATAAACCGGTTTATAAATTCTACTGCCTTGATCTTCATAACTTTTGTTCTGCCATTTTGCTTGTAATCTTTCCATACGAAATGGATTTTATCACCTGCTATCTCCAGGATTCTGGCATTTGATATGGCTACTCTGTGTGTATAACGCCCCAGGTATTCAATTACTCTTTCTGCGTTGGCTAAAGCGGGCTTGGCAAATACATTCCAACTGGTTTTATATATCAATGCCCTGAGAAGATCAATGTCTGTTTTTTCACCGTTATTATCAGGTATAAGTCTGTCAGCAAGCTTGTAAATATTCTGAGCAAATATCCCTCTGAAAAGAGATGAAAGGGCTTTTACCGGCGCAAAGAAGTCATCTTCTGATTGTCTCCACTCAAGCATGTCGCTGTCAAAGCCACCAGCAGGAACCAACATGTGTACATGAGGATGATAAGTGAGTGTCTGTCCCCAGGTGTGTAAGATAGCTACACAGCCGGTTTTAGCTCCAAGAAAACGGGGATTTTCCCCGGCTTTAAGTATTGCCTGGGAGGCAGATTTCATAAGTAAATCATAACATATCCCCTGATTAGCATAAAATAATGTATGCAGTGAGGAGGGGACTGTGAAAACCATATGAAAGTACTTTACCGGCAATAGCCTGGCTTTAAGTTTGTCTACCCACACAACCTGTTTGAGATACTGACATTTAGGACAATGTCTATTCCTGCATGAGTTGTAAGCATACTGAACATGTCCGCAGTTATTACACTTCAGAGTATGTCCTCCAAGCTCCTGTGAACGGCACTTCATAATTGCATTAAATACCTTCTGATGACTTGGGATCATATGGTATTGCTGATAATACTCTGATTCAAAACGGCTGAAAATATCAGCGATCTCGATTTTTTGTCTTTTGTTTTCCATACCGTTAACTGGCTATTTCATCAAAAGGACTTTTGATCATTGCCGGATCAAAACGGGTTACATGCAGATATATTGAAGTTGTTCGAAGGGAGGAATGACCCAGTAAGCTTTGAATGATCTTAAGATTTACTCCGCTTTCAAGAAGATGTGTCGCAAAAGAGTGTCTTAGACTGTGTACAGATGCCGGTTTAGTTATCCCGGCCTTTTTACATGCATGTTTGAATACCACCTGGATAGTTTCTCTGCTAATAGGTTGCCCTCGCCTCTGTCCTTCAAAAAGGTATCGCTCCGGTTTGTATGCACGCCAATACATTCGTAACATATCAAGGATGTTTTCTGATAGCAATGTGTACCTGTATTTATTCCCTTTCCCCAGTACCCTTATTTGCTTGCGGTCAGAATCTATGTCAGAGGGTAGTAAATTGATTAATTCCGAGATCCGTAGTCCTGCAGAATAAATTACGGCTATTATAGTCCGGTGCTTTAAATTTCTTGTTGTCTCAATCATTGATTTCACCTCTTCTTTTGACAAGACAACAGGTAGCTTTTTTATTCTTCTCGGACGCTTGATCCTGATTGATTCCCAATCTTTCCCAAGAACATCTTTCTGAAGTATCTTAACAGCACTGATCACCTGGTTGATATAGGAAACTGACACACTCTTTGTCCCAATGGAGTATTGCAGAAAATCCTTTACCTGATCTGTTGAAATTTCATCAATGGAGGTGTTGTGGTAATCTTCAAGTGCATTAAGCATATGCACATAAGTATCAATGCTTCTCTGACTGTAATTCCGGGTCTGCATCTCCCGAAGGACCAATTCTTCTAATGATTTTTTTTCATCGTAGTATGATTATTAAGTGAATAATCATACAAGCTACGGATTTTCAGCTACATCTACCGCCATGTGGCGGTTTAGTTCATCTAAAAAGCGTTTTATACACAGTCTTATAACAGCTTTCCCATTAAAGGTAGGTATAAAATATTGAACTACTTACCTTATTGCTTTGATATAAGATTGTGTATAAAACTGAGTTGGACTAAGCCGCGTGTTGCTATGGGCATTCTATTAAATAGGGTTCTTCTGAATTTGATTTTTCAGGGATTTTTATTCTTCAATGTTATTGTTTTAGTGGGGCATCGAATGATAATAGGTTAAACCACATAATAACATGACATACCTTTCCCATTAAGATTTTATCTCTTTTCCTGCAGAAGTTATATCAAAGAACATTTTAATAATATTTTTCAGGCTGCTCTTGGTTTAGCATCAATTCTGGAGTCCAAAAGCATCATCCCTTTTTTGCATATTTTGCACCGAAAGGGATCATATCCAAGTATATCCTGAACCAACTCCTGCCAGGCCTTCCCTTCCATTGAAGAGATATCCATCTCTTTGTCACTGAGGGATAGATAGGTATCAAGCAAGTCATTGCAAAGTGTATTTGCAAAGATTCCATAGTACCGTATTTTATAAAAGCCTCGCGGCAATACATGCATCATAAACCGGTTTATAAATTCTACTGCCTTGATCTTCATAACTTTTGTTCTGCCATTTTGCTTGTAATCTTTCCATACGAAATGGATTTTATCACCTGCTATCTCCAGGATTCTGGCATTTGATATGGCTACTCTGTGTGTATAACGCCCCAGGTATTCAATTACTCTTTCTGCGTTGGCTAAAGCGGGCTTGGCAAATACATTCCAACTGGTTTTATATATCAATGCCCTGAGAAGATCAATGTCTGTTTTTTCACCGTTATTATCAGGTATAAGTCTGTCAGCAAGCTTGTAAATATTCTGAGCAAATATCCCTCTGAAAAGAGATGAAAGGGCTTTTACCGGCGCAAAGAAGTCATCTTCTGATTGTCTCCACTCAAGCATGTCGCTGTCAAAGCCACCAGCAGGAACCAACATGTGTACATGAGGATGATAAGTGAGTGTCTGTCCCCAGGTGTGTAAGATAGCTACACAGCCGGTTTTAGCTCCAAGAAAACGGGGATTTTCCCCGGCTTTAAGTATTGCCTGGGAGGCAGATTTCATAAGTAAATCATAACATATCCCCTGATTAGCATAAAATAATGTATGCAGTGAGGAGGGGACTGTGAAAACCATATGAAAGTACTTTACCGGCAATAGCCTGGCTTTAAGTTTGTCTACCCACACAACCTGTTTGAGATACTGACATTTAGGACAATGTCTATTCCTGCATGAGTTGTAAGCATACTGAACATGTCCGCAGTTATTACACTTCAGAGTATGTCCTCCAAGCTCCTGTGAACGGCACTTCATAATTGCATTAAATACCTTCTGATGACTTGGGATCATATGGTATTGCTGATAATACTCTGATTCAAAACGGCTGAAAATATCAGCGATCTCGATTTTTTGTCTTTTGTTTTCCATACCGTTAACTGGCTATTTCATCAAAAGGACTTTTGATCATTGCCGGATCAAAACGGGTTACATGCAGATATATTGAAGTTGTTCGAAGGGAGGAATGACCCAGTAAGCTTTGAATGATCTTAAGATTTACTCCGCTTTCAAGAAGATGTGTCGCAAAAGAGTGTCTTAGACTGTGTACAGATGCCGGTTTAGTTATCCCGGCCTTTTTACATGCATGTTTGAATACCACCTGGATAGTTTCTCTGCTAATAGGTTGCCCTCGCCTCTGTCCTTCAAAAAGGTATCGCTCCGGTTTGTATGCACGCCAATACATTCGTAACATATCAAGGATGTTTTCTGATAGCAATGTGTACCTGTATTTATTCCCTTTCCCCAGTACCCTTATTTGCTTGCGGTCAGAATCTATGTCAGAGGGTAGTAAATTGATTAATTCCGAGATCCGTAGTCCTGCAGAATAAATTACGGCTATTATAGTCCGGTGCTTTAAATTTCTTGTTGTCTCAATCATTGATTTCACCTCTTCTTTTGACAAGACAACAGGTAGCTTTTTTATTCTTCTCGGACGCTTGATCCTGATTGATTCCCAATCTTTCCCAAGAACATCTTTCTGAAGTATCTTAACAGCACTGATCACCTGGTTGATATAGGAAACTGACACACTCTTTGTCCCAATGGAGTATTGCAGAAAATCCTTTACCTGATCTGTTGAAATTTCATCAATGGAGGTGTTGTGGTAATCTTCAAGTGCATTAAGCATATGCACATAAGTATCAATGCTTCTCTGACTGTAATTCCGGGTCTGCATCTCCCGAAGGACCAATTCTTCTAATGATTTTTTTTCATCGTAGTATGATTATTAAGTGAATAATCATACAAGCTACGGATTTTCAGCTACATCTACCGCCATGTGGCGGTTTAGTTCAACTTGCTTTTAGAAGTATTAATCCTACTTTATCCATTCCTTATTGGGTAGATAAAGGTAGTATTGTACTATTCGATAACTTAATACAATGCCCCGTCAGTCACAATAGTAATAACCTACCCGAAATTCAAATCCATTTATGACTTTTTGCTATTGTCTGACTTCTACGAGCCTTAAATCAATGTAAGTTAAGCAATGTTTTAAGAACAAGGTGTGAAACTTTTGAATATAATTTGAACAAAGTAATCTCATTGGATCATGAATTATTGAAGTAGATCCCCCAGAAGCCATATAGGAAATGCAAACTCAAGAATGGGTTTATGCGAAATACCCTTCACTTTCTATCTATGAAGTTTCAGAGTAAATACGTTCAAACGAGAAGCTTGTCAAGCGCAGGTATATTATTACTAAAAAGTAACGACCTCGATAAACTGCATTTTCAGTCAGGGCTTGCAATTATTGGGCTATGTCTGAAGCAGGAGTGATGACAATTTAAGAAGGTTGGGAGCTAATTCAAGTGAATTGATCCCTTTTTTCAAAGCTTTTGAATGTTTTATTTTACCATGTTTAGAAAATCTGTCTCTGAAGCCACTATTATCTTGTGACCCTTAGCTTTTAGTGCGTCTACCTTCCTTAATTTTGAAGGGCCAGGTTCTCTACCAGAAATTATAATATCTGTCTTTTCTGAAACAGAAGTATCGACATCTGCACCTCTGTCTTTTAGGATTTGTGCTATTTCTTGTCTCGAAATTGAATCAAATATTCCAGTAATAACGACTTTTTTCCTGTAAAATGGATTATTGCAGTCAGCAATTTCAAAATTCGGTTTAAGTACATTCCCTTTTATTCTCTCGTGTCCTCTAAAATCGTATAGGCTCTTTTCTTCCTCTTCTTCTATAATGATAAGTTCTGGCTTTACTCCATTTAAGTAGTTAAGATAGATTTGAGCGCAAGCTAAAGCATCCGACAATGCATTGTGATGCTGGAAGTCTATTTTAAAGCATTTGCAAACCTCACTTAGTGAATGTCCATAAATTTCATAAGTACAATCATACCGACAACCAGGACAGTCTAAACCGTAATAATTCAAAGTCTGTTTCAAAACTCCCAAATCAAAGTTGACATTGTGTGCCAGAACAAGATTACCTTTAAAATAATTTTTAATTTGATGCCATAGTATGTTAAATGTCGGGGCATTCTTTGTCAATTCAGAGTTAATACCATGAACTAAGGTGTTTGTCCTAGAATATTCGTTATTTGGAGGTTTAATTAGGGAATGGAATTTTTTTACAATAATGGACTCTTCAACTTTAATAATGCCTATCTCACAGGCACTGTTTAGTGAGGCAGTAGCTGTTTCAAGAGCAAAGGAGAACATAAGATATGAAGCTATATCTTTTTTGAGGTCGACAAAACTGCTGGCATCATCAGTGATCAGATCGTCAGGTTGACGGGTTACAAATCTTCAAGAGTATATCCTGAAGAGTTCTTTTTGGTCGTCAATGAAGACTTCGAAACAAGTGTTGTCTACACCTTTATGACCAACGATTTAAACCTGCCTGCTCTGACAATTGCAGGACTTTATCATGAAAGATGGAAGATTGAGCTTTTCTTTAAATGGATTAAACAGCATCTTCATATTAAGGCATTTTACGGAACAAACCCGAATGCAGTTTATTGTCAGGTCTGGATTGCCATTGGCACTTACATACATATTGCAATTGCTAAAAAGAAGCTGAAACTTGTCTATCAGCCTTTACACTTTCGCTCAAACAATGGGTCTTACTCTATTCGAGAAAACTCCTATCAAAGAACTTTTTAATAGTAAATTTAACTTTAGCAATTTGTCCGATGAAAACCAATTATCAATCTGGGATTCTTAACCGAACAGGAGTAAAAAATTATATCAAAAAAATTATTAATTTTGCTATCACTTGAATTGTCAGATATGAAATTCAGGTATCCTTTATAGATTAAAAACTACGGTTTAGAATAAACTTGGACTACTTTTAAGACAGGAAAATTTATTATGACACATCAAAAAATAATTATTAGAAGCAAACATCTATTGACCATTCTAATAATTCAGTTTCTTCTTATTTCGACCTTGGCAGATGGTCAGCAGGGGAAATTGCCACCATTTAGAATGCTCCAATCAAATGGTAAAATATTTAAAGCAGAGGATTTGCCACTTGATAAGCCTATTATAATTATTTATTTCTCACCAGAATGTGATGATTGCCAGCATTTAATGAATAACATATTATCCCGGATTTCTGAATTCAACTCAGTATCTATATCTATGATCACTAATTTTTCAATAGAAAGCGTTTCAAATTTTGTTACTAGAAATAACCTTGAGAAGTATTCAAATATCTATGCCGGCACTGAAGGGAACTCTTTATTTGTTATGAATTATTATAACATTGACCAAATTCCTTTTGTGGCTTTATATACAAAAGATGGTGATTTAGTAAAGAAGTATATTAAAGAGATTGATTTGAATGATTTACTGGGGCACCTTAAAAATATGTTTTAGATCAACTGCCAATTAAGAAAACCACTGCTAGTTTTTTCAATAAAAAAAATTATGATTGCATGCGCCTAATAAAATTAATGGCAATAGTTATAAATTGAAATATATTAAAATAGAAATTTAGCAGGATTGTAATTAAAGTGGACATCAATGTTGTAATAAAAAATGATGGTACTGTGAACAGCTTGAGGATATCTAGATTGATTGATGATATTTCAATACTTTACCTATGGAGTATTGAAACAATATTGATTACCTCTGGTGATATAGCAGCAGGACAAAGTGAGATATCATCATCGAAGAAAAACAATGTTATTTCTTCACGGCGACTCTGGGCAGCTGATGGCGAGGTAAAGCTATCAGTTTCTTTTCGGAAAATTAAACATCCATGCAGGTCAGGTGTTGACAACCAAAGAAAGCTTCAGGAACCGTACTCATTATCTCAATGTAAAAAACTGTATTCAGGCAATGCTTGAGAGTCATGTAATTACTGTTGTAAATGAAAATAACATCATTGCCATTGACGAACTTATTTTAAAACTACACCTAACAAAAGATCTGCTCATTGACTTTCAGATACCTGAAGGCGATCTTGAACAAGATATGCTTGAGATCCTTGATAGAATTGGAGAATGGACGTAAGCTTTCGGTCTGATGCATATTGTTAAACCAATCTGGGCATGATAACTTTAAGCCCAAAACTGACGATATAAAAAAAGAGGATCGGCTCTACCGGCAGGAAGAGATGTTATCACTTATTAAAAGATGAGAGTGGTAAAACCCAGCAGGCATTTTGCCAAGAACATAGTCTTAATTTTACTGCATTTTATTACTGACTCAAGCGTTATCGCCGGGGACTGGATGAAAACAGCTTTCTGCCTGTTGAAGTAAGTTCAGGATCTTATACTGAGATCCGTTATCCGGACGGAAAACTTACAATTTATGATCGGAAGACCTCCCCGATTGTTCTAAAACTTAAAAGGGAACTCATTGACTCATTCCTTGCAGAATCTATGGATGAACGTAAGCCTTCCGGCTTCTGCCTTCTATATATTTAGCGATGGCTTTTAGTAAACCGATTAACTCGGTAACAATTCGTCCAGTTTTTGGATTGATTGATCCGGGATTCGTTGAAGAGTATTTTTTAACCACCCGTATGGTTCAATATTATTGATTTTGCAGGTTCCCAGGAATGAGTAGATTATTGCTGCCTGCTGTGCCGCCTCATGTGACCCGGCAAAGAGATAGTTCTTTCTTCCAATTGCAACCGGCCTGATACTGTTCTCAATGAGATTGTTGTCTATCTCGACTTGTCCGTTGTCGATATATCTTGTTAACCTGTTCCATAATCCAAGGGTGTAAGTTATTGCCTGACCAATGGAACTCTTTGGCAGTACTTCCGGTAATTGTTCTTTCATCCACTTCTCCAGTTCTTGAAGTACTGGGAGCGATTGTTCTGCTCGCAGCTCTTTTCTCTGCTCAAATGACATACCTTTCTCCTTTGCTTCACGCTCGGTCATGTACAACTTTTGCATACGTTCAAGGACATATTCTGCTCTTTTCAGATCGTTCTCTTTTGCCTGCTCGAACTTTCTACGTGCATGAGCCATGCATCCAAACAAGGTTATGCCATCTCTCTTCTCATATATACTATATGCATTGTAACCATCGGTCTGAAGCATTCCCCGGAATGATTCAAGGAACTCTTCCGGACCATCTCTTCCCCTGCCTTTCCGGTAATCAAAACATACCATCTTATCCAACGGAGCATAATAAACCCAGTGATAACCCTTGTGTGTCGAGCCTGGTTTATCCCTGGTCTGTACTGGTATCGGTGTCTCATCTGCCATCAGATAACTGCTCCTGCGTACTCTGCTTACCAACCTCTCGTATAAGGGTTCCAGTAACCGGCACGAAGCTGAAAACCATCCGCTGATGGTAGATTCTGCTATGTCAATATCCTGTCGTTTAAACTGCTGTACCTGCCGGTAAAAAGGGAGATGATCAACAAATTTACTGATAAGCAGATGTGCCAGCAGTCCGGCTCCGGCATTGCCCCTTGGTATTGGCAAAGTGGGAAGTTCTCCTATAACGATTCTTTCCTCTTTGGGAAGTACATATTTTGGACGAACATACCGCTCAACGTAAAACTTGCCCGGAGTATATTCAAGAACTTCCGTTACAACTTCACCAATCTTCTTCGCTCCGGTAACATCTTCAACTGGTTCAATGATATGCTCTTCACGATGAAGGTGTGACGGTAGGGCAAGGCGTATGGCTGATCCTTTTTTATTATCTGTTTTATTACGTGTATAGGTGATCTGTTCTGTTTCTTTCTCAGTATGCTCTACCGGCTCTACATCGAGTCCCAGGTTTAACTGCGAAGGATCACCTCCAATATGCCTCTCACTCTTACTGCCAAAAATCATCCTCTTGAGCTGGGCAAGTTCCTGTTTATAATATAAAAGATCCGCCTCAACTTTGGTAACATTTTCAGCTATCTTTTTGAAAAATAAAAGTTCTTGTGTAAGCGAGTCAACCTTCTTAGATAACTCAATATTTTCCTTTTTAAGAAGCAGGTATTTTTCTTGTGAAACAGGATTGTTTAACTGGTATGTTTTCTGCCCTTTCTGCATGATGCAAAAATGACAAAAAACACGCTGTAACCCTAATATTTTCAGAGGTTTTTATTAAGATACCGGAAGATAATTGTTAATAAAATATCGCCTTCTTTGCTTGTATTTTTCAATAGAAATACCCTCAACCATAAGCATCAGTGATGACCAGCTGATCTGGCAGGTTTTCCCCTGGGAGCTGACCCTTGGCAACTCGAAAGTTCCACGTTCAAGTCGCTTGTAGTATAACACAAATCCTCCCTGTTCCCAGTGAAGCAGTTTTATCTTGTCCCTCTGATGATTCACAAATATAAATACCTCGCCGCTTACCGGGCGGCGGCCTATCTCTGAATGTACCAGTCCGCATAAACCATCGAAGCCCTTACGCATGTCGGTGACAGAGTTGTAATAATAATACCGGAAGGTAGAGCTGAGTGAAAACATCTCAGATCAGCTCATAGGTTTAATAGTTGCTTAAGTGCTGTAAGCTTTATGGCTGCTGGTAATTGCAAGATTACTCCACCCGGATAACGTATTTCAATATAAGATCCTGAACTTATTTCAACAGGCAGAAAGCTGCTTTCATCAATACCCCGGCGATATCGTTTGAGCCAATAATAAAATGTCGAAAACGTCATGCCATGTTCCTGGCAAAATACCTGTTGGGTTTTTCCACTTTCATGCCACTGTTCGATAAGGGATAGCATATCTGTCTGCCGTGTGATCCTCTCTTGCTTTTTCATAAAACTGATTTGGGATCAAAATTACACCGGCAAGATCAAGATAGCAATATGCATGAGGCCGTAGGCTTACGGATGAACGAAAGAGATCAAGGGTTAATCTTTATCAGAGGTGTTCGGCAAAGTAGCAAAATGGCTGAATAATCATGGAGTAATCTTCCAGGGTTAGCAAAAATATCTAAAAGAACAAAGTGCAAATAGCCGAAGGCTTACCTTCCAATGCACTATTACCTTTTCTGTCAGCTTACGGTCTGTGGGGAAGGTTATGTTTTTCTCCTGTGCCGTCGTATCAATCCTTAACCCCTTTAGTACAAGTTTTCGGTCGTGTCTAAAAGAATCCAGATTATAAAAGCATCTTTTTATCTACACCAAAGATTTCAAAATACTCTATACCAAGCTAATTGTATAAAATGAATTTCCTGATATTCAGGAAACTGTCTGCGTATTTAATGCCGACAATTGCGCAAAGACATGCACCGAATGCAGCTTCTTCACAATATGCTGGTATAATCAATTTATGTCCAAATTTGTATTCTAACATTTTGCATAGAAGAATATTCTTCCTGATTGCATTTCCTGATCCAACCAAATTTTCTATTTTCTTTCTATTATTTTTTGGAATTTGACTATAAAAATCATATAATTCACGGATTATCCCATTTAGAAACCCTATAATTAAATTCACTGGTGTAAAGTTGATCGTCGATATATTTTTAATCGACCCTCTTTTATTAGAATTTAAGCGTGTACCTCTAAATTGTACCTCAACCTGAAGGGATTCAACATTATCTTCTATGGAATAATCCAATGAATTCATTATTTTATAAAAATCGAAATCTTCATTAAGTTGTGTGCAAAACAATTTTAATACTTCCTTAAAAAAATCCCTTAACATAACAAGAGAGGAACCACCGCATAATGCTGAGCCAACAAGAATATACCCTCCACCCGGGAATGGTCTTAAGTCAAGTTTGTTATTATGAATATATTTATCTGTATAAATCGAAATCTGGCTGCCTGTTCCAATGTTTATCAGAATCGATTTTTCTATATCGCTTACTGAGCCCAGAAAACTGGCTTGATTATCACCAATCGCATTACACACAAATATGTTTTTCTTATATTTCCCCACAATATGACTAGACATAACTATTTCCGGCAGAACTTCAGAATCAATGGATACTTTCTTAAATGCATCCAGGTCGAATCTCGAATTCCTCAAATCAAAGAATCCAAGACTTGCAGCATTTGAATTGTCAATTACAGGAATCTTGCTACCTGTCAGCTTCATAACCACATAATCCATGATTGTGCATAGCTTGTATGACTTCCCCGGAGCAATGTCATTCTTTAAATTATAAAAATGTGTTACAAGGCCATATCCACTGGCAAGAGAATAGCCTGTAACATTTTCCAGATAGTCTGAATAACTCTGGTCATTTTTATAGACCTGGTTCCCTCTGCCATCCTGCCAAGTATAAAACGGACTAATGGAATTTCCATGTTTATCAACATATAGAATTCCATGCATTTGTCCTGTAATTCCTATTCCTTTTATGTTCTCATATTCCTTTATAAATTCATCAAGAATTTCCTGTACGATTAAGACAATAATTTGCGGATCCTGTAAATCTTCCCATTCATTTGACGTATCTACTTTAGAGGCATTTTCTTTTGTGATGGATCGTATCTTCATGTGCTCAAGATCATAAATAATGCCGCAAATCGTGCTTGTCCCAATATCAATCCCAATAAAATAAATTCCCATATTTGCTTGATCCTTTTGTTTCTTTTCAGTTCTAATAGTATCTTTTTGAATCACTAACGGGTTCAGAGTTGATTTATTTTTCAGATAAAGACAATTGTCTTTATGGAAGTTAATATGTTAATTTTAATTTCAAATGCTCTCAGCATTTTAGCATCACTAAAAGAAATTAGACTGATATTGTATTAAAGAAATTTGGATGATTCACGTACTATTAATTTGCCGGAAAGAATAGTATTAACTCTTCCTTTGAGGGGATTTGATATTCTGCTCATCATCATTTCATGACTTACTCTTACAATATCCATTAGGGGTTGTCTGTAAGAAGTCAATGGTACATGCAAATTTTTTGCATACTCCATATCATCAAATCCGACAATTAAAAAATCCACAGATACTTTGGCCCCCAATTCATGAAAGGTTGACATAAGTACTGCAGCAGTAGAGTCGTTTGCACAAACAATTCCAGTTTTCTTAGATATAATTTTTATTTTTCTGACCACATCAAAATCAGATGGCTCAGCATCAATTATATTCTCATTATTGAATGGTATTCCAGCATCAAAGCAAGCGGTGAGGCATCCTGCAAGACGGTGATATACACTACTAGCTGAGTCTTTTCTGTGAAAAAAATATATCTTTTTGCACCCAGCACTTATTAAATGTTCGGCCATAACATAACCCCCATGAAAATTGTCCAAGCTAATAATATCATACCTACTATTGTGAGGGAAAGAGTTTATATCCCTGTCGAGCAATATCAAAGGTATGTTTTTAGAATGAAAAAATTTGCAAACTGTTTCATTTAACCGATTCGCTTTATTCGTTCTTTCCAAAGGAGCGAAAAAAACACCATCAACCTTGCTTTCGAAATAATAATGACATATCTTCAAAACAGCTTCCTGCCTCATCTCAACATTATTAGCTATTGTGCCTTCCCACAAACAGTTGAAGTCCTTTTCCTTTTCCAGTAACAAAAATTGATCGCTGATAGTTCGGAAAATCTCTGATTCTCCAGAACCTGGAAACAACAAGCCGAATGAAAAATTCTTTTTATCTTTATTATAAACCACTGTTGTACCAGATCCTGCTTTTTTCTTAACAAGCCCTTCATTTTGCAATGCATTGTAGACTTTCGCAATAGTAGGACGTGATAATTTCAGAGAATCTGCCAGCTCCTTTTCAGACGGCAACAAACTGCCAAAGGATAATTTACCACTTAAGATTTCAATTCGTAACTTTTCAATAGAGCTCTGAAACAAGTTTTTTGAAGCCATAGATTAAATAGTTGATTCTTATCAATTCGATTTTTTAAAAGTTTTCTACCGTTGGATAATATGAGTCTGCAATAAATCCAGTAAAAAATTAAATCCAGTATCTCTTGTCGTTTTAATCTCATCCACTTCATCATATTATATGCTGCAGATGCCAGTAATGTTTTGGCCTAGTCTCCTGCTGTGCCACTGAGGTAATTCCTGATCATCCTGTGATTATTGTTTCAGGTGTGATATAAACCCCTCTATTCCTGCCCTTGACCGGCTTCGCTTTTCCCGCATCTTTTTCAGGAGGTATCTCTCTCTTGAGCGTCTTTGGCATTACAATCTTTATTCCCATAATGCCCTTTTTGATCCTATAACCTCTTTCAACAATCGATTTCTTGATCTTGCCCCCTGTTAATTCCTTTATCTGCTCCATCTGCGGTTTTAATGTAATTCCGTCATTCGCGTTTACAACAACTGCCATGGTCCCAACCATTATCCCTGATTTCCTGGTAGAGGCAAATGAGCTCTTGTTCCGAAACTCGTATTGTTTAGGTTTTTTCCCTTCGAGATACAAAGCATCTCCGGTTCATGTATGCTGCATATTTTGTTCGTATAATCTCTTTGCTTTGTAAGTATTCTGTACCATACATCAACTTCACCCATGTATGACTTTGGCACTGGATTAAGCTGTTTTAGCGGATCCTGGTAGATTCTGAATGCGATCCTGTGCAGTCTTCTTTGTGCTTTCTTATGTTCTTGCAGGTTCTCAGGTTTCCTTGAAAAACGAAACTGGTGTTTAAGCTTTTCTATCTCCCTGCCGTAAGTACGTGCGATCTTTATCTCTTCTTTTCTCGAAATCCCCTTGCAATGCTCTATCAATTTCTCGATCAGCTTTCGATCTGTTGGGAATGTGATGTTTTTCTCCTGGACTATCGTATCTACTCGAACCTCTTTTTCGTCCATGCTTATAAAGTCCTTGTCAAATAAATCTTAGCTCTGTTTGAAGATCTTCTTCATCCCTTCCAGGCCGATCCGGTGACGAAAGTGTACAAAATCACTCGGATCAAATGGTAGTTTATTCTGGAAGTATATCTCTCCACAAAAGTGCTGCCAATATTGGTTCTCACGATATCTCTCAACGACTGTCTTATCTCCAATATTGTACACCTGTTTCAGTAAAAGAAGTCCGACTATGGTACGTATGGGGACTGATGGATGACCAACTTTCCCCATACAAAGGAGCAAACTCTTCTTCAAAACTTTCCCAATCTACTTTCTTAGCCAGAAGGCACAGTTCATATCCCGGATTTATAAAACTTAAAAGGACTGTCTTATACTTCTCTAGCTGTGGTTGTACTGGTAATTTCTTTAACATGATCCGCAAAATTTTGATCAAATTTAATCAAAATCCAAGCAAAAATAAAAACTTCAAAGAACATATGTTATTAACATAAAATGTGTTAATAATTATTAAGGATCAACTATCTAAAAAGAAAATAAATCTTCCGGAATGCTATATCCGGAAGATTTATCATTCTTAATCAAACTTAAACTAACCTAACTTAACCATGCTTTTTGATCCTTCATAATAATTAGTAACCAGGGTTCTGTTGATATATACCTCGTACTAAATCAATCTGATTCTGCGAAAGAGGCCAATATTCATCCCTGCCCTTTACAAAAACGGCACCCGTAAGAAAAGGATGTAAAGTTACTTGATTGGCGAAATAAGCATTCATGGTTTCGGACGCGATACCCCAGCGAACAAGATCAAGGAACCGAACGCCTTCTGTCGAGAATTCCAATCTTCTTTCCCATTGCATAGCTTTTCGGGCAAAATCCTGAGTCCAAGCGCAATTTACTCCATCGACATATGGACCTATTTTATAATTAGAGATTGGTGTGCCATCCGCGCGTACTAAACTACCAGTACTCGCAGCAGCTCTAGCCCTGATCTGGTTAATGAGGGGCAAAGCTAAATCCTGCTGCCCAAGTTCAATAAGGGCCTCAGCTTTCCAGAGAAGAACGTCGTCATAGCGAAGGAGGTCAAAGTTTCTTGAAGTTCCCATAAAGGGTCCCTGTTTTACAAAACAAGGACTAGCATAATGTTCTATTGCTTTCATGCTTGTCAAATAACCATAAACCTCCGGTACACGTCTCCATCCTTTAACCATTATGAAATTAGGATCATATTTAAATGGATGTGTGGGAATACCAACCGTATGGTCCAAACGAGGATCAACTGTTGGCCCCATCCAATTGATCGAACTTATCATAGCAGAGTCACTTAAATTTGCCCAATTATCAATATCAAACATGTCACTATTATTATAAGTATCCATCATTGGCAAACCATATACATTATCCGTCTGGAAAGCATTCAGCATCATATAACTTGGATTGAGAAAGTCACAGCATCCATAATGTGGCGACATATTGTAACAAATACCGCATGATTCTTGAAATTTGCCAGTTGGTGTACCGTCATTCATTGAAAACTGAACGGCAAATATCGATTCAGGTCCATTCTCATAACCACACAAGAAGTTCTTTTTAAAATCATCATTTAAATGAAACAATCCACAATTGATTATGCTATCGCATAAACTAACTACTTCCGCCAGCTTAGCTGAATTGATATTTGTTACATTATGGCTATCATCCTGTTCATAAGCCTGATATAAACGAAGTTTTGCTAAGGCGGCCCAAGCTGCAGGCTTGCTGACCCTGCCTATTTGATCCTGTTTCAGGGGTAAATGGTCTATCGCAAACTGAAAATCCTCGGCCATTTTATCCCAAAATTGATCTCTCGTATAGTATGTATTAGTTATCGTATTATAATCCGATTTCGGTATAGAATCCGTAACCCAAACAGGCTTATTATATAATAGTTTCAACCAGAAATACCACCAACTTCTAAGAAAACGCATTTCTCCCTGTCTTGTGTTCAATTGTGGATATTGATTTATTGTCATATTTTGCATTCTTCTTAAAGCTTCATTGGCTCTGCCAATTCTATTATATAGCTCGACCCATCCATCATTTGCTTCTTGCATTTGAGGTGTAACCAAGTAGAATACTTCCTGAGCATGTTGATCAGCATTATCAGTGGGGCCGCCTCCACCTTTGTAAGCATCATCACCACGGACACTACCGAATAACCAGGGATATGAATACTGTGTAGCGTGGAAAAAATCATTGGACAAAGGGGCATATGCTGCGATCACTAAACCTTCAACTGCAGTAGGAGAATTGAGATCTGATGTATAGACCGTTCCATTAGGCGCGTAATCAAGGAAACTCTTACTACAGGAAAAAATCATTAAAAATAATGAAGATATCATTATAAAGGCTAATATTCGTTTCATAGCTTTTTATGTTAAATTAATTTAAATTAAAATGATAGGTTTACTCCAAAAGTGTAATTTTTTGTCAGCGGATAGTTTTCATAAGGATTCTCTGGATCAGGTGAATACATTTTATTCAATCCCTTATTATTGGCTTTAAGCACTAAAAAATTTTCACCTAGTAGATAGAGTTGCAACTTCCTGATATGTAACTTTGAAGTAATTCTTTCGGGCAGGTCATATGACAGTTGCATATTCCGCACTTTTGCATATGATGCATTTACATAAAGGTAATCTGATGATCTGGCCTCATTATTACTATCGATTAAGCTTAATGCCGGAAGATTTGAACCTGCATTTGCAGGTGTCCAGGCATCAAAGACATGCGTACCAAAGTTCATTGAAGGGTAAACCCTGGTTTGATTCCATTTCATGCCATCATATAACTTTTTATCGGCAACTCCATTGATGAACATAGAAAAGGTGAAGCTTTTATATGACAGATCTAAACTTATTCCATATTCAAATTTAGGTAACGTAGTTCCAAGCCATGTCTGATCATAGGCATCAATTTTCCCATCGCCATTCAGATCTTTGTAACGTATTCTGCCGACAGCTGCGCCAGGCTGGTTAGGAGCTGCATTCACTTCTTCCTGAGTTTGGAATATACCATCTGTAACATATCCGAAAATTGCACTTTGAGAATGACCTAGTATAGTCTGCACTGCATTTCCAGGATAAGCGCTTACTACTGATTCCGGCAAAGAGATAATTTTGTCCATGAAAGAACTGAGTGTTCCATTAATGCTATACGTAAACCCATCAATTTTGTTTTTGTAACCCAATACGACCTCAAAACCATGATTTTTGAGAGTGGCACCATTATACCACTCGCTTCCACCCTCTCCAAGAACACCAGGATAAGGTGGTTGAATCAATATGTCAGTGGATTTTCGTATAAAATAGTCAAAAGAACCGTTAATTTTATAATCCAAGAATGCAAAATCAGCTCCAATATTTAGTTCATCGTTCGTTTCCCATTTCAGGCTTTCATTTTCGATTTGAGTTGCAACAAAACCTGAAGGCAGTGTCCCCGAGTTAACACCATTAATATCATAAGCAGTACCCGTTTGTTTCCAGGGAGTAAAGAAGGTGGGATCCATACTACCGTAATTAGTTGCATACAAACCAAATCTTGCATTATCTCCAATTTTCTGATTGCCAACTCGCCCAATGCCAACTCTTAACTTGAATTCTGAGATTGCTTGAATACTTTTTAGAAACTCTTCATTGCTAAGTCTCCATCCCAGGGTAAAAGCCGGGTAAAAACCAAACAAATTATTTGTACCAAACCTTGAAGAGCCATCATACCTTAATGTTGCCGATGCGAGATATTTTTCAGCATAGTTGTAGTTTACTTTGCCGAAGTAAGAAAGCAGCTGATTACCTGTCAAGTTTCCACCATTTGTAGCTGTTCCTGTACCAGCGTCTAGCTGGAAATAATTAAAATTTTGAAGTGCATAACCTTGCTTCTCTGCCCAATCCCATGAGTAACGATTTTTAATAGCTTCTATACCGACAAGGAAATTTAAAGAATGCTGGTTTAGTACAAGATTATAATTTGCTGTATTAGACCATGTCCAGTCTGTACGTAGCGAATTGAAATCAGTTAAACTGTTGATAGTCGCATTTAGAAAACCCTCCGTGTATGATTGCTCAATCCACCAGTTTCTTGAATATGCTAATTCCAATCCAAAACTTGATCTTATAGTCAAATTCTTTATTGGAGTAAGTTCTGCATACGCATTCCCAAACAAGGTATAGTCATTATCCTTGTTGTCCTTATGAATATACAGCATATGAAGTGGGTTATTCCTGTCACTCATTCCAGATCCAAGCGGGCCAGCCCATCCTCCATCGGTTCTATATACTGGCATAAAAGGATTCTCATAGAGGATCAAATAATCCATACCGGAACCACCAAGATCATGCGGCTCTGGTGTGTCAGTGGCTTTTCCAAAACTCATATTTTCGCCAACTTTCAATATGTTCTTAAACAATTTGTGTGAGGTATTAAGACGTAAGTTTATCCTGTCATAATCTGAATACTTCTTGACACCTTGATTATACACATAACCAATTCCCAGTAAGGCACTGCTGACGTTAGTTCCTCCGGAAATAGTCAAATCAGTTTTAGTCAAAAATCCGGTTTGATAACCCACATGCTGCCAATTGGTGCCCGGGACTTGGAACAATTCTCTATTTGTCGAATCTCCCCCTACCCATTTAACGGAGGGCGTAACACTAATCAGTTTGGCGGTAGCTCCGGTTCCGGTATAATTATAAAGAAATTGTGCACTAAAGGTAGAAGGATCGGTTCCATCGTTGATGGCTGCCTGCCAAAGGGCTGAGCCGTGTTGTAAGGTATTACAGACAGGAACAACATTCCAACGCTTTTCCATAGTTACGCTGGAAGAAAAGTCTATTTTCAATTTACCCTCTCCTTCTTTGGTGGTAATGATTATAACCCCGTTAGAAGCTCTAGAGCCATAAATAGATGCAGCAGAAGCATCTTTCAGAACCTGAATAGATAAAATAGAATTCGGGTCTATATTCTGCAATGGGTTAACATTTTTAACGTAAGAGCCACTTGCGTCGCCTGAGCCAGACCATTCGGTATTCATAGATGCAGGAACACCATCAATAATAAAAAGAGGTGAGTTATTACCCAATGTAGTCAAACCGCGGATAAGTATTGTTCCAGCTTCCCCACTGGGTTTACCAGTTTGTTCAATATATAGTCCTGGAACTCGTCCCTGTAAGGCTTGCATCGCATCGGTTTTAGGAACATCACTAATTTGGGGAATATTAACAACCCCTATTGCACCCGTCAGATCAACCTTTTTCTCCACTCCATAACCTGTAACTAATACTTCTTGCAATGCTTTTACAGACTGCTTCATAGCAATATCGATAATGATGGATACGCCTACAGGTAACTCTTGTGCATCATAGCCAATATAGGAACATACTAAAGTAGCACCCCTTTGAACTTTAATGCTGTAAGTACCATCAACACCTACAGTAACACCATTTGTTGTTCCCTTTTCTTGTATTGTCGCTCCTGGTAGAGGAGCATTTGTTGCGGCATCGGTAACCTTTCCTGTTATCGTGACTACTTGGGCTAAAACATTTGAACCCAACGCAAGGAATATAAAAATTAAAATGGTACCGACCCATTTTTTAAATTCGATTAGTTTTTTCATACATTTAGGTTTAATTTTACATTAAGGTTTAATTTTACATTAATACTATATTGTTTTGACTTTAATTTAGTACAAATCTAGTACAGAATTAAAGGTTATATTTCTAATTGACTTCTCATCAATTTAGCTAAAAATCGCATGATTTGATAGTTATGTATATTGTATATCTTATCTTCAAAACTCTGATACTTGACTTTTGTATTGTTTTTCAAATTAGTAATTGAATTACATTTAGTTTACTTTTCCCTAATTACACAATAAATGTAAATACATTTTTATTAAAATGCAAATTTCTAATAAATATTTTATAAACATTTATATTAATGCATCAGGTCTGTCCATAATAAGTAAAATCGAATAAAAAAAAGAGCAGTTGGAAAACTTATCATTTACTGTTAAGTTTATTAGACCTTAAAACCTACCGCTCATGAAGACAAATTCATTTTTGCTTAGATTTTCCGGTTAATTCCCAGGGATATTATTCATGAAAATGTTGATGAGCACGATTCTGACTTTAATTCAAAAGGGATAAATGTATGGACACATCTTGTTTCAATGTTATATTGTCACTCTAACTTTGTTACTAACTAACACTAAATCTTAAATTACCTCCCTTTTATTAGCTTACTATTTCAAGTATCCTTTTGTATTATTCACGTGTAAACTTAAATTATCTATCTCTATGTTTATGAAATCGTTTTTTTGACTTTAGGCAAAACAACAAGCAAAAGATATATCACACAAATTAATAAGACAATAAGTGCGCCTGTCTGACTCTTCATTGAATCAGACGCCACACCCATTAAAAGGGGAATAATTGCCCCACCCGTTATTCCTGTAATCATAAGACCCGAAATTTCATTATAGTTTGAAGGTTTATGGGACAATGCCTGCGAAAATATAACCGGAAAAACATTTGAATTACCTAATCCAAAAATAGCAATCCCTAAACACATAATAATCTTGTTTGCTGTGAATAAACACAAAATGCCGATGAAAATCATAGAAATACTTGACAGAAACACTTTTTTGTCTCCAAATTTTGTAAGAAGATACGATCCTAAAAGGCATCCTGTCGTTCGGAAAATAAAGTATAAGCTTGTTGCATAACCCGCAGTTGCCAGAGTAATCCCTAAACGCTCAATTAAGATCTTGGGAGCAGTTGTATATATTCCTACATCTAGACCGACATGAGCCACTATTCCCAAAAAGAAAAACAGTACATATATATCCTTCAACAACAAAAAACAGCTTTTAATTGATAACGCTTTTAGAGTATTTTTCTCTTCCTCTATCTTTGTCATCCATAGGTAAAAGAAAGCTATTAAACCCACTGCTGTAAAACCGGGGAAAAGAATCAATCTCCAGTTATTAAATTTCACCGCTCCCCATGCTGCAATAATCGGTGCCAGGAAAGATGCAATTGCTTTAATGAACTGTCCGAAAGTCAGTGAACTTGACATATTGTTTCCTCTGACTATACCGGCAAGCAGCGGATTTAACGAAACCTGCATCAGAGTATTTCCGACTCCCAGCAAAACGAATGATATAAGCATAGCGGAATAGCTGTACTGAATAAGCGGAACTATCAGGCCAGGAATCGTGAATAACAAGCTCATCAGTACTGTTTTTTTTCTGCCTATTTTGTTCATCAGTAACCCGGTGGGAATGGATAGAACAAAGAACCAGAAAAATACCATCAATGCCATTAGATTTGCCATGGTATCCGAAAGATGAAAATCAGACTTGATATAATTAATCGCAATTCCCACCAGATCCACAAAACCCATTGTAAAGAATGCCAGCATGATAGGTAATAACTTCGAGATCGCAGTTGAGTTTTTCATTTTATCATTTTTAAAAGTTTAAATTCACCAAATTGATTTCATCGGATATACCTTCAGGCTTTTTATTTCAATATTGTGCCTGAAGAACCTGAACCCATCCTTATACCCCAGATAATTTCTCTGATTACTTCTAGCCCCCTGATCATATCCTGCCAATCACGGTCATAAGGATTATAATGAAAAAACAGGTGGTACTTTCCTTTATATTAAACCATATCGTTTGGGTAATTATTCCAACCCCTGCGTGGAGTAAAATGGATCTGTGGTCTGTTGCTTTCCCTATAAAGACAGTCAGCTCCGTTAATGTTATCATCCTGACAAATTATGCTCAGCCCTTCAGGATTGCCTGAATATGTTATATTAAGCTTTTTACCCTTATACGATGGAATATCATAAAAGGCTCCGTAATCAGGCTTCGATTGTGCCGGATAAATAACAAATTCGTGCTCTTTCCTACCATTGATAGTAAAACTCATTTTAGACTGATTTTCTTTCTCCGATATCGCGAAATTCAAAAACTTTTTCGAAATAAGAAACGATATTTCTCTGCAGGTTGATTGATTCTGCTTTTGGCCTGATACTGGCATGCTTATGCAGAAAACCGAAAGAGTCGGAAAAGCGATATTTTATTATTCCATACATGTTTTCCCTGACCAGTTTAGTTTTTTATTTCGTTTAAGACTCGGCATTAGAATCGGGATTAAAAATATTTGCAGAAAATAAAGCAACTGAAGAATATGTTTTTTTGAATATAATGCCCTACTCATTTAATCTTTTTACATATTTAAATACATTTCCCCCGGAATCATCTGATAACTGGAGGCAGGCAGAATAATAGTTCCAGTTCTCTGTCAGTCATAAAATTAAATTCTTTTAGTGATGCAGGTATCAAAAAATAATCAGACTGGTTTATTGATTTTGTCCCACCTTCCCAATTTATTGAACCTGATCCTTTTTCAACAATGACAATCGCGAATTCTGTTGGTAAATGAACAGGTGATCTCCCTGTGATTGCGGCTTTAAGTAAGCTAAATGCATTTGTATGGATGGGTCCGATCAGCTCAACCATTTTTAAATTCTTTGAATATTCAATGACCCTGTCGGAAGGAGCGACCCTTTTGAGCAGATCATTCCTCCTGTATCCTTTATATTCAAAAACCTTAAGGCCCTTTTCAGGAGAAAGGGGGCCCCACATATCATTATCATTCAGTTTAATATCAGCACAATACTGCTCAGGTTGAATCACCCAGTCACTTGGTTCCTGTACTTCAAGCATGAAAACACCCGACCCGATGGCATGCGGTATCCTGCCCGGTACAAAATAGGTTTCTCCGGGTTTGACATATATCTTGTGCAGCATATCTATCATACTTTGCAGATCCTGTTCTTTCACTGCTCTGGCAAATTCTTCTGCCTTAATACCAGGTTTGAAACCAAGCAAAATATAAGGATCCTCACCATTGATTTTTCGTGTGGATATTATATGCCAGCTCTCCGTCTTACCGAATGGTGAACTATATAGCTCAAGGGCAGTTCTGGCATCAGGATGGCATTGTATGGGAAGTCTTATTTCCGAATCGAGGTATTTGCACAACACGGCAGTATTGTTCCCATATTTCGAGAAATGTTTTTTGCCAAGTATTTGTTCCCCGTAAGTTTTAAGTAGTTCCAGTAAGGTTCCACTTTCTGAATCACCGGTAATAACTTGTGCCAGTCCTTCTTCAGGTCCCATTGAATGTTCACCGTTACTGGCATAAACAGTCGAGGCGAGCCACTCCTCAGGTAAATGACCATCATTTTCATTTTTGGCACCTCTGAAACGGTCGAGAAGCATACCGCCTGTATAAAGACGCCATACCCTGTTAGAAGCGAAAAACAAAGGTTGATTGAGTTCCATGATAAATAGTATAAGTTAAGTTTTGTTTCTAATCCATTAAAAGCATCTTAAATACCGGATGTCTGATTATCAAATTATTTCTTGCATCCAAACAGCTTCCAAAGATTTCCTGTATCAGAAAAATCAGGTATAACAATATGTGCCCCAGCTTTAATCAGCCGAACCCTTTTTTCAGCATTTAATCCGTACCTTCTTACTTCATCGCTGGCCACTCCGACAGCAATGCCGTTGACTTTAACCGACTCGCGCAATTCAACTGGTCCGTCGCCGACAGCAGCCATTTTACTTTCATCCAGTTTATTCTCTGTAATAATCCGTCGTATTACTCTCTTTTTCGTGGATGTTTTTGTGTCGTTCAGAGCTCCATATATCCCTCCGGTAAAAAGATCCGCATATCCCAGGGTATCAACCTCTTCTTTAACATCTTCCTCATCCGTTCCGCTTACGAGGTATAATTTTACACCCTTCCTGTTCAATGCTTTCAAAAAAGAAATTGAGCCCTTTATAGTAAAATCATCAATTGACAATTCTCCTCTTTTGAATTTTTCAATCCTTTGATTTACAACTTTCATGAGGGCATCATTGTAAATTTTCTTGTAACCGAATTTGTCAAGTATCTGTGATTGTGAGACTATCCCAAATTCTTTAATTATCTCAACAAGGGCCTCCATCTGAACAAGAGTCTCTATACCTGTTGATTTAAAAATGTATTCCCTGACGCGGTTCAGCACCTTATGATAAAGACTTTCATCTGAAGTCTGATAATGGTCACCAAGAATTGCTTTTACCATTACCGGCTCCATTATCTGTTCCCAACCCTGCCTGAGAGTACTTATCGTTCCATCGTTATCAAAAACTATATGTTCAATGTTTTTAAAATCCGGAATATTCTCACAACATACTTCAATTTCAGACTCATCAAGGTATTTCGCCTGCCTAATATCATTTGCTAGATAAGGTTGATATATATAGTCAGGATCGCTGCTTATCTCTTTAACCTCTTCCGGTGAGGCAGTGCCTGTCTGAAAAAGCTTTTGTACGGTAACTGCAGCTGCTAAATTGGCAAATTCTGCAGCTTCTATCGAACTTATTTTTGCTCCGAGACAAAGTGAAATTGCACTTGTAACGGTATCCCCAGCACCAACTGTATCAAGTTTGTTTAAAAGCTGGATTCCCGGTACAGATTGTAATCCATTTTTGTCGTATACAGCAATCCCAAAAGGACCACAGGTTACAAAAACAGGCTTACCGGAAAGTGAAAACAGGTTTTTAGAATATGTCTCAAGTTTCGCATGTGAAATGATGTCATTATCATGGAGTTCATCATTGTTTAAAAGAGCAATCTCAATCTGATTAACCTTGCGGTAAATGTTATTAAATCTATTGCCAAAATGTCTTGAATCAAAAATGACGATCTTGTTATTGTAGAGATCAAACAGTTCATTTGCCTCACTGATGAATTCATCATCAATACTTCCCTGAACCTGCTGATTAAATATTAGAACATCACAATTCTCAAGTGCGCCCCTTATATGTGAAAGTAATTCTTTATTTGTCTTCGGAGATCTTTTGTTGAAAAAGCCAAAGTCAACGCGCGGTTCTTCGATACTGTTCACGTATCGCTTGACATAGGTCATCGTATTAAAATTCTCATTCTGTATTACTATCGAACTCGTATCAACGCCAATACCCTTGAGCTGACGAATCAGTTCGGTTCCAAAAATATCATTGCCTATCACACCAATTGCTTGTATGTAAGCAGGCTTCAATGCAGCAAGATTTGCAATAATATTTGATGCGCCTCCAAGTGAATAATAATGATGATCGACAACCTGAGTTTTTAAGCCGGTCTCCACTGAGATCTCTCCTCCATCCGGATCAAGAATCCAATAAGCATCCAAGCAATGGTCTCCATAGACTGCAATTTTAACATCTTTGATTTTATCAAGTATTTGCTGAACTTTATTGGAATCCATAATACACTAAATGTCTATTTAACAAAATGTTGCTCTACCAGGTCACATATAATATGATATGCAAGCTGATGCATTTCCTGCGCTCCGCTAGTCACAGGAGAATTAATAACCAGACATATATCCGAAAGCTCTTCAACCGGACTTTTATCCCTGCCTGTAAATGAAATCACCTTTGCATTCTTTGACCTTGCCGTTTCGGCGCATGCAATTATGTTTGGAGAGCTGCCGCTGGTTGAGAAAACCCATAGCAGATCTCCCAATTTTATCAGGGCTTCTGCCTGCCTCCTGAAAACATCCTTGTACGAATAATCATTGCTGACACACGTCATTACAGCAGTGTCAGTGTTTAACGCTATTGCCGGTAGGGCCCTTCGCTCGGAACGAAACCGCCCTATAAACTCGCCAGCCACATGCTGGGCATCAGCCGCAGAACCTCCGTTACCGCAAAGATAAAGACATCCTCCCTCTTCAAATGTCTTAACAATCTCTGCCACTATCTTCTCCAGAATATCGGCAGAGTTCTTTTCAAAATCATTTAAAAGTTCCCTGTGCAATGAAATACTATTAATGAATGCTTCATTCATCCTCTTAAACTTCTTCAAACAAGTTTTTCAATTATTTTTTTATAAAGATAAGGCACTGTGTTCAGCTGATTGCCCTGAATATAATAACCCTGACCTCCAAATGCTGCAGGGATTCGTTTCACAACACTTTTTTGATCACGGAAGTAGTATTCAACACTTTGTTCATTTTCATCCTTTTTAGAATCAAAGGGGCGCAAATCAAAATCACCAGTGACTATTCCTTCGGGTCTGGTCCCTGAATTTGTTACCATAGAAACAGCTTTAAGAAGAAGTTCCGGTCCCGTCACAGCACTGCCAATATTTAGCACAACCCCTCCATTTGATAATTTATTAACTTCATTAGTGTAGATCAAAAAATCGCGGCCACTGCATCCCCCTTTAGCCTGACCGTCAAATGACGGATGCTGGTCAATTACATCGGTGCCGATTCCTATATGTAATGTACAAGGAGTTTTGGTGTCATAACACGCATTTAATATACTGACTTCTGGATGAAGAAATTCCTTAAGTGAGTCAGGTCTCCCCGCATATTTTAGAACTTCTTCCCTGAAATCCCTGTCATTTATCATTCTTCCCAGAGTCTCACCATACCCAAGCTTTAGTTCATTCCCGAGTTTCAATGCTTCATTAATATAGGCAAATTCATATGCCATCCCAAATTCTCCCTTCTCCAGCGCATTCGGGACATATTCACTTGTTTCACCGATCAGAGCCAGTTCAAAATCATGAATGGCTGTGGCTCCGTTACCGGCAAAGAGAGTGATTATATTCCTCCTTACCAGATCAACGATGAGTGGTCCGAGACCGTTTTTGATAAGATGGGCCCCGCTGAAAACTATCACCGGATTATTCCTGTTTCGCTGGTAAACGATCTCTTGAGCAATTTCATCAATCGCAGCCTGTTTGTGTTCTTCTATCTCATACGAAGCTGTTACAACATTCCCGGGCATGATCAGATTCTCCAGCTTAACCTTGTTTGATCGTTTTTTAACCGGATAAGTCCGTATTTGAGTGTTATTGAAGATATTGTAAATTCCCCTGTATTCCATCTCTTTTTTCAGAATTTGTTTGTTTATATTTCACTTGTGGCTGGAAATATCCAAACGTCGTTTTATTAAATCAATGGACTAATCGTTATATTCTTAAAAACTACCTCCCCTCCGTCAGTAAAAAGGTTAACAGAGTCACATTTTAACTTGTATCGGTGCGTTATCATTGTCCTTCTGTTGTCGATGCATGCATCAATCAACAGAATATTAGAGGTTTTGTCATATTTGATTATGATATCAAGTTTGAAAGGTTTATTCAACCCTTCAACGTTTGCCAGTGAAAAATCTGTCCCCATCATCGGATGATGAGGCGAAGTACGGTCATCTGTATGTGGTATGAATTCAGCAATGCTGTCTGCCCTGAATGATCCCCACTGGGCATGATTTTTTTCCGGTATCAGCTGAAGCTCACACCCTCCATTATTATTGTTACTTAAGAACTGAACCCCGAATGATTTTACATTATTCCCGGGCACAATATCAATGGTAAGACGGTAACTTAAAGGAAGGTCCTTTATTCCGGCCTTTTTAATACCATTTGCATTTATAGTTAATGAGCCCGAGGCCTGCGTTATCCCTTCACCGCTTCTTGACAGCTTCCATTCCAATGGCGTCCTAGTCTTCGGAATCATCTCTTCCGGCCATTTCATTCCCAGGGTTCCGTCAGAATACTGGATAAGTTCCCTGAACACTAGATAGCCACCCCAACTTCCGTGAGGAGCCGGGCTAAATGTCCATCCTGCGATTAATCGACGGTTGTCCTTAAATGAAGCTACCATTGGCACAAATGTGCCATCGTAGATATCCCATCTCGGATGAGTTACCTTGCTTTTTGTGCTGCCCGAGCCTTCCCAATAATTTCCAATCTCTTCTTTCGACATCCAGAAACCAGATCCCCCCATAAGGATATAGTGCCAACCGTTCCATTCAAAATAGTTCGGGCATTCCGATGAATTATTTGCAGAAGTCTGATTTCCTATCGGCAGGAATGTTTCGTTGGTGGGCTCCCATTCCCTGAGATCTTTTGATGCCAATAAACGGTTATCATAAAGCAGGTAATACTGCTTTTTTTCAGAAGAATTGAAGACACACATGTTTTGTGCCGGAGTGAGTACCATTTTCAGTTTCGTGAAATTTATACCGTCTTCGCTGACTGCAACTGCATGGCCTATAGGAACATCCTTTTCAAGCCATTCCTGATCAATATTTTTTGTAGGAATAGGTATATATTCCCCTTTTCCCCTTAGGCCTTTTGCTATTAACGGATCTGTCGTCAATGTATCATCAAAGAACCTTGTTGTATGAAGTCCATAATGAAGTTCAAGACGATTCCCGACAAATATCGGGCAACCTGTTCCGAAAGTCTCCCACTGTCTGGTTATGGCCAATGCCATCGGATGTTTTTCCCAGTGAACTAGGTCAGTTGTTGAATAGTGTGCAAATTGGTGGGCGCCTGCACCCCATTTGCTTCCATGATGCCTCCTGTCATATAGATAAAACAAATGAAATCGTCCTTCATTATAGGCTGGTACTACGTCACCAGTCCAGATGTTATGGCCACGCGGCCTCCAATACTGAAAACTTTCCGGTTCTTTTCCGAGAATTTCAGTTTCAGCCTTAGTAACTTTCTTTTTACCTCCGCAAATCAAGGTTATCTCATCATCAGTAAGAGCGGTGTCCCAGACAGCGGCATATTCAATTTGCCCCCTGAAACCGCTTTCTGTCCCTCCTGATGTTGATGATGCTCCGATGAGACACGGCGCCTCGCTTTTTCTTATTTGACCGATTGGCCATTCTTCGTCGAGAAGAACGCCATCAACGAACATTTCCAGTCTCGGTCCAGAAAAACGAACAGTAACGTCATGCCATTTCCCGTAACCTATCATTGATACAGGCACTCCTATCACAAAAGTGTAATGCCTCATAGCTCCGGCATTCTTTCTGCTTTCCGTTAAAAAAGGCTGAGGTTGTACACCAAGTTCAAATTCAAGAGCATATCCTTTACCCTGCTCGTCACCATAAGAGTAATAATTTTGCATCGACATTTCCCATCCCTTCTTTTCAGGATCAATACCAAATGGCCTTCCGTATAACCGCCATGAGACCTTATCTTCACCCCCACTTTTAGAAATAATTGTCTTATCCCAGTTGCCGTCAGGAATAGAGAACCTGATCTGCAAGGTGAAGCTGTATCCTACAAAATCAAGAGAGTTGTCCTTTCCCTGGCCAAGATCAACATGTCCTCCTTTAAAATCAGCATAGCTGCCATCGCCTCCTCTTTCCAGAGAAGCTTTCCGATCAGACCCGATAAGCCGAAGCCCGGTCTTAACATCTCCTGTAATCTTGCCGACTTTATCCTTATTTTCAGAAGAGGCAGTCCACACAATTTTTGCTTTATCAAATATTTTAACGATCTCCTGATTTTTATGGCCGGCACAGGATGACATGGCAAAGATTATTAAGGCTGAATGGGTCAAGTCCCTCAAGATTTTTCCAGGCATTTTCATGTATACAAAATTTTATTTTGTTTCAATATCACGAACATTATTCTTCATTCTTCAGGTTATATGCTTTAACAACTATTGTTTCAACTATTTTGCCCAGGCCGACTTAAGTGAATGAATCTCCGCACTGATGACTTTTATTTCACCCTGAGAAGTTAGTGAATAAGAAAGATCCTCATCTTTCGGCAGGAAACAGGATGTTATTACTATCCTCCCGTCATTTCCGAAAATTTCAACTGTAGTACGGTCTACCAGGATCCTGAGTTTTATCTTGCCATTATCGGGTGATAGAGGTGCTTCTCCAAGGTTGTTTGAGAAATTAACCAATGATCCCTTATCTGACCTCCAGTTTTTCGGAATGAAGTTGTTCTCAACAGAAGGACCTCCGCAAGAGATTAACTTTTTTACAGCATCATAATGAATTATTGCGCTTCTTACTCCGACTTCAAAAGATGATGATTTCATGAGATCAACATCAATATTGATATCAAAGAGATCTCCTTTAATATCCTTGAATAGATTATATCCGTTCTTGAGAAGAACATTGTTCCATTTAAATTCTTGATTGTAAAGATTTTTGATTTCATTTACCGGCATCCTGAAAACCCGGATACCTTCGGAGGTTGTTCTTAGGGTCAGGTCGGTTGGAAAATTCATTTGTTGCTCAAATGGCATTCCGGGGTACCTTTTGGTTGGCATCCATGCGATGTGTATGCATCTCTCGTCGGGAACATTGCTCCATGTCTGTGCAGCGTAAAAATTCTTTCCGTAATCAGCTCTTACGACTTTTGTTTCAGGTTTGAATTTCTTGCCGTCAAACGTTCCGATCATATAGTTGCCATTGGCTCCGTAAAATAACCATCTCTTATTGGCTTTATTTCCGTCAACCGCTAATGGCAGAAATCCCGGACATTCTGCTACACCATCAAGCGAAACAGTAGTCAGGTATTCCCATTTTTTAAGATCGGCTGATGAGAATAATCCAAAATCGTTTGCCTTGTCCATGTACAGGGACATTATCCACTTTTTTGAATCTTCATCCCATACTACCTTCGGATCGCGGTTGTAGTTATAGATATTGGGAATGACTGGATTCTGATCATAGTAGGTAAATACCTTACCTCCGTCGATACTATAAGCTATACATTGCGTATTTTTTGTTCCATTACCTTCGTTTGGATTTCCTCCGTTGGTTATGAAGGCAATTATCGTTTTATCATTGCTAATCTGAAAACCTGCACAATTGTTTACATCAACAACTGCAGATCCTGACCAGCATCCTCCCCATACTTTATGGGGAGTAATGTGATATTGTGTCTGTTCCCAGTGAACAAGATCTGTGCTGACAGCATGTCCCCAGTCTTTGAAAGCTCCCGGACGGTGAGGCGGCATATACTGAAAAAACAAATTATATGTACCGTTGTAGTACACCAACCCGTTCGGATCGTTAATCCAGTTTTTCTTTGCAGAAAAGTGAAATTGCGGTCTGTATTTTTCACTGTAATATTGAGGTTTCCCATCTTTTAGCTCCTTGACTCCTGATAATTCAGATACCTCTTTATCTGATAAAATACGGTTCCATAATGCAACATGGTCAATAAGTCCGCTGAATTTTGACACGACCTGATCATCTGAAACCTCAGAATATCCATAAGGCTGTTTGTACTCGGCTCCTATAAGGAACGGCCTCCTGTTCCAATCCCTTATTTCCCCTATTGTGACTTCATCATCACGGAGAACTCCGTCCACAAACAGCTCTGATTTTTTACCAGTGAAGCGGAACAAAATATCATGCCATTTTGCTATCTCATCTTTCTGAAGTTTATATTTTAAAAGGTGAGCGCCTCCTATATCATCACTACCTATTTCAGCTTCAATGAAAGAATCATTATCTATTTTATTTAATGATATGCGATATGCTATATTTTGATCAGTTCCGGCTTTGCTTATTAATGGGACAAAACCGTTTATTGAATCAGATTTCATTCTCACAAGAATGGAAACATTTTTGCCTGTCAGGTTTAATTCATCATTTACTCCTTGGCCAGCGTCAAGCCAGTTACCATTGAATAGGGCTGCAGTACCATCTCCTCCTCTTTCTTTAGAGGCTTTTGCATCCTCTCCTTTAAGGTTGACAAATTGTATATTTCCATGTGCTTTTAACTTGCTGTTATCTGCTGTATTATCGTTTAAGTCTGAAAGTGACCACACTGCCACAGCGTTTTTAAAAGGATTCGAGAGATGACATGATATTAATAAAATTACCGATAGGACTATGCCAATCAATGTATTTTTTTTCATAGTTTTTTTTTATTAACTTTTTCAATTTTCAGGATTTTTTTGCATTTCTATTTATGAATTCCGGATATTATAAAATCATTTTCGTTAAAAACATTCTTTTCTCGTTTTACCTTAAAATTACCCTTACAACATTATTATTTTAATTTTTGATAGCCACCTGAACAGAATCTGCATAAAGTGCAAATTATCAATATATTTGAATTATTATTTTTTGTTTTTCATTTTGTTCTAGTTCATAGCAGAATTGATTTTTAGAATTTTGGTATGCTGATTACTGGCCGAATATATTTGTCTTATTACTGTATGGTTCATGTTGACTACTTCATAGAATTTATAAAATTAACATTAATTAAAAGTAAGTCTGTAACCTAATGCCTCGACCCAGGCTCACCTGAATTCTCTCTTAACTTCTAATAATGTTTTAGGAGTCTCCCTTTATCTAATATATTTAATATATTCTTAGAACCTCAGGGGTTGCTTATAAAGACCTTTTACATAACTGATTTGTGTTTAAGGAATACGGAAATACTCATCACGATTCTATTCAAATTTAGCATCCTTTAGGTACGTGCGCTTTGTTTTTTCAACCGTAAAATATGAGTTCATATATTAATCTATACCACATCTGGCCAGATCAAAGAACCACTTCCCTTCGGTAGCAAATTCAAGGTGACGTCTTCATTGAACTACCTTGAAAGCAAAAGCCTGATGTCATGCCGACAAGCTTACTCCCGGTTAGTTTGGCTGAACTGAGCTAATTCCGCTTAAGGTGGTAAAATAGCCTCAAACGATAATTTGCCATTATCTTCTCGACACTTATTAATAGTATTATAAAAAGTATTCTTGTTTGTCATCCTGTAGATCAAATTATATTTACATTTAAATTACATTATCTTGCTTTTTCAAACAAATGTAAAATTATTTTTCAAATATAATAATTAAAATATAAACAAAATATCATATATGTTAATAAAATTTCGCTAATAATCCCATAATTAAAATTTTCATATACCCGAATCAAGTATTTCTATTTGTCAATTAAATTATAACAATGTAGCTCCTATTAAACCTGACAGAGGTGCACAATATCACCGGATTTTACTCATCCCCGCCCGTAAACAGCATTGAAAAAATTGAAATGCTGAAAAAAAATATATTTTAAACTCATTACATAAATTGAACTAGCTACGATTTAATCTGCCAATTTGGAATTGCTACATTTATCCCGACAGTAAATTAAGCTAAAATGCTTAATTTAACGGATAAATGTAACAGTCCTATGCAAAGAATATCTTCTTTTATCTAATCTCAAGAGGGGTTAGTTCCCCGCTGCTTGCAGCGTAATTTTTATCTTTGTATTTATGAGCGAAAGCGAATATATACATAAATTACACAATGTATCCATATTGTTGTATCATTTTGTTTGCCCTGCGAAATATCGGAAAGTTGTGCTTGACAAGGAGATAGATGAGAACATGAAAGAAGTCTGTCTTTCTATTGAAAAGAGATATGGGGTTCATTTTCTTGAAATTGGGACAGACAAAAATCATGTTCATTTTTTGATTCAATCAGTTTCAGGCAAAAGTCCGACTCAAATAATCAAGATTGTGAAAAGCATTACAGCAGATAGATATTCAGGATCCATCCGGAAGTGAAAAAACAACTTTGGGAAGGGGAATTTTGGACAGATGGATATTTTGTCAATACAATCAGCAAGTTTGGAGATAAATCAACGATATCGAAATATGTCAGAGAACAAGGAGTTGAAAAAGATTAAACTGTTTTGCACCGAGCAAAATAGTTGGATTTATTTTTAGATACACCGTAGCTTGCTGCGGACTAGTTCATTGCTAAAACTGTTTTATGGGACAGAAAAAATAAATAAATATTTACAAATAAAATTTTTATGAAAAGAATTTTTATCAAATTCATTGGATTTTGTTTGATTGTCACAGAATTATCCGGTTGTAATCAGTCACAAAAAAAAGAAGTTCCAAATATTGCTGGAAATGATACTGTGACCAGTTGGATCGTGACAGATCCATATTACCCAAAGTATCATGTAGCTCCGCCATATGGATGGATGGATGACCCTCACCCGATTTATTTCAAAGGAGCTTTTCATCTTTTTTATCAATTTTCCTGCATTCGGAATTATCCATTTTTCAATCCCCCGGGACAAAAAATGACGAGATACTGGGGACATGCCATGAGCGTTGATTTGGTACATTGGAAGCATAAACCTGTTGCACTTAAACCATTCATACATAGTTCGGCAAATGATCCAACTATATATTCCGGATGTATTGTTGACAATAATGGAGTAGGTACAGCAATCTATACTATCAATAATATTGATATTTGGATCTCCACCAGTAATGATAATGATCTTTCGGCTTTCACGAAATATCCAAATAATCCGGTTATAAAAGGACCACCTTCGGGATTAGAGCCTGTGGACGGAATGCGCGATCCATGGGCATGGAAAGAAGGAGACTCCTGGTATATGATTATTGGTTCAGGGTTCAAAGGAGGCAAGGGACCGGTACTTCCTTTATACAAGTCATCCGATCTTATTCATTGGGATTATCTTCATCCGCTATATCGAGGTGACAGTTCAAAATTTGACTTCATCGGTGACGCTGACTTTTGTGAGGATCCAAGCTTCTTCCCTCTAGGTAATAAATATGTACTGGTTTTATCTGATAAGTCAACCTATCTTGTTGGTAGGTATGAAAATCATTGGTTTATTCCTGAGCAACGAGGCAGACTTGATTATGGTAAATCGCCTAACCTTAAAGAAGGTGGTATTTATGTCCCTCGGTTTGCTCTTGATAATAAAGGTCGCCGCATCATGTGGGGATGGGTTGGAGGATGGGAGAGACTCAAACGTGAGCGACAAATGGATCTCGAAGCTGGCTGGGGTGGTTTGCAAACTTTACCACGTGTGCTGACATTAAACTCTGACTGCCTACTTAATTTTGAACCGGCTGAAGAACTAATTTTGCTCCGAAGCGATCACAAAGAATTTTCTGGTATTTCTTTAGCTGCTGACAGGTCGATAGTACTGGATGACGTTCAAGGTTTACAACTGGAAATTCATGCTATCTTTGAACCTGGAACCTCAAAGAATTTTGGTATAGAATTTCTGGATGCATTAGAAAATGCAAAAGTGTTTTATGATGTCCAAACACAGTCACTATGCTTTAATCAAATTTTGATACCTTTAGAATTAAACCGTAAAGACAATCTGGATTTAAGAGTATTTATTGATGCCAAAGTAGTTGAGATATATGCAAATAAGAAGATTGTTCTGACTGAAAACCTTAAGCCTTCTAGTATAAAAGGATATCGTATTAAGATGTTTTCCCAGGGTGGAAATACCGAAATTATCAAGGTTGATGTTTGGAAGATGGGAACAATATGGTGAGGCTAAAAGGTTTATAGACTTCAATAACATTAGTTACCTTAAAAATTATAATAATTAGGAAGGACCCCTATCTTTTACTAGCCGTCAGGCTTTTTAACGGATGACTGATGCATCATAAGCAGCAGTATGTTGACTTTTGCTGAAAAAATAATCTCTTTCTACCTGGATCTCGATTTTGCAAGTTCATAGCCCGGTCGTATTTCAATAATGAACCCGTTCTGGTCCGACAGTCGCGTCACCAATGCGGTTGCAGCATTCTACAAGAGATTTTATAATGACATCAATGAAAGACATTTGATTCTGAGCATCAAACCTGGCAGTTTTGGGGCGGGAGTGACCAGCGTGCCTTTTACAGATACCATAAGGTTCAGAGAGAAATGCGGCGTTATTATTCCCGGCCTTAAATCCCATGAATTGTCGTCAGTATTCATGTACTAAATGATTGATCAGTATTGAGGTCCTGGGAAATTTTACGGCGATTACTATATCAGTTCGGTTAGTCCGCTTGGATTTACGGCGAAAGGATAGTGTGGGAAAAAGATCAACTGTAACTATTACGACAGCAATGAGCTTGCTGAGGTGATCACTGGTTTTGCAGTTGCTTCACTGATGAGGCAGCTTGATTTCGTGATTTACAGGTATACCTGTTTTTGTCTGGGCACTGGAAAAAACTATAGGTTTCTCCGGGCTGAACAAAAAATATCATTTTTTTAGGCCTATCGAGCCTCTGGAGCGTACGAGGTTTATAATTCAGTACAGGTTAAAGAAGAAAGATTATTAAATTGATGCTATATCAAAAAACTGCTGGTTACGAATAATCTGAAAACCACAGACCATGATGGTGTAAAATAAATATTTTAATATAATTGTTTGTATAAAATACGAAAAAAAATCGTATTTATTACGACATATCTAGTACAAGTCATAAAACCATTATTTGATTACATTGAAAAGGCCAAGGCAATAGTTACGTAAATGAGAAACCGTAATATAAAAACAAGAAAAGGCAGCAGCTTTACTGAAGATGAAATTGACCTTGAAAGGCATGCAAAGACTCTGGGCAATCCGGCACGTTTTGGAATTCTGAAACAGCTTGCAGCTACAGGAGGCTGCCTTTTCAATGAATTGTCAGCAAAGCTTCCACTGGCTGATTCCACCGTCTCAAAGCATATGGCAGAACTCCTTGAAGCAGGACTGGTATATGAAGATCATGAACCGCCAAGAAAAAGATACAGCATAAACAGGAAAAACTGGAAGTAAGCCAGGAGCCTTTCTGTGAACCTGTTTAAGATGAAAGTTAAAAAGAGCTGAAATGCACAACAGGTCTGCGGGATATTGAATGAGATAATCAGGAAGGCAGGAGGTCCACCTTGCAGAATACAGCCGGGAGAGCCCCGCAGACTTCATTCCTGCCTCAACTTGAAATGATAGAAACATAATCTTAATAGCTGCTGACTTATGGAATCGACTATCGTAAAACTCGCTGTCCTGGAACTCTTCGGGATCGAGTTGGCACACCTGGAAGGTGCCGTTGTTGTCTACCTGCGGAAGACCCTTGGTATCCTTGACAATGAATCAAACATGGGATTTGTCGGGAAAATCGCAAATCACTATCTCAAAATAGAAAAGACAAGGGAAGCAGCGACAATTATAGTGCTTGCCGCGATTGCATTCTTGAAAGGATCCTCGTGAATTGAGAGAGGTGTATTCTTTCTCTGGATATTTGTCTTCTGGGACATTTTTACTATATTTCACTGTATATACTTATAAAATGGCCACCCAGCCTGAAAACAACTGATGTCCTGTTTCTTATTACGGTGCCGTGGATAGCGCCGGTCTGGTTCCCTGAAGGAGTTTCATCTGTCAAGATCATTGCTAAAGCAGTATTGCATTTCTTTCATATCTTGCACTGATAACTTTAAACGGGAGACGCTGATGTATTCAGAAAAAATAATATTACGACTATCACCCGAAATGCATGATAAAATCGGACTTGCAATTATTGGATGCTGCACATGACCAGAAAGGTTTCCAATTTACCGGAGAATTTATGACTCTGCCAGAAAAGGAGTGTAAGTGCAGTCATCTTTTCACTTGTAAAAAAACTTTGCAACTTTGTATAAAATCAGACAGATTGACCAAGCCGGCAAAATCACTTTCAGGCAGATCGAGGAACGGGACAACAAGGCAATTGCTGATCTTATTCGTTCGGTATTGAGGGAATTCGGAGTTATACGCCCTGGTACTGTCTATTTTGATCCGACAACCGATAATCTCTACGAGCTTTTCTGGAAGTAGGGTTCTGTATCCTGGATTGCTGAAGGCGAGGAGAAAATAATCGGTGGGTGCGGCATTTATTCAACCGAGAACCTCCCGGAAGGATGTCTGGAGGTGGTAAAACTCTATCTTGATCCCGCATACGGCAGCAAAGGCATTGGCAAACAGCTGCTTGAAATGAACATTGATTCGGCAAAAAAGATGAGATACAGGCAGATCTACCTGGAATCCCTGCCTGAACTTAAAAAGGCTGTAAGCCTTTATGAAAAACAGGTATTCAGGTATATTGATTACAAAATGGGAGATTCAGGACATTTCGGCTGCACCATCTTGATGCTTAAAGATATATAATCGGGGTCATCCGGGCAATAATTTTATAATAGTGTCAAAGAAATGAAAATATCCGGACCATTCACAGAGATATATTCAGCTTAACTGTTTCTAAAAGTTCAAAAATAAGAATTCGAATACTCCATTATTATTATATTTGTCCCGCGGAAAAATTCGAATGACAAAATCTTAACATGGTTTAAGATTATTTTAAAATTTTTTTGATTTTGTTTTAATTAAGAATTCTGATTAAAAATTAAATTTGAATCCCAAAATCAAAAACAAACTTTTATATTCATTAATAATGGAGGATATCTTATGTCAATTAGTACCAATCGCCTAAAACTGGCAGCAATACTGGGCTCATGCATTCTATGGCAGGCGGGTTATTCTTTTCCCGTAACTGACAGTGTAATTCTTTATACCCCATATACAAAGATTACTGTAAACCCTGGGCAGACAGTTAATTTTGCAATAGACCTTATGAATAACAGCAAGGAACGTATAAACACCGATCTTAATATAAATGGCCTGCCGGCCGGCTGGAACCCCAATTTAAAAGCCAATGGATATGATGTTCGGCAGGTTTTCGTGCTTCCCGGTGAAAAGAAAAGTGTCACACTCATATTATCAGTTCCTTTGAAAGTCAACAAGGGTAACTATCCCTTCAGGGTTGTTGCAGGGAATCTTGCATCACTACCTCTCAGCATAACAATCCTGGAACAAGGCACCTATAAGAGCGAGTTTTTCACTAACCAGCCAAACATGCAGGGTTCCTCGGGTACCAATTTCTCATTCTATTGTACATTAAAGAATATGACAGGCGACAGGCAATCATATGCCCTTATGGCTAATGCACAGTTAGGATGGACTGTCCTCTTCAAATTTGGAGGCAGGCAAATTTCATCGCTTGATATTGATGCCAACGCCTCATCCAATGTTTCTGTTGAAATAACTCCCCCTGATACCGTTGAAGCAGGAACTTACAGGATCCCGGTAACTGCAACATCCAGCTTAACCACATCAGAGATTGGGCTGGAGGTGGTAATAACCGGTACCTACGGGATTGATCTTACGACTCCGACAGGCTTGCTGAGCGCCAGCATTACTGCTGGCGATCAGAGGCGGATTGAGCTTGCGGTAAAGAATACTTGGCTCTGCAGAGCTAAGGGATATCAAGCTTATTTCAAACTCGCCTATGAATTGGGATGTTACCTTCGATCCGAAAAAAATCGACAGGCTTGAGGCCGGTAAGACTGCCCAAGTTTTTACAGTAATCAAAGCCGCAAAAAAAGCAATTGCAGGTGATTATGTTACATATATTACAGCCCAGACTCCTGAAAAATCTTCAAGGGTCTCTTTTAGGATGTCAGTTAAGACTCCCCTGATATGGGGCTGGGTAGGCATAATGATAATTATTATTGCTCTGGGCGGCGTTTATTATCTTTTCCGCAGATATGGAAGGAGGTGAGAAGTGGCTCAGACTATAATCGAACTCAGGGATCTTACAAAAAAATACGGTTCATTTACTGCAGTTGATAACCTGACGCTTGATATCATCGAGGGAGAAGTATATGGTCTCCTTGGACCGAATGGTGCCGGAAAGACAACGGCCATTCTTATGATGCTTGGCCTCTCTGAGCCCACTTCGGGCACTGTGAGGGTCTGTGGCATCAATTCCACAAAGTATCCGCTTGATGTGAAAAGAAAAGTCGGGTACCTGCCGGAAGATATCGGTTTCTATGATGATTATTCGGGATTCGAAAATCTTGTTTATACAGCTCGGCTTAACAGTATTCCTGAAAAGGAGGCAAGGAGTAAGGCGATGCAGCTGATGGACAGGGTGGGCTTATCTGACGAGAAGGACAAAAAAACTGGCAAGTACTCACGTGGAATGCGGCAACGGCTGGGCCTTGCAGATGTACTTATAAAGGACCCTGAAGTGATCATTCTTGATGAGCCGACTCTTGGCATTGATCCGAAAGGAGTGCATGATTTCCTTGAATTGATTGTCAAATTGAGCAAGGAAGAGGGGCATACTGTCCTTTTGTCATCGCATCATCTTCACCAGGTACAGGAAATCTGCAACCGGGTTGGGTTATTTGTAATCGGGAAACTGATCGCAGAAGGAGACATAAAATCGCTTTCAAGGAAATTATTCCCTGATGAACCGATAGTGTTCGAAGCAGGCATGACAATGACCTCGTCCGGTGATGTACAGCCCGGAACAGAAGGCCCATCATCCGGTCAGCTCAGGGATTCCATAGCTAAAATTGAAGGGGTTCTTAATATTAGTCTGGATAATGAATTATTGCGTGTCAGTTGCGACAGGGATTTATCAAGGGAAATCCTTATGGCAATAATAAGGTCCGGTTCAGGAGTATCATATATGAGAAAGAAAGAATACGGCCTGAATGAAATATATAACCGTTATTTTGAAGGAGTTGAAAATAATGGATAAAACGGCAGATGATTATATGGAAAACGAAGCTAAATGGTACCGGAAGATAGCCATGGCTTTCAGGAGCCAGGGCATTTCTGCAACGAACAGGCAATCTGACAGGGTATTAAATCCTTTCAGGGTAATTGTAAACAAGGAGATCTCCGATCATGTAAGAAGCTGGAGATTTATCATTTTGCTTGTGCTGATTGTACTTACCTGCCTTGGTTCTGTATATTCAGGGCTGGCAAATATCAGCAATTCGCTTAAATCGGGGGATGTTGAAAATTCCTTTTTTTTCCTGAAGCTGTTTAACACTTCCGACAATTCACTGCCTTCCTTTTTCGCCTTAATCAGTTTCCTGGGGCCCCTGCTGGGGATAAGCCTGGGCTTTGATGCCATTAACTCGGAACATAACAAGGGGACACTCAGCCGTGTCCTTGCTCAGCCTGTTCCGAGGGATTTCCTGATAAATGCGAAATTCACGGCTTCCCTTTATGTAATAAGCATACTGTTCTTCTCACTGGGTTTGATGGTGATAGGACTAGGGATCATTTTGACGGGCATTCCTCCTACTCCAGCTGAATTTCTCAGGATTGAGTTCTTTATCCTCGTAAGCATCATTTATATTTCATTCTGGCTTAACCTGTCAATATTCTTCTCGGTTAGATTCAGGCATCCTGCAACTTCAGCCCTTTCAGGGATAGCCGTCTGGCTTTTCTTTACAGTATTCTACGGCATCCTGATAAATCTAATAGCCAAAGCTACGGCACCTTCTCCCGGTGCATCAGCACAGCAGCTTGTAGTTTATCAGGAAATCATAATGAATTTGCTGCGTGTTCTGCCAAGCCAACTGTTCAGTGATGCCACTACGACGTTGCTGGTGCCTACAGCCAGGAGTCTTAGTCCTCTTACTTATGAACAGATTATCGGAACGATCCCGGGTTCGCTGCCACTTACACAGAGTCTTTTACTTGTATGGCCCCAGATAACTGGCCTGATTGCCGAAACTATACTGTGTTTTGTGCTTTCTTATGTAACTTTCATGCGAAGGGAGATACGCGCTCGTTAAGCATTTCCCCTAAGGCAGAGCTGGCCATTATTTATTGTAACACACTCGATGCAACGGCACTAAAAATCAGTCGGGCATTTCCATTTATCCTAAAACTATAAGTCACCATGTAAATGAGTCTGTCTATTGTAGACATTTCGTACCCGTTTATAGTCCCGTTTTCAACCTTGAAGAAAATTGAATATGGATTCTTCCGTCCGAGTACATTATGAACTTTAAATGTCAAGGTTGAGTGGTTAAGCTTTTTCGCGTTGAGGTTCCCGTTTAAGGGGACCGACAGATCAAGCCTCATATAATCAGGATGACCTTATGTTTAAGGCCTTCCAATTGCGAATTGGTTAATTTCGTGTTTGCACCTGTTCCACGGACTTTCATACCTTTTTTGTCCCAATCAGCCTGTTTTACAAATAATCCTATAGATTTGTTGAAGTACTCATAATGGTTCCATACTCGCATGTAAATAGGGATAAGATCTTTGAGTTTTTCTTTTCTTTGTAGAACCAGAAAGTGACTTTTATTTTGGCTAATGGTATCAAGCATAATGTAACTTTCAGTTTTTTGCAAAAGATAAGAAAGCACTTCTTTGCCAACCAGCTTATGCATCATGGTTATCTATTTATCTACACCAGGAAAGGCTTTTCTGAAGGTCTTCAAGTGCTCTAAACAATACCTATGGTTAGGATTATCATCATTAAGGAAAAGCATTATGTCATCCTTTACCTTCTGCCTGATATTAAGGTAATGCTCCTCATTAATTATTTTATCACCATAATTTGATTTTATAAAATACCTATAAAAGTCATCATTAAATGGAGAGGATTGGTATCTATAAATACTCTCATGTTCATTGTCTTTAAAAAATCGGCCCCACATAAATGAATATGTGGTTTTGTTTAAATCTGTGGTACTAGAACTGGAATCAATATTAAATCTGGTATTATATGAGCTTCAAGAATAACTAGTGTCTGTCCATAATGTCCCCATTTTGTTGATAACCGCTAGATTTTTTGATACACAAGGGGACTTTTCGCAACAAAAATTTTTCTTCAGCATTAAAAGGCCAAGATCCGGTTAATATCCCAGCCCCTTTGGTTAATATAAGATGGATTTTGATTTTTCGAACACATTTTTTCGTCCCGTTTATAGGTTCATAATTCAAAACACTTGCCCTTTACTGATCGTTCCGACGATCAGCAAACCTTTGGAACGGGTTTAATCCGGGCAAGAATTAATCCGGTCATCACCCTGAAGTTGTATGCCAAAATACTCCAAATGACTTTCGCCTGGAAGTGAATCCATCCTTTCCAATTACAGGTAAAAATATTGAACCCACGTTTTATATTTGAGATAATAGCCTCCATGGCGCTGCGCCATTTTTTCAGCCGCGTTTCCATGTTAAAACTACTGACAATATTCTGTATACTGCCGACAACCTTATTAAACACAATATTTGCAATGCCTGCTTCCTGTGCATGCTCCAGGTTGGCTAAACTGGCATATCCACCATCAGTAGCGCTGTCGCGCGGAATGATCTCATAATTTTGAATAACATTGTCAATCGTTGGTTTAAACAAGGATTTATCCGAGGGATTACCCCTTAAAACCTGACAATCCAGAACAAGATTGCTCTTCCCTGCTGCCAAATTTATTTTGTGGCCAAAAAGTGCTTCCCGTTGACCTTTAACAATGATATCAGTGTGCTGTTCATAAATCGAAAATATCTTATCCTCATTGGCAACTTTTTCACCGTCAATTTCTTTGCACCAGGTCACATCATATACTTGTTTCATCAGTTCAAGCAATTTAGCCAGTTCCTGCTGAATAACCATGGCGATAATACTCGCGGACTTTTTTTTTATCGCATTGGAGGTTTGATTGATCACTTTGGTAAAAAGAATCAATTGCTTATGAAAAAGGGGTATCCGTTTGGCTTCTCCGCGTGTAATGTTGATTTCATAGAAGGTCTTCTTTGCTGATTTTGTATAATCAATAAAATCAAAAGTATCAATCTCTTCCTTTAATTGTGCCAATAATCGGGTACTTGTTTTTACACAATCCCATACCAGAGAGTTATTGGTAGGGTAATGAATATTTGTTTTAACAACGGTAGAATCCTGTGAAACACTTTTCACGTCTTCCAATCCTTCACTTATGGCAATTTTATTAATCTCCACGAGGACTCGGTGCAGCGATTCCGGCTTAATACGGGAGATGTACTTTTGAAACATCTGAAAACTGTATGGATCACGACCCTCCAGTTTTATAAAAGCCCCACAGATCCTGGAATCGTTTTGTGAATATTCCAGTTCCCGGTAATCCATTCCACGCATTTCCTTAAAAATAGCTGCACGTACAATTTGTTCAACACTGGGAGTATCTTGCCTCCCAAAAGTTGAAGCTCTTTCATTCCCAATAATGTCCGATTTCAGCATCAAAATAATATCAGGCCGCGATTCCAAAATAGTGTCAATTACACAAAACTCCGGATTAGCAGACCAGTCTGGCTTTTCAAATTTCAAAAGTAACTCGTTGAAGATTTTCATGGATTCTTTATCTTTGTTTCCAAGATACCTGGAACTTTCTTCATATATGATTGCAACCCCCAGTAGTTATTAACAATTTGAGTTTAAAGACAGACACTAACTAGTATGCTCAAAATAACCAGGAATATCATTACTGGAATTTATATATCCCTGGGATTTAAGTATATTAAATACTTCCGGATATATACTATATAGATTATATCCGGTAGTATTTCCTCCAAGAAAACTATTACTTATAACGGATGCCTTGAAATAAGGCTGGGATGCTAATATCTCAATTATTCCGAGCGATCTGCCATTGCATAATAAAAATAGTCTTAAAGTTTTTTTAAATTTGAAATACTTGAATTTAATCTATGATTAGAAGGCGATACCTGATACCGGAGATCATTTTGCTGGATTTTCTCTACAAAATATAGCCATCTTCCAATTAAATTAAGTAGATTTGACTGAATTAAGATACGGAACAACTACAGGTCTTAAAAATGCTTCCCGGGAAGACTTTGACCGCAGTTTTCAGCAAATGAACAGCCGCTGGTAAGATCAATTTGAACCAACATATCAAAAAACCTGACCGCCATCATGAAAAAAGCTTTGCCTATCGCATTGTTTCTTGTTGCTTTAAACATTACTTCCAAACCACAAACTACCCCAAACGAACAACCGTTCAGGCCACCTTCAGTGCCACTTATAACGCACGATCCATATTTCAGCATCTGGTCACCTGCTGACAGATTAACTGACATGGAAACGGTGCACTGGACAGGAGCTAAAAATCCTCTTCACTGCATGATAAGAATCGACGGAAAAACATACAGGCTTATGGGAAGTTATCCGACAAATATTGAACCAATGAAGCAGATTTCGTTGAAAGTTCTGCCTGTCAGTACAATATATGTTTTCGGGAATGCTGCAGAAAGGATTACAATAAATTTTACCTCTCCGCTTCTGGTTAAAAATCTTGACATACTTTCCCGGCCTGTTACCTACATTACCTGGCATGTTGCTTCAATGGACGGTAAGGTGCATGAAATCCAGATATATTTTGACTGCGGCTCTGAACTTGCGGTAAATACTACCGACCAGACAGTGGTATGGGAACAGCCTGCAATTGCAGGATTAAAGTGTGCCAGGATCGGCGCTTCTGACCAGAAATACCTTAACAAGTCCGGAGACAATGTCCGTATCGACTGGGGATATGCTTACATGTGTATTCCGGAAGCTCAAAAGCCTGCTGTGTCAATTGCCTCCAGGAATATACTGTTCAGCAGTTTCTCAAATACAGGAAAACTGCCTGAAACAGAAAGCTTTTCTTCTCCAAAAAAGGTGAATGACAGCTACGTTTCAATGGCTTCAGAATGGGACCTGGGAAAAACGTCAGGGGGAAATGTATGGGTTATGGTGGCCTATGATGATATACTGTCGATTAAGTATTTTGAAAACGACCTTCAGGCCTGGTGGCGTAGATACGGATTATCATTCAACGACATGCTGTTAAAAGCTGTGTCAGACTATGACGGCCTTATGAAGGAATGTGAGTCTTTCAACAAGGCATTGATGGACGATCTTGAAATTGTCGGCGGCAGGCACTATGCACAAATGTGTGCCCTTGTCTATCGTCAATGCCTGGCTGCGCATAAGCTGGCAACAGACAAACAGGGCAGAGCATTGTTTTTCCCGAAGGAAAACTTCAGCAACGGATGCATCTCCACGGTGGATGTGATCTATCCTTTCTCACCTTTCGCACTTCTGTTCAGCCCTGCACTTACCAAAGCTATGCTCCAACCCGTGCTTGATTATGCTTCTTCCTCAAAATGGAAGTTTCCTTTTGCACCTCATGATCTTGGGACTTATCCTTTTGCAACAGGCCAGGTCTATGGTGGAGGCGAGAATGAGGAAACTGACCAGATGCCAGTTGAGGAGACAGGTAACATGCTGATTATGCTTGCTGCACTGGCAAAGGTTGAAGGCAATGCAGACTTTGCAAGGCTATACTGGCCTGTTATTGAAAAATGGTCAGAATTCCTCCTTTCAAAAGGGTTTGATCCGGAGAACCAGCTTTGCACTGATGATTTTGCTGGGCATCTTGCACATAATGTAAATCTTTCAGCCAAAGCTATTGTTGCTATCAGATCATATGCCTTGCTTTGCGAAATGATGGGGTATAAAGACAAAGAAACAGTTGCAGCTGAAAAAGCAAAAAGTATGGCAAAGGAGTGGGTAACGCTTGCCACTGAAGGACACCACACCCTTCTTGCATTTGACCAAAAATCAACATGGAGCCAGAAGTATAATCTGGTATGGGATAAACTTCTGGGGTTCAACCTTTTTCCAAAGGATGTAATAAGAAATGAGATTAATTATTACAAGGGAGTGCAGGCTGAGTTCGGGCTTCCTCTTGACAACAGGGAACGCTATTCAAAAAATGACTGGATAACATGGACAGCCACTCTGGCAGATAATCAAGCTGATTTCAGGGCAATTTTTGATCCGGTTTATCATTTTGCGGACAAAACGTCTAACAGGGTACCTGTCTCAGACTGGTACATTGTAGATAATGCCCACCAGGTTGGATTCCAGGCTAGAAGCGTTGTCGGAGGGTTCTTCATCAAAATGCTCGACAATAAAGAGATTTGGAAGAAGTGGAGCAGCAAATAAAATATATTTGACTGAAGCAAATAATAGCAAAGGGCGCAAAGATTTAATTGATTTATTGCGCCCTTTGCGGTTAATAGCCTTTATTCCTCATGCCACTTCGACCTGTCAGGTGGAGTTGGCTCAATTATCTTTTTCACAGGGTTTTCCTTAAGCTCCCTGAGCAAAACTTCGACAGCCTTTTCCAAACACGGATCAATGCCTTTTGCAAGCTGCTCGGGACGATCAACTACCTCAATATCCGGTGAAACAATTTTACCTTCAATAATAGCGTAAATAATATAATAGTAACACCAAGAACAAGTCTTGAAAATATTCTGGAAAATTGAGTTAATATAATAGATACTAAATATATAACGCATAGAAATACAATTAGATCTGTCGCCTTTTATCCAAACGAATATTCTAATTCCTCTCTTGCAGTAATTATAAGAGGGATGCAAATAAATGCAATTGGCAACAATATCCAATTACTGCTGCAAATTCTTTTAATCGTATAAGGTAATTTTAAATGGTATAGTATATCAAAGATCAAAAAAAAAATATTCGCAGATATTTCTAGAGTGGAAAAGCCAGTGCCCTTGACCACTTTTGGCCGGATTATATTGACCACCACAAGTTGGAGTTAAATCATTGTAATATAGTTTTGTAGGTCAGGGACAATCAGACCAGCTGAATGTGATCATGCTCTCCGGCTTTTGCTTCAATCGTTGATATTTCGATAATATCATTGATTACAAGGGGAACACAGCTCATAACTCCATATTATTCATATTCAACGAATTAAATGTTTTAAAAAATCCTCCAGAAGAAGCCATGGTGAAACGATGCCTAGGACTATGAACAACACTTGAAAACCCTGCTGGTATGGAAAGATTTAAGTTTATGAAACTCTCTTAGGGAATTGAATAGGGATTATTCCCTTCCGCTTAAAACGATAATATTAACCGACCAGGGATCAAGTATTAAATTGACCTTATTTCCATCAAGTGCGATCTGTTTTTGAGAAGGATAGATATGCTTCGGATCCTTTATGGAGTTGTAATTATCAAGGGCTGAAGATTTGAGGATCTCAACCTCACCGGTTTTAAACAGTTTCATGCCTTCGGTGCTTATCCTTACAGGTTTTACAGAACCTGAGGTATTCACGATCTTGATATAGAGTTCACTTCTGGAGTCATCCCTCGATGCACTGGCATAAAGGTTGTCAGAGCCTGTAAGCGGCCTGCCTGAGCTAAAAACAGGTATCTCCCTTGTCCCCTTGTGATTCGAGAACATCTTCTGCAAGTAATAATTCGGGGTTCCAATGGCCTGCAAATTGTCGAACCATATTAGATCTGGACGGGCCTGCCATGCGTCAATATGTGCAAGTAAAGGTGCATATGAAGCCATATTGACAACCTCGGCATTCCTGTCAAGCCCAGTCATAAAAGCAGCCTCCGAAAGGGCGCTCAGCCAATTATTGTACGACTCAGGTACTTCTGATCCCGTGGTGTCCGCAGCATATTCCCCTGCAAAAACCTTGATTCCCCTCCTGTCGTAATTGTCATACCGGGTCGCGTTTCTCATGAACCATTCAGGTGACATATAATAATGCTCATCTATCATTGCGGGGTTCAGTTTCTTCAGCTCGCTCCATGCTAAATCAAAGTAATTTCCCGAAGGATAGGGTCCTGCTGAAGAAATAATTTTTATTTCCGGATGCTGCAGGTGCAGGGCAATTTCAAATTCCCTGTATCTTTCAATATATTGTTCATCCCACTGTTCATTGCCTATGGCAATATATCTCAGGTTGAAAGGTTCGGTATGGCCCATAATGGCCCTGACCTTGCCCCATTGAGTTGATGCTGGACTATTCGCAAAATTAATAAGATCAAGGGCATCCTGAATATATTGGCTAAGCTCAGACATGGGCACCACTTCGCCAGCATTGAATTGGCAAGACATTCCGCAGTTAAGAACCGGCAGCGGCTCAGCGCCGATATCTTCAGCAAGTTGAAAATATTCAAAAAAACCAAGCCCGAAGCTCTGGAAATAATCGGGGGCCTGCCGGTCCCTTATCTCTGTGCTCCAGCGGTTTGGTATCAGTTTCCTCTCTTCAAGGGGACCCAGAGTGGCCTTCCATTGATAACGGTTCACAATATTACGTCCTTCGACTATGCATCCTCCCGGGAATCTTATGAAGCCGGGCTTAAGGTCGGCTATCATCTGGACAATATCTTTTCTTAATCCCCCTGGCCTTCCTTTCCATGTATCGGAGGGGAAAAGAGATACCATGTCAAGGTCAACCGAGCCATGGCCCGAAAATAGTAGCCGAAGCCTTGCATGAGCTTCAGTCCGTGATGCTACAATGTAGGATGATATCTTTGCCCAACCAGTATTTAATCCAATAACTTTTGCTCCTCCGATTACTTCACCTTTTAGATCAATAAGGTCGACCTTTATCCTGATATTTGAATTATCAGATATCCTCGCGTTAACGGAAAAATAATAACTGAGCCCTTCTTTAATACCCATTCCCCTGAATCCTTCATTTATCAATCCGAATGTGCCATTGGGGGAATCAACAGCCACTGTCAGATAATGAGGATTGGCTGCCCTTGCAGGCGAATAGAATGTAGGCAAGGCCCTCCCTGATCCCTTCGTGCTTACCGCTTCCCATCCCATCAGTGGCAATGAGAAATCAAAAGAGCCATTTTTGACCAGTTCGGAATACATCCCTCCGTCGGCTGCAAAATTGATATCTTCAAAGAAGACACCCCACATAGTCGGCTGAATGGCACATATGGGCTTGTCTGCCAGCATAGAAATCTCAACAGCCTGTTGCGCTGTCAAAGAACTAACAATTATTAAATGAAATATCAAGCAGAATGTCGCAATCTTTCTCATAACACAAAAAATCAATTATATTGTATGCTTACTTTAAATATAAGAAAAATCCATTGCAACCTATCATTATAAATCTTTTTTAACAACAGGTCTTCATGTCACATGTTGCAATAAAATCAATCGGAAAATTACATGCAGAAGAAACTAGCTTGGCTATATCAATATCACTTATCCTTCCTTGCACTTTAGCTATCAAATAACTGCTATATTTAATATTTGGATTTCCAGTTCAGCTTTAAACTCGTCCCGATTGCATACGAATCAAGGTCCCCATACCAATAACAAGTTGTATAATAATCTACTTTCCCTTTATGCCAGCTCAACATTTCAATATCGAACCTGAATGTTCGATTAAAAGGTATTGCATCAAGATTTCGAGTCCTAACAAATGCATTATAACCATGAGACGAAGGTTCATCGGCTCTGGGAGCCCCGCCAAATGGAGTTTGGAAAGGTACAACCGGAGCCCATGAACAATTGTAATAGTCTTCTGTACCTGTCCCAAAATGAGACGGAAACGTATCATTATCCACCCAGATCTTTTCATCCCCTTCTCCATACCAATCAGGAGTATAGTTATATAGTGATAATAGATCACCCCGGTAAATTCCTCTTCCTTTGATAGTCGTGAAGTTCCAATCAATATTGTTGTCTGAATCAGGATCGTTGTTTACTGGAATTCCCAATCCCTCCCTGAAATTGCAATGGTAATAGAGAGTATTTGAAGTCCACTTCCAATGCGTAATATCTACCTCCATTGTAAGAAAGAACCTTTGATCGGAATGATTTTCAATAATTATCACAGCATTTTTTTTATAAGGCATAACCCAACGACTAATTACCAAACCATTTCCATCAGCCGTTACATACCAGCTATCTACCTTTGGCGCACCTATACCACCTCCGGAGAAATCACTTAATGGAACTCTTACACATTCCTTTTCATCAAATCTTATCCTTAAAATAATATCCCTCATTACATTAGCATAACTATCCTTATTATAGCCATCGATTTTAATTCTTAATGTTTTTATTGCATATTACCCATTTTGCAATGATATTGAATCAATTGAACCTGACTCTATGGTTTTGTTTTCATTGTATTTCTTACCTCCTATAAATGTCGGCGGGTGAACTAAAATTTTACAAATTTGGTCTATTTTTGACGAGATCTTTTTTGCTTCTTTCAATGTAAACGTCTTTATAAGCGTACCTGACGGATACATTCTGTAATTAGATAATATCTTGGAATTTTTAACTTATAATCCGGCTCTTCAAACGTAATCCGACAGCTCTTTTGATAGGGGATGGGTAAAAAGAATGTGTTCCCTCCTGTTTTATCCAAATCCGAATTGTAATGAGTATGAGTAAATGAAAGACCGTATTTGATTTTTAACGGGAATCTCTGCATATCATAAGCTGGGATAATGATTGTTGGCTCGGTTCCCCCATCAAAGTAAAACCTCAAGGTACCAGTTTTTGATGAAGCACTCAGCCAAATGCGTGTTATTACTCCCGGACCATTTTGCTCGAAAAGTACTTTTTCAATTCTTCCTTTAATAGTATCGATTCGTTCATACCCTGATCCATCATCATTTGCAAACCACCCTTCCTTATCAGGAGCAATTGATCGGCGATCATGACTACTTGTTTGTTTTGCGATATACTGGATTACAGGATAATTGGCTGATTCATCAAACGATATCATTTCGTCTAAAAGACTCTCTATGGTAATAATACGATTAATATGATATCTTTTTATCCGGCTATCTCTTTCGCATGATATTAGCGTTAGGTCCAAGAAAAATAAAATGGTCAAAACTACTTTATTCAATATAACCATGTTGAAATAAATTAGTACCTGGATTTGAACAATTTCGATAATGGATTGAAGGTTTAATACACTGCAATATGTAATCCCAATTCAGTGAATCTAGAATATTATTTTCGGAAGTTTCATCCTCATGAAAAACTTCTTCTCCTACTATACCTTTAACATTTAAGAAAAGAGTCCCTTATATCAATTTATAAGGTAAAGTTATAACTTTTAATTCAACAGGTGTCATAAAATTTTGTTTATAGTTATATAATTCACACATTTTTAGTTACCCGGGATATCTCGATTTTATCCGGGAATATATTGAGGTTGGAAATAATTGCATTATTCACAGATTCACCTTGGTAGAATGTCTTATGTTACTGAGTTTCAGGAAATGTGAAGGAGGGAAGCCAGTAAATTCCTTAAACTGGCTTGATAATTGTGCAACACTGCTGTAGTTCAGCTGATAAGCAATTTCGGAAAGACTAATCTTATAATATACAAGTAATTCCTTTACCAGTTCAGTTTTATGAGCTTTATAGAAATTTTCAATAGTAGTGTTTTTCACTTCAAAAAAAGCCTGGCAATACTGGCATAGTCCTGGCTGAACCTCTTCCTTAAACAATCGGAAAAATTTCTTTTCACCTGTTCATCCGAATAATGCACCAACTCTACAATAGTCTTTTTTATTGATTTAACTCCGACTTAAGGTGGTCAATATAATCCGGCCAAAAGTGGTCAGGGGCACTGCTTTCCCAGCAATGGGGGGTTTTAATCGAAAAAAAATGTAAAGATTATCGGTTGGCAGAAGTAAGTTTGGTAAATTCATTTTCAAACCTCCATAATTTGGGAATAAGATTCAATTTACTATTCTTGGCCTTCTTAGAAGTTCTAATTTTGATAGGGAGTAGGGAATTTATTTGTCACCAAAATAATCACGATAAATCTTCTTGATTGAGAATTTGATCTCTAGAATTCTCTTTTGATGACCGCTGTAATCGAATCGAAAGATGACTCAATGTTGTTCTTTGAGAATTTAATGTGCTGAATACCCTGAATATTACTAAATTTTTCAGTGCCATCTTCTAATAAAATAACTGCATGATCAAAACCTAGTCTTCCCTGAAATAGTTCAGTTTAATGAATAACATTTTGCCATGCATAAAGCTTGCCATCAAAGTTTTCATCCTCCCCTGTAATTTTGTGAGGAAAAATTTGTCCAAACAAAAGTAACACATTATCAAGCAGTTGAAAATTATTTTATTGAAAATATGATAGATACACCCCCTAAAACAATATATTAACATGTTTATCAACGTGTTACAAAAGTGTTTTTCCCAAATAAAATGACCATTTTTGCCATAGAATTTTTTTAAAATTTTTTGTGTCCATAAAATAAATAAATACATCAGGAACCGAAAGAGACTTTATATATACCAATAATTAATGATTCAGCATATACTTATATCATATTACAGATATGCTCATCTGTAAGTGAAACTGGTCCGGGGTAATCTTTTCCCAAATTTTTTTTTGAAAATTTATGAGCACCTCACTCTAACTCGCCCCTCCCTCGCATCCGTCAAACAGCGGGGGGTATATGGAACTTTTTACATAATTATTCTTATGCTTTCTGACGCATCTAAGCGCTGGAAATAACTTTTTCATTTTATTTTAAGATAGTGCTCTATATCGCTTTATTTGAAACCTTTATATTGTTACATATTTGTATTCTTGGAGTATATTTTGTAACTTTATTATGCATGAATGACTTTGTGTCATGTCCTGCTAAGCTTCATGAGGTATTGAAGCCAACGTCGATAACGTAAACATCCTGGTTGAGGCAGCCAACAAGATAGTGTACCCTGCCTTAAATCTTAAATAAAGATGATCAATTTTTACCCTGTCAAGCTAACCTAAGTTAGTCTCAATGTTCGGCCATTGCAGGGTAACAAATAACCGCAACCTTTATCATTAACTTAAATCTTAATGCGATGAAAACAACGTTATCAACTGTAAAATCCTTTGTAAATAAAAATGAGGGCAAGCTGTATATTGATGTCAAATCAAGCTTTGATGGTATGACTGACTGCTGTGAACCACTGCAGGGTGGTTTTGTGAAAGCCACTAAAGATACTGACACCTGGAACAAGCACAGTTTAGGCGTTACAGGTGCTTGGTTCGTCTTCGGTTCACGTGATTACTTCCATGATTATACTGAAAACGGATTCTCAGGATATGAGGTAAGCAACTGCTGCGGACACTTTATCCTTGCAATAAGGAAATAAGGCTCCTATAATTCTGTTCAAAAAAGTAACTTATTGATAATTTATTACTTCAGTAACTATAAAATAATATTACAAAAATCCTGCTTAAAAAAGGTCAAAAATATGTCTGAAAAAAAGTATGTCTGTTATTACAGAGTAAGTACAAAACACCAGGGAAATTCCGGTTTAGGACTAGAGGCTCAAAAACGAAGTGTTTTGGACTTTATAAAACATAACGGTAACAAAATCATTTCAGAATTTACGGAAATTGAATCAGGCAAAAAAAATAACCGTCCTGAACTGATGAAGGCCATTGAATATGCCAAAAAAAACGATGCAACGTTATGCGTTGCACGCCTTGACAGGCTTGCAAGGGATGTAGGATTTATTTCTCATCTTATGGAGGCTAAGGTCAAATTCGTTGCAGCGGATTTGCCGGAAATGAACACCCTGACACTTTATATCTTCAGTGCCCTGGCTCAGTATGAGGGTGAATTGATTTCAAAAAGGACTTCTGCAGCCCTTCAGGCAAAGAAACAACGTGAACCTGATTTCAGGTTCGGTGCAAAAAACCTGACTGAAAACGGCAGAAAAAAGGCATGGAATGCAATCAGGAGAAATGCAAGGGAAAACCAGGCAAACCGTCACGCTTATCATTTTATTAAGCCTTTAAGGGAGCAGGGAATAACTTATGATGCAATTGCAAAAATGCTGAATCAGGAAGGTTACCTGACAAGGGAAGGAAAACTTTTTGACAGAGCAATAGTACGAAGATTGTGGCTAAGGTTCATTGTACAACAATGAGGGGGCAAAAATGGCATAGAGACGGGCGGGACAAGGAGAAAATGCCTTCTAATTGACCTTATTGGTTACTTTTTTATATTATTGTTTACTGGTCGACACTATTGTATAATTATGATTCAGGTGATATAATTAAACACATAAAACTGTTTGACATAAATAGTCATTGAATATGATAATTAATCGTATCAATTCAGTTTTATTTATTACCTATGCTTTTCTTTTTATAAATCATCAAAATTCATAGAAAGAAACTGTACTTGATTTAAAAAAATGATTAAAAAAATGTTTATAATTTTCCAGAAACATTGGATATAACATTTATAAAATACAAGGTAAATAATATTTATATAAACAGGGGAAAATATTCTTCATAATATTTCAGCGCAATATTTTTTTAATTGTCCAAGGTATTTATTTCCCTGAAAAAATGCTTTTAAAAAGGCCACATCAGACCTGATGTTACTTTATTTTCTTTGTTAATAATAGGAGTTAATAATAGTATTAATAGAGGGTATTAATATAGTAGCCCTAGACATAGCCCTTTGTATAGCCCTAAATATAGCCCTATGCATAGCCCTTTTATATAGTAGCCCTAATTTTACTGATTGCTTCTTTCTCCATTTCTTTAAAATCGCTTTTCTGCGCGAACTTGATAATTTCATCTGCAAGCTCGTTAAAGTCAAGCCGGATCGAAATAAAAATCTTCCTGCTTACTTTTCTATCGAAAATTCTGCTTTTTATTAAACCTCTTTTCAGCAGCTGATTGAACAGCTTGCCGAAGTGATAACGCAATGATTTTTCAGTCCTTGTGATTCTTTTGAAAACTTCCTTGGCCTTCATATTTGTCCTGATAAAATCCTGCATGGTGATCTTATTTTTACATCCAAGCATGCGCATTAAAATGACAGGACGTGTGGTGGCAATATATTTGTTCTGGCCTAATAGGGATCGGATCCCAATGTAAGCTCTTAAAATGTCAATATCCGATATGTACTTGTCCCTAAAATCAAACAGGATATTAGCTTTGCACATTGGCATTGCATCTGGTCCGTATTTTGATTCGAAATCATCCTGTATCTTCTTGGCTTTTCGGAATTCTTCCAGGTTATAATCATTCGACCTGATTGTTAAATTCAAATGATTTTCAGATACTGCAAGGTGTAACTGATAATTAAGAATCGCACCGATCTCCAGCTCAGGTTCTTCCTTAAATAGATCAAGAATGACATCGAGCGCATATTCATCCGGATTGAACTCTCCTTCTGAAGTGAACAGGAGCTCGTTTTCAATAATCAGATGATCTTTATTTTTAATAAGGATCTCTTTTACATTTTTCTGAAGTTTTTCATACCTACGTGAATAATCATAAATCAACTGCTTTGCTATATTTTCAATTTCATAAGGAAGTTTCATTGCATAATTAACAATTCCATAGCTTATAATCATTTCTATTCCCTCAGTTACATCCTTGTATGTCTCCCTGATAAGGCAGAGTGGAAACTGTAGATATCCGAACTCTTTATTCATTGCATCCGTATGAATATTGCATCCGGTTTTCTAATCTTCCAGGGAGAGACTTGCCGGATGCGATACAAGTCCCTCTATCGGCTCATGGAGCTATCCTGGAAGTTTTTTTATTTTTATCTGACTTTTTGATTTTCCACATATTGTAATAAAAACTGACTTTTGTATTTATCCCAGTATCTTTTTCAGAAATTCCCAATGTCTCTGGTTTATTCAATTATGCACAATCATATTTTCATATTTTTTATAATGTTTTAAGATTTAGCAGTTAATGTTCCGTTGAGTATTATTATCAATACCCGATCTAAATCATGCTCGCAGGGCTTAACATTGCAAGGATTTTCGATATTCTTTGGTGATATTGTGAAAGTATTTCAAAGCATTTTCAAATTCATTCTGAAAGAAGGCTTTTGACCCGTCCGCTCCAAACTTGGAATTAGGCGAAATTGATTCAACTGGCTCTTTAAAGAATTTTCCGCTTAACTGATAAATTCTTGCCACTTCAAAACCAACAATTTCACCGTTGAGATTGAGTTCAAACAAACATGTATCTACTGTCCTTTGGAGCAATACGTAAGTAAGGCCATTATTTGCAAAAGTGTTATTCAATGTTTTCATTATTTACTTTTTCGGTCTTGTTTTTGAAATATCTTCCAATACTTCTAAAGTGTTGAATATGAGTTTGCGACCAAATTGTCTATATCTAATTCTACCACTGTTTTTCAACTTTTGGGCAGTTACAGGGCTGCATCCCAGGAATTCAGATAGCTGGGCAATTGAATACAGAAATTGAGGCTGCAAAGGTGCTTCAGGGGAAGGTTTTGATTCATTTAAAACCTTACGGACAGAAGTTTCAAAGATACTTTGAAGTTCTTTGATCGAAATTTCTGCGATTGTAATAGCTTCCATAAATCTTTATGTATTGCACAAAGATTACATCGGATATATGGAAGTATATTTTTCTGTACGTACAACTATCCGTACAATTTAGTCTCGTTTTACTTATTTTTGGCCAAATATGCTTGAATCAATAATTTAGATTCATTGTCTACTAAGGGTAATATTAATTCTTTGACTTTTTTTATATTCTTGGTTGTCCCCTTTAGTGTAACAGAGTAGTTTTGTCTTACTCTATCAGTATAAGTGATCTTGAATTTCCTACATACTCTTTTGCAATAAGTTCCAATGTTTTCATCAGGTTCCCTTGACAATGCTTTGCTTTCGTTAGCATAATAACAAAACAGGGCAATTGCAGGAGCAGTGAGTTTGATTTTCTTTTGTGGTGCAAGGACTGCATCAATTAAACTCATTACTTTCTCAGAATCAGATTTTTGTTTTGTATTCTCATTATATATCTCAACGGCTTCCCCATAGAACAATTGAGGTTCACCTTCTCTTGGATGATGTAAATGATATAGTCCTTTAATTGCAGACTCATTTTGTTTCTCGGCGAAAATGAGTATTTCCTCAAGATCGATAAGGTCAAGTTTATTGACTCGCATTTTCTCTTTAATGTACCTTTCGCCAAATCGTACTATAAAAAAATAGTGCGATTCAATTTCTGCTCTCATTTTTGCTGTTATTAAATTTGTCCATTTCCCTGCGTTTCTGCTTATCCTGAATTTTGTAATAATTCTCCATCATCCTATGGTCTTTATGGCCTGTCCAGCTCATTATGACTTCTGCAGGTATATCAAAATACATGGCATTTGAGATAAACGTCTTTCTGCCCACATGAGTTGTAAGCAACTGCCATTTCTTATAAGTTTCTTCCTTTCGCTCGTTGCCTTTATAATATACAACAGTTTCCGGTTCGTTCATTTCTGCCAGCTGACCCAAATCCTTTAAGTACTTGTTGAATTTCTGGTTACTGATAACCGGCAGACACTTGTCATCCTTATAGGGTATGCCTTTATATTTATCAAGAATTGCCCTGGAATACTGGTTTAAATCAATTTTCAGAGCATCTTCTGTCTTTACGGTAATAACCTCAATGGTATCAGCTTTGATATTGCTGCGCTTCAAATTGTAAACATCGGAATATCTAAGGCCGGTAAAGCAACAAAAGCAGAATATATCCCTGACCTGCTCAAGGTGGTTAAGCTTAATTTCCAATGTATAAAGTTTCATTAACTCCTCCCAGCTGAGGAATATAATCTTCTGGCTGCGAGTAGTACCTTTCATATCAGGTTTATAACCTTTGTAGGCCTCATTTTTATTATATCCTTTTCGTGTAGCCCAGTTCAGGAACCATTTAAGGATTTTCAGGTTCTTTGCTATATATGTATTCCTATGTCCCAAATCTTCGCGAAGAAATGCAACATATATATTGAAGAAAGAATCATTAATATTGTCGAATTCAATCTTATAGTGTTTCTTCTTTTCAAAGTTCTGGAGGTGGTTATAGTTTGTCCAGAATTTGGTTACAGTTCCTTCAGTCCACGTATTGGCTTCACTTTCGAATTCAATGAACTCTTTGAATATATCAAAGAATGATAGAGGCTTATAACCCTCTCCTAACCTATGTTTTAACTCCTCCCTCAGGAATTGTACTGAAGGATTTAGCTTTAATGCCTTCTGCTCGAAATATATATTTCTTATTGTTGAGGCAATTTCATCCAGGTGGTCGTTAATGATTGTCGTACTTATTCCATCCTTGTTAAAGTTATTTTTTTGGACTCTTTGACTTTCTGCATCCCATTTATCCAAATTAATGCGGTAACCAGTGAAGTATATCATTCGCTTTCCTGAATAATTGAAGTATAGAAATATAGGTACATTCTTAGTTATCAGGCTACCTGAATCGTCTTTGCGTTTTTCAGGATAGAAATTTACCTTGCATTTTATTAACATTAAGCACTGTTTATTGGGAATACATACAGTTTTTTAATAGGTCTAAGTTCTTTTGCTTCGATAGTTTTACTCATTTCTCATACTAAGATACATACACTTTTGGATTAAATCAAATAATATTTAATGAAATGTAATTAAGTTAGTAAAATAATACTTCCCACTATTTGAGTGCTTTAGAAGCAGTTTTTAATATTTAATAATATTCTATAAAGTATTAGTTTTAGATCCTCTTTCTCCGCAGAGATTAAATATTCCTTCGGCAAAGCCGGGGGATTTTTATTTTAAATCCTGACGAACTATGCCCGCATGAGTGAGGAGGGATGTAAAAAAAAAGACAATAGGATACTTGATTCTACAATCGGTCAGGAAATGAATCAATTGGCTGATAAGCTTCAGTTTCACATGAATTGATGGTTGATCAGTCATTCCTCTGCCCTGTAGCAGCCTTTTCTGCTGCCCGGAATGACGAGTAATAAATCTTTAAGGTTTGTACGGAAGGTTCATCTTATGAAATAGATTCTGATAGCGAGGCTCATCATGAACAAATTCATAGATAGGGAATCTTAATGACCAGGGTAAACCTGGATCGTGAACTTCATAATCCTTTTCCAACATTTCTAATGTTCGCTCCTTATTGCCGGCACAAGCATAAAGTTGTGCAATTTCGCCAGGCTCGATAAATTTTGTATTTGACTGATTTAAAAGGCTGTCAGCTTCAAGATTCAATGCACCAGTTATACCTTCCTTAGCATAACCCTGATCAAAAACATTTGCGTAACCTTTGAAAAAGGTGCTGTAATCCACTTTCCATGCTTCAAGTTCTTCATTGTACTTTCCAGCCTCATGAAGTACAAGTGGAAGATTATCTAAGGCGAAAGCATTACCCGGATTAATTTTTAGTACCTCCTGAAATACCTTTATTGCTTCATTATATCTACCATTCCAGTATAAAATTAAACCATAACCTGTTTTCATATCGTTATTCATCGGGTCCAGTTTTAAAGCCATCTCAGACTGCTCCAATGCTTCTTTAGGGTGTCCTAAAAGAATTAATAAAGCTGCATACCACGAATGCACATCTGCACTATTGGGATTAAGTGAAATAGCTTTTTCTATAGATTTCTCAGCACTTTTGAAGTTCCAGTCAAAATTCATTTGACTTGCCGCTAAAGCAATATATACCTCCACAGAAGTACTGTCTAATTTAAAGGCTTTTGCTAAGTTTGATTTTGCAATCGGAGTAGCCTCCTCGGGAGTCGCCCATGAATTTCCTGCACGCGCAGTCCAGACGTATGCTATACCAAGATATGCATCCGCATAATCAGGGTCTATTTCTATTGCCTTATTAAAGTAACTCAAGGCAATATCATTATCTTCTTTAGTGAGTTTGTTATAATAATTCCAACCTAAAATATAATTTTCATAAGCAGACAGGCTTGATGTCGGTGTTTTTTCAATGAGAAGTTTTTCCTGAGGTGTTATCACTGCTTCCAATTCTGTAGCTATTGACTGAGCTATCTGGCTTTGAAGACTAAAAATATCCGTTGCATCATTTATCTTTTTTTCGTATGTTTTTCCCCATAGTTTAAGCTCTCTTTTTAGCGCTTTGAAAAGGTTTACACTAAGGCGGATACTGTTGCCGTACCTTTGCATATCCCCCTCAACAATGTAGTTTACACTCAGTTCTTTTGCAATCTCAGGAATTGATTTAGTTGTCTTTCGGTATTTTTCAGCGGAAGTTCTTGATATAGGGTGCAGGTCTTTTATTGTCTGAAGATGATTTAATACATCCTCCATAAATCCGTTTATGAAATACTGGTTGCTATCATTGGGGCTGTCATTAATGAATGGCAAAACAGCAATGGATTTTTCAATTGGGTTGGAGGATTCAAGCATTTTCGAAAGAAAGAAATAACCAAGAACAATAAGAGCGAGTATAATAACAGATACTATATTGCTTTTTCTTTTATTATATTTCCGAGGTACTGATACCGGTTTAAAAACTTCCTTTGATACTTCTTCTTTTTGCGGAATATCTTGTCCTATTGCTGTTATAATCTCTTCTATCGAATTTGCAACTTTATTTATCTGATCACGATAATATGTCTTGTTGATATTGTCCTGTGGGTGATCCTCATTGGCTCTTAATGGTCTGTTAACTCCTGCTGATTTATAGATAAAATCAACACTACGAAGCACACCTCCCAGAATAGATTCACATAATTTTATGTCATTAACGTTCAAGTCATATATCCGCACCGGCAATACCCTGCTTGCCACATTACCATTGGGCAGTTTTACCTTCAAGCCAAACTGATCCTTAGATGCATCTTCTACAAATGCCTTAAACTCATGCTCCCATGCAAAGGACTTTGGATCACAATATGTGCGGGAGATAATCGGAATAAAAATTAGACATTTGAGTTTATCTTTCAAAGATGCATCGACATCATGTGTCTCCAGAAGCCCATCATGTGGATTGATGTCAAAGTAAACGCTGATTTCCTCCTTAAATGTTGATTCAAGTTCTCCCTTCAGGTTTTCGACAAACTCAGTGACCCAGCCATCGTGCTTATTATCTTTATGGCGGTAGCTGATGAAGATGTCATATTTATATCCTTCTACGATGCTTGACATCTGGTGATGTGTTTAGGTCACTGTCAAAGTTACGCTATCCCGATACCAAAGTCAAGTGGGGTCAGGTTATATAAACAAAAGAGCCCCCGGAGCTGATTCCCGAGGGCATAATCCATTACAAAAACGGACGATTCCTGTTCGAAAATTGCCTGAATGCGTGCTACGTCTGCAATACCAATAGAAGAAAATACTATTATATCGAATTTCTTAAGTAGGAACTAATTAAGCAATATCTTATCAAAAAAAGATAATTTGGGCGGCTTTTTAATGCAATATCCAATATCACTTTAAAGGTTCCTTCGGTTTGGTACTGCTCCCAATATCCGCAACTACCTTCCATGTACCATTCACTTTACGATAAACGGTGACATACTTGCCATGGTCAGTTCCCGTTCCGTTCAGGCCTAAACCTGTAATAGTATAACTTCCATACTCAACCGCCAAATCACCGGATGCGGCAATCTCAACTCGATCAGTGGTCCAGTTTACAACCTCCTTAGGATTCTGTTTCTGAGTTTGAGTAAGCGACTTCTGAATCGCAACTGGGCCAACAGATGGCTCTTGATTCTCATTATACTCTATTCCATCATTGGCAAAGAGTGCAGCTTCACCAGCTGCATCATGGTTCTTTACTAATTCAAGCCATTTCATCGAGGTTGAGCGAACAGCTTGCTCCTCAGTTTTTAAATCTACCTGCTTCTTCTCAGCCTGTTGTCCAAAGGCTGCCAGTGGTAAAAAAATCAAACTTAAAAAGGCAATCCTTTTCATAATCACATACTTTAAAAGTTATTTAAATGAGTTAATTATGAATTAAATTTACGACAGCAAAAAGCTGAAGTCAATTTTATTTTAACAGTGACCTGTACTTCGTAATGTGCCCAGGAGAATTTGTACTGGAGTAGGAACACCAAAAACTTTGGCCATAGTCCTCCCAATCCCATTAACCCTTAAAGGCCAAATCCAAATATTTGTTGTTTTTTTATGTACGTTAAGTGTTATCAGACCGGATTATGCAGTGGTCAAAGAAGGTAGGATTTTGTACAAATTTAAACACTTACAAACCTAAATTGCAGGTGTTTTTTATCAGTTTCAAGTGAAATTGGGAATTGGTTGGGAAAATAAGTTATTTATAATAGTAAAACCTCTGATATACAGAGGCTTCATATTTAAATATTGAGGTCGGTGGCAATTCTGACTTTTGATTCAGCCTCATTGAATTTTAACTCTTCCCAATCAGCTATTATTTCTCTTATTTATTATTTCACCGGATAAGGCGGATGATTTGGGATCTTTTTACCCTGGGTCTTAAGATCCTGCAATATAACTTCAATGGCTTTATTTAACTGCTGGTCAGTTCCGGTGAATTCAAGATATGGATCATTATCAACCACTATATCTGGTTCTACACCTGAACCTTCAATAATCCATTTTTTACCTTCAAGATCGTAAATTGAAAATTCCGGTTTGTAAAGTATTCCTCCATCAACCAAAGGAAGAGATCCTCTTATCCCTGTAACCCCTCCCCAGGTCCTTTTACCAACAATCGTTCCCAGGTGGTATTTCTTGAACCTGTAAGTGACAATATCCCCGTCAGAAGCTGAAAACTCATCACATAACAGCGTCATCGGGCCATATAATGTTCCTTCCGGATCTATTCCAGGCTTTGAATTACGGGTGATACTGATCATTGATGCCACCCTTCTGAGGTTCTCAATAATAATTGAAGAAACAAAGCCTCCACCATTGCCTCGCACGTCGATAATCAAAGCTTCTTTTTCAAGCTGCGGATAGTAATATTTTATAAAGTCATTGAGTCCATCAACCTCCATATCAGGTATGTGAATATATCCGACCTTGCCATTAGTTGCTTTATTTACTTTCTCAATATTTTCGTTTACCCATTGAAGGTAATATAATTGGGATTCATCGCTTATTGGTACAACCGTTATTTCATGTTTGCCCTGTTCCAGGGGACTGGAATTCAGGACAAGCTTCACCTGTTTACCTGCCTTATTTACAAGAGCTTCATATATGTTATTCATATTGATAACTGGGATCCCGTCAACTGCGAGGATATAGTCACCTTCTTTAGCATCCACCCCGATCTCAGTCAAAGGTGACCTCATCTTACCATCCCAGTTTTGTCCTCTTAAGATCTTATCTATCCTGAAATAGCCACTGGCCTTGTCTTTAGATATCTCTGCACCAAGCAATCCGGTTTTAATACGTTCAGGCTGGGGCCTTTCTCCTCCTCCGACATATGCATGTCCGATATTAAGTTCTCCGATCAATTCACCGATAATGTAAGTTAAATCATTCCTGTTATTTACATACTTCACCAGTTCTTCATATTTTGCACCCTCAGCTTTCCAGTCAACTCCGTTCATGTTCGGAGAATAGAAGAAATCCCTCATCTGACGCCAGCATTCTTTATAAATCTGTTCCCATTCTTCATGTTTATTGATTTCCATCTTAAGCCCTGAGAGATCTAATTTATCACTGATTTTTATTTCTGCTGATGGTAGGTCTATTATTCCGTAAGCCCCGTTCTGAGCAACAATCATTTTTTTCTTGTTTGAGGATATCTCATAACCATCAATGGATCCTAAATTCTTTTCCTCTCTTTTATCAAAATCGTACATGCAAAGAGCGGGTTTTTCGTCTTTCTTCCCTTTGCGCTGGTAATAGAGCTTTTTCTCTACCGAATTCATGTTAAAATAATTAGAGGCCTGCAAAGGAAGTTTACCGATCCTTCCCTGGATACCATCGATGTCAATTTGTAATTCCAAGGTATCAGCCGGCGTTTTCATAACTTTCTTTTTATCGGTTACAGAAGGCTTGGGTTCGATTGTAAGTGGTTCTGCTTCATCACTTTTAGGTTTAAACAAAGATTGTATGGTTTTATTCAGGGTAATAAAATATATACCATTCATGTCGGAATAACTTATTGTAGGACCAACATTACTGAATTCAGGATTAAAATCACGTGAGGATACAAAAAACAGGTACTTGCCATCATCACTGAATTTAGCGTCAGAAGCATTGTACCAGTTTTCTGTTACCGGGTAAGATTTCTTTTGTTTAAGTGAATACAGATATACCTGATCGAACCTGTTATCACTGTTTTTTGTATAAGCTATCCATTTACTGTCGGGTGACCATGAATAATCCCTTATTTCAAAAATGGAATCCAAATCAACCTGTGTAATGATTTTTGTATCTATATCTACATAATGCAGGCTTTGATTGCGATCGGACCAAAGCAATTTTTTGCTGTCGGGAGACCATAATGGCTGATACTTGTAGTCAGCACTTCCTGATGTAATCTCCAAAGCAGGCTGGCTCCCATCCTGGGTCTGGATAAATAATTCATCTTCACCTGTCTTGTCCGAAATGTACGAAATCCATTTCCCGTCCGGTGACCATTTTGAATCTCTTTCGTGCACCACTGATGATTGTGTCAGGTTCCTTGACTCCCCATATTTTTCAGGAACTGTAAAAACATCACCGTGAGCTCCAAATAAAGCACGTTTCCCATCCGGGGATATTTCATAATTGGTTATTTCTTTACTTACATCTTTTAATACTGACCTTCCTGAGAGAAAATCTTCAGCAATTATGACCTTTACTTTTTCAGGCTTTTCAGAAATAAGATCCATTTTATATATGTAACCGCCGTTTTCGTAAACGATTGCATTGTTTCCCAGTGAAGGGAATTTGATGTCAAAATCTTTGTAATCAGTGAGTTTTTTTGTTTCTCTTGATGCAAGGTCAATAACATAAAGATTCATTTTTTTATTTTCATCCCTGTCTGACAGAAAATAGATTTTATTGCCATACCACATTGGTATAATATTCTGCGAAGAATTATTTGTCAGGTTTTCGACCTGATGGGTTTTAAAATCGAAAATCCAGATATTATCGGCCATTCCTCCACGGTATCTTTTCCATGTTCTGAATTCCCTGAAAATCCTATTATACGCCATTTTTTGATCATCCGGTGAGAATGAGCAGAATCCACCGCGTGGTACGGGCAGTTCTTCAGGCAGTGATCCGTCAGTGTTTACCGTAAACAAAGAACCGTTGAAAGCGTTAAATGACTTCTTCCGGGAACGAAAAACAATATTACTGTTATCGTGTTTCCATCCGATAACAATGTTGTTCGGTCCCATCCTGTCAGCAACATCATCCCGTTCCAGTGTTGCAGTGAATGTCAGTCTTTTTGGCACACCGCCTTGAGAATTCATTAAATACACTTCAGTATTTCCGTCATATTGTGCCGTAAATGCAAGAGTCTTTCCGTCAGGAGAAAATCTTGCAAACATCTCATATCCATCGTGATTGGTAAGCTTTCTTGCAATCCCGCCATCTGCCGATACTGTATACAGATCACCTGCATATGTGAATACGATCTGGTTGTCATAAATGGTCGGAAATCTGAGTAACCGGGCTTCTTCCTGTGATATAAGTCTGACCTGTCCCAGGAATAAAAACATCAGGATTAATAATATTGTCTTTTTCATAGGGAAAATTTAGGTAAAAAAAAATAAAATACTAAATGAAACAATTATTTCAAACATTGCATTCAAATTTACAACTATTATCGTATTGATTGATCAAAAGTGAAAAAGACAGACCCTTTTTGACCAGTTATATTGAAATTAATATAAATATTTTATCAAAAAATCATTGGCTCAGATCTCACAGGGGTAAAAATAATCCGGCCGGATATGGTAATGGGTACCGGCTTTCCCATTAAGGGGGGCTAAAGTACCAATGGATGATATCAGAGGCATTCTGGTACATTAAAATTCAATGAAATAGGTGCTGTAATCCACTTTCCATGCTTCAAGTTCTTCACTATACCTTCCGACTTCATGAAGTGCAAGTGGAAGATTATCTAAGGCTCCAACATTACCCGGATCAGTTTTTAGTGCCTTCTGGTATACCTTTATTGATTCATTGTATCTACCAGCCCAATACAATCTTTGCCCATAACTTGATTTTATAACGTTATTCAACGGGTCCAGTTTTAAAGCCATCGCATGCTGCTCCAATGCTTCTTTAGGGTGTCCTAAAACATTCAATAAAACTGCATATAACCAATGTGCGACTGCATTGTTAGGATTAAGTGAAATAGCTTTCTCTATAGATTTCTCAGCACTTTTGAAGTTCCAGTCAATAGACATTTGAATTCCCGCTAAAGAAGTATATATACCCGCAGAAGTACTATCTTATTTAAAGGCTTTTGCTACGTTTGATTTTACCATTATAGTAGCTTCCTCTGGAGTTGCAAATGACTGTAATGCACGCCAACCCCAGACGACTGCTATCCAAGCATATGCATTCGCATAATCAGGGTCTATTTCTATTGCCTTTTCAAAGTAATGCAAAGCAATATCATTATCTTCTTTAGTGAGTTTGTTAAAATGATTTCTGCCCAAAATATAATTTTCATAAGCAGACAGACTTGATGTTTGTGATTTTTCAATCAGAAGTTTTTCCTGAGGTGTAATCACTGCTTCCAACTCTGTAGCTATTGACTGGGCTATCTGGCTTTGCAGACTGAAAATATCCGTTGCATCATTTATCTTTTTTCGTATGTTTTTCCCCATAGTTTAAGCTCTCTTTTTAGCGCTTTGAAAAGGTTTACACTAAGGCGGATATTGTTGCCATACCTTTGCATATCCCCTTCAACAATGTAGTTTACACTCAGCTCTTTTGCAATCTAGGAATTGATTTAGTTGTCTTTCGGTATTTTTCAGCGGAAGTTCTTGATATAGGGTGCAGGTCTTTTATTGTCTGAAGATGATTTAATACATCCTCCATTAATCCGTTTATGAATGACTGATTGCTATCACTTGGACTGTAGTTTATGAATGGCAAAACTGCAATGGATTTTTCAGATTTTCAACTGTGAAATACAAGGAGAGTTATCGTTACAATTAAAGTACCCAAAAACAGGATCCCTGATAAGGTAATGATATAAGCTCTCCACTTATGTCTATTTAGTTTACTTTTAGAAATACTCTCAGTCAGAATATTTGGATCCGGAGTATTTCCTTTTCTTTTTTTGACCTCTCCG
>CAWBNA010000008.1:0-15839 GCA_963789985.1 uncultured Bacteroidales bacterium | reverse complement strand
TGCCCACTTTTGGCCGGATTAAATTGACCACCTCGAGTCGGAGTTAAATTCTTGTAATATAGTTTTGTATTTCAAAGACAATCTGATTGCCTGAATGTGATCATACTCTCCAGCTTTTGCATCGATTCTGCAGCTTGAGTTTGTAATTTTATTCCCCCAAGAAAGGCCCCTTGAACACACCCGACTCATTTATCTGTTTTGTAACTAAGCTTAAACCTTTCAGGTAGCTATACAAATATTTGTGTTGGTCTAAATTCTGATTATTCATATTTTAATGCTATTACAGGATCTGTCCTGGAAGCTTTGTACGAATGAAAGAAAACAGTTACAAGTACTACAACAATTGCAATTAAATAGGTAATTATGAATACCCACCAGCTAATACTTATTTTATATGCGAAATTATTCAACCATATATTCATGAAATAGAAAGTAATAGGGATTGATATCAGGGCAGCTATTGATACAAAGATTAAGTTCTCTCGAAGAAATGAATTGATAATTAATTCTTCAGAACTACCGAATACTTTTTTTATTCCAATTTCTCTGGTTCTTGATTTGCTGACAAATAGCGTAAGGCCAAACAATCCGAAAGCTGCTATGATAAGAGTAAAGAGTCCGAAAATAGTCACTATTGAAGTTAAGTTTTTTTCAGATGAATAAATATCTTTTGTCAGATCCTCGATTGTCATGTAATTGAATGGTCCGTCCGGAGCAGCTTTTTTCCATTCTTTTTCGATAAAAGGCAAAATCGCAGACAGAGAACCCGATTTATAATGAACCGCGACTTGCATGATAAACTTATCTGTCATTTGTATTGAGATAGGAGGAATTTTTTTATGGATAGAGTGAAGGTTAAAATCCTTCGCTATTCCTATGATTGTTTTTGATCCTAATTTCTTATTTATTGGATCTGTAATTCCTAAGGCTTTAACAGCTGTTTCGTTCAAAATACATGACTGCTGAAGGTCGCTGCCATAATCCACGGAGAAATCCCGGCCCTGAAGTATTTCAATTCCCATTGTACTAAGGAAGTCAAAGTCAACATCCATTCCCTCGACATTTACCTTCTTATCCTTTTCCTGGAAATGAGGAACCATGAACGACATAGAACTTTGCATAGGTAGGCTTGCCATAGTTCCTGCAGCTTTAAGGATATTTGGATTTGATCTCAGATTATTTATAAAAGAAGAATATCCTTTAAAATCCCTTCCAATATTGATCAATAGTATATCTTTGTTATAGTACCCTGGATCTTTTTTAATAGCATACTGATATTGTGAACGGATAATTATCGCACTTGATATAAATGTACAGAAAATAATCAGTTCTATAACTATAAGGGCCGAACGAAACAAATATCTTCTTTCCCCTGAAATTGGACTATTCTTTAGTATCTCAACGACCTTGAGACTGGAAAGATAACCTGAAGCATATATTCCTGATGCAATTCCTATCAGCACTGTTAATGCAAGATAAGCAAAGATATATAGCAGAATATTTGAACTTATTACATGCAATTGCGATTGAAAAAGTCTGCCTGCATAAGGAAAAGCCAGCCATGCGAGGATCAGTGAGATTGGCAAAACGATTATTGTTAGAATTACAGACTCGCCTAATATCTGACCCCTGATTCTTTTATTCCCGGCTCCAAAAGTTTTCCGTATTCCGATTTCTTTTGACCTGCCTGTTGATACGGCAGTGGATAGGATTATATAATTTATAGTTGCAATAATTATGATTAAGAGCGCGATAGCAGAAAAGACTCTGATATTTTTCTCATTCCCCTGGATTCCTGAATTCATAACATTTTCGGAATGCAGGTAGACATTAGACAAATTCTGTAGGGAATAATGATTATGAGGCTGCTCACTTATGTGTTTGATTTCAAAAGCCTTGAATTTTTCATCAATCACCTTTGGGTCATAATTCTTTGACAATAGCACCCAAGTAGTCCAAAAATCCATTGTCCAGTTTGACTCAGCATTGGATATATTAAATGATTTATTGATAGGATCAAGCGTCCATTTACTGTTCACCAAACACTGTGCTGTAAAAGTTGAGTTTATTGGAATATCTTTAAAAACGCCTTTAACTACGAAAATTTGCTCCTCATTATTTACCAGTCCGGTATCTCTTTTCCAATAGGATTCTGACCTGGGAAGAGTCGCTCTGAAATAGACTGGGACAACACTATGGAATTCTGATCATTAAGCAGGTTTTCCTGTGAGGGGCCGTAAATAAGCGGGAGCGTGAAAATGTCAAAGATCTCTGAATCTGTACCGATACAATATGGTAGATCAATAAATTCGTCTTTTAATTTCAATTTCAATCCTATCCATGATGCCCGCACTGCTTTTTCAACCTGCGGAAAATCTTCCTTTAATGCAGATGCAAGGACGTAAGGCGTCCCTGCCATGGTCGTCTTAAAATCATTATAGTAATTAATTACCCGGTAAACGTTTCTTCTATTCTGGTGTATGTGGTTATAACTTAGCTCATTAATTACGAATAGCATAATAATAAACGAAGCTGCCAGCGCTATTGAAAGTCCTAAAGCATTTATCCCTGCAAAAACCTTGTTTCGCTTAAAAAATCGCAATGCGGATTTAATATAATTTCTATTCATGGGGTGAAAACTTGAGGTATTTAGATGTTCTGGAATTTCTCAACAAAAATGTCCAGTTATTTCTTTTCTTTATCATTTATTACTTCAGGTTTAAAAGTTCTGGCTATTCTAAATCCTGTGTAACCATTGGACGAATCGGGATTCATTCTGAGGTGTGCAGATTGCTTATCAGTTCTGAAGTTTTCACCTCTGCTGATAGCTAACGAATCATCAGGGGAATTGACCTATTCAGATACATTATCGTGTAAATGTATTATTCCCCATCTGTCAGGGATGCCTTCATTTACTTTATGTAGCTTATGATCATTTACAAAACCTCTTTCATAAGGTTGTTTAGCGACATATTCCCATTCCATTTCGAGAGGTATTCTGTAGTAGCCATAATCAGGACTTATGGTCAAATAGATTTTTTCTTTTACACGCATTCCATTCTGTGCCGTTTGTCCCTTATGCAGAACAATAGTCTTTTGTTCTAACCGTATTAACCAATCACAATAAAATTCAGCAGCATTTCTTGAAACACCGACAACCGGGTAATCATTAAATTTTTCATCAGTAAAATAGTTTTTAAATTTCTTATCAATCCTATACATAGCGTTTGAATCAATAAGATTAGGTAGAAGATCTGACATTTTAACCCAGCAAGGGATTGTCCACACCCTTGTTTTTCCTGGTTCCAGATTTTTCTTGAACATTACTTCTTTGGGTTTTGATAAAATTTCATCGGGATTACTTTTAGCCCAATCAGTAAATTCCCTGTATTCTTTATTGGAGATTTCATTACTGATGTAAAAAGCATCTAGAGATATATCTATATTTCTTATTGAGTCATTGATTTTACTCTTTGAAATGAACTCAAATTGCGGGACTGAGATCAATTCTGGAGGTTGTTGTCTTTTTTCTTTGCATGCTGGGCACATACACAGTACCAAAAAGAGGATTAAGGGTTTAATAGAATCTTTCATATTATTTAGGAATAAGTTTGAAATATCCATTTTTCAAAGAATAAATATTACTGAGCAAACCCTTCTCTTTCAATTTAATTTTCAGGTTAATAAAGGTAGCAAAAATTTATTGAAAATAACGCCTAAAATTATGTTAATAAAGGTCATGGGCACTAAAATTAATATTAAACGATCAAGGGTAAAGAAGTAACCTTTAGAAAAGCCACTGCCCGTTACCACTTTTGGCCGGATCTCATTGACCACCTCAAGTCGGAGTTAAATCTTTGTAATATAGTTTTGTTTTTTAAAGACAATCTGACTGGCTGAATGTTGTCATGCTTTCTGGCTTTTGCATTAAATCTCAGTACATTTCTATGGCATAATTTGGCTTGAAATTTGTGGTAATTAAATAAATAGCAACGATATCTTACCTAACCCAAATATGAAAATCAAAATTTAACCGCCATATTAATAATTACCATTAGGGAATGATGCACATTTCTACAATTATACATAGAGATTTCAAAGTAAAGATCGGTCACATAGGGAACTTCCGCTTCTTCCAAATGTACATTGTAATAGTCTTTATATTTCTATCCATTCTACTTGTTTGCTGTCGAAAGGATGAAAAAAATGAGGTGCACAATAATTGGCAAACAATTTATCAGAATAATAATCTTGATTATATTACTGTTAAATTCTTAGATAAAGATACGGGTTACGTAATTGCAACTGATCTGACCAGTTTCAAAGAAGTTATTTTGTTTACTGAAAATGGGGGTAACTCCTGGAGCATCGACACATGTTTATTACCTACCAATGATGACTTAATCCGTGATATGTTTCCGTTAGACAAAGGAATTATTTTAGGCGTTGGTTATTATGTCTATAAATCAAGAGACAATGGGAAAACCTGGGCAAATATTTCACCACAATTTGGGGGGCCAATCATCTATGATTTAAATGTCATTGATAGTATAACATGGGTTGTAGCAAGAGACTATAATATTTATAGAACAAGCAATGCCGGACAGACATGGCAAACAGTATCTGATGAATTGCCTCCATCCGGACAATTCTCATTTCCAACCTCCAGTGCCGGCTATGCCTGGGGGGGTTATTTTAATTGTGGTGTTACTGGTATTGGTCCATGCGTTGACTATGGTAATATTGCAAAGACTACCGATGCGGGTCAAAGTTGGGTCATTCTCAAGCCAGAACCATGGAATTCAAACAACATTACGATCCCTGATATTACAGCATTACAGTTTATCACCGATCAAATAGGATATATGTCGACATTTAACGATTATAAATTATACAAAACCGTAGATGGGGGGTATAATTGGACATTGGTTCATAACAACAAGAAAATTGGTTTAGAACATTTTATTTCTGAAAATATTGGATATTGTACTGATGGCACGACGATTGAGGTCTCAAAGAATGGAGGCATTACCTGGGAAGTTGATTATTCAATCGGTACTGACTATGTTACTGGAGGTATTATTGCTTGGACTTTTCTTGAAACTGGGGAAGGTTATGCGTTAACAAGAGATCATAGAATCATCAAAAACATTCAATAAATCTGTTTGAGAACTTAACAAGATAACCTCGGCTTAGGAAAGCCAGTGGCCCTGACCATATGGGGTCAGATATTAAAAACCACTTAAAAGCGGAGTTAAGAATTTGTTTTTTAGGTATATATGACGCAAGTAATTTGATCGGCCAAATGTGGTCAAGATTTCCGTTTTTTGCAATTATATCCACCCTACATGGATCTAATTTAAGTGTTCAGAAAGCTATGAAATCGACAATAAAAATTCTGGGTATTATTATTCTGGCAACAGCTGGATGCAATAAAGATATCTCTAATCCTGCTCTTTCTGAAAGTATTGATAGCCTGTCATTATGGTGGAACTGGTCAGCCTTTAATGAAGATGGTAGGGGAATGAATTTCGCATTTTTTGGAATTAAAGCATTGAATGAATCGTACGAACTAAAATTTACATACTCTATAAAAGGACGGGATATTTTAATTTCCCTGACGAACAAGGTTGATAATGGGAAATGTATTAATGTTGAAACAGGAATGGTAAGCTCTATATGCCAACCTTCCGGGACTGTATTCATTCCCGACAGCTTAATTTCAGTCGGAACCTATAACCTGACCCTAAGAACACCTGATTTTGAAACGAATTGTGAGCTCTTGGTTGGCAGTGACAGTATAGTTTTGAATATACCACCAGATCAACACTTCTCTAGCTTGATTCACGCGGTTTATCCCCTACCTGCAAATCTTTTGTTCTGTTACATCGTAGGTGAGGGTGATGCAAGCAAACAAAATGCTATAAACTTTTTGAACGACTTGCAGACAATTGGGATTACAAGAATAAAGATACCGGACTATCCTTATTATGATGTTTCAGTTGACGAAGATGGTGAAATCCCGGATACTTCCTGGCCACCAGACTATTATGATATTGGATCCATTTACACTATGCATAATAATTTTAAGGATATTCTCAATTGGGCGAAAACTAATTTTATTACAGCTGACTTCAAGGTTTATCTTTATACCAGCAATGGGGACCAGGCCGGTTTAAAGTAAAGTCGGTCTAAAGACACATACGATATCTCATTCTAACCTCCATCAATAGCATTAAAATCATGAAAAAACTTGCATCGGATATAATTAATAAAACATTCTTTGTTACATTTCTTTCTTTTTGCACGCTTCTATCAGCCCAGGTCACGGAAACACATTCTTCGCTCGATGAAAAGGTACAGAAATTTCTGGATGAACATGCAGGTCAGTGGCATGATTTGAATGTCCCCTACTCTGACGGAAAGCTCCTTTATGATATCATTGTTAAGAACAATTATAAGAGTGCTCTTGAAATTGGTACATCAACCGGACTTTCAGGGATATGGATCGCATGGGCACTGAGCAAGACCGGAGGAAAGCTGATCACTATCGAAATTGACGAGGGAAGACATCGTACAGCTCTTGACAATTTCCAAAAGGCAGGACTTTCGGAATATATAGATGCAAGATTGGCTGACGCGCATCTGCTGGTGAGGGAACTGAATGGCCCCTTTGATTTTGTTTTCAGCGATGCCGATAAGGACTGGTACAAGAACTATTTCATAGATGCCGAACCCAAATTGAAAACAGGCGGGTGCTTCACAGCGCACAATGTCTCGCCTCCGGGCAGAGGATATGATGGCCAGGCAGAATTCCTCAATTATGTCCTTAAACTGAAGAATTATGAGACAACTGTAAATATGACAGGTGCAGGGCTATCCATTAGCTATAAAAAAGCGGATAAATAGTTCGAAGAAATAACTATCCCACTGAACCCGGTTGGCCGGAATAACTTGACAAAAGAGATATTAAAAACAGGAATTATAAACCACCAAAAGGTGCACAATAACTGGCAAAGACAATAGGTATTTGCCCTGGACTTCGACAAAGGAAATTTTACAATCAATGAGGTTTTTTCCAAACTAAAAGAACTGGGCATTGTTCCACAGCTCTAGTATTCCACATTCTCTGATTCACCGGAGACAAGAAAATTCCGTATTGTAATATTCCTCGATACTCCTGTAACTGATATCAGGATCCACAAACTAATCCATGCATCTCTTTTCTCATTATTCCCTGAGGCAGATAATGTTTGTGGGGATGCAAGCTGGTACTACTTTGGCGGAAAGGCGTGCACCGTAGTTTATACTGATTCTGTATCCACATCAACACTGATTGACGCCCTGTCAATCCAAATCTACTCAAATGACAGCAAATCATTCCGTAAAATACCCCTGGAATCATGTTACTATACTGGCTTGAAATCTGCCGAAAAATCAACATTTCTATATTATATATATAGAAATGACCGGATTTCGGCAGAAAACCACAGTACAGCCACAACACAACCTACATCGGCACAAGGGGCGAAAAAAATAAAAATTGATTTCGAGATGGCCCGAAAAAGGATAAAAATCCTCGATGAGTTCCTAAGTGGTACATGGCTTAATCACAATCAGCTATTTGGCCTGGCGACAAACCTGATTTATACTGAGGGCGGCTATCAGTTGATGATTATAACGATGGTGGACAGGGACAGGATAAAACACGGTTTTTCAAACTTTTTATAAAACAGTAACAGTCAAAATTCAGTATACTGTTTTTCCACTGTCACTGTAATTAAAATCTGTTTAAAAGTCATTTTTATCCTGTACCCTGTCCACCCCCACTTGACTATTTGGCTTATTTTTCGTATATTTTTTAAAACAAACACCAACAAAGAGAATATTTTGGTGGTAAAGTGATATTACGTCTAACCCGATAATAAAAGTTGTAAGCTTATTAACATTGATTGTATCATTCCCTGGCGATTTATTCTCCAGATCAGAATAATCCTTTTATACCCGACCAGAATTGATAAAATCCAAAAAGTACGAAAGCAACTACTGAGATGGCCATTAATATCCGATTAATTCTTGGTCCAAGATTCCCAGCGGCAGCAAAAAGCACTACCATCACTGCTGAATAAATAATCATTGAACTATAGAATCCCATCAATAGAGCAATCCCATTTACTGGATTCCTGCTCCAACCTTTTATCAACATAGGACCCATAACCAAACTCCAACCGAGGTATGGATTTGGATTGAGTAAATTCACTATTACTGCTTTGAATAGGTTTCCATGTTGGGAAATTCTTTCTTCGGAGCTTTTAGTTGATGTGCGCCATGTTTTGTATGCCTTAAAGGCGAGGAAAATAAGAAATATTCCGCCAAAACATTGAAGTATCGCTAACACTCCAGGTGGAACTCGGGTTAAAACAAACAAGACTAAAATGATTATTGGCAGATCGCTTATTAGCGGTGCAATTACCAAGGGAATTGTTTTTCGCCAGCCATTTGTGATACTTTGAGAAAAAAGAAAAGCTTGAAACGGGCCAGGTTGCACTACACATGCTAAGGAATAACTTATACCGAAAATAAAGTAAGTAATCATAGAGTGCCATGTTCTTTTAACTTACCCCTATCAACCAAGTAATGAGGGTTGTATTCTGTGCTAAACGAGTGAAGTCTTTTTAATGATTAATTTACCGAACCCGGGATTCTGCTTTTCATAGCATTGTCCGTGTATTATGCATAGTGGTTTGTTTGATTATTTGGTTATTTCATTAATGTATATGTCATGTCTGAATTGACCCTGCAAAATATAGAACAGATTAATCGGGACACCAATTCCCAAAAATTTTTTTTTTCGTCATCGAGCCCATCCACATTTAATCTGTCCATCTGCAACTATATTTTTCAATATTTCAAATAAGTTTTTATTATCTTGCTTAATAAAGTGAACTAAATAATCTGATAAGTCTAATCTCCCTAGTTTGATTTCTCTTATTCTATCTTTTCCACACATTTATTCAATTTTTTAGGATTCTCTCCTACTAATAGTATATTATAAGGTCAACTAAAATTAAACATAATTGACCAAATACAAGGTTGATTCTGGTTAATTCTGGGAGAGTTTATCGTGGTTTTGAAGGAAAGGGGTTATCTGAAGATGATCTATCATAGGCGACCTTAAAACATCGTAAAAAAGGTAAAATAATACTTATAACCTCTCCTAATATCAGGAAAGGTTAAAAGATCCATCCTTAAATGACCACAATAAAAGTTGGCCGGATTTCATTGAACATACAGAACAAAACAAAAAGGATTTAACTCGGGGTTTGGGTGGCCAATATAGTATGGTCAACTAAATGCAGAGGCATTGGTTAATATCCTTAACTTGGCACCTTAATAGTTAATGCCTATCTTTCAAAAAAAACTTGAGCGAGATTGAGTGCAGAGCACTATATGATCTGCAAAGATTTTTAGAAACAATCTCCTAGTTCAGGCAAACAGTTTTTCTACAAATCATTTAATTCAATAATATTTATGAAAAAGAGCTTATTTTTTATATTATTTTTTCTTCAACCATCCATTACAAATTCACTGATAGTTAATCGGCATATCTCATCTGACAACCGAATGGCAACCAAAATAGATTCTATTGTTCAAATGGCTATAATACCTTTTATGTCAGATTCTTCAAGAATTGGACTTTCGTGTGGGATTTATAAAAATGGTGGAGTTTTTTGTTATAGCTATGGCACATTAGAAAAAGGGAAGCAAAATCTGCCTTCAGAAAGGACTATTTATGAAATTGGATCAATATCCAAAACATTTACTGGAACTTTGCTTGCACAAGCTGTAAAGGATGACAAAGTGAAAATTGATGATGACATTCGTAATTACTTAGATGGCAGTTATCCAAATCTAGAATATGACGGAAATCCAATAAAAATGTTCTATCTGATAAATCACACTTCAGGGCTTCCGTTTTTTCTGCCTGACAATCCAAAACTTTTTGAGAATGCTAATTTCGACATTCTCCCATTTACCATTTGTGACATTCAGAAAAACTACTCAAAAGAAAAGTTTTTTGAAGACCTTCATAAAGTTAAATTAGATACAATTCCAGGGAATAAATTTCATTATTCAAATGCTGGTGCCCAACTTCTGAAATATATTCTCGAAAAAGTATATGATATGCCTTATGATAAACTATTGAATAAATACATATCAAAACCATTAGATTTGAAAAGCACCAATTCTGAATATTCTAAAAACGAATTGGCTGATTTAGCAAAAGGATATAATGGCAAAGGAATTCTTATGCCATATAATCCTCAATCTCTCGATGCAGCAGGAGGAATTTATTCAACTGTTTCAGATATGCTTAAATATATTAAGTTCCATCTTGACGAGACAAATGAAATAATTGCGATATCACACAAACCAAGATGGGGAAATATAAATGATTATGCAACTGGACTAAATTGGCAAGAAAAACTAACCCCAGATGGGCTTAAGCGGATTTGGCAAAGTGGCGGCACGTTTGGGTTTTCCAGCTATTGCGCGTTGTATCCTCAACTTAATTTCGGAATTATTATTCTGACAAATGAATCTGACCCGAACACCCAAGGCGAACTTGAAGAAGCAGCCAAAGTAATTTTTGAAGCCATTAAAAAATAATTTTTTGCTAATTTAGTGAAACGGAATACAGAATTTTTAAGAGAGCATCCAGGGGGAAATATGGGGTTTACGAACTGATGCCAAATGCAGAAGATAATTTTGGCATCTGGGAAAATTCAAAAGACCATGTGGATCCTGATTATTATATAACAGAAGATGGCAAATCAGGGATTATAATTCGTCACCTTGAAAATGATTCGCCATATTGCATCTGGTGTATGCACTGGCAGGGAGTCAATCCTGATAACGGAAATGGATGGGAAGCATTCAAAACAGTGGCCGGACGTATCAGAAAACATATTTCGAACAAGGTGGAATGGATAAGGTCGGCTGATATTGTCACAGCTTATCACGAATCAGGTAACTGGGAATTTGCCGGAAGTATCTGAGAAGTTTCCTGTCAATAATTGAGTACGCTATAATACAGACAGATTATGAAAAAAAAATCATTGACCCGTAGAAATTTTGTGAAAAAATCTTCGGCTACGGCCACTGGAATCATCCTCGCTTCCGTTGGGATGACGTCGCTTGGCTCAACTATTATCCGCGAAGGTGATAAACCAGCAATTCTGGGGGGGACACCTGTCCGTCCACAGGGGTTGGTCCCGGGCAAAAAATGGCCAGTCTACGATGACTCGGATATCCAATTGTACGTGGATGCCTTCAGAAGCAACAAATGGTCTGAATTTGATGGAAATGAAAAAAACTTCACAGCACGGTTTGAGAAGATGTATGCAAACCTGATGGGTACAAGTTTATGTGTACTCACCAATTCAGGCACAAATGCTCTTGAAGCTGCCCAACGCGCACTGGATATAGGGCCGGGTGACGAGGTGATAACACAGACCAATACCTTTATTGCCACTGCCCAATCATCGCTTAATGTATTTGCCTTACCGGTTTTTGTCGATTCGGATCCCGAAACTTTTCAAATGGATGCCGACCGGATCGAAGAGCGTATCAATGATAGAACCCGTGCTATCCTGCCTGTACATATCGGAGGCTCTGCCGCCAGTATGGATAAGATCCTCGCTGTGGCCAGGCGGCATAAATTATTTATCATCGAAGATGCATGCCAGGCCCATATGGGTGAATGGAGGGGAAAGAAACTCGGTTCATTGGGCGACATGGGCTGTTTCAGCTTCCAGGCCTTTAAAAGTCTGTGCGGCGGAGAAGGTGGAGCTGTGATCGGGAACGATGAACTTTTGCTGGCCAGGGTCGGAGGATATACTAACAATGGAAGAGATCCTCATGGAAAAGATAGATATTTCACAGGAGCCAACCAGAGAATGACACCTTTTGTTGCAGCTGTGTTGATGGGGCAGATCCGGCGATTGGAAACACTTTGCCGGCTCCGCGACGAAAATGCGCAACATCTTGAAAAGCTGCTGTCGGAAATCAAAGGCGTCAGTCCGGTTAAAAAATATGAAGGTCAGACCCGAAGGGCTTATTATGAATATCAGCTTATTTATGACAAGGAATTCTTCAGCGGTCTTCCAAAAGGAAAATTCCGGGAAGCCATGGGTGCGGAAGGCATAGAACTAGGTAACGGAATCGATTCATCACTACATTCAAGCCCGGAAATTGAGGCCTACCTGACTTCCGGATCCTTTCAAAGGATATACTCAAAGGAACGTCTCGATAAATATCGGAGGGAGAATCATTGTCCTGTCAATGAGAAGATTGAAAAGGAAACCGGATTGTCCCTTCCGCAGATCACTTTTCATGGCTCTAAAAAGGATATGGAGGATATTGTCGGAGCGATTGCCAGGATTCAAAAGCATGCAGCCGATCTGAAATAGAAAGTTCGCAAAGGAAAATCCCTGTCTTCACAGAACCAGTCAAACTCATCTTCAGGATTAGTGAGGTTTTGGGGAGTTCAAAAAAACAAGAGGTCAATTTTGACCTCTTGTGCCGTTTGGTACCCCGAACCTGCCTACCAGTAGGCAGGCGGACAAAAGTTGCAACAGTTATTTCTAATTTCTCTGAATATGTAAACAACTCTTGATTTGATCTAAACTGTTTAAAACTTAAGAGAAAATTTGAGGTTGAGCTCACCACTGTGGCTTCACATCAGAAATTATACCATCCTCTCTTGTTGCCTGGACAAGCGAGTCTTTATCCACTTGTATGCAAAAATATGATAGTGGTTCAGATTCATCCGCTTTAAGTGCCCGTACGCAGACTGGCGAAACCCGGACAATACTTCCCACTCTTACTGGAATAATCGTTCCATCCAGCCAAAAAAAACCTTTTCCCGCCGTGAACAAGTATATTTCCTCATTTCTTTTATGGGAATGAGCGAAAGCGCTTGCTTTTCCGGCGGACATACGGTTGGCTGAAATCTCTGCGCCTGTGAGTGACAGAGTATCCCTCAATACCACACGAGTAATATTCTCCATCGGACCAATTTCTGTTACACTGTAATTCTTTTGATTTTCCATATTGAATCATTTTATTAGTTAGATAGTCGTCTAAAGCTTAAACAAATCATCATCAAAATTAAAAGAATCTCCCAAAGAAAGTAACATCCTTAATAGTCCTTTCAAAACTATACTTTTGATTGGACCGAATTATAGGGAAGCTGACAAATAAAGATAGGTAAAGATTTGCAGACATTTAATATTTTTTCTGATAATATAGGATTGCGCATTGAAGACATCAGATTGCGAATCAGACATTGTAATAAGTGTTGCCTTTATTACATAGTGGAAAAGCTGGATACATTGACCACATGCTTAAATTTGTATGAATATTTAGGATCTGTCTTGAGGTAGGCCTGCATCAATCTTTCGAAGTGCGTGCCTTTATCTTTTTCAGTAAAGGAGATTTTACGATTCTTGTCTAATATCTGCTTGAAGCTCATTAGGCTGTAATTATTGAAACAGTAAAGTCAAAGATAAAAGACCTATTAAGAAAAAGGAATATTTTCTGATTTATAAAGATTTGAATTTAAATATTTTAATTATTTTTAATAGTCTAATTTGAAAGTCAAAAACGACAGTATTAAATTTTAATTTTCAATTAAATGAAACCACATCTTTTATTTCGTAATCCAACCCTTGGTGTGGAAAGATTTCGACAACCTAATAGATTTATATCTACAGAAGATGATGAAGAGGAAAAGAATTATGAACCCATGAGGCAGATATTTGCAAGGTGTAGAGATTCATATTTTGCTGAGAGAGAGAAAAGAATTAATAGAAGAAATCGTGAATTAAATGTCCCAGCCCATATTGAATACATTGAAATACACTTTTTTGATAGCTTTAATTCGAATAGATTCGAAAATCATTATAGAACTCACTTCGGTATCGCACCTGTTGTGTTTAAAGAATTCAATTCAGTGGGTGTATTTGCTATAGTAGATGCCGGATTATTTGACTATTTTATTGAGCAACTTGAATTATTTATTAATACAGATGATCGCAATGAAAATCCATCCTATGATAAAAAGATAAAGTTCATTAAAGAGTTCTACTTTCTTTCAACAGAGAGAATAATTGTATACTCTGACCTTAGACTATATGTCATAATGAGTCTTATTAAAAATCCTGAGCTATACCAGGAATTTACACAGCCCGTTGAACGGAGTCTCAGAGAATACCTAACCAACAATGAAATTAAGTATCATTTTGACATCGATAACGACACTGTAGAACTATTGGAAGTAACCAATGAAAAACTACAAGAGCTCGTCGACAATTTTGATATAATACATACTGTAAATTCATACTCTGCAGGAATAATTCGTCCCTCGGTATTCAATACTCCAATAAGAGAATTTGGTTTTACAATATCCAATCCTTCGGAAGATCTTCCTATTATAGGTATTATCGACACTGGAATAAGTAATCAGACTCCTCTGGCTAGTTTGATTTTGAATGTTAGCGATACTTTTGACTTGACAGGCACATCATCGTTAATCGATGAAGCAAATCATGGGACAGCAGTTGCATCTTTAGCAACACTTGGAAATAAGATGATACCAGAGCATAGAGGAGAATTAGAAGCAGATGCAAAGTTAATTTCGATTAAAATTTTGAATGATCCAAGAGGGCCAGTTAAAATTTCTGATATTGATAGGCTGATAAGAGAAGCACATATTCAGTTTGATTGCAAGATTTTTACCTTGACCGTAACATTTGATCAACCACTTAAAGAAAATTCAAATATTTCCGAATATGGAAGCGTGCTGGATAAACTTGCGGATGAGCTTAATATTCTAATTTTTATATCAACAGGTAATTGCGATGTTTCCCAAGAAGCTAACCTTCTGACCCCAGTTAATTATCCTTACCATTTCAATGAAGTCAAGAGGAATATATGTTCACCGGCAGACAGCTATAATAATATTGCAATAGGAGCAATCGCAGACGATTTTGAAGGGAATGGATTACAGGTTCTTGCAGAGGATAATAATTTTCCTGCTTCATATACCCGGAAATTCAATCTTGGATATCATAATGTCATTAGCAGTTCAAGGAAAAAATCAAAACACTTGGTAAAACCAGATCTTGTAATGCCTGGCGGTGATTATGACAACACTATCTCATGTGAGCATACCGGTATAATGGTAATTAGTTCAGAAACAGGGATGTTTTATGACCGTATGGCAGGTACAAGTTTCTCAGCTCCATTAGCAGCAAACTTAGCAGCAAAGCTTTTAAAACGTTTCCAACTCTGGTAAAGATGCAATCTGTAAAAGCCCTTCTTATAAATTCCGCTACAGTACCTACATATGGTAATGTTTTCAAAAATGCCCATATTGATGTAATAAAGCTTGTGGGGAAAGGATTGGCATATGAGAATAATTCCCTCTATTCCAACGATAACTCGGTCACCATGTTATTAGAAGATACCATTTCCCCATCTGAGCTAAAAACATATCCACTTAATCTACCTGAATATCTTAATACATTACCCTACAAACGTAAGCCTTCGGTCTGATGCATATTGTTTTCCCAATTTGGGCAAGATAATTTTAGGCCCAAAACCGACGATATGAAAAAAGAGGATCGGCTCCACCGGAATGATGATCCTGAGTATCCAAGGGAATACCATCCTACTTGGTATTGGATAGTAGCACATCCGACTTTACCTTTTGCTTGGTGGTTATTTTTCTAGAAATACATAAACTTAAAACAATTGAAATTGAATAATCTAAT
>CAWBNA010000007.1:0-20718 GCA_963789985.1 uncultured Bacteroidales bacterium | reverse complement strand
GTTATGTATGTTAAGGGTTATCAGCCCGGATTTTGAAGTGGTCATTTAAGTTAAAGTCTTATAACAGCGGCAGATACCTGGAGAGGTTATAAGTATTATTTCCCCGTTTTAACGATGTTTTAAGGTCGCCATTGATAGATCATCCTCAGCCAACACCTTTCCTTTAAAACCACGCTAAACTCTCCCGGAATTAAACAGAATCGACCTGGTGAGGTCTGGAGACATTATTTAAAAAAACTTACGCAAAAATTCGTGTATGTGTTTTTTGTTTGTTGGCAGGTTTTTAATGATCTTATGACAATCTGTTTAAATTTAAACAAAGGTCAGTGGTAACCTTGGATGCTATGCAGTGGTTAATATAGACGATGTGTCGCAAATGCCTTAACTCATTGAATATTTAACAGGTAGGTAATAAGATAATAAATTATTAATGATATACCTATGGAGGGCTTTTACTTAAAATAATCCTGGTACTACCAGATAAACCAGAATCATACCTATTAAACCGGTTAAAATTAAAAAGAACAACAGAGGCACCAAATTACGTTTAATTATTGTTCCTTCAAGGCCCATCAGTCCTACTCCTGCACATCCTGTAACAACTTTCTGAACGTTTATCAAGTTACCTAATGCTCCGCCAACGTTTTGTAGGCTAACGATTATTATATGTGAAATCCCAAGGTGATCAGCAATAGAATACTGAAAAAGGGAGAATAGCATATTCGACACTGTATTCGATCCGGAAATAAAGGCACCAAGCGCCCCGACAGAAGAGCAGATAAGCGGCCAGGCGCCATGGAATAACTGTGATGCTGTCTGAGCCAATGCAACCGGCATGCTGAGATAATTATTCGGATTTGTACCGGTTTGTATCATTATTCTTACCATTGGCACAGTAAAGATCAGAGCGATAAGAGGATTTTTAACTCCTTTCAGAGCGCTCTTCCAGGCAATACTTACCTGTTTTCTTCTCATTCCAAAAAGAGGAATACATAAAAGTGCCATCAACAAAAATGGCATTATTCCCGGATTATTAAGCGGTTCAAAATCAGCAGTTATCGTTGTGTCAAAAAGTACAGGCGAAACAAGCTTTATCGATTTCAGCCATAGATTAAAAGGCAGAAAACTAACTCTTGCTAAAATAAGTAATAATCCGATCAGCAAATATGGAACCCATGCTTTCAGAGGTGATATGTTGTTTTCGGATGTTTTCGTCTCCATCGAAATTGTACCGTTCCAGTTTCTTTGCCAGTTCTTTCTGTCAGGAAAATCCCAAACCTTTTTTGGAACAAGGAAACCTGCTTTTGTGAGAGGAATTAATATAAACAAACCCAAAAGACTACCTATAAGACAGGGAAATTCAGGACCAAGAAGAATTGCCACAATTAAAAACGGAACAATAAAACAAAGACCGGCAAATATTGCATAAGGCCATATTTCAAGCCCTTCCTTTATACTCTTTTTTTCTCCAAAGAACTTTGTAAGCAGTGTCACAATTACAAGTGGCATTAAAATTCCGGGTATGGCATGCTGTATTGCAGTCCAGACACCTATCTCATGAATCAGTTTACTAAAGCTCATGCCATTCTGTGAAAGTGTATTAAGTACTGTTGGTGTATTGAGTGAAGTTCCTATCCCGATAATCGTTGGAATACCAACTGTCCCAAATGAAACAGGAGTACTGTTAGCAACAAGTGAGACCATCACAGCGGACATTGCCGGGAAGCCAATTGATAACAATAAAGGTGCTACCAGGGCTATTGGTGCTCCAAAGCCTGCAGAAGCTTCCAGAAATGCACCAAATAAAAATGCGATTATAATAGTCTGGATCCTTCTGTCTTGTGAGATGTAAGAAAATCCTCTGTTTATAATTCTTAATGCTCCACTTTCCCTTAGTGTAAAAAGCAAAGTCAATGCGCCAAAAACAATCAAAACAATTGTTAATCCAGTAACTACTCCATTCAAACTTGATGCTAGAATCCAGTTAAAGGGGGTCTTCCAGACAAACAGAGCCAATAGAAGTGTAACTATAAATGCCACAGGCATTGCTTTGGCTGCCGGCCAACGGAATCCTACCATCAGAATGAAGATAGTAAAGATTGGCAATGTAGCTAACAGAACTATAATTCCATGTAACATAATAACCAGATATTAAATAATTGGCAAATCAGATTATGAATTGAAAAGTAACTACCATAAATAGTATTTTCATTTAACCTGAATCATTAATAAAAAGAGAGTCTTCATCTACAACCTAATTAGTTATATTTGAAATGCTTCCAACAAAATTTCTTTCATCAACAATAATAGACAAAAAAACTTAAATCTATATACTGGAAGTCAACCTTTTTTCTCTTCGAGTTGTTTCTAAAAACAGGTCGTGACTTAATTGAAAAAGCCAGAAATATTGACCATAATTGGCCGGAATAAATTGACCACTCTCAGATAAAATGAATTTCCGAGATTTTCCGTAAAAATTTGGCAAAATTTTTCTTGAAGTATTGACCCCTTTTTTGGATATTACTTTTCCCCTATTATTAAGGGAGGATACCAAGAGGGTGAAGAAGGAAGGAGAGAGCCTCCTAGTTGCAAAAGCCGGTAATCCTGACCACATTTCGCCAGTCAAATCAGGTAGTTGGTTTTTCTTAGTTGTTAATTTCCTGGCAGGTTTTTGAGTGATTTAAATAAATAATCGAAGAGTTTATTAAAGATATTTTTCTTATTTCTTTTTAGTCGCCTTTGTCTCTCTCCCATAATATGAAAGCGTCAATGAACTTACATTGTTATTATTATCAGTCATAAACTCTACAGTATATCCCTCCATAAATTTAACTTCAAACTTTGTCTGGGATAGCGGGACTAATTCCATTTCAGTCTGACCTTCAAAAATCAGGCTCAGGGTTTTATTATCTTTCAAGACTGCCTTAATTTGTCCTCCGTCATATTCATATTCACCTGTATACTTTTGCAATGTGTCTGCCGACAAAACAGGACCTTTCGGCGTTTTCTCCTTTAAAACAATTTTGGATTTTACATATTCCGTCTGCTCAGTCATACCCATTGATTGCTTGGCTATAGCTATGCCGTTTAAGATTATGCCATTGAAATAGGGCTGCCTTTGCGGATTATCTTTAAGAATTGTATCTCTGAAACCAACTAACATATCGATTCCTTTCCTGAAATTATCCGTATCTTTTATCCGTTTCAGATAATTTGAAAAAGGCCAGATCAACATGAATTTAATATTATTGGAACTCGGCGAATTGTTAAATCGAAAAGCCAGGGAATCAAATTCATTTTCCCCGGAGTACATGTATAAAGAATTGTTTATTGCATTTAAAAGTTCTCCCTTAGTCTGGTGGGATGATAGTCTCTTTGCGATGTCGAGCGCGGCTGTACTGTCCAGCGAACCAAGTGCAGTCAGAGCATTTCCTGCAACAGAATATGAAGAATCATTGATCGCTTTCATGAAGAAATCCTTATATGCGTAATTTTTGTATTTGGCCAGCGCCCCTATAGCTGCAGCTCTGACCAGTGATGAAGGATCATTTTTCGCAAGTTCTGCCAAAATATGTTCAACAGATTTTTTTATAGAGTCATTTTTGATATTTAATGACCGGATTGCATATATTCTTAATCCCTGATACCTGTCTTTCAAGGCATCTTTTATAAGTTCTGACGCCCTACTTTCATCAGCCTGCTTCGATGCAGCAAATTCAATTGCTTCACGCCTGTCGAGGTATAAACCAGCGTTTTTGTACTGAAAGATGTAATTATCGAGAGTTTTATGTTCAGATTTTTCGCAGAGAAGGATTTTATCACCATCAAAATTAATCAGATCGGGTCTGGTTTCAGCATGAAAAGCAAATGTATCGGACTGATGTTCAAGCCAAACGTTAAACCGTTTTTTCACACCACCCTGATAAAGGTCAATTGCTACAGGAAGCTTAAAAACCTTGTCGGGTTGTGTCTGTTTGACATAAACCTTGGCAGTTCCGGTCGACTGATCATAATCATAACTTATATCCAGCTTTGGATGACCGCTTCCATAATACCATTGGTTCCAGAACCAGTTCAGATCCTGTCCGGTAACTTCTTCAAATGCAAGACGAAGCTCCTGTGCTTCAACAGCTTTGAATTTATAAGTTGTAAGGAACAGATTAAGTGATTTATAGAAAGCGCTGTCTCCAACATAGTTCCTGAGCATATTCAGGATACAACTTCCTTTCGAATAACTCACGGCATCAAACATATCAAAGGAATCCTTGTAATAGAAACGGGCCAAATTTTTCTTTTCGTTGTTACTATGGAGGTAACTCTGCATGTTGTTAAAATGGTATTCATCGCCTGCGTCCCTGCAATGCTTATATTCTTCCCACAGGCATGCGCCGTAGGTGGCAAATGTTTCGTTCATTGTTATATTGCTCCAGCTTTCTGTTGTAACATAGTCCCCGAACCATTGATGGAATAGTTCATGCGCAATAGTTTCTTCCCAATAGTTTTCATCCACCAACTGCCGTGCATCCTGTTGAGCATATTCCGAATGTAAGGTGGCAGTAGTGTTTTCCATAGCTCCGCCGTAATCCCACCCTGTCACTTGCGCATATTTCTGCCAAGGAAAATCTACCCCTGTAATCCTGGAAAAGAAACCTATCATTTCCGGAGTGTATCCAAAGATCTTTCTGGCAACAGGGGCGTACTCTTTTTCGACATAATAACTCACCTCTTTGCCTTTATAACTGTCTTTAATTATCGAATATTCACCTATGGCCATCATCATAAGGTAAGGAGCATGAGGCAGATCCATCTTCCAGGTATCAGTGCGGGTTCCGTCTTTGTGTTTCTGCTGCTTTACCAACAACCCATTTGAAAGTGTCTGATATTTATCAGGGACCGTAATGCTGATTTCATCTGTTGTTTTTTGATTAGGCTTATCAATGATCGGAACCCATGCGGAATTAGTTTCAGTTTCGCCCTGAGTCCATATCTGTGTTGGTTTATTTTTATCTTTTCCCAGTGGATTGATAAAAAACAAGCCTTTTACTTTGATGTTATTTTGTTCAGCAACATAATCAATGAATACAGTATAACTCTCCCCTCCCTTGTATGTCTTATCGAGAGTGATTCGAAGGTTTAAACTGTCATAACTGTATTTCAAGGGAATATGCTTTCCATCCTTTATTAATGACACCTCCTTTATATTCATTTTTTTTGCATCAAGATTCAAAGAATCCGTAGGATAAAAATGAGGATGAAGTGTTATCCAGGCTTTCCCAAACATCCACGACCTTGAAAAGTCGAAGTTGACCTCAAGTTTTGTATTTTCAAGGTCATTGATTTTTGTGGCAGAAGCACGGTAAATATTTTCCCATGCTTCAGGCTTTTGAGCATCTTGTTTTTGTGAAAAACAGACTAATGAAAAGAACAGGAGCCCTGCGATAATGAGGTTTTTCATAGTCAATAATTAAAGAGTACTTGAATTTTAAATCATAAGCTAAATAAGAATGAGTTTGAAGGAAAATTTGAAAAAACAAATCATCCTTACGACATTTCCCCAATTAAATCACGCTTATCATAGATCGCTATATAACAGATATTTGTTTTCGGCATTTGGTAATCAGTTTAATCCGGCTAAAAATGGTCATTGCTTCTGGCTTTTCAAATCATCAACGAAATCAAAGATAGGACCAGAATGCTTCTGATTATTCTCATGATCTTGTCGTAAAATTAATAAATTGAAATAATTGTATGGCCAACTGGATTCAAGTAAATAATTGGTTTTAACAATTGACTAGAAATCAGGTCATCTTAATTCATTTCACTTCATATTCGGCTTTCCCTATTACAGGAATGCCATCTGAAGTAATCCCCTCTACTGATATTCTTACTGCCGAAGATCTGTCACCATTAAAGAATTTCAAATCAAGATCATCTGAACTCCTGAGAGTCAGATTTGGTTCCCAGAATAGAGTAGTCCGCATATCAGGCTTATAATCAGATACTAGCGTTGTGTAATGCTTCGGAGAATAAAAAACGCGTGGTTCGTCAAATCCTGACAGGTTAATTTTTACTGAACTATATGATGGTTTCCTCAGATCACCCCAATCATCCTTTGTGACTACTGAAATAACTCCATTTATGGCAGCTCCTCCAAATACACCTGCATTCACAGCTTTAATATAATCTATTCTTTCAATTATACTTCCTGGTAGTCCATTTAATCCTTCAATCCCTACAGGTATTCCATCGAGCAAAACAAGTGGAACTCCCAATGTCAAAATATAAGCAAATTTATTTGATAGTATTTGTCTTACTGTAACAGCCTCCAGATCACGAGTTATTGCCAAAGACATGTCCGGGTTAGCCGCCATGATGTATTGCCTGCTTCGGACAGCAATCGACTTTGGAAAATCATCGTGTTTAACAACTATTGTTACTTCTCCAGGATTAATAGTGTCAGACAATTTATATTTTCTCAAAACAGAATTTCTTATTTCAGTATACTTCCTATATATTATTAAGTTATTTGATATTGATTGATAAATATTGATATGCTGATTATTATCAATTTCAGAGTCTTTTCTTACACTGGTAATTGACCTTAATGACGAACTCGTGACCTCAGGTGAAGAATATTTATTTGTATCAGGAATCAGCCAACCCTGAAACGTTCCATTCTTTCCCATTACACTCGCTATAATTGTGGCTTTACCTGAAAAATCAAGACCATCTAACCGGAACCCACCTGAGTTATTAGTCAGCCCGGTTATTATTAAAGGCTTGTCTCCTGTAAAAATGGCTGCAGTTACTTTTGCTCCTTCCATTGGAACATCAGAAAACAATTTCCTTACTCTGCCTGAAAAAGTAAATCCGTTTTCAGGAGGGAAAACCATCTTTTCATATTTCCATCTGAAATCTCGCCACCCGTTTGTCATCAGTACCAGGTCAAGGTCTTCAAACCTGTTCCGGTTTGACGGATCAAAATAAAATGAAGGTTCTTCAACAAATCCCCTTACATCCGACTCCAGAAGAAACCAGGAACAGATAGTTGAAGCATATTTGTTAACGCTCACCGAAGCAGTATCAACAGCTGACAATGAAAGATATGAACTCCGCTGTGTCACTGTATCTTTGCTCTGCGATATATTTACCATTACTGAATCACGCTGTTTATATTCAGCTTTGTCTGTCCTGACCGTTATTACCAGATCAGGTCTATTGTGGATATAAACAAGCCTTTCACAAAGTGGTAAATCATTGATTCCTGATAATCTTAAACTGATAATACCATCAGGAAGATCATCAGTTTTCAGGAGAAAATAATTATTGAATGATGTCAGCCTAAACGAAACTGTCTTGATTAGAATGTTGCGTGCTGAAACACTTAAAGTCAGATCCTTTTCCCTGACCAGACTTAATGTCGGTGAATTCGTGCGTAACTGAAGTTTTAGTACCCCGGCTCCATTTTCAGATACTTCTAGCACAACTCCAACAGGAAGACCCCCTGGAAGTTCAAACCTGCGGATAATACCTTCTCCATCTTTAACAACTGCATAGAAAAGCTTTCCAAGTACAGGGGTGAATTTAAACTTGCCCATTCCCTTATGCGTGCTCCTGAACGATGTGATAGAATCCCCAGCTGATGAATAAATTATACCATCAACATCACATCCGTTACCAATAGGATTTACAGCTTTAAAGGCAACTACTGACTCAACACCATCTGTCAGCGATCCACTTTCAGGGTAAAAACCAAGTTCTATTTTGTTACTAATATATCCTGCTGAATCAGATGATAATTTATCATTTTCTGCTGGACTCACGATAAAAACGCCTTTAATGAAAAACAGGGAATCACTGGAATTCCTCATGTAATTTGTGTAAGCCCTTATCCAATATTTACCTGACTTCAGTTCTTTACCAAGAACAAAGTCACCATTGCCAAGTCCTGAGTCCATTCTGACAGTCCTGCTCAGAATAATCTTTAAATCCGGAGACATTAATTCAACATGGAGGTTGTTACTGTGATCCGTTAGGATCCTGTCTGTTGCATCGATTAGGTATGCCTTGAACCAGATATTGTCACCCGGACTATAAAAATCGCGGTCGGTATGTAGGTACACTTTTTCAATAACCTTAACGGAATCAAAAGTTGAACTGTCCTCAAAAATTCTACAATTCCCGACAGCAGCAATATTGTATAATGTCAGTAGCGCTAAAAAATGGAGAATTCCCTTTTTCATTTCAAGTTCAGGTTAGCAGGTCACGCTGAAACAGAAACAAACTGTATGCCAAGGAGTATGAATTAAAAAGTATTTCTAAGCGAAAAGAATTGTTGTAATGTAAAACATGTTATATTTTTTTTACGTTTTTTTATATGTAAGAAATTATATATATTTAATTATCTGTCATATATAGTTTATTTTTTATAGAATTGTGGCCCAACTGGACCCACTTCAGTAAATCAAGCGCTTATGAGTTTTTAATCATAATTGTTTTTTATTTCACGCCAAGTTTTGGACAAAAATGAGGAATTTTTGTAGGGAGATTTTGCAAAATTTTTTCATGTATTAATATAAAGTGGCTTATAGACTTTCAAATATAAAGAAGATTAATCTGATTGCTCCTCTATGTAAAAAGACAATGTTTAATTCACTTGAGGAGGCTCAGGAAATGATCCAGTATATCAAACAAAATCGCAGAGTAAATGAATTACATGCATATAAATGCATGACCTGCGGATTTTGGCATTTGACTAGCAAATCCAAATAATATTATCGTGATCGATTCTTTTATTGCAGTGGAAAGGATGTTAATTAAATAGGTCTGTACTTCTGACCACCTTTGCCCGGAATAAATTGGCCACCTAAAGCCCGAGTTAAATCCTTGTTGTTTTTTCATGTATGTTTTATGTTATCAGACCGTTTTTGAAATGGTCAAAGAAGAACGGATTTTACAGTTAACGTAGAAACATATGTTTTATTCATATCGTAACGCCTCCACTGGATTCCTTGTGGCAGCCCTCCAGCTTTGCCAGCTTACTGTCAGCAGTGCGATTCCCATTACTATCAGTCCGGCCAGAACAAATATCCACCAGCTCAGGGTAGTTTTGTAGGCAAAACTTTCAAGCCATTTATGCGTTGCATAGTAAGCAACCGGTAAGGCAATCAGAAAAGCAATCACAATCCATCTCACGAAATCCTTGTCAAGCATCGCCATCACCTCTGCGGTTCCGGCTCCGTTCACTTTCCGGATGCCGATTTCCTTTGTACGCCTATATACTGAATATGCAACCTGCGCCAGTAATCCAAAACATAACAGAACAAGTGCAACAAGGCAAAATCCTCCGATGATCTTCAGCAGACGTTCCTCGTTGCCGTACATAGCATTGAATTTATCAGATATTGTGAATGCATTATAGGGTTCACTATTAAAAACTTTACGCCATTCACTTTTTATGAGTTCAATGGCCCTTCCTTCAGATCCGGGGCTGATCCTGAAAACCATGTACTGGGGATATGAATTCTCCTTGTACCGGTAGATCATGGGAGGAATAGCATTGTCAAGCGAGCCTATATTCACGTCATGAAGTACACCGATGACATTTACTTTATTATCGGTGGTAAACAGAGCCAGTTGCTTGTTTTCAACAGATTTCCAGCCCAGCTGCCTTTCTAATGTTTCATTTATCAGAATTGATTCCCGGTCGGAGGCAAATCCTTCTGAGAAGTTACGGCCTTCACTCAAGGGTAATTGCAGGACCCCTGCATAATTCTCATCAATGCCTGCCGATACGGCTGTGTAAACATTAAGATTATCAGGATTATATATGGTAAAAGCATTACGATACTGTGTACCGGGAACTGATTCCATAAGGCCCGTTTTCAGTATTCCGTTCGGTTCTGACTGATTTGATATTTCCTGCTCCAGTACGGCAGCCTTTTTCCCTTGCAATTCAAGATCATTGTCCATTGCGCTTAAATCCAGTACGTATAATCCTTTCTTGTCAAAACCAAGGTCATGATTTTTAACAAAAGAAATTTGCCTGAAAATAAATAATGAAGTCATTGTAAGCATAAGAGCAACAGAGAATTGAATAACAACGAGAGCCTGCCTGAATTTTTTCTGCTGAGGAATATTTTCTTTCCGGCCTGAGAGCAGGGTAACCGGCCTTGGCCTGAGTATCATCATGGCAGGGTACACTCCCGACAATAATGCTGAGACAATAACAAGACCCGAAATTGCAACCCATACAACTATATCTGAAAACGGGTTGAAATCGTTGATCTGCATCAGATTACGAAAAGGATTGATCAGGAGTTTTACAAAGACAACAGCAATGGCCATTGATATGATGGCTTTAAGGAAAGTCAGAAGGATAAAATTTGTTGCAAGATTCTTCCCGGTGGCTCCAAGTACTTTATGAATTCCGGTTTCTTTAAAGCTCCTTTCAGACTGGCTGATTGCCAGGTTAACGAAATTAATGCAGGCAATTACAATAATGAAAACTGCGACAAAAGCCAAAGCCCATAATAGTCTGGAAGATACAGGGGCTGTCAGGGGATTTTCAATATCTGTTCTGAAATGGGAACCACTTAAGGGTATAAGAAGGAAGTCGTAGCGGCCATTTATAAATGCAGCATTGTGACTGCCAAGGATTGTATTTGCTTTCCGTTCCAGATCGTCTTTCTGCGAATCGTTTTTTACTTTGGCAAGAACCTGTGTGCCAAACCACCACCAGTTCTTTCTCCAGTCCGGGGGATTCATCGATTCCCAGTTAAGATAAATTTCAGTCTGAAATTCACAGTTAGGCCGTGGATCCTTTACAATACCGGTGACAGTAAAAGTTTTATCACCGCTGAAAGTCCTGATTGCAAAAACCTGTCCCATAGCTTCTTTCTGTCCAAACAGTTTCCGTGAGCATGATTGTGTGATCACCGAGCTTCCCGGCTCGGATAAGGCTGTATTGTCTGAGCCTGTCAGCAGTCTGAGGCCAGTGAGATTAAATAAATTATCGGTGGCAGAGGAAGCCATGATGTCATATTTGATACCGTTTACAGTGACCGGATATGCGAAGGCAGGGGATAGGGCGGCAACCTCACCGATGCCAGGAAAATCTGTCCGGATTGCATCTGCCATAGGAAGAGGATTCCCGTATGACAAGCTTCCGTTATGCCTGTCTTTTGATACCAGCCGGTAGATTTCTCCATTATTAAGAATGCCGGAGTTATATGAAACATGATACCGTAAATACCAGATAATTAGTAAGCTCATTATTATTCCCACAGACAGGCCGAGAATATTCAGTAAGCCGAAACGGCCATCTTTTTTAAAAGTATGTGCTATAATCCTGACAGTTTTCATTTTATTAAGTGGTATTATAAGTGGTATTAAAAGTGGTCTTTTTCTTATTATTCATACCGTAATGCCTCAACTGGATTCCTTGTTGCAGCTCTCCAGCTCTGCCAGCTTGCTGTCAATAATGCCACAGTAGCAGCAAGCGATCCGGCCAAAGCAAAAATCCACCAGCTTATATCAGTCTTATATGCAAAGTTCTTTAGCCATTCGTGCATTGAATAAAAAGCAATGGGTGTGGCAATTATAAAAGCAATTATTACACTTATAATGAAGTCTTTGTTAAGCATGGCTAGAATTTCCGGTATTGTTGCTCCGTTAACTTTACGTATACCTATTTCCTTGGTGCGGTAAAGACTGATTAAAAAAATCTGGCTAAGTATTCCCATGCAGGTAATTATTAATGCAATTACTGAAAAAAAAGTAATTGTTTTTGCCATTTTTTCATCTTTGCTGTACATGGATTGGAACTGTTCATCATAAAAGGTATAACTGAATACATCATAAGGCAAAAACTTTTTCCAGGTACGCTTAATCTGATCCATATACCGTGCGATATCACCCGGTCTGAGTTTAATTGATAACATTTCAGTAGCTGCCTGAGGAGCATAAATCAACACTAATGGTTCTATAGCATCGTAAAAAGGACCTATATGAAAGTTGTTAACAACACCAATAATCTCATATCCTCCTTCTTTCCCGTTATTAAATCGTTCTCCTTCAATGCTCTTAAATCCATAACGTTTTAATGCTGTCTCATTAAGAAGGCATACTTTGTCTACATCACCCGTAAGAAATTCCCGTCCCTGAAGTAATCTGATCCCCATTGTTTCAAGATAATCATCACCTATTGTTATGCAACTTAAAAAAAATTCGTTATTCCTGGCATTAGATCCCATACGAAGGCTTATTTTCCCCGGTGCTCCATTGCTGAAGGTAGATTTTGATACAAATGGTAGTTTGTTAATCTCCTGTCTGAAAGCCTCCGGATTTTTAAAATTGTGCGACATATCAATTCGCACCAGCATCTCTTTGTCAAATCCAAGATCAGACTGTTTTGCATAATTTAATTGTTTGAAGACACCTATAACTGTTGCAACCAGAGCAATGGAGGTAGCCAATTGAAATGTAAGCATGATTTGTTTACCTGCCTGGGTACCTCTTCTTTTCTTTGTCCCCAAGAGAAAATCAGACACATTAAATCGTGACAGCAAATAAAATGGAGCAAGGCTGTTTAATAAAATGACAGCAATAAGAGTAACTCCCAGCGCAGGAAACAATTGGACAAATGTCAGCGTATTAAGGTGCAATGCTTTACCAAACAAAATCCCGGAATAAGGTAATAAAAGAAAGGTAATGATCAACGATAACGCAACAGAGATTAAAACTCCAATAGAGACCTCTGTAAATGAAAAGGATATTAATTGACTCCAGCCTGCGCCATTAGTCCTGTTTATCCCTATGGTCTTAAGCTTTGCATACTGCATTGAAGTTGTGTAATTGAGATAATTAATGCTCGACATTAGCAAGATAAGTATTGCGGTGGCTATGAATATTTTGAGAAGTCTGGCATTGCCTTTATTATGCATATCTTTTATTGATGGCGAAGAGAGATAGATATCATCAAGTTTTTGCAGACCCAGCCGGGCAATCTCAAACTGACCGAGATTGAGCGTTCTGTTCAACAGGGAAGTGAAATTATCTATATTAACCCCTTCGGTGAGTTGTATGTATTGATTGGTGAGATTAAAGCATTTCCCATTGTTACAGGTTTTTGACATTCTGAAATTCTCATTGTCACTGTTCAGAATGACTTCAGCCTTAAAACTTGAATTTTCAGACAGATCTTTTATCACAGCTGTAATTCTTCCGTTAATTGACACATACCTGTTTCCGATATTCAAAGTTTGACCAACTGCATTCCCGTTTTTATAGAGCCTTTTTGCTACCGATTCGGTAATAACTACCGATTCCTTTCCATCGAATGGAAAAGAAGAAAGACTTTCCATAACTTCTATGGAAAAAATTTTAAAAAAATTATTATTTGTACTTATTATATTATCAAACACTGTACTGGCATTGGCTTGTTCATCCTTTACGATGAATTCAAGACCTTTATAATACTCCATCGGGCATGTATTTGCTATTTCAGAATAGCCAGATGCTAAAATGGGATTCAAGTCATAATTTATGTCACAACTGTTGTTTTTTACATCATATAAACGATAAATCTGTTTGTGGTTAGCAAATCCGGTATTCACGTTTTTTTCTGTAAAATAGAAAAGCCCGATTAAAATGCAGGCTGCAAAACCAATCGAAAAACCGCCAATTATCAGCGTGGAGTAGACTTTGTTTTTCAGCAGGTTGCGAAAGGTCATTTTGATATCATACTGTATCATGTTTAATGTATTTTCTAGTGATTCAAGAATAGCGATGTTAATTGTTCATTCATATAAGATTGTCTCGATAGGATTTCTCGTCTCTGCTTTCAATCTCTGCCAGTTGACGGTCAACAGGGCAATAACCGGCGTAATCATGGCTGCAAGAAAGAATATCAACCAATTCAAACTTGTTTTGTAGCAAAACTATAAATCCTCAAATTCATTCCATATTTTGCAGCAAGAACAGCTATGAAGAACGAAATAACAATACCTCTGACAACGTCTTTGTTTATCAAAACAAGTATCTCTGATATCTTGTAGGAAACTTTATGATATTTCATCCAGTAATTATTGAAGATTTTTAATTGTTTTAATAATCAAATACAATATTGATGCCATGATTGTTTGTATCTAATATACAATAATATAGATAATATTCTTGCAAATTGTGTAAATAAATTTTACAATATTGTGTAAAATAAATTTACTGATTATGGACTTTATCTTTGACATCAGATACATTTGAGGTGAACGCATCAGTAGTAATTTCAAATTATAAAATTACCATCCCCCCTCATGGTAAAGACTTAGTATTTAAGTTGGATTTAATGCACGATTATAAATTCTTACATCATCAATGATTCCGTCAAAGTATGAATAATTAATTGGCGAATCACCTGCTGTATAAAAGCCTATTGTTTACAGGATTGTTTCTATCGAAATCAGGATCATCTATAGGCTATCCATAATTTTAAAAACAACATCTTCCCTGTCTCGCTTTACAGCAACCTTTTCTCCGATTTTTTTATTTATTAATGCTTTGGCTAAAGGAGATATGAATGAGATCTTACCTTTAGATATATCTGCCTCATCAACACCTACTATCTGAAAAATCTGAATGTTTCCGGATGCTTCAGTTTTAAGAGTTATTAATGCACCGAACCTTATTTCGTTTTGAGGTTGCTCTTTCAGATCAACAACTTTGGCTTCAGCAATTCTGTTGTCCAACAGCTGCAATTTTGCATTAATATAGTTTAATGCAATTCTTTTCTCATTTTCATCGGTGCTGCTCAGGTTATCTTTTTCATGGATCAGCATCTGTTTTTCAGCTAATAGTTGATCCATTCCAGGCCGGGTAACAAAGTTTGTTACACCTGCCGGTAAATATGCCCTCTGTGGCACTATCGGAACTTCTTCCTGATCGTCTTCTTTGACAAATCCTCTGCTCATAACTAATGAATCTTGACCACTAAATTATCTGTTAAAGTGAAAAATCCAATGCCCCTGGCCACTCTCGGCCAGATTAAATTGATCACCCCAATCCGGAGTTAAATTCTTGATATATAAATGAATATTATTATGTTAATTTTATCGGCCAAATGTGGTCAAGCCTACCGGCTTTTGCATTAAATAACAATCCAAGGAATAATCATACTTTTATACAATCCATGTGTTTTCTCTGACAAGAATTAATTTACAGACCACATCCGTATCATAACAACCCCATGCGGATTTACTGCTGCAGAGAACCTTTCACCGTAACGCCCAAGATCTTTCTGTCGCCAAAGATCCCTAACCTTCTGCAATCCGTTAATTCCCAAGTCAGTCCAGTATGCAGTCATTTTTGCTTTATTATTCTCCCGGTTAAACAGGCCAACCGCAATTGAACCATCCTCAAGTGGCTTTTTCCAAACTTCAAGTCCGTTGTTTTTTGAAACACACCATCCCGGCTTGCCAAGTGGATCCTGGTCAACTTCTATTATCTCATCATTTGTCAGAAGGCTGAGCGTAAATTCATCCAGACGGGTAATATCACCACTCAGGATAAGCGGGGCGGCCTGTAGAGACCATAATGAGACCTGAGTGTATTGTTCATTGGGAGTGAGCGGTGTTGGTACAGTTGATCCCTTCCAGTTGCTGAGTAGTCCGATAAGAAGATAATCGGGATCGTTCCATCCTCCTGGCCCCCCATATTTGTACAACTCATTATTCGTATAGACATCAAATCCGTCCCTGAAAAGTGCTGTCCCGATTTCTTCAAAAGAACCTCCAAGGTCACCCGCTGTCCGCCAACTGTTTCCCCCGACGCTTTTCCCCCATTTCCAGACATCTCCCATACCGTACTGGCACAGATTAAGAATTATATCCCTGTTCTGCTTTTTAAGGATTTCACTAATAACCAGGTAAGGTTTCTGAAGCTCAGAAATTGAATCATTTGCTACAACCTTTTCGTATGAACACCAGTCATATTTCAGGAAATCGAATCCCCAATCAACAAACCTTGCAACAGTTTTTTCTTCATGTTTGTAGGCTCCTGTGTAACCACCACATGTAAGGGGCCCGGGGGAGGTATATATTCCTGCTTTAAGACCAAGGGAATGTATATAGCCTGTAAGTGCAACCATATCCGGGAATCTCCTGTTTGAATTTATGAATCCTTCTCTATCGTATGGATCACCTGTCAAACTTGAATCCATAGAGTCTGTTTTGATTGCCCAGCAATCATCGATGTTGATATACATGTACCCATGATCAATCAATCCGGTGCTGACCATCGCATCTGCTGAAGCTCTCATTATGCTGTCGTTAATGTTACTTCCCCATACATACCAGCTGTTCCACCCCATGTGGGGTGTCAGGGCAAGGGTATTTCCGCAAATGATTTTAAATGGTTTTTCGGTTTTGCCTGACTTGTTTGAAACATGGAAGGTTGTCGGATATTCACCTGGATTGATTATCGTTCCTGTAATTTTGCCGGTCAGCGAATCACATATAAGCCCCGTAGGTAGATTAATAACCTGGTATTTCAGCGGCCTTTCACCTGTTGCAGGTATCTTAAATATAAAAGGCACTCCTGGCCTTACGCCAAAGATTCTGGCTCCATTTATTCGGGGCTCCGGACCCGGTTTTGGAGTCTGTATAAATTTCGATTCGTCATTGGAACAAGAGACTAATAATAAAAGAAAGATTATTAAAAGCCCATGAGAGATTTGAATTCCTGGTTTCATATCAAAGATTTTGGTTTTATAATGAATGTATGTATGCAAACCAATTTGCACAAATCGGGTATAAAAATTAAGGTGTAGAACTTGAGGATCCACTATAAAATGCTATACAAAGTTTGGTAATTTATTTTTAATAAATAATTGAGCTATCAACTTTTGTAATTGTTTTATTGTTAATCATTTTTGTATGTGTATTTTTAACCCAATCATTCCCTAATGTATCACTCCATCTCTGTCTGTATAAACCTTTTACAAAAGATAGTTTATTGTTTTTGTACTGTAAGCTGTCCCACCATTCGTCTGTCCAACCAAATCTGTAATGATATATAATGTGCTTTGAGATCGTATCAATTTCTAAGCCGAGAACTTCAGATAATTCTTTATTATTAACTCATCTCTTTTTTCAAGAAAATCCAATAAATGTTTTTGAGTTATCTCTTTGTATTCGATTCCATGGTGATCCATAGCTTTTTTAAGATTAAGAGGGATCCTATTAGCAATTATCATTACCCGTGCACTTGGATCTTTCTCAGGTAGAATAAACCTATCATATTCCAATACCTGACCTAACGCATCTCTCTGAAGGTTGCCTGTCTTTAACTCGACAATTAATTTCTCATTAAACCTGTCTTCAAAGATGATATCAATTCTTTTTCTGAAAAGAATAACCTGTCTGCCAATATAATTTGATATATTATAAAATAATTATTATGTTTGCATACCAAACGGTTAGTATTTTAAATTATTTACTATGAATGATTCTAAAAAGCGGATATTAGATGTTGCCATGAATCTTTTTCTGAAAAAGACATATAAGGAAGTATCCATACAAGAGATTTCCGATAAAGTTGGAATGACAAAAGGTGCTTTTTATTATCATTATAAAAGTAAAGAACAGCTTTTTCTCGAAATTGTAAATCAGTTTTCAGCAAGAACCCAGGTGAATTTCGATAAAATAAAAGCAAAATCCCTTTTTGAGTTTTACCATGATTATTTTAAAGGGCTTGCTGATAATAAAAATAGATCGAAAGACATAATCGGAACTGACCAGAATTATTACTTTTTAACTTTTGATGCTCTGAAAATATTCCCTGATTTTCGAAAAAAAATGTGGGAATATGAACAGACTGAATTAGAAGCCTGGATAAAAGCAATTGCCGATGCTAAAAAAAATGGAGAGATAAAATCGGGTATGTCTGATAAACAAATTGCAGAATTTTTCATTTATACAGGTGATGGAGTAGGTATGCGGAACATTTTGCTTGGCAAATCAATAGATACAAAAAATAAGATATTAAAACTTTGGGACAGTTTTTATTCGGAATTAAAAATGTAGTTTTTTTTAAAATTAAACATACCAATCGGTTAGTATGATAGTTTTTAATTATAGAAATGGAGGAGATAAATTATGACAAATGAACTCAATTCGTATGCATGTCCTAAATGTAAAGGGAAATTGCAACAACAGGCCTATGGATTTTATTGTGCTGATTGCCATCGGGATTATCCGTCTAGTAACGAGATACCCGACTTCTTAACTATTGGGCCACAGGAAAGCACAAATCCGTTTTTGCATGGATTCGGCAAACTATTGGCTCCCATTTATGAAAGCCCGATATGGTTTCCGGTCATTGGGAAGCTTCTAGGTGGATGGAATGCGCCCTCATTTAAGTATATAATAAAAACTGTCAATGAAAAAATGTCCGTTGTCGAAGGGCTTGTCCTTGATGTAGCTACAGGAACCGGGACTTTTGGCCGTCATGTTGCCGGAATTAGCCGTACCGTGTATGGCATTGACATTTCGTTAGAGATGTTGCGAAAGGGTCAGGATTATGTAAAGCGCGAGGGAGTTAAAAATATGAATTTTGCACGTGCTGATGCGGAATCGCTGCCGTTTGGCAATTGTGTTTTTGATGGTTGCCTCTTTTGTGGAAGTTTACATATTTTCTCCGATACGACAGGTATTCTTAGAGAAGTTGGACGTACACTTAAGCCTGGTGCTTTAGTATTAGTTACAACAATAATACATGGTGACAAGGGTATATATAAACAAACTCCCTCTCGTCCGCATATGAAAATATTTGATATTCCTGATTTAGAAAGAAATGTGAATGAAGCTGGGTTCGAACAGTTTGATCAACTAACTTATGGATGCTTAATATTGTTTACAATGCGAAAGAAATGAGACCTGCTAGTTTTTAAGTTTTATAGGAAGCACTGGCGCGGTCGCGGTATCGACATTACTAATATGTCTTGGTAGCAGGAACACCTGCCTGCCGGCAGGCAGGAAAGCAAAAACCGTGACAACAGCACAAGCCGGAGCTTTAGCAAAGGCTTGACAACTTACCCATATTGTCCGAGTTATGTGTAGAGTGAGATTTAAAACCGTCTTAATATATGAATCTATCGTTTAAACCCGAATCAAGTCTTTCAGTTCGGGAAATGTACTACAGCAATGGGTAGTCCCCTCTAGAAAAGTCATTCTTTTCTATCTCTATCGAAAAAAATTCTCAGGCCACAAATACTCAGGCAAATGCTGTCTAATTATTACAGATACCCAATCATAGCCTCATGCTTCCAGTTCTCTTACAAAGTACGGCCATGATGGAATATTACTTCTATAAACGTTTATTGAAGAAGTCGACATACCTCCACCTTGGGAAGTTGATAGCCCTCCATACTGAGAAGTTGAAAGGCCACCATATTGAGATGTTGAGAGTCCTCCATATTGAGATGTGGATGCACCTCCATATTGAGAAGTTGACATGCCGCCATATTGTGACGTGGACAGACCTCCGCCTTGACTTGTGCTCAAGTTACGAGGCCATGTTCTTAAATTGGGAATATCAGGTTTGCTCATTTTGTGAATTATGACGGCATTAATTTTTATTGAGGTTTATTTTCTAAGATTGTCTGTGGTTCTAACTTTACATATTCCAAGAAAATCTTTCTAATTGAGGTACTAAAAGCTGCCCCAATTGACAGCTTTTGTATTATTGAAAATGGTTAAAACTGAATACTAAGAAGTTCTTCTCCAAAACTATGTATCGCTTCCTCTATTTTTTTTGTTTGTTTGGAGCTTGGTTTCTTCATGCCATTAGCATATTGACTTAAAAGACTTTGGTTCATTCCAGTTAATTTTGAAATGCCAGACTTGGTCAATACTCCTGAAAACCAATCAAATAATGATTCAACATCGATTTTATAAACGAAATCATAATCACTTTGAAACAATTCAGGAATATCTAACCCCTCTTCTTTCATTCCGTCAAGATGAAACTCCACAGCTTCTTCAATTCTCTGCTTAACTTGATGAAATGTATCGCCTGTGGCTACACATCCATCTAATGCAGGAATATATGCTGAATAATTGTCTTCTGACTTTTCCAAGATGACTATAATACTTTTCATAATTTGCGGTTTTTTTAAGTTTTGATTCTTTTCCCTTTTGATTAAATAGTGGCTTAAAATTTTTTGATTAATTTTTCACTTGTCAAGCTTGTTTTAGAAATCTTGGATACATATTTTGAAGCTACAGATTTATTTTTCTGGCGCTAAGACAAGCCGAACTATTTTAGTCCGGCTTGTCTCAACACGCTGCCTAAAGTACCTTTTTTAACATCATCGGATAATTTCCCTGAAACAGTTACAATTCCTTTTTTGTCAGAATGTTTGAATTGACGATGGCTACCTTTTGTTCTGGAAAGTGACCATCCCTCTTTCTTCAGGATCTCAATTAAATCTGTCACTTTCATTATTTTCCTGTTTTAAAGATTTTCAAAGAACGCAAGGTTTCAATTCAAAACCTCAGTGCAAAAGTAATAAAAGTATTACTTATATCAAAATATTTCAGCATTTATTTTAGCAGAAAGTATTAAAATCATTACTTTCAGAAGTTTGAAAGGGCGAATTCTCCAGTCTGGTCGTAGATTATCCTTTGAATTGATTGTGAATTGGTGATCCAAGTATATGAGCCC
>CAWBNA010000006.1:0-146138 GCA_963789985.1 uncultured Bacteroidales bacterium | reverse complement strand
TCAAATTGTAACATTTGTTACAATTTGGTTGATCTCCGATTCCTCAGATTAAGGGTTGCGGAAAAGATTTATTACTCAGTCGTGGAATTCTGGTAAAGAGCGCACCCTCAGAGACGCCCGTTTCAGGCGTCTCTGCGTTTAATGAATCTCCGCCAGCACATTGGCTTCGCCGAGCTCTCCGCCAGCTGGCGGATCGGTTCCCAGTTGCTCCCAGCGGGGTTAGCGAGCATAGACAAAAAGTTCCTTATTGGGGATCGAAGATTAGCTGCGCTGAGCTTCACTTCGTTCCGGTTCCTCGCTGCTTGCTGCGAGGATCTTCAATTGGATAATAAATCAAGCTATAAGACCGCGAAAGCGGTTTAATATGAATAACCTCCGGTGCCAACCGGAGATAGATACTCAACTACTCTTATTAAGCCCGGAAAGGGCGGAATATGTATGAATCTGATGTACAGAATCTGCGACTTGTTATTTTTCTCATTATATTACTACTTAATGCATCAACATTGTGCCATAACAGATGATTGATATCTTCTGTCAGTCATATATCACGCTCCTTCGGAGCTTACAAGGCAGTGGGTGGCCATGACCTCCGGTTGCACCGGAGGTTAATCATATTTGGCTCTTCCAGAGCCTGAATGGTGTAAAATGACATCTTTTTGAACTGGATTATGTACATATTTTTGAAGCTCTATAATGAGACCGTGGAATTCCAAGCCTAAAAAAGGGTTATTTTGTTAAAACCCTGGTGTCTGTATGGTTAAAAAATAGTAAAGATGTGTATAGGAGGGGGAAAGAAAGCCCCTCTCGGGAGATAGGGGGAAGAAAGTCCCTCCCACTTGGTGGAGGGATTTAGGGAGAGGTCATTGCTTCTGGAAGGTTTGGGGAGAGGTCAAAAATACCGGGGGAGAGGTGGAGAGAAGAGGGGGATTGCGGCCTCTCTTCGTTCGGCCGCGAGCCCGTTGCGGAGAGAGGGGGGTTCGAACCCCCGGTACCCTTTTGAGGTACACACGCTTTCCAGGCGTGCCAGTTAAACCACTCCTGCATCTCTCCAAAATGATTTCAAAAGCTCAAAAAAGCTGGCGCAAATTACAAAATATTTTAGAAAATCAGAGCCTGATAGCTTCATTTGTATTTTTTTAAATCTATAAACTGGATTTGGCTCCTTCCCCCCCTGGGGGGAAGGTTGGGATGAGGGTAAAAACCCACCTGGATTTAAGGTTGGGATGAGGGTAAAAACCCACCCCCTACCCCTCCTAGGAGGGGATCCTTGAGCTTGTATTCTCGCTTTGTTCGCTTTTTACTTTTGACTTTTGTCTTATAACTCTTAAAGGGTCCAAAATGGTTATTGCTAACTCATCTCTCCCGCTAATGGTTTCCCTAAACATTTTATCACCTCTTCCCCCGACCCGCAAACCCCAAGCAGATGCATAAGCTTCGTGACCGACGCCTCCGAGGTGATGTCCTTACCGCTTATAACCCCGGCAGTAAGCATTTCACGGCTGGTTTCGTACAGACCCATCTCGACACTCCCGCCATGACACTGGGTTACATTGTAAATGATACCACCCCTGGAGATGAACGATTTAAGCTCTTCAATAAACCATGGATATGTAGGAGCATTGCCCGATCCGAAAGTCTCGATGATCAGCCCTTTCAGATCCCTGGTGTTGGTCACTGCCTGTACAAGATTCCTTCCGATACCCGGGAACAGCTTCAGGATCGCAACATTAGTGTCAAAGATCTTGTGAACGACAAGTTCCTTATCAGGATCAGCATACCTTATAATGCTGTTGTTGAACTTAAGGTGTAGTCCCACCTCCGCAAGAGGCGGGTAATTCGGGGAGTTGAAAGCATCAAAATGCTCCGCGCTGTATTTTGTGGTCCTGTTGCCGCGCGTCAGCTCATTGTCGAAGTAAATGCATACTTCCGGGACAAGCGATAATCCGTTTTCCTTTGCTGAAGCAATTTCAATTGCGGTAATAAGATTTTCCCTGCCGTCAGTACGCAGGAGACCAATGGGCAGCTGCGATCCGGTTAGTATCACCGGCTTCCTCAGATTTTCAAGCATAAAGCTGAGCGCCGAGGCCGAATATGCCATCGTATCAGTCCCATGAAGTACCACGAACCCGTCAAACCTGTCGTAATTTTCTTCAATGGTCTCAGCCATTTTGACCCAGATCGAAGGATCAATGTTGGAAGAATCCTTCACGGGATTAAAGGAGACCGACTGGAGATTAAACCCGAATTTCTGAAGCTCGGGAACATGATCTGTAATATTCTTGAAATCGATTGGAACCAGCGATCCCGTTGCGGGATCATGGATCATGCCAATCGTTCCGCCGGTGTAAATGATTAATATTGATGTTTCTGTTCTGTCCTTCATAATTGTAATTCAAAGTCCGAAAAGCTTTTCGGAATTCCTGTAAGTTACTGAAGCTGTTTCCTCAGGTGTCAGCCCGAAGATCTCTGCAACTTTTCTGTTCACGATGCAAATATAGGAACTCTCATTTCTTTTTCCGCGGTGAGGTGAAGGTGCCAGGTAAGGGGAGTCTGTCTCGAGCAATATATGATCAACGCCGGCTTGCTTTACAACCCTGTCAAGCCCTGAATTCTTAAATGTCACTATTCCGCCGATGCCCAGCATGAACCCCATTCCAATGGCTTTTTCAGCATCCTCCAATGTTCCTGTAAAGGCGTGAAAGACTCCTTTTAAACCTGTTTTATTGTATTCTTCAAGGACCTTGAAAATTTCAGGAAATGCATTTCTTGAATGAATAACTACAGGCATTCCTGTCCCGATCGCAAATTCCACCTGCTCTTTAAAAGCGGTTATCTGTTCCCTAAGGAAAGTTTTATCCCAATAAAGATCTATTCCTATTTCACCGATTGCATAAAATTTATGACCGGCAGTCAGATTCCGGATCTTATCAAGCTGAATTGTAAAATCTTCCTTTACAGAAGTTGGGTGGAGGCCTGTCATGGGAAAACAGATCTCCGGATACCTTTTTTGCACCAGGAGCATCTGTTCCACAGAGGCAGCATCAATGTTTGGCATCAGGAGCTTTTCGACGCCGCTACTTAACGCTCTTTTTATAACTTCATCCCTGTCGCCGTCAAATTCCGGAAGATAAATATGTGTATGTGTATCTACAAGCAGCATTAAACCACTCCCTGCGCAATCATTGCATTGGCCACCTTTACGAACCCTCCTATATTTGCTCCATCCACGTAATTAATGAACCCGTTTTCTTTTTTCCCGTATTTCACACAGGTGTCGTGGATATTCTTCATTATCAGATGCAGCCTTTCATCAACCTCCTCGCGTGACCAGGGCAGCCTCATTGAATTCTGAGTCATCTCAAGCCCTGATGTTGCCACACCTCCTGCATTTGCAGCTTTTCCGGGTCCGTAGAGGATTCCGGCATTCAGGAAGACCTCAACGGCTTCTATCGTCGATGGCATATTTGCTCCTTCGGCAACGCATATACATCCGTTTTTGACAAGTGTCCTGGCTTCTTCACCGCTGATCTCATTCTGAGTGGCATTTGGCATCGCAATGTCGCATTTTATCATCCACGGCCGTTTGTCTTCAAAGTATTCAACGCCAAATTTTTCTGCATATTCTTTGATCCTGCCCCTTCTGACATTCTTAAGTTCCATGATGTAGTCAAGCTTCTGAGCATCGATGCCTCCCGGATCATAAATAAATCCGTTTGAGTCGGAAGATGTAACAACCTTGCCTCCAAGCTGTGTGACTTTTTCGGTTGCGTATTGTGCCACATTGCCTGAACCTGAAATGCAAACCGTTTTTCCTGCAAAGCTCTCGCCCCTTGTGGCCAGCATCTCCTTGGCAAAGTACGTTGCACCGTAACCTGTAGCCTCGGGACGGATAAGGGAGCCGCCCCATTCAATGCCTTTTCCTGTAAGCACTCCAGTAAACTCATTTTTAAGTCTTTTATACTGGCCGAACAGGAAGCCTATTTCCCGTCCCCCTACACCTATATCGCCTGCAGGCACGTCAGTATCCGGACCAATATGGCGGAAAAGCTCTGTCATGAAGCTCTGGCAGAATCTCATAACCTCATTGTCTGATTTTCCTTTGGGGTCAAAGTCCGAACCGCCTTTACCGCCGCCCATCGGCAGGGTTGTCAGACTGTTTTTAAATACCTGCTCAAATGCCAGGAACTTCAGTATTCCAAGGTTTACCGTTGGATGAAACCTGAGTCCTCCCTTATAGGGGCCGATAGCGCTGTTCATTTCTATCCTGAAGCCCCTGTTTATCTGTACCTCTCCCTTGTCGTCCAGCCAGGGAACCCTGAAGATGACTGTTCTTTCAGGTTCTGCAATTCTTTCAAGTATTTTGGAATACTTGTACTTTGGATTCTCTTCGATGAAGGGGATAAGCGATTCCGATACCTCCTGCACAGCCTGGTGAAATTCATTTTCACCCGGATTTTTGGCTTTGATCATCGCCATGAACTGTTGAACTCTTGGATCCATATTAAAAAGTTTTAGGTTGAAAGCTCGTTAAAATTATTAAAAAGGATAATTGGAAGTCGCTGAAACAGGATAATTATTTTATAAGAGGATTATAAGCCACTTCCTTCCGGAGGAAGTCTGTCCAGTAAAAGTGGGTGATTTGGAAAGAGCTTTTTTGTATTAGATTAAACTCTGTATAATGATTTTAAAGACCTCACCCCCTCTGATCCCCCGCTCCCAGGAGAGCGGGGGAAGGAAAGCCCCTCGCCCTTGGGAGAGGGGTTGGGGAGAGGTCATTCATCCCGGGAGAGCGGGGGTTGTCAGTTCATCAATTGATTTATTTATCTGTTTAATAACAAGGTCTATATTGTTGAATATCTGGTTATTACTGAATCTAATGATCGTTATTCCAAATCTCTCTAATTCTCCGGCTCGGCCCATATCATGCTCAATGACGACTGAATTATTATGTATCTCTCCATCGACCTCAATTATAAGCTTTATTTTATGGCAATAAAAGTCTGCAATATAGAAGTCAATTGGATGTTGTCTGCGAAATATATATCCTTCATGCCTGAGTTTTTTCAGATGTTTCCATAAAGTTGCTTCAGCTTCAGTCGGCTTCTTCCTCATTTTCAGTGCCAACCTGAAAAGCTCAGGTCGAGCTCCAAAGTACATTTCCTTTTCGACGGATTTTCCAAGATAAACCATTTAATAATTGTATTATTTTTTTTAAGCCCTTTTTTTGGGAAGGAGGGGTCGGGGAGAGGCCATCCTTCATAGGAGGTTTGGCAAGAGTCCCCGGCATATTTTAACTGAAGAAGTTATCAGAGGTCAGCTTGCCCGGTAAAGGTTCCCCGGATAACATTTCACCACTCCCTTGAACTCCATCTGGAGCAACAGCCCCGACAACTTGTAAACAGGGATGTCAAGCGAACGGCATATCAGGTCAATGGTCGATTCCCCTTCTTTGGAAATCAGTTCAAAGATCTTCTGTTCCGTTTCATCAAGCTCCGAAAAAAGTGAACGTTGCAAAGCCGGCTTTGACTTTTCGGGTCTCCAGTTCATGAAATACTCAATATCGTCGGAAGAATCGACAAGTGCAGCCTTATTGTTTTTTATCAGGCTGTTACACCCGGCTGACCATTGATCATCTGGCCTTCCCGGAACGGCGAATACGTCCCGATTGTACGAGTTTGCCATGTCGGCAGTGATAAGAGCGCCACCTTTTATACCAGATTCGACTACCAGGGTGGCATCTGACATGCCGGCAATGATCCTGTTCCTTTTAAGGAAATTGTTCCGCTCGGGAAGCGCATCAGACAAAAAATCAGTTAGCAAGCCTCCTTTCCCGGTCATTTCCCTTGCAATTGACCAGTGAACAGAGGGATAGGTTGTTTTAAATCCGTGCCCCAGAACTCCAACCGTCAGCAGACCGTTTGAAAGCGCTGCCTTGTGGGCAGTTATATCTATTCCGTATGCAAGTCCGCTAACAACTATAAGATCAGGGTGTCCGGCTGCAAGCCCGGCAATTATCTTCTCACATTGTTCCCTTCCATGGACAGTCGCATTACGCGTGCCAACCACACTGATTATTTTAGGGCTGTTCAGGTCACAGTCGCCCCTGAAATAAAAAAGGACCGGTGAATCGTCACATTGCCTCAGACGAAATGGATAATTATTGTCGAGATAGAAGAAGGTCCGGATATTGTTCTTCAGCACATAATCCGCTTCTTTCTCTGCTGTTTCAAGATATGTCTTATTGCTTATGTATTTTGCTGTTTCCGATCCTATTCCCGGAATCTTAACAAGGGTTCTGTATGGTTCCCTGAATATTGCTTCCACATTTCCGAAATAGGAAACCAGCTTGCGGGCGTTAATATCACCTATCCGGGGGATTATGCTTAAAGCAATTTTATGCTTCAGCGGTATTTCTGACGACATGGCACGAAGAATTGAGACTAAACAAATATACAAAAAAAAATGCTCCCCAACACTCAGAAGGGGAGCAAAGTTATTGATCAGTGCTGCCTGTCAGATCACTCCCTGATCCACCATCGAATTGGCTACCTTTAAAAATCCTGCAATATTGGCGCCCTTTACATAATCGATATAACCATCAGGAAGTGTTCCATACCTGACGCACTGCTTATTTATGTTCTTCATGATCTCATGAAGGCGATGGTCCACCTCTTCGCTGCCCCATCTCATCTTCATTGCATTCTGCGTCATTTCAAGACCTGAGGTTGCAACACCGCCTGCATTGACAGCCTTGCCGGGAGCAAACATTATCCTGTTCTTATGGAATTCTTCAACAGCTTCAGGAGTGCATCCCATATTAGATATTTCTGCTACAAGTTTTACGCCGTTTGCAATCAGCGTCCTGGCATCCTCGCCATTCAGTTCATTCTGAGTTGCACAAGGCAGTGCTATATCAACCCTGACTTCCCATGGTGTCTTCCCTTCATGAAATTCAACTCCTTCAAAAACATAGGAATACGGCTTTACAATATCCTGGTTTGAAGCCCGCAGTTCAAGCATATAATCGATTTTCTTTCCGGTGATGCCTTCAGGATCATAAATATAACCGTCAGGACCTGAAATAGTCACTACCTTTGCTCCAAGCTCGTTTGCTTTAAGGGCTGCACCCCATGCCACATTGCCGAATCCTGAGATCGAAATTGTTTTGCCTGCCAGCGACACATTCTTTGTTTTCATCATCTCCTGTGCAAAATAAATTCCGCCGAAACCGGTTGCTTCCGGTCTGATCAATGAGCCTCCCCAGTTGCTTCCTTTTCCTGTCAGCACACCTGTATTCTCCCCTTTCAGTCTTTTATACATTCCGTAAAGGAATCCTATTTCGCGACCTCCCACGCCTATGTCGCCTGCAGGTACGTCAGTCTCCGGGCCAATGTATTTCCATAGTTCGAGCATAAACGACTGGCAGAAGCGCATGACCTCATTATTCGATTTTCCCTTGGGATCAAAATCCGATCCGCCTTTTGCTCCGCCCATAGGCAGCGTTGTAAGTGAATTCTTAAAGATCTGCTCAAATCCGAGGAATTTCAGGATTGAAAGATTTACACTGGGGTGGAAGCGTAAGCCTCCCTTATATGGTCCGATTGCGTTATTGAACTGAACCCTGTACCCGAGATTGATCCTGACATTGCCTTCATCGTCAATCCACGGCACCTTAAAAGTAATGGCGCGGTCGGGTTCAACCAGACGTTCAATGATGTTGGCTGATTCAAACTGCGGATTTTCATTGTAAACTCCTTCAATTGATTCAAGTACTTCCCTGACTGCCTGTAAATATTCAACCTCTCCGGGATGTTTCTTTTCGAGGTTGTTCATTACCTTATCAACATTCATATTATATAATATTTTAAGTGAATAAATTGTTATTCAATGAGTTGCTTAATTCTTATTTCTCATACCAAAGTTCTCCTGTACTTTGCTCATTAAAAATGATTAAACTCATATTTATCAGCCATTTTGTACATGCTGATTTAAATAAGAATTAAGCGATCTTGTGATTTTTGCAATCTCTTCACGCTTTAGGGCGCTGATATAGACAGGCGGATAAATTGCTTTCCCCTGCCTGGTACTCTGATATAGAGTAATGCTTTTTATCAGACCGAAAAACTTTTTATCGATCTGAAATCCTGAAAAGGTGTTCTTATTAATTTCCACGGAGTTTTTTCTGCCTCCCAGTATCCCTGCATTAAAATACCTGATGATTATCTTATCATCATCATCTGAAAACCAGATATACTGGTAATTCAGGTACATGGGAAGGAAAACCACAATCAGATAACATATCGTGAGTATGACTGTCCAGGCAGTTTCCCCCATTCCAAGAAGAGGGAACCTGATCACATTTGCCGCAAATGCAAGCAGGATATATGCCAGAAAAATAACCGTGGCAATGAATAATTTGATTCTTACACTGATAATTGTTTTGCTGTTGTCAAAGGTCATGATTTGAATGGTTTAATTAAGCTTAATTAAAATACCAGATAATGGGATTATTTATGTCGTATTATATTCTATAAATCAATCTTTTGTTAATGAGGCACCCCTAAATTCAGGGGACATGGGATCTAAGAATGATTATCTCTTTTCCCTGAAGAATCCTTTCACAATTTCCCCGCACTCAGACTTCAGGATCCCTTTTGTCACCCTGGTCCCTGGATGCAGCAATTCGCCGGTAACAAGGGTGTATCCTTTCTTTTCATCATTTGCCCCGTAAATAAGTCTTGAAGCCTGGCTCCATCCAATGGCGCCGGCACACATCGCACACGGTTCGATGGTTACATATATCGAGCAATCAGTAAGATACTTCCCTCCGAGCCAGTTTGCAGCTGCAGTGATTGCCTGCATTTCAGCATGTGCCGTCGGATCGTTCAGGGTTTCTGTAAGATTGTGAGCCCTCGCAATAATCGTATCTTTGCATACTACCACAGCGCCTATCGGTACCTCCTTCCTGTCAAGTGCTTTTCTGGCTTCCTCAAGAGCCGTGTGCATAAATTTTTCATCGCTGCTTTCCTGCATGTTCAAACAGAATAAAACATAAATTTAAAAAGAAATCCGGTAACCCCAATTTTTCCTATTTTTGCTGAAATTTAATTTCTGAATAATGTACAGAACACATACATGCGGAGAGCTCAATATCAAATCGGCCGGGGAAAATGTCACACTGTGCGGGTGGGTGCAGAAATCGAGGGATCTTGGCGGAATGACATTTGTTGATCTCCGCGACCGCTATGGAATTACACAGCTGGTCTTTGATCTCGAAGATAACAGGGAGCTTTGCGAAAAAGCCAGAAAGCTTGGACGGGAATTTGTAATCCAGGCAAAAGGTAATGTGAGGGAACGAAGTAACAAGAACCCTAAAATACCGACAGGCGAGATTGAAATCGAAGTAAATGAACTGAAAATACTGAACCGTTCCGAAATACCTCCTTTCACAATCGAGGAAGAAACGGACGGGGGCGATGAGCTCCGGATGAAATACCGCTATCTCGACCTCCGGCGGACAAGTGTCAAAAATAATATGATTCTTCGCCACAAAGTTGCAAGGGAGGTCCGCAAATATATGGATTCGATTGATTTCGTTGAGGTTGAAACACCTTACCTGATCAAATCGACTCCTGAAGGAGCCCGCGATTTTGTTGTACCTTCAAGATTGCAACCAGGCACTTTCTATGCATTGCCCCAGTCGCCCCAGACGATTAAGCAACTGCTTATGGTGGCAGGATTTGACAGGTATTACCAAATCGTGAAATGCTTTAGGGACGAGGACCTGAGGGCCGACCGCCAGCCTGAATTCACGCAGATCGACTGTGAGATGTCATTCGTCGAAAGGGATGATATTCTTGACACTTTCGAAGGCCTGGCAAAATACCTGTTCAGGCAGATCAGGGGTATTGAGTTCAGTGAACCTTTCAGGCGCATGCCGTACAGCGAGGCAATTGAAAATTATGGAAGCGATAAACCCGACCTTCGCTTCGGGATGAAGGTAAATGACCTCACGGACACTGTCAAAGGACACGGATTTACGGTGTTCGACGCTTCCGGATACGTAGGAGCCATAAGCGCTGAAGGATGCTCGGAATATTCAAGAAAACAACTTGACGAACTTACAGAATTCGTAAAACGGCCGCAGATAGGGGCAAAGGGGCTGGTTTATCTCAGGTATGGCACTGACGGAACACTAAAGTCATCAGCTGATAAATTCTATCCTGCCGGGGAGCTAAAAAAATGGGCATTGGCAGCCGGCGCAGTACCGGGCGATCTTTTACTTTTACTTGCCGGCGACCGGGAAAAAACACTGACGGCGCTCTCGGAATTACGGCTCGAGATGGGCAACAGACTGAACCTGCGAAGCAGGGATAAGTTCGTTCCGCTGTGGGTTGTGGATTTTCCCCTCCTTGAGTGGGATGAAGAGGAAAGCAGATTTTTTGCCATGCATCATCCTTTCACATCTCCCAAACCCGAAGATATTCCTTTAATGGAAACAGATCCTGCGAAGGCGAGGGCAGATGCCTACGACCTGGTAATAAATGGTGTTGAGATCGGCGGAGGATCGATCAGGATCCACGATACAACCGTACAGAAAATTATGTTCAAAACTTTGGGATTCAGCGATGAGGAAGCAAATGACCAGTTCGGCTTCCTTCTGAATGCCTTTAAATATGGCGCTCCTCCTCACGGTGGAATTGCCTTCGGATTCGACCGCTGGGTAGCATTGTTCGGAGGCCATGATTCAATCCGTGATTTCATTGCTTTCCCGAAGAATAATTCAGGAAGGGATGTTATGCTTGACACTCCTTCGGGAATATCTGAAAAACAGCTCAGGGAGCTGAACCTTGTCATTAAAGGCAAATAAGCAGATCGATGAGTTGACTATCTGTCTTTTCCTTTTTTCAGGTCTATAAGAATAACGCCATTGGCACCTCTTACGCCATATATAGAAGCATCTGAGCCTTTGAGCACATTGATGGATTTTACCATCTGTGGCTGAATATCATCAATAGTCATGACCGGAACGCCATCAACTACAAACAATGGCTCATTGCTGGCATTTATCGACGACGGATTCCTGATGTACACCGTTGTTCCGCTGACTACAACTCCCGGAATTTCTCCTCTGAGCATATCATAAATTGTAGCGTAAGAAGCATACTTTGATTTTGTTCCGTCAATTTCCCCGACACTACTGGTAAGATTCTTTTTCTTGCTGACCCCATAACCTATATCGACTGTCTCATCCCCGGGGCTGGTGGTCGCTTTCTGCACCGGAACAGTACCCTCAAACTGAAAATTGATAGTTTTCCTGCCGTTTATGACTTCTTCCCTGATTCCGTTTGTAAGGGTGAAGATGCCGATCTTTGTGTTTTCAGGCTTTACCCTGATCTTGTAAAATCCCCTGCTGTCGGTCAAACAGTTGGTCTTTTCCCCGTCGACCATGATGATCGCATTTGCAACTGGTGTCTGTGTCCCGTCGAAAACGGTGCCGGTTATGTTGATTTTTTTATTACTTTTCTGGCCATAAATGGCTGCAACTCCAATTAGAGAAATCAGAACCACAAATAAAATTCTTGTTTTCACTATTATGGATTTAATTGGTCAATGCAAGTTAACCAAGGTTTTATTAATAAACAACCATTTTTTGGACAGCCCCGTTGATAATGGGTTATTTCGTTGAATATCAAATAATTCTCCCAATTAGTGTTGCTGAAGTATGACGTTCGGTCAGGACATTTACATATTCTCCCGTGCCATGCCCGTCGGCCGGAAAAACAACCACTTTATTCTGCGAGGTCCGTCCTGATAAGAAATCAGGAGATCTTTTTGAAGGACCTTCAATCAGTACTTCGAGAACTTTTCCCAGATCATTTCTTTTTGACCTTGCCGACAACCGGTTCTGCAATGCAATTATTTCGTTCAGACGCCTTGTCTTTATCTCATCAGGAACATCATCCCTGTATTTTCTCGCGGCTTTTGTCCCCGGCCTCTCGCTGTACTTGAACATAAAAGCAAAATCATATTCCGCAAGCTCCATGAGCGACAGTGTTTCCCCGTGATCTTCTTCGGTCTCAGTGCAGAATCCTGCAATAATGTCTGTTGATATTGAACAATCGGGAATTATTGAACGGATAGCATTGATTCTGTCAAGATACCATTCCCTTGAGTATTCACGGTTCATCAATCTGAGTATCCTGGAGCTTCCGCTTTGTGCAGGCAGATGAATGTGCCTGCAGATGTTATTGTGACGCAACATTGCTTTCAGAAGTTCATCCGAAAGATCCTTCGGATGTGATGTCGAGAACCTTATTCTTAGCAGCGGATCAACGAGGGCTGCTCTTTCGAGCAGTTCAGGGAAACCATTTTTCTCTCCGCCGTTTTTCCAGCTGTACGAATCGACATTCTGCCCGATCAGAGTCACCTCCCTGTAACCCTTGTCGATGAGCTCCCTTATTTCCTTAAGGATTGATTCCGGATCGCGGCTCCTTTCTGCACCGCGGACATACGGAACAACACAGTAGGAGCACATATTATTGCATCCTCTCATTATTGATACAAAGGAGGTTACTCCGTTCCTGTCCATTCTTACCGGCGAAATGTCAGCATAGGTTTCTTCTTTCGAAAGAAGAACATTAACGGTCTTATGCCCCTCACCGGCTTCATTAATAAGATATGGAAGATCACGGTAAGTGTCGGGACCTGCTACCAGATCAACAAGGCGCTCTTTCTCGATCACCTGCTCCTTCAGCCTTTCAGCCATGCAACCGATGAGTCCGACAAGCAGTTCCCTGTTTTTCCGCTTAAGCTGACTTACAGTTTTCAGGCGGCTCCAGATACGCTGCTCTGCATTCTCACGTATCGAGCACGTATTGATCAGTATCAGGCCGGCTTCATTTATGTCTTTTGTGTGTTCAAATCCGTGATCTTCAAGTATAGACATAACAACCTCGCTGTCAGCTACATTCATCTGGCAGCCATATGTTTCAATATATACTTTTTTCGTCATCCCGGATTGAAATCAATTTGTTTCACAGAAATACTGAAGTTTCAGCCTCTCCCCAAACCTACCAGAAGCAATGACCTCTCCCCATCCCGAAACTACTTTTCTTTTCCTTTGAATACATTGCGTTTAATTCCTTTTCTTTTAACGCCACAAAAGTATAAACTATGAATGAGGTATTAAAGAAATATTTAATTTTGCAGCAGATATAAAATCAATAACTGTATGTCAGGTCATAATAAATGGTCAACAATTAAGAGGAAGAAGGGCGCAATTGATGCAAAGCGCGGAAAAACCTTCACCAAGATCATCAAGGAAATCGTTATTGCTGCAAAGGAAGGCGGTGGTGATCCTGAAACAAATGCCAGATTACGGCTTGCCATCCAGAATGCCAAAGGTGCAAACATGCCCAAGGACAACATTGAACGTGCAATTAAGAAAGCCGTGGGTTCGGATGCCGAAAACTATGTGGCAACCACCTTCGAGGGTTATGGCCCATGCGGGATCGCCGTAGTTGCAGAATGTCTGACCGATAACAATAACCGGACAGTTGCTTATATCAGGTCAGCTTTTAACAAGCATGGCGGCAAGCTTGGCACAAATGGTTCCCTGAGCTCCCTCTTTGAGCACAAGGGAGTCTTTACAATCAGCAATGAAGGAATAAATCCCGACGACATCGAACTTGAACTGATCGATGCCGGAGCTCAGGATTTTGACAATTACGACGATACAATCACTGTTACATGTGCAAAAGAAGATTTCGGCAGTGTGAACAGGAAACTTAATGAACTCGGAATAGAACCTGAAGAGGCCAGGCTTAAACGGATTCCCAATAATACAAAAAAACTTGACCTTGAATCGGCCAGGAAAGTCATGAGGTTTATAGAAGCCCTTGAGGATGATGACGATGTCCAGAATGTCTATCATAACCTTGAGATGACCGACGAGCTGGCCGAAGAACTTGGTTGAGGCTAAAGTTTATTCATGCCAGGAAAAACATTCTTATTTATTGTGATGTTCACCGCAGTTAATCTGATTTGCGATGCTCAGGATTTATTTACAACTGAAAGCCTGTTTCGCAGGGATGAAGAAGGCTCCCGCATGGGAAAACTGACAATTGATCAGGATCCGGCTATTGACACCCTGATCAGCAGGTATATCCTTTATAACCGGAAAATAGACGGAATGGAAGGATTCAGGATTCAGATATACAGCAGCTCAGAAAAAAACGCCAGGGAAGAATCCGGAAGGGTAAGGGCTGAGTTTATGAGCAAGTTTCCTGAAATAGATTCCTATGCTACCTTCGACAAACCCGGTTACTATAAGATAAGGGCAGGTAATTACAGAACCAGGGCAGAAGGCACCAAATATCTTTTAATGGTCAGGAAAGTTTTTCCTGATGCATATCTTGTTCCTGATATTATCAATTTCCAGGACTGAAACGGCAAAACTATGAGCGACCCGATCAAGCATGAATGTGGCATTGCAATGTTAAGATTGCGAAAGCCAATGGAATACTATTCCCAAAAATACGGTTCGTGGGACTGGGGATTGCAGAAGATGTACCTGATGATGGAAAAACAGCATAACCGCGGCCAGGACGGCGCCGGGATTGCCGGAATAAAGATGAATGTCAGGCCGGGGACCCGGTACATATTCCGACAGAGATCGAACAAGGCAAATCCGATACAGGAGATATTCGGGACCATCTATGAAGATATCGACAAGCTGAATAAAGCTCATCCAGGGGAGTATCTTAATCCGGCGTTCATAAGATCAGATGTTCCTTTTGCGTGCGATATCTATCTCGGACATCTTCGCTATGGCACTTACGGCAGCTATAATATTGACGCAGTGCATCCTGTAAGCCGCGAGAATAACTGGAAATCCAGAAGCCTTGTGATGGCAGGTAATTTCAATCTTACAAATATAAATGAGCTCTTCCAGAGCCTCCTGGAACTCGGACAGACACCTGTCGATTTTTCAGATACGGTCACCATTCTCGAAAATGTCGGTCATCGCCTTGATGAGGAGAATGAAAGGCTTTTCAGGATTTTCAAGGACGAGGGACTTTCAAAGAAAGAGATCACACCGCTTATCCAAAGGAATCTCGATGTTGCTTCCATCCTCAGAAAAGCTAGCCGCAACTGGGATGGAGGATATACCATCGGCGGCATGGTGGGCCATGGGGATGCCTTTGTTATGAGAGATCCTTCCGGAATAAGACCTGCTTATTATTATATTGATGATGAGGTTGTTGTGGTAGCCTCGGAACGGCCGGTCATCCGGACGGTCTTTAATGTCCGCTCCGATAATGTAAAGGAGCTGCCGCCTGCCGGAGCCATTATAATAAAAACTAATGGTGATGTTTCGATCGAGAAGATAAGGGATGAAGCTGAAATCAGAAAATGCTCCTTTGAAAGGATCTATTTTTCACGCGGCACCGACCAGGAAATTTACAGGGAGAGGAAGAAGCTTGGCGAACTTCTGACATTGCCTGTTCTTGAAAAAATAGATTATGATATCGACAACACTGTTTTTTCATATATACCGAACACTGCTGAAAGCGCTTTTTACGGACTGGTGAAGGGTGTCGAAGACTGGCTGAACCAGTCCAAAATAGATACCATCATCGAAAAACGCGCTGCACTTACAAAGGAAGAACTCGAAAGAATAATAACACAAAGGCCCAGGGCTGAAAGGATCGCGGTTAAGGATGTGAAGCTCAGGACCTTCATCACAGAAGATAAAAGCCGCGACGATCTCGTCGGACATGTCTACGATGTTACATATGGCGTCATTCGAAGGGGGAAAGATAATCTTGTTGTGATAGATGATTCAATCGTAAGGGGAACGACTCTGAAAAAAAGCATAATCAAAATACTCGACAGACTCGATCCCAAAAAAATCGTAATTGTTTCATCTTCCCCCCAACTGAGATATCCCGACTGCTATGGCATCGATATGGCAAAACTTGGCGACCTGGTGGCTTTCCGGGCAGCCATTGAGCTCATAAAGGAAAGTGGCAGTGAAGGATTTATCGGCAAACTTTATGAAGAAGCAAAACTCGAGATCCTGAAACCAACAGGTGAAGTCAGGAACCTGGTCAGGGAAATTTACAGGCCATTTACCGCAAGTATAATTTCTCAGAAGATCTCCTCACTTCTTAAGTCAGATGATGTAAAGGCTGAAGTCGAAATCGTCTACCAGTCAATCGCGGGACTGCACGAAGCGTGCCCCGGACATACCGGCGACTGGTATTTTACAGGAGATTATCCTACTCCCGGCGGTAACCGGGTTGCAAACCAGTCATTTATAAACTACGTTGAAGGTATTAATGCCCGGGCTTACTGATTTTCATGTGAAAACCAGGTGATCTCAAAATCTTTTTTGTAGGAGGCAAGGTGCCTGTTGATCTTTTCAATATAAATATCCCTCAGGGTTATCATTATTCCCGTTTCTTCCACATTCCCGAATTTGTGATTGATGAATGTTCCGAAGGTCTTCATTGTCGGCGATAATCCCATATAAGCATTGATAAGCGGAGGTATATTTTCATTCAGGTTCCTGACTTCCCTTGAAAGGATCTTATAGTTGTCCCTGTACCTCCATCCCCTGAATATTTTTTTCATTTCATCCTCGTGAATATCAATATTTGCGGGCTCGATCGGGGTTACAAGATTATCAGGATCATTAAAATGACGTTTCAGGAAGTAAAGGATCATGTTCCTCGCTTTCTGGTTGAAATGAGGGTACATCGTGACCTTCCCGAATACATATTTAAGATGGTGATTATCAATAACAATGGCGCCTAACCCGTCCCAGAGATTGTCGAGGGCATAGAGACTCTTGCGTCCCATTGTGCGTGACTGGTATTCCGGACGGACGAACGAACGTCCAAGCTCCATCATGTGCGGAAAGTACTTTTTCATGAACTTCCTGGAGAACCTGAAATAAGAGGATGATGCAAGCTTTGAGATATCCCTTTTGGTGCTCCCTTTTGGCTGAAAATAGATCCTGTAACCTCCTATTATCATTTTGTTTTCCGGGTCCCACACTATAAGCTGCTTCTGCGGATCATCAGGATCTGTATCAAAACTGTCAATATCCAGCGCCTTACCTGTACCGCCTCCTGCATGCCTGAATGTAATTTCCCTTATCCTGCCTACTTCATGCATCAACGCCTGTGAATCGCGGGCATCGAACACATATACCTCATTGTTGCCATTGTTGGTGTTGCGAAGGAACCGGTCCTTCGTGAGCTCTGCAGTTAACTTATCCAGGGGAAGCTGTTCAGCTACTGGTTCCATTTGTGCCTTTTTAATTCTTTAAATATCATAATATTTTTCTGAAAATTCCGGTTTGTCATTCAGATTTTTTCAGTTGTGAGATTTTGCCGGGATGACAGATTCCAGCTCATATGTTCTTTCTTTTACCCAGGCTGCCCACTCCGCCGGTTTCTTTGAATTATCGAAAGTCTGCCACGGAATTGTCTTCCCAAAAACGAGATCGGTTTCTTTTCCCTTCTGATGGAATAATTCATCAGGAAGGTAAAGCATTTCCACGTTCATTTTTATGCCAAGGAATTTCCTGAGATTTGCCAGGTTATAAAAGAAACTGGAATTCCTGCCTGAAAAAAATGCAGGCACAACATCCCTTTTGTGCTGCACAGCTTTTGAAATAAAGCTTTTATGCCATTCGAGGTCCCTGATGACCCCGTTCCTTTTCCTGGAACATAAACCCGCAGGGAAATATAATATCTGCGCATCCGATTCATAAGCTTCCTCTATCTTTTTCACCGCTTCCTTTGCCTGTGTCCCGTGCTTGTTTATAGGTACGAAAATTCCCGAAAGATTGCCGATGTTCATCAGGATATCATTCACAGGAAATTTCAGGTCATTGTAATGATGCGACAACTCGAAGATAAAAACCAGTCCGTCAAGGCCTCCGAGCGGATGATTCGAAACAAAGATATGCCTGCCTGCTTTCTGCGGCAAATTCCCGCTGCCGAAAACATTGTACTTGATCTCAAAATACTTTAGTCCGGCGCCGATAAAGTCCACATCTTTCAGATTACCATATTGTTTCAGGAAATCATTTATCTCATCCTGATGGACAATTCTTTTCAGGTAACTGATGAGGAAATGCGGAACACTCTTTCTCAATTTCGGGCTTTTGGAGTAGAGTATCTGCTCAACGTCGACCTGCTGCGTCCCGCTTATTTCTGATGGATCTGCCATGACCTCGAACTTATTGGGAATGAAGGAGACAAATTTACTAAAATATCGGATCGATGTTATTTCCGGCCGCGTCGTTTGAATAGTTATGCACGTCAATTCCAAAACACTTCTCCTTGTTGGTTCACCTCATCCCCATTCAGGGTGAGGCGGGAAAAACCGGAAAGATTTTAAGGTGACTTTATAATACAGAAATAAGACTTTTAATATGGTTATAAAACTCTGAACAGGGCTTTCAATGTTGGATCGTGATTTTACTCCATACTTTCTCCCCTGAAAAGTTATCAACAAAATTCAAAAAAATGTGGAGTAAAGTGGAGTAAAGTGGATATTTTTTTCATATTTTAGCGTTTTATTCGAAAAAAGAGAGGATGGCCACATTTATAGGCGATTATGAATGTAAAGTTGATGCCAAGGGAAGGATAATCCTGCCTATGGCATTCAAGAAGCAGATGCCTGCCGGTGCTCCCGATCATTTTGTGGTCAGAAAGGATATCTTCGAAAACTGCCTGGTACTCTATGCCATAGATGACTGGAACAGCCAGCTTGAGAAAATAAGAAAGAAGATAAACACCTACAACAGGGAGCACAACATGTTCCTGAGAAACTTCTTCAAGGGAACAGCTGAACTCTCTCTCGACAATAATAACAGGATGCTGATCCCCAAGAGATTGCTTGACCTTATCGGCGCCGGCAGGGATGTTGTACTGGCCGGACAGGACGGAAGAATAGAAATATGGGCATCAGCTGTTTACGATAAGATTGGAATGCCTGCTGAAGATTTTGCGAACCTTGCTGAAAAACTTCTTGGCGGGGGCCTAACTGAACCTATGGAGTAATGTATTATCATGTGCCTGCATTGCTGGATGAAAGTATCAGAGGACTGAATATCCGGTCTGACGGAATTTATGTTGACGCCACTTTCGGAGGAGGAGGTCACTCGATGGAAATACTTAAGAGACTGAAGAAAGGAAAGCTTATAGCCTTTGACCAGGATGATGATGCAAGGAAAAATGTGCTTGGGGGAAACGGAAGATTTCTGTTCCTGAACCAGAATTTCAGGTTCCTGAAGAATAACCTTCGTTTTAACGGCATAACCTCGATCGACGGCCTGATAGCAGATTTGGGAGTATCCTTCCACCAGTTCGATGAACCTGAAAGAGGATTCACCTTCCGCCAGAACGTTGCACTCGACATGAGGATGAACAAGAAAAGCAGGATAACGGCCGCACATCTTCTGAAAAACCTTGATGAGGCCGCCCTTGCAAATATTTTCTACGAATATGGTGAACTGATAAACTCGAGGAGAATAGCAAGGGAGATCGTTGCCGCCCGGTCGGTTGCACCGCTGACAAAAGTAAATGACATCGTCAATGCGATAGGGAAGCTCGCTCCTCCAAGGCTTGAGCATAAGTTTTATGCAAGGGTTTTCCAGGCGCTGAGAATTGCCGTGAATCATGAGATTGATTACCTGAAGGAAATGCTCGAACAGGCTCTGGATGTTATGAATAAGGACGGCAGGCTTGTGGTGATCACTTACCACTCTCTTGAGGACAGGATAGTCAAGAACTTCATGAAGACAGGGAATTTTGAAGGTGAGGAACAGAAGGATTTTTATGGGAACCTGATAACTCCTTTCAGGATAATAAACAGGAAGGGAATAATTCCCGATGAAAGTGAAATTGAGGGGAATAAGCGAGCAAGAAGCGCAAAGCTGAGGATTGCTGAAAAAATTTAGACATGGAAGCCGACGAAACAAAAAAAACCGGGCACCATAAGCCGGGCAGCTTCATGAAGGAACTGCTCAGCGGAAGCATGGTTTCGGACAAGATCGTCCTGAAGAACTTCTGGTATATCATTCTTCTGACAATCCTCGGCGCAATCTATATAGGTAACCGCTTTCAGGCTGAAAAGATCAACCGTGAACTGACAAAGCTTAACCGTGAAGTGAGAGACCTGAGAGCTGAATCATTATCCACATCGACAAATCTCATGTCAGTCAGCAAGCAGTCGGAAGTTTACAGGTTGGTGCGTGAAAGGGGACTTGGGCTTGAGGAGCTTAAAACGCCTCCCTACAGATTGGTAGTCAGCAAATAATAAAGAGATGGCAATAAGAGACGATATAGTATGGAGAAGCGCCGTTGTGTATTTCATAGTGGTTCTTTTTGCTGTTGCCGTTCTTGTCAGGATCCTTATTCTGCAGTATGTCCAGAGAGGAAAATGGGTGGCAATGAGTGAAAAATATGTTTTCAAAACCGATGAGATGCCTGCCAACAGAGGAGATATACTTGCTTATGACGGTCGTCTTCTTGCCAGCTCTGTGCCTTACTATTCGATTTATATGGATACCCGGAGTACGGGCATGGAATCAGACACCTGGTCATCTGGGATAAACGGTCTGTGCCAGGGCCTGTCACACTTGCTTGGCACCTATATCCCGGGAGGCTGGAAAACCGTCATCACCGATGCACGGAAAAGGGGCGACCGGTATTTTCTTATTCAGAAGAAGGTCGATTATGCAACTCTTAAAAAGCTGAAGGAACTTCCGATATTCAGGGAAGGACAATATAAGGGCGGCCTGCTGGCACAGCCTGAAGACCGAAGAATACTTCCGCACAGCGGACTGGCAGCCCGCACCATCGGATACCTTAATATGAGTGACGAAGGCACGCGGGTGGGACTCGAAGGTTCATTCGACAAAGACCTCGCCGGCAAGAATGGTGTGGTAGTCAAGCAGAGACTTATCGGTGGCGACTGGATACCCGTTGAAGGCGGCGAGAGCGTTGACCCGAAGGACGGAAATGATATCGTCACTACAATTGATATTGATCTTCAGGATGTTGCATCGAGCGCTCTCGAAGAGCAGCTGAGAAAGAATAACGCCGATCACGGATGCGCTGTGGTGATGGAAGTGGCGACGGGCGATATAAAGGCAATTGCCAATCTCGGGCAGAAGGGTGATGGGACATACGGTGAAACATACAACTATGCGGTAGGCGAAAGCACAGAGCCCGGGTCAACATTCAAGCTGCCATCGCTGATGGCCGCAATTGAAGATGGAGTTATTGATACGGGCGATATTGTCGACACCGGGAACGGCAGCGTGAAATTCTACGACAAGATCATAAAGGATACAAAAGAGGAAGGTTACGGAAAGCTTACAGTGAAACAGGTATTTGAAAAATCATCAAATGTCGGAACCTCAAAACTTATCTACGAGCACTATAAGGATAACCCTAAGGATTTTGTGAACAGGCTTTATGCAATGCGTCTTAACCAGAAGCTTGACCTGCAGATACAGGGCGAGGGAACACCGGTGATAAAATATCCCGGCGACAAATACTGGTCGGGTATCACGCTTCCGATGATGTCGCACGGATATGAGGTTTTGCTTACTCCGCTGCAGATCCTCACATTTTATAATGCTGTCGCAAATGATGGCAGAATGATGAAGCCCAGGTTTGTCACAGAAATCCTTCACGAAGGTACGGTCATCAAAAGTTTTGGCACACAGGTGATAGTAAATGCGATAGCATCGAGATCGACGATCAGGAAGGCAAAGAAGATGATGGAAGGGGTCGTTGAACATGGTACAGCAACAAACCTGAAAAATGCAAACTACCGGATTGCAGGGAAAACCGGAACCGCCCAGATTGCACGTGACAAACGTGGATACCGTCAGGGTCAGACAGTTTCATACCAGGCATCATTCGTAGGATACTTTCCTGCAGAAAATCCGCTCTATTCATGCATCGTCGTTGTCAATGCGCCATCAAACGGCGTCTATTACGGCAACATTGTGGCAGGTACGGTCTTCAAGGAGATTTCTGATAAGGTGTACGCAACAACCTTCTTCAGGGATTATAAACAGGAACAGGAAAAAGATGACAGGAAGGTAATTAATGCCCCCGAGGCCGGGAACGGATACAGGGCTGATATAAATGAGGTGCTTGGCAATTTCAGGGTAAGATACAGGAGAACTTCAAAGGAGGAATGGGTCGCTACCCGTGAAAGCGGAGACACTATCAGGCTGGTAGGCATCGATGAGAAAAAAGGACTGGTACCCGATGTCAGGGGAATGAGCCTCAGGGATGCCATGTATCTTCTTGAGAACTCTGGATTCAGGGTGAAGTACAACGGTAAAGGAAAGGTGCTGAGGCAATCGCCTGGGCAAGGAGCAAAACTATATGAAGGCAGCGTGGTTTCGCTTGATATGAATATGTGATCTGAAATATGATAAGGATTGATGATATATTAAGGTATGCAGGTGCTGTCACGGTGACAGGGAAGAAGGATCCTGAAATAAAAAGCATTGAATTTGATTCCAGGAAGGTCACACCGGGAACCCTTTTTGTGGCCGTAAAAGGCACAAAAACTGACGGGCATGAATATATTAATAACGCGGTAAAGGCGGGAGCAACAGCTGTCATTTGCGAAACCCTCCCTGAAAATCCCCGGGAAGATATCTGCTGGATAAAAACAGACGATTCGGCACGAGCCCTGGGCATTTCCGCCTCTGCTTTCTTTGGGGATCCGTCTCAGGCTTTAAAGCTGGTGGGCGTCACCGGTACGAACGGGAAAACAACAATAGCAACCCTGTTATATAAAATGTTTTCAGGTCTTGGCTATAAATGCGGACTCTTCTCTACGGTATGCAATTATATCAATGAAAAAGAGCTTCCTGCAACGCACACCACTCCTGACCCAATAGAGCTTAACCGGAACATTTCACAGATGGTTGCAGAAGGTTGCGACTATGCTTTTATGGAAGTGAGTTCACATGCCGTTGATCAGCAGCGTATAGCAGGTCTGAAATTTACAGGCGGGATTTTTACGAATCTTACCCACGACCATCTCGACTATCACAAAACATTCGCCAAATACCTGAAGGCAAAAAAAAGTTTTTTCGACTCTCTTACTGAAGATGCCTTTGCTCTTTCGAACATTGACGACAGGAACGGGATGGTGATGATACAGAACTGCAAAGCTCACTGCTACACTTTCTCGGTGAAAAGCATGGCTGACTTCCGGTGCTCAATAGTTGAGCAGGATTTCAACGGTATGGGACTCAGGATCCAGGGAGAAGAAGTGTGGACAAGATTTATCGGCGATTTCAATGCTTCAAATCTCCTTGCAGTTTTTGCCGCTTCGGAGCTCCTTGGCGCTTCAGTAAAAGAGATCCTGACGGTAATGAGCACCCTGCGCCCTGTACCCGGACGCCTCGAATGGGTTGAGGCCACGGGGGGGATCACAGGGATCGTTGATTATGCCCATACTCCCGATGCACTTCTGAATGTGATTGAAACCATAAACAAGCTCCGCCCCGCAGGCAAACAGCTGATCACCGTAGTAGGCGCCGGAGGCGACAGAGACAGGACCAAACGACCTGAAATGGCTGAGATATCAGCTCTTGGAAGTACAAAAGTGATCCTTACATCCGACAACCCGAGAACAGAAGATCCTGAAAAAATACTTGATGACATGGAAACAGGAATAACACCCGACCTCAGGAAAAAAGTCCTCAGGATCAGCGACAGGAGAACAGCTATAAAAACTGCTGTCATGCTTGCAAACGAAGGCGACGTGATCCTTGTAGCAGGCAAGGGGCATGAGACTTACCAGGAGATAAACGGAGTACGCCATCATTTCGACGACAGGGAAGAACTGGGGGCAGCACTGAAAATGAAATAAACAGATATAGGATGCTTTATTATCTTTTTAAATTTTTACATGAGCTTAACGTCCCGGGGGCGGGAGTCTTTTCCTATATATCCTTCAGATCGGCTGCCGCTGTCATTACTTCACTTATCATCTCACTCCTCATTGGCAGGAAGATTATAAAGTACCTGCAGGTAAAACAGATCGGCGAAGTGGTAAGAGACCTTGGCCTTGAGGGCCAGTACAGGAAAGAGGGAACACCCTCGATGGGCGGCGTTATAATCCTTGCTTCAATAATAATACCGGTTTTGCTTTTTGCCAGGCTCGATAATATCTATATTATTCTTATGCTCTTGACAACCATTTGGTTAGGCTTTATAGGATTTGTCGATGATTTTATAAAGATATTCAAAAAGCATAAAGAGGGGCTGGCAGGAAAATCAAAAATCTTTGGACAGGTCATTCTTGGTCTTATAGTGGGAATCACACTGTTTTTCAGCAGAGATGTCATTATAATGGAAAAAGTTCCGATCTCCGACCTGAATGCAAGGGAAAGAATAGAACTTCTTGATCCGTCACATCCTTATTACTCGAACGGAGAGGTTGCAATGGAGCGAAAATCAATGAAAACAACAATCCCGTTCGTAAAGAATAATGAGTTCAATTATTCCTGGCTGGTTGCTTTTATCCCTGAAAAACACCGCCAGTTCTGGACATGGCTCGTTTTTGTGATAGTTGTCATTTTCATATTAACTGCTGTTTCAAACGGTGCAAACCTCACCGATGGACTTGACGGACTGGCAACTGGAACATCCGCAATTATCGGTACGGCGCTTGGGATCCTGGCATACGTCTCGAGTAATGTTATCTATGCCAATTACCTCAATATAATGTATATACCTAATTCCCAGGAACTTGTAATATATGCAGGCGCTTTTATAGGGGCTACGATCGGCTTCCTGTGGTACAATTCTTACCCTGCCCAGGTATTCATGGGCGATACGGGAAGTCTTGCACTGGGAGGTATTATAGCTGTTTTTGCAATAATAATAAGGAAAGAACTTCTGGTCCCGATATTATGCGGGATATTTCTTGTGGAAAACCTTTCGGTTGTTATTCAGGTTTCGCACTTCAAAAGGACAAAAAGAAAATATGGCGCCGGACAAAGGATATTTCTGATGGCACCGCTTCATCATCATTATCAGATGAAAGGATTTCCCGAACCTAAAATTGTCACAAGGTTCTGGATAGTGGGAATAATACTTGCGGTTGTAAGTATCGTTACGCTTAAAATAAGATAGGATTATGAAAAGGATAGTAATACTGGGAGCAGGGGAAAGCGGAACAGGATCAGCAGTACTTGCACAAAAGAAGGGATTTGATGTATTCGTGTCCGATTCCGGACAGGTCAAACCGGAATACAGGGAAATTCTGGAAAAGAACAAAATAAGGTGGGAGGAAGGAAAACATTCTGAAGATTTGATCTTTACAGCTGAAGAAATTATTAAGAGCCCGGGCATTCACGATGATGCACCACTGATTACAAAGCTCAGGGGGAAAGGCATACCGGTATTATCGGAAATTGAGTTTGCCGGCAGGTACTGCGCCGGGAAAAAGATCTGCGTCACTGGCAGCAACGGTAAGACCACTGTAACAAACCTGCTCTTCCACATGCTTAAAAAAGCCGGCCTGAAGGTGGCAATGACTGGAAATGTCGGCAACAGTTTCGCTATGGCTGTGGCTGAAGGCGGTTATGATTACTATGTCATTGAACTCAGCAGCTTCCAGCTCGACGGGATGTATTCCTTTAAAGCCGACATTGCCATTTTAATGAATATCACACCTGATCACCTCGACAGGTACGATCATAATTTCCAGAATTATATTGATTCCAAATTCAGGGTAACACAGAACCAGACCAAATCGGAGTACCTGATCTACTGGGCTGATGATCCGGTCATTAAAGCAGAGCTTGCAAAGAAGGAGTACCCTGTCACCAGGCTGCCGTTCTCAGCCGACAGGAAGGAAGGCATGACAGCCTTTATCGAGGATGACAATTTAATTATTGACTACCATACTAAAACCAACCTTATGACTATTCATGATCTTGCATTGAAAGGCCGTCACAACATTTACAATTCGATGGCAGCAGCTATTGCAGGCAAAGTTCTGACGATCCGCAAGGATGTTATCAGGGAAAGCCTGGCTGATTTTCAGGGAGTGGAGCACCGGATGGAACCGGTGATCACAGTCTGCGGGATCAACTTTATCAACGACTCCAAGGGGACAAATGTCAATTCAACGTGGTACGCCCTTGAATGCATGGAGACTGACGTAGTATGGATCGTAGGAGGTATTGATAAGGGCAATGACTATTCCGAACTTTTCACTGTCGTACGACAAAAGGTAAAAGCAATAGTATGCCTTGGAAAAGACAACAGGAAGATAGTGGAATCATTCAGTGAAATTGTACCGACTATCGTGGAGACAACCTCAATGGAAGAAGCGGTGAGGTCAGCATATTACCTTGCAAAAAAAGGACAGACAGTGCTATTGTCTCCTGCATGTGCAAGCTTCGATCTGTTTTTGAATTATGAGGACAGGGGCCGCCAGTTCAAACAGGCCGTGAGAAACCTTTGATACTTCAGTTATGCAGCAGGGCTGGCTTACAAAGACGTTTAAAGGCGACAGGGTAATATGGGCCCTGGTTGTCCTTTTCATGATCTATTCCCTGCTGGCCGTCTACAGCTCATCGGTGAGCGTAGCTTATCTGAAATACCACGGTAATACAACCTATTTCCTGAGAAGCCAGTTCATTATGCTTCTCTTCAGCCTGATCATTATAGTGGTGGTCTCTTACCTTCCTTACAGGATTTACTATAAGCTTGCGGGAATAATACTGCTGGTTTCGATAGGGCTTCTGTTGCTTACTTTTGCAATCGGAGCACGGGTCAATGAAGCAGTGCGCACAATCGCAATTCCCGGAACCGGATTCAGACTTCAGACATCCGATGTGGCGAAAGCGGCGCTTGTAATATATCTTGCAAAATCACTGTCAAGGTTCCAGGACGAACTGAATAATTTCATGGTCGTCACAAAGTATTTTATGTTTCCGGTTGCAGGGGTATGTGCACTTATTATGCCCGAAAACCTGTCGACATCGCTGATGGTGTTCGGAATCAGTCTGATAATAATGTTCATAGGGCGCGTTCCTTTTAAATACCTGCTGGCTTATGTCGGAATCGCCGTGGTGGGAGTAGTAATGTTTGCAATGGTGCTGACGATGTTTTCAAAACAAAACCGGGTGGAAGTATGGAAGAACAGGATTGAAAACTACTTTTCGGGAAAGACTGATGATGATGCTGATTATCAGTCGAACCAGGCTAAAATAGCAATATCTACCGGGGGCCTCTTCGGAAAAGCTCCGGGGAAAAGCACCCAGCGCAATATGCTTCCACAGTCAAATTCCGACTTTATTTTCGCTATAATAATAGAGGAATATGGCCTGCTTTTCGGGGCTATCCCGCTTATCCTTGCTTACATGATTTTATTGTTCAGGGGAATAACAATAGTGAAGAAATGCGAGACGGCCTTTCCTGCCTTTCTGGTGATGGGCCTCACGGTAATGATCTCCATGCAGGCAATTCTTAATATGCTGGTTGCAGTGGGGCTTTTCCCGGTCACCGGCCAGACACTGCCAATGGTAAGCTGGGGACGTACTTCGGTACTGGTAATGAGCTTCTCGATAGGTGCCATACTGAGCGTCAGCAGGGTTTCGAACGCCAGGATAAAGCAGGAAGATCTGCCTGAGGAAGAAAAAACAGATGAAGGAGAAAAAATATATGAACCCGCAAAGGCATAGGAAAATAATAATAAGCGGAGGCGGAACCGGGGGACATATTTTCCCGGCGATTTCCGTTGCGGATTCTTTGCGGAAAATCGATCCGGATACTGAGATACTTTTTGTGGGTGCAAAAGGGAGGATGGAAATGGAAAAGATTCCGGCCGCAGGCTACAATATAGTGGGTTTGCCTGTTGCAGGGATTAACAGGAAAAATGTCTTTACAAACATTTCCGTCGGCATAAAGCTCCTCAAAAGCCTCAGGATGGCAAAGAAGGTTATTCGCGATTTTAAACCCGACGCCGTGGTAGGTGTGGGAGGTTATGCGAGCGGTCCGGTCCTTCAGCAGGCCTGCATAATGAAAATACCATACCTCATCCAGGAACAGAACAGCTATGCAGGCATTACAAATAAGCTTCTCGGGAAAAAAGCTTCGGTAATCTGTGTTGCTTATGACGGTATGGATAAATATTTTCCGGGAGACAAGATTATCAAGACAGGAAATCCTGTCCGCCAGAATTATGATAACCTTGAAAGCATACATGATGAAGCGGTTTCATTTTTCAGACTGAAAAGGAAATTTCCGGTTATTCTGATACTGGGGGGATCGCTTGGAGCAGGAAGCATAAATAACTGTCTGTCACGGAATATCGATATGATGAAGGAATCCGATTGCCAGTGGTTGTGGCAGAGCGGGAAATTTTATTACGACAGTGTAACCAGGCTTGTTTCGGAATCATACACCGACAACATTTCGGTTCACGATTTCATTGACAGGATGGATCTTGCATTTGCTGCAGCCGACATTATTATAAGCAGGGCAGGAGCCGGGACAATATCCGAACTCTGCCTTGTCGGAAAGCCGGTAATCCTTGTTCCCTCTCCAAATGTGGCAGAGGACCACCAGACAAAGAACGCCAGAACCCTTTCAGATAAAGACGCGGCAATCCTGATACCTGATAATCAGGCAGAAAAACTGCTTGTCAGAGAGGCAATTAAGCTTGTCGCTGACCGGAAGAAGAAAGAAACTCTTTCGGAAAACATAAAAAAGATGGCTGAACGCGATGCAGGAACACGCATTGCAATGGAAGTTATTAAACTGACAGAAAAATGACTGACATTAACAACATAGATGGTATTTATTTTGTGGGGATAGGCGGGATCGGGATGAGTGCACTTGCACTTTACTTCCTGAACAGAGGGCTCTATATTGCTGGTTACGACAGGTCGGAATCGACTATTACCCGATCCCTTTCAGAACATGGTTGCAGTATCTCTTACATTGATGCCATTGATTCAATTCCTCCGTTATTTAAAAATGCCGGCGCAAAAGACAGGTTGCTTGTAGTATATACTCCGGCGATCCCTCCGGATAGCGCCATCATTTCCTTTTTCAGGGGAAACGGCTTTGAAATGGGGAAAAGATCTGAAATCCTGGGTGAGATTTCAAGGCATACCGACACCATTGCTGTTTCAGGCACTCATGGCAAAACCACAATTTCAACGATGACTGCCCATCTTCTTAAACAGTCACATGTCGGCTGCTCAGCGTTTCTTGGTGGTATATCGAAGAACTACAACACGAACATGCTTCAGGGCGACAGTCAGTATACCGTGATAGAAGCCGATGAATACGACAGGTCTTTTCACACCCTTTCGCCGGTAATGGCGGTTGTGACTGCCGTTGATGCCGATCATCTCGATATTTACGGCGACAGGGCGACAATGATCGAAGCTTACAACGTTTTCTGCGGAAAAATAAGGCAGGGAGGCAAACTCTTCATCAACAAAAACATTGAAGACAAGATCAGGGTTCCGGCAGGAATCAAATGCTTTACTTACGGACGTACAGAAGGTTCGGACTACGCTCCTGAAGGGGTTGAGAACTGCGGGGATTATTACAGGTTCGACCTGAAAACCCCTGACGGAGTAATAAGCAACCTTCATTTTCCATTTCCCGGAATTATTAATGTTGAAAATCTTTCAGCAGCCATGGCAGTCGCTCTGAACTGCGGCGTTAACGGGCAGGAAATCAGAAGGGCAATAGTCCTTTTTCAGGGAGTAAGGAGACGGTTTGATATAAGGGTTAACCTTCCTTCGCTTACCTATATTGACGATTATGCACATCATCCGGAAGAGATAAGGGCATTTATAACATCGGTGAAGGAATATTTCAGGGGAAGAAGAATCACCGGCATCTTCCAGCCGCATCTTTTTTCCCGCACGCGCGACCATGCCGATGCTTTTGCAGCAGTACTTGATGAGCTCGATGAGGCAATACTTCTTCCAATTTATCCCGCCCGCGAAAAACCGATTCCGGGAGTTAATTCTGAAATGATTTTCACAATGATGAATTCAAAGAATAAAAGGATAATGAAAATGGAAGACGTTCCCGGAATGCTTGATACTGGTAAGCTTGATGTCCTTGTGACAATTGGTGCCGGCGACATAGACAGGCTTGTCGGGCCGATCGAGGAAAAACTTAAAAATGCAGCACGGAAATGAACAGGCTGTTCAGGATAATATTGATCATTCCTACATTGTATCTGTTTGCGATACCTGCTTTCTTTGCGCATTATTCATACTTAAAACCCTGCAGCCAGATTAAGATAATCATTGCTGATTCATCAAAATATCACTTTGTGACAATAAGAGATATCCGGAACACGATGGTTATGACCAGCGGAGGCATTCTCGGAAAGGCTGTTAAAGATCTTGACCTGGCCGGCATCGAAGGCAGCCTTTCCGGATACAGGGAACTTAAGGACGCTGAAGTTTATATGGAAATAGATGGGACAATGCATGTTTATGTTGATCAGAGAAACCCGATTATGAGGATTATCCCTGCTAAAGGAGGTGACTTTTTTCTTGACGATGAAGGTGTTATTGTAAGAAGCAGGAACCTGTATTCACCAAGGCTGCATATTGTGGGTGGAGATATTACAATTACCCAGGCAATGCTGAATGGAACAAGCGTACTGGATACAAGCATCAGGAATTCGGTTCTGAAAGATATTTATTACCTGGTGAAATATATTAACGGCAACAGCTTCTGGTCGGCACAGATTGACCAGCTGTATGTCGTCAATAACGATCAGATCGATCTGGTTCCACGAGTGGGAAATCATATCGTGCATCTTGGAACGGCTGAAAATTTTGAAGGCAAGCTTAAAAACCTCAGGGTGTTTTATGATAAGGTACTCCCTGAAGTAGGATGGAACAAATATTCATCGATCAGCCTTGCATACAAGGATCAGATAGTGTGTAAAAGAAGATAAATCAGAAATAACCATATCTCAGACAATGAACAAAAAGGAACAGTATGTAGCAGCAATCGACATAGGAACCACAAAAATTGTGGCGATTGTCGGAACAAAAAACGAGAACGGCAAAATTGAGATTCTCGGGCTAAGCAAGGCTCCCTCAAAAGGGGTAAAAAGAGGCGTTGTCCTGAATATTGAAGAGACAGTCAACGCCATTCAGACTACCGTTGACGATGTCCAGGGACGATCGGGCGTAATGTTTTCAGAGGTCTTTGTCGGAATTGCAGGCCAGCATATCAAGAGCCTCAAGACCCGCGGGTACATTATGCGCGATGCATTTGAAGATGAGATCAAAAAGGAAGAGGTCTTCAAACTTATCGAGGATATGTACAAGATCCATGTCGACATCGGGGAAGAGATAATACATGTGATTCCCCAGGTGTTCATAGTTGACAATGAAACAGGGGTCAAGAGCCCGATAGGCATGTGCGGCAGGCGTCTTGAAGCCAACTTTCATATAGTTATCGGACAGGTTGCAGCTGCAAAGAATATCGAGAAATGCATCAGGAAGGCGGGCCTGAACGTGAAGGAAATGATCCTTGAACCTCTTGCTTCGGCTGATGCTGTTCTTACCGATGACGAAAAAGAGGCTGGTGTCGTCCTGGTCGATATCGGCGGCGGTACAACTGACGTGGCAGTTTATTACGATAATATTATACGTCATACAGCTGTCATCCCGTTCGGCGGGAATGTCGTGACAAAAGATATCAAGGAGGGCTGTTCGATACTCCAGCGTCATGCAGAGCAGCTGAAGATACAATATGGCTCCGCACTTGGCGACATTGCGCCCGATGACAAAGTGGTGTCAATACCGGGCATCAGCGGAAGAGAACCGAAGGAGATCTCCTTTAAGAGCCTTTCTTACATAATACAGTCGCGCATGGAGGAGATTATTGATATAGTGAATTTTGAGATCCAGAATTCAGGCTACGCCGATAAGCTTGCAGCCGGTATTGTGATTACGGGAGGAGGGGCCATGCTGAAACATCTGCCGCAGCTTATGAAATTCAAGACCGCAATGGACGTCAGGATAGGTTATCCGAATGAGCACCTTGCAGGCACTGGCAGGAATGAGATCAACCAGCCGATGTATGCAACGGCAGTCGGACTCATAATGCGAGGGTTTGATCACCTTGAAACCTACAGGAAAACCTTCAGCGCAGGTCCCAGGGATGAATATATAAGGCCTGAAAAGCTTGTTACAACTATTGCTGAAGATGAAATGAGCGAAGATATGTCTGAGGAAGCTGAAACCCAGGCTGAGGAAAAAGTTCCGCTCACTGAAAAGATCAAGCAGATGCTTTCAAAAATGTTTGAAGTGGAAGATAAGTCAATAAGCTGATTGCAAATATGGTTCTGCTGTTATTTTGATACTGTTCTCAATAATTTAAAAACAAAGCAATGACAGACGATATAATGAATTTTGATCTGCCCGTGGAAAGATCATCAATAATTAAGGTAATAGGCATAGGTGGTGGTGGCAACAATGCCGTAAACCATATGTTCGAAAAAGGTATAAAGGATGTCAATTTTGTCATCTGTAATACCGATCACCAGGCACTGACCAAAAGTCCTGTGCCTCTGAAAGTCCAGATAGGTGAATCCATAACCGAGGGTCGGGGCGCGGGAAGCAAACCAGAGGTTGGACGTCAGGCCGCCATGGAAAACATTAGTGACGTGATGGATACCCTGTTGGGCAATACCAAAATGGTTTTTCTGACTACCGGAATGGGAGGAGGAACCGGCACCGGAGCAATCCCTGTAATTGCCAAAGCCTGCAAGGACGCCGGGCTGCTTACTATTGCCGTTGTAACTATCCCGTTTAAATCAGAAGGGAAGGTGAGAATAAGATATGCAATCGACGGCATAAATGAGCTGAAGGATTATGTCGATTCACTTCTTGTTATAAATAATGAGAAACTGAGGGAGATATACGGCGATCAGGGAGTATCGACCGCATTTGCAAAGGCTGATGACGTTCTCACAACAGCGGTGAAGGGTATCGCAGAAATTATTACAGTTGCCGGATACATTAATGTTGATTTTGCTGATGTTGAGACAGTTATGAAGGAATCCGGCGTTGCCATCATGGGAATGGGAATAGCTGCAGGAGAAAAACGGGCATTGAAGGCGATCGAAAATGCACTTGCTTCGCCTCTCCTGAATTCGAACGACATAACAGGCGCAAAGAGCATACTTATTAATATTGCTTCAGGAACAGGAGCCAATGAACTTACTATGGATGAGCTTGGCGAGATAACAGATTACATGTATGAAACAGCATCGGAGGACGCACTTATTATAAGGGGATTGTCGCAGGATGAAAACCTGAATGACAATATCAGTGTTACAATAATTGCCACCGGATTCCCCGCAAACAGCATCTTCACTCCCTACAAACACAAAAAGGCAAAAAAGGTCGAGCTGCTGACAGTCAATAACCCTGTTCCGCCCCATGTAATTACTGAAAAAGGCGATGACGTGTTTTCAGTTCATGAAAAGTCTTCACGTTCCGTGATTTCAAATGTAGATGATGAAATCCAGGGAGAACTGGAGTTCAGCCTCGACAAGATTGAAGAGATCAATGAGCTTAGGACAAGGCGCCCTCTTGATGATTCTGAAGAGAAGGAGAAGCCTGAGACGACACTGCTGAAAGTGAAACATATGCAGAAAATTCTGAAGAATGAAGGCCTTTCAAACAAGACAATGAAGGAAAATATTGATACTTTCGAGGATGTTCCGGCTTATATAAGAAGAAACATGTCGATCGGACCTAAAGATAAGGAAAACGAAAGCAAAGTTTCCAAATTCACACTCTCATCCGACGATGACCACGAACCTGTTATCCGGGAAAACAATGCCTATCTTAATGATAATGTGGATTAGTTAAGCCTTTTAAGTATAAATCGTTTTCAACCGCACAGCTTTCTAAATTGAATCCCCGTGCGCGCTTTGCGGTTAAATGTATTTTCTTACTTATTTCCTATATTTGCCGCTGATGAAGCGAATTGCGACAATATTGTTGATTTTCCTGTCCCCATCGGTTTTATTCTCCCAGAAACAAGACTCGGTAAAACATCATATCATAAGGCAGTGGAATTTGTCACATGATTTCACTGAAGAGATTACTGTTCCGTTCGACACCGCCTTCACGCTTTTTAACCACTACAGGATTGCTGATAAATATTCTCCTTTTAATGCCACTCTTGGTAATTACGGTTTGCCTTTCTATCAGATCAACTTCTTTGACAGGATAACCGATCCCGACAAATTCCTTTACAGTTATTATGCCCCATTTCTGTGGCAGCCTGAAAATTTCATTTTTATGAATACCCAGGTGCCCTTTACCGAGCTTGACTGGACATTCGGTGCACCGAGGGAGACAGCCGAACAGACCTTCAGGGTAAGACATTCACAAAATGTAAACAGATTCCTGAATTTCGGACTGATCTTCGACATTGTTTATAGTCTTGGACAATACAGCTACCAGACGGCAATTGACAAGGATTTTACCTTTTACTCATCCTATACAAAAGACAAATACAAATTCTATTTTGCAGCAACCATCAATAATATATCGTCGGACGAGAACGGAGGCATAACAGATCCTGGCCAGCTTCAGGAGTTCACGACAACAACAGATATCGAAACCAGGCTGGGAGCCCTGAATCTTGCCCAGAGCGTTCTGAAGAACAGGAACATACTATTTGTTCAGAGATACATGATCGGCGGGGGAGCACCTGTCGCAAAAGATACCAGTAAAACTGCAGGAAAAAAGCCCTTCAGTCTCAGCGGTACTTTCTCACACATCTTTGATCTTGATGTCAATAGCCGTACCTACTCTGATAAAGATCCCGGATCAGGGTTTTATGATACAATTTTCATGAATCAAAGCAAGACTTATGACTCTCTCTATATGAGAAGCATAAAAAATACGGTAAGGTTTGATTTCGCGACGGATCAGACCCGTAAGTTCAGACTTGGAGGAGGAGTGGGGATCAGGAATGAATTGTTCCATTACAGCCAGATTGTTCCGACTCACGATACAGCGACCGTTGCTGACACTTCAAAATGGAACAGAATGAGCAATATACTGATAGGGAAGCTTTACAATAATATCGGCGATAAATTCAACTGGACCGCAACCGGCGAATTGTTTCTCACAGGATACCGTGCCGGCGATTTTAACCTTTCGGGCGTAATAACCAAATCGTTCGACTGGAAGAGAGGTATTGCATCATGGCATATTACCGGCGCTATTACAAACACTCAGCCATCATTCTGGTTTGCGCAATGGGGAAGCAATAATTTTGAATGGCACAACAGCTTCAATAAGGAGTTCAGAATAAACGTCGGAACTGAATTTTCATATCCGGGACGGAAAACTGACTTAAGGTTTAATTATGCAATAATAGACAATTACACTGATTTTAATACCCTTGCTCTTCCTTCACAGAATAGCGGGGGACTTTCCGTAGTATCATTATTTCTGCATAAAGATCTGAGGGCATGGAAGTTTCATTTAACAACCGATCTGCTTATCCAGAAAAGCAGCAATACATCGGTTCTCGATCTTCCGCTTGCCTCAGTCAGGTCAGCCGGATATTTCGATCATTTGTTCATTTTCAGGAAAACAAACGGCAGGCTGAATATGCAGATTGGAGCTGAAGTAACCTATAACACATTATACCACCCTTATGCATACATGCCCGCAACCGGCAGATTCTACCGCCAGGACACTGAAACCGAGGGCGATTACCCGTATATTAATGCGTTTCTGAATCTGAAACTCAAAAGGACAAGGATCTTTGTAATGTACGATCATCTTAATTCGGGAATGATGGGATACAACTATTATAATGTACCTACTTATCCTATGAATATCAGGATGTTCAGGTACGGTCTGTCCTGGACCTTCTATGATTGAAAAAAAATCAGTACCTTTGCACCTTAATTTTCAAATCAGTGTTTACAAAATATAACATCTTTGAAAAGAAAGCTATTTTATTTATTGCTGATAACAGGGGTACTTTGCTTTTCCTGCTCGGAGAGCCACCGCAACATGCAGAAAGAGAAGGTAGTCTCATTCGACCTGGATTCAATAGGGGCTCGGGGCAGGCTGATTGCAGTGACTGAATTCAGCTCAACAAACTATTATGTTTACAAGGGAGAACCGATGGGTTTCACCTATGAACTGCTGAAAGCATTTTCGGACCATCTTGGTATTGACCTCGACATAGTTACTGAAAACCATACAGAAAATGCCATCGGCATGCTTGAAACCGGCAGGGCCGATCTTCTTGCAACAGGAATTTTTGCAGACTTATTAAAAAATCAGAATATCATTTTTACCGTTCCTGTTGAAGAGACAAGCCGTGTGCTGGTTCAGCGTAAACCGCGTAACTGGCAGAAGATGAACACCCTGTCGGTCGAAAAGAGCATGTTAAGAGATCTTACAGCTCCGGGAATCAAAACCCTCTATATACAGGAAGGATCTTCACAGCCTGAATACCTCTATTCCGTAAAGAACAAAACAGGAAAACCTTTCACTTTCATAGGGGTTCCGTATGATTCAGAAGAGCTTATTCAGCTTGTTGAAGACGGCGAGATTGATTATGCTGTTTGCAATGAAGATGTCGCGCATGTAAATTCAACATACTATCCTGATATAGACGTCAGTACGAAGGTGTCCCCTTCAAAGGGGCTTTCGTGGGGTGTCAGGAAGAAAGATTCGGCTAAGCTGTTGGAAGAGCTTGACAGATGGATCACAACGTTCAGAAAAACTGACACATATGCCTCTCTTTATGTGAAATATTACAGGAATCCGGGTTCCGGCAAAATTTTCAGAAGCGATTTATATTCACTTAATTCCGGGAGGGTGTCACCATGGGATGACATAATTAAAATATACAGCGGAGGCATAAAGTGGGACTGGAGACTGCTTGCATCACTTATCTGCCAGGAATCACGCTTTATTCCCAATTTGACCTCGAGACGGGGAGCCTACGGGCTTATGCAGATAATGCCTGAAACAGGAAAACATTTCGGTATCGATATTACCTCCTCGCCACTTAATAATATTAAAGCCGGAACTGAGTACATTAAATTGCTTCACTCAATATTCGATCCAAAAGTACCTGATGAAAATGAAAGGATATATTTTATCCTTGCAGCATATAATGCCGGTCCGGGGCATGTACTTGATGCCATGAGACTGGCAGAGAAAAACGGGAATGATCCCGGAAAATGGCTGGATAATGTTGCTGTCTGGATGCTGAAAAAGTCAGAATCACAGTACTATAACGATACTGTCGTAAAAAACGGCTACTTCAGGGGGAAGGAATCAATTGCCTTCGTGAATGAGGTGCTCGACAGGTACAGACACTATAAAAACATTATCCAGTAGAACTTACTGCTGATAGCTTCATGTCAGGGCAACAACAAGCTGTCTGATAAAGTGGTTCCTTAAATTAGAGACGAGCTTATTTTGGCTTGTAGAAGAACATTTCTTCCGGAATTGGCAAAGGTTTGAGCAGATCATTAACAGTTCCGAGAATAACAGACTGATCGCCGGTTCGTTCGAAAAACCTGATTTCAAGCGGAAAATATCCGGCATCAAGGGGGACCAGCTTTACAACTGGCAGGTCGGCGGAATGAAGGCCATCATTGTCGAGAAGTAATTCATTATTCAGGTAAACTTTTGAGCCGTCGTCGGAAGAGACCCAGAGATAATAAAGGTCCTTTTTTGTTATATGAAGATAGCCCTCGTATTTGACTGCAAAACTGTCAAGCTTTAATGCAAAGGAAAAGTCGGTTTTGTTTGTGACCCCGGTCTTTAAAGGCTTAAGTTTTGAGAAATCAGGGACAGAATCCCATACTCCCTCGTAGTATGAGTATTTCAATCCCTGTTTAAGGTTTTTCAAACTCTTTATACCCTTCATATAATCACCCTCTGTGAAAAATCTTGTTACAACCTGATTGTGAGTGTATTGTCCTCTTGTGCTTTTCACCTTCAGGATACAGGGTTTGCTTATTCTGATAGTATCGGTGCATAATGGAGAACTTTCCGATGGTTCCGTTCCGTCAAGTGTGTAATGTAGGTAAGGGTTGTTGTTCACTATCAGGGCAAAAGCTGATTTGCCTTTCGGCAAAACTCCCGAAACTGGGAAAACGTAGGAGTTGTTTCCTGAATCAAAGATAAATCTTAAACCATCATATGCGCTTTTGAAAGGAACCGATCCGTGATCCTCATCAGGGTAGGCCACTACTTTCCAGCTTAATCCTTTGGGAGCGGAACTCTTCAGGAGGTCCTCCATGGCATCCACTCCCATGTCTTTCATTGCTCCGCCTTCACGTCCTGCAATGAAAAGGGCCTTCTTCCAGTTCTTTTCCATGGTGAATTCCATCCGTGCATTTTTAATCATCAGGTGATCCTTGAACCCTAAACTGGGATCAATGGCAATGTATGCATTAAACAGGTCAGGATCGGTCAATAGAGAATACATTGCAAAGACACCTCCGTAAGAATGGCCTATAAGAACCCTGTATGATTCAGTTTTATAATTCCTGTCGACAAACGGAACCAGCTCTTCATGGAAGAATCTTACAAAGTTGTCAGCACCGCCGCCTGTGAGTGCACTCCTGGTTGAATCAGGAAGGAAATCATGGTTCCGGTCGATATTGTACACACCCACAATTAATGCTTTCGGCATCTTTTTGTTGAGGAACAGGAACCTTGCGGTCGGCACAATATGCTGGTCCCGTCCGTCGGCATCGAGCACGTAAATCACCGGGAAAGCTGTCTTGCTCGCTTCATATCCTTCAGGCAGGAAGATGCTGATTTTGCGGTTTTGCTTTAAAACAATTGACTGTATTGAATCTTTTTTTACGGTATAACCGTCCTGTGCAAGAATGTTAAATGAAAGGCACAATAAAAATGCTGTAACAAAGAGTCTGATTTTCATTTGTTTGTAATGTTAAGTATTTGTTGTTATTTTACCTGGTTTATGATCTCCCCGGGAAGGTAAATGAATTTTAGTAAATTTATAACTAATTTTTATCACTTTGGAAAGACGTTCTGTCAGATATTTCGCTGCTGAAAAAACAAAAAAATCGACTGCCAGATGTGATTTATTAGCCTTTATCATTTGAAAATGATAAATTTATATTTTTGATACTAACCGACCATCTTTAATTGATCAACCTGAGAAAAATTATAGTCAGAATATTTTGGACTTCAGTTTTTTTATGGAGAAGAAAAATTCTAATTCTTCTTTATTCCTGTTTTGTCATAAATCTTACCTTCGGTCAGCAAAAATCCGACACTGTTAATATTGGGTATGGAACTCAGAAGAAAAGAGATATTACCAGCGCCGTGTCAGGTGTTAAATCTGACGAGTTTAATAAAGGAAACATACAGGATCCTCTTCAGCTAATTCAGGGAAAGGTGGCCGGATTGGCCGTCAGTAAACCGGGCAGCGATCCAAACGGTTTTTATTATATCCGCCTTAGAGGACTGAACACGATTAATGAAAATACCCAGCCTCTTTTCGTCATTGACGGAATGGCCGGTGCATCACCAGGTAATGTCGATCCCAATGATATTGAGGCCATTGATGTCCTAAAGGATTGTTCTGCGGCAGCCATCTACGGAGTGCGGGGTTCAGGCGGTGTTATTCTGGTGACCACTAAAAAGGGGAAAGCTTCTGCAAATTTAATCAGTTACAATGTTTATGCTACTGCTGAAATGGTGGCAAGGAATAATCCTGCAATGAATGCAAAACAATGGAGGGCATTGTCTGCCGAAACTGGTATGGGGACGGATTTTGGAAAAAGTACAGACTGGCTCAGGGAAATAGAACAGACAGCTCTTACCCAAGTCCATAATATAGCAATGTCGGGCGGAAATGGCGGTACAAGTTACCGGGCTTCAGTCAATTACCGGGCCGGAAACGGTGTTTTGAAAAATAGCGGTTACAATCAGCTTAACGGAAGGATCAATATAACACAAACGGCATTAAAAGATAAGTTCACCATTGATTTTAATATGGGAGCCACCGACAGGAAATCAAAATACGGTTTTGGTGACGCATTCCGGTATGCTTCCATCTTTAATCCCACCGCTCCGGTAAAAAGTACTGATCCGGCTTATGATAAATATGATGGTTATTTTCAGCAACTTATTTATGATTACTATAATCCGGTTTCGATTTGCGAATTAAACAGGGATGAAGGAGAAAACAGGATGCTGGACCTGTCAATGAAAGGCACATTGGAAGTTTTAAAAGGACTAAACATCAATGCTTTTTTTTCTGTCATGACCAACGGTTCATTGAGAAGCAAGTATTTTGACAGTCACGATTATTGGCTTGGAATGAACAGAAACGGACTTGCCTTAAAACAGGAAGATAATTCCCTGAGCCGCCTTTTTGAATCGTACCTAAGCTATAATGGCAAAATAACCAAACGGATCAACCTGAGCTTTCTTGGCGGATATTCCTTTCAGGATTTTGCAAATGAAGGCTTTTATGCCCAGGGGGGAAACTTTATTACTGATGCTTTTTCTTTTAATAATCTAAGTGCTGCCCAGGACTTCAAAAATGGCAAGGGCGTAGTTGGCAGTTATAAAAACTCAAACAGGCTCGTTGCATTTTTTGGACGGATTAATATGAATTTCAATAATTTATTGTTTGTTACAGCAAGCACCCGTTACGAAGGCTCCTCGAGGTTAGGCTCTGATCATAAATGGAGCTTGTTTCATTCCCTGGGAACCGGCATAGATTTATCAAAATTATTTAGTGCCGGATCTGACAACAGTTTTAAGTTGCGTATGGATTTTGGTGTCACGGGAAATCAGCCGTCTGAAAGCTATATGTCGTTGCAGCAGCTTGACTGTCAGTCCTCCTATTATGATAATTATTATTCTGTCGGATATTATATCAACTCTTATTATAATGGGAAATTTATTCCCCAGTATGTACCTGTAAATAATTCCAATCCGGGGTTAAGAAGGGAAAAGAAAGGGGAATTTGATACCGGAATTGATTTTTCATTTTTAAACTCACGCCTGTCAGGTTCATTTGATTTCTATACACAGACTGCATCTGATCTGTTATATCCATTCTATGTGCCAGTTCCGCCTAATATATATGACTATGCAGAGCTTAACAGCGGAAAAATAAAAACCAGCGGACTGGAACTTTCTGTAAATTTTAATGTAATAAAGAATCAAAATCTTTCTTATGATATATTCTTATGCTCTTCATACAGCTCCCGGAGTAAACTTGTTTCTCTTTCTGCCACATTTAACGGGGATGATTTGAAATATGAAACGCAGGACCTCGGATATTTGCAGAGTGGAAATCTGCCGTTAATCAGGGTTCAGGAAGGTAAACCTGTTGGTCAGATTTTGGCATGGGTTTTTAAGGAAATCGATCCAAATGGTAACCTTGTTCTGGAAGATAAAGACAATAGTGGATATGTTGACTACAATGACCTGCAGGTGGTCGGCAATGGCCTGCCAAAATTTCAGCTTGGATTCGGGAATAACATCCGCTATAGGAACTGGGATTTGAATGTCTTTTTCCGCGGAGTATTCGGCCATGATCTCATCAATTCCTACCGTGCTGTTTATGAAGCTCCATCTATGATATACTCGTATAATCTGCCTGTTACAACAGCGGATATGAGAAATTCTGAAACGAACGTCCTTGACAGACAGTATTCTGTTTATACAAGCAGAGATGTCGAAAATGCCTCTTTTATTTCACTTGATAATATGAATATTGGTTATAGCTTCGGATTAAAGAAAGTTTCACCTTTTGACAAGATCAGGATATATATTGCAGGAAACAATCTGTTTTGCCTTACAGGATATTCCGGTTCTGATCCTGAACCGAGATACGCTGATACCCAGAAAGATTATGGAACCTACAACAATCCTCTTGTACCTGGTATTGACAGGATGGATTCATGGCCGAGAACCAGATCGATCACATTTGGCGCTGATATTGTTTTTTAATAAAATAGAATTTATATATCTGAAAGTTGAAATTTAAAATACCGATTACTATGGACTTTCTTCATTTAGCCAGGTCGCGTTATTCGTGCAGGAAATACAAACAGCAGGGTGTTGAAGAGGATAAGCTTAATTACGTTTTTGAAGCCGGACGTGTCGCCCCTTCTGCTGTCAATTATCAACCATTTTATTTTGTGGTTGTCAGGGATGAAAACATCGAAAATGTCAGGTCATGCTACCCCCGTGAATGGTTCAGAAGTGCTCCGATGTATATCGTCATATGTTCCGATCATTCCAGATCGTGGAAAAGAGCAGACGGAAAGGATTCCGCTGATATTGATGCAGCCATTGCAGCTGACCACATGACCCTGGCTGCAACCAGCATCGGCCTGGCTACCTGCTGGGTCTGCAATTACAATAAGCAAAAGCTGACCGAGGTACTGGACCTTCCGGGCAATATCGAACCTGTGGTGCTTCTTCCGCTGGGATATCCAGATGATGCCCCTGATTCTGATAGGCATGCAACAAAAAGGAAGTCGTTGGATGAGATTGTAATTTCAGAGAAATTTAGTAAATCCACCCCCTGAATCCTCCATATGGGGGACTTTTGAAATCCAGAAATTCATTAAAGCCCCCCATTTGGGGGGATGGGGGGTTGACCGTCCATTTGGATCCCCCATTTGGGGGGTTGGGGGGTTGCCCATCCATTTGAATCCCCCATATTAGGGGGGATGGGGGGTTGACTTTCCAACTGGGTGGTTGGGGGATGGTTTATTCATACCTGAGAGCTTCTACAGGGTTCCTTGTCGCAGCCTTCCAGCTCTGCCAGATCACTGTTGATAATGCAACTGCATAGGCAATAACAGGACCGGCAATGAACGCCCATAATGGCATTGATGCATGGAAATAATACTTACCTAAAAAAACTTTCCCAATGATGAATGCAACAGGAACCGCGGTTAAAAATGCTACAGTGACCCATTTTGTATAACCTTTCAGCAATAAACGTATGGCCGATGAGATAGTCGCTCCGTTCACTTTCCGGATACCGATCTCTTTTGTCCGGCTTTCGGCAGTGAAAGCAGCAAGTCCGAACAATCCGAGACAAGCCATGATAATTGCAATGGCAGAAGAAAATCCTATCAACCCCGACGAAACTTTGAGTTGCGGATTTTCTGTAACCGCCCTGAATGATCTTATCCGGAACATCGATTCAGGGTCATATTGCTTATATACGTTACTGATCTTGTCAACAACTGATGAATATTTTCCGGAAGAATATCTGACAAGCAAAAATGAAGCTTCCTTCGGTTTTATACGAATAATCGTAGGTACAAGCGGACCCGACAGATCGAGCGTGTGAAAGGCGCTGAATACACCAATAACAGTTCCCTTGTTCCCTTCAAAGGAAATATTGGAACCAACAGGATTTTCATTCCTGATTGTCCTTGCCGCAACATCATTAATCACATAGTTAGCTGAATCTGATGAAAAAGACCGGTCAAAAAAACGTCCGGCAACCATCTTTATATTTACTATTTTATTATAATCAAAATCTGTATTTATGCACCAGAAATGAAGCTTTTCAGAATCATCTTTTCCTTCCCAGCTTACTTCATTTGACACCTGCGCGTTATGGGTAGGAAGACAATTTGTAAAATTCACAGCTTCAATACCAGGAATTGACATAAGTTCAGCCTTGATACTTTCCTGGCGGGCTTTTATTTTAGGTGTATCCTCAAGCACGATCACATTGTCCTTATCGACACCAATATTGAAATTGCGCATGAATTTATCCTGGACCCTGAGTATCATCATGAATATGACAAGGACTATTGGTATTGTAAACTGGAAGATGATCAATCCCTGCCGGAAGAGACTGTAGCTGTGGCTTGTGCTGATCTTCCCCTTTAAAACATTCAGCGGATTTGATGATGCCAGGTAAAGAGCCGGAAGTATCCCCGAAACAACACCGGTAAAAACTGTCATAACCAGAAAGATAAGGATTGTCCCTGGATTTGTAAAGCCCGGTGCAATTTCCGCATTGAACATCATATTAAATCTGGAAATCAGAAGATGTGCGAAGATGAGGGCGAATAAAAAACTTATAAGCGTAATTATTAACGATTCGCCCAGATATTGCATCACAATTGTAGTTTTCCCCGATCCGGAGATCTTCTTTATTCCTGCTTCATGGTATCGTTTGATATTCATTGCAATAGCGAGGTTAATGAAATTAAAACAGGCAATCAACAGTATTGCAAAAGCTATGACACCGATAAGAACGACATTCTGCATTTCAGCCCAGATCCTGTTCCCGTTGGCATAGGAATACAATATCTTCTCTCCAAGGGGGAAAAGGAACAAATCCTGATTCAGGGTGGCTTCCTGGTTCTTTATCAGATCCCTGATCTTGCCGTCGACAGCCCCTTTATTGGCGTTGCTGTTTAACAGCACCCATGTGCTGTTCGAAGTTGCACCCGGATCACCGGCTTCCTTATTTTCAGCTAAATAATTCGAAAAAGGGATAATAAAGTCAAAACTCAGAAAAGATTTTTCACTTACCTTTTTGATTACCCCGGTAATATTAAATGCTTCCTGATTGCCATATTGCTTTAGTATAATGGTCTTTCCCAGGCAGTCAGCCGTCCGGAAAAATTTCAGGGCCATATTTTCAGATATAACTATTGAGTTGTTTTCATGCAGAATGCTGTTTTTATCACCATAGACAAGGGGAATCGTGAAAACATCGCATATATTGTCATCTGCATAAATACCTGTTTCAGTAAATGATCTGTCGCCGTTAACAAAGGTGTAATTACGATCGGCTACACGTGTAACGTTTTCTATTTCGGGAATTTTATTTTTCAGTTCCCCGGCCAGGGACGCTGAAAGATACGATTTGGGAAACCGGTCCCCGTTGAAAAAGGTAACGATGGCTTCTACTGAATATAGCCTGTCGTAGTTCTTCTGACTCTTGTCATGATTTATTACGGTCTGAATATGGAGCACTGCAATAATAGCACAGGTTAGTCCAAATGTAAGACACAGAAAGTTCAGTATAGAATATGTCTTGTTCCGGTATAAAAAACGGAATATAATTTTGAAAAAATTGTTTCCCATGATGATGCTTTTAAACAGTTTATTATAAGTGTTTTCTGTAATATTTTGTTTGCTTTCTTACCTTTAAATCCAATCCTGAAATCAACTCTTGAAATCCGCCCCTAAGTCTCCCAAAGTAGACTTGAAATCTTAACCACTGTGTTACACGGAGTTGACACAGAATCACACTGTTTAATAGAACATACGAATCACTTCGTGATCCCGATGCATATCGGGACCGTGTTACTTCCGTGGCTAGGCTTTCGAAGGAAGTTTTTATTCATACCTCAAAGCCTCTACGGGATTTCTCGTCGCTGCTTTCCAGGTGTGCCAGCTGACGGTCAGCAAAGCAATCACTAAAGCTAATGCCCCCGCTAAAGCAAAAATCCACCAGCTCAGACCAGTCTTGTAAGCAAAGCTTTCAAGCCACGTGTGCATAATGTACCAGGCAACAGGTGTAGCTATCGCAAATGCAATCATTACCCATTTCACAAAGTCCCTGTTAAGCATTGACATTACCTCTGAGATCCCTGCTCCGTTCACCTTACGGATCCCGATTTCCTTGATCCGGCGCTGGCAGGCAGAAAGCGACATGGCCAAAATACCCAGACAACAGATTACAATGGCACACGTGGCAAAAAGGGAAAATGCCCGGCGGAAGTTTATCTCAAACTTGTAAAGATTATCAATGGCCTGATCAAGAAAACTTGCTTCAACAGGAAACGAAGGGGAAAGACCGGATGCAGTTGATTTTATTTCATCAACAGATTTATGCAATAAATTGTAGTCCCTGGCTTGGAGGCTCACCAGACAATACGAATCCCACGACTCATTCCGGATAGCAAGTGGAATGATCGGCATACTGAATGGTTTGTAATGAAAATCCTTTACTACACCGATAATTTCAAAGGAGATACCATTTATGCCATTGAATTTAACGCCAATGGGATTTGGCAGATTATTTTCATGCAGAAAGCTTTCATTTACAACAACTTTATTGGCATCGGTCGAAAAATCATCCGAATAAATACGGCCCATCACCAGTTCCAGTCCCATCGTTTCAAAAAAACTTGCATCGGCATTGAATGTATCATATTTAAGCTGTTTCTTTTCTCCAGCCACATCAGTCTGTGTTTCTGCGTACGAAATGAGTTCTCCCGGAAAATACTGTGCAAATGAGATTTTTTCTACGGCTGTTTTCTCTGCAAGCAAATTCTTTAATACTTCTTTCTTTTCATTTAGCTCTGGCGTCAGTTTTATTCCTATAATGTTCTTCTGGTTGATGCCAAGGTTACTGCTGCTATAATTGACCTGTTTTTGCACCAGTGCTGTAAAGGCAATCAAAACGATGGCAATTGCAAATTGAGCAGTGACAAGTATCCCTCTGAAAGCGGAGTTTTTTGTATGTGGCTCTGCAACTCTTTTTAAGTCGTCAATTGCTTTTGATGATGATATATGCAGTGCCGGTATTAAGCTGAAAATCAAACTTAAAATAAACGTTCCGGCGATTGAGATTAAAAGGAATCCCGGAGAATAAATCAATTGCTGCTTAAACTGTATCCCGGTGTAATTACATATTGCCGGAGCAAAAAGACTTATCAGGATGAATGCAAAAACCAATGAAATAAAAAAGAAAAGGAACGATTCAAGAACAACATTGCCCAGGATTGATGAGCGGCTTGCTCCATTGACCTTCATCGTCCCGATCAGCTTGATTTTACCGAACCATTGGGATGATGAAATGTTGAGAAAATTTACAAGGGCAGTAATAAGTACCAGTGCTGCAACCATCAGCAGTATCATCACTTTCTTCTTATCTCCGCAATGAAGATAGTTGTTATTAAAAAGTGTGAACCGTTCAAAGTAAAGATCCCTGAACCTGATTAGTTTCGGTTCCGGTGCTTTCTGCATCATATCTTTCGGGAAAAGTGCCGAAATGCTTTTTGCTGTTTCCACAGGGCTAACTCCATCTTTCAGAAAGACAAATGTCTGAAAAAGGCACCAAGGCCATTCCTTAAACTCGCCTTCATTGGGCATAACAATTTTACGGGTTGCCATTGATGTAACTGCACTGAACGAAAGACACGAGTTGGCTTCGGGCTCTTCAACCACAGCTTTTATAATAAGCTCTTTTTCATTGTTCAGCTTCATGGTTTTACCCATTGCATTTTCTCTCCCAAAAAGCTTTTCAGACAATTTCTTTGTAATAACCACAGTCATAGGCTCTTTTAATGCTGATACCGGATTACCTTCAAGGGCTTTAAAAGTGAATAGTTTGAAAAAATCTTCATCAGTAAAAACCAGATCAGAAGTTATTGGCGCTTTTCCATCGACCTGATATACAGGAGCCTCCCATGTACCGGCAATCCTGAGTGTTGATTCCACTCCCGGAACACTCAGGTCTATATGTTCTTTAAGGACTCCCGGGGTATTTATTCCCGGCAGGTTTTTCGAGTCTGAATAAAGATAAATCCGGTCACCATTTTTTTGGAAATTGTCGGTGGTAAGTTCACTGAAACAATACACCGATAGCAGAACTACCAGCCCAAGGCTTACAGACAAACCAGCCAGATTGATAATGTTGGTAGCCGGTTTTCTTGTAAAATTCCGGAAGGTTGATTTAAAGACAGTTTTCATTATGAAGACTATTTACAGTGTTAGCAGTTGATTTCGGCTGATTTTAACCTTTATGCTGTTCCAGCTTATTATTATGCCAAAAATCAAGCCACTATTCTATTAATCTGAATGTTAATGTTTTATTTAGATTTCTCATTATAAATGTGTTAAAATATTTAACACTTTCTGTATGGTTTTTTGTCACTGTGGATATTACCTGTCTCATATTCCTGATGTTTACAAAGAACCTGCTGGTCCACAATTGAATCCCCCGTTTTCAAATCCACCCCCTGAGCCCCCCGTTTTCAAATCCACCCCCTAAATCCCCCATATGGGGGACTTTCAAAATCCAGAGATTCATTAAAGCCCCCCATTTGGGGGGTTGGGGGGTTGCCCTTCCATTTTGGGGGTCGGGGGGTTGACCATCCATTTTGGGATGTTGTGGGGTTAACTATTATATGACTGATATATAACATTTCTTATCGCGGTCGATTAATATCGTTTAGCATCTTTTTTACAATAGTTTCTATCTGATTTACGGTCCTGTCAAGATCATTTAAAACCTGCTCGTTTGTATAACGGATAACAGTAATTCCAAAGTCATTCAGAACTTCACTTCTCCCCATGTCATGTTCTGCATATTCAAAGATCTCGTGAATACTACCATCAATCTCAATAACAAGATTTATTTTTAGACAAAAGAAATCGGCAATAAATATGTTTATGGGATGTTGTCTTCGAAACTGCAGACCCTGGATCTGATTTCTGTTAAGTCTTGTCCAAAGCCTTTTTTCTGCTTCGGTTTCATCCTTCCGGAGTTCTTTAGCCAATTTGAATAGAGACGGTTTTGCACCGAAATACATTGGATATTCAACACTTACACCTTTCATGATTTTGAACCCTATAAAATTGTTTAATAAATATATAAATGTACTTATCAAATTCTCTTGTTTCTAGGCTCTTTGCCACACATTTATCCTGTCCATTTAATCCCCCATTTTCAAATCCACCCCCTAAATTCCCCATATGGGGGACTTTCAAAATCCAGAGATTCATTAAAGCCCCCCATTTGGGGGGTTGGGGGGTTGCCCGTCCATTTGGGGGGTTGGGGGGTTGACCATCCATTTGGGGGGTCGGGGGGTTGACCATCCATTTGGGGGGTCGGGGGGTTGACTATCCATTTGGGGGGTTGGGGGGTTGACCATCCATTTAGGGGGTCGGGGGGTTGCCTTTCCATTTTTGGGGGTTGTCCTTCCAACCGGGAAGTTGACTGCAAATTTGATTATTGAGTATTTGTTATTCATACCTCATTGTTTCCACACTGACGTTACAGTCAGTGTCTGCGCTCTCCTCACTATTCGTATCGGAGAGCTTCGACAGGATTTCTTGTCGCTGCCCTCCAGCTCTGCCAGCTCACTGTTAAAAGTGTGATGGCAAAGGCGATCAAACCTGCCAGTAAAAAAATCCACCAGCTAATTTCAGTTTTATATGCAAAACTTTCAAGCCAGCGATGCATGGCATACCATGCAACAGGCACTGCAACAACAAAAGCAATTGTGACCTGTATCACAAAATCCCTGTTAAGCAGAGCCATAATCTCCCAGGTTCCGGATCCTGCGACCCTCCGGATGCCTATTTCTTTTGTACGCTGCCTGCTTGTAAACAACGACAGTCCAAATAATCCAAGAGATGCAATCAGAATCGCGATTATTGCCATCAATCCTGTTGTTTTTGAGAACCTTATGTCTGACTGATATAAATTTTCAAGTACGCTGTCAGTCAATTCAAACCTGAACGGTGTTGTCCCGCCTGTCTCTTTCCACTTGTTTTCAAGAAAATCAATCGTCTGTTTCAGGTTGTTTGTTCTGATCCTGATTGCAATCTGCTGAACCATTGAAGGATTATAACCTATAATCATAGGCTGGATGGGCTCATGTATTGAATACATGTTAAAATCCGAAACCACACCTGTTACCGGCCCGAAAACTGTCTGTTCGCCAAGAACACTTTTCAGACCCAGTTCTTTTACGGCCGACTCATTTACAAGGACGCCGTTATTGTTATTTGTCTCATTAAAATCAGAACCCTGCGTAATTTTAAATCCCATGGTCCTCGCAAAATGGATGTCTGCAAACAAGCCGTTTACCGTTACTGTTTTTGCCGGCTCATCTACTTTGGGCATTGAAATACTCATTTTGTTTCTTGAGGGCGGCACAGACATGGCACCGCTTACATCAATTACATCAGGATTCCTGCTTATCTCTTCCTTGAAAAGCTTGTAATTATGATCTCCTTTGTAAACACGCAAAAGTCCTTCTTTTGCAAAACCAAGGTCCATGGAGAATGCATAATTTACCTGTTTTCTGACAAGAGTTACGACCGACATTAATACTATGAAGATGCAAATCTGGAACACCACCAAAGCCCTCCTTAGACCATTTTTCCCGGAGATGGAGATTGTCTCCCCTTTAAGTGCTTCAGACAGATTGAATGAGGTAATATTCAATGACACCAGCCAGCCTGAAACGACCCCTGAAAGAAGTGTCACGGCTAGCAAAATGATCAAAGCTGTAAGTAATTGATTATTTAATGAGAGATTATAAGATTTACCCAAAAGACCACTTATGTACGGCAAAGATATTGCTGCCAGAAATAATGCTATCGGGAATGCCACCAGAGATAAAACTGTCGATTCGAAGGCAATTTGTGTGATGAGAGTCTTTTCCGGGGCTCCACACACCTTCCTGACTGCCAGTGCTTTCCTTTGCGCAAGTGCCTGCGCCGAAGTGAGATTCAGATAATTGATGCAGGCTATCAGTAAAATAAGAAACCCAACCGAAACAAGGATATAAAGCATTGGCAGATTTCCAAGATCCGATGCGTTATTATCAGTTATCCTGCCTGAACCGAAATAAATATCATTGAATGGCTGCAATGACAGTGAAAGGGAGGAATTTTGCGATGAATGTTCCGTCCCAAGCTGATGGATCTTTTTTTCGAGTTCCGAAATAATCGTTCCTTTTTTGACGAGAATATAATCTGTGAAGAAGACATTATATTCCCATGATCCTTTAATTTCCTCTGTTCCAGGCAAGCTCTCAGAAGTTGATATCATGTTGCTTTTCAGCATATTGATACCAAGGTCAGTAAATCCTATGAACTTTGCATGTATTGTTGAATTCTGAGGGAAATCTTTAAATACTGCAATTACTTCCACGGGATATTCCACTCCCTTATTCCTGATGGAGATCATTTTTCCAAGTGGATCGCCACTCCCGAAATATCGTTTTGCTGTTTCAGCACTTATTATGATTTTGTCTTTCGAGAAATCAAATCCTGAAAGGCTTCCGGAAAGTAACCCCGGTTTGAATATTTTGAAGAACGAACTTTCAGTAAAAACCATATCAGGTTCAGGAAAGAAATCATTATTCTTTCTCACTTCCGAATTGCCTATATTCAGCTGATGCGTTTCTGCCTCCACTTCAGCAAATTTTTCAGCGACAGTGTTTCCAAGCACATATGGAGTGTTCGCCCAGAGTCCATTGTCATAATTGCTTCTGTTCAGTATTCTGTAAATACGATCCTTGTTTTCGAAAGAGCTGTTATAACCTGTTTCATTCAAAACAAAAACTATAATTATAGTCACGATTCCAAGACCAAGTGCAAGACCCGCTATATTGATTATGGAATTGGTCTTGTCCGCTTTAATGTGCCTGAGGCTGATCAGAAAATTCTGTTTAATATTCATTTTTTTTATCCTTTCCGGCTTTTGACGTTGTTTTACTCAATCTACGGGAGACAGAGGCTTTAGCAAAAACAGCGTCATTTTGATTTACAAAATATTAGTTGGTGATCATTCATATCTCAGTGCCTCTACCGGGTTTTTATTCGCAATAATTAAGTAATCCACGGCAGAGATTAATGCAATCATTAATAGGACAAAAATGCTGCATGAGGCAAAAATTCCCCACCGGAGCGGTATTTTAGAGGCAAAGTTCTCCATCCATTTGATGGCAGTGAACCATGCTCCGGTAAGTCCGACCAAAACGGCCGGTATGGCAATATACTCGAGATCTGTAATGAAGATCTTCAAAATATCGGATAGCCTTGCCCCGCTTATTCTCCTTATAGCCAATTCTTTGCTTCGGCGGGAAACTTCAGTGACAGTGTATCCAAGCAAGCCCATCAGAGTAATAAGCAGAATAATAATATTGCCGGCAAGCATAGCATTCCGGAATCCTCTTTCTGTTGAGTAACGTTCTGTCTGTTCAACTTTCAGACTTTTCACAACGGCATCCTGATATGGCAGGACCGTATTTAACACATCTGTCATTTTTTTCATGACTCCTGCATTTGCTCCTTCTTGCGCTTTTGCCAGTATATAACATGAAAAAGAAGGGCGTTTTTCGATCAGTTCCTGAATCTTATCATCAGGCAAATAAGAAAACACAGCCGGACGTGTATCGGGATCAGCCATTGAATTAATGATAAAATCGGAGAAAACGCCTCGTATCGTGTTGGTTCCATGTTCACTCAGGTAAATTTGTTTTCCCAGCACGCCATCTTTCCAGCCACTGTTCATCAGGAGCATTTGCTCTCCTTTGCGGCTAATGAGAATATCATATGGAACGCAGGATTTTGGCGAAAAATTACTGCCTTCAGTCATCGGAATATTAAGAACGGAAAGATAATTTTCATCAATCCAGTAGAAATCGGCAACATTGAAAAGTTCTTTTTCTTCATTCGGCAGCGAAACATTATTACCCGGAGCACCATCTGTTGGCACACCGCATCCCAGACCAACAGTCTCAATCTGGGGGATGGCCCTGAGCTCATTTAATATGGTCGATAGTTTGCTGGCAGTCATTCCGCTGGTAGATCCGAAATAAACGTTTTCGGCACGGTAACCATGATCAGAATTCCTCATTTTGTCATACTGAAGCATTACAATAACCAATACGGTAAGTATGAATGTGGCTCCAACAAACTGCAACGAAAGGAGTGCCAGTTTCCACTTATTACCTTTCTGATTATAATTACGAAAAGCAACCGCTACCGGAATTCTGGAAAAAAATCGTCCCGGCAGATAACTGATAGCTGAAAGCAAAACAACCATTAAAATTAACAGTGGCCATACGACATCAGGGTTCAGGGCTGACGAAAGATGATGTCCTACTTGTGCTTCAACCAAAGGTTTAATTATCAGGATAATCAGTAAAGCAGCCAGAAAAGAAATAAAAAAGAGTAATGAAGTTTCTGTAAAAATCATTTGCTGCAGATTACTGGCCTGAGCGCCACAGGTTTTATGAATAGCTGAAATTTTAGCCCTGTTAACCAATGCACTTAGTGTCAGTAAAATGTAATTTAACAGCGACACAAACAGGACAGCAAAGGCTATAGCGCTGAGAATTACCACCATATCTTTAACATCATCGATATGGATTTTTCTGATAGGTTTAAAGCTGTATTTTAAAACCATGCCATGTTGAACCTCTTCCAGGCGGGCGATGTCCTGATGAACTTCCTGCATTTTGCGGACGGCAGTCGTCAGCCTTTCAGGAGCAATACCGGGTGCCAGCTTGACACAGGAATAGTAACGGTCGTTACCAATCCAGTTATTGGTTCCATCCCAAGTAAACTGGCTGATGGAAACCATTGGAATAAGTATGTCGTATTTGTAATTAGTGTTTTCGGGCAATGCTTTAAAAATTCCGGCTATTGTTAATTTTTTATTTGGATATTCCTTTAATTCAATCACTTTCCCAATCACATCACCCCCCATCATCTTTGCAATCTTGCTGGAAACCATACAGCTCATCGAGGTTCTCAGTATTTCTTTCGGATTTCCGCTGATCATTGGCCGGGGAAGTACATCAAATAAATTTTCGTCGGTCAGTGAAAAATCACCCTTATAACTTTTCTTATCGTCAGTATAAAAAACAGATGTACCAATATTATTAAGGCGCGATGCGGCTTCGATTCCCGGTACTTCAGCTTTTAGTCCTGGCGCTATGGCCCCACTGACACGGTTGTGAGTCTCAATTTTGTCAGATGACTTGTCACTCTTAAAATTTTCACAAACTACATAGATGCGGCTGGCATCCTGATAGAAGCTATCAAAACTATAGTAGTATAATACTTCAGATAAAAGCAGAATACCAAAAGCCAGTCCTGCAGCCAATGATATAATGCGGGTTAACGAATGTTCTCCTTTGCGAAATAACCGGCGGTAAGCAATTTTTAACCAATTCATTTTTTCCGATATTTTGTCATCTGTTTTAACTGTTTCTCTGATCTATTGGAATCATGCCACTAACTGAAAATTGTCAATGGTCAACTGTCAATTTTTCCTGTCGCTTTCAACCAGCCCGTCGACAAGCCTGATAATCCTGCTTCCACACTTTGCAAACTCTTCATTGTGTGTAACCTGGATTATCGTAATTCCTTCCTTGTTGAGGTTCTTCAGCAATTCCATGATCTGCTTCCCCTGTCCGGAGTGAAGGTTACCTGTGGGTTCGTCGGCAAGAAGCAATTTTGGCTTTCCGACAATTGCTCTTGCTATACCTACAAGCTGTTGCTGACCACCCGAGAGCTGAACAGGGAAAAGATCCTTTTTTGCCACGATATTGAACCTGTCGAGCATGTCGGCAACCATTGCCTTACGGAAACTGCTTTTAACTCTTTTATATATGAGTGGGGTTTCAATATTCTCATAGACAGTCATTTCATCAATCAGGTGAAACGCCTGGAAAATAAATCCGACATAATTCCTGTGGAATTCAACCCTTTTCTTTTCATTAATTTTCTGAACCGGCTGATCGAGAAAAAGATATTCTCCTTCGCTCGGCTCGTCAAGCATGCCGATAATATTAAGCATGGTCGATTTTCCAGCTCCGCTCGGACCCATGACTGTAACAAATTCCCCTTCGGAGATTTCCAGGTCAATATCCTTCAGGACAAACGTCCTCTGAAATTTGGAATCGTAATACTTGTAAATGTTTCTTAGCTTAATCATTATATGTTGTTTATTGTTAGTGGTTCAGCGTTCAGAGTTCAGCATAGTGTATTATGACTGAAATGTTTTGACATTCAGGAAGCAATTTTCAGGAAAACATAAAAACAGTTCTGCCAATTCATTTACAGCTTTTATCTGAAATTGATCAGAGAATAGCTTCCGCAACCTGCGTACTTTCAGTAATGATCTGTCCATCAAAAAGATTCAGAATCCTGTGAGCATATCCTGAATCATGCATTGAGTGGGTCACCATAACAATTGTAGTTCCGGCCTTGTTAAGGTCGGTAAGAAGGTTCATTACTTCAATGCCGTTTTTTGAATCGAGATTGCCGGTAGGTTCATCTGCCAGTATCAGCTTGGGATTGGCCACCACTGCCCTCGCAATTGCAACGCGCTGTTGCTGTCCGCCGGAGAGCTGTTGGGGAAAATGCTTGCGCCTGTGACTGATCTTCATATGATCGAGAACCTTTTCGACCATCTCCTTACGCTGGTGCGCCTTGAGCTTCAGATATATAAGCGGTAACTCAACATTCTCATAAACTGTAAGCTCATCAATAAGGTTGAAGCTCTGGAAAACAAACCCGATATTGCCTTTCCTCAGCATGGTGCGGTTCCGTTCCTTCAGGTGCCCGACCTCCTGTCCGTCAAAATAATACTCGCCGCTTGTCGGATTATCAAGCAAACCTATAATATTTAAAAGCGTCGATTTGCCACAGCCGGATGGGCCCATAATTCCCAGAAATTCACCCTGTTTAATATGGAGGCTTACATTATTAAGGGCTGTTGTCTCGATCTCTTCCGTGCGGAAGACTTTGGTTAGATTGACTGTTTTAATCATGATTATTAATTAGTTAAATATTTGAATATTAGTTTAAAGCCTTTTAAAGAACTTACACAGAGCTGCTTATTAATTACCTCACCCCCTCTTATCCCCCGCTCCCGGGAGAGCGGGGGAAGTAAGTCCCTCCCACCTGGGGGAGGGATTTAGGGAGAGGTTGATATTTTCTGATTTCCTCTGTGTAACTTTTTCATGAGAGGACACCTACTTAAGCACAATCTTGTCATTATTCCCGAACAGCTCATATCCCGATGTTATTACCTTTTCTCCCGGCTTCAGGCCTTCAAGGATCTCATAATACTGTGGATTCTGCTTCCCGATTTTGATAGGCCTTTTGACAGCCTCTGTTCCCGCCTCATTGAGGACAAAGATCCATTGCCCTCCGGTGCTCTGGAAGAATCCTCCGCGAGGGATCATCAAAGCTTTTGCCGATTCGCCAAGCTGAAGCTTCAGATGATAGGTCTGGCCGGTCCTCAGATTCTCAGGAGTTGCACCATAAAACACAAGGTCGATCTCAAACTGACCGTCACGCACTTCCGGAAACACTTTCCTGACAGTCATTTTCACTTCGGTCCCGTTACGATCAAATGTGGCCGCCAATCCCCTCTGGACACGGTCGATGTAGTGTTCGTCGATCTTTGCATTTATCTTGAAGTTGGTCAGAACATTTATCTGTCCGATACGCTGGCCGCCGGCAATTGACTGACCGATTTCTGCATCAAGCATTCCGAGCTGCCCGTCGACCGGTGCTTTTACATTAAGGTTATCCAGACGTTCATGGACAAGAACCAGGGTCTGTCTCATCTTCTTCAGGTCATTTTCCAGGGTTGTAATCGATGTGCCCCTGATAATTGAATCATTGACCGCTTTCATCTTGTTTATCTTCAGAAGTCCGGCCTCATATTCATAATCCTCCTTCGACTGAAGGTATTCTTCATTTGAAATGAGGCCCTGGTCAAACAGTGACTGATCCTGTTCAAAATTTCTCTTTTTTCGGGTCAGTTTGTATTCGCTTTCAAGAATGTTGCGGCGGGATTCTATCTGCTCCGATTCAAAGCTGATCCTGGTGCTCCGAAGGTAGTTTTCTTTCTCTGCAAGCGCAGCCTCGCTTTCAAGGATATTTTGGTATAATTGTCTGTTTTCAAGCCTGATAATGACATCTCCCTGCTTAACCATGGCACCTTCCTCAATGAGACGTTCTGCAACCCTGCCTCCCTCGACAGCATCAAGATAAATAGTAGAAATGGGTTCAACCTGACCAGTTATGGTAATATAATCGTTGAAAATGTTCTCCTCTGCAGTACCGATAGTCAATTTATCAGCTTCAGCCCTGAAAGTAGAAATTCTTCCACCCTGTATTATTTTAAATATCAAAAAGATGAATAATAAGATGCAAACACCCCAGATAACATGCTTTAACCTGATTCCTTTTTTCTTTTCTATGATTTTATCCATTCCCATCGTAAAATATTTTTAATTTGCCTGTTGTAGATTTTATTAATATCAAATTACTTTTCCCAGAACCTATTGCCCCTGTAAAAATCGATTATCCTCTTTTTGATCTCGGCGGTCAGTTCCGAATGCAAAACCTGTCCTGCAGTAGCAGCCATCCTGTTTTTTACGGTATAAAAATCAACCACATTGATCATCCCCTTATCATACTTCTTTTCAGCAGCCCGGTAAGCAAGCGTATCAGCATCAAACTGTACTTTTGCCTGGTTAAATTCACTTATTGATGCCTTCAGATCGTTGTAGTTTGTTATCATTTCATATAAAAGATCCTGTTTAGCCTGTTCCAGTCTCGTTTTTGCCGTTTCGTATTCAATCCTCGCAATCTTCACATTTGTGATATTTGTGTTTTTACTGAAAATTGGTATGCTCAGTGATATTCCTGCATACTGACTTTGATTTGCCCTGAATTGATAGGAAAAATCCGTATTTCCGGCAGTCGGATAATAATATGTTCCTAGAGATGCCCCTGTTGCCAGAGAAGGAAAAAAGCCCGACCACTGCACGCTTAAATACTTCCGGCTGGCTTTTGATTCATACTCAAACGACTTTATCTGAGGGGACCAAATGGAATACTTGTCATATAACGATTTGATATCCAGATTTGCGACTTCTTCATCGAGGATTGTGCAAGAAGTTCTGAAAAGGGCTATTGTGCTGTCGGGCCTTAAATTCATGGCTTTTCTGAGACTAATCCATGCCGACTGAAGTTGGTTTTCAGTCTGGATACAGGCAAGCTTCTCCTTTTCAAGATCAGCTTTTACCTCAAGGAGGTCTGCGGTTGCTTTTAATCCTGTTCTGACATACGCCTCTGTCTTTTTTTCAATAATTTGTGAAAGAGCTTTCTGCTCTTCGGTTATATGAAGAAGTTGTTCATAATAAATCACATCATAGTAGTGGTTCATGACTTCAAATGCAAGGTTATCAACGGCATTATACCCTGAATTCTCGGTAGCATTTTTTTTGAATTTATTATAGCTTATACTGTTCTGAAGTGAGAAACCATTAAAAAGATTCAGTGAGGCCCCCAGAGAATAGCTGTTGAAAAAATATGACTGAGTGACCAGATTGCCTTCAACAACAGTACTTCCAACATTGTATCCTGCTGTCGAAGAGGCGCCTACCGATGGCATCATGTTCCATTTAGACTGTCTTAAATCCTGTTCTGCTTTTTCAACATCAAGCTTTGATTTTTTAATATTCAGATTATTGCTTACGGCATACCTTATACAATCTTCCAAGGTCCATTTCTGCTGCCCCGAAACCGGAATTATGATAGATAAAAATAATAATATCACTAAATATCTTCTCATTTACAATAATTATTTCTTAACGATGTTCCAAAACAGTGCCAATATTCTAACATATAGAATATCAATGCTAAACGCCTTCAGCCTTATTTTGTATTTGTTAAAAATATTTACACCACAGTGTAAAATATTTTAACACATCATTGACTTTGGGCTTTGAGTTGATTACTTTTGAAAAAAAGCAAAATGGCAAAGGGGAATATTCTTATAGTGGATGATAATAAGAGCATTTTAAGCACCCTTGAAATACTTCTTTCATCCGAATTTCAGGTAATTACCACTTTGTCAAATCCTAACCTGTTGCTGGCCGAGCTTAAGAAGAAAGATTATAACATTATTCTTCTTGATATGAATTTCAATGCGGGAGTCAATTCAGGCAACGAAGGCATCTTCTGGCTTGAGCAGATCAGGGAAAACAATCCTGAAGTATCGGTAGTGATGATGACAGCTTATGGCGATATAGAACTGGCAGTCAAGTCGCTGAAGATGGGATCGACTGATTTTGTGCTTAAGCCATGGGACAATCAGAAGCTCCTTGCTACCCTGAAATCTGCTCTTCAGCTTAACCTCTCGAGGAAAGAAGTTTCAAGGCTGAAAGAGAAGGAGAGCGTTCTGAAAAAGGAGATCAACCGTGAACAGAAATTTATTATCGGCTCTTCTCCCAGTCTGATGAATGTGCTGAATATGGTGCATAAAGTAGCCGGAACTGATGCCAATATTCTTATAACGGGAGAAAACGGAACAGGGAAGGAGCTTATAGCACGTGAGATCCACCGGCTTTCCAACCGGTCCGATGAAGTCCTTGTAAATGTGGATATGGGTGCAATAACAGAAACACTTTTCGAAAGCGAATTGTTTGGCTTTGTCAGGGGTGCATTTACCGACGCCCATGAATCGCGTCCGGGAAAATTTGAAGCTGCAAACAACGGCACTCTTTTTCTCGATGAAATAGGGAATCTTTCTTTTCACCTTCAGGCAAAACTTCTGACGGTGATCCAGAACAGGCAGGTGTCGCGAATAGGATCAAACCAGCCGGTATCTGTCGATATCAGGCTTATCTGCGCAACAAATAAGAACCTTGATCTGATGGTGAAGGAAGGGCAATTCCGTGAAGATCTGCTGTACAGGATAAACACAATCCAGATAGAAGTGCCTCCTCTCAGGGAACGGGGTGAAGATATTCTCGTTCTTGCAGATTTTTTTATGAAGAAGTACTCTTCGAAATACAATAAGAGCAGCCTGAAAATCACCAGCCAGGCTCAGAAAAAGCTGATGCAGTATTCATGGCCAGGAAATATAAGAGAGCTTCAGCATACAATTGAGAAGGCAGTGATCCTCAGCGATACATCTGTCCTTAAGCCTGATGATTTCTATCTGAATCATTCCAGCATTTTCCCAAAAAGCGATTCTCCGCTCCCCAGGCTGGATGAAATGGGAAAGCAACTTATTCAGCAGGCCCTTGCAAAATATAACGGCAATCTAAGCGCCGCTGCTGAACACCTTGGAATTACACGGCAGACACTCTACAATAAATTAAAGAAAGCCAACAGATGATAATGAGAAATTTCTATTTAAACATAATAATCAGAATATTGGTGATTCTTGCAGCTTCAGCTTTCGCAGGATATTTCATTTCTTCGGGTCAGTCATATCTGATACCGGTATTCTGCCTGCTGGTGGATATACTGATGACAGCAAGCCTTTTTTCCTACATTAACCAGACCAACAGGGAAATAGCCTTTTTTTTTAATGCGGTCAGGAATGAAGATTCCAACCTCTCTTTCCCTGCCGACAAAAAAAACAGAAGCCTGACAGAATTAAGTCAGAGTATGAAAAAGGTTAATGATCAGATACAACAGCTGAAAATTGAGAACGTCAGGCAGGAGCAATATTTCCAGACCCTGATTGAACACCTGGCAACCGGCATAATTACCTATAATAAACAGGGGTTTATTATTCATGCCAACACCGCTGCAAAGAAGCTGTTATCGCTGGAAGTTCTTACACATCTTCAACAGATTTCGCGCGTTGACCGGAAACTCTTTCAGGCAATTTCAGACATCAGGCCTTTTGAGCGGCGCCTTGTCCATTTCAAAGGCTCACGGGGAGACATTCAGCTTTCACTGAAGGCTACTTCCTTTAAAACAGCAAAAGAAGAGCTGACAATTCTTTCGGTGCAGGATATCAAGAACGAACTTGATGAAAAAGAGGTCGATTCATGGCTTAAGCTGATAAGGGTCCAGATGCATGAAATAATGAATTCCATAACCCCTATCACTTCCCTTTCTGAAAGCCTTTCACGAATTTACAGCAATGATGGCGTTCCCATTCCTCCTTCAGAAGTAGACGAAAAAACAATTTCAGTCACACTGCAGGGGCTGAATGTAATTCAGGACCAGGGCAGGGGCCTGATGTCGTTCGTTGAGTCGTACAGGAAACTTACCAGGATACCTGAGCCTGTCAGAAAAACATTTAAAGCTTCTGACCTGATTACCCGTGTCCAGATACTATACTCATCTCTTAAAAAAGGCAACAATATTGAGCTGTTTGTATCGCTGAAAGATCCTGATCTTGAGATCTATGCCGATGAGAACCTGATTTCACAGGTGCTGATAAACCTTCTTAAAAATGCTATAGAGGCAAACAAGAATAACCCTGCGGCAAGGATCATTATTTCTGCAGGAAAAAGTATTAATCAACAGCCCGAAATCTCAGTAACAGATAATGGCCCGGGTATTTCTGAAGATAATATTGATGAAATCTTTGTTCCTTTTTTTACAACTAAAAAAGACGGTTCCGGTATAGGGCTTAATATTTCAAAACAGATAATGCTGGAGCATGGAGGTAATCTGAAGGTAAGGTCAGTCCCCGGTAAGGAGACAATGTTCTGCCTTACTTTCTAATCATACCTGATTGCCCTCACCGGAGTGATCCTTGAAATTAGCTGTGAAGGTATCAGAAGCATCAGTATTATCGCGATCATTGTTCCGGCATTCAGCATTATAATGTGCGAAAGCACAAGATTAACAGGCACTGTCTTTATATAATATGAGGTGGGATCAAGAGTTACAAGTCCGGTCTTAAGCTGAAGGAGAGCCAGTCCGATGCCGACAAGATTGCCCCAGAAGAGTCCCTTTCCAATTAGCCAGGCAGCCTGGTAGAGGAAAACCTTCCGGATCGTTTTGTTCTCGCTGCCAAGAGCCTTAAGCACCCCGATCATGTTTGTCTTTTCAAGTATCAGTATCAAGATCCCGGAGATCATGTTAAAACCTGCAACAAGTATCATAAGGACAATAATGATGATTACGTTCATGTCCTGGAAATTCAGCCAGTCAAAGATCTGAGGGTACTTGGTCCTGATGTTTATGACCTTAAATTTCGTTTCATTCTCCGACATCCGGTAGCCTATTGCGTCCCTTATTTTATAGGTCATCTCATTAAGCTTGTCAAAGTCATCTATAAAAACCTCAAAACCACTTACCTGATCATCTCTCCAGCCGTTAAGGCGTTTGATATGACCGATGTCGCAGAACACATATATCTTGTCAAATTCTTCAAGGCTGGTCTCATAGATGCCACTGACTGTGAACTTCCTGCTTCTTGGCGGATCCTGCACAAAATACATTGAAAAAGTATCTCCCGTTTTAAGCCCCAGCATATCAGATATTTTCTTCGAGATTATCACTTGATTTGTGCGTCCTGTATCGGTAACATTGAATACTGAACCATCGACCATATTGCTTTTGAAATAGCTCCAGTCGAAATCGCTGCCGACTCCCTTGAGCACCACACCCTGAATCTCCTCCTCAGTCTTGATTATTCCTGCTTTTGTTGCAAAAACCTGAACATGACTGATGCCAGGCATTTTTTTTATAACCTGGATAAATGACTGGGTATCGCTTATCGGAGCAGTCTCGAGGGAAATATTTGAATCAAAATTAAGTATCTGGATATTCGAACCGAAGCCTACAACTTTTTCCCTTATCTGTTTCTTAAAACCGGTAAGTATTGATACGGCAAGTATCATTACAGCAAGGCCCATGGCTATGCCTATCACGGCAATGACGTTTACGGGCCTTGAGAATGAGGTTCCTTCGCGTCTTCCCTTAATGATCCTGTGAGCTATGAAGTATGGTAAATTCATTTTAATTATTCACCTCAAAATTAACATTTCTCAGTGTAACCTTCTATGTAAGTTCTTGAAATATTCTTCATCCACAGAGAGCTACAGATAAATCCCGGAATGGATAAAAAATATTAGTTTTACATCCTCAAGCGCTATGGATGAAAAACTTTGTTCTTTTCTTTTTTCTGTTGTCGGCACTCTTGTTTACAGCCTGTTATGGAGTTCCGGATAAGCCGGTTCCAGGTGCAGAAAGAATGGACTTATATATCAATCTTTTAAGGGGGAAATCCGTTGCCATAGTTGCAAACCAGACCTCAATTGTAGGCAGGAAGCATCTTGTTGATACACTTCTGTCAGAAGGAATAATGGTAAAAAAAATATTTGCCCCCGAACATGGATTCAGAGAGATGGCTGATGCCGGCCGGAAAATTGAATCAGGGAGGGATTTTTTAACGGGCATCCCGCTGGTAAGCTTGTACGGTGCTCACTTCAAGCCCACCGGAGAGGACCTTTCAGAAATCGAAGTTGTAATATTTGATATCCAGGATGTGGGAGCTAGGTTTTATACATATATATCAACACTTCATTACGTCGTTGAGGCATGCGCTGAAAATCATATCAAATGCATCATTCTGGACCGGCCAGATCCGAATGGCTTTTATGTTGACGGAAATATCGCTGATACTGCACGCCGTTCATTTGTGGGACTTGATCCTGTTCCTGTGGTTTACGGAATGACGGTGGGTGAGTACGCAAGGATGATCAATGGTGAAGGCTGGCTGAAGAACGGCGTAAAATGCGACCTGACTGTAATAGCATGTCAGAATTACACTCATAGCACATTATATGACCTTCCTGTAAAACCTTCGCCAAACCTGCCGAATCAGACGGCAATTTATCTGTACCCGTCACTCTGCTTTTTCGAAGGAACTGATATTTCGGTAGGAAGAGGGACAGGTTTCCCTTTCCAGGTGTACGGTTCACCAAAACTGCCGGGTAACGGATTCAATTTCACTCCTGAAAGTATGCCTGGCGCCAGCGATCCGCCGTTCAAGGGTGAAAAATGCTTCGGGAAAGATTTAAGGGATGCAATGAAGGACAAAATTGTTCCGGCTCCCCGAATAAATCTTGAATGGCTTATTGAGACTTACAGAAACTATCCGGACAAAAGCAGATTTTTCAATTCCTATTTTGACATTCTTGCTTCAGGGACTCTTCTCAGAGAACAGATAATAAAGGGCATGAGTGCTGCTCAGATCAGGGCCTCATGGAAGGATGGACTGGCGAAGTTCAGAAAGATAAGAGCAAAATACCTGCTGTATAAATTATGAGAAGCCCATTGTATAATCTTTTGTAACTAAAAATGATTAACGACATTTGTCCTGACAGGCTTTTCAATTACCTGCTTTGGTTAACTGATCTTAACTTTTCAAACAGGCGGATTATATTGCAAAAGACGAAACAATTCAGAGAAGAATGATCGAATCAAAAAAGTAACTGAATTTATTGTCCCGTAATTGATTTAACCTCTTCCCGAGTTATTGTAGGTAATTTGTGCTTCTTCAGTTTTTTAACCACAAGATCGCCAGTCTTCCTTGCAGTACTTTTGTTTTCGAACGGGATGTTGCCTTCTACAGCAGGCAAAAATGGCTGATGGATATAGACTTTGTTTTTGACTAAGACATCGTATCCCCAGCCATCCCCCGATTTATATGTATTTACTTTAAATGTATTATTCCTGCCTGTGATATAAATTAAAAAAGAAACTGCAAATAAAAAAATGACAAATGCAGTAATAACCGTTTTACGGTTAGTCATTTGCATTATATTCTGCATCAGGATCGAATGCATAGACATCATCCAGATATGTTGATGTGCCACTCTTTCCGGTCAGGACATATCCTCTGCTGCCGATTGCAAACCCGACCGCATCTGTTCTTGTAGCACCTTCAAAAGAAGTTTTCTCTGTCCAGAGATCGGTGGTGGGATCATATTCCCATGTCTCTTTGCCGGTGGTTTTTCCTCCTGTAGCAAGATAACCTTTCCCGTTTATTGCAAAACCAACCTTCCCCGCACCTTCTATTGTAGTATAAGCATCATCATAGCTTTCGTCGGAATAATTATAAATATATCTCAGTTGTGTCCATTGATCAGCGTTAGGATCGTACACCCACAAATCATTGTTATAAGTAGAATTTTCAATCCCGGTAGTTACGTACCCTTTTCCATTGATAACAAAGCAGGCTGCACTCATACGCTTGTCTCCTCCCACGCTTGCTTTTTGTGTCCAGGTTGCGGTTGTAGGATCATATTCCCAGAAATCCTTCAGATAATTTAAATCATATCCTGTTCCAACGTATCCTTTATTATTAATAGTCATTGCAAGGGCGGCGTATCGTGCTGAGCCGGGAAAATCAGCTATCTGAGTCCATATATTTGTTTGTGGATCAAACTCATAAAAGTCACTGAGTCTGTTTCTGCCATCATATCCTGTACCTATATAACCTTTGGTATCGGTTCCAAAACCAACGGCACTGCTTCTTGCCACACCGGGTAAATCAGCTTTCTGGGTCCAGGTGTCTCTTGAGGCATCGTACTCCCAGAAATCATTCAGCCTTATCTGATTGTCCCCGTTATAACCTGTCCCTGCATATCCTTTTGTCCCTATGGTAAACCCTACAGCCTCACCCCGGGTAACACCGTCAAAGGCAGATAGTTTCACCCAGTTACCAATGTAATCTGTACTGCTTTCATTACAGGAACTAAAGACCCCAAGGCAAAAAACTAACACCAGAGCTCCGATCCAAATCTTAACCTTCTTGTACGTCATTTTATGGGTTTTTTATTAATTACTTTCACAAAACTATTTGAAGCATACTTCAATAAAAAGCTTAGTAGATATAAACTTTAAAATTGTAGACCACATACCAATTATTAGCGATAAATCTCTTGCAAATATATTTATTACATGCGTATCAGCCAATATATTTCAAAAAATATATTTTATAATGCATTTTTATTAAAATAATGTCCTTATAAAAGGCTTGTAAGTCTACTATTTTACCCCGTTTGTATATTATGCTTTGTTGGTATCTCGTTTTAATATTCATTTGCATAAATTGAATGTGTGATGAAGTATAAAGGCGAGGGCAAGTTGATGGATCAAATTTATTTATTTTCAAAGATTTCCGTATTGTTGTCAGTTTTTCTTTTGCCTGTTACACTATTTACCACCTCATGTACAAAATCAAGTGAATTTAATGTCGGTGAAGATTTCTTCCAGGCTCAGGCTAACCTGGCATTAATTGATTCTTTCAAAGTTAATCTGTCGACTGTAATTCTCGATTCCATAGCTACTTCGAATCAAAAGACCGCACTGGCTGGCAGTTATAATGATAATGTATTTGGAGCTCTCAATTGTGAATCATATTTTGATCTTACATACAGGAAAATCACAGATCTTACTGATAATGATGTTTATGACTCAGCTGCAATAGTCCTTATTTATTCAAAATACTATTATGGAGATACCACGTCCCTGATGACATTAAGTGTACGTCAGCTTACAACAGAAATAACACCATTCACCGACGGTTATCTCTACAACAACTCTTCATTCCCTTATTCCCCTGATGCGATAGGAAGCTTGACATTCTATCCTCAGCCCACTTCTTCAGACTCAATTGTGAGAATACCAATTAATGACTTCGGGCAAAAGTTATTCACGATGGTACTGAATGGTGATGACGCTATCTCCACCCAAGACCTGTTTGATAGTTACATAAATGGTTTTGTCCTGGTTTCGGATTCTACAAAAAACAAGGCTGTGATCGGCTTCAGGGCAGCTAACACCAGTCTTTACCTGAAAATGTACTATCACTTTAATGACCAACCCGATAAGAGGCAGGAGACCTACTTTGCCATGGGCACTCTGAATCATCAGTTTAACCATTACAGGCTTAATCTCGCTGGAACACCGCTTAGTTCCATAAAAGCGAATGGTAATATATTACCATCCGATAAGACAAATAATGAAGCATTTATGCAGGGAATAACGGGAATTATGCCAAAAGTGCAGTTTCCTTCCCTGCCTGATCTGTTTCTTAACCAGACATGGAATATTCTTAAAGCTGAGCTTGTTATTAAACCTGCCCAGGGCACCTACAATATTTTCAGTCTGCCCAAAAACAAAAGCCTGTATTTATATACAACCAATAACACCAATCAAATAACTGGTACACTGATGGTCAATAGTTCACAATATCTGACTGCAACTTTTGTCAATGATCCGGTGTATAACGAGAATACGAGCTATACATACGATATTACAAATTACTTGAATAACCAGCTTTCCGGAGGTTTTTTCAATACGGTTAACGGATTGCTGATCGGACCGAGTGACACCAAGTTCAAAACAACTTACGACCGGATGGTTATTGATACAAAGTATCCTTCAGTTTACCTGCTGATTTATTATTTATCTTATTGATTTGTAAATGCAAAAATTCATATATATATTTTCCCTGCTATCTCTTGTAACAGTATTTCAGGTTGAAAATGCCGCAGGACAGACAACCTCGTCACCTTATTCATCATTCGGGCTCGGGGCCCTTGAAGGAAACAGCACAGGTCCATCCGATGCCATGGGAGGAACAGGGATTGCTTTTATGTCCGACAGATACCTCAATATAAGCAATCCGGCTTCCTATACAGGTCTCGATAGCCTGCTTTCAATATTTGAAATTGGCATTTTCGGAAAATATACTTCTTTTTCAACCAGTACTGAAAGTCAGTCACTGGTCAATGCAAACCTCAAGTACATGCTGATGGGCTTCAGAATATCCCGGTGGCTGTCAACATGTTTTGGATTTACACCTTACAGCTCAATAGGTTACAATATAAATACCAATGCCTCTATTGACGGAAGTACACAGACCTATGTTAAAACATACTCTGGAAATGGAGGAGTGAACCAGATTCTGCTTGGAGGTTCCGTTAAAATATTCAAAAATCTTTCGGCTGGTGTAAATATTTCATACCTGTTTGGTAATGTTACACATATAGAATCATCTACTGTTTTACCATATAATCTTAAGGATATTACATATATATCGAATTTTGATTTTAATTACGGGCTGAATTACCATTTTAACGTGAAAAAATTCGACTACCTTATCGGGCTTACTTACAGTAATGAACAGAAGCTAAGAACAGATAATGTTACAACTATGACAACCGATGATGGTACAAATACTCTTACAGATCGTTCCTATAAATATAAAATACCTGAGAGTTTTGGAATCGGATTAGCTGTAAGCAAGGATTTTTTCAAAGCGGGAGTGGATTTTGAAAGAAGTATGTGGAAAGGAACTGTCCTGAACAATTCGATTGTCAGGGCCAGGAACACTGACAGGATTTCAGTCGGAGTTGAATTTCCTTCCCAGGGTTTGAACAAGGGAACCACGAAAATGATATTTTACAGAGTTGGGGTTGTCTACCGGGAATCTTACTTTACATTATACAATCTTCCCATAAACTACTATGGCATTACGTTTGGAGCAGGATTTCCTCTCTGGCGAACGGTAAGTATATTAAATGCTTCTCTCGAACTGGGAACGAATGGGACCGAGAAGAATGGTCTCTTCAGGGAGAATTACTGCACTCTTAATCTCGATTTCCCTCTGAGGGCTCGCTGGTTTGAGAAGAAAAGGTATTATTAACCTTTTTCAGATAAGAGCCTTATTTATTGCCTTAAAAAACGGAATCCTGAATGATTCACCTATCGGAATTCGCTGATTGCCAATGATTATTCTGTTATTTTCAATCATGTCAATTTTGTTGACAGGAACGATATATGATTTGTGAACCCTGAAGAAATTAAAGGAAGGCAATTTTTCCATGATATTCTTCATCGTGGTTTTTGTCAGTATAAGTTTCCCTTCAGTGAAAATTTTTACATAGTCTTTCAACCCTTCTATATAGAGGATGTTATTAAGGTCAATACGGATCGTACTGTATTCAACTTTTACCATAAGAAATCCGGGTGTATTGACACTATTATCAACTTCATGATTATCAGCAGGTGTTCTTAGCTTGATAAGTTGAAATGCCTTATTGACGGCTTTTGAGAAGCGGTCAAAAGCCAATGGTTTGACAAGATAATCAACTGCGTCGAAATTAAATCCTTCAACTGCATATTCTTTGTAAGCAGTTGTGAATATGATCATCGGAGGGTTGTAAAGGGTTTTCAGAAATTCGATTCCCGAGATCTGTGGCATTACGATATCCAGAAAAAGCAGGTCAACCTTATCGTTATTGAGAACCTGAACAGCATCAAATGGATTTGTGAAGGTATCGGTCAGGTTAAGGAACCTGATCTTGGAACAGTATTCGGCAACGACTTCCAGTGCAGGAAGGTCATCATCTATGGCGATACAATTAAGTGTATTGTTCATCTTTCAAAGATTTTACGGGAAAATGAAGAAGTATTGTTTTTAGGAACTTTTTCAAATCACAACAATAACCGGGCTTTTAGGTCATTTCCTTCCCGGGTACACTTTCAATGCCTCTTCAATTGTCTCGACGGCATTTTTAAGATCTTCAATCCTGAGAACATATGCAATTCTTACTTCATTCTTGCCATAACCTGGTGTTGAATAAAAACCCGAAGCCGGTGCTACCATAACTGTCTGATTCTTATATTCAAATTTCTCGAGCATCCATTGGGCAAATTTTTCCGAATCATCGACAGGAAGCTTTGCTACAGTGTAAAATGCTCCTTTAGGCTTAGGACAATATACTCCGGGAATTTTGTTGAGAGATTCCACCAGGAAATTTCTCCTCTCAGTATACTCCCTGTTTACATTAATAAAGTATTCGCGGGGAGTGTCAATTGATGCTTCGCCTGCAATCTGACCCAGGCCGGGAGGAGAGAGCCGGGCCTGGGCAAACTTGAGGGCGGTACTGATAACTTCTCTGTTCCTGCTAATAAGAGCACCTATGCGAACTCCGCATTCACTGTAACGTTTTGATACCGAATCGATAAGTATTGCATTATTTTCTATTCCCTCAAATTGCATCGCAGAATAATGAATTGCTCCGTCGTAGCAGAATTCCCTGTAAGCCTCGTCAGAAAAAAGAAAGAGATCATGCTTCTTTACAATGTCCCTGAGATCCATCATTTCGTCCCTGGAATACAGATAACCTGTAGGATTATTCGGATTACATATAATTATACCCTTTGTTTTCGGAGTTATTTTCTTCTCGATCTCATTTATCGGAGGGAGTGCAAAATCATTTTCAATATAAGAAATTACAGGAACAATATTAATTCCGGCTGCAACTGCGAATCCATTATAATTGGCATAGAAAGGTTCAGGAGTAATAACCTCTTCTCCCGGGTTTACGCACGACATAAGGGAAAACAGTACAGCTTCAGAACCACCGGTGGTTATAATGATCTGGGAATAGTCTACATCGATACCTGCCTTACAGTAATAATCAGCCAGCTTACGCCGGTATGATTCATTGCCTGCAGAATGGCTGTACTCAATTATTTTAAGGTCAAGATTCCTGATCGCGTTAATAGCAACTTCAGGCGTTGGAATGTCGGGCTGCCCGATATTCAGGTGATATACTTTCCTGCCCTTTCTTTTGGCCTCTTCTGCAAACGGGGTAAGCTTCCTGATTGGAGAAGCAGGCATTCTCCTGCCTTTTTCGGAAATAGACGGCATAAAAAACTTAAATTAGGATTTTTCTTAAATGTTGCTGAACAAATTTAAGAAAAATCCTTATAAAAAACCTGTGTTTTTAAACGGGCCCTGCTATTAATAAAAATTGAATTCCACACCGCAATTGACTCTGAATCGCTGGTAGGCCTTATCATTACTGACCTCAAATTTCCTGAAAAAGAGAGTATATTCAGGTTCGAGTTTTATTCCAACTTGTTTGGTTACGTTGTATTTCAGAATTGCTGAAAGGGCTCCGCCCATATAATTAGCGTGATGTTCATCATAAATGTTGTTATAATTGGACCATCCGTGTGTCCCGTCATTCCTTATATCCTTCTGATCAGACCCAATGACAAAATCCAGGACCAGGCCGGGAGATACAAATGCCTGGAAAGATGTTGTATTAATTAACAGGTAATCACAGTGGAGGCTCATACCGAAATTGAACAGAAATACAATTGTTTTATTCATATCGGTAAGGTTGGCATCGACCCAGTCGGTATTATAATATGTCTGTAAATACTCCACTGCAATATGTGGCCTCAGTTTTTTTGTCGCCATATAACTGTAATCAACGCCTATGTTCCAGGCAAGTTTGTTTGCATAAAAATTATTACCATAAATGTTTGGGTTGAACCTGTACCCGTTGATATTTTCCCCAACGCCGCCGTAAATTCCAAAAGTGAAGGAATAATTATTATTATTATTTACATCCTGGCCAAAAGAGCTGAGAGGTAACACAACAAAAAGCATAATGTAAATCCATCTTTTTCTCATAGTTTTTCACTTTTTTATGAATAGACAAAGATATATGAAGTTTTATTCCGCTGGCTAATAATAGATTATATTTTTGTGGCAAATTCAACTTTTTCGTGACCGAATAAAAGACCATCATAAGTAGTTGAAAAATAATATTTTATGATCAGTCATAATGAACAAGAAGTGCACATGTGGTTCCTGTTACGAACATACAATAAGTGAAATTGCAATTATCGACGACATCATTCAGCGTATATTGATTTGCATCATTTTCGCTTGAAGTTAAGGTCACTGCATTATAGTTCTTTTTGTAAAATGAATAGCTGCCAAAGCTTTCATTGTCAGTTGAATCCGGGTTAGCATAAAGGCCTATATAATAATATGAGATGCTGTTAGCCTCTTTTGAAAGGGCATCCGAATTTTTGTAAAAAACGACATTTACTACCCATAAAAGCTTGTTTGTAAATGTTTCATTTGCTATCATTTCAGAGTTTAGGACTATCCCGGCAGGCCTTCCTGACTCCTTAAGTTTTTCTGCAAAATCAGCACTGCCCAGAAGCCCGAATTCTTCTGCGGCAAAAGCCACAAACTTCACGCTTATTGAAGGTTTGTAATTATTGATTTTCATCACTCTTGCTATTTCAATCATTGATGCCACTCCGCTTGCATTGTCATCAGCCCCCGGAGCAGCAACAAAAGGATCCGTTGCCGAAACGATATCATCGTAGTGAGCGCCCAGAATATTAACGGAATCAGGATGGGATGATCCCACCAGCTCCGCTGTGACATTGTATTGCCATGTCGTGTATTCCTGGCTGTTGTAGGTTGTAACCGCCTGGAACGAATCGAGAGATGCATTGGCGTATCCGAGCCCCAGAAACCTTTTCCTGATGCTCTCAGCCACCTTTCTTCTGTTGTCGGCAAGTGCAAACCTTGTGCCCATTTGCTGCAACCATGTGGTAGTTGATAAGATACTGTCGGAGTTGAGCGAATAAATCAGTGTCAGGATCAAACTGTCCTCCCTTGTAAGTGTCTGCACCACATTATTATTATTGGTTATTTTCGTGCATTTAAGCAACATAACCGCAATAATTGCCAGCACGATAAATCCAGTTACCTTCTTTACTCCTTTTTTCATTTCAGTATTAATTAATTGCCTCTGAATTTTACGGTCAGAACGATCTGCCGGCCTTTTTTACTGATAATCGCCTAATATAATGAATTTTTATAATTTTGCACTTTCATTAAAGTAAATCACTATCAAATAAGATCATGGATATTCCTTCAAAATATGAGCCTTCCAGGACCGAAGGCAAATGGTACAGTTACTGGATGAAGAATGGCTATTTCCACAGCATACCTGATGAACGGGACCCCTATACAATCGTGATCCCGCCTCCGAATGTCACGGGCGTGCTTCACATGGGACATATGCTCAACAACACAATTCAGGATGTACTTGTCCGGAGGGCCAGGATGATGGGTAAAAATGCCTGCTGGGTTCCCGGCACTGATCACGCATCGATAGCAACTGAAGCAAAGGTTGTTGCCATGCTTAAGGCCAGGGGCATTGAGAAGCATGATCTGACCAGGGACGAATTTCTTGGTTACGCATGGGAATGGACCGAAAAACACGGAGGAATAATCCTTGAACAGCTTAAGAAGCTCGGCGCTTCATGTGACTGGGACCGGACTCTTTTCACGATGGATGACAAAAGATACAGTTCGGTGATAAAGGTGTTTGTCGATCTTTATAATAAAGGACTTATTTACAGAGGAGTGCGTATGGTCAACTGGGACCCTGAAGCACGGACTGCAGTCTCCGATGAGGAGGTTAATTATACCGAGGAGAAATCGAAACTTTATTACGTAAAGTACAAAATCGTAGGTGAAGATGACTTCATAACAGTTGCAACCACCCGCCCGGAGACAATCCTGGGTGATACGGCTGTCTGCGCCAATCCTGCTGACGAAAGATATCTCCAAATGAAAGGGAAAAAAGTAATTGTACCGATGGTGAACCGGGAGGTACCTTTTATTTTTGATGATTACGTTGATATGGAATTCGGGACAGGATGTCTTAAAATAACACCTGCCCACGACATCAACGATTATGAAATTGGAATCAGGCATAAACTGCCAACGATAGACGTATTTAACGACGACGGGACAATCAGCGAAGCAGCCGGCATGTTTTCCGGTGCCGACAGGTTTGCCGCAAGGAATCTTGCTGAGAAGGAACTTCAGCGGACAGGCAATCTTGCAAAAGTTATCCGATATAATAATAAGGTAGGCAGGTCGGAGCGCACAAATTCGGTTATTGAACCAAAGCTTTCGATGCAGTGGTTCCTGCGTATGAAGGATATATCAAAGCCGGCTCTCGACGCGGTGATGAGCGGCGGGATCAGCCTTTATCCTCCTAAATTCAGGAACCTTTACAGACACTGGATGGAAAATGTCCATGACTGGTGCATAAGCCGGCAGCTATGGTGGGGACACAGGATACCTGCGTGGTATTATACGGAAAATGAGTTTGTTGTTGCAGAAAATATCAGATCGGCACTTTCGCTTGCAAGGATTAAAAGCGGCAATAAAACTCTTAATGAAAAGGACTTGAGGCAGGAGGAGGATGTCCTTGATACATGGTTCTCATCATGGCTTTGGCCGATAACCTGCTTCGATGGCATAAATAATCCGGGGAATCCCGATCTTAAATATTATTACCCTACTGACGACCTTATCACTGCTCCGGAAATACTTTTCTTCTGGGTGGCAAGGATGATAATTGCCGGCTATGAATATGAAGGTGAAAAACCTTTCAGGAATGTTTACCTTACCGGCCTTGTCCGTGACCAGCAGAGACGTAAAATGTCGAAATCGCTTGGCAACTCACCTGAACCGCTTGATCTTATTGCGAAGTACGGGGCCGACGGCGTCAGAGTGGGAATGATGCTCTGCTCACCAGCAGGCAATGATCTGCTTTATGATGATTCCCTGCCCGAACAGGGGCGCAATTTTGCAAACAAGATATGGAATGCTTTCCGGCTCGTTAAGAGCTGGAAAATTGATGACAATATACCACAGCCTGAGTACTCAGGGGTTGCAGTAAAATGGATCAATGAAATCCTTAAGAAATCAGCCGCTGAAATTGATTCGGATTTCAGGAAATTCAGGATTTCCGAAGCGCTAATGAATACCTATAAGCTTTTCTGGGATGAATTCTCAGGCTGGTATCTCGAAATAATAAAGCCGGAATATAAAAAACCGGTTGACAGAGAGACTTACGACGCCACTATTCGGGTATTTGACAGCTTGCTGCATATTATTCATCCTTTCATGCCATTCATTACCGAGGAAATATGGCATCTCATCTCAGAGCGAAATGATGGTGAGAGCCTTATGATCAGCAGCATGCCGACAGTCGGGAAATACTCAAAAAAACTTGCCGCCCGGTTTGAAATTGCTAAGGAAACAGTAACGGCCATCAGAGCATTAAGGAAGGAAAAAAAGATTCCCGGAAGGGATAAAACGGAACTTCTTATAAGGAGCAGAAAGGAAGAGTACGATAATGAACTCCTGCCTGTGATAACAAAGCTCGGTAACATTCAGGATGTCAGATTTGTTGATGGAAAGACAGAAGGATCTGCATCATTCATGATCAGGACCACTGAGTTTTACATACCGCTGGGAAAGAAAATTGATGCGGAAAACGAAATGCTGAAAATCAGGGCAGATATGGATTATTACCGGGGATTTCTTGAAACAGTAATGCAAAAGCTTAATAATGAGCGATTTGTTCAGAACGCTCCTTCAAAAGTACTTGAGCTTGAAAGAAAGAAGAAAAGCGACACCGAGTCAAAGATCAGGTCGCTTGAGGAATACCTTAAGAGCTTTTCAAAATCCTGAAATGTTTTGGTGACTGCCTGACTGCACAACCGGCTCTATGGCATCATTTTCCTGACGAAATAGTTCTGATTGACCTGGGCCATTTCCCAGTTATCATTGAGGATCAGGTGCCAGCCATCCCCGTAAATATGGTTTTTATCTTTTTTAAGCCCTTTGGCAGTGATCCGGAGATATTTGAAATTGTTCGAGACAAGGCAGCCACCCTTATCAACATTCAGTTTTCCCCAGTTATCTGATACCCTGATTGAAAGATAAAGGGTTCCGAGAGTATCGAGTGAATGGATATCCTCAGGTTCAAAATCAAAGTAAGGACTTTCAAGATCAAGGTAAACAACAGGTCGTTCAGTAAAAGTGCTGGCTTCGGTAATGATTTTTTCCTTTATGTCGCTGAGCCTTTTTTCTTCTTCCCTGAAGACCTCCTTGGTATTGTAATTCATTGAAATGCTTCCTGCAACATCCCTGCATACTGCAGGCAGTTGAATCTTGTAAAGATCGCAGGCAAGTTTTCCCAGGTCGGTATTATCGTCTTTGATTGTTTTGAGATCAAACCCTTTTTCATAAAGGAGGGTTGCATAGAGTGCGCCACTTATGAATCCGAATGATCTCGAGTACGACTGATATGAATAGATCCTGTCGAGGTACTCGAAAAGCCTTTTCCTGAATTCTTCCCGTGAGCTGGTTGCAAGCATAATATATGTAAAAGTGGCAAGACCTTCATATGTTTCAAACCTGTTTTCATCTGTTGCATAATTCGGATATGTTTCCCTGTTCGATCCCCTGAATATAAGTGCATCTCTCAGGCTTTGAAGCTGTTCTTCACCTTCTGAACCGATTGCTTTCTTAAGGGCTTTCCATTCAAACTTTATCCATAGCCTTGCTTCCTTGTCATCCATATTTGCAGCAATAAAGTTCTCGTGGGGTATGCCAATGGTCTCCTGGAACCTGTGAAAAAGGCTGCGAACGGCTCTTGAAATGACCCTGTATTCGTCTTCGCTGTCAGGGATGGGAACCATTCCGTATAGAACTCCGCCATAAGTGACTGCAGCGTTGTTGATTACTTTTTCCTTCGGGAAGGTTCCAGTGTAAATTTTTTCTTTCGACTTTAGAAGATTCTCATTATCAGGCTTATTGGCATAGATTTTCCTGCTTTTTCTGTCAACGAACATCAGTGGCCCCGATAGATTCCTGCCCCAAAGCTTACCATTATCCCTGTTGCAGATTTCTTCTACCCTGTTAAAATAATATTCTGCCCTTTGCGGTGTCATCCACGTACCGGGAACTTCCCTTTTGCAGCTCATGAGCAGCATAATAAAACCGAGGCAGATACATTTTTTCATTCTGGGGTAAAATGGTTTCAAATGTAATTAATTTTCCGACTGGCAGCTAAAAAAAGCCCCCGGTTTCTTTATAGATGGGAACTCGGTTGAAGCCTGGAAAGACAGCGTGTTTAAACTTATCCTTGCCGTGTAACTGCACTGCACTTCTGGAGTCATGCATGTCAATTCTATATAGCTTTTAAACTCATATCCAGGCTTTTGATATGATGCGTAAGAGCCCCCACAGAAATAAAATCGACACCGCATTGAGCATAAGCCCTGACCGTCTCGATCGTAATGCCACCTGACGATTCGGTCTCAAACCGCCCCGAAATAATCCTGACGGCTTTTCTGGTATCGGTGACGCTGAAATTATCAAGCATAATACGGTCAACCCCGCCTGCTGCAATTATTCTGTCTACATCTTCAAGATTTCTTGCTTCTATTTCAACTTTGAGGTTCCTGCCGGTCGTACTCAGGTATCTTCTTGTCCTCCGGATTGCATTTTCAATGCCTCCGGCATAGTCGATATGATTGTCCTTAATTACGATCATGTCGTACAATCCCATCCTGTGGTTAAAACCTCCGCCTGTCCTGACGGCTTCCTTTTCAAGGAACCTCATCCCGGGAGTCGTTTTCCGTGTATCAAGTATCTTTGCAGGAAGATCTTTTATCAGTTCTGTATACTGTCTGGTACTGGTTGCTATCCCGCTCATTCGCTGCATGATATTCAGGACAAGTCTTTCGGACTTTAAAATCGACTGCTTGTATCCTGATACATGAAAAGCGATCTCTCCTTTATGGACTGACGTGCCATCAATGATAAACCTTTCAAAAACAATATCATTGTCAACTATTCTGAAAACAGTCTCAGCAACCTCGCAGCCTGCCAGTATTCCTTCCTCCTTGATCAGAAGTTTTGCTTTGCCTTTTGCTCCGCGGGGGATGCAGGCAATTGATGTGTGATCGCCATTACCGATATCTTCCTCAAGACTTCTTAAGATGAAATCAGTAAGGATGTTATTTCCCATTGTCGGGCTCAATGCGTATCTGGTGTATTAATAATTCCTGTCCGACTTTCTTCAGCAGAATATAAACCCTGAAATTCCCCTTTTCAGTTTCAAGATTGCCTATTGCATACTGGGCATCATTTTTTGCGCCCTGATGGCGGATGGTAAAATCCTTCACATGGTACTCATTAAAGAAGTCCTTCAGGATCGTTTCGGCAACATTCTTTTTATAGAAATCCTCGTTTTCAAGAAGCAGAAGCCCGACAGTCGGGTTCATAAACTTCGAAAGCTCAGCGGAATTTCCTGTCTTCATGGCTACCGCTATCTCCGAAGGGATTTTTGCCTGATCCTGTGCAGCTGAATTCAAGGAGATGATCACTAATAATAAAACAAATATTAAACTTTTGAATTTCATTTATTCAGTATTCAGTTCGTTTCTTTTATGGTTTCAGGTTTAATACTATTGCAAATGTAAACTAATTTCCTTTTAATGTTCAAGCCTCGAGGCCAATCTGTAATTTTAAATATGCCGCCACACAATATATTATGTTATTTTTGTAATTAATGCCATGCATTTTTATTATGCACAAAAGTCACGCCAATTATTATGAAAGTTGCATTACTGCAAACCGGTAAGACATCGGAAAAATATATTGCAGAGGGAGTTGAAATTTATTCGGAAAGGATCAGAAAATATTCACCCTTCGAAATATTCACAATTCCCGATCTGAGGAATACCAGGAATATGCCCGCTTCTGAACAAAAACTGAGAGAAGGGGAAAGGATGCTTCAGTTCTTCAGGAATGGTGACTATATTGCTATCCTCGACGAAAAAGGGAAGGAATACACCACAATCGAATTCTCCTCATTTCTTGAAAAAGCGCTCATGATGCCGAAAAAGAGAATAGTATTTGTAATAGGTGGCCCCTGGGGCATATCAGAAAGTATTACAAACAGAGCAGATGAGAAGCTTTCTCTGTCGAAAATGACATTTTCGCACCAGCTGGTACGGTTATTGTTCATGGAACAGCTTTACAGGGTGTTTACCATCATCAGGGGAGATCCATATCATCATGAATAGTTGAAAAACCTGTTAAATGGCGAAAAGAAAATTCAGATATCTGACTCTGATCCTGACAGTCGTTGCTTTCGTCCTGGCAATAGCTGCAGAGTCAGTCTATCTCGGTGACTTTGAATACAGCTACAGGACTAAAAGATTCAACAGGATACTCCATGAAAAGGAAAGCATTATGGATGAATGCCTGACCGGCATGAAATCGATCCTTGCAAAGGCTGAGAGCCATGGTTCGACTTCTGAAAACAGGATATCGGAGATCGCCGGGCAAAACAATATCACCATCCTTAAGTATATAGACGAAAAACTTATTTACTGGTCCGACAACGATTTTGACGTTCCTCACACACTTGTCGATTCGATATATAAACAACCTCTGGTATTCCTGCAGAACGGCTGGTTCCTTACCAGGTCGGTCCGGGCAGGAAATGAAAGGATAGTTGCATTGCTGAGGTTGCGGAGCGATTTCGGCTTTGAAAATGATATTATAAAGAATGGGTTTTTAAAGATATTCGGAGTCCCTGCAAAGACAGGGCTCAGCTTTAACATGAAAGCATCAGGTTTCAGGATATACTCAGATGATGGCACATTTCTTTTTACACTTATTTACCCGGAAGTCAAGGACAAAACGTTCCTTATCTTTATACCGCTCATGCTGTGGGGGCTTTCTTTCATTTTACTGCTTATTCTGATTTACAGGCTGGCAATGTACTTTGCGGCCAGGAAAAGGAACTCGATAGCAGTCATCAGCTCCACCCTCAGCCTTTCGTTGATTTACCTTATAATTCTTTTTTTCAGGAAACCTGCAGTACTATTTCAGACAGAGCTGTTTTCGCCCTACAGGTACACCATGAATGGATTCATTCCTTCACTCGGTCATCTGTTCCTCGTAAGCATAATGCTCTCTTTCCTCGCATTTGTTTTTTACAAATACCTGCCGGTCAGAATAAAAACCGGAAAAACAGGGAATACTGGTTATACTGCACTGACCCTGATGCTTGTTCCCTGTGCTTTGCTTTTTATGTTGTTCCACCAGGTTTTCTCCGACCTTGTTTTTAATTCGACTATAAACTTTGAGACATTCAAAGTGCTGGATATGAATTTTTTCAGCCTGACAGGATTTGTATCAATAGCCCTCCTGTTCGGAATTCCCTTCCTGTACATGCTGAAAGTATTCGATTCCGTAAATGTGTCAAAAACGGGCACGATGATCCTGTCACTTCTCACATCAATAATCATTCTTATTCCTTTCTTTCTGACGCAACCTGGAATGCTCGCTGTTTTGTCGCTTTTTTATTTTTGCATCGCTTCGACCATCTGGTTTTCGAAGCGGAAGGATACGGGAATTTTTAACCAGACAGCCATATGTTCATTAATATTCGGCCTTTACTCCCTTTTTCTGATAACATTTCTTTCTGAAAGAAGAACGGAAGAAAATGTCAAAATACAGCTTGTTACATATTCAACTGAAAATGATCCCATAGCAGAGCATCTTCTGCTCGACATGTGGCCTAAGATCTCAGTCGACACAACGCTGAAAAGAATGATGGATGTAAAATATTTCGAGAAAAACGATGTCGACGATATTTCGGATTACCTCCACGATAATTACTTTGACGGCTACTGGGGCAACTTTAACTTCAAGGTCGTGCTTTGCATGAAGGGCGATTCACTCAGGATAGCCGGCCGAATTCATGGAGAAACCTATGAGGACTGTTTCGGCTTTTTTGAAAAGAGGATAGCAATGAGCGGACATCAGCTTACCGGAACAGGATTCTATTTCATCGATAATAAGCAGGGAAGATCAAACTACCTCGGACAGGTTTATTTCGATCACGGGGAAAAAAGAATAAACGGATTGTTCATTGATCTTTACAGCGATATAAACGTTTTTCAGCCAGGTTATTCCGAGTTGCTTTTTGACAAGAAATACCATAGTTACACCAGACTTAAAAATTACTCCTTTGCTAAATATATCAATGGAGAACTTGTACTCCGGACAGGCGATTTCTCTTATAGCAAAACCGACGCCGCTTATATTGAAAATATATCCGATTACAGGGTTTTTAATGCCGAAAAATACAGGCATGTACTTTACCGGACCGGCAACGTTACCGTTATTATAAGCAGACCAGCCATATCGGCCCGTGATATGATTGTCTCATTTGCTTACCTTTTTATATTCATACTTATCTGTTCGAACATTATTCTTTTGCTTGTCAGAAGGCCAAAACTTAAAACCCTGTTCGTATTTAACTTCAGGCAGAAGCTGCAATTATCATTTATAGGCATACTGCTGTTCTCTTTTGCACTAGTGGGAATTGTTGTGGTTTCTCTGGCCATAAAACAATATAAGACAAAACATTATGAAAATCTTAGTGAAAAGCTTAATTCGGTCAATATGGAACTCGGAAGCCTGCTTTCGATGGAAAAGCGCCTTACTCCCGACTGGAAAAACGGAGCATACGGATCCCTTGATGAAGTATTGGTGATGCTCTCCAACACTTTCAATACGGATATAAACCTTTATGACCGCTTCGGATACCTGCTTGCAACCTCCAGACCCGAAATCTTCTACAGGGATCTTACAAGCCGCAGGATAAACAATATAGCTTTCAATAATCTTACAAGCCTCAACCGGAGCGAGTATTTCCAAAGGGAAAGAATAGGCAACCTGAGGTTTGTCTCTGCATATGTTCCCTTTTATAATTTGGATGACGAGCTTCTTGCTTATCTGAATCTGCCCTATTTCAGGATGCAGAGTGTCCTTTCAGCCGAGATCTCAAACATGATTATGGCCGTGATCAATTTTACCCTGTTGCTCATTATCATTTCCATGAGCCTCGCGGTATTCATCAGCAACCGTCTTACATCTCCCCTGAAAATGCTGAGCAATCGTCTTGGTTCTGTTGAGCTTGGGAAGAAAAGTGAGCATCTTTCCTATAATGGTAAAGATGAGGTCGGAGATCTGGTACGGCAATATAATCATATGGTGGACGAGCTTGATGACAGTGCCAGGAAACTTGCAAATTCCGAAAGGGAATATGCCTGGAGAGAAATGGCCAAACAGATCGCCCATGAGATCAAGAATCCTCTGACTCCGATGAAGCTGAACACGCAGCAGCTTTATAAATCATGGAAAGATGGCGCTTCCGGATTTGAAAAGAAGCTCGAGAAATTTACAAGGAATCAGATTGAGTATATCGATAACCTCTCTTCAATTGCATCGGCATTTTCGTCATTTGCCAAAATCCCTGAAGCAAAGCCCGTCAGGTTCGACATTATTGAGCTGATGCGAACCACGGTGGAGCTGTTTAAGAACAGCGATAACATCACCTTCAGGATAGGATGGCCCTATGATAAAAAATATTATATCCTGGCCGACAGAGAGCAGGTACGCGGAATATTTTCTAACATTATCAAGAACGCAATACAATCAATTCCTCCAGGATGCGAAGGAATAGTAAAAGTCAGCATTACAGTGGCAGACTCTAAAATAGAGGTGTCAGTAGCCGACAACGGCGCAGGAATTCCCAATTCATTAAAGAGCAAAATGTTCACTCCCAACTTCACAACAAAATCATCAGGGACCGGCCTTGGGCTGTCTATTGCCCAAAGATATGCGGAAAACGCAGGCGGCAGGATCTGGTTCGAATCTGAACCGGATAAAGGCTCGGTCTTCTACATAGAATTTCCTCTTCTGGATGTTGAAAAGATTTCTGAAAATAAACCTCCCGTTTAAAAAATAGGGAATTTTAATCAATTATTTGGTTATTTTAGCGTTAGTAAGGAGGTTCAACCTTTTTCCCTGATGACAGATAAGTTGTCTCATAATATTAAAAATCTGAAATTCATTCTATTGCTTATATTAAGCATTGAGGTGTCCAGGATAGATGGCCAGGAAAATATAAGCGGAGTTATAAACAAATATGGAAAGGTGACCTCTATTGGTGCCGGGTATGTAATCATTGGCGATCTTACACAGGCCCAGCAGTTTAATGCAGGCGATTATGTCCTTCTGATCCAGATGCATGGGGTCGGCATTCAGACAATTCAGGGTTCATACGGAGTGAACGTACAGTCGGTGTTCGGAACACCTGGGGGATATGAATTTATGATTATTCAATCAGTCAATACCACAACAGGCAGAATTGACTTTACCAGGAATGTTTACAATAATACGTATGATATAAACAGCAACCTGCAACTGGTGCAGGTGCCTTTTTACAATGCACCTGTGGTGATCGGAACGCTTACCTGCACGGCATGGAACAGTACGAACAGTATCGGCGGTGTTCTTGCATTTATGGCAGCAAGAAAGGTCACTCTTAACGCTGATATTGATGTAACGGGAATGGGATTTAACGGTGCCCCGGGAGTAGCGGGAATTGGTGAATGTGTTTATGCGAATGAAGCTGCAAACGGCCTCGATTCATATCCTCTTTCCTGGGACGATGCAGGTCTGAAAGGCGAAGGGGTGGCAATCCATGATGCTTCGGGTAATTTATTATATCCTGACCATGCAAAGGGGCAGGGGCGTAATTTCACGGGCGGTGGCGGAGGTAATGGCTGGTTCTCGGGCGGTGGCGGTGGATCAAATCGCGGGAAAGGCGCTGACGGAGGACTTGAGAAATTTGTTTCCGGACAATGCGGCAATGACCCTCGCGACGGCGGTTATGGCGGAATGAACATTATCGGCACAGTCATTCAGAGCGGACTCTTCCTGGGCGGTGGCGGAGGAGCGTCGACACAGGCATCCGGATCAACTGCTTCGTCAGGAGGTAACGGTGGAGGTATTGTCATCATTGTTGCCGATTCGATAGATGCAAAAAATCATAATATACGATTGAACGGGAGCACCGCTGCCAATGCAATTTCTGACGCCGGAGCAGGAGGCGGAGGAGCAGGCGGATCAGTGGCTCTCTCATTTCAGGGGTACTCCAGCCCCCTGCAGATATCGTCGAACGGCGGAAACGGCGGGACAAATCCCGGCGGTTTCGGAGAGGGTGGCGGCGGTGGCGGCGGACTTATTTGGTTCAGCTCAGCTTCAGTACCTTCTTCAGCTTCAGGAGCTTCGGTAGCCTGTGGTACCCCCGGTCCGACAATACTGGCTGAAGGGGTAGGAGAGATCAGGTACAATTACAGGCCCAGCCTCAATGGATTCCTCTTTAATATGATTCATTCTGCCAGAACCGGTAACGGGACCGATTCGGTATGTTCCAATATATTGTACGGCCAGATATCAGGAACACAACCTGTTGGAGGCACATCGCCCTATACATACCAGTGGGAAAGCAGCACAACTTCGGCAACAGCAGGATTCTCAGCTGCAGCAGGAACCATCAATCAGCAGAATTATACGCCTCCTGCCCTTCTTACCCAGACAACATGGTTCAGGAGGACAGTAGCCGACTACACCGGTTCCATCACAGATGTCAGCCTTCCGGTAATGATTATTGTTCAGCCTTATATAAAGAATAACAGTGTGGGAAACCAGGATACTGTATGTTACGGACAATCTGCTCCGCAGCTCCACTCACTTCTGGCTCTGCAGGACGGCAACGGAACCTACAGCTATTCGTGGGAGTCCAGCACAGACAGCGTATCTTTTATATCAGTTGGAGTCACGTCCCAGAACTACCAGCCACCGTCAGCACTGACACAAACCACCTGGTACAGGAGAACCGTAAATTCAGGTGCATGCGTCAATACAAGCGCTTCAGTCAGAATTAGTGTACTTGATACACTTAAAAACAATACCATACTTTCACTCCCCCAGGAGATATGCTACGGGACTCTTTTCTCTGACCTGTCAGCAACATCTCCCCCGACCCTCAGCGGCGGAGACAATACGTACAGGTACAGGTGGGAAAATGGCTCCGATGAATCTGCCTGGACTACTGCTACCGGAACAAGCGACGGCGTAAATTATGACCCGTCAGAATCGGCTTCGTACTTCCCCGGGCAGCAATATTTCAGGAGAGTTGTTTTTTCAGGAAACAATAACGTATGCAAAAACATAAGTAACTCTGTTCTTTTAAGTGATTATGCAGTAATTACAAATAATTCAATAACTTCCGGTGACCAGACAATCTGTTCGGGAAGCACTCCTGCACAGCTTACAGGTTCAATCCCGCTTAACGGGAAAGGTGCGGGTTCATATACTTATACCTGGCAGGACAGCAGTAAAAGCCATACCTGGACCGACATAACCGGTTATGTAAATGTTGCAAGCCAGAATTACACACCTGCTGCACTTACAGATACCACGAGCTACAGGAGGATCGTATATTCATCAGCCTGCAACAGTACAAGCCAGTCAGTGACGATAAAGGTACACAAACCCGTCACCGGCAATACAATATCACTTTCAGGAGGTTTTACCGACACTACCTTGTGCAGCGGCGGAATTCCTCACAGGTTCACTGGAAGCCAGCCTTCAGGCGGCACAAATATCCCGGGAGATTATACCTATCAGTGGTCAACATCACCCGATAATTCTACATGGAGCGATATATCAGCTTCAGGTGAGAACATTGATTATCAGCCTGGTTCAATGGCTTCCACTGCATATTTCAGGCGGATGGCGTCATCAGGCTATTGTTTTTCGTTCAGCGTACCAATAAAGGTTACAATACTCCCCTCAATAACAAACAACGCTGTGACGGGAAGCCAGACTGTCTGCAAAGGTAATACTCCTGATGCCCTGGTACAGGATGCTTCTGTATCCCTTTCAGGCGGCGCAGGTACAGGAAGTTATTCATTTCTGTGGGAGCAGAGCAATGACGGCGCGTTATGGACGCCGGCTTCAGGAACAAACAATTCCTCAGAAGGGACTTATCAGCCGCCTGTAATGACAAGATCGGTTGAATACAGGAGAAAAGTGAAATCAGGAGACAACGATTGCTGCTCAAGCACCTCCAATATCCTTGAACTTACTCTCGACTCACTTGCGGCGGGAACCAAAATCAATGCCGGCAATGATACTTCGATATATTCATTTGATTACATAATTCAGCTGGCAGCCGAGCCTGCATTTGCAGGAGGAGCAGGAAAATGGAGCCTTGTTGAAGGAACGGGAAACTTTGAAAATGATACACAGAACAACACAAAAGCCACCGGATTATCAAAAGGCACCAACAAATTCCTGTGGACCGTCACAAAAGGCGCCTGCAAACTCGAAGACACCGTTGAGGTCGATGTTTACAACATGATAGTCCCTGAAGGCTTTTCTCCAAATAACGATCCACAGGGTTATAACAATACCTTTGAGATAAAGGGACTTGATTTGCCGAACCAGAATGCTGAACTGACAATAATTAACGGTGCCGGGGACGAAGTATTCAAGACTTCAAACCGTAATGGCGAGGAATGGAAAGAGTGGGACGGTAAGAATTCAAGAGGAACTGACCTTCCGGAAGGAACCTATTATTACCTGCTCCGGATTTTTTCAAAAGGAAACTCCATGGTGTTCAAGAAGAGCGGATTTGTTATATTAAAAAGATATTGACGAACATAAAATCTGAAGAATTCAGATAAGGTATGAAGCGACTTAAAATAACTGCATTGATATTTCTCACGGTTCTTAACCTGGCATCGGGCCAGCATGTTGCTGATTCGGCGAGAATCAACCTTGGCTTTCCTGTTTACAGCCAGTATTTGCAGAACGGCCTTGTCATAAACCCTGCCTATGCCGGCACAAGGGAAGTATTAAGCACATTTTTATCTTACAGGATGCAGTGGATGGGAATAAAGGGATCACCGGTGCTGCAATCCGTCTCTTTGCATTCCCCGATGAAGAATGACAAGGTAGCTCTGGGATTCACAGCCCAGTTCATGCAGTACGGCGTAACAAAATCAACCAGTGTTTATGCTGATTATGCTTACCATATCAGGCTCAGAACCGGAAAACTGTCATTCGGATTGAAGGCGGGTGTTGACCTTTCGAACACCGATTATACCGGACTCATATTAATAGATGCAAATGACCCTGTTTTCAGGACCAACGACAGGGCCCTCGTACTTCCAAATGTCGGCGCAGGGGTTTATTATTTCAACGACAAGCTTTTTGCAGGACTTTCTGTACCGGCCTTTCTAAGCTACCGGCGTTCAAGTTCAGGAGCTGCTGTTCCCTATCACAGCTTTGGCCAGTACGATCTGCTCTTCTCGGCAGGGGCACTGTTTCAGATAACGTCAGGACTGAAATTCAAGCCTTCAGTTCTGGTCGATTATTCACTGGAGAACACAAAAAAGCTTGTACAGTTTGACATAAACGGAAATTTTATAATAGGCGACCTTATCTGGGTCGGAGGCTCATGGAGGTTGTCCGAGAATGTGGCGGTAGGGATTGTGCAGATCCAGCTTAATCACCAGCTGATGCTGGGACTGTCGTATGATTATTCTCTCGGTGAAATGAACTCATATTCAAAAGGATCAACTGAGTTTGCGCTCAGGTATGAATTCCGGTACAAGGTAAGTGCGGCCAATCCGCGGTATTTCTGAAAACTATGGAACGACGGCTCGCAATAATTGTAATTATCTGTCTGGCAGTTTTCTCATTCACTGAATCAGCTGCCCAGGAATCATCAGGGTACAAGGTATCAAGGTTGTCGTTCAACAATCAGTCATTCAGTGATATCTCACCTGTGCTTGTCAGAGATGGAATTCTCTTCTGTTCCGACAGGAGGATAAGCGGTGTGACCGACCGGACATCATTTGACAACAGACGCCTTTATAATATTTACTTTGTCGAAAGGAAGGATTCTTCCGACTGGAGAAAGCCGGTTGAGATCAGGAGCGATAGGAGGGGACAGTTCAACAATGGACCACTGTGCATCGCACCTGACGGCAAGACGGTTTACTTTACGAGTGAGATTGAAACGGGAGCTCCTTCAAAAAACAGGAAGTTCAGAAATCACAGCGGCATATTTAAAGCAGAACTTACGGGGACAGAACTGAAAACAATAACGCCCTTCAAATACAATAATCCCTCTTATGATATTGGCCAGCCGTCCATAAGTGCTGACGGAAAGTACCTGTATCTTGTGTCCGACATGCCCGGAGGATTTGGCGCTTCTGATATTTACAGATGCGAACTCGTGAATGGGGAATGGAGCCCGCCGGTTAACCTCGGCCCCAGGGTAAACTCTCCCTATATCGACAATTTCCCGTTCATACACCCTTCAGGAAGACTTTATTTCTCTTCAAACCGGCCGGGAGGAAAGGGTGGGCTGGATGTGTATTATACAATCAACTCCGGCGATACATGGGAAGATCCTGTAAGGCTTTTGGAGCCCGTTAATTCCTCATCGGACGATTTTGCATTTACTGCCCGGAATGACCTTCAGGAAGGTTATTTTTCATCGAACAGAAAAAGAAGTGATGATATTTACGAATTCAAAATTTCCATTGCCAGAAGGGTTTCCTGCGATTCACTGAAGGAGAATGACTATTGCTACCAGTTCGATGAGGAGAATGCGATGAAATATGATACGATACCTTTCAGGTATGAGTGGAAGTTCGGCGACGGTTCACGGGCGACAGGGAAGCTGGTTGAACACTGCTACGATAAGCCTGGAAAATACCTGGTCCAGCTTGATGCTGTCAACCTTATCACCAATGAAATTAATGCAAATGAAAAATCGAGTATCCTGGAAGTGGTTCAGATTGAACAGCCCTATATTTCATGTCCTGATGAAGCTTTTTCCGGACAGGAACTGAAATTCAGCGCCGACAGCACAAACCTTCCGGGCTGGAACATCGACAGTTATTACTGGAGTTTTGATGATGAGACCATTGCTGATGGGAAAAACGTTCAAAAAGCATATTTACGACCCGGCACATACAATATTCAGCTTATTATTACGTCTAAACCCGGAGCGGGGGAAAACACAAAAGAGGCATGCGTTTTCAAAAACATAATAATTAAGCGTCAACCCTGAATGTGAATTTACTATTGTTAAGATTAATGAAAGCATTTAATAATATATTGAAATTCCTTATTTTAGTCCTGATTCTGGCGGTTCCGCCTCTGACCTGTTCTTACGGTCAGCCTGTACCTGGCAAGGATGAAAATATTCCATTCCTGGTTACCTTCGGTAAAGACGGTGCGACTTCATGGGGAGATCCAAATTTCTATGGGATCTTCTTCTTCACTATCCCTAAAGATTTTAAGGGGCAGTTTTATATCAAGGTTTTTGATCCTGATTGTGGTGGCGAAAATGATGAGCTTCAGGGAGTGTGGGATACAAAAACAATGTTCTCGATTTACGGAGGTAAGGGTGTTGATCCTGACAGGAATTTGGAATCCAGGGGATTAAAAAAGAGTGATAAATATAAATCGGGCAACCTTCTGGCTTCAAAAGTATTCGGAAATGATCCAAAGTATGATAATGCTTATTATGCATTCGGCCCTTTCAACCCTTCAGAAGGCGATTATAACGATAAATGGAAAAGCTATATCTTCAAGATTGTCTGCGAAGGGATAAGTGGTGACGATGGAAATCTTTACAGGTACTTCCTTAGCCGCGATGCAAACAACGACATTCCAATTGAAGGTGCCAATGCCTTCACCTATTCATATACCTTCAGGATGTGGAACGACACAAAAAGCGTTTCACATATTTATCCTTATGTTGACACAGGCATAGTATCAATAAAACAGAAGAACTTTGACTGGGATGATGACGGATCGATTCTTGTGGTTTCCACATATAAGCAGGGTATATCAGTGCCTATCTCCAGTGAAGATAACTGGGTAGAGTCAAAGATACCCATTGAGGAGGCTGAGGTGGGGAAATCTCTTGATTTTCAGTTCCATAAGAAGCAGGATTACCTTGTAAGAAATAATAACGTGGTTGTCTCCCTCGAAAACCAGAGGGGTGATGCCCTTCAGTTCTTCAGCTCGCCTATAGGTGGAGTTCCGGTCTACCAGCCGGCAATCGGCATTAAAAAAGTTCAAAAAAAACAGGGGAATAAATGAACCTCCATACAATTATTAAATACTGCCTGAGCACCCTCGTGTGCTTATTTTTGTTTTCCGGCAAATCTGACGGACAGTCTTTCAGGTTCAGGAACTATGGATCCGAAAGCAAACTGCCGAGCCAGGTTATTTATACTGTAAACCAGGATAATAACGGGTACCTCTGGGTCGGGACAACCGAGGGCCTGTCGAGATTTGACGGCTTTGACTTTTACAGTGTCGAATTCCCTGATTCCGCGGCAGGAAGATATCCTACTGCATGTCAGAAGGATAAAAGCGGGACACTCTGGTTCGGATTTAACGACGGAACCCTTTTTTACACCGCCGGCAGCCGCCTTATAAAAGTAAATCTACCAGGTTCATCAGGAACGGGAATAAGCTCTGTTGTGCAGGGCCCTGACGGATTCATCTACGTGGCACTCCAGAGAAAGCCGTTATTCAGGGTGAATGCCCTCAGGCCAGCTGAGGTTACTCCTGTTAATATTTCCGATGATCCGAATATTTTTTCATTTTGCTTTACGGCATCAGGGAACCTGCTTGTCGGCACACAGGAAAACATACTTGTCTGCCGAATGGCAAAGGATTCACTGGTGACAATCAAAAAAATTGAAGGTTTTGACTATTCAAGGGTAATGTCAATACTTCGCCTGCGCGACAGTACCAGGTTTATCATAGGAACAGACGGCAACGGCGTTTTTCAGTTGCATCAGTCTGGCAATGATTATTACCTGTCGAGACTTAAAGGCAACCAGGTACTTCAGAATGCCAGCGTCAGGTCAGTCATGGAAGATAATGAAGGCAATATATGGGTACCGACCTCCGGATCAGGAATTTTGAAAATGAATCTGTCAGCCGGAAGTGATTCCCTGAAATCATTCCAGATGATAAACAAGGCTTCAGGCCTTCCGGGCGATAATGTTTCGGCTGTGTTCAGCGATTCAAATGAAAACATCTGGATAGGATTCAATGGAGCAGGACTTTCAATGCTTAGCACCGATTCTTTTGAATTTTTCATGCCCGGTCAAAATGGCAACCATAATAATATTATTTATACAGGAAAGCTGAAAGAGAATTACCTGCTTGGCACACCTTACGGATACTATATTTTTGATCCGGTGTCAGTGAAGGCAAAATCATTTGTTCCGGCATCAAAAGAAATGGGCCGAAATGAAATCAGCTCATACTTTATTGATAATGAATATAATATATGGATAGGAACAAAAGGGGGTGGCCTTTTTACAGGCAGTGGTGCAGGTAAGATATCATTATACTACAGGTCGGGCGATACAGGCTCCGATTACATAAATGATATTAAGGCAAACTCAGAAAATATCTGGCTTGCTACCCTTAACGGGGTGGACATAATTTCGCGCAAAACGAGGGCATTGAGGAAAAGCTATGATATGGACAACGGGCTTCCGCATAACAGCATAAACCAGATCCTTCTTAATGCCGACGGAACGGCATATGTTGCTGTCGAAGGCGACAAACTCTACAAAATTAATCCTGATTCGGGGGTAACAGAGTCGGTGGGAGTGATGCATGGAAGGCTTCTCAATAAAATTCTTTCGCTTACACGTGACAAGAGCGGCAATATCTGGGCAGCGACCTATGGCAATGGGGTTTTTAAATGCATGGCTGACTCTGTCGTGTCACTGACAACTGCAGACGGATTATTGTCAAATTATGCCTACAGTATCCTCGCTGACAGGGACAACTTCATTTGGATTGGACATGACAGGGGCTTTTCGAGATATGACCAGACAAGCGAACTTACAAAGGTGTTCAGTACAGACTTTGCAAAAGGCGGATCATGTAACCCTGGCGGACTATATGAATCGCCCGATGGCAAAATTTTCATCGGAACCACTGAAGGAGTGGTTATATATGACAGGCTTAAGGACAGGAAAAGCCGGGTTGCTCCTGTAAACAATATCAATTCGGTTACCATCAATGATGTGACATATCCATATCGTAGCTCGTTCAATCTTCCCTACAAAAAGAAATACACAGTCGTAATCAACTATACAGGCATAGACTTCAGCAATCCTGAAAAGGTTTATTACAGCACTTTCCTCGAGAATTTTGACAATGACTGGACAAAAGCCTCCTCGTCACGCGAGGTGACATATAACCTGCGTGACGGCAAATACAGGTTCAACCTGAAATCGGTCAATGAGGACGGCCAAACACAGGAGAGTCCGCTTTTCTTTGTGCTGACAATAAGAAAGCCTTTCTGGGGTACATGGTGGTTCGTTCTTTCGGCTTTTGTTGTTGCTGCGGGAGCAGCTTTCTTAATAGTGCGTCAGCGTGAAAAGGCCCAGAAAAAGATTCAGGAGTACCTCGAGAAGGAACTTGAAGCAAGAACCAGGGTCGTTATGAAGCAAAAGAACGAAATTGAACTTCAGAATATTGAGATAACCGACAGCATCAACTACGCCAAAAGGATACAGTCGAGCCTACTGCCTGATATCAATAAGCTGAAGGAGTATTTCAGGGATGCATTTATAATGCTATATCCGCGTGATATTGTAAGCGGCGATTTTTACTGGTTCGAACAGCTTGATGATGACAGGTTTATTCTGGTGTGTGCCGACTCAACGGGCCATGGCGTACCCGGGGCTTTCATGTCGATGATCGGCTCGACACTTCTCCAGGATATTGTATCAAGGCAAAGAATATCAAAGCCGTCGGAGATACTGACAATGCTTGACAAGCAGATCTTTGCAACCCTTAACCAGAATCTTGAGGTTGGTGTATCAAACGATGGTATGGATTTGGTGGTATGCGAGTTCACTGAGAAAAACCGACATATCAGGTTTGCATCTGCAATGAGGCCGGTCATAATTGTAATTGGTGGTGAGACATTATATGTCAAAGGCAACAGGGCTTCAGTGGGCGGCCAGTCGGTTATTGAAAAGTACTTCGACGACCAGGAATATTATCTTAATGAAGGAGATGCGATCTATATGTTTTCAGACGGACTGCCTGACCAGTTCGGAGGGCCTGACGGTAAAAAGATGAAGATCGCAAGACTGAAGAAATATATAAGTGAAATTTCGGGATTTCCGATACTAAAACAAGAAGAAATGCTTATTAATTTCTACAAGGATTGGAAAGGCAGTTATGAGCAGGTTGATGATATACTTTTTATGGGGGTGAAGATCTGAATCATTATCTTTTATAGGTCCCGTTTATTGATATGGGAATTACCACCGTTGAATCGGTATTGCTGACATTTAATGCCCTGTCCCTTACATAAAAATTATACCTGAGCGAATCTCTGGATGAATAAAACAGATAAGTGAAGAGCACAGAAATTGTACCTTTCATAACCGTGTTCTGCCCCGTCAGATTCATATAGGGTATTCTGAATCCCGTAGGCTTAAAGGGGTCGTTATCCGGAGCAAGGATTATTTTGCCGTTTTCGACCCTGTAAAGGGTCACAAAAAGATTAATTGAATCAGACTCAGAATCGGTAGGAGCAGATAGCCCAAGATCCCCGTCACCGTCCTCAAAATAAAACTTAAGCAGCCCGGCCTTCATCGTATTTCCCAGAATATCAACAGTATCAAACACCGAAAAGCTCCTGAATTCAATATGGGGAACATCTGAGAGGCTCTTGATTTTTTCGCATGAAACCAGGATAAAAACAGACAAACAAGTTATTACAATGTATTTTATTGATTTCATTAAAAACTTTTAACTTTCTTTATCCATCAAAAACTGCACCAAAGTAAACTATTTTTTTCTGAAAAATATCCTGAGAGGCACTCCTGAAAAATCAAATTTCTCCCTCATCCTGTTTTCAATGTATCTTTTATAAGGATCTTTGACATATTGGGGAAAATTGCAGAAAAATGCAAACGAAGGGGTATAAACCGGGAGTTGCGTGACATATTTGATTTTTATATGTTTACCCTTCTGTGCAGGAGGAGGTGTGTCATTTATTATCCCGAGCATCACTTCATTCAGCTCGGGTGTTGGTATCTTCCTGTTCCTGTTCTCGTTTACCCTGTCGACAAGATCGAGTATCCTGTGTATCCTCTGCCTGGCTGTGGCTGAAATGAAAAGCACAGGGTAATCAACAAACGGTGCGGTCTTCTCCCGTATCTCCTTTTCAAACTGTAATGCTGTATTGTTTTCCTTTGTTACAAGGTCCCACTTGTTGACAAGGATGATCATTCCCTTGGTATTCTTTATGATAAGGGAAATGATGTTCATGTCCTGCGACTCGATCCCGCGGGTGGCATCAATCAGGAGGAGGCATATATCTGATTTCTCAATGGTTCTTATTGCCCTCATCACCGAATAGAACTCCACATCTTCGGTGACTTTCCCTTTTTTCCTCACTCCGGCGGTATCTACTAGAAGAAAATCATGATTATATTTATGATATCTTGTATAAATTGAATCGCGTGTGGTCCCTGCAAGCGGAGTCACTATATCCCTTTCTTCTCCCAGGAGTGAATTCACAAGCGATGATTTTCCAACATTCGGTCTGCCTACTATTGCCACTCTGGGTATGTCGGGAATGACTTCATCTTCCTTTTTCGGCAGGTTCCTGATCACTTCATCAAGCAGATCGCCTGTCCCGCTGCCATTTATGGAGCTGAGAGCAAAGTAATCGCCGAGTCCAAGCCCGTAAAACTCCACTGCATTGTGCAGCCTTTCCCCATTGTCGACCTTGTTGACAACCAGTATAACCTTCTTGCCCGACCTCCTCAGAAGATCGGCAACTGACAGGTCAAGCTCATGGATCCCTATGGTGACATCGACCATGAACAGAATTAAATCTGATTCATCGATTGCAAGAAGTACCTGCTTGTTGATCTCCTCCTCGAAAATATCCTCGGAATTCATCACATAGCCACCGGTGTCAATAACTGAAAAGTTGACGCCGTTCCAGTTTGCAGTGCCGTAGTTACGGTCGCGGGTAACTCCGCTTTCCTCATCCACTATAGCTTCCCTGGAATCGGTGAGCCTGTTGAAAAGTGTTGATTTACCTACATTTGGCCTTCCTACTATTGCGACTATGCTTCCCATTTCAATGTTGTCTCCTATCTGTATCCGAACCTTTTAAGCTCATTTGGCTTGTCCCTCCAGCCTTTCGTGACTTTCACATGCATTTCAAGGAAAACTTTACGCCTGAAAAAATCTTCCATGTCATGCCTTGCTTCAGTACCAACCTTCTTCAGCTTCTCACCCTTATGACCGATAATAATCCCTTTCTGACTTTCGCGAGTAACATGAATCAACGCGGATATCTTAATGAGATCTGCCTCTTCCTTGAAGCTTTCAATTTCAACTTCAACGGAATAAGGTATTTCCTTCTGGTAATTCCTGAGAATTTTTTCCCGTATTATTTCAGATACAAAGAACCTTTCGTATTTATCGGTAAGCTGGTCCTTCGGGAAATAAGGCTCGCCTTCGGGCAATTTGCTTATTATTGCATTAAGCAAAGTATCAAGGTTAAAGCCGTTAACAGCTGAAACAGGGATTAAAGGTGATCCTGTAAATTCCTTTTCCCACAGACCGACCAGCACTTCAAGCGCACCCTGATTTGTAAGATCTATTTTGTTAAGTACCACTATTACAGGTACTCCGGAATTCTTTATCTTCCCTGTGTACTCTCCTTCAAAGTCAGGCTTTTCCGTCACATCCGACACATAAACTATGACATCGGCATCCGTAAGTGCAAGATTAACAAAGTTCATCATCGATTTCTGCAGCCTGTACCTTGGTTTTAGGATACCCGGAGTGTCGGAATAGACTATCTGGAAGTCATCTCCGTTCACTATGCCCATTATCCTGTGGCGTGTGGTCTGTGCTTTCGGTGTGATTATTGAAAGCTTTTCGCCGACAAGAGCATTCATTATTGTTGATTTCCCGACATTTGGATTGCCAAGTATGTTGACAAAACCCGACCTGTGATTCATCTGATGATATTAAAAAATACCTCTTTTAAGCATGTTTATCTCCTTATCGGACAGGTATCTCCATTTTCCGCGCGAAAGGTTTTTCTTGGTAAGGCCTGCAAAGTAAACCCTGTCGAGTTTTTTCACTTTATAGCCGAGAGCTTCAAAAAGCCTCCGGATAACCCTGTTCTGTCCCGAGTGAAGCTCGATGCCTATCTGTGTCCGGTCTTCCTGGTCGGCATATGAAACAGAATCTGCAACAACCTTTTCCCCGTCAAGTTCAATACCTTCGGTAAGGCGGAAAAAATCATTTTTTGCAACGGCCCTGTCAAGGAATACATGATAAACTTTTTTTCTCTGATATTTAGGATGAGTAAGTTTGCCTGTGAGCTCCCCGTCATTTGTGAGAAGCAGAACTCCAGTTGTCTCCTTATCAAGCCTTCCCACGGGATAAACCCTCTCAGTGCAACCGTCGCCGATTATCTCAAGAACGGTATGATCAGCATGCGGATCCTCAACAGTGGTAACATATCCTTTTGGCTTATTCATAAGTATGTACACCTTCTTTTCTGATTTCAGACGTTTTCCCTTATACCTGACATCGTCCTTTACAGATACCTTTATGCCGAGGTCCTTTACCTGTTTCCCGTTAACAGATATAACACCCTTTTCAATAAGCCCGTCAGCCTCTCTTCTGGAGCACACTCCGCTGTTGGCAATGAACCTGTTAAGCCGGATAAGAACCTCTGGTCTCTCCTGAATTTCAGGCCCGGGCTTTTTTGCTGCCTCTCGTGAATGCCGTTCCGGTCTTCTCTTCTCCATGCAAATTCAAATCAGGGTGCAAAGTTACAATTATTTGACAATATTACGATTTCGTGATTTTTTTGCATTTTTGTATGACCTAATTCAAAATCATATGTCACTGGTAAAATCCATTTCAGGTATCAGGGGAACAATCGGAGGAAGACCCGGCAACAACCTTACCCCTGTTGATATTGTAAAATTTGCTGCAGCCTATGGAACATGGCTCAGGGAAAGGAATCCGGGCAACCGGCTCAGCGTTGTTGTAGGACGCGATGCAAGGCGTTCGGGTAAAATGGTTAATGGTCTGGTTGTAAATACATTACTTGGTCTTGGCATCGATGTCACTGATATCGGACTAGCCACAACTCCCACCACCGAACTGGCAGTGACAGGAACAGGCGCCCGGGGTGGGATAATCATCACAGCAAGCCACAACCCTGCTGAATGGAATGCACTGAAGCTTCTCAATGAGAAGGGAGAGTTCCTTTCCTCGGACGACGGACAGGAAGTTTTAAAGCTGGCCGAAAGCGAGGATTTTGTTTTTGCTCCGCTTGATGGTGCAGGAAAGATTGTCGCTGATGATACCTGGAACGGAAAACATATAAAGATGGTCACCGGACTGAAGCTTGTCGATGTCGGTGCGATCAGATCGGCAGGATTTTCAGTTGCCATCGATTGTATCAACTCTGTCGGAGGTATAATAGTGCCCGAACTGCTTAAGGCTTTGGGGATAAGCAGGATAATCGGAATGAATACGGTTCCTGACGGTTATTTTGCACATAATCCGGAACCGCTTCCAAAGAACCTTACAGATATTTCACAATTGGTTGTCAGGGAAAAAGCCGACCTCGGATTTGTTGTTGATCCCGATGTCGACCGACTCGCAATTATCTGTGAAGATGGAACAATGTTCGGTGAAGAGTACACTCTGGTTTCCGTATCCGATTATGTTCTTAAGCAGACACCCGGCAATACGGTTTCGAACCTGTCTTCCACAAGGGCTTTAAAGGATGTCACAGGGAAATATGACCGCAATTATTTTACAGCTGCAGTAGGTGAAGTGAATGTTGTTGAAGAAATGAAAAAGAGAAATGCTGTGATAGGAGGTGAAGGCAACGGCGGAGTGATTTATCCTGAGGTCCATTATGGCCGCGATGCACTGGTCGGGATGGCATTGTTCCTGACACACCTGGCAAAGAGCCACATGAAATGCTCGGAACTGAGGAAGCTGTACCCGGATTATTTCATTGCAAAGAAACGGCTTGATCTTCTCGAAGGAACTGATTTCAGCCTAATTCTTGACAAAATAAGGAAAGTTTTCAGAAGCCATGAAATAGACGAAAGAGACGGGATGAGAATTGAACATGAAAACGGATGGGTACAGATACGCAAATCCAATACTGAACCGATAATCCGTATATATGCTGAAGCCGGAACAGAAGAAGAAGCCGACAAACTGGCTGACGAGGTGATAGAGCTGGCAAAATCAGTCTGACCCTGAACCCTGATGATTAATGGCCTGAATTACTTTTTTTCAGCTTTTTTAAAAGTTTTCTTATCTTTGCGCCTCAATAATAGAGCTATTGTAAAAACCTAAATAATCCAAAAGAAAAACAAATGCAAAACAAAGGACTCATTACATTTACGGCAGTGGTATTGTTTCTGGTATGTCTTTACCAGCTTTCATTTACAATCGTAACATACAAGGTAAACGGCGACGCAAAGAAATATGCCAAGGGAGACCTGGTGAAGCAAAGATCATACCTTGATTCAGTTTCTGCACTTCCGAAGGAGAAATGGAGTTTTCTTAGTTATACATTCAAAGAGTGCCAGAAAAAGCAGCTGAACCTCGGACTTGATCTTAAGGGAGGAATGAACGTGATCCTTGAAGTTTCAGTGGAGGATGTCCTGAAATCGCTTTCAAATTACAGCACCGATAAGACTTTTCTGGAAGCTCTTGCAAAGGCAAAACAATACCAGAAACAGAGCCAGGCGGATTATCTCACACTTTTTGGAAGGGCATTTCAGGAAATTGACCCCAATGCTAAACTGGCTGCGATTTTTGGAACAGTGGCCCTGCGCGATAAGATCAATTTCAATTCCACCAATGAGCAGGTACTGAAAGTCCTTGATGAGGAGGTGACTGTTGCCATTGATAATGCTTTCAATATTCTACGTACAAGGATTGACCGCTTTGGCGTTGTCCAGCCAAATATATCAAAACTGGCAACAAAAGGAAGAATACTTATAGAACTTCCAGGCCAGGAAGATCCCAAGAGGGTTCGTGAATTGCTTCAGGGAACGGCAAACCTTGAATTCTGGGAGACTTATGAAAACAGAGAGATTATCGGTTATCTCACTCAGGCAAACAAGCTTTTAAGGGAAATGCAGCTGAATACTTCCAAAAAGGATTCGACGAAGCTTTTAGCAAAAGCCGATACTGCAAAAGCGGATACAACAAAAAAGGATCAGAACCTTCTTGACCTTATCAGCAAGGATACGACCAAGACTGTTGCGGCAACCTCGCGTACTGAATTTAACCTCCAGAACCCGCTTTTCGGAGTGCTGAATCCCCGTGTCGACCAGCAGGGACAACCGTTGCGTTCATGCATGGTTGGGCTGGCTGCCGTGACCGATACTGCCAAGGTTGATGCCTATCTTAAAATGAACCAGATAAAAGCTTTGTTTCCCCGTGATGTCAAATTCCTTTGGAGCCAGAATCCGAATAAATATGATCCAACCAAATCAATGTACGAGCTCCATGCCATTAAAATAACCACACGCGATGGCAGGGCTCCGATGGGTGGAGACGTCATTACTTCGGCAAGACCATCCTCAGGCGTTAACGCTTCAGAAGTCAAAGTCGAATTTAATATGAGTGCTGAGGGAGCAAAGACCTGGGCAAGAATAACCAGAGAAAACATAAACAGATGTATTGCTGTGGTTCTTGACGGATATGTGCGTTCTTATCCGAATGTCATGAATGAAATCACGGGAGGAAACACTGAAATCACAGGCGATTTTACAATTGATGAAGCCACTGACCTTGCAAATATCCTGAAATCAGGGAAAATGCCTGCCCCGGCAAAAATAGTCTCTGATAATGTTGTAGGCCCTACTCTTGGCAGGGAAGCAATCAACTCTGGTTTTGGCTCCTTTGCAATTGCATTTGTTTTAGTACTTGGTTTTATGATATTCTACTATAGCAAGAGCGCAGGAACAATTGCAGATATTGCTCTATTTGTCAACCTGTTTTTCCTCTTCGGAGTGCTTGCTTCACTGAATGCGGTTTTGTCACTTCCCGGTATTGCAGGTATCGTACTCACAATGGGTATGGATGTTGATGCGAACATTCTTATTTTTGAGCGCACAAGGGAGGAGCTGAGAAACGGGAAAGGAATTAAACTTGCTCTGAATGATGGTTACAGGCGAGCCTATCCGGCAATTATTGACTCAAAAGCTACTACGCTTATTACAGGGATTGTGCTTTATGTTTTTGGTTCCGGTCCTATTAAAGGTTTTGCCACAACCCTTATCATTGGCACCCTGACATCACTCTTTGCATCAATATTTATTACGAGACTTATTTATGAAGCTCTCCTTAAAAGGAATGTGCAGCTTCATTTCTCAATTAATCTGACTGCGAATATTTTCAAAAATACTCATATAGATTTCATAGGTATAAGGAAGTTCTTTTATATTGCTTCATGTGTAATAATTTTTTCGGGGATTGTTTCCCTGTTCACAAGAGGTCTTGATCCCGGTATTGATTTTGCAGGGGGTCGGACATTTATTGTAAGATTTGACAAGCCTGTCATTACTGAAAAGGTCGCCGACAAACTTACCGCGGCATTTGGTGAACTGCCTCAGGTAGTTACCTTTGGAAATGAAAATCAGGTCAAGATTACAACAAAATACAAAATTGAAGAGACCGGAGTCGAAGATGAGGTCGACACGAAGCTGTACGAAGGATTAAAGACATTCCTGCCTGCAGATGTAAGCAAGGACGTTTTTCTCCGAACCTATATGAAAAGTTCCGAAACAGTAGGACCTGTTGTCGCTGCTGATATCAAGATAAATGCGTTCTATGCGGTTGGCATTGCTCTGGTTCTGATATTCCTGTATATATTTGCCAGATACCGTTACTGGCAGTTTGGTTTCGGAGCAGTTGTTGCATTGTTTCACGATGTGCTTCTGGTTCTAGGTGTTTATTCTTTGCTCTGGGGACACATGCCGTTCTCAATGGAGATTGACCAGTCTTTTATAGCCGCTATCCTTACTGTTATAGGGTACTCTGTCAGTGATACGGTAATTGTTTTTGACAGGGTGAGGGAATTCGTTCCATTATATCGCAAACGGCCATTTAATGAAGTTCTTAATATGGCCTTGAATGCTACTCTGAGCAGAACTATTAACACTACTTTTGCTGTTATTCTTACAATAGCTGCAATGTTCATTTTCGGCGGCGCAGTAATCCGCGGATTCATGTTTGCTCTACTTATTGGTATTGGAACAGGAGTTTATTCTTCAGTGTTTATTGCAACAGCACTTATGTACGACACAAGCCGCGGGCAACATAAGGAATTGGATTCAAGAGCTCAGGCTAAGCCGGCACCTGCAGTTGTAAAATAATAATTAAATTGCGGAGGCGTGCTGAAATGCGCATCTCCGCAATTTTTTTGAAACCCTTCCCGTTAATACCCGCTTATATTGGAAATAATATATTTTTTTTAACTTTACGTTCTCAATAATAATATCACACCGGAGGGGATTATGAGCGGATCGGAGATATTTGTAATAATAATTGTAGCTCTGCTTTTGTTCGGAGCAGATAAACTCCCCGAAATTGCAAAGACCGTTGCAAAGGGGATGCGCGATTTCAGAAAAGCAACAGATGATCTTAAGAGGGAATTTGAAGAGAGCTCCAGCGATTTACGTCGCGATATTAATGATGTGTCAAGCTCAATTGCCGGCAATGTGACAGATATTACAAACAACATGAAGAAAAACATAAACGATGCAACTGAAGGCATCCAGAAAGAAGTAAATGATTTTAAAAAGGATGTTCAGAGCAACGTCAATGAGGTAAAAACCAACCTTGAAAATCAGGCCAATGATTTTAAAAAAACAGTTCAGAACGATGTGAGCGAAGTAAATTACAATCTTTATAAAAACCCCGGCGACAATACTGAAGTTGACCATAATAACGCACCGATGGCAAATGAAACATCTGAACATCAGGGCAATTCAGAAAGCACGGTTCCGGAAAACAAACCTTCCTCCGATAATCAATGATCGTAACAAAAGGAATCACAAAATCTTACGGGGAACTGAAAGTTCTCAAGGGTATAGATCTTGATATTAAGGATAATGAAGTAGTTTCAATAGTGGGAGCAAGCGGCGCCGGGAAAACCACCCTTCTGCAAATAATCGGCACTCTTGACAGGCCTGACGACGGGATCATCTCTTACAACGGCACAGATACACGCCGGCTTAAAGGCAAGGCGCTGGCTGCATTCAGGAATAAAAACATTGGGTTTGTTTTTCAGTTCCATCAGCTTCTTCCGGAGTTCACGGCCCTTGAAAATGTATGCATACCTGCATATATTGCAGGGAAGAGTAAAGTTGAAGCCGAAAAAAGAGCAACCGAGCTTCTTGGTTTCCTCAACCTTGATAACAGGCTTGACCATAAGCCTTCGGAACTGAGCGGCGGAGAACAGCAGCGGGTAGCTGTCGCACGGGCACTTATAAACAATCCTTCAGTAATACTTGCTGACGAACCCTCGGGCAACCTTGACTCAGAAAACAAGAATGAGCTGCATAAGCTTTTCTTCAGGTTGAGGGATTCATTCGGACAAACAATCGTGATAGTAACCCACGACAGGCAGCTCGCCAACATGTCCGACCGCGTGCTCCAGATAAAAGACGGCCTTATCATAAATGAATCCTGAGAAATCATATAACGGCCTACCGGCAGGTGAACTCAAAGAATTTCCGGATGAAAAGGCTGAACTCTACAACAGACCTTTATTTAAAACTGCCATCCGACATTCAACACTATATTGCGACCCATATCGAACATGCCATAATATTTCAGCCGTGACAAATAATCATAATATAATCTGTTGGTTAAATTATTGCATGTCAGAATGAATCGCAGGGAACGGAAATTGATTCCTAATCCAGCATTCAGAAGCAGATAAGAGGGCGCTGGATTTTCAAACATACCGGTGTCGTTCTGTGCCTCGGTATATTCAACTCCCAATAACATATAAGGATTTTTCAGTTTTGATTTCCCGACGGGCAAAGAATATTTAACATCCGAGAAAAACTTGTTTGCAGGAATCATAGGAATCCAGCTCCCGTCGCTTTCCTTCGCATTCAGGTACGAGTAATTTAGTGAAATATTAAATCCTTTGAGGTTATCAAGACTTATTCCCGTTTCAAACCCCTGAAAAACAGCATTGGTCTGTTTGAACCGGTAAATATTATATCCGTAGATTTTTTCATTTGTGGGTTGAAGGAATATATAGTTCTGAAAACTATTGTGAAAAACGGAGCCATTCAATATCAGGTTTTTGTACCGCCATGTGGCTGAAATTTCCTCATTTAAGCATCGTTCTAATTTCAGGTCGGGATCTCCGATATACCAGTTAGGGGTTCCTTCATGTAACCCGTTATCGGATAGTTCGGCAAGATTCCCTGATCTAAAACCAGTTCCAAGATCAAATTTAAGAACAAGATTCTTTACAATTATGCACTCGCCGAGAGAACCGTTTATTATATTGAATCCTTTATTAAACGGAGTCATTACGCCTGCCTGAGGATCAGAAGTGTAAGTTTGAAAAGTATTTATCTGTCTGTGGTCATATCTTAATCCGCTTTCAAAAATTCCGGTTACATTTCCCCATATATTTTGTTTTTTCAAGTAACTGTATGCTGATCCTTCACTTGTAAAAGCATCAGGTACGATTATACGGCTTCCAAAGTTTTTATTTGTCTGAAACATTCCGGCAATCCCATTGGTCCACTTCCAGTCATGATTTAACCGGGAGGTTATTGAGCAATTAAGTGTGTAAGTGTTAAGCAACAGATCAAGTTCGACTTCTTCGCCGTGTTCCTGTTCCTGACGATGATTACTCTGAGATCCTAAAATTATATTCAAATCAGTGGCTTCATTTAACCGGATTGAATTGTTGCTGGATAACATATTGAAAAGCACACTTACATGTGCATCATCAAATTCCCGGCTGAGTCGGGGTTCTTTCTCAGTTTCTTCAATATCACTTGAATCAGATATGAAACCAAATTGGTCGTAATAAATCAAAAAAAGGTTATCAGATTCCCATCGGTTATGATGAATTTTATACCCAATATTCATGTTATAGAGGGCAAACCTGGTATTTGGCACACGCTCCCCGGAACCGTCAGAATAATCAGCATGATTCTCCAGGCCAGCTCGAAAAAGGAATGAGTTGTTTTGTGCTTTCTTAAATCCGTAATCAATACCTTCGCCATAGGTGTTGCTGAACAGTTTCATATTCAAGTTTTGTTTTGTCTGGCCAGAATCCGGCATACTCTCCCTGATGATATTGATTACTCCACCCATGGCACCTGAACCAAACATAAGGGCGGCAGGACCTTTGATCAGTTCCACGCGATCGACGCCCACATCGGATATCCCGAGTCCGGATTCATCTTCCCATTCCTGATCCTCGATATTAATTCCTGACATATTTACCTGAACCCGATCGCCAAAGAGTCCGCGGATTACCGGTTTAGAAATGGCCCCTGTGGTTAGCTGACTTACTCCCGGCAATGTTGCAATGGCATCGGAAAGCGTTTGAGTTCCTTTTTCTTTCATTTCAGTATTGGTGATGGCAGTTATATCCCGGCTGGTAGTATTAAATGAAGGTTTTACTTCAGAAACATAGACTTCTTTCAAATGAATGATCCTCATTGAATCGATCTGTGCATTCCCTTCTGCTGTAATGATCAGAGAAATTGCAAATAAAACTAATTGACTTAACAATTTAAATTGCATTACTACCTATTATGAGATTGGCTTCTTTTTAATGGTTTAAAGATAATCACTATTACCCTATGCCCGGAAATACTTTCTCTGGAGGTTTGAATTTCAGGTTTTGAATTTATTTTTTATCATAATACCTGTTCTTGATTTTATCACAATCGATAAGAATTTTATCCATATTGTTTATTAATGCTGGTAACACCTTAAAAGAATAATCAGTTTAAACTATTAATGAACCGTTAGGGCATGTTCCTAAAGGATTGGTAAAATATTCATGTTTTTTAGCCTGCGTCTAAATGTTCCTTCGGATTAAAAAGGGAGTGCAGATATTCTCCATAAATCCTTAATTTTACTTACCTGAATTTAGGGATATGAAATTTAAACAATCAGATCTGAAGGAATTTCTGGATGAAAAAGTCGAACTCTACAACAGACCTTCTTTTATTGAACATGATCCGATTAGTGTTCCGCATCTCTATACAAATAAAGAAGATATAGAAATAGCCGGATTCCTTGCAGCTACCATCGCCTGGGGGAACAGGAAAATGATTCTGCGGAATGCAAACCGGATGATGGAACTACTTAATGATTCACCTTTTGATTTCATCAGGTATTCAAGTGAGAACGAAATGGAAACGGTCGGAAATTTTGTCCACAGGACATTTAATTCGACCGATTTGACATATTTCTTGAAATCTTTGCAGCACATATACAGATACAAGGGTGGACTCGAAAACATTTTCAATACGCATAAGACTTCGGATTCGCTTCTACCAGCAATTCATGAATTTCATAAGATATTCTTCGAACTTCCTCACGAGAAAAGAACTGAAAGACATGTTTCTGATCCTTTTAAAGGTTCAGCGGCAAAGAAATTAAACATGTTTTTAAGGTGGATGATAAGAAACGACAACAAAGGCGTCGATTTTGGAATATGGAAATCTATTTCACCGTCAATACTTTCATGCCCATTGGATGTTCATTCCGGAAATGTTGCCAGGAAACTTGGTTTATTAAAACGTAAACAGAATGATGCAAAGGCAGTCTCTGAACTGGACATGTTTCTTCGTGGTATGGATAAAGAGGATCCTGTCAAATACGACTTTGCGCTTTTCGGACTTGGCGTTTTTGAAGGTTTCTGATTTATGGGATCACCCTCTGCTCACTGAAAAATTTATCCCATTCTGGAATCAAATTCCGCTGCTCCTTAATGTCTTGCGTATCGGTTGAATATTATTTTTATCGGGTATATTCTCAATGAATATCTTGTTCTTATTTTTATAATACACTGAGTTTAAAATGACAAAAAGCTTTGTAATTTCATTTATTATGGCCTGAATAAAAATTCGCTGATCATTGCTGATTTTATCAAGCGGCACAATACACGATACAACTATATTTAAATTCTCCGGATTGGAAAGTACGTAAATAAAAGGTAAAATAGGTTGTTTCTCAATGATCATTTTATTGCTTACATGAGGATAACTGTACGAAATTCCCTGCCTGGCGTCAAAGTGTTCGCATATAGTCCTTTGAGTATTGCAGTCAATTATTCTGAACATTACCCACTTTGAATTTACAATTCCCATGGCACGCTCACCAAAAAAAATGAAAGCTCTTTTTAAATCATCTTTTGTTTCGGGAAATTTGTCAATACTGTTAAAAATGCGTTTGATCTCCTGTATCTGAACATTAGTAATACCAATATAATGTTCCGAATCAATAAGCCTGTTCTCAACTTTCAGTTTTTCACCATTGATTTTGTTAATCGTTTCCTTGTGTTTCGCAATTTCACGTTTATATAAATTCAATATCCAGATACTCATTATAAACGAAATAAAAAGAAGAGACCCCTCTATAGTTTCCTCTTTAAAGATCAGATTCGGAGTCAACTTAAATGGACCTGTAATTAACGTCGGTGTATATACCAGAAAAGCGAACAGGATTATGAAGATTATCAGATATATTATCTGCAGAAATGTAGGCTTGAAGTTTGATTTTTTCATTTTGTTATTTTTGTGGTAATGGAATTTTTCCATTCGAAGGCATTGTCCGTATAAAATATTTTTTATGCTCTTTTATCTTTTAAGAACGGCAAGGCCTTTTTACTGTTTATCACTTATTAATCACTCATATCTGAGGGCATCTATCGGATCAAGGTTTGATGCTTTTCTTGCAGGATACCATCCGAAGAATACTCCTATGACAGTGCACACTGCAAATGACAGAATTTCTGATTTTGGCAGGACAAGTATCGGCCACGACATAGTTGATCCGATAACCCTGGATGCCACAATCCCTACCATAATGCCGATAATGCCTCCTGTAATGCTTATCAGCATGGATTCTGCAAGAAACTGCAGCAATATGTCGATTCCTTTGCCGCCGATAGCCATACGCAGTCCGATTTCCCTGGTTCTCTCAGTGACTGATACCAGCATAATATTCATGATGCCTATGCCTCCCACAAGGAGTGAAATGCCGGCAATGGCCCCCAGTAAAATGGTCAGGATATTACTTACGGAACTGAAAGTAGATAATAATTCTGTCTGGTTCCTGATGGTAAAGTCGTCCTGATCAGAGGCTTTAAGTTTATGATGTCTGCGTACGGTTTCCTCTATTTGTTTTGCAGCCAGATCTGTCGACTTGGAATCAACGGCGGAGGTATATATGCTCTGCACCCAGGTAATGGCAAGTATTCTTTTCTGAACTGTGGTGTACGGTGCAATGATTAAATCATCCTGGTCCTGTCCGAAGGTATTTAATCCTTTTGGGGCCAGTACTCCGATCACCTGGAACGGGATTTTTTTAAATCTCACAACCTGTCCTACAGGATCTGCACCTGCGCCGAATAAGTTCGTAACCACCGTCTGCCCCAGAAGACAGACTTTGGTAGCGCCGCTTAATTCCCTGTCAGTGAACATACGGCCACTTCCGACTGACCTTTCCCTTATCTGAAGGTAACTCTCATTTTCACCGTACAGGGATGTAGGCCAGTTAAGTGCTCCAAATACTGCTTGTCCACTACCACGCACTTCTGGTGTGGCAGCTAGTACTGCCGGACAATCAGTGAGGATAGCATCGACATCCGATTCTTTCAGGCTTTGCATTGTTGACGCCCCGTACTGGACCCCTCCCCTCTGCTGTGAGCCCGGAACTACGGTGACAAGGTTTAATCCCATGCCGGCTATCTGCTGCTGGATACTGATTTTGGATCCTTCGCCGATGCCAAGCATGGCGATCACCGAAGCGACACCTATTATAATGCCAAGCATAGTCAGAAAAGCCCTGAATTTATTTCTTGACAAAGCATTAAATGCGATTTTGATAAGATTTTTTATACTCATTTTTATATTTTTTATTTAGTCTGCTTCCATTGGCATTGTGGCAAGCAGCTCCTGAGCATTAATCCTGTCCGTGACCTGACTCTCCCTCAGAAGAAGGCCGTCTTTAAAAATAATATTACGGCTGGCACACCTGGCTATATCCGGTTCATGAGTCACAAAAACTATCGTTTTACCTTTTGTATTTAGTTCCTGGAAGAGAGCCATAATTTCGAAGGATGTCCGGGTATCAAGGTTCCCTGTTGCTTCATCAGCAAGAATAACCACCGGATCATTGACCAGCGACCTTGCAATTGCCACCCTTTGCTGCTGGCCGCCCGAGAGCTGATTAGGCTTATGATCCATCCTGTCACCGAGACCTACTGATTCAAGAGCAGCCCTGGCTCTCGCCTTTCTTTCCTTTGATCTTACGGATGAATTATACAGGAGCGGCAGTTCAACGTTTTCCAGGGCAGTGGTCCTTGGAAGAAGATTATAAGTCTGAAATACAAAACCCAGCTTTTTGTTCCTGAGGGTTGCCAGTTGATTCCTGTTAAGTTTGGAAATGCCTGTGCCATCAAGAATGTAATTTCCGGATGTGGGTTTGTCGAGACAACCAATAATGTTAAGCATTGTCGATTTTCCCGATCCGCTGGCTCCCATAATGGCAACAAATTCACCTTCACTGACAGTCATATCGATTCCCCTGAGGGCGTGAACTGTCACTTCTCCCACATAATAATCTTTCTTTAAGGTTATTATTTCAATAAGATTTTTCATAAATACAGTTGTTTTATCTTCTTCCGCCTGGCCTCTGCGGCATGAAGGGGCTTGTAGCTGTCGTAGTCTGAGTCGCAGCTGGTGCAGCAGTTCCTGTCTTGCCTGCCTGGCTCATTGACAAAATAACAACGTCTCCTTCTTTAAGACCGTATTTTATTTCAGCGTTTGTACCGTCAATTGCTCCTGTTGCAATGCGGGCCCGGCGAATCTTGTCCCCATCTTTAACCCAAACTGCTACCTGTTTTCTCACTGTCTGAACACCTACCATGAAATCACCTGAAGAAGCGGATCCTCCGGATGATGCCCGCCGCGGAAACCTGCTGCTGTCAGGCCGGCCGGCTCCGCCGTATCCCTGTCCCGGAACGATCGGATTGTTTTTCATGTACTCCGCCAGGAAGGCGGGATCAGGAGTAAATCTCAGAGCCTTCCCCGGAACTGTCAGTACACTGTCAACCTTCTGAACAAGCACCGTAATGTTTGCAGTCATTCCGGGCATCAGTTTCTTTTCAGGATTGGGTGCATTTACAATTACAGTATATGTAACCACATTGTTTGTCACAACAGGTTGCAGTCTTACCTGCCTTACACTTCCCTTGAAGATCTCGGTGGGAAATGCATCGACAGTGAATTCAACAGGCTGCGCGGGCTTTACCTGGCCTATATCCGCCTCATCAACACTCGCTTCAACGTGCATCTGCGTCAGATCATTTGCTATTGTAAAAAGATTCGGAGTGCTGAAACTGGCCGCAACAGTCTGACCCTGATCCACTGCACGGTTCAGGATTACACCATCAATCGGTGCAAAGATTGAAGCGTAGTTGAGGTTCACAATTGATTTGTCATATCCGGCCTGAGCTGTCTTCAGGTTAGCCCGGGCGGTCGAATAATTATATTTGACCTGGTCATAATCAGCCTGTGCTATAAGCTTTTTATCAAGCAATGCCTGGTACCTTTCAAAAGTCGCCTTCTGAAATTCCACCTCACCTTTTGATTGATCCAGAGCTGCTTCAGCCTGGCGTACCTGTGTCTGCAACGGGGTTGTGTCAAGTACAGCCATCAGCTGATTCTTCCTGACAGTCGAATTGAAATCTACAAAGATCTTGCTTATCACTCCTGAAACCTGGGTCCCGATAAGCACTGTCGTATCAGCCTCAAGGGTCCCGGTTGCTGTAATTGTATTTATGATCGATCCCTTTTTGGCAACGGCTGTTTCAAATGTGTATGCCTTGTCTCCTTTATGGCATGAACTCACAATGAAAAGCATAAATAAGGCATTTATTATTAGACTTCCCCTTTTGATTATTCTTCTCCTTTTCATTACTGTCCTGTTTTATTAATGAATATTACTTGTCGTTCCTGAATGTCAGTGGTAACCCTGTATAAAAATCAAGCACCTTATAACTGAATATCAATTTATATTTTGATTGAAGCAAAGTACTTTCTGCAGAAATAAAGCTGGTCTTCTGTATAAGAAAATCAACCGAACTCATAAGTCCCTGGTTATACTTTTCCGAGGCAACATCATATGATTCCTTTACAGCCTTATATGCCTCGGCACTTGCTTCATACTCTGTCTGGTCCGAAACAACATCCTGGCATGCCTGTTCAATGGCCTTCCTGAGCACGTCTTTTGTGTTGAATTCATTCAACTCCGCGTTATTTAAGTTCAGCTTTGCAACTTCCACACTTGTTTTGACCTGCCTGTTCAGATATATAGGTATCGAAGCTGAAAGCCCTATAGACGGGCTGATATTGTCTTTGAGCTGATATCCAAACGAGCTGGCCGGAGGATAACCGGAATATAAAGTAGACAGACCTGCATTCAAAGAAAGATCAGGGTAATAACCAGATTTTGCCAGGTCAATGCCAATCTGTGAACTTTTTTTGGCTAACTCAGCATTTTTTACTTCGGGCTTTATCCCCAGAGCAGTCTGATAAACTGCTACAGGATCAGGAAGCCGTTTCTGGTTAATAAGACTGTCAAGATTCGGGTGCTCTATCTGAAAGTCATTGGTTATTGGAAACTCCATTAACTGCATCAGCGATATCCTGTTAATGGCAAGCTGGCTTTGAGCTGTAGCCAGAGTTTGCTTTTCAGTGGCCAGTTGTGACTTAATCAACAGATAGTCTGAATTCGCTATTGCACCTAACTTCAGCCTCTCACCCGCCAGGTTCAGTTGTTCCATCAATGAAGAAATCTGCTCATTATAGTTCTTGACCTGTTCTTCTGCAAAGAGAACCTGCAGGTAAGCATTCAACACATTAAGGCTTACGGTCTCTTTAATGACTTCAGTGTTATATTTGTCTGCCTCATAGTTGGCTTCAGATTGCCTGACACTGTTACGAAGCCTGGACCCGTCATAAATCGTCATTGCTGAACTGGCAGAAATATTTATTCCGTCGGTTCCTTTAAAAACAGTGGCACCTGTCGTCGTATTTGTCATATTGCTCCAGTCATAATTCTGCCTCGCAGATCCGCTTAGTGAGGGATACCACGCTGCTTTTGCCAAAATCAGGTTCCTTCCATTTATACTGTTGCTGACCACAGCTTTCTGAACCTGAATATTCTTCTCAAGAGCGTATTGTATACAATCATCAACCGTCCAGACCTTAGCCTGGGCATTTAAACAAGACCCTCCTGCTATGCTTAAGGAACATGTTATTATAATTATTGATACCCTTATATTCATTCGTTTACATTTTTGAATTTATATCTTTTAATTATTATGTTTCAGCAGCCGTGAAATTTACAAAAAGTGTTTTTGAAGCCTTGCGATCATAAATTGATCTGCTGGAGCATTGATTCATTATATCTTTTTCCGATGATATCCCAGTTTATCAATTTGAAGAATGCCTTAACATAGTCAGCACGCCTGTTCTGATAATCGAGATAGTAAGCATGTTCCCACATATCACAGGCCATTAACGGAACTAATCCCCTGCGCAGGGGATTACCGGCACTTTTCTCCTGGATTATTTCCATGAATCCATTCGGATTCAATACTAACCATATCCAGCCGGCTCCAAATAATGTCACGGCAGAATTGACGAAAGAGCTTTTAAAAAAAGAGAATGAACCGAAACTGCTTTTAATTGCTTCTGCAAAAGGGCCTTTCAGGACACTGTTTTTCGCCGGCCTTAAACCTTCAAAATAGAAGGTATGATTCCAAACCTGAGCAGCGTAATTAAAAACCGGACCATCAGCAACTTTAATAATAGTTTCAAGATCCATATATTTAAAATTTGTTTTGGTAAATAGACTGTTGAGATGTGATAAATATTCCAGATGATGTTTACAATGATGAACCTCAAGAGTCTTTTTGGAAATATACGGTTCAAGATCATCTAATTCATAAGGTAACTCCGGCAATTCAAATCTCATAATATTTATATCATTAATATCATTAATATCATTAATATCATTAATTAATTGATATCTAAAGAATTAATCTCAATACCAATCCAATTTTATGAAATCAAAATTAAGGATATGGTTAACGATTGAAATTAAGACAGCATTAAGGTTGGATTAAAATTCCATTAAGAACCAGAATTAATGAGCTCTTAAGCCACCTTGTAATTAAATATGATTCAGGATTTTTGAAAAAATTAAAATACTGCAGTCTGCAGGTCTCATTCGTGATATTTATTCCTGGGATTCTTCACTCAGCACATATCCAAATCCCTTTTTTGTATGAATAAGCTTTTGTGTGTAGTCTTTGTCTATTTTCTTTCTCAGAGAGTTAATATGAACATCAATTACATTGGTTCCGGAGTTAAATGGAAACCCCCATATTTTCTCTGCAATAAGAATTCTGTCAAATACTTTCCCCTTATTGCTGATTAAAAGTTTGAGGATTTTGTATTCAGTAGCTGTAAGATTTATTTCCTTTTCATTTCTCCTGACTGTTTTGGTGATGGTATCAACTTCCAGATCCGAGGCTTTGATTACAGGACTTACTATTGTCTCCCTGTTTCTCCTCTTCAGGGCTTTAAGACGGGCAAAAAGCTCCTGGAAGCTGAATGGTTTCACTAAATAATCGTCAGCTCCGCAGTCGAAACCGGTAAGCTTGTCTTCGACAGAATCAAGAGATGTCAGCATTATAATCGGTGTAAGAACATTATTGTTCCGGATCCTTTTACATAATTCAAACCCTGATATCCCCGGTATTATAATATCAAGAATGATCACGTCATATTTTCTTGAAAAAACAAGCTTTTCAGCAATTGCACTGTCATAAGCAATATCGACTTTGCAATCATTGCTTTCCAACCCTATTTTAACGAACGAAGAAATTTTAGGGTCATCTTCGACCAGTAATATTTTCATGATCCTTAATGGCCTCTCGTAAGTTCATTATCAGTATAAAAATGCAAGTTACTTAAAAACTGTTTTAGATTCATAAACATGTGTAACTCTCTCCATGGAAAAGAACAGAATAAAATATAATTGTACGACAATTATTACCCCGGATGTAAAATGCAATCTGATAAAAGGAAATCATATATCGGGCAATAAGTCAGGGATACTGGTTTTTTCCCTTTTTGAAAAATTGTGTATTTTTGATGTACTCATAGCTTTAAATGTCAGGCAATTCTTCAAAGTCCAAACCTGAGACAAACCAGCATTTGTCTTCGATCAACAGGGGGTTCCTTACAACCGTACGGATTTCGGTTACTATAGTTGTTATTTTAAGCCTGCTGAATATTGCAGGGTGGATATTCGATATTTCCATCTTTAAAAGCCTGATTCCAAAATCGGAACCAATGAAATTAATTACTGCTTTGTGCTTTGTTTTTGCATGTGCAGCATTAGTGGTAATACTGGAAGATTTCCCTGCAATTATAAAAAAAACTATCCCGGCTTTTTTCGCAACTGTCATTTGTTTTGAGAGCCTTTGTTCTGTTTTTGCATACCTCTATTTGCTTGGCACTGGTCATGAGTTATCGGTAGCTGAAATTTTTTCTTTAAGTTTTTTTCTTGCCCCGGATAAGAGAATGGCGCTTTTGACAGCCTGCAATCTTTTGCTAATCGGATGCATGCTTTTTCTCTTATCATCCGGTAAGAAAAAAGCATCAGAACTTGCTCATTTATTGATCATTCCTGTTTTTCTTATAAGTTACCTTAATATTGTAAAATACCTACTTGATGTAAGTTCACTTAATTCGTTAAGTTATGTTTCGATCCCACTTAATACAGGGATCGGATTTTGCGTGATAAGTGCAGGCTTTTTATTTACAAAACCGGATACCTGGTTTTTACAGTTGTTTACCTCAAGCACCACGGGAATTATTTCAAGGAGACTGCTGCCGCCTTTAATTGTTTTGCCGATAATAATAGGCTGGCTTCGCATTCAGGGAGAACGGTTCGGATTGGTCGAATCTGAAGCAGGCGTCGTTATGACAACGATTATATATTCTGTTTGCTTCCTGATACTTGTATGGTTGACAACAAGATATGTCAACCGGGTAGACAGGGAACGGCAAGCCTCCGAAGAGGCATTGAAAAAATCGTACAGACGGTTGGAAATATTGTCAGATACAGCCAGCCGGCTGCTGATTACTGACGATCCTCAGAAACTTATTAATGAACTTTGCATCAGGGTCATGAATTACCTCGAATGTCAGGTTTTCTTCAACTTTCTCATTGATGGAAGTACAGGAAAGCTGCAACTGAATACATATTCAGGAATCACTGCTGAATCAGCACAAAAAATTGAATGGATAGATTATGAAACGACAATTTGCGGGAAAGCTTTTCTGGACATTAAGAGAATAATTGCAGAGAATATCCAGGAGATACCCGATCCGATCGCTGATCACATTAAATCGTTGGGAATAAAAGCCTATGCCTGCCATCCTCTTTTATCACCTGACCTTGTCATCGGAACCATTTCTTTTGGAACCAATAACAGGACTGAATTCTCAGATGAGGATCTGTCTATGATGAAAATAGTTGCCGATTATATTGCCATTTCGCTGACTCGTGCAAAATATGAAAAGACTTTGCGCGAAAACGAAATACGGTTGAAAGAACTCAATGATACCAAGGATAAATTTTTCAATATCGTTGCCCATGATCTTAAAAATCCATTTACAAGCATGCTGGGATCATCTGAATTGCTGTACAATAATATCCATAAAATGACTTCGGAAAATATCAGGGAACTCGCTTTGATCCTCAATGATTCGGCTAAAAGCGGCTACGCTATACTTCAAAATTTACTTGATTGGTCAAGGTCGCAAACCGGTTTATTAAAATTCAATCCAGAAAAGATCAATTTAAAAGAGCTTTTTGATAAAAATATTTCAAACCTTGAATTACCCGCATCAAATAAAAAGATCAACTTGTATTCTGAGCTTGGGAAAGATATTTATTTAACAGCAGACAAAAATATGATCAATACTGTGTTGCGCAACCTTCTCAGCAATGCGGTAAAATTTACCCCAAGATGCGGTACTGTAGTTATAGACGCGAACAATACATCTGAAGAGGTCATCATATCTGTCAAAGATACCGGAATAGGAATCCCTGACGACAAGATTGAAAAATTGTTCAGAATTGACTCCAGAAATTCAATGCCCGGAACTGAAAATGAACCAGGCACCGGCTTAGGCCTGAAATTAAGCAAGGAATTTGTCGAAAAAATGGGCGGAAATATCTGGGTCAGAAGCGTTGAAAATAAAGGAAGTGAATTTAGTTTTTCAATACCAATTAAAGAAGGCTGAACATTCCTTAAATTACTAATGGACAGGATTTTAAAAATCAAAGTCCTGAACTTTCCTTTTATTTATAACAAATTGATATCTGAATTCAGTGTCAAACTGTTTAACCTGATCCTGATTATTCTTAATCATTTCTTAATCTGATATTAATTATATTTTAATTCAGGGCATCCTGATTAGAAATAATTTTGACGATAGAAATTTAAGCTCTTTGATTTTAATTTTTTTAATGCTATTCAAAACGGAATTGATTTAAAATACAGCTTATGGAGCAAATATTATTATTAACAAATTTAAAATTTTAATTATGAAAAGGTTTGCAATTTTATCAATGGCATTTTTGTTTACCATGTCAATCGTACATGGACAAACAAAGCAGGAAGAGAAGAAAGAAATTAAAGACACCAGGAAGGAACTGAAAACTGAAAGAGTTGCACTGAAAAAGCTTGAAGGCAATGTAGTAAGTGAAAGGGCCAAAAATAACTTTTTGGTGGATTTTCATGGTGCAACAAATGCGAATTGGAAAAGAGTCGATACATTCGACGAAGTCACATTTAAAAATAAAGACGGACAAGATATGAAAGCCTTTTATGATTCTGACGGAGTATTGGTTGGTACAACACAGAATAAGACTTTCGGTGATCTTCCGGCTGCAGGGCAGAAGGAAATAAAAGATAAATATAAGGATTACACAGTCGGTAAAGTTATCTTCTTCGATGACAATGAAGCCAATGACACTGATATGATTTTATATGGTACCCAATTTGATGATGCTGACAATTATTTTGTGGAGATGGCAAAAGGCACCAAAAAAATTGTAGTACAGGTTAATCCCAAGGGAGAAACTTTGTTTTTTAAGGAGCTATAGTTTAGAAATTCTATTTTCATTAGAAAAGACTCCTCAGTATTATTCCTGAGAAGTCCTTTCTTTTTTAATTAATGCCTTAAATAATTTGATGATTTTGATTTACATTCAACTTTAATTTTAAGCGTAAGCATATTAATTAAATGTATGGCAGCCAATAGCTTCAGCTTCAAGCAGTTCACTGTATTTCAGGATAAGACCGCATTTAAGGTCGGAACCGACAGTGTCCTTCTCGGAGCCTCAGCAGACCTGACAGGCGTTACAAGTATACTTGATATCGGGACAGGAACGGGACTTATAGCCCTGATTCTTGCGCAGAGATGCAAGGCCATGATAACGGCAATTGAACCTGATCCTAATTCGTTTCTGCAGGCGACAGAAAATGTAATGATCAGCCAGTGGAAAAATAGTATAAAGGTGATTAATTGCCGGTTACAGGATTTTGTACCTGATAATGACAGGTTCGACCTGATAGTATTAAACCCACCCTACTATATTGATTCCCTCCGGAACCCGGACCCGCCAAAGGCAAATGCCAGGCATGATTCCACCCTGAATCAGACTGATATTCTTGAAAGTATGGATAGGCTTTTATCGGAGAATAGCCGGCTGCAGGTGATCATGCCTTATGCGGAAGGCAGGATTTTTATCAAGTCGGCATCCGGGTACGGGCTTTTCTGTTATGATATCCTGAAGATAAAGCCATTACCTTCGTCAGAGATCCGAAGACTTATTCTTTCATTCGCAAGGGAGAGGACAACACCAAGGGAAAGGTTTCTGGTAATTGAAAAAGGGAAGCGCCACGATTTCACGGAAGATTATATTAATCTTACAAAGGATTTCTATCTGAAATTCTGAAAAAGCTTGTTGATTACACGTAGTATTTCAGATGAAATCCTACGTGCTTCTCTGTGCCTTCCCGGTGTCTCCCGGTGCAATTAGAAATTCATCTCTGATTCCGGCAGTCCGTATTCCTCCTTCATGCTGATACCCAGGGCTTTCAGTTCCTCAAGAACCGGCAAATATATTTCAGGCACAACAGGTCTGTAAATCCCTTTCAAGCCGATCCTGTTTTCAAGTATCATCCTCGCGGCTATTGCGGCCGGGAGCGCAACGGTCCTTGCAATAGCCGTATTGGTTGCCGGTGTACCGTAATCGGTCATTGAGGACTTTATCACTTTCTTGCTTTTATCAGGATAAACTGCAAGAAAGATATGCTGCATCACAACGACATCACGCTCATTCTCACCCAAAGCCATTTTTCTTATCATCCTGTCGGATGTGATCTCGAAAGGCGTCGATTCAGCATATTTCAAAGGCTCATCGCTGAAAAGCCCCAGAAATTCAAAGGCTTTTACAGGCACTGAATCTTCAGGTATTCCAAGCCTGGAAGCAACGTCGCTTTTCAGGCTTTTCTTTCCTGTTGCTGCTCTTTCAGCAAGAAAATCAGAGTAGGTTTTGCCGCTGTAGTCGGTAACTGCATCATCAAGCATATTCAGGTGCTTCATTGCGTCAAGTGTTTCGCACCATCCTCTGTACCTGAATGTACCCCGGTACATTGTATTTACTTCCGGAATGCCGTAGATGTCAATGTAGCTTGTTGAATCCCTGTTCGGATATACTTCGAGTTCTCCTAATTCCGGCATACTGAAGGTAAACCTGTCCCTGAACAGGTTTACAGGTTCGATGGTGACCTTCCGGCCCTTTTTAAGATAAGTCGCACCATTACGGCTTGCAAGTACAACCCCTTTCGGGCTCCATGTGAACTTGTATCCGAAAGGATTACCGGCGGCCTCCGGTGCAGGCAAAGCGCCGCAGAGAGACCATAATTCCGCGACTTTGCCATTTTTCCCGTGAATATGATCAATTACCTTCTTCGCTGACATGTGATCAATCCCGGGATCAAGCCCCATTTCGTTAAGAAATAAGATTCCGGCTTCCTTTGCTTCATTTTCAAGGGGCATCATGCCCGCCTGAAGGTATGATGTAGTGATCAGTGATTTTTTGTGTTTCAGGCACATTCTTGCAACATCGGTGTGGAATTTATAAGGAAGCAGGGATACTGTCACGTCCGATTCCGATACAAGCCTGTCAAGTGCCTCCGGGTCATCCATCGACCAATCGATCACAGTACCCAGCGGATTGCCGCTGATCATTCTTTCAGCACGGTCCGGCATTGGTGAGGCAACTGTCACACTGATCTGTTTTTCAAGGAGATATTCTATGATCGGTTTCGCAGTGAGGCCTGCACCAAGAATTAAGACTTTGTTCATGATCATGAAATTAAAGACATCAGAAAGATAAAAATTCTGAAATTCAAATTCTATGAGTTTTGGTATTATTTCCTCTGTGAACCTGTGTCCATCCAGCGTGGCCCTCCGTGAAACAAATGACTTTCACAGAGCGACACTGAGAATACACTGAGAGACACAGAGTAAAAAACCAGATAGATTAATAATTTCAAAAAGACTTTTATTAATATCTCCGTCAATGTATCTTTGTCAACGATCATTATGCATAAACTGACAGTAAATCATATTCTCCCTATAAATGTCTGATATTCAGAAATATGTTGAAACGCCGCTTATGAAGCAGTATTACAACGTCAAGGCAAAGCACCCCGACGCAATGCTGCTTTTCAGGGTTGGCGATTTTTATGAAACGTTCGGGGAGGATGCAATCAAATCTTCGGAGATCCTTGGAATAACCCTCACAAGAAGGGCCAACGGATCGGCTTCATTCGTAGAACTTGCAGGTTTCCCGTACCATGCTCTTGATACCTATCTGCCACGCCTGGTTAGGGCAGGTCAGAGGGTCGCCATCTGCGAACAGCTTGAGGATCCGAAGCTTGCAAAGAAAATCGTTAAGCGGGGTATTACCGAACTTATAACTCCCGGAGTATCCCTTAACGAGAATGTACTTAATAATAAGGAAAACAATTTCCTGGCGGCTGTTCATTTTGATAAGGGGGTCGCAGGAGTCTCCTTTCTGGATATTTCCACCGGAGAATTCCTTGTCTCGGAAGGTACCCTGGAATATATAGATCAGCTGCTTAACAACTTTCAGCCAAAAGAGGTGCTGTTCGAAAAGCAGAAAAACGACCTTTTCAGGGAGAGCTTCGGATCTAAATTCTATACCTATAAGCTTGATGACTGGATATTTACACCTGAGGCTGCAAACGACAGGCTTCTTAAGCAATTTGAGACCTCTTCGCTGAAAGGGTTCGGGATACATAATCTGGGTTTCGGGATAATAGCTTCAGGGGCGATATTGTATTATCTCGACATCACCCAGCACACACAGCTCGGCCATATAACAAACCTTTCTCGGATTGAGCAGGACAGGTATGTCTGGCTCGATAAATTCACAATAAGGAATCTCGAGCTTTTCCAGTCCCCCTATGAAGGAGCCCGTACTCTTTTGGATGTAACTGACCGGACAATCTCCCCTATGGGAGGAAGATTGCTGAAGCGCTGGTTATCTCTTCCGCTTAAAGATATTCAGCCTGTTAATGACAGGCTTGACATAGTGGAATACTTTACTGCAAATAAGTCATTCAGCAAAGAGGCGGCTGATCTTATCCGTCAGACAGGCGACCTTGAAAGGCTTGTTTCGAAGGTGGCTGTCAGCAGGATAAACCCGAGGGAAGTTGTTCAGCTTAAACGGGCTCTTATGGCTGTTGAGCCACTGAAGGATCTTTGCAGCAAGTCAGGATGTCATCCTCTTGCCCTTATTGGAGAACAGATGAACCCGTGCAAATCAATATCGGCCAGGATTGAAAGAGAGCTGACCGGCGAACCTCCCGTCCAGGTGAACAGGGGCAATGTAATAGCGCGAGGTGTCTCCGCCGAACTTGATGAACTGAGGGATATCCTTTATAACAGTAAAGATTTCCTTGCCAGACTTCAGTCACGCGAAAGTGCAAGGACCGGGATTTCAAGTCTCAAGGTAAGCTTCAACAATGTGTTCGGCTACTACATTGAGGTCAGGAATACCCATAAGGACAAGGTACCTCCGGAATGGATAAGAAAACAGACACTCGTTAACGCCGAAAGGTATATCACAGAGGAGCTTAAGGAATACGAAAGCAAAATACTAGGTGCAGAGGAAAAAATAACAGCTCTCGAGACCAGGCTGTTCAACGATCTTGTTCTTGCAATAGTGGAATACATACCGCCAATACAGCTAAACTCATCCCTGATCGCAAGGCTTGACTGTCTACACTCATTTGCAGTGATGTCGGAAGAAAATAATTATGTCCGTCCCGTTCTTAACGATTCGAAGGTTATTGACATAAAGGACGGACGCCATCCGGTGATAGAAAAGCAACTTCCTCAGGGTGAACCCTATATACCGAATGATGTCAGTCTCGACACCGAAGATCAGCAGATCATCATCCTTACAGGTCCTAACATGTCAGGAAAATCGGCTCTGCTGAGGCAGACAGCCCTTATAGTGCTGCTTGCGCAGACAGGATGCTTTGTTCCGGCAAGGGAAGCTTCAATAGGCATAGTTGACAAAATATTTACCAGGGTCGGAGCATCTGACAACATAAGCCTTGGCGAATCGACCTTCATGGTTGAGATGAACGAAACCGCCAGCATACTTAACAACCTTTCTGACAGGAGCCTTATTCTCCTCGATGAGATAGGGCGCGGTACGAGCACTTACGACGGAATCTCAATTGCATGGGCGATTGTTGAATACCTTCATGAGAACAAATGCAGGGCAAAGACACTGTTTGCAACTCATTATCATGAGCTCAATGAAATGGAAAACTCCTTTTCGAGGGTCAGGAACTACAGTGTGTCGATAAAGGAATTCAACAATAAAGTTATTTTCCTTCGAAAGCTTAAAAGGGGAGGAAGCGAACACAGCTTTGGCATCCATGTTGCCAAAATGGCAGGCATGCCTAAGAGTGTTGTCCATCGGGCTGATGATATCCTCAGGGAGCTGGAGCAGGGACATGAGAAGCAGGAGCTTGCAAAACCGGTTGCGGCTATAGCGGACCACAGAGAGGGTATGCAACTGAGCTTTTTTCAGCTTGATGACCCGGTACTGAAGCAGATACGTGATGAGATACTCGACCTGGATTTAGATAATCTCACTCCGGTAGAAGCATTGAATAAGCTCTATAATATCAAGAAGTTCTTAAAGTAAGTTTTTGTTCCAATTTCCCCCTTTTATCTGCACTCAAAAATTACTGTTTGCATTTGGTTACTTTTCACTTAATTTTGGAGCTAATTAATTAAGTGGAATTATGAGAACACTTTTATATCTTGTCATTTGTTCTACGCTTTTTACAGCTTCATGCACAACTTCAAGAAAATCGCTCACCGGAAACTCCGGGCCCAATTCCGAAAATAAAGCCCAGGGCACGACTACTAAAAGAACACTGATGCCTGCCGGTCCCATAAAAGAGGTTGAAGAAAAGCTGGTGCCGGCGAATGAAAAGGTTCCGGATAATCATAAATATTTTGTTATAGTAGGGAGCTTCCGCAGATATGGCAATGCATTGAAGCAGCAAAGCATTGTTGGCAGGAACGGATTTGTTTCAGAGATCCTTAAAAATGAGGCAGGACTTTACAGGGTTTCTGTGAAGGCAACAGACAATGCTGATGAGGCAAGGAATGAAGTAAGACGGATATGGGCAGAGTATCCGAAATATTCCGACACCTGGATGCTTGTCCAGATTAAATAACTTTGGTCCTGATTTTTCGGAAAGTTTTTAACAGAGTATGGTAAAATTAAAAAGAGAATTGAGGATATTATGAATAAAATATCAGCCAGGATGGCGAGGTTTATTATATTGTTTAGTCTTTTCTTCCTGGTTTCATTCGGCTGGAAGGAAGACGGTAAGCAGTCTGATTCCCCTTATTATGATCTTGAGAAAGAAATAAAGGAAAAATATGATTCAAGGGCTGTATTTACCTGGGATCAGTACACTGATTTTCTCAGGGAACTGTCAAAACCTAAATTTGAAGTTATGCCATTGCATGAAATGGTGTCAGCATTCGACTCTTCCAGGGTTATTATCGGCTTGCGCCACGATGTCGATCTGAATCCTTTTAAAGCGCTGGAAATGGCAAAAATTGAACAGCTTCACGGTTTCAAAGCAACTTATTTTCTCCTCGAAACAAGCGACTACAGCGGCAAGTTCTCCAGGTCGAAACTGATCCGGTCAAAAGGCGTTAAAACACTTTACAGGGAGATATATGATACCGGCGCAGAGATCGGTATACATAACGACCTCCTTGCCGTTATGATCCTCTATCATCTTGACCCGTTGAAGTTTAGTCACGATGAGATTAATTTCTTTAAATCAATCGGGATCCCTGTATATGGTACAGCTGCTCACGGTTCTGAAATAGCGAAAAGAACTGTTCCCAATTTCCAGATTTTTTCAGATTTTGCAAAAAAGGATTCAGTCACTTACAATGGAATTAAGTATCCCCTTGGAAAATACAGCCTGAAAGAATACGGATTTCAATACGAAGCATATTTTATAAAACATGACCTTTACTTTTCCGACTCGAACGGCAAATGGCATGATCCTGACGGCTATGAAGGTGTCATAAAAAAACTTGAAGCAAGCAAGCCGGGAGACAGGATTGAAATCCTTGTCCACCCGGACTGGTGGGGTAAGGAACCTGCAAAAGCTCATTGAGCTTCTTTTCAAACCACCCTGTCTTTTTGACCTTTATCCAAAACCATATTTTTGGCTAAAATAAAATTCAATTGATAATTCATAATAATTTGATTCTTTAAAAATTCTTATCTTCCCGTTTTAACTTATTAACTATGAAAACCGGATTTAAACTCCTCGTTGCTGTTCTTGTTCTTTTATCTGTTAATCTTTTCACACTACCCGCCCAGGTAAAACAGATAAAGCTCGTTAACTTTGATTTACAGTCATCTGCGCTTATCTCCGCCACAGGCGAAGAATTATCCTCACCCGATTACAAGTCAAAGGTGTACTGGTTTCCTGTCAGAGTTCCTTCAACCGTACTCACCGGACTTGTTGCGAACGGAATCTATCCCGATCCCTATTCCGGACTAAACAATATGCTTATTCCTGATGCATCGGATGAATTCAATAAAAAATATAACCTTGAACAGTACAGCTTCCTTCCGGGCGATCCGAATCCATGGAAGAAACCTTTCTGGTATCGTACCGAATTCACTGTTCCTTCATCAGATAAAGGCAGGTGTTTCCAGCTGATATTCAAGGGTATAAATTACCGTGCAGGCATCTGGCTAAACGGTAAGCAGATTGCCGACTCAGCTACCGTCGCCGGCATGTTCGCCCAGTACAGCTTTGATGTAAGCAAAGAAATCAGAGCAGGCTCCAAAAACATCCTGGCCATAAAGATTTATCCTCTTGATTACCCCGGGCTGCCTTCGACCGAACAGCTTGAAGCCCTTGGCGATTTTTATCCTAATGGCGGACCTACAGGCGATATCGGAAAGAATGTAACAATGCTTTGTTCAGTAGGATGGGACTGGGTACCGCCTGTCCGCGACCGTAACATAGGTATCTGGCTCCCTGTTTATCTGAGAACATCCGGGGGAGTCACAATCGGGAACCCAAAAATATCAAATGAATTTGCTTCGGAACAGGATACTACTTCTGCAAAGCTTTCCCTGAGCCTTGCACTATTTAATCATACGGAAAACAACGAATCAGGAAAACTTACTGTCAACATCACACCTGAAAATTTTACAGGTAAGCCTGTCATGTTTATTAAGAGCGTTGCCGTGGGAAAGAACACTTCGAATGTGGTGGATCTAAATGTATCGAATACAAGAGAGCTGAATTTTATCAATCCTGCAATATGGTGGCCAAACGGCTACGGCAAGCCCAATCTGTACAGGATCAGGCTTCAGTACAGCAACAATGCGGGCATTGTTGATGACACCAGTTTTGTTTTCGGAATCCGGACAGTATCGACAAAGGCAGTTGAGGTAAACGGAAGCTGGCGCCGCGATTTTTATATGAACGGGCGCAGGCTCCAGCTTACGGGTGGCGCATGGGTCCCAGATTTCATGCTTAACCGTGATTCGCTGAGATACGATTACGAGCTGAGGCTTTGCCGAAATTCCAATATAAACCTTGTAAGGATATGGGGCGGCGGAGTCACTCCGTGCGATGAATTCTTTGAAGCAGCCGACAGGTATGGCCTGATGGTTTGGTCTGATTTCTGGATCACGGGAGATACACAGGGTGAGTTCAAGGGATCGCCCGACTGGCCTTTCGAAGGAAATGTATTTAAAAAGAATGTGACAAGTACGATCCTGCGTATAAGGAACCACCCAAGCCTTCTCGTATGGACAGGTGGAAATGAGGGCCATGCAAGAAAGGAACTTTATGATTTCATGAGGAACAGTGTCATTGCCCTGGATGGCACAAGGCCTTTTATTCCATGCTCATCAGGATTTGCCAACCTTCCGCAGGGATGGCCTGCTTCATGGCCCGACAATCACCCCGGAGGAGTTTACAGCAGCGGACCATATACATGGCAGGATCCGAAAAGTATCTATGCAAGAGCAATTGCCGGAAAGGACTGGGTATTCAAGGACGAGACCGGACTTCCCTCAATGCAGCCCTATAATATAATGCCAAAAATCATCCCCGACCTTGTCTGGGACAAAAAGCTGCCTTTCCCCCTGAACAATACCTGGGGATATCATGATGCCTGTACGGGTAATGGACACTGGGAATTATATTATAATGAAATGATAAAAAGGTATGGCGAACCCGAAAATATGGAGAACTTCTGCGATAAGATGCAGCTGATGAATGCAATGGATTACCAGGGTATTTTTGAAGCTGCAGGGCATAAGCTCAATGACATCGGAGGCATTATGCTGTGGAAGTTAAATGCTGCCTTCCCCAGCGTTGTATGGCAGGTTTACGACTGGTTCCTGATGCCTAACGCCGGTTACTATTTTATGCAGAATGCCTGTGAACCTGTCCATATCCAGCTGAATCTGATTAGCGACAAGGTAACTGTAATCAACAGGACTTACAAGCCAAGATCTGATCTTACTGCATCGGTGGATATTTACGGCCTCGATTCCAAATCGTTGTTTCATGAAACTGTGAAATGCAGCCTTGGAGCCACCGATGTTAAAGAGACAACATCGCTTGCAAACATATTGGCTGATTCAAAGGGAGTTGTTTTTGCAGTTTTTAACCTTAAAGATGCAACGGGAAAGACAATATCACATAATGCATATTGGCTGTCCAAGGACAATGACTGCAAAGCAATGAACAATATGCCTGAAACATCTTTAAGCATAAATATTCTGAAGGATGAAAAAGGAAAGCACGACAGGGAATGGACTATCCGGATTACAAACAGTACGGGTAAAATTGCATTCTTCATTCGTCCTCAGGTTATGGCAGGAGGAGCAGAAATTTTACCCTCATTCTGGTCCGAAAGTTATTTCACCCTGGCACCGTCGGAAACAACAACAGTTACGGTTACCTGTCCGCTTGCAAAGCTGACGGGCATGGTTCCGGTTCTTAAGGTATCAGGATGGAATGTCCAGGCAAAAGAAATCAGTTTGAAGAAATTATAAGAACTTACACAGAGATCACTGAGGTTCACAGAGGTACACAGAGCAACTTATAAATTTGAGCCAACACCCGCTTTCCCGATAGCTCCCGACCCGTTAGTTATCAAGAGCAATCGGGACGGGATCCCGCTTCCAGGAGTCAGGGAGAAGCCCCTTCCTCCCGGGGGAGGGGTTAGGCTGAGAGGTCAAAACCTCGGGATTTCCTCAGTGAAATAAGATACTTTAATTCATGTTAAAAGCCCTGACCAACGCTATTATATTTACCGGTAATGAAAAAATCACCGGTAAAGCAATTTTCATAAAAGACGGCAAAACGGATTCCATCGTTGATAATGACAATATCACTTCTGATGTTACGGTTATTGATTGCAAAGGTAATTATCTTGCTCCCGGACTGATCGATCTTCAGATTGCCGGAGGCGGGGGTTATCTCTACCAGGCACGACCATCGGCTGAAGTACTTAAAGCGATAACCGACAGTATTGTCAGCAGGGGAACGACAGGGTTCCTGCTGGCGATCTCAACAGATTCATTTGAGGTATATCATGAAGTTATCAGGATCGTAAAGGAAAACCAGCATCCTGCTGTTCTTGGGCTACATTTCGAAGGCCCTTTTTTAAATCCGGTCAGAGGTGGCGCCCATGCCAGAAACTATATTAAAGCGCCTAAGGTTGATCAGATCAAAGCCTTGCTTGATGAAGCTGGCGGGGTCATTAAGATGATGACTGTCGCACCCGAGGTATGTACACCGGAGATAGTCAGGTTTCTGACTGATAACGGAATTGTGGTGGCAGCCGGACACAGCAATGCTACCTTTAAAGAAGCAGTCGAGGGTTACAAATGGGGCATCCGTACAACCACACACCTTTTCAACGGGATGTCGCAGCTTAATCATCGTGATCCGGGTCTGCCGGGAGCTGCACTTCTGAGCGAAACTGCCCGTGCAAGCATCATTGCCGACGGCCTGCATGTAGATTACAATGTCGTTAAGATTGCGAAAAAGCTAATGAATGAAAGGCTGTTCCTCGTCTCGGATGCAGTTGAGGAAAATTCAACCGGATCTTACAGGCATGTAAAGCAGGAAGACAGGTTCACCCTGCCCGACGGAACCCTGTCGGGATCGACATTGTCGATGCTGAAGGCGGTAGAGAATTGCGTAAAATATGTCGGCATCCCGGAAGAAGAAGCTCTCAGGATGGCATCAGCATACCCCGCCTGTGTTATGGGCATGGCTGACCAGGGATGCATAGCTCCGGGTTACAAAGCCAATATTGTCGGATTTAATAAGGATTTTGAAATTGATATGGTAATACTTGAGGGGGAAATTCAAAACCATTATATTCATGGCATAATCTGATTTAAAATGAAAAAACTCCTTTTTCTGTTTGTTCTTTTTCTGCCACTGACACTTTCAGCCCAGGATGACAATACTCCTATTGCAGGTGTGAGCGACAAAAGGACCGAAATCTATCTGTTTAAGAATGCCCGGGTTGTTTCTGACTGCCAGACAACCCTTGAGAACACGGACATCCTTGTTTCGAAGGGCAGAATTGAAGCTATCGGGAAGAACCTATCCTTCCCGAAGGGGACGATAGTGATTGACCTGACAGGCAAAACTGTTTATCCTTCATTCATCGATGTGTATGCCGGAAATTATGGCATCAAGATTCAGACACAAGGTCCGGAAACCAGCCCGTTTGCAGCTTTATTCAACCCTTCTCAGCCTGGAAGGCCTTCGTCAGTGCAGACCCCGGAACCAAGGGTGGCCAATTACTGGAATGATGGTATTCATGCTTCCTTCGACGTCGCTGCTGAATTCATACCTGACCCGAAGAGCGCTGATGAATACCGCCAGGCAGGCTTCGGTGCTGTAGTTACATTTAAGACCGAAGGCATTGCACGTGGTACATCGGCTCTTGTCACAACAGGCGATGGTAAGGCAAACAACGTTCTTCTGAAGAACAAGGCGACTGCCAATTATTCTCTGGGCAGGTCGCGTTCCAAAGATCTTTATCCCGCATCTCAGTTTGGCATTATTGCCCTTATGAGGCAGGTCAATTACGATGCGCAATGGTACAAACAGCTTCCGCCAGGCTATTTTCACGACGATGGTCTGGAGGCTTACGCTGCAAACCTTGCACTGCCGCAGGTTTTTGAGGTTGAGAACAAGCTTGAGGTGATGCGGGCCGACAAGATCGGAAAAGAATTCGGCATCAGCTATATAGTCAAGGGTTCAGGAGATGAATACCAGTCGCTTGATGAGATAAAAAAGACAGGAGACCGGCTTATTATTCCTGTTAATTATCCCGAAGCCCCTGATGTGAAGGATCCTTACGACGCTGCCACAGTATCATATGAGACCCTAAAGCACTATGAAATGGCGCCTTCAAATCTTTCAAGGCTCTCTTCGGCAGGCCTGACCTTTTCTATAACATCTTCGGACCTTAAACAACGCTCTTCATTTCTTGCAAACCTGAGAAAAGCTGTAAAATACGGTCTTCCTGAAAACGAGGCTCTTAAAGCCCTCACTGCCACGCCGGCAGGAATGACAGGAGCTTCTGATCTTATAGGGGCGATAAAAAAGAGCATGATTGCCAACCTTCTCATAACATCAGGGGATATTTTCAACGACGATTGCGTGATATACGAAAACTGGGTCCAGGGTGTTCCATACAGGTTTGCTGACCTGAGGATCAGGGATCTGCGGGGGACATACACACTTAAAGCCGACACTGCAACCTTCAGGATGGTTTTATCTGGCACTTTTGACAAGCCCACAATAAAGCTGTTGTCCGACACAACCGAGATCAGGGGAGCAAGCTTCACCGCCGACAAGGATATTGTCAGCATATCTTTTGAAAAAGCTAAGGCCAGGTTCAGGCTGGATGGATATTGTTCAGGAAAGGATCTCGAAGGACAAGGCCAGCTTGATAACGGTAAATGGATAAACTGGAAAGCAGTCTATATGGGAGAGGCAAAAGAGCCTGAAGGTCACAAAAAGCCTTCCACTCCTGTACCTGAAGCAGGACCGGTTCCACATCCTTTTTCAGCCTATGGCAGGACGGAGCTGCCGAAACAGGAGGATGTACTTTTCAGAAATGCCACTGTATGGACCAGCGAAAACGAAGGGAACCTGATGAATACCGACGTGCTTGTAAGGAAAGGAAAGATCGCGGGGATTGGCAAAAACCTTCAGGCCGGAGGGGTAAGGATCATTGATGCCACAGGGATGCATCTGACACCAGGAATTATCGATGAACATTCGCATATTGCCCTTGATGCAACCAATGAAATGGGGCAGGCGATAACTTCTGAAGTGAGATGCAGCGATGTGATCAACCCTGAAGATATTATTATTTACCGGCAACTTGCAGGAGGCGTCACAGCAGCTCATATTCTCCATGGTTCGGCAAACCCCATCGGGGGACAGTCTGTCATAATAAAGCATAGATGGGGTCTTCCTGCCGACGACCTCAAAGTTGAAAACCAGCCGGGATTCGTGAAGCATGCGCTCGGTGAAAATGTAAAGCGAAATTCAACACGTTATCCCAACAGCCGCACCGGCGTGGAGCAGATAATCCGCGATGCTTACCAGAGAGCAGTCGAATACAATGGCCAATGGAAAGCCTGGAACGCGCTGAAGCCTGCCGAAAAGGCCGGCAAGATTCCTCCCAGACACGATCTTAAGCTTGATGCACTCGTTGATATCCTTGAGAAAAGAAGCTTTATTGCCTGTCATGCATATGTCCAGTCTGAAATCCTGATGATAATGGACATTGCGAGAGATTTCGGAGTGAAAGTGAATACCCTGATCCATTGCGCCGAAGGGTATAAAATCGCTGACCAGATAGCGGAACGGGGCACCGCCGCGTCAGTATTCGCCGACTGGTGGGATTATAAGTATGAAGTTTATGAAGGTAATACATATAATGCAGGGATGCTGCTGAAACATGGCGTGCTTACCTGTATAAATTCAGATGATTATGAGATGGGAAGAAGACTGAACCAGGAAGCTGCAAAGGTTGTCAAGTACGGTGGCATCTCCGAAACAGAAGCACTGAAGCTGATTACCATAAATCCTGCTAAAATACTCCACCTCGACGACAGGATGGGAAGTATAAAAATCGGCAAAGATGCAGACCTGGTATTATGGACAGGCAATCCTTTGTCGGTTTATTCACACCCGGTCAAAACCATGATCGACGGTACCATCTATTTTGATGAAGATACCGACAGACAGATGAAGGAACAGATCGACAGTGAACGAAACAGGATTATTGCAGACATACTGAAGGAACCTCCTGCCGATGCCCCAAAACCTCCAAATTTTCCAAGACGATGAAAACAAGAAATTATATTATGATCATAGTGCTTATCGGTTTCTCGTTGCAGATCACGGCACAGAATCCGGTTGTTGCACCAGCACAGAAAAAACCAGTTATCCTTACAGGCGGTACTATTCATACCGGAACGGGTGAAGTTATCGAAAACGGGCTGATCGCCTTTTCCGGCGGAAAGATCAAATGGGTGGGGAAGGCTTCCGAATGCAGGCTCGACAGGTCAGGATATGAAGTCATTGACGTCACAGGAAAGCAGGTATATCCGGGACTGATCTTCCCGAATACAACCCTGGGGCTTACAGAGATCGGTAATGGCCTTGACGTTGCCAACGATACCCGCGAAACAGGCGACCTTAACCCTGATGTGAGGGCAATTGCCGCATATAATACCGATTCGCAGGTGATCCCGGTTATAAGGTCCAACGGGATTCTTCTGGCACAGATAGTTCCTCAGGGTACACTCCTGCCCGGGACAGCAAGCATTGTCCAGCTTGACGCGTGGAATTGGAAAGACGCCTCATACAGGGCCGACAATGGCATGATGATGGGATGGCCCAGAAAGAAAATGCCGGCAGGCAGGAGAGGAGGCTTTCCCCTGCCGCCTGATGCCGGGACAGATACATATACAAAAAGTGTTGAGTCGCTTGAGAAGATCTTCACTGATGCGGTGGCCTATGCTGCAATTGAAAAACCTGCCAAATTCAATCTGAGACTTGATGCCATGAAAGGCCTTTTTGACGGTTCAAAGACGTTGTTTATCACCGCTCCGGAAGCCAAGGGCATTATTGAAGCAATTCTTTTCGCAAAAAGATATGGCGTCAAAAAGATTGTCCTGATTGATGCTGATGAGACTGCCTGGCTTGTAAAGGATTTTCTGAAAGATAACAATATCCCGGTGTTGCTCAGCAATCCATTCACCCTTCCGAAATATGATTACAGCGATATAAAGGAACCCTTCAGGCTTGCGGCCATGTTTGAGAAGCAGGGAATATTGGTCGGACTTACATATTCGGAGCAGGCATACGGGAATCTCCCCTTTGCGGCTGGCGAAACGGCAGCATACGGGCTGACAAAAGAAGAAGCATTGCAGACCGTTACCCTGAACACGGCAAGGATCCTTGGAATAGATGACATCACGGGATCGCTTGAAGCAGGGAAAGATGCAAATATTGTGGTTTCGACAGGTGACCTTCTCGATATGAGGACAAACAATGTTGAGCTGGCTTTTATAACAGGAAGAAACATCAGCCTGGATAACAAGCATAAACAGCTTTACAGGCGTTTCGAAGCGAAGTATGAAAATCTGAAACAATAACCTCCGATCACAGTTTGTTTCTGTGTCTTGTCTGTGTAACTCTTTGTTAAAAAAGAAATTACGCAGAGAGACACAGAGGACAACAGAGAATATAAGCTGACGGATTTAAACTAAAGATAATTTATTCTAAATTTGCACTTCGTCTTCTGACTTTTTAAGATTTGCTAAACTGCAAAACTGCATAACCTGCAAAATCTGCAGAACAATAGCTGCCCGGATGGTGGAACGGTAGACACGCAGGACTTAAAATCCTGTGGCCATAACGGCTGTGCGGGTTCAAGTCCCGCTCCGGGTACCCAGAGGCACAAGAGGTCAAAATCGACCTCTTGTCCTCTTTTTATGACCTTCTGAAACCCTCACTAATTCTAAGGATGAGATGTATTGTAATTTTATTGGAGAGGGTTGCAACTTTTAAATTCTGAAAATCGGATTTTTTGTAAGAGTTGCAACCAGGGATTGGTTCAAATCGACTTCTTTCTTTTTTTCTGATCTTCTCAAAACCTCACTAATTCGAAGGATGAGTTGCACTGGTTCGGTGAAGACAGGGGCTTCAACTTTTCCATTCTTCAAAACGAGTTTTTCGGCAAAGATGTTTCCAAGAATCTTCTTCTTTGTTCCACCGTCTGCCTTCCTGTAATACTCCAGGAGGTTCTCCAACATTGGGACTTCCTTCTGAATGTAAATCCTGAATGGTGATACTTCTTGTTGTAATTCAGTGAGTTTATCCTTAACCAGAACAATATCTTTATCTATTCTACTGTAAGCCTACGGCCTCATGCATATTGCTATCTTGATCTTGCCGGTGTAATTTTGATCCCAAATCAGTTTTATGAAAAAGCAAGAGAGGATCACACGGCAGACAGATATGCTATCCCTTATCGAACAGTGGCATGAAAGTGGAAAAACCCAACAGGTATTTTGCCAGGAACATGGCATGACGTTTTCGACATTTTATTATTGGCTCAAACGATATCGCCGGGGTATTGATGAAAGCAGCTTTCTGCCTGTTGAAATAAGTTCAGGATCTTATATTGAAATACGTTATCCGGGTGGAGTAATCTTGCAATTACCAGCAGCCATAAAGCTTACAGCACTTAAGCAACTATTAAACCTATGAGCTGATCTGAGATGTTTTCACTCAGCTCTACCTTCCGGTATTATTATTACAACTCTGTCACCGACATGCGTAAGGGCTTCGATGGTTTATGCGGACTGGTACATTCAGAGATAGGCCGCCGCCCGGTAAGCGGCGAGGTATTTATATTTGTGAATCATCAGAGGGACAAGATAAAACTGCTTCACTGGGAACAGGGAGGATTTGTGTTATACTACAAGCGACTTGAACGTGGAACTTTCGAGTTGCCAAGGGTCAGTTCCCAGGGGAAAACCTGCCAGATCAGCTGGTCATCACTGATGCTTATGGTTGAGGGTATTTCTATTGAAAAATACAAGCAAAGAAGGCGATATTTTATTAACAATTATCTTCCGGTATCTTAATAAAAACCGCTGAAAATATTAGGGTTACAGCGTGTTTTTTGTCATTTTTGCATCATGCAGAAAGGGCAGAAAACATACCAGTTAAACAATCCTGTTTCACAAGAAAAATACCTGCTTCTTAAAAAGGAAAATATTGAGTTATCTAAGAAGGTTGACTCGCTTACACAAGAACTTTTATTTTTCAAAAAGATAGCTGAAAATGTTACCAAAGTTGAGGCGGATCTTTTATATTATAAACAGGAACTTGCCCAGCTCAAGAGGATGATTTTTGGCAGTAAGAGTGAGAGGCATATTGGAGGTGATCCTTCGCAGTTAAACCTGGGACTCGATGTAGAGCCGGTAGAGCATACTGAGAAAGAAACAGAACAGATCACCTATACACGTAATAAAACAGATAATAAAAAAGGATCAGCCATACGCCTTGCCCTACCGTCACACCTTCATCGTGAAGAGCATATCATTGAACCAGTTGAAGATGTTACCGGAGCGAAGAAGATTGGTGAAGTTGTAACGGAAGTTCTTGAATATACTCCGGGCAAGTTTTACGTTGAGCGGTATGTTCGTCCAAAATATGTACTTCCCAAAGAGGAAAGAATCGTTATAGGAGAACTTCCCACTTTGCCAATACCAAGGGGCAATGCCGGAGCCGGACTGCTGGCACATCTGCTTATCAGTAAATTTGTTGATCATCTCCCTTTTTACCGGCAGGTACAGCAGTTTAAACGACAGGATATTGACATAGCAGAATCTACCATCAGCGGATGGTTTTCAGCTTCGTGCCGGTTACTGGAACCCTTATACGAGAGGTTGGTAAGCAGAGTACGCAGGAGCAGTTATCTGATGGCAGATGAGACACCGATACCAGTACAGACCAGGGATAAACCAGGCTCGACACACAAGGGTTATCACTGGGTTTATTATGCTCCGTTGGATAAGATGGTATGTTTTGATTACCGGAAAGGCAGGGGAAGAGATGGTCCGGAAGAGTTCCTTGAATCATTCCGGGGAATGCTTCAGACCGATGGTTACAATGCATATAGTATATATGAGAAGAGAGATGGCATAACCTTGTTTGGGTGCATGGCTCATGCACGTAGAAAGTTCGAGCAGGCAAAAGAGAACGATCTGAAAAGAGCAGAATATGTCCTTGAACGTATGCAAAAGTTGTACATGACCGAGCGTGAAGCAAAGGAGAAAGGTATGTCATTTGAGCAGAGAAAAGAGCTGCGAGCAGAACAATCGCTCCCAGTACTTCAAGAACTGGAGAAGTGGATGAAAGAACAATTACCGGAAGTACTGCCAAAGAGTTCCATTGGTCAGGCAATAACTTACACCCTTGGATTATGGAACAGGTTAACAAGATATATCGACAACGGACAAGTCGAGATAGACAACAATCTCATTGAGAACAGTATCAGGCCGGTTGCAATTGGAAGAAAGAACTATCTCTTTGCCGGGTCACATGAGGCGGCACAGCAGGCAGCAATAATCTACTCATTCCTGGGAACCTGCAAAATCAATAATATTGAACCATACGGGTGGTTAAAAAATACTCTTCAACGAATCCCGGATCAATCAATCCAAAAACTGGACGAATTGTTACCGAGTTAATCGGTTTACTAAAAGCCATCGCTAAATATATAGAAGGCAGAAGCCGGAAGGCTTACATTAGATTATTCATTTTCATTGTTTTAAGTTTATGTATTTTAGAAAAATAACCACCAAGCAAAAGGTAAAGTCGGATGTGCTACTATCCAATACCAAGTAGGATGGTATTCCCTTGGATACTCAGGATCATCATTCCGGTGGAGCCGATCCTCTTTTTTCATATCGTCGGTTTTGGGCCTAAAATTATCTTGCCCAAATTGGGAAAACAATATGCATCAGACCGAAGGCTTACGTTTGTAGGGTAATGTATTAAGATATTCAGGTAGATTAAGTGGATATGTTTTTAGCTCAGATGGGGAAATGGTATCTTCTAATAACATGGTGACCGAGTTATCGTTGGAATAGAGGGAATTATTCTCATATGCCAATCCTTTCCCCACAAGCTTTATTACATCAATATGGGCATTTTTGAAAACATTACCATATGTAGGTACTGTAGCGGAATTTATAATAAGGGCTTTTACAGATTGCATATTTTTACCAAGAGTTGGGTACGTTTTTAAAAGCTTTGCTGCTAAGTTTGCTGCTAATGGAGCTGAGAAACTTGTACCTGCCATACGGTCATAAAACATCCCTGTTTCTGAACTAATTACCATTATACCGGTATGCTCACATGAGATAGTGTTGTCATAATCACCGCCAGGCATTACAAGATCTGGTTTTACCAAGTGTTTTGATTTTTTCCTTGAACTGCTAATGACATTATGATATCCAAGATTGAATTTCCGGGTATATGAAGCAGGAAAATTATTATCCTCTGCAAGAACCTGTAATCCATTCCCTTCAAAATTGTCTGCGATTGCTCCTATTGCAATATTATTATAGCTGTCTGCCGGTGAACATATATTCCTCTTGACTTCATTGAAATGGTAAGGATAATTAACTGGGGTCAGAGGGTTAGCTTCTTGGGAAACATCGCAATTACCTGTTGATATAAAAATTAGAATATTAAGCTCATCCGCAAGTTTATCCAGCACGCTTCCATATTCGGAAATATTTGAATTTTCTTTAAGTGGTTGATCAAATGTTACGGTCAAGGTAAAAATCTTGCAATCAAACTGAATATGTGCTTCTCTTATCAGCCTATCAATATCAGAAATTTTAACTGGCCCTCTTGGATCATTCAAAATTTTAATCGAAATTAACTTTGCATCTGCTTCTAATTCTCCTCTATGCTCTGGTATCATCTTATTTCCAAGTGTTGCTAAAGATGCAACTGCTGTCCCATGATTTGCTTCATCGATTAACGATGATGTGCCTGTCAAGTCAAAAGTATCGCTAACATTCAAAATCAAACTAGCCAGAGGAGTCTGATTACTTATTCCAGTGTCGATAATACCTATAATAGGAAGATCTTCCGAAGGATTGGATATTGTAAAACCAAATTCTCTTATTGGAGTATTGAATACCGAGGGACGAATTATTCCTGCAGAGTATGAATTTACAGTATGTATTATATCAAAATTGTCGACGAGCTCTTGTAGTTTTTCATTGGTTACTTCCAATAGTTCTACAGTGTCGTTATCGATGTCAAAATGATACTTAATTTCATTGTTGGTTAGGTATTCTCTGAGACTCCGTTCAACGGGCTGTGTAAATTCCTGGTATAGCTCAGGATTTTTAATAAGACTCATTATGACATATAGTCTAAGGTCAGAGTATACAATTATTCTCTCTGTTGAAAGAAAGTAGAACTCTTTAATGAACTTTATCTTTTTATCATAGGATGGATTTTCATTGCGATCATCTGTATTAATAAATAATTCAAGTTGCTCAATAAAATAGTCAAATAATCCGGCATCTACTATAGCAAATACACCCACTGAATTGAATTCTTTAAACACAACAGGTGCGATACCGAAGTGAGTTCTATAATGATTTTCGAATCTATTCGAATTAAAGCTATCAAAAAAGTGTATTTCAATGTATTCAATATGGGCTGGGACATTTAATTCACGATTTCTTCTATTAATTCTTTTCTCTCTCTCAGCAAAATATGAATCTCTACACCTTGCAAATATCTGCCTCATGGGTTCATAATTCTTTTCCTCTTCATCATCTTCTGTAGATATAAATCTATTAGGTTGTCGAAATCTTTCCACACCAAGGGTTGGATTACGAAATAAAAGATGTGGTTTCATTTAATTGAAAATTAAAATTTAATACTGTCGTTTTTGACTTTCAAATTAGACTATTAAAAATAATTAAAATATTTAAATTCAAATCTTTATAAATCAGAAAATATTCCTTTTTCTTAATAGGTCTTTTATCTTTGACTTTACTGTTTCAATAATTACAGCCTAATGAGCTTCAAGCAGATATTAGACAAGAATCGTAAAATCTCCTTTACTGAAAAAGATAAAGGCACGCACTTCGAAAGATTGATGCAGGCCTACCTCAAGACAGATCCTAAATATTCATACAAATTTAAGCATGTGGTCAATGTATCCAGCTTTTCCACTATGTAATAAAGGCAACACTTATTACAATGTCTGATTCGCAATCTGATGTCTTCAATGCGCAATCCTATATTATCAGAAAAAATATTAAATGTCTGCAAATCTTTACCTATCTTTATTTGTCAGCTTCCCTATAATTCGGTCCAATCAAAAGTATAGTTTTGAAAGGACTATTAAGGATGTTACTTTCTTTGGGAGATTCTTTTAATTTTGATGATGATTTGTTTAAGCTTTAGACGACTATCTAACTAATAAAATGATTCAATATGGAAAATCAAAAGAATTACAGTGTAACAGAAATTGGTCCGATGGAGAATATTACTCGTGTGGTATTGAGGGATACTCTGTCACTCACAGGCGCAGAGATTTCAGCCAACCGTATGTCCGCCGGAAAAGCAAGCGCTTTCGCTCATTCCCATAAAAGAAATGAGGAAATATACTTGTTCACGGCGGGAAAAGGTTTTTTTTGGCTGGATGGAACGATTATTCCAGTAAGAGTGGGAAGTATTGTCCGGGTTTCGCCAGTCTGCGTACGGGCACTTAAAGCGGATGAATCTGAACCACTATCATATTTTTGCATACAAGTGGATAAAGACTCGCTTGTCCAGGCAACAAGAGAGGATGGTATAATTTCTGATGTGAAGCCACAGTGGTGAGCTCAACCTCAAATTTTCTCTTAAGTTTTAAACAGTTTAGATCAAATCAAGAGTTGTTTACATATTCAGAGAAATTAGAAATAACTGTTGCAACTTTTGTCCGCCTGCCTACTGGTAGGCAGGTTCGGGGTACCAAACGGCACAAGAGGTCAAAATTGACCTCTTGTTTTTTTGAACTCCCCAAAACCTCACTAATCCTGAAGATGAGTTTGACTGGTTCTGTGAAGACAGGGATTTTCCTTTGCGAACTTTCTATTTCAGATCGGCTGCATGCTTTTGAATCCTGGCAATCGCTCCGACAATATCCTCCATATCCTTTTTAGAGCCATGAAAAGTGATCTGCGGAAGGGACAATCCGGTTTCCTTTTCAATCTTCTCATTGACAGGACAATGATTCTCCCTCCGATATTTATCGAGACGTTCCTTTGAGTATATCCTTTGAAAGGATCCGGAAGTCAGGTAGGCCTCAATTTCCGGGCTTGAATGTAGTGATGAATCGATTCCGTTACCTAGTTCTATGCCTTCCGCACCCATGGCTTCCCGGAATTTTCCTTTTGGAAGACCGCTGAAGAATTCCTTGTCATAAATAAGCTGATATTCATAATAAGCCCTTCGGGTCTGACCTTCATATTTTTTAACCGGACTGACGCCTTTGATTTCCGACAGCAGCTTTTCAAGATGTTGCGCATTTTCGTCGCGGAGCCGGCAAAGTGTTTCCAATCGCCGGATCTGCCCCATCAACACAGCTGCAACAAAAGGTGTCATTCTCTGGTTGGCTCCTGTGAAATATCTATCTTTTCCATGAGGATCTCTTCCATTGTTAGTATATCCTCCGACCCTGGCCAGCAAAAGTTCATCGTTCCCGATCACAGCTCCACCTTCTCCGCCGCACAGACTTTTAAAGGCCTGGAAGCTGAAACAGCCCATGTCGCCCAATGAACCGAGTTTCTTTCCCCTCCATTCACCCATATGGGCCTGGCATGCATCTTCGATGATAAATAATTTATGCCGCCTGGCCACAGCGAGGATCTTATCCATACTGGCGGCAGAGCCTCCGATATGTACAGGCAGGATAGCACGGGTTCTATCATTGATACGCTCTTCGATCCGGTCGGCATCCATTTGAAAAGTTTCGGGATCCGAATCGACAAAAACCGGTAAGGCAAATACATTAAGCGATGATTGGGCAGTGGCAATAAAGGTATTGGTCTGTGTTATCACCTCGTCACCCGGCCCTATATCCAGTGCGCGTTGGGCAGCTTCAAGAGCATTTGTGCCTGAATTGGTGAGTACACATAAACTTGTACCCATCAGGTTTGCATACATCTTCTCAAACCGTGCTGTGAAGTTTTTTTCATTTCCATCAAATTCAGACCATTTGTTGCTTCTGAAGGCATCCACGTACAATTGGATATCCGAGTCATCGTAGACTGGCCATTTTTTGCCCGGGACCAACCCCTGTGGACGGACAGGTGTCCCCCCCAGAATTGCTGGTTTATCACCTTCGCGGATAATAGTTGAGCCAAGCGACGTCATCCCAACGGAAGCGAGGATGATTCCAGTGGCCGTAGCCGAAGATTTTTTCACAAAATTTCTACGGGTCAATGATTTTTTTTTCATAATCTGTCTGTATTATAGCGTACTCAATTATTGACAGGAAACTTCTCAGATACTTCCGGCAAATTCCCAGTTACCTGATTCGTGATAAGCTGTGACAATATCAGCCGACCTTATCCATTCCACCTTGTTCGAAATATGTTTTCTGATACGTCCGGCCACTGTTTTGAATGCTTCCCATCCATTTCCGTTATCAGGATTGACTCCCTGCCAGTGCATACACCAGATGCAATATGGCGAATCATTTTCAAGGTGACGAATTATAATCCCTGATTTGCCATCTTCTGTTATATAATAATCAGGATCCACATGGTCTTTTGAATTTTCCCAGATGCCAAAATTATCTTCTGCATTTGGCATCAGTTCGTAAACCCCATATTTCCCCCTGGATGCTCTCTTAAAAATTCTGTATTCCGTTTCACTAAATTAGCAAAAAATTATTTTTTAATGGCTTCAAAAATTACTTTGGCTGCTTCTTCAAGTTCGCCTTGGGTGTTCGGGTCAGATTCATTTGTCAGAATAATAATTCCGAAATTAAGTTGAGGATACAACGCGCAATAGCTGGAAAACCCAAACGTGCCGCCACTTTGCCAAATCCGCTTAAGCCCATCTGGGGTTAGTTTTTCTTGCCAATTTAGTCCAGTTGCATAATCATTTATATTTCCCCATCTTGGTTTGTGTGATATCGCAATTATTTCATTTGTCTCGTCAAGATGGAACTTAATATATTTAAGCATATCTGAAACAGTTGAATAAATTCCTCCTGCTGCATCGAGAGATTGAGGATTATATGGCATAAGAATTCCTTTGCCATTATATCCTTTTGCTAAATCAGCCAATTCGTTTTTAGAATATTCAGAATTGGTGCTTTTCAAATCTAATGGTTTTGATATGTATTTATTCAATAGTTTATCATAAGGCATATCATATACTTTTTCGAGAATATATTTCAGAAGTTGGGCACCAGCATTTGAATAATGAAATTTATTCCCTGGAATTGTATCTAATTTAACTTTATGAAGGTCTTCAAAAAACTTTTCTTTTGAGTAGTTTTTCTGAATGTCACAAATGGTAAATGGGAGAATGTCGAAATTAGCATTCTCAAAAAGTTTTGGATTGTCAGGCAGAAAAAACGGAAGCCCTGAAGTGTGATTTATCAGATAGAACATTTTTATTGGATTTCCGTCATATTCTAGATTTGGATAACTGCCATCTAAGTAATTACGAATGTCATCATCAATTTTCACTTTGTCATCCTTTACAGCTTGTGCAAGCAAAGTTCCAGTAAATGTTTTGGATATTGATCCAATTTCATAAATAGTCCTTTCTGAAGGCAGATTTTGCTTCCCTTTTTCTAATGTGCCATAGCTATAACAAAAAACTCCACCATTTTTATAAATCCCACACGAAAGTCCAATTCTTGAAGAATCTGACATAAAAGGTATTATAGCCATTTGAACAATAGAATCTATTTTGGTTGCCATTCGGTTGTCAGATGAGATATGCCGATTAACTATCAGTGAATTTGTAATGGATGGTTGAAGAAAAAATAATATAAAAAATAAGCTCTTTTTCATAAATATTATTGAATTAAATGATTTGTAGAAAAACTGTTTGCCTGAACTAGGAGATTGTTTCTAAAAATCTTTGCAGATCATATAGTGCTCTGCACTCAATCTCGCTCAAGTTTTTTTTGAAAGATAGGCATTAACTATTAAGGTGCCAAGTTAAGGATATTAACCAATGCCTCTGCATTTAGTTGACCATACTATATTGGCCACCCAAACCCCGAGTTAAATCCTTTTTGTTTTGTTCTGTATGTTCAATGAAATCCGGCCAACTTTTATTGTGGTCATTTAAGGATGGATCTTTTAACCTTTCCTGATATTAGGAGAGGTTATAAGTATTATTTTACCTTTTTTACGATGTTTTAAGGTCGCCTATGATAGATCATCTTCAGATAACCCCTTTCCTTCAAAACCACGATAAACTCTCCCAGAATTAACCAGAATCAACCTTGTATTTGGTCAATTATGTTTAATTTTAGTTGACCTTATAATATACTATTAGTAGGAGAGAATCCTAAAAAATTGAATAAATGTGTGGAAAAGATAGAATAAGAGAAATCAAACTAGGGAGATTAGACTTATCAGATTATTTAGTTCACTTTATTAAGCAAGATAATAAAAACTTATTTGAAATATTGAAAAATATAGTTGCAGATGGACAGATTAAATGTGGATGGGCTCGATGACGAAAAAAAAAATTTTTGGGAATTGGTGTCCCGATTAATCTGTTCTATATTTTGCAGGGTCAATTCAGACATGACATATACATTAATGAAATAACCAAATAATCAAACAAACCACTATGCATAATACACGGACAATGCTATGAAAAGCAGAATCCCGGGTTCGGTAAATTAATCATTAAAAAGACTTCACTCGTTTAGCACAGAATACAACCCTCATTACTTGGTTGATAGGGGTAAGTTAAAAGAACATGGCACTCTATGATTACTTACTTTATTTTCGGTATAAGTTATTCCTTAGCATGTGTAGTGCAACCTGGCCCGTTTCAAGCTTTTCTTTTTTCTCAAAGTATCACAAATGGCTGGCGAAAAACAATTCCCTTGGTAATTGCACCGCTAATAAGCGATCTGCCAATAATCATTTTAGTCTTGTTTGTTTTAACCCGAGTTCCACCTGGAGTGTTAGCGATACTTCAATGTTTTGGCGGAATATTTCTTATTTTCCTCGCCTTTAAGGCATACAAAACATGGCGCACATCAACTAAAAGCTCCGAAGAAAGAATTTCCCAACATGGAAACCTATTCAAAGCAGTAATAGTGAATTTACTCAATCCAAATCCATACCTCGGTTGGAGTTTGGTTATGGGTCCTATGTTGATAAAAGGTTGGAGCAGGAATCCAGTAAATGGGATTGCTCTATTGATGGGATTCTATAGTTCAATGATTATTTATTCAGCAGTGATGGTAGTGCTTTTTGCTGCCGCTGGGAATCTTGGACCAAGAATTAATCGGATATTAATGGCCATCTCAGTAGTTGCTTTCGTACTTTTTGGATTTTATCAATTCTGGTCGGGTATAAAAGGATTATTCTGATCTGGAGAATAAATCGCCAGGGAATGATACAATCAATGTTAATAAGCTTACAACTTTTATTATCGGGTTAGACGTAATATCACTTTACCACCAAAATATTCTCTTTGTTGGTGTTTGTTTTAAAAAATATACGAAAAATAAGCCAAATAGTCAAGTGGGGGTGGACAGGGTACAGGATAAAAATGACTTTTAAACAGATTTTAATTACAGTGACAGTGGAAAAACAGTATACTGAATTTTGACTGTTACTGTTTTATAAAAAGTTTGAAAAACCGTGTTTTATCCTGTCCCTGTCCACCATCGTTATAATCATCAACTGATAGCCGCCCTCAGTATAAATCAGGTTTGTCGCCAGGCCAAATAGCTGATTGTGATTAAGCCATGTACCACTTAGGAACTCATCGAGGATTTTTATCCTTTTTCGGGCCATCTCGAAATCAATTTTTATTTTTTTCGCCCCTTGTGCCGATGTAGGTTGTGTTGTGGCTGTACTGTGGTTTTCTGCCGAAATCCCGGTCATTTCTATATATATAATATAGAAATGTTGATTTTTCGGCAGATTTCAAGCCAGTATAGTAACATGATTCCAGGGGTATTTTACGGAATGATTTGCTGTCATTTGAGTAGATTTGGATTGACAGGGCGTCAATCAGTGTTGATGTGGATACAGAATCAGTATAAACTACGGTGCACGCCTTTCCGCCAAAGTAGTACCAGCTTGCATCCCCACAAACATTATCTGCCTCAGGGAATAATGAGAAAAGAGATGCATGGATTAGTTTGTGGATCCTGATATCAGTTACAGGAGTATCGAGGAATATTACAATACGGAATTTTCTTGTCTCCGGTGAATCAGAGAATGTGGAATACTAGAGCTGTGGAACAATGCCCAGTTCTTTTAGTTTGGAAAAAACCTCATTGATTGTAAAATTTCCTTTGTCGAAGTCCAGGGCAAATACCTATTGTCTTTGCCAGTTATTGTGCACCTTTTGGTGGTTTATAATTCCTGTTTTTAATATCTCTTTTGTCAAGTTATTCCGGCCAACCGGGTTCAGTGGGATAGTTATTTCTTCGAACTATTTATCCGCTTTTTTATAGCTAATGGATAGCCCTGCACCTGTCATATTTACAGTTGTCTCATAATTCTTCAGTTTAAGGACATAATTGAGGAATTCTGCCTGGCCATCATATCCTCTGCCCGGAGGCGAGACATTGTGCGCTGTGAAGCACCCGCCTGTTTTCAATTTGGGTTCGGCATCTATGAAATAGTTCTTGTACCAGTCCTTATCGGCATCGCTGAAAACAAAATCAAAGGGGCCATTCAGTTCCCTCACCAGCAGATGCGCGTCAGCCAATCTTGCATCTATATATTCCGAAAGTCCTGCCTTTTGGAAATTGTCAAGAGCTGTACGATGTCTTCCCTCGTCAATTTCGATAGTGATCAGCTTTCCTCCGGTCTTGCTCAGTGCCCATGCGATCCATATCCCTGAAAGTCCGGTTGATGTACCAATTTCAAGAGCACTCTTATAATTGTTCTTAACAATGATATCATAAAGGAGCTTTCCGTCAGAGTAGGGGACATTCAAATCATGCCACTGACCTGCATGTTCATCCAGAAATTTCTGTACCTTTTCATCGAGCGAAGAATGTGTTTCCGTGACCTGGGCTGATAGAAGCGTGCAAAAAGAAAGAAATGTAACAAAGAATGTTTTATTAATTATATCCGATGCAAGTTTTTTCATGATTTTAATGCTATTGATGGAGGTTAGAATGAGATATCGTATGTGTCTTTAGACCGACTTTACTTTAAACCGGCCTGGTCCCCATTGCTGGTATAAAGATAAACCTTGAAGTCAGCTGTAATAAAATTAGTTTTCGCCCAATTGAGAATATCCTTAAAATTATTATGCATAGTGTAAATGGATCCAATATCATAATAGTCTGGTGGCCAGGAAGTATCCGGGATTTCACCATCTTCGTCAACTGAAACATCATAATAAGGATAGTCCGGTATCTTTATTCTTGTAATCCCAATTGTCTGCAAGTCGTTCAAAAAGTTTATAGCATTTTGTTTGCTTGCATCACCCTCACCTACGATGTAACAGAACAAAAGATTTGCAGGTAGGGGATAAACCGCGTGAATCAAGCTAGAGAAGTGTTGATCTGGTGGTATATTCAAAACTATACTGTCACTGCCAACCAAGAGCTCACAATTCGTTTCAAAATCAGGTGTTCTTAGGGTCAGGTTATAGGTTCCGACTGAAATTAAGCTGTCGGGAATGAATACAGTCCCGGAAGGTTGGCATATAGAGCTTACCATTCCTGTTTCAACATTAATACATTTCCCATTATCAACCTTGTTCGTCAGGGAAATTAAAATATCCCGTCCTTTTATAGAGTATGTAAATTTTAGTTCGTACGATTCATTCAATGCTTTAATTCCAAAAAATGCGAAATTCATTCCCCTACCATCTTCATTAAAGGCTGACCAGTTCCACCATAATGACAGGCTATCAATACTTTCAGAAAGAGCAGGATTAGAGATATCTTTATTGCATCCAGCTGTTGCCAGAATAATAATACCCAGAATTTTTATTGTCGATTTCATAGCTTTCTGAACACTTAAATTAGATCCATGTAGGGTGGATATAATTGCAAAAAACGGAAATCTTGACCACATTTGGCCGATCAAATTACTTGCGTCATATATACCTAAAAAACAAATTCTTAACTCCGCTTTTAAGTGGTTTTTAATATCTGACCCCATATGGTCAGGGCCACTGGCTTTCCTAAGCCGAGGTTATCTTGTTAAGTTCTCAAACAGATTTATTGAATGTTTTTGATGATTCTATGATCTCTTGTTAACGCATAACCTTCCCCAGTTTCAAGAAAAGTCCAAGCAATAATACCTCCAGTAACATAGTCAGTACCGATTGAATAATCAACTTCCCAGGTAATGCCTCCATTCTTTGAGACCTCAATCGTCGTGCCATCAGTACAATATCCAATATTTTCAGAAATAAAATGTTCTAAACCAATTTTCTTGTTGTTATGAACCAATGTCCAATTATACCCCCCATCTACGGTTTTGTATAATTTATAATCGTTAAATGTCGACATATATCCTATTTGATCGGTGATAAACTGTAATGCTGTAATATCAGGGATCGTAATGTTGTTTGAATTCCATGGTTCTGGCTTGAGAATGACCCAACTTTGACCCGCATCGGTAGTCTTTGCAATATTACCATAGTCAACGCATGGACCAATACCAGTAACACCACAATTAAAATAACCCCCCCAGGCATAGCCGGCACTGGAGGTTGGAAATGAGAATTGTCCGGATGGAGGCAATTCATCAGATACTGTTTGCCATGTCTGTCCGGCATTGCTTGTTCTATAAATATTATAGTCTCTTGCTACAACCCATGTTATACTATCAATGACATTTAAATCATAGATGATTGGCCCCCCAAATTGTGGTGAAATATTTGCCCAGGTTTTCCCATTGTCTCTTGATTTATAGACATAATAACCAACGCCTAAAATAATTCCTTTGTCTAACGGAAACATATCACGGATTAAGTCATCATTGGTAGGTAATAAACATGTGTCGATGCTCCAGGAGTTACCCCCATTTTCAGTAAACAAAATAACTTCTTTGAAACTGGTCAGATCAGTTGCAATTACGTAACCCGTATCTTTATCTAAGAATTTAACAGTAATATAATCAAGATTATTATTCTGATAAATTGTTTGCCAATTATTGTGCACCTCATTTTTTTCATCCTTTCGACAGCAAACAAGTAGAATGGATAGAAATATAAAGACTATTACAATGTACATTTGGAAGAAGCGGAAGTTCCCTATGTGACCGATCTTTACTTTGAAATCTCTATGTATAATTGTAGAAATGTGCATCATTCCCTAATGGTAATTATTAATATGGCGGTTAAATTTTGATTTTCATATTTGGGTTAGGTAAGATATCGTTGCTATTTATTTAATTACCACAAATTTCAAGCCAAATTATGCCATAGAAATGTACTGA
>CAWBNA010000005.1:0-10280 GCA_963789985.1 uncultured Bacteroidales bacterium | reverse complement strand
CTGCACGGCTGGCCGGGGTAAAAATAGTTTTCCCGAACGAGTCATTCGCCATATACAAAATATCATGGTATTTTTTAAAATTAATCCTTAGGATAGCCTCCTTCTGACAACCCGTTTTATTGCTGTTTCGCAGAATGCAAAGGAAGGCTCGTTGATCATCTTCGTTGTTCGATGAAACAAACCTTTAAAAACCCGACCAAAACATTTTACTATTTACAATTCAGTTGACGCTGACAGGATTCATAAATTACCATTGAAATTAACTCTAAAAATCTAGAAAAAAAATTGGAGTTCCTCCCGAGGTCTGTTTGATCGGGACAGTTGCACGTCTACGTTATGAAAAGGGTATTGATATACTGATAGCCGCATTTGTTTTATTAGTAAAGGATGGTATCAATGCATTTCTTCTGATTGTGGGTTCAGGTCCTGATGAGGAAAAGCTTAAAACCCAGGCAACTTCCTACGCGATCCATGACAAAATCATGTTTTATGGTTCTGCAGAAAGAGAAAAAGTTTTCCAGCTGTTTTCCATAATGGATATTGTTGTTGTTCCCTCCCGGTTCGAAGGTTTCGGGCTTACGGCCGCTGAAGCAATGGCTGTCGGGAAACCAGTTATCGCTTCTGACAGTTTCGGGCTGAAAGAAGTAGTGATCAATAATGAAACTGGGCTAAATTTCCGTTCAAATGATCCGGAAGATCTTGCAATGAAACTAAAACTGCTACTTTCAAACCGGGAAATGCGCAGACAATATGGAACTGCTGGACAAATGAGAGTCAAATCGTTGTTTGATGCGGAAGTTTTTCAGAAAAAGATTGCAGTTCTTTATGACTTATATTTATCATAAATTGCTATTTATTTGGAGAGCAGAGGTAAAATATTCTTTTTTGCACTGTTTATAACAACGGCATTACCTTACCTGCCTTTTCTTTTCCCTTTTATTCCAGGACAGATTTTTGGCTTTAACCTTACAGGCTGGGCATGGTTGATAATGCTTCTGATTACTTTGATTACAATGGTGAATTTAAAATATATTGAATTTCCGGTGCTTTTTTGGGTACTTTGGTTCCTATATATTGGCTTTTCAATTGCAAATGATTTTTCTTTTATTGGTCTTCAGCTGACATTACAATATACATTACCTCTCCTGGTTGGTGTTGTAACATCTGGTATTGATTATTCAACTGGTGATATTAAATGGCTGTTCAAAGGGTTTATAAGGCTTTGCATTTCAATATATATTATGTTCATAATAGGTTATTTCTTCAGGGGAGGATATGGTCCGTCCATTGCAGCTACTGCAATGCTTTTTTCTGTCCCGGTAAGTCTTCTTGCAGGTCTATATTTTATTAAAAGAAAAAAAAAGTATTTATTATACATTATATTATTATTTCTGATTCCAGTCATTGAAATGACCCGAACGGGAGTAGCGGCCATTGCAGCAGTATTTATTCTTCACTTTTCCAATAACAATTTAAAAAATAAAATATTATTTGGCCTTTTTGGAACATTGATTCTTTTTTTATTTTTTAATTCCAAAAGCTTCCAAGAAAAAACTTTTAAGCGAGGGGAAGGCAGAATCAACGATCTTACTCTCGAATATTATACAAATCCTAATATTAAAACCAGCGGTAGGGTTTCTTGGAGAAAGGCTCTTGATCCCGGCCTGAAGGCTGAACCTGTGTGGGGTAACGGTCCCAGAGCAGATAATGAAAAACTATCGAAAATCACAAAAAGGAAATCTGGTGAGGCCCATAATGATTACCTGGCAGTACGTTATAATTATGGTTATGTAGGTCTAGCCCTGTTGCTTACCGGCTTTTTATTAACTTTTGTTTCTCTTTACCGCATTTCACAAAAGTATAAAAGAAATGATCTAATCTGGCTTTTATCAACATCGGCCCTTACATTATTTATTAGTTTTTTAATGTTTATGTACACTGATAATATCTTGAAATACACTATATATTTTCCAAACTATTTTTTTGCACTTATCGGCATTACATACAGCCTTAAAAGAGATGAGAATTTCAGTAATTATGCCATTGTATAATGCAAGCTCAACAATTTTGAGAGCTGTTGATTCAGTTATTAGCCAGGTATTTTCACCCCTTGAAATCATAGTGGTTAATGATGGCTCAACAGATGGCTCGGAGAGAAAGGTTTTAGAAATAGGCTATCCACTTATTAAACTTGTCAATCAGCAAAATGCTGGTGTTTCAGTAGCCAGAAACAAAGGCATATCAGAGGCTTCAGGTGACTGGATAGCATTTCTCGATTCAGATGATATCTGGCTTCCGGACCACCTGATGATATTCAAATCCCTCTCTGAAAGATGCCCTTTCTGCCAGGTACTCGCATGTGCATATTTCATGCAGGATCATAATGGGCATCAGAAAAAAATAGACCTTAAGAAAATCCCTTTTAAAGGTGTAGATGGCGTGATAAACAACTATTTCGAAATAGCAACATATTCCAACCCCCCAATACACTCTTCTTCAGTCGCTGTAAAGAAATCAGCACTGATTACCACCGGAGGCTTTCCCCCCGGGGTGAGATCGGGAGAGGATCTGCTTGCCTGGGCCAGGCTTGCTGTAAACTATGATATAGCATATTCCCTGAATCCCGGGAGTATTTTTATAATGGATCCTGCACATTCATACGACATGAAACCAAATCGGCTTCCACAGGTACCGGATATAGTTGGTGACGAACTGACTGTACTTTCAAAAATCCACAAAGACATTCCCGGTATCAGGAAATACACTGCACACTGGTTCAAAATGAGGGCATCGATCTATCTCAGGCTGGGAATGAAAAAGCAAGCAAAGCGGGAAGTATTTAAATCTCTGTCATTCAGACTCACGAATACTAAGATCTTTTTCTATATCCTTATGCTTCTATTACCAGTAAATTTGGTTAATCTGGTTTTTAAAAAGTTGGGAAAACCGTGAGAGTTGTATTTGTTCATACCGATTTCCGTATTTATTGGCCGGCCAGATTGGTCACACTGCATGATTTCCTGCAATTAAGAGAAATAGAATTGTGTGTCATCGAGATTGCTGGCGCTGGAAGTCCTTATGAATTTGAAAAAGAGAATAATAATCATCCCGGTTACTGGCATTGCCTTTTCCCAAATAAAAGAATGGAAGCCATCAGGCCTGGGATCGCCAATAAAGCAGTAAGGAAAAAGCTTGATGAACTCAGTCCCGATTTAGTATTTTCAGGCGCTATAGCCTATCCCTCAGGAGCTGCTTCAGGGAGATGGGCAATGGAAAACGGAAAGAGGTGCGTGATCTTTGACAACGCCAGGCTTATTGATGTTCCGAGACGGGCATATGTTAACTACTATAAAAAACGGGTCTTCGCAGGTGTCGATGCAGTTATTTGCCCTGCACCTGCATGGAATGAGACTTTCAGGTTCTTCGGGTTTGATGATCAGCGGATCTTTTATGGTTTGAATGTTGTAGGAAACTCTTTCTGGTCCAAAGATCATGAATTATCAGTTGCCGGGCTTCCGGAAAGGTACTTTCTGGGAGTGGGAAGGCAGATACTTAAAAAGAATTTCATTTTCCTGCTTAATGCTTATCTTGACTATACAAAGGAAATCGAAAATCCTGCAGGACTCGTCCTTGTAGGCAATGGTCCGCGACGCTCAGTTCTGGAAGAATTCCTTAAAATGAATAATCTTAAAAATGTGCATTTTATGGATTTCTGTTCACAGGAAATACTGAGGTCCATATACTCGAATGCCTTATGCTTCATCCTGCCGAGCAGATATGGAGAGACCTGGGGGCTTGTAGTTAATGAAGCAATGGCATCAGGGCTTCCTGTAATTGTCAGCAATCAGGCTGGATGCGCATCAACGCTGGTCCTTGAAGGTGTGAACGGTTTTACATTTTCGCCCGACAGGCTGGATGAATTGTCAGGCCTCATGTTGCTTATTGAAAAATTTATCCCAAATAAACTTTCTGATATGGGACAAAAATCCAGGGAGATTATTAACCAATGGGGGCTTGACAGGTTTTGTTCAGGGGTCTATGATGCAATTCAATTTGTAATTGAAAATCCACGTTCAAAACCAGGCTTTTTAAGCCGGATATCCATCAGGTTATGGAAGGGACGTTACAGACCTCTTTAATTTTTTGAAAGCAGCAATAGTACATACTGATTTTCGTATCTATTGGCCAAAAAGGCTTTCTGCCCTGACAGAATTCCTTCGCTCATTCAATATCTCACTTGAAATTATTGAGATTTCAGGTATGGGTTCACCTTATAATTTTGCAGAAAGAAACGAATCATATCCTGATAACTGGAATTGCCTTTTCAAAGATAAAAGAATTGAAGATATCTCTCCGCGCCGTGCTAAATCTGCGGTCTTAGGGGCTCTGAATGCAATTAACCCTGATATCATAATATCCGGGCCGATAGCATTTACATCAGGTGCTGCATCGGTGTACTGGGCGGCCAGAAACACAAAAAAAATAATAGTCTTTGATGATGCAAGGTACTCTGATGTTCCCAGATCATGGTTGGTCAACCTGATAAAGAAGAAAGTTTACCAGTGTGTTGATGCTTTGTTCTGCCCGTCACCCGACTGGATTGAAACTTATAAGCGTTTCGGGTTCAGGAAAGAACAGCTTTTTTACGGAGTGGATGTTGTGGATAACGAATTCTGGAGAAGATCAGAAAATGAATCCGGAATAAAAATAAATTCCGGGTATTTTCTTTCTGTTGGACGTTTTGTCGCAAAAAAGAACTTCATCCTTTTGCTTAAAGCATACAGGAAATTTGCTGATTCAGTTCAGGATCCTGCTGATCTGATTCTTATAGGACAGGGACCGGAGGAAAAAACTCTTAAATCCTATGCTTCTGATAATAAACTCATGGATAAGATTCATTTTTATCCCTTCAAAACCCAGGATGAACTAAGAACTTTTTACCTGCATGCATCTTGGTTTATACTGCCAAGTAAATTCGGTGAATCATGGGGTCTGGTAGTAAATGAGGCAATGGCATCAGGATTGCCGGTATTGGTAAGTGATCAGGCAGGTTGTGGCAGAATCCTTATAAAAAACGGGCAGAACGGATTTCATTTTTCACCTCAGGATGATAATGAACTTGCCAATTGGTTAATCAGAATAAACCTTATACCCGAAAATGAAAGAAAAAAAATGGGAGATAAGTCACTTGAAATAATTTCAGCGTGGGACATTCATCGCTTCTGTAAAGGACTTTTAGAGGCGATAAACTTTGTACTTGATTACCAAAAAAAACCACCGGATCTGATTAGCAGATTATTTGTCAGAACCTGGAATGGCAGGTACAGACAAATATGATGTCAGGGAATCCAAGGCTTGTTAAAAAATGAAGCTCTTAATAATTTTATTTATACGTATTCATTACTGGCTGAATTCAATTGGTATAAGAATAAAAGGCCTGGGCTTTGTCCAAAAATTCCTTAAAAGAGAATACGAATTTAATTCCCTTGGCTGTAAGTTCTTTTATTATCCGCCTGTCGAAGGCAGCTATAATTACCTCCTTATAGGAAAACCTAATGAGCCCGAAACCCATCTATTCCTTTCAAAAATAATCCCCTTTGTTAAAGCACTAAACTTTGTGGATGTGGGTGCCAGTATTGGTGAATTTGTTATGACAACGAGTAAATATCCGAATGTGCAAAAAGTATTCGCATTTGAACCCAGACCTGAATGTGCTTTTGTACTAAGAAAGAACATTGTAATAAATGATGATAAAAAAATAATTGTATTTGAAAATGCGGTGAGTGATAAAGAAGGGGACATTGAATTCTATTTAAATACGGGTGGAACAACTTCAGGGATCTTTTCATCGATTAATGCTGTTAAAAAGTTGAATATAAAGGCAATAACTCTTGATTCAGCATTGCCTGAAGAATTATTAAACCCTATAATCCTTATTGATGTTGAGGGAGCTGAACCTTTGGTTATTAAGGGAAACTTAAACTTCATCCGAAAAAACAACCCGTTAATAATTTTTGAATATAACTATGTTTCCAAGCAATATTATAATCTTGAAACAATCAGGTCATTATTAGGTACTTCTTATTCCCTGTTTCGTCTTAAGGGAGATGGAAATCTTGATGTTGATTTTTCCAATTCCTGGAATTGCATTGCTGTTTCCCAGCAATCTATATATAGTAAAATTATTGAGCCTTTAATAAAATCATAAATTTGAGAATATTGTTTATTCTTCATTACCCGCCTCCTGTTCATGGTCCTGCTATCATTGGTTCGTATATCAAAGAAAGTAAGACAATAAATACTAATTATGAGTGCAGTTATATAAACCTTGGGATATCTCAATCTGTTGAAGAAATAGGCCGGAGAGGTTTAAGAAAACTTTTCAGATACCTTTCACTTATCCGGGAAGTCAAAAAGCAGATTTCGGTTTTCTGTCCGGACCTTATATATCTGACCCCAAATTCAAAAGGTTCAGGTTTTTATAAAGATGCATCTATAATTTTCTTCGCAAAACGATCAGGCAAAAAAGTGATATATCACTTTCATAATAAAGGTGTCAGTTCAAATCAACATCGATTTTTTGACAACTTACTTTATAGGTATGTTTTTAAGGATGCTGCTGTGATTCTGCTGTCAAATCTTCTCTATCCTGATATTGCAAGGTATGTTCCGGAGGAGAGAGTACATTATTGCGCGAATGGAATGCCTGATCTAATAAAAAAAGGGATCAGGGATCAGGGATCAGGGACCCGTAACCTTGAACCTGGAACCTTGAATCCCGTCACTTCGGACGGGACTTCGTCTCCGCCTGTCAGGCCGATCCTCAGCCTGGAACCTGGAACCCGGAACCCGGAACCTGGAACCTTGAACCTTGAACCAAATATTTTGTTTCTTTCTCATCTGATTGAATCTAAAGGAGTCCTCATCCTTATTGAAGCCTGCAGAATCCTGAAAGAAAGAAATGTCAATTTCCATGCTACAATTGCCGGCGGTGAAGCGGAACTGACCATCCGGGAAGTAGAAGAGATTATCATAAAGAAAGATCTGAACTCTTTTGTATCACTAACAGGAGCAGTAAATGGAGATGTCAAAATTAAGCTAATGTCTTCAGCAGATATTTTTGTTCATCCTTCCTTCAACGATTGCCTTCCGCTGGTATTATTAGAAGCTATGCAGTATTCACTATCTGTTGTCTCAACCTTTGAAGGGGCAATACCAGATGTTGTTGAAGATGGAGTTACGGGCTTCCTGGTACCGCAGAAAGATGCAGCTGGACTTGCGGATAAATTGGAGATCCTTGTAAAAGATCCTGAATTGCGATTGAAAATGGGTCAGGCAGGGAGACTAAAATTTGAACACGAGTTTACTCTGGAAAGATTTGAGAAGAGAATGGTGGAAATTCTTGAAGAAGTTTTATCAAGAGATGAGAGAAGAGAGGTGAGAGGTGAGATATGAGAAGTGAGCTCCCCTGGTCCTCTGCGCCGTGCGCCGTTTTTACCCACCCCTAACCCCTCCAGGGAGGGGATCCTTAAAATTATGCCTTTACTTCTTTGCGCCTTAACAACACATGACGCACGACTCACGAAAAACTGAACCCGGAACCCGGAATCCGGAACTTTGAACTTTGAACCTTGAACTTGGAAACTTGAACCTTGAACCTTGAACTTTGAACCCGGAACCTCACCTCACAGATCTCATATCTCACTTCTTGCTTTATCAGCTACTGAAAGCATAAGAAAAGAAGATTATTCTAAATATAAAACAACAGTTGCTTTTTAACTCATTTGAATATTTCGTCTTTTTGCCTGCAGTAGTACTGGTTTACTTCCTGCTTCCTTATAAATGGCGCAATCCATTCCTGCTGATAGCTTCTTACTATTTCTATATAACCTGGAAATGGGAATTCGGATTACTGTTATTATTTACATCACTTGTAAACTATTTAGCCGGCTTGAAGCTGGAGAATTGTACAAACAAAAAAGCCCGCAGATTATGGCTTTCGTTTGCAGTATTTGCCTCCCTCGGGGTACTGATATATTTTAAATACACAAATTTCTTCATCAGGGAAACAACATTATTTTTCAATTCTTTAGGGTTTGGAATAAGGCAATCTTACCTTAAAATCATTCTGCCTGTAGGCATTTCTTTTTTCACATTTCAGGCCCTCAGCTATACTATTGATGTTTTCAAGGGCAAAATGCACGTTGAAAAAAACATTATTGATTTTCTCCTTTTTGTATCCTTTTTCCCGACACTTATTGCCGGTCCTATTTCAAGGGCAACAAATCTTCTTGATCAGTTTAAATCAGAACAGCATTTTTCCTCCGACCGTTTAATTGAGGGTTCACAACTGATAATAAGGGGATTGTTCAAAAAGGTGGTGATCGCTGACCGGCTTGCAATTTATGTTAACCAGATCTACTCTGCCCCTGATGCTTACGGAGGAAGTACATTGTTCCTGGCTGCCCTCTTTTTCATGTTCCAGATCTATTGCGACTTCAGCGGTTATTCTGATATTGCAATCGGAAGCGCTTATATCCTTGGCTTCAGACTTGTCCAGAACTTTAATCTGCCTTACCTGGCATCATCAATAAGCGAATTCTGGAAGCGGTGGCATATTTCACTTACATCATGGTTCCGCGATTATGTTTTTCTGCCGGTATCATTTTTAATTGCAGGACGGATAAAAGGTGAAAAAATCCTGTTCATGAAAACAGACATGTTCATTTATATCGTGGCAAGTATTATCACCTGGTTTCTGACAGGCCTATGGCACGGTGCCAGCAATACATTCGTGATCTGGGGACTGCTACAGGGATTATCTCCTTATCATTTATAACTTGCAGAAAAGACCCTGGAAAAGGCTTTTTAAAAAAAACGGCATTAAAAACGATAATAATCTTATAGTCCTGATTGAAACGTTCCTTATTCTTTGTCTGGTGATGATTTCCTGGGTCTTTTTCAGGGCAGACAATCTGCACCAGGCCGGTTATATTGTGTCACACATGTTCACAGGCTTGACCCGGATGCCGTACCTCGGATCATCAGCGTTCGAAACTGTGCTGGGTCTGGCATTAATAATGCTGTTATACGCCTCACAATTACTCCAGTACCATGGAATTATCTCACCCGGTTATACATCTTCTTCAGTACCTCAAAGCTTTCGCTGGGCAGGATATGTTTCAATGTTGATCATGATAGCTATGCTTGGCATTTCATCCGGTCAGTTTATCTATTTCCAATTCTGAGGTACATGGCTCTCCCTTTTTTTTCTGATCTGAAGAATGATAAAAAACTACTTAAAAACATTCTAAGGTTAGTAGTATTCATTCTTCTCTTTTTTATCCTTGATAATGTTGTTTCATTTATTCTTCTTAAGGGGATAGATCGCAATTATGGTCTGGGAAGCAACTCAGAGGTACTGATGATAGGCCATTCCCACCTTATGCTTGCAACAGATAAGGTTCTTCTTGAAAAACGAAGTGGATTGAAGGTGGCAAAATATACAAGGGAAGGGGTTAACGTTGCCGATCGTAGAATAATGCTTGAACATTACTTTACTACATGTGGGAAAAAACCGGAAATAGTCATTCTGGGTGTTGATCCATGGCTCTTTACTGGAGAGGGCCTTAGCAAAAACTCTTATACGCTTTTTCTTCCTTTTATAGACAACCCTGAGATAAAAGATTATGTAAAAAAGTCCGTCCCCAAAAAATCTGATTATCTCAAAGCTGAATTTATCAAAACGACCAGGTATAATGCCCTTCTGCTCAATGCCTCTATAAGGGGTTACCTGAAAAACTGGAATAATCTCAAGATTGGTACAATTGACAGCATCAGGATCAGGAAAGAAATCTCAGCTGGAAATTTTCGGAAAATAAGCTTTGACAAAAACCTGATGAATGACTTTTCGGAGACACTTGATTATCTTTCTAAGACCAGTTCAAAAGTTATCCTGCTGAACACTCCGGTCTGGGAACCTCTTTTATCCTGTCAGCAGCAAGAATACAACAAATCCATGCATATTATTGATTCTCTTGCTCAATCTCATTGTCCATCCGCTGAACTTGTTGATTTTGTTCCCCGTTTCTCAAAAGACACAAAGTTTTTTTTCGATCCCATCCACATGAACCCTGAAGGACAGAAGGCTGTGACCGAGGCGCTGGCGGTTGCTGTGGACAGTTTGAAGGAAGCAAGGGAAAAGATGTGAGAGGTGAGATGTGAGAAGTGAGCGCCCCTGGTCCTCTGCGCCGTGCGCCGTTTTTACCCACCCCTTGCCC
>CAWBNA010000004.1:0-241134 GCA_963789985.1 uncultured Bacteroidales bacterium | reverse complement strand
TAATTACTCTAATTATAAAAAACCTGATTTGCAAAGGCCCCGACATTTAGACGGGGGCCGTTATTTTATCCTTTTCTCAGGGAATTTTAAACTTTAACTTAAACTTATATTTCATGACATATAGAGAAGCAATTCGATTAAAAGCAAAACAACCTTCAACATTTGAGGAAGGAGGGATTACATATAAAGTATTTGTAACTCCTGAAAACACCGATGACCTCATAAAATATTTCACAGATATACGTGGATTTTATAGCCAATTGACTGATCGTGTTGCAAAAAAGTATTCAAAAAATGGGCAATTTGTTTTGCATGGATTATGCTATAGAAATAAGGAACCAAATATTTTATATAAAAGGTTATGACATTCTAATTATTCTTTAATAGCAACTTACTTTTATTTAATATTGTAATAAGATATTTCGGCCAGAATCAAGCCGGAATGCAGCGATTATTTTGCCCCGGACATCAGCAATCCGGGGCTTTTATATTGTTTAGGGATTCAGATTATCGGATTTTCGTTTCGGGATACGGCTTATTTTCAGGCCATCTATTAAAACGTCCAACGAAGAGCTGATTTTTTTCAGATCACTATGAATTTTTGCAGCCTCATAGTAAAAATTTATCTGATCAGTTTCAATAAGTGGACTGCCACGATAAGGCTCAAGCGAAATAAAGAAATCCATTTCACTATATTTATCATTCTCCCGGTTTCGCTTGTAATAGATTTTACCTGAAAAATCTAAAACTGATTTTTCCTCTTTTGATTTTTGAAACATATCCTGAGTTCCATTAACAGTATGAAAATATTTTTGCCCTCTGTTGATAATCTGAATTTCAATTTTATTTGCAGCTCTACCGAAATGAACTTCTTCCCCTTTAAGGTTAAATAATGGTTTTTCCCATTTGATCATAATATCATAAGCATTACTACCACCACTGTTTTGTAGGACTAATAAAGTTAGACCTTGTCTGCTGTGTGTATCAAAATAAATCTCAAGTAATGGCTCTTGATCATCTTCCTGCTTCCAAATAATTTTTTGGGTCGCCCAAGCGCTTACAATTGCAGTAATTACAGCCAAAGTAGCTGCAACAGTATTCCATTCCCAGTTCCAAGCGGATACAATCAAAACAAATATTGAAAGTACCAAACCCAAGTCCAGAGCACCATTAGTAACTGATCTTCCGATTTTCATAATTGGTGTAATCTTTAATAATGGGAATCTAATTTCGCATAAATAAAGAAGTTTGTCAATAAAAATGTCAAATCTCCATAATTTAAAGCATCGGGACTATTTTGGCAGTTTTTAAATTTGTTGTAGAATTGTTGATGTTTTTCAGGAGCATAAAGTATGCATCTACTTATATTTCAATATATATACGATTATTATGCTTGAAACAGTTTGATCTTCAAATCTTTGAGAGTGTAATCTAACTTAACTTCAAATTTGGCGATTTTACAGGTTTTCACCTCGTTTGCAGCAGTTTCTTATTAGGTTGGGTATATTATATTACCCTCTTGAAATTCTGCTTTAAAAGCTAAGATATTTGTTTTGCCAGAAATGACAATCAAGTATAGTGAAACTTGATACGTTTTATTACAGAGTAGACCCTAAACTCTCGATAGAGCAAGAATCTGGCAGGTCTGAATTTATGATTTGGCTTTAACAGATAACCTTTCCCGTTTGTAGTGAATTCTTGCACATTATCAATCATTACCAGCCGTCAGTCAGTGTCAGTTGGATTCTTAAAAATAGATAGTTATTATTTTTTTATCCTTCTGATAGGTGTATATGGGTGAAAGTGGATATTACTATTAATTTAAAATGATTAAAGATTTCTTATTTATAAAAATATTTTGACAAAGATTTATTTTTTTGTACCTAATTACCTGTTTTAGAGAAGAGATAGTTTTTGGAAAGTAATAAATCAACTGACTTTATCAAAAGCATAAAAGATATTACATTTAATAATTATGAATAGTAATAAGCTGATTTGGTATAACACTTTTTTGGGGTTTTTTGGTTAGTTTAAGGGGTGAAAAGCGGTTCTTCTTAGTTGGAGGACTGCTTTTTTTCTCATCAAATTAATCTCACGATAGACGTGGCAGGATTTGATTTTAAAATGTTGAATATTAGCTAAAGACTAAATACAAGAGTATGATGGCATCTTCTAAAATTGATAATGAAAAGATAAATCTATATTTTAATGGAGAGTATACTGAAAAGGATGAATCTTATGTATATGAAGTTTTTTGCGATAATAGTAAAGAGAAAGAATTAAAGCATCTTTTATCGAGACAATTTAACGAATTATTACATAAAGATGATATGAATAAAAAGGACCTTGATGATATGTTTTACAAATTATACTATAGAATAAATACAAAAATTGCTAGAAAAGAGGAAAGAAAATTTAAAGGGTTTTTTAATTGGTCCTTACGCATAGCTGGGATAGTCATTTTACCTCTTATAGTTTTTTTTGGTGTTAAGGGTTATTTTAATTATAATGCTGGTAAAGAAACAAGTATCGAAATTAAAGCTCCGGCATGGACGCGTGTGCAATTCAGTCTGCCTGACGGTACGATAGGGTGGTTGAACAGCAATTCGAGTTTAAAATATAATGGTAATTTTAATGCTGACCGACAGTTAACTCTTAATGGAGAGGCTTATTTTGATGTATTTAAAGATAAAAACAGACCATTTAAAGTTCAAACAAAGGAAGTCATTGTTAAAGCTATAGGGACACGGTTTAATATAGCCTCCTATGAAAATGAGAATAAAGTCGAAGTAGTTCTTGAGGAGGGGAAACTGCAATTCAATGCCAAGGGGGAAAATAATTCTTATATGATGAGACCTAACGATCTTATCATATATGATAAAACTCTCAAAAGTACTTCGACTGAAATAGTGCAAACTCAAAAATATTCATCTTGGAAAGAAGGTATGTTGATTTTCAGAAATGATCCATTGGATGTTATTGTTAGAAGGCTTGAAAGATGGTATAATATTGATATTGAAGTTAATGGTAGTCAATCCGATGATATCAGGTTGCGTGCAACTTTCTGCGATGAAAGGCTCGAAGAGGTTTTGGAAATCTTAAAACGCAGTTTGTCAATAAATTTCAGGATTGAGAATCAGAATCTCAAACCGAATGATATTTATACTAAAAAGAAAGTTATAATATATTTTAAAAGCAAATAATCCTAATATGAATTTTAAAAGACAGTGCCTATGAAATAATCCATTACTAACAAAAAAAGGAAAGCGATTGGACCGCTTTCCTAAATGTTCCGCTAAGCTACTTTTCTTAAAAATAACCTAACTTAAAACTTATCAAAGATATGAAAAAAATTTTTGATTTATGGGTAAATTTATACCCACCCCTAAAAAAACTAATCATGGAACTTAAAATTGCAATCTTTATTACTTTTGTTGGTGCTACCAATATTTTTGGTACACCTAGCTATTCACAGGTTACTAAAGTTTCCCTTGACCTTCAAAATGCCAAGCTCGAACAAGTATTGGATGAAATCGAAAATCAGAGTGCATTTTATTTTGTCTTTAACCAAAAGCAAATTGATGTCAATAGAATTGTTGACATTCAAGAGAAAGATAAATTGATTAGTGATATTCTTCCTGAATTATTTAAAGGAACTAATGTCAATTATTTTGTTTTTGACAAAAAAATATTGCTAACCACTGATCGCATTGATGATAAATTGCTAACGAATGCGTCTGTCACTGAACCCCAGCAAAAGATAATAACTGGCACCGTTACTGACAAGGATGGTGCAGTGCTTCCTGGTGTAAACGTTCTTGTTACTGGAACAACAGTGGGTGCTATGACTGATGTTGATGGTAAATACAGCATTGAAGTTCCTAATAGTGCAAAGAGCTTGACTTTTTCATTTATTGGGATGGAAACACAAGTAGTCACTATTGGGACATTAGCCCAAATCAACGTGACCATGGGAGAGAAGGAAGTTGGTCTTGAGGAAGTTGTAGTTACCGGTTATGGTACTCAGAAAAAAGCTAGTCTTACTGGTTCGGTTGATGTAGTAAAATTACCTGATATAAAGGAACAAGCTGCTGCTACACAGAATGTTATGAAAGCCATTGATGGTCGTTTGCCAGGTGTTATAACTACCTACGATGGAAATCCAAATAACTTCACAAGTACATTAATTCGTGGTCTGGGTACTTTAAATAGTGGTACTGCGCCACTAATAATTGTAGATGGGATACCAACAATGCAAGGATTAAATGAATTACCTGCAAACGATATAGAATCTATCCAAGTGTTAAAAGATGCATCAGCTGCAACAATATATGGGTCGCGAGCTGCAAATGGAGTTTATATTATTACCACAAAATCGGCAAAGAAAGGGACTCAAATAGAAATAAATTCCATTTGGACAGCCGGATTTCTCCCAAGAGATCCTATCCCATTGATGAATACAATGCAACACGGCAAGGCGCAATGGATGGCGGCAAGAAACGATGGTACTGATCCAAACTATGGAGTGTATAGCTTCCAGGACCATCAGGCAAACGATGGCAGTTGGGTGCTTGATCAAATAATTCTGCCTGAATATTTGGATGCTGCTAAGACCATGAAACCTGCTGATACTGATTGGCAGAAAGTAATATCGCAAACGGCACTTTCTGACAATCAAAGCATAAGTGTTTCAAATGGAGGTGAGAACGGGTCTATCTTTTTATCCGCTGATTACTTGAAAAGTAGGGGTACGACAAAAGAAAATTCATGGACTAGAGCGAGCATACGTGTAAACTCAGACTATAGAATGTTCAAAGATCGTATAAAAATAGGAGAAAATATATCTATAAGCGAAATGAGGAATACGGGAGGAAGCTATTTGGATATGACACCTAATATACAATCTATTGTTCCGGTACACACCATTGATGGTATAGGTTGGGGTGGCCCGGTTATGGGTATGAGTGATCGCAATAATGTATTGCTTGTGATTATGAACAATGTGCAAAACCATACTGACGATGTACGTATACTTGGATCAGTTTATGGAGATTTCGAGATTCTTAAAAATTTACATTTCAAATCTACATTGGGTTGTGATTATGATGGTTACTGGTCCCGAAATATGCAAAAAACATATACAGCCGGATACATGCAGCAAACATACGCATACATGGAAAATGATACTAATTATGGTGGAAGTTGGACATGGAATAATGTCTTAAATTATGATCTTAATCTTGGTAATAATAATTTCAAATTCATGATTGGGCAAGAAGCAACAAAAGCAGCTGGTGCAAACTTAATGGGCGCACGTGATGGCTTTGCAAGTGAAGACCCGAACTATATGTATTTGGACGTTGGGGAAAGCAATGTGCGTAATGGTGGAATAGCTTGGGCGAATGCTCAGAATTCATACTTTGGACGTATTAATTATGATTACAAAGGCCGTTATCTCCTGACTGGAATCTTGCGTCGAGATGGTTCTTCTCGATTTGGTTCAAACTATAGATATGCCACCTTCCCATCATTATCAGCAGGTTGGGTTATAAGTGAGGAATCTTTCATGAAAGATTATAAATGGTTATCTAATTTAAAAATTAGATATGGTTGGGGAAAAACAGGTAACCAAGCAATAGATAACTATGCATCTAATACCCAATACCAGGCACACTATGGAGATGACGATTGGCCCTTTAATCAAGGTGCTGCATATGATATTTATGGGAACGACCAAGGAAGTCTCCCTTCGGGTTATATACTTCTCCAGTTGGGGAATGCAAATTTAAAATGGGAATCAGAGACTCAGAATGATTTCGGACTTGATTTTTCTTTATTTGATAGGAAGTTAACCGGTACGTTTGACTATTATGTTAAAACTACTAGTGACATTCTTGTTAAACCACCCACACTTACAGTAGAAGGTGCCAACGCATCTTCTTGGTACAACGGTGCAACAATGAAAAACTGGGGTTGGGAATTTTCACTTTCATATAGTAATAAGATTAGTGATTTAGGCTATGTCCTTTCATTAATAGGATTCCATAATACAAATGATATGAAATATATTATCCCAGAAGCTCTTGGTGCATATCCTGGCAACGGAAGCACTCAGACCATATTAGGACACCCTTTTAATTCATATTATGGTTATGTGGTTCAAGGTATTTTTCAAAGTCAATCAGAGGTTGATGCTGCTGCCACTCAACCGGGCGCAGGTGTTGGTCGTTTTAGATATAAAGATGTTAATGGTGATGGTAAAATTGATGCTGATGACCGTACTTGGATAGGTGTTAATGAACCGAAGTTATCTTTGGGTCTTAATGTCCAATTGACATGGAAGGCTTTTGATTTTGCTACGTTATTGAGATCAGAAGTTGGTAGACACATCGATAATACTAATATAAAATCATTTACAGACTTCTTTGGTTTCTTTGGAGGGCAGAACTATGGAACAAGAGTATTAAATTGTTGGTCCCCAAAAAACACCTCATCAACTATTCCCGCAATTACAGCAGCAGATATTAATAACGAACATCGTTTTTCGTCATATTTTGTAGAGAATACATCATATATGAAAATACAATCGATGTCCTTGGGATACAATCTGCCTGTACCAATAGCTAATAAGGTAGGTATGAAGAAAGCTAGAATTTATGTTCAAGCTGAGAATTTGGTAACAATGAAATTGCCAGGGAATACCTTTACAGGGTACGATCCTCAGAGTTGGAACATTGATTATCAACTCCCAAGGTCTTTTACTTTCGGCATTGATTTAATATTTTAATATCTTAAAAATCTAAAATAATGAAAATATTTAAAAGCTTTTTAATACTTTGCACTTTATTTGCATTACAATTAATATCGTGCAAAAAAGACTTCCTTGAATTATCTCCTCAGGGAGTATTAACGGAAACGCAATTATGTACTCCTGATAATGCTGATAAGATGTGTATCGCAGCTTATGCTGCTCAAGGCAATGAAAGATATTATGACCACCCACTTAGTCCATGGCCTTATGGTGACTTAAGAGGAGGCGATGCTTATAAAGGAGGTGCAGGTGTTGGTGATCTGCCTGAATGGAACACAGCAGAAACATTTGTTAATATGACTACCGATGAACCTGGAGTTGCAGGGAAATGGGAAATTGAGTACCAATGTATTTCTCGCACAAATCAAGCTTTAGCTATAATAGACCAGGTTGCTGATGCTGATTACCCTGAGAAAACTCATCGTATCGCAGAAATGAGGTTTTTACGAGCCAACAACTATTTTTGGTTGAAAGTTAATTTCAGGCACGTTCCTTTCTTCGATGAAACTATCCCCCTTACTCAGTATAATAAGGTAGGAAACAATTTGACGGATGCGCAATTATGGGGAAAGATTACTGCAGATCTCCGATTTGCTATGAAAAATCTACCTGCAATAAACACAGATGGTGCAGTTGGCCGACCGACAAAATATGCAGCAGAAGCTTACTTAGCCAAAGTTTTGCTTTTTGAAGCTTATGAACAAGATGATCATAACCAAGTGACCAACATTAACAAGGACACTTTGAACTTGGTTATTACACTTTGCCAGGATGTCCTTAGTAATTCTGGAAAATCCTTATTCCCTGATTTCTCAAGTAATTTTGCATGTGAAACTCAAAATGGTATAGAATCAATATGGGCAATCCAGTTTTCGCATAATGATGGAACTCCTAAGGGACGTTTAAACGGGACTACTGAGGTTTGTTACCCTATGTGTCCAGAGTATGGATGTTGTGGCTATCACTCTCCATCTCAAAATTTGGTTAATGCTTACAGAACTGTTAATGGCTTACCCGATTTTGATAATTTTAATAGTATTGATATCGGTGGTGCTGCCCGTGTAAAATCACATACTATTGATCCGCGCCTACTTCACACAGTGGCTATGGATAGCTTGCCATACAAGTATAAGGTAGATTTTCTTTTTAATGGTGACACTTGGCCTCGTCAGCCTCAATCTTATGGGCGATTCATGTCTCTGAAAGAATGTGTTATATATACTTGCGCTTGCTACCAACCTGTTAATCCTTGGAAAGACTCCTCGAAAAATCGGGATGTACTTCGTGTTGACGATGTAATACTTTGGTTGGCTGAGGCTTTGATACAACTGGATCGGCAAGATGAAGCATTACCACTTATTAACCAAATTCGTAACCGTGCAGCACAAAGCACAGCTTTGTTGGTTGATATTAATGGACAGCCTACTGGTAATTTTGATATTAGACCATATGTTCCCGGTGTCAATTGTAGTTGGACAAAGGATTTTGCATTTTTAGCCTTGCAATGGGAACGTAGACTTGAGTTTGCATGCGAAGGTTTTCGTGCCTATGATCTAATGCGTTGGGGTATTATGGGATCAACTATGAATAAATATTTTGAAGTAGAAAGAACTCGTCGTGCACATTTAGCGAATGCTAAATTTACAATAGGGAGAGATGAATACTTACCTATCCCTAAAGGTCAAATAGACTTGAGTGAGAATCTTTATGTACAGAATGTAGGGTATTAATAAAAATCTGGAAGTTACAGCCTTTTTAAAGAACTATTCTTGGGATATTGAGATTCCTCGCTTCGGAAGCGAGGAATCTTGGATCCCTAAATACGAAATTTTATATTTAATGCTCGCAAAACCTGCGGCAAGATGCAGAAAGTGAGTTGATATGGGGATACAAATTTTTGCTTGCTGATTTAAACTTTATTAGCATCGGTATTCCCGAAAATAGTTTTTTACATTTATTAAAAGCGTTAGTTTCCACTTAAGAATAATTTATACAGTTCCCAAATTTCTTTGAAATAACGGATGGAATTTCATGTAATGTTCTTCTTCTTCTATTTAATGTAGTTAGTCTTGGTTATGAAAAATATCTCTAGTTTTATAAAATTACTTAGCGTTTTAATTTTTGCGGGTTTATTTACTTGTAACGAAGATAATCATTCCAATAGTAGACGAGTTAAATATACTGAACCAAACCGTCCAAAAGTACATTTTACTCCTGAAAAAAACTGGATGGGAGTACCAAGTGGCTTTGTCTATTTTGAAGGAGAGTACCATTTGTTTTTTGAACATAATCCAGATCAACCTATATGGGGGAACTTGCATTGGGGGCATGCAGTAAGTAAGGATTTAGTACATTGGACAAATTTGCCGATAGCTATTTTTCCTGATAGCTTAGGTAATATATTTTCAGGATGCGTTGTAGCAGATATCAATAATACATCCGATTTAGGTTCAGTAGACAATCCTCCCTTGATAGCTTTTTACATGCAGGAAAATCAAGAGAACATAGTAAATAATCAAGACGAGGTTAGAATGCTGTCTATAGCATATAGTATTGATAAGGGTTATAAATGGATTAAGTACAAGGGAAATCCAATTATTACGTGGTCTCGTTATTTTTCAGATCCGAAGGTCTTTTGGTACGAGCAAACAAAGAAATGGATTATGTGTGTGGCAGTTTATGATATGATAAACTTTTATTCGTCGACAGATTGTATTCATTGGGAATACATGAGTAATTTTCAGAAAAAGAATCAAGCAAATAACACTTCTTGGCAATATCCGGAATTATTCCCTTTAACCGTTAAAGGTTCTAATGAAACAAAATGGGTCTTATTAGTCAATGAAAGTGGGGCAGACGTGGAGTACACTCCGACAACGAGATATTTTATTGGAGACTTTGATGGACAAAGTTTTAAGGCAACACAATTAGACGCCAAAAAATTTAGCTACTGGCTGGATTATGGCAAAGACATTTTTGCAAATATCTCTTGTAGCAATGCACCAAATAATAGAAGGATTATTATCGGCTGGATGAATTGTTGGCAGTATGCCGAACTAGAGCCAATTGAAGTTTGGAGAGGCTCGGCAACTTTTCCTCGCGAGTTAACTTTGGTTAAAGACGATTTTCTTTACTTGCTGACAGTAACTCCGATAGCTGAAATAAGTAATTTATATGGGAAAAGAAAATCCATAAAAGGATTTGAAGTCCCGACGAATTCTAAGATTATTTTTGACAAGCTATCATTTAATAAAACACCTTCAGAAATTAAAATTGTTTTTGATATTTCCCGACAGAAATGGATGGGTTTCCCTCTAAGCTATGGCATTAAATTTCAAAACTCACTTGGTGAATATTATACTATAAAGTATGAAAATGACTATCAGGATTTTTTTATAGATCGTACAATTTCTACTAAAAATGGATTCTCAAAGTCATTTAATTTAAAGTTTTATTTAAGATACCGTGCCAAAGGACCTACGTTTGAATGGAGAATCATATTGGATAGTTCCTCAATAGAGTTTTTTGCTGATAATTGTAAGGTGTCGATCACAAATACAATATATCCATCTGAGCCACTTCAGTTTATTGAATTATTTGCTGAAAGATCACCAATTCATGTACTAGACTGCTCTATCACTGAACTCAAATCAATTTGGCAAGAAAAAACAAGTAAAAATTAATTAGATATCATTTAATAAAACATAAAAGATATGGATAATTTTAAAAAATTGGGCAACCTTGAACAGCTTGCCTACACTAAAAGAATAGAATATAAAAATGGTAAAGCAAATAGCGTGCATGCAATACTTTGTAAGAATGAAAAGTTATCTTTTACCTTACTTGAAAGTAAAGCCTTAGATATTTTTGATTTGTCATATGCTGGAAATAATTTAAGTTTCATTTCAAAAAATGGATTAGTTTCTAAAAATCTCGCAAATACATATGCCTATGACTTCTCAAAGTCTTTTGGTGGCGGATTTCTATATACCTGTGGACTTGATAATATAGGGAAGCCTGATAATGACAAACTTTTACAACATGGAAGTTTTTCGTCTATTCCTTCAATTATTACAAAAGAATTAAGGTATATCGAGGACGATAAAATCGTTCTGGAAGTCGAAGGGAAAATTTGTGATACTGCCTTATTTTCAAAAGATATTGAGGTAGTTAGAAACTATAAAATATATAATAATAAATTAATATTAATAGATAAAGTGACAAATCGCGACTTTAAGGATCAAGATATTATTATGCTATATCATTTTAACCTTGGTTACCCCATGTTAGACACATGTACCAGGTTTAGTGCTAATATAGGTAGTACTGTGTGTAGAACTGATAATTGTGTCCTTGATAAGTATAATAGTATGGATGAGCCTATAGATAATTGTTTTGAAGAAGTATTTATTCATACTATTGATGAAGATGCGGCAAATATAGAGGTTGAAAATACTAAAATTAAACAAAAATTAAAATTTAGTTATGATACAAAGTTTTTAAAATATTTGATGGAATGGAAATCCATGCAGTCGCGAGATTATGTTTTAGGAGTTGAGCCAGCAACTAGTCATTTAGATGATAAAAGATTCATAACCCTTAAAAATGGTCAAAATATAGAAAACAAAATTACAATAGAATTTATTGAAGTTTAATTGAGTCAAATGGAGATTCAGACTAAGCAACTATTTCATATTTAAAAAAAAATTTGTAACTACAAATAAGAAAATTTCATGAAACATTTATTTATTATTTATACGGCACTTTCACTATTTTATTTTACTTCAAATGGACAAGAAAAGGCAGATACAACGAAGATAAAACCTGGGGATATAGAGGCAGCAAGACGGATACGTCGTGCTGAATTGAATGATCCTATACGTCCATCATGGCATCTTACCATTGCAGAAGGAACCGGAATGCCATTTGACCCAAACGGGGCCATTTTTAAAGATGGAATCTATCATCTTTGGTATCTTTATCAAGCTGAAGCCGGCCATCATTGGCAACATCTTTCGAGCATTGATTTGTTTCATTGGCGTTGGCATTCAAACGATTTGCAACACCATCCGGGCGATCCTGATACTGGGATTTTCAGCGGTAATGCTTTCTTAGCAAAAGATGGGAATGTGGTAATTGCATATCATGGACTCGGTACAGGAGGGAATTGTGTTGCTTATAGTAGTGATAAAGAATTGAATATATGGGAGAAATCCAAAGCTAATCCAATTGCAAATCCAGGATGGGATCCTTATATGTGGCTCCAAGGGGATACTTACTATCAAATTTCTGGAGGACAACCTGTTGCTACAGGAAAGCCGAATCCTCCGGTTTTATATATAGGAGATAGCTATGATAAACCAATGAAAAACATTGGGAATTTCATGGCTTTTAATATGCCGGATGTTGATGATTTTGAAGATGTATCATGTCCCGATTTTTTCAAGATGGGAGATAAATGGGTTCTTATATGTATTAGCCATATGCGAGGTGCAAGATACTACATTGGTGAATGGGACGGAAAACAGTTTAGGCCTGAATCTCATCATCGAATGAACTGGCCTGGCGGAACGGTTTTTGCTCCGGAAACACTTCTTGACAATAAAGGTAGACGTATCATGTGGGCGTGGGTTCTTGACAGGAAATCTGGAGTATCAAGTGGAACAATGTCAATGCCACGAGTACTTACGCTTGCAGAAGACAAGCTTTCGTTAAATATAGAGCCACCAAAAGAAGTAGAAGAACTTAGGTATAATCCAACCGAAGAAAAACCTTTTATGGTTACAGCAGGTCAGTCGATAGTACTAAATAATGTAACGGGCAATGTTCTTGAAATGGATATTATTATTGATCCGGGTAACACAAAACGCTTTGGGCTCAAAGTATTTTGTTCAAAAGATGGGCGTGAGCAAACGCCAATTGTTATTGATCGAGAAAAAAACATCTTACAAATTGATATGAAACAATCAAGTTTAAATAAGCCAGACTATCGAGAGTTTGTTATGATACGAGAGCCCAACCCAAATATGGAAACCCAAGATGCGCCTTTTACAGTTAAAAACGGAGAAAAAGTGCATCTTCGGGTATTTCTAGATAAATCTATGCTTGAAGTATTTGCAAATGGCCGTCAGTGTGTAACTCAAGTACTATATCCAACACTTAAGGACGCAGTCAACATACAAGTTTTTGCCCAAGATGCCTCCATTAAAGTTGAAGGAGTAAAAGCATGGAAATTATTTCCTGCAATGCAATGGTAAACATTGTTATATGATTAATATATTAACTTTTTAAATTTTATGTTATGAAACATTTTTCACTTTTATTTATAATGTTCTTTTTAATGCATTTATCTGCTATTTCGCAAGAAAAACCAGCACCTGTAATAGCTCTTGTTAATGCAAATAAAGACATTCCAAAAGAAGTCATTAAAGCAACCCGGGAATTTAGAGAACGCCTATTGGCAGACCCCTATCGACCTGCATATCACTTTTGCTTTCCGGAAGATGACGGGCGGCCGGGCGATCCCAATGGAGCGTTTTTCCATAATGGACGATACCATTTGATGTTTCTATATAACAGTGCGGGAAATGGCTTCGCATGGGGACATGTATCAAGTACAGATATGTTGCATTGGCGCTTTCATCCAAATGCCATAGGACCGGGCAATGGTGATGAAGGTTGTTTTAGTGGAGGAGCTTTTGTTGATGAAGATGGTACAGTAATATTATCATATTGGATGTTGTGGGGTGATAAAGGTATAGGTCTCGCAAAAAGCATCGACAATAATTTTAATTATTGGAAAAAATTTGATGGCAATCCTGTTATTAAGTCTACCGAGTGGGGTATAACTGAAATGAAAGACGCATCTGGGAAAGACATACATGTAGGTTCGGCTGATCCATCAAACATTTGGAAAAAAGATGGACATTATTACATGCTAACAGGTAATTTACTTGTATTAAATAAGTATGGTAGGAAAGCTAATTCACCTTCCGATGAACAGGGGGATAGGCTTTATCTTTTTGAATCAATGAATCTAAAAGACTGGACCTATTTACATCGTTTTTATGAATCGAAACGGGAATGGACAGATGCTTCTGAAGATAATATGTGTCCCTCTTTCCTTCCGTTACCATCTTCAGCCGATGGTGGAAATCCGAGCAACAAATATTTATTACTTTCTATTAGTCACAATAAAGGTTGTCGATACTACATTGGAGACTACCGTAATGATATGTTTTATCCAGATCTTCATGGTCGAATGTCATGGAAAGATAATGCCTATTTTGCACCTGAAGCTTTAATAGATGGCAAAGGCAGACAAATTATGTGGTCTTGGATATTTGATGATCGTCCTGATTCGTTAAAAAATTATTATGGATGGACTGGCACTTATGGACTTCCCCGATCCTTGTGGCTTGGCAATGATGGGACACTTAGAATGAGGCCGGTAAAAGAACTCGAGACTTTGAGAATGAAAGAAGCAACGGTTTCAAATGTTAAAGTAACCTCAGGTAGTGAAGTAAAATTGAACGAATTAGGCAAAGAATTAATGGAACTTGAGTTGACACTTAAGCCCAATAATGCGATGCAATATGGCGTAAAAGTTTGTGTCTCAAACGATGGCCGTGAAGAAACTATAATCTATTACGATAAGTCAGACAAGAAATTGAAATTTGACACTAGAAAATCAGGTTTACTATTTGGTCGTAAAATTATTGAAGAAGCTCCATTAGAACTTAAAAATGGGGAACCACTTATTCTGAGAATATTTGTTGATAAATCAATAGTAGAAGTATTTGCCAACGATAGGCAAGCTATTGGACGAATGGTTTATCCTACACTTGGTGGCAAGGGAATAAGCCTATTCTCTGAAGGAGGCAATATTGAAGCAACAAGTGTAAAAGTATGGGAATTAAGTCCTTCTAATCCATATTAAAATTTAAAAATTAATGATAAAACCTTAGTCGTTGAGAAGCGTGAACTACTCTTGAATAAATGGGAAGAATAGCGTTTTCTTTTGATAACAAGGACGAATGTTTTAATTTAGATGTGCGATCAATAAATATACATATTATATTAATAATAAATTAGATAATGTTTTTATTAAAGACTGGGATGGAATTTATAAAGTTTTAAAAAAATAAATTATGAAAAAACAAACAAAAAGTAAGGTTTTTACATGGTCAATAATAGCTGCCCTGTCAGGTTTCCTATTTGGTTTTAACACGGCCGTAATCTCAGGTGTCGAAAAACAAATACAGCAATTATTTAACTTGTCATCATTTCTTCATGGTTTTGCGATTTCTTCTTTATTAATTGGAACTATAGTGGGAGCATTAATCACAGGAAGACCAACTGCCCGATTTGGAATAAAACCTATTCTTTTCGTTATGGGCGTTTTATTTTGTATTACGGCTATTGGAAGTGCGATGGCTAATAACGTATATACTTTTATTGTATTTCGTTTTTTTGGAGGCATAGCCGTAGGAAGTTCATCAGTGGTTGCTCCTATGTATATTTCGGAAATATCACCAGCTAAGATTAGAGGTAAAATGACTGCAATGTTCCAATTTAATGTCATTTTTGGGATATTAATGGCATATATTTCCAACTATTTATTACGGAATGTGGGAACAGAACCATGGAGATGGATGCTTGGCATTGCAGTTGTGCCCTCTTTTATATTTTTTGTCCTACTATTTATAATACCTGAAAGCCCGCGATTTCTTATTAAAATTGGACAATTAGAAAAAGCGAAAACAATTTTAGAGAAAACAGAAATTTCATCTGTTGATGAGGAAGTTGAGCAAATAAAATTAAGCATGGAGCAAACATCCATAAGTAATGAAAGATTTTTTTCACGAAAATATTTCAAACCCATATCCATCGCATTCCTAGTAGCAATGTTTAATCAGTTTTCAGGAATAAATGCAATTTTATATTATGCTCCACGCATCTTTGAATTAAGTGGACTTGGCGCTTCCGATTCATTGTTTCAATCAATTCTCATAGGTGTTATAAACGGCATCTCTACCATTATTGGGCTGTTTTTAATAGACAAAATGGGGCGAAAAAAATTGCTTATTATCGGCTCCATTGGAATGTCGATATGTTTGGGACTTGTAGCCAATACTTTTTATACCCAAAATTTTTCGGGCTTTGAATTATTGATATTTCTATTAATATACATTTTGTTTTTTGGATTTTCGACAGGTACCGTTTTATGGGTATTGATTGCAGAAGTATTTCCAAATACTGTTCGCGGGAAAGGACAGTCTTTAGGTAGTTTTACGCACTGGTTTTTTGCTGCATTAATTACATTTTTGTTTCCAGTAGTGGTAAAGAAATTTCAATTTGGAGTCGGACATGCATTTCTTTTCTTTTCGATAATGATGATTATTCAGGCAATTGTAGTATGGAAATATTTTCCAGAAACAAAAAGAAGAACGCTTGAAGATATAGGAGAAAATCTTTAGAGATATATCTGGATGATGTTTCTCAGATAATATAAACTTCAGCGAAAGAATTAAATAGGCTAATAATAAGCATTAATAATTTATTAAGAACTTAATTTTTAATAAATGAAGATCGAAACCAAAAAGCAATGTTGGACAAATATATATTCAATTTTCTTGGCAGAATGCCACTGAATATAGTATTGATACAATATTAATCAAAGATTATACACAAATAAAATGAACATGATGAAAAGAAGGAGATTCATACAGACAGCCAGCATGCTTCCCTTTTTAGCAAATTTTGTTTTCTGGAAAAATACTTCAGGTGAAAAAGTTATTAAAAGTGTTTTTCAAGAACAGGACAACAACAAGAGAGATTTCTTTTTTAAACCCATAGGTGCATGGGCAGCGGATTTTATTCCTTTCTATGAAAATGGTGAGTTCCACTTATTTTATTTGCTTGACTGGAGAGATAGTGAGAAACATGGATCAGGCACTCCGTGGTACAGAGTTTCAACCAAGGACTTTGTACATTTTACAGAATATGGTGAAATGCTTCCGCGTGGAAGTGATCAGGAACAGGATCTATATGTTTTTACTGGTTCAGTTATTAAGGGTATGGGACAATATCATATTTTTTACACCGGACATAACGATAAAATGAGTCAAAAGGGGAAGCCTATGCAGGGTATTATGCATGCTATTAGTGACGACATGATTAAATGGATAAAAATACCGGAACAAACTTTTTTTGCGCCCACAGATAAATATGAAAAAGATGACTGGCGTGATCCATTTGTATTCTGGAATGAGCAGACAAAACAATATGACATGCTTCTTTGTGCAAGGTTTAAAAAAGGCATCCCAAGGAGAAGAGGATTGACAGGTTTATGTACTTCTAATGACCTAATTAAATGGGAAGTAAAAGAACCTTTCTATGCGCCTGATCTTTACTATGCGCATGAATGTCCTGATCTCTTCAAAATGGGAGACTGGTGGTACTTAGTTTTTTCCGAGTTTACAGATTTGACCCGGACCAGATATCGGATGAGCAGGTCCTTACAAGGTCCCTGGGTGGCACCTGAAAGGGACTGTTTCGACGGGCATGCCTTTTATGCGGCTAAGACTGCCACAGATGGCAGGAAAAGATTTATTTTTGGTTGGAATCCGACCCGCAAAGATGGCAAAGATAACGGTCCATGGGAGTGGGGTGGAAACCTTGTTGTACATGAAATAGAGCAGCAACAAAACGGGGAATTAGCGGTTCGTGTTCCTGAAACAGTTTCAAAAGCTTTTAGTAATCCTTTGAAATATTCATTTGCTTCCGGTACGGGAAATTATAAGATTAATAATGGAGTTGTGTCCATAAATGTCCCTGGTACTTTCGGGGCAGCAGTTGGAGGCAGGATGCCAGCTACTTGCAAAATAAATGCAACTATTAAGTTCAAGAAAAACACAAAGGAATTCGGAATAATGATTCGCTGCAGCGAAGACCTGGAAAACTCATATTATATAAGGCTTGAACCTCAAAAAAACAGGCTTTCTTTTGATATGTGGCCACGGACACAAATTACACATATGGCAGAGCTGGATCGTGAAATACATCTGAAAGAAGGAACTCAGATCAATATGCAGATATTCGTAGATGGTAACTTAGGAGTTGTTTATGTGAACAACATAATAGCAATGAACTTTCGAGCCTATGATTTAACAGGAGGTAACTGGGGATTTTTTATATTAGATGGGAGTGCTGATTTTAGTAATATTAATATTTCTGCTCTTTAAGTTGAGTTTATATAATTTATGCAATAGAACCGACAGATTTAAAATTTGGATACACCCCATTTTTAACCAAATCCAAAAATTAATTGTGCTTCCTTCATTATTATGGGTTCTAATAGTTTTCCGGAACCTGGAGAAGATATTTGAGAGCCCATCTCCGAGGGCATAGTACTTAAAGTCCGGTATTCCAAATACTCTTTTCGCGCATTTCAGGACATACCTCGCCATAATTGTAAGTTTCTGAGACTTGTTAAGGATGATTGCTACAAAGTAAAATACGGCCAGCAAAAAAGCCATCATATTCTTTAGTCGGACATATTTTAAGACCCTGATATTTTCCAGATCATATGTTTGTTTGATAAAACATATCGGTTCCTCAAACTCCATCGCTTCATATAAGCAGAGATAATGAACCAAAGATCTTTTTCTTTTGAACCGATCTTAAGTGAAGTAAGCAGCATCATCGGTTTATCACTAAATCCTTTAATAAACACCATTGTTAATGGATCTTTCAGTTCCGAAAGATGAACCTGCATGAAGCCATATCTTAAATTTAACCGAACTTCTTTACCTTCAGTAATCCTTATAACACTGTTTTCATATGGAAGACGGCTGTGTATGACAGCCATAATGATCTGAACGCTTTGCCTTTATATACCAGGTCAAGTGAGCCGACCAGCCGGATAATAATATTTCTTTAGTTTTTCAGAAGAGCCTCATATAAATCATCTCTGGCAACTTCACAATCTATAACCCATATACCCCTGTTTTGTACTGCCCTTCCTATCTGACCAAAACCTTTTATTATCTCTCTGTTCTCGCTTTCAAAATCCGGTGATTTCTGAGAGTAAAGTGAATAGTACAATGGAGTTATCACAGTCAACTTCCGTGGCAATGACCTGGTTGGTCCAGTATCCATCGACAAGTTCCCATCTTCGCTGCCATCTCTAACAGTTGCCAGATATTCCATCTTTTCTGCATACTTCTTTTTCAAATCACTTAAATCAAGTATCATTAAGACTTATCTTTTACCTTTTCACTTGCCATAGACAATATTTTTTTCTGCAAGCAATCCCATATTCGTAGTTTGATCAATTGCCTGCTAAATCTTTCTTCTATTTTCTTTAATGAGACCCTACTTTCCAATTGCCTTCCAATTTCTGTCAGCATAACCGATTCAGAAGCTGTTATACCATAGATGGCTTTCTGTACGAACATTCTTGCAGTTTTATCAAGTCCTTTTGAAACTATCTCCAAAAATTTTGTTACTTTATACCGTAGCTTATTAGCTAAATGGCTAAAGTCCATTTTGTATCCTCCTGTTTTTGTGTGTCGTAATACAAATTTATACAGGAGTATACTTTTCTACTAATACCAAAAAAAGTATCTCCATTTTTTATAATTATCACTTGCTAATCATCTGAAAATAAGAATATATGGACACCAGGGAAACTCAAACACTAAATTTCGGGTTATGTCCAAGCTTGAGTATCTTGATAAGCTGAACATTGAGTATCATATTCGTATAAGTGAAAACTTTTGGGCTGAGATACCTGGCAACGGACAACATGTAAAAGCCTCCTGGCTGTTTAATAATCTCAGAGTCAATGAATGTGTATTTTACCATAAGATTGTCCAGGTCAATGGAGAACTCGGTTATCTTTCTGCATCCAGAATAATAAAGAGAGAAAATGCTCCGGAGCTTCAGATAATAGTCTTGTTCAATAAACTGAATGAAGCTCAGACACTTTACAAAGAAAGAGCAGATTGAATCTGCATTTAAGGCTTTGAAAACAAGTGGGTTTAATATTAAAGACACTCATCTGACCGATATTGAGTGAGTAAGTAAATTATTGGCTCAGGTATTAATAGCTTTTGCATGGGTTTATAAGGCAGGAATATATCTCGTTTCTCTGCGGCCCGTCAAAATTAAAAACCATGGAAGAAGGGCCAAAAACTTGTTCAAATATGCTCTTACTTATATCGCCAACTTGCTTTTCAGCAACTATATAAATAAATTTAACCAATGTTGTAAATTTTTGTCATGTACTAAGTAAAAAGGGTTAAAAGGTAAAGAGGATGGCAGTTTAAGCTTGGCAGAAATAATTTTAAAATAGACTGAAGTAAACAGTTCGAAGCGATGCAAAAATTTCACTAAAAGAAAGTTGTAACTTATCAAAAAAGAACTTTTATTCATATCTTTAATAAGACAATTTTTGATATTAATTTCCAATTATTACATTAAAAACATGAAAAATATATATATTTTACTTATTTTCATTGCATTAGTAATAGTTTCCTTTTCATCTGTTTATGGACAGAAAAAGACAACCAAACCAGTAAAAGATACGATCCAAGTGGTAGGCCATGCACATATGGATATGAACTGGCTTTGGACCTATTCCGAAACTATGCAAATGTCTAATGATAACCTCAGGCAGGTTGTGGCATTTATGAACGAATATCCCGATTTTACTATGCTGCAAAGCCAGGCTGCGGTTTATAATTTTGTAGAGAAGGTTGACCCGCCTCTTTTTGAGCAGGTTAAAAAATATGTGAAAGAGGGTCGCCTTGAGCTAGGAGGAGGCATGTGGACCGAAGGTGATATGAACATGTCATCGGGAGAAGCAATAACACGGACTTTTCTTTTGGGTCAACGTTTTTTTCTTAGCCGCTTCGGGAAAATGGCGAAAGTTGGCTGGTTGCCCGACAATTTCGGCCATATATCACAGATGCCTCAGATACTCAAACTTGCCGGTTGTGATTATTTTTATTTCCACCGTTGCAAACCTTATAAGGGTACTTTCTGGTGGACTGGTCCTGATAGTTCGACAGTACTTTGTTATGCCAACGACACCTATAATGGTGATATTACTTTGAATCTTAAAGATGAATTAAAAAAAATTACACCTGATAAACATAGATTATTGCAAATAACTGGCATTGGTGATCATGGTGGAGGTCCGACAAGAGCTAATATTGAAATGGTTCATCAACTGGATAAAACTCCGGGTTATCCTGTAGTAAAATTCACAACTGCTGGTGATTTTTTTAGCAAAGCCTCAAAAGAGATGGAAGGCCGCCCGACACACCGTGGTGAGATGCAATTTATATTTGAAGGTTGCTACACAAATGTGGCTGATATTAAGGCAGGTAACAGAAATTGCGAAAATACTCTTTTTTCATGTGAGTTTTTCAATACTCTTCGCTGGCTTAACGGTGATAAATACCCGGCAGATGAACTGAATGATCTTTGGACAATGGTGACTTTCAATCAGTTCCACGATATACTTCCGGGATCAGCTATCAACGAATCTAATAAGGAGAACATTGCCCGGTATTCTGAGGTACTCCGTAAAACAACTGATTTGCGTAATAATGCTTTCCGCAAAATGGCTGATGAGGTTAAATTTCAGACTGGATTGGGTCAACCTATTGTTGCTTTTAACCTTCAGCCTCATAGCCGTAAAGCTGTTGTTGAAGCTAACGTCTATTCTCATGAAGAGCCTGTTACAGCACAATTAAACAGCTGGGATAATTATTACGGTTCAAAATATATCAAACCGGTCGATAAAGGTCAGGGTAATGTTCCTTCAGTGCTGGTCTGCGATGCTTCTGGTAAAACATACCCGGCACAGGTGGTATGGGGAAAATCAACACCACCTGGATTTACATCAAAAATTGAGTTCATTGTTGAAAATATTCCAGCCGGCGGGTATAAAACATTCTATGTCGATCTCACAAGACCGGGTGAATTTAACGAAGCTATTCCATTTGCTGACAATACATTTGAGACTGATTTTTTCACAATAAAGTTTGACATGAAGACAGGAAATATTGTTAGCCTGTTTGACAAACGTACAAAAAAAGAGTTTGTAAGAGAAGGTGGTCATCTAAATACACTGAGAATTTACCTCGAAGATAGAAAAGGTGGCATGAAGTCGTGGACAATAAATAAATTTGTCGGAGAGGAAGATGTAACAAAGGTAGCAAGTGTAAAGGTTGTTGAAAACGGACCAGTAAGAGCTTGTGTTGAAGCGGTAAAGACCTGGGGTAAATCAAGGTTTATCGAACGAACATACATTTACCGTTCCTATCCACGTATAGATTACGATATGGAAGTACACTGGCTCGAAACAGGAAGTGATACTACCGATTCCCCTATGTTGAGAGCAGTCTTTCCAATATCAATGGAAAATTCGAAATTTTACTCACAGGTCCCTTTTTATGTTGCTGAAAGACCTGTTGACGGAAAGATCAATGGCAAAGAAGCACCATCTTGGTTGCGGCATGCCGATGCTTATGGAAATAAGGCAGAAGTAAATGACGGACTTGAAGTTCCTGCACAAAAGTGGGTCGATGTAACTGATGGTAAAGTTGGTATTGCCCTTCTTAACAAAACAAAATATGGACATTCTTACAACCACGGTGACCTCAGGATTACTCTTATGAGAACTGCAGGTGATCCTGACATTTATCCAAACCTTGGTAAATTCAATATCAGCTATTCATTGTTCCCTCATGTAGGCGACTGGAAAAACGGAGTCTGGGATGAAGGGGAAGATTTTAATGTTCCGGTTTATGCTGGAGAGCCACCATCCCTTGCTCTTGTGAATGCGTATTCCACGCGTCCTGAAGAGGCTTCATTCTTTTCAGTCGATGCACCAGGGGTCGTTCTGACTGGTATGAAAAAGGCGGAGGATGGTAATGAATTAATAGTAAGACTCGCTGAAATTGAAGGTAAAGAGACAATCGTAAATCTCAGATTACCTGTTGATGTGAGTGCAGCCCGCAGATTGAACCTGATTGAATTACCTCTCGAAAATGCCGCCAAACCAACAATTAATGGTAAAACAATACAGATTAAAATAAAACAAAATGAGATCGTCACACTTGGTATAACAACTTCAAAATAGATTTCGTTTTTAAAATTCTTTAAAAACTGATTAATTCAAGTCGCTACCTATAAAAATATCTCATTGATAATAAATGCTAAAAAGGTAGTATAGATTAGATTGTGTAAACGCTAACTGAGAAATGATTTTCTCGACATCAAAAATCGAGAAAATCATCCATGAAAGATAATTAGTTTTAATTTTAATATCAGTTTGCGATGAAAAAGAAGCTTGAAATTCCTAAAGATTTCTGGAAAGATTTCAAAGACCGAAAGGATTTTGATGAGCTTTTCAGTGATCTTTTCAAAGAAGGAATCAATCAGATGCTAAAGGCCGAGATGACTGATCATCTGGGCTATGAAAAACATTCAAATGAAGGGGATAACAGCGGTAACTCCCGCAACGGCAATTATCCTAAGACGCTTAAAACAAACCTAGGAGAAGTAACTATAAATGTTCCACGGGATCGCAATGGGGAGTTTGATCCCAAAGTTGTCCCCAAATATGAAAGCCGGTTGTCTGATGAGATCACCTAGGTAATCATTGGCTTGTATTCCAGGGGTATGAGCACCACGGACATACAGGAACAGGTGGAACAGATTTACGGTGTCCAGGTTGATTCTACCAGTGTGTCTAATATTACCAATGCCTTGATAGACTCCATAAAGGAATGACAAAACAGGCCTCTTGAAAAAGTCTATTTTGTAGTCTGGATGGATGGCATATCTATCAAAATCAAGCATAATGGGAAGATCGTCAGCAAAACTATTTATCTGGTCATTGGCCTCACTCAGGAAGGCTTAAAAGAAGTTTTGGGCATGTGGGTTGCACCAACAGAGAGTGCTCCATTCTGGATGGGTGTTTTAACTGATTTGAAAGCCCGGGGAGTGGAAGACATTTTAATCGCCAGCACGGATAATCTGACCAGATTTACAGATGCCATAAAAAGTGTGTTCCCTCTGGCCGTTACTCAGCTATGCGTTGTCCACCAGGTCAGGAACTCTCTAAGGTATGTTTTCTGGAAAGAAAAGAAAGAATTTACTACAGACATGAAGAAAATTTATCATGCTGCTACCATTAAAGTAGCAGAACAAGCCCTTAAAAACTTTGATAAGAAATGTGGACTCAAGTATGCATATGCCGTAAGATCCTGGAAAAATAACTGGGAAAACCTGACTTAGTTCTTCGATTATCCACTGGAAATTAGAAAGATCGTCTATACTACCAATATCATTGAAAGCCTGAATCGGGGGATCCGGAAATACATTAAAACAAAATCCATTTTCCCGCATGATAAGGCAGCTCTGAAAGCAGTATTTCTGGCTATCGGGAATGTTGAAAAAAGTGGACCATGCCAATCCAGAATTGGGGTATGATCTTACATCAATTTTTGATTAAATTTGAGGATAGATGCAGAATTTGAATTTAAGCGTTTACACAAAGTATTCTAAAGACTCTAAGAAATGTTAAACTTAATTTTTTGGCTGTTTTCACGAATCTATTTTCTGGCTTCGGTAAATGTCAAAAGTTGGTGAAATATCAAAAAACATCAATTAATAATGACCAACTAATTATGAATCGTAAATTAGAATCCTTGCCACAAATGGCTTTTCACACAAAAGCACTACTGATAATACTAATGACTTTTTCTGGACAAATTAGTACCGCTTGTCAATCAAACCAACTCTCTAATGAGAAACTTAAAATCATTGTTTCCAACACAGGGAAACTGCTTTCTATTGAGAATCTAATTGCATCAGAGCGGTATGCGTTTAAATCCGATGAGTTTGAAATAGACACCGATCTCGGCATTTTTTCAAATAAGAACATGAATGCAAACGAAGTAAAAAAAGAAAAAAATTGTATTATCTATAAATACGATTATGGCAAAGTTGTGGTGAACTTGATGTACACTCTCAAAGGAGAAAATGGCTTTATCTGCCGCACCCTAGTTATCTTCAACTATACACCATTAAAGGTTAAGAAACTGAAAATGGGACGAATCAGCTTTTCAAAACCTGCCTCTGAATCCATCCACTACCTGACGTTCTGGATGGCTCCCACCGTCGAATTTATCCGTTTCGAAAAAGGTGGAATGTTTACCGGCATTGAGAACCCATTCTACAATGCAGACCTTGATGTGAAAGGTGTTACATTAAGCTTCGAACCCGGTCTGATTCTTAAATCAGGTGAAGGGTACGAAAGCGAACCTCAGTTCATTGGTGTTTACAAGAAGTCGGGATTGATGATCGAAGATAGTGCTAGGCCTTTTAGATACCCAAACGGCTCGGGTCATATACCAATCGATCGTAATGAAAGCCGGGCAATGCGAGCCTTTGCCCTCGATTACCTAGCCCCAGATCAAAAGACTTTTCTAAATATAAACTACCAGTTTTTTCACCCACTGCCACAAATGCCAAAGGATGATAAGGATAAATGGTATTTTTTGAAGACAATTAATACCTTCGCAGAGATTGAAGGTGACATGATAATTTTCAAGCCCCTTTATCCTTACAAAAAACCTGATTCTGAAACAGACTATTGGAACCTTCTTCCTGAAGATACAACAGCCACCGCACGGCAAATTGCAGACTACGCTAGGAGGAAAGGTATATCATATGGTTTCTACATGGGAATTGCCGCTCATGGTCTCGAGGGCAACGCTGCTGGACTTTCATTCAGGCCAGACAAACCATTGTGGAAGAAGATGGATTCCGAGGGAAGAAGGGCTCCAGACAACTGTATAGGTGATGATGAATTCTACGAATGGTGGTTTAGGGTACAAGACAATACTATAAAAAAATATAAGTTGAGTAATTGGAGTTGGGATCCTAGTCTTGGCTCGGGTATGAACTGCTACGACGAAATGCATGGTCATATCGCCAGTAAAGGGGCGTACAAAGGGTGGCGTCGTTGCATGGAACTTATCCGTCGTTTGAAAGAGAATAATCCGGGACTCTTCATACAGGGATTTTATGGAACTAAGCAATTTGGACTCTGGGGCCTGAAAAATATTGACCAACATGAGGTTTATAATGAACAGACTGCAATTGTCTCCACTCATCACACGCAAATCAGTGATGACCGTCAAAACGCAGATGGTCTTAGATTTCAGAATTACTGGTCTATGCGGTTTAGATTTCTGCCTGCTGTAATAGGACATTCTCTGGTTCACCGTATTAGTGAAGGTGGCTTTGATCCGGAACTGATCAAAGCTTGGGATTTCTATGGTTGGCAATATAGCTTGATGTCATCTTTAGCTGTCGGTGGATCTGTCATGCCAACCATACTCCCCTATGAAAGTGATTTGGTACCAGGATACAAGGAGTTTTACCGGAAATGGATTAGTTGGGCCAAAGAAAATTTTCAATATGTCAATGCCACGGAACCGTTTGGTGAACAAGTTCAACCGGGATCAATCGATGGTTATGCGCGTATTAAAGGCGACCATGGATTTGTTTTTCTTTTCAATGGCAATCCGCGTCCATCCGAGATAACCTTTGAGGTTGGTGATGAAATCAACTTGCATCAAGAAGGGAAGTACGAATTCATAGAGCTCTATCCTTCTGACCAAAACCAGCTTGTGCTCGACGACCATGAAAAATCTATTTTCGTTCTTGGAGAAAAAGCCAGTATGACTTTACCAGCGAATTCCTGCGAGCTACTTGAGCTAAGACGTGTGACTGAAACAAACATACCGATTTTGGAAGGCATATCAGGTCATGTAAGTATTAATAAAGGTCAACTCTTGATTACTGGAGTCATGGGAAAACCGGGTCATTCTTACCCAATTCGAATACGTCTGCCCTCTCCAGAAACTGTAAGCACAGTTAAAGTGAACGGGGTGATACAGAAGTTTTCAGTATTGGGTTGTGAAGTCAAAATGGACATTCAATTTGCGGGCGATAACTACATACGGGAACTGGATAATTGGATCAAGCCTAATGGAAGCATTTTTGAATTTCCTTATCATGAGAAGCTTGAGTTCCTAAAAATCAAAACAGATTTTAAACTCAATAAAGAGGTTGCCGTGCTACTTGAGAATGCAAAACCAAAGAATTTTTCTGAAATGAGTTTCAAGATTGCATCCTGGCAAGCAAGTGGAAAGGATTCCTATAGTTATCATAACTTTATCTGCTGCCGTCCCGATCGCTTGTGGTTGATAATACCTTTTACCCTGCAGAAAGTCAGTGAAGTAAAAATATTTATTAACTCTAAAGATTCAGGAACGATGTTAAGACAAGATCGTTACGGTCACAGTTTTTACATAGACATCACAGACCTGATAAGCTACTCATCCAGCAATGAGATTGAGCTTTCAATAAGGGATATTGACAAGAACGAGTTCATGGGACCCTTTCTAATGTATCCGAGTGAAGAACTGACAAGCAAGGTGCTGTCAAAACCAATCAGCATCAACAATCGACCTGTCGTCTATACCAAACCTCTGATTACTCCGGGATTACCACGGTATATTAAAGCTGCGAAACGCCCTATCATCATTGAGGCCTGGGTAACGAGCAATGTAACTCTTACGAAGGCAACACAACTCCGTGTTAAGGTTGATCTTTCTCATGAGAAAATTCATAGTGTTACGTACAGCCACTCCGGATTTCCCTGGATGGGTAATGTTGAGTTGAAATATGATGAAGAATTAAAATGCTGGGTCGCAAATGTCAAACCTGGTGCTCGAGATTCTATACAGGAAAGTGAATACATCTATGTGTGGGCTGTCGGTTGTGATGGTTTGTATAGTGATTACTATCCAGTTAGAGTCGGATGGGATTTTAAATAAGATTTATCAATATAAATTAACGTGAGTTCGACATAAGAATATTACATAACATATTGATTGTTAATATAATAACGGCTAATTGTTAGTAATTATTTGATATACAATATATTATAAAAAAGGATTTTTCCAAATTTGTAGTACAAACAAACAAAAACAGAAAGAATCTATGAAAAATCTTAAAAACAAACTTATAGAAATATTTTGTCATGTAAATGATTTTAATCAAGTATTCATCAACGAGTTACAAACACATTAGCTGACAGATGGCACCAGGAAGCGGATTAAATCGGGACTTTTAAACGAGAGCGAAGTAATGACCATCAATAAAGGGTGTTTAGAGAACAACAAGAGTGTATCCTTCCAATAAAGCTTGTTGGCACAAAAATACCTGGATTACTTGAGACAGTCGGATATGTTTCGTACCCAGATCATCCTATCGATGAGAGTGCAAACCTCATTATAAGAAAGCTAAACCTCAAAAAAGAACACCCTATAACACGGACAATACTATGAAAAGCGTAGCCTCAGGTCAGCCAAAATTAAATAATTGTAGTAAACATAGTATTTTAATTGTAACATGACCAGCTAATTTTGGTCAGGGAGTCCGACTTTTGCATATGATCAAATTTTTATAATCTTTCCCCAAACGCAGCATCAAATGCCAGGTTCGATGATGGAAAATCCACTTTGCGTACAAATTCACAAGCTTTTTTAGCTACATGTTCACGGTCCATCCCGTTGTCTTCCCATTCAAGCGACAAGGGCCCATTTTAACTGATGTGATTCAAGGCCCGAATGATCTCTTCAAGGTTAATATTACCATGGTCAAGGCTTTTGAAGTCTCACTAGAGACCACTTGTTCCAAATTCAATATAGCCGCCGAATACGCCTTCCTAAATGGGTGTTTTTGACCATGCGACATCTTTCATATGCATATTGAATATCTTTTCCGTAAAAGTGTAAATGAACTTTACATAATCAACTCCTTGGTAACCAAAATGTGAAGGATCATAATTTAACCCAAAACTTAAATGGTTGCCAAGAGCTGAACGTGTTCTGCGTGCTGACGCAATATCGAAGGCAATTTCAGTTGTATGCACTTCAAAGGAAAATTTAATCCCCAGTTTTTTGTATTGGTCAAGTATTGGGATCCAGCGCGCAGCTATGTCTGCATAACCTCCATCAATCATTGAGGCTGGAATTGCTGGGAAAGAGTACACCAGATGCCATATAGGGCTTCCATGAATCCATTAACAATGGAGACACCAAGCCTTTTGGTTGCTTCAGCTGCCTTTACCATATCTTGGGTTACACGCTGACGGACACTTTCAGGGTCCCCATCTCCACATATATAATCGGGAAGCATGCTTTTATGCCTTTGATCAATACGGGTCCGCAACAGCCTGTCCAACCAGGTGATTAGAGATTTAAAATACTTTAAGTCCGTATTTGGCAAGTATCTTCTTCTTTTTTCGGCAATAGGCTTCATCAGCTTTATTTACTTCAAAATTATCTCCCCAGCAAGCGAGTTCCAAACCATCATAGCCAAATAATTTAGCTTTCTGACACAAGGTTTAAAATGTCAAATCTACCCATTGTTCGGTAAAAAGTGTAACTGGTCTGCTTAAAGTCTGATTTATTAATTATTAAATTCTATAATAAGTAAATTCTATTTCCAATAAAAAATCTGTATAAGTTACCTTACAATCTTTATATTAAAGATTTCTATATAAGTGCATCAGTATCCCAATTTTTCATCAGACCTATGGATTGTGTCGTAAAATTGTGTATTTACCTTTTAGTGTTTCAATAATTGAGTTGTCTGTTATCGGATCAAGAAGTAATTCATTTATAAGAGCTGATTCAAAATCTTTTGAAATCGCATCCAAAAAGTTGTTATCTGATGGGGATAGATTACCTTTCTCATCCTTGGCATTAAAACATAGTCCGTAGGACATTGCCTTAAGTATCAGATCATATGGTTTCCTGTATTTTATTGCAAGATGCATTGATCCCATAAAGCGATCGTCAGCACTGAGTTTCCTGATCAGGTCCTGTCCTACCCTGAAAATGGTATCCTGAAGTGCTTTATTCCTGAAACGATGGATCAGATCTTCAATATGATTTTCAAGATCGGCAGCAATAAAATCATCGGGGTATACTGTTCTTAGAATATCCGCTGATTGCAGCATTACATCTTTTGTAAACCGCAATACCTCGGTGTCTTCAAAAACTTCGTACATATACACTGCATCAGCATGCAGATAATGTCCGTAGTAGGCAGCAGCAGCATGACCCAGGTTATGAATAAATGCTTTACGGTCGACCCATGCTTTTATATTCGCTTTGGGTTCCAGGTTATGAACTTCGGGAAACGGATTTCTAAATCCCTTTTGTGCCACGATCAATGTATTGTAAGGCTCGGCAAATACCTGAAGATGATCTTCTTCAAAGTCTCTCAGTGACATTATAGGCACCATTTTCCCAATACTGGTTTCAACCAATCCAACGAGCTTGTTCTGAGGATAATCCTCAGGTAGATATTTATGAAGCTCATTGAATAAATATTGATCGGAATTCCGCATATTCTCTGCGATTATAAAATCAAGCGGCCAGTCGTCAAACTGCTCTCTCCTCTTTATGAGTGACTTTACAAGTATTGGTAAAGCGTCGGGCAAACCCTGCTGTCCGACAGACAAAGCTGCAATGGTTGAGTCTGCTAATTCACTGATCACCTGATCTGAATCAGTGAGCCAAACGGCTCGTATATTTTTAATAATAATGACTTCATCAACATCATCACTTTTAATTACAACCTTGTATTGTCGCTTTTGATTAAGTTCATCTGTCAGTTTCCTGTTAATATCCACAAATACAACCTCATACCCAGAAATGCTGAACAATTGTCCGATGAATGAACGTCCAATCTTACCAGCACCAAATATTACTATCTTCTTTCCATTATTTCGATATCTGTTCTCTATAGCTGTCATAATAAGGTTTTACTCTAGCAATTTTTTCACCAGGATTTTTTTCAAAATATGTTCCGCCCATGTATAAACATGCAAATCCACCGGAAACAATACCCCATGAGCATGCCTCATTCAGATCAATTTTGCTGGTTTCTTTTATTAACTGGTTAACGACAGATGCAATTACACCACCAGTAAAATTATCTCCACACCCTGTTGTATCACCTTCTCTTCGACTTTTCATATCATTACGGATAACATTGGAAACAGGCAAGGAATCTACAGGGGAGGCAGTGAAAAATGAACCGTCGGAATAGGTTATTATGTCAGAAGATCCATTTGTAATAATAAAAGATGGAACTTCCTTACCGAGAAAAAAACTTATCGCTTCCTTTATATCATGTCCACCGCTCAACCTCAATGCTTCTTCTTTATCAGTAATAAGTATATCTGTCAGTCTGTAACTCTCATCATTTTCACCAAGTGGCCATCTCTTTGAAGGGTTATTCTTTTCATTCCTGAAATCGAAGACTGTATTTACAATGGTTATGCAACCTTTTGATTTTGCTTTTTTAAGGAGTGAGGTCAGATGGTCGTGAATATTCGGGACAAGCGCAGTACCTCCAAAAACTACTATTTCGGAGTTAAAGAAGTCATCATCCAATTCACCGGGGTAGTAATCCCATGCAGCACCGATTGAATTTATAAACATCCTCTCGCCATGACCATTATCATAAGATGGATCAGACAATACAAGTGTCGATGGAGTTCTGTTCTTAAGTAATTTGAAATCCTTCAGCACAACAGGGGTTCTTTCGAGCGATGTAATAAGATATAAGCCGTTATCATCATTACCTGCTCTGCCATAAAAACGAACTTCACATTTCTCTCTGCTTGTAAGCTGTGCCACATTAATCAGAGAGACGATGGAAGGGCCTCCGATATTTATTTTATCAGATTTTCTTCCGCCTGTAATTCTATTAATGAAGTTATCCAAGGTAATACCACTGAATTTTTCAAACTCTTCCTGAAAAACAAGCTTTCCTGGGGTTAGTCCGCCCTCTCCACGTTCTTTTGAAAGATATTGACTTATAGCATCACCTGCGAAATCGATATTATTATACAACATATCGATAAGACAACACCCTGTACCGGAAACTATGATTTTATCTGTCATATTAGGCTGCGAATAAAATATGGTCTATAAATATTTTTCATAATCATTTACCAAGAGATGAACAGGGTCAGTATCTTCCTCTATATCCGGGAATCGACCCACTTTATCGTAAAACCTGTTGTCATTCTCATCATCATTTACCATGCTCACCTCTCCGATAAGAACCTTGCCTTTCCCTTTTTCACCATAAAATCTGTGATATAATCTGGGTGTGAAGCAAATGCTTTGTCCGGGTCTCAAAATAAGCGGTTCTCCTGCCTTGGTGGTTACAAGTATTCCATCAACGCTTACGGTTACAGGATCACAAGACAGCTTATCATCAGGTGTTGCCTGATAAAGTTCCACTGCTAGATTTCCTCCGCCCCTGTTAATAATATCCTCTGTTTTATTCCAGTGAAAATGCATCGGAGTGACCTGTTCCTCATCTGCAATCATAATCTTTTCACAATACAGTTTGTCTTTTTTCTGCCAACTTCCGTTTCTAATTGTGAAAAGAGTCAATCCCTTTTTGTAAAAATCACCACTGCCGAAATCGGTAATATCCCATCCGAGCTTATTATCCACAATTTCAGGGCATTTCACATAAGCTCCTTCCCATTTGTTAGGAGACCAGTTGGCCCATTCCGGAAGCATAAATTTATGAATTGCGAAAAAGTTCTTCGCATCAGTGATTATGGCATTTACTTCACTTCTTTTCATTGTATTCGCTGATTTATAATTTAATACTTATCATAGTTTATGATTTTTTATCAAATATAGTTCAGGTTGAAACAAGACTCAAGAAAAAAATGAATTTTATAAATTTCCATTCCCCATTCCTGCCTCATATTTTTCCTTAAATTAAAAAGTGACAATTCGCCCAGCTGGGATTGAACCAGCAACTCAATGATTATGAGTGAGGTATAGGATTAATTTTATAATTACACTGGTTTGTATTGGTTTCATTATCATTCATTTACGATTTTTCATTTTACATACATTTTCACTGGTTTTCATAAAACCTGGCGGATTTTTTATTACCCTTTTTAACCCTTTCTTGATTTTCACAGCAGCTGATCATTGATTCCAAAAGTCTTCTCAGGTTCAAGTCCGGCCAGATAATGTTCAGTTACCAAAGAATTACTGTGGCCTAGCATCTCACCAATATCGTCACGAGATACTTTCTTCCGCCGAAGTGTACTCGCATAACATTCTCTGGCTTTTCCCAGCTGCAGTGGCCCACTTAAGTTAAGCTGATCTCTTATTTCATTTAGTTTCCGATTTATCTGCTGTTTGATTTTGTGGTTCTTATTTTCAAAGAAACTCTCTTCATATCCCTCGTGCAGTAACACCTATACGAATGGACTGTTTTTGTTTCCAACCTTGTCTATTAAATCCTGAAGCTTTTCAGTCAGTGGGACAGTGATTGGTTTCTTATTGTTTTTTCTTGTGTTCTCTGTCTTTTTACGGGTGAAGAAGATATAGTCCCAGTTTATCTGACCCCATTCCATTCTCAATAAATCTGCAAAATTCGCTTCATTGCAGCGGTAAAGCAACAACCATATATCTCTGGCATATTCATGTCACTTACTTTTAAATTCATTGAGCCCAATAATCGACTTAATCTCTGCCTCTTTTAATACTTGTTTGCTTGGGAAAAAACTTGATATAGTAAATCCACCCTTTCTGAATGGATATTCATATCCTTTCGGGATTACCTTTACCACATTCCTGAAATAGTTGATGACTGCCCTTAGGTTTCTCATATGATGATTAATGGATGTCTGAGAGTTATTGTTTTCTATTTCATTCTTTTCAAACTTTTTCAGGAAACAAACTGTCACATCCCCGATACTGATCCCAGGTTTGAATTCTTCCACTCTGTTTTTGGTATACCTTATAGAATCTTTTGTCTTTGGCCTTAGATCTTCTGCTTTTTCAATGTAATAATCAAAAAGCTCAGTGAGGAGAAATGACTGGGGTATACTCTTGTCTTCATTCTTGAACAGCTCTCTGAACCGCTCCTTATTAAACGGATTAACCTCTGAAAAGATCCTTTCACATTTTGAGATATTACCTTTGCATGTCTTCCGAAACTGAATGCTTTCTTTGTCTTTTAACTTCCTTATGAATACCTGGTCATAGCGATTTTCTGTCATTTTGGAAACATTGATATACATTGCGTTATTACCGTTGACCATACGAATGGCAAGATTGTATTTATTATTCCTGAGCTTTGTTCTCTTGTCCAGCACAATTTTAAATGTCGCCATACTGAATATAGGTCTTAAAGCTTCGGAAGCGACGGAAGGCTATATCCCATCCTGCAGCCGTTTATCACCCAGCCATCTATTTGATTCCTTTCAAGCAGGGTTCTTGTTCCAAGCTTAATATGCAGGATTGACTTTTTGATGACCATTTTGTAGACATAACTTTCTGACATATGAATATAATCTGCCAGCTCTTGAAAATCTAAGCATCTGTTTTCTTCCATGTTTTTCGATTTTTATCCTTTTATACCCTTGAACACTGGGTAATTAAAAATAAGGAAAAACTTCCTTAAAAAGAAATTTAAAATCAAAAAAATGGGGCCAAAAGTAAACTTTTTTTGGTTCGAAAGGCTCGATTAGATGCGGATATAAAAAATTATACAGCAGATTTATCAGTTAAAATGATAATGTGGGAAAGCCAGTGCCCCTGACAACTTTTGGCCGGACTATACTGACCACCCCAAGTCGGAATTAAATCTTTGTAATTTAGTTTTGTATATTAAGGACAATGTGACTGGCTGAAATTGGTCATGCCATCCGGATTTTGCAATTGCATCAGCTTTTTATATACAGAAATGGTATTGAAAAGCAAACCTGGAAGCCGATAGATTTAATAGTGCAGGTTGATATACCAGGTATGGCCTGGTATAATAGTCCCATTGTTGGCACGTGAAGGCATCCTATATATTATGATGATGCCAAATGGTTCGTGCTGGAATCAGAAAATGACTTATGTATTTAATCAAAAGCCATCTTATTGGGTGGATCAAGATGGAAAATCAAAAGTTTTATTTTTACAAACCAGCGGATATGGTGTAGGCATTGAAATAAGCAGAACTAGTGGTCAGCCCTGGTTTGGTCAACGGGAGACTGCAAAAATCCCCCTGCTTGTAAAAACTAATAACCCACGAGCCTATTTTCTTGATAATCATTTGTTCAGTACTTTATTGGCACTGGAGCAATCAAACCATCCCTATGATATTTATGTTGTCATATGGGCAATGTGGGATAATGCCTTATTGGATGCTGATTTAGCGGATGCTTTAAAATCATAGAACAAAGAATATGCTTATCCGCATCTGGTAATTGCCAGTGCCCATGAAATAATACAGTCTTTTCGAGAAAGAATATGATGATAAGCTTTCGGTAATTAAAGGCGATTATACAGAATACTGGACAGACAATATAGGTGTGGCCGCTAAAGAAAACAAGATGAACTGCACTGCCAAAGAATGACTTACTCAAGCAAAAACGACTTGGTCTTTGTTGAATACTGGCAGATCAGCACCATATAAAGATTTTGATAAGGTATGGTGTAATGTAATGCTGGGCTGAAACAAACCTATGCAACTGAGAATTCATTGGATCCTTTCTTTCTTATTCCATTTGGAAAATCAAACAAAGCTATTTCCGGGAGGCAGAAGATCGCAGCATCTTGCTTCTGGAAAAGGATCTGACACCTCCCACTGACAGGTCATTAGGTGCTTTAGGCCCGGTTGAAGGACCATCAAATGGGGTAGAGCCAGTAATAAATACCCATTACATAATAAGAGGCTATGATCCTTGCCTTTTATACGCTGATGAAATGATTTTGGAGACCATTGAAGGAGCCTTTATAACAAAAGAACTTGCACAGGGCTTGATTGATGAAGGGAGTAATATTCCATAGTACAAATACATAATTGAGGAATGGGAAATGGACCCACTCGGAGAAAAGATAGAAAGTAAATTGAAACCATTCCTATTTAAGGATGAGTAAAAGCAGAGATGTCTTAACAGTTTTTTGGATAGAAATTTGCGATGGATTTCCGAATGAAAAAGATAATTATCTCCACTTTGGATAAGATGTACACAATAATCTATGCTTTCATTCTTTTGGAGAAAACGATCAATAGGTAATCGAGTTTTGTGATCAAAACGTTTGCAATTACTCTCCGAAAATAAATGGCCCGAAACTGAATCCGTTCAATTCATAACTTTATTTGAGGAATAATAAATACTTCCGCCTTTTCCAGCAATAAAAGCATTCTCCCTTTTAATTGAAAGCCAGTGACGCTGATTGAAGAAAGTAGGGTAACTTTCCCGGTTTAATACGTCTGGCTATCAAGTAAGTTAACCATAGTGACTTTTTAAGATTATGTATTTAATATCGAAGGTGAATGAAAAAACGGGAAAATACATCATCAAAAACTGAGTCTATATGCATACAAATCACGAGGAGACTTTACATGAAGCCCAATCCAAGGGAAGTTCAAGACAGGATCGGAAAATTAGAATAATTTGAAATAATTCATCCAGGTCAAATAAGCTTCCTCATAAATGCCGACTTTTGACCTGTCCGGTTTTGTGACTTGGACTGTCTGCAGTCCACTGAAAGCTTCTTTAACAGACTTAAAGTCTTTATTACCTATTCCTGCTCCCCTAGCTGCACCTATGGAACCATCTGTATTATAAAGATGTATCTCAGTATTGAGTATGCATGACAGAGCTTGCCTGAATACCCGGCTTTGGAACATATTTACAGCACCAGCACGGATAATTGTCGGAATAATTCCGGTCTCTTTCATTATATCAAGGCCATACCTGAACGAAAAAGCAATTCCCTCCTGTGCTGCTCTGAATAAGTGAGCGTTTGTATGAGAATTAAAATTAAGCCCCAAAAAACCTGCTCCAATATTTTTGTTTCCCAATATACGTTCAGCTCCATTTCCAAAAGGAAGTACCGAAAGTCCATTTGATCCCGGTGAAATTTTTTCTGCCAGATCATTCATAACATTATATGAAAGTTCGTTGCTTATATTCCGTCTAAGCCATGAATTCAAAATACCTGTTCCATTAATACATAACAGAACCCCAAGTCTTGGTTCTGTAACAGAATGATTTACATGTAGAAATGTATTGACCCTTGATAGAGGGTCATGTCTCTTTTTATCAGTAACTCCATAAATCACCCCTGATGTTCCTGCTGTTGCTGCTACTTCTCCCGGGTTAAAAACATTCAGCGACAATGCGTTATTAGGCTGATCTCCAGCACGATACGTGACATGTATACCAGCCGGTAATCCCAAATCCCTGGCAGATGATTCAAGCAGTCTGCCCTGATCTGAAAATGAAGGAAGTTGCTCAGGAATAAAGCTAATAGGAAATCCGAAATATTTCATTAGTTCTTCCGAAATCCTGCTTTCCTCAAAATCCCAGAGAATACCCTCTGAAAGCCCTGATAAAGATGTAAGTGCTTCGCCTGTAAGTCTCATAGCAATATAATCGCCAGGTAACATTATTTTATATATCTTTCCAAACAAACTTGGTTCATTTTCCTTTACCCATGCTAATTTAGCTGCAGTAAAGTTCCCTGGTGAATTAAGCAAGTGCGAGAGACAGAAATCTTTGCCAAGCACATTTAAGGCATTTTCTCCATATTCTACAGCCCTGCTGTCACACCATATTATTGAAGGACGCAATACTTTATAATCCTTGTCAACAATTACCAGTCCATGCATCTGGTAAGAAATACCGATTGCAGTAATATCGTTTTTTCTATTGCCAAGTTGTATGTTACAATCTGCAATAGATAATTTCAAGTTAGACCACCACAGCTCGGGTTCCTGTTCAGCCCAACCCGGTTTATGCGAGATTATGTTCATCTCTTCCTTAGGGTAAAATGCAGTTGCCAGACATTTCCCTGATTCTCCATCAATTACAGAAGTTTTAACTGAGGAGCTCCCTAAATCAATTCCAAGTAGTAACATAAAACTAATTTTTTTCCTTTGAGTTTATTCTAATGATTTTTAAAATGATTTCCATATAATGATCCACTACATCATTATTATCAAGCTTAAACCAGCTAAATTAGTAACAATAATTTTTTTAAAAGTTCTAATATGGATTGTTTCCAAAATTTGATTTCTTGCCTATTAGTTGTATTATTAGATTAATTTAAAATAAAATAAATATTTGTTATTTTTTGCGACATTAAAGGTAATTAAAATTTGTTATAATTTTAAAGTCATTTATTTCTTAAAATGCACAAGGATACTTCAAAAAACGAATCTATATTAGTTCATAATTTGGCAAAGGGTAATCTTTTGGCGTTTAATACTTTGTATTATGAATATTGTGATAGTTTATACCATTTTGCACTTGGGTATCTAAAATCAAAAGCTGAATCAGAAGAATTGGTTCAGGAGGTCTTTGAAATAATTTGGGATAAACGATCAACTCTGAAAGAGGAACTATCTTTTAAATCATTTCTTTTTACAATTGCATTCAATATTATCAGGAAACATTTCAGAACCAAGGTATATTTATCTGAATATTTAAAAAGCGGAATTATTAATGAGCTGGATATGCAGACCACTGAGCAAATTAATTATGATTCACTATTTCAACGCATAAAAGAATTAGTAGATCAACTGCCAAATAGATGTAAAGAGATCTTCATAAAAAGCAGATTCGAGGGGTATAGTATTAAAGAAATTTCTGAAGAATTAAAAATCACACACAAAACTATCGAGAATCAATTATCAAATGCTTTAAAATTCATCCGAAAGAATCTAAACGATGAAAGTTACAATATCATTCTATTTTTACTACTATTTATTGTAGATTAAGAACCCGAAACAAAAAGGAATGTATTTTTTACATTATTAAATGCCTCGTATTGATTATTTCAGAAAAATGAGTCATTGTTCCGATTATTATCTTAAATAAGTCAATTAATTATTTAAAATAAACGATCTATTTTGAATGTCGTGAATTGATTGTATTTTATGCTCTTTATTAATATGATTTCAAACTAACATATTAAATATAAATATATTACATATTAAAGTATTAAGTCTCGTTTAACACTGTTTTCAAAAAGCAAAACTTAAACTACACATACTTAACCCTTATTTAATCCAAGTCTATACTATCTATCCCCCCCCTCACCCTTCCCATTCTATCCCATATTAACTTATATGAATTGCGAATAAAATATTAATAATCAATATAATATATAATAAAAAATCACTTGATTCTTATTCTGAATCCTGTCCGTTTTTGATATGTGTTTTTCATTACATCGTACAACTCATCACAGAATTGTTCTTGAACAATAAAGCTATCGTGAATGGCCAGAATGGGAATGTTCTTTTTGGCAAAATGATTAATAATATCAAGTGCTATTTTTGAATCCTTATTCATAATTTGCATACCTGTATCTTTTCCTTTGCAGAAATAATGAGAAATCCGCTGATGTTCTTCAAAGAATTTATCTATAAATGGTCTTGCACGTGTGATTCCAATTTCTTTTAATTGTTCACGTTCCGAATGATTTTGTCGGAGCCAAAAGTTAGCAGCCCTTTCAGCCGTTGTTTTATCCTTGGAATTTATCATATATATAAGTATATGTTTAAGAAAATGTCGTGCTTCTGGTCTCTCATCAACTACACTGTATGGATCTTTAATGTATTGAATACCTTCGGAAGCATAAAGCAAGTTTGGATGAAGGCCACTGTAATCTAGTTCAATTGTCTGATCACCATTTATTGTAATGTCTTTGCGTTCTTCTTTCGATAGACCTTGATAATGCATAAAGCCTCTTGTATGAAGTCTACCATACCACCTAAAGCTTTCTACAAAAATAGCCACTAAAAAAGCATTAAGTTTATGCTGATGGTACCTTATATCCACTTTACTATTAACCTCGTTTATACGTTGCAAAATCGACCGAATACGCCAAGTTTCAGGTATATCCTCGTAGTCTTTTAATTTGTCTTTCCCATACCGGAGCTCTACTAATTGAACCGGTGCCCAAAGCACACCATTTGGTGTCTTTGGAAAATAGCTCAATAATTTATCAGTTGCCCATATCCGGGTAAATCTGGATTCTTTTGGTGTATAATAACCTATTTTTACATTTAGCAATTTCCTCTTTTTTAAGATTTTAACGAGGTCAATTATGAAATAGCTTACATTGTTGAACTTAGTTTTTTTCCAATTATTCCTATTCAGTGATATTGATATTGACTTTGGCTGTTTTAATAAATTTCCGATCAAAATTTCAAAGTCAAGAAGTTTTTGTTCAATCTTATATCCCTTATGTCCTGGTAATAAATCATTAAATAATCTTAAAACAATATTTTTAAATTCTTTATTCAAGTAATAACCGGGATCGAAAGGAATGTTATTTTGAATAAATGCATTCGAAACCTTGTATTCTTCTCGCCGTTTCTTTGCATCAGCTAAAACTGCACCTTTTGGAATTTTCGTATTTCGATTGTTAACCTTCGTGCGCTCCATTTTCACTCTTATTCTTTAAATTACATCCAACTTTTAATAAAAACCAGGAAAAACTAGTGGGATATGCTACCAGTTCTTTTCGGCGTACACGGCCTATCCCGAGCAGTAAATTTTATGTTTTCAAATTGCTCATATCAGTTAGTTAACTCATATTAGTCTTATAAATTTTTAACATCACTTCCATTTGAATAAATTCTTCGGGATTTTCTTTCCAATTTCCAAAACCGTATCGGCTGAGCCTGTTATTAAACTCTTCTCGTTCTCTTTCATCCATATTATAAACTAGATCAAAGACACAATGGTCTTTTGGTATATTTATTACATATTTATAAAGTTCCTTTAAAGCCTCTGATGAATACAAATTTCTTTTATCATCTGGATATTCAATCGCTTTTCTACTTCGGAAGTCTACAACAAATTCAATTTGAAGCAGAAATTGTTCTCTTGTCTCTCTTGTCTTCATATCTCTTAGGTATTAAAAAAGTATCAGGATATAGGGGGTTGTTTGGAGACCTCAGGAACGTTACCATTTCCGATTTCCTGATGCTAAATTTCTTGACTTTCAAACTTTTCATATTTTACATTTTATACCAACATTCCCAAATTATTTGGATTTTGTTAAATCTATTTTATCAACGAAAGGTCGTCCGCAAGATTTGCAGATGAAGCCCATTTGCAAAACTTACTCCTAAGTTATCTGGAATTCAGAGAATATAATAACTCGTTTAATAAAAGGCAGTTACAACAATAAATACATCATAACGGACAGCAATAGCTTATACAAACTTTTAATCATTAAGCTGGTTATGTTTCTTTCCAAAGGATTCATTCAATGCTTTAAGATCTGGAGTAATGACATAAAATTTGGTCCGGATTTGATTTGCAAAGATTAAAACTTATTATTTGGGGGAAAAGTTATTTTCACAAACATATATTCAATAAGTACCTTATCAACAGAGTATTGTGGCGATTATATAAATGAAGCCCGGACTTTTACGACCGGGCCTTTTCACAGTCAAAAATGGTATCAAGCAGCTATTTTGATTTGTTTTACCTCCTCCAACATTGCAGTCATCTGCTTAAGTGCTTCATTACAATTAGGGATTTTGAATATGTCAATAATCTCCAATATGTATTGCAAGTGATTCTTTAACTCTATCCGCTTATTCTTTGGATTGCGTCCATCTTCCGCATATATCCAGTATTGTACTCCTAATACAAATGCTGGTCGTACCACAGTTAAAAGACATCTTATTAAACCATGATATGTTTTTATGGTATAACCTAGAATACTACTTTCGTAATACATTTCTTGTGTTAATTCGCCAGGAGATTCGAGAATTGCAACAAAATCTTTAAATGCTTCATTCATAGATTTTAAAAACGATTTACTAAGATCTTTGACCCATATGGGGGCTTGTTTTAATTCCTCCGGAGTAATGTCCTTAATTATTCTGTACTTTCTTTTTGGTTTCATAAAAATTTAATTTTAAGTGTAACATTTAGTTTGGCTCGTTTTCCCCGCCACGGTTTTTCAGAAATACATAAATCACCTCCTTTCATTTGTTTATATATTATAATTGTTCCTACCATTGCAAAGGAGCAACATTATTACTAGGTGTTGAGAAAAGATTAAAGAATAGATAAAGGAGTAGTATTTATATAATTGATATATAAATTAATAAAACTTATTATAACATTAGTAAATTATGGCCTCCGGCTGCTGCTACCTCAAGAGCCCTTTTAACATTTTCCTGGCCTCTCACATCTGAAAAATCAACATCGTACTTGTTAACTTCATTATTAAAGATCTCCATGAGATCAACAACTGTCGGCTCAAACTTCCTTATACCATTGAAAAAATCAACAACATCCCCGAGGGTTTCCATCCCGTAAACCTCCAGGTCTGTTACAACAGCTGCTTCCCTCGCATTTTTAACAGGTACTATAACTCCTTTAAAACCTTCCTCGCGTGCCCTCAGGGCAATGGGAAGGACTCCCCTTACAGGCTGAAGGGTCCCGTCGAGCGACAATTCACCCATGATGACAAATGACTCCGGTCCCTTCCCTGAAATCTTCTCATCTGCTGCAAGAATAGCTATTGCAAGAGGAAGATCGTACGATGACCCTTCTTTCCGGATATCGGCCGGCGCCATATTGATCACAACCTGCTTCCCGGGCCAGTGAAAACCGAGTGAACGCAGGGCTGACTCAATCCTCTGCTGGCTCTCCTTGACAGCTACATCCGGAAGACCTACAAGAAAGAAACGGACACCCCGGGAGACATTAACTTCAATAGTGACAGTCACGGCATCAATTCCGGTGACAGCACTGGCAAATGTTCTTACTAACATAATTATGACTTATTAGCACTTAAGGAAACGCACTATCAAATATAACAAAATTAAATATAAAAACAAAAGCCTGTGTGAAGAGAAGATGCTAACCTAATTGGCGGTGGAATAGATAAAAGCTGTTAAAACTTTAAGGGAGCCGGGCATTCCGGGCAGGCCTTGTTGAGGGAGATTTCCTGAGGCCAGCCGGTGAAATAAATGGCAAATTGTAACATATGTTACAATTTTAAATTTTGAATTCCGGTTTCTTTGCTGTAATTTAATGTCATAACAGAAACCGGTAAACGGCTTGACCTTGAAGAAATAAACTTATTATTAATATTAACAAAAACCGTATAACCATGAGCATGTTTTGTTTTCAATGTCAGGAGACTGCCAAAGGAACCGGATGCACCATTTCAGGTGTATGCGGTAAATCAGAGAAAGTTGCCAATATGCAGGACCTCCTCATTTTTGTTCTGAAAGGGATTTCATTTTACAGTACAAAAGCAAGAGAGCTTGGTATTGAAAATGATTCAGTTGATAAATTCATCTGCAAAGCTCTTTTCATGACCATCACCAATGCAAACTTCGACAATGAAAGATTCATTGTCAGTGTCAGGGAAGGACTGAAATTAAGGGAAGAAATGAAAGCTGCCTTTTTAAGCGCCGGCGGTAAAATTCATGGACCACTTCCCGACCATGCTTCCTGGACAGGAAATACCGTGGAAGAGTTTGAAGAAAAAAATGTATCAGTCGGTGTCCTCTCGACAAAAGATGAGGATATCAGATCGTTAAGGTCACTTGTCACTTACGGTCTGAAGGGAATGGCTGCCTATACCGAACACGCATTCAACCTCGGGTTCGAGGACAAATCAATCTACAAATTCATCCAGGATTCACTGGTTGCCATCACTGACGACACACTCACTGCTGATCAGCTTGTTTCACTTGTTCTTGAGACAGGGAGATTTGGTGTCACGGCCATGGCCCTTCTTGATAAGGCAAACACCTCCAGGTACGGCAACCCTGAAGTATCAAAAGTTAATATAGGGGTAAGAAACAATCCTGGAATTCTGATCAGCGGTCACGATCTGAGGGATATGGAAGACCTCCTGAAACAGACTGAAGGTACCGGTGTGGATGTATATACTCACAGCGAAATGCTGCCTGCACATTATTATCCTGCTTTCAGGAAGTACACTCATTTTGCAGGTAATTACGGCAATTCGTGGTGGAAGCAGAAAGAGGAATTTGAGACATTCAACGGGCCTGTACTTTTCACGACAAACTGCATTGTTCCACCGAGAAAAGAAGCTACTTATTCTGACAGGGTTTATACTACAGGGGCAGCAGGTTTCCCGGGCTTTAAGCACATTGGTGAGAGGCCGGCCGGCGGTCAGAAGGATTTTTCTATGATAATCGAGCATGCAAAAAGATGCAAGCCACCTGTTGAAATCGAAAAAGGCGAGATAACTGGCGGCTTTGCGCATAACCAGGTAATCTCAATTGCCGATAAGATCGTTGATGCCGTTAAGTCTGGTGCAATCAGGAAATTCTTTGTTATGGCCGGATGTGATGGCCGGATGAAAGACAGAAACTATTATACCGAGTTTGCTGCTGCATTGCCAAAAGACACAGTTATCCTCACTGCGGGCTGCGCCAAATACCGTTACAACAAGCTGCAGCTTGGAAATATCAATGGCATCCCGAGAGTGCTTGATGCCGGCCAGTGCAATGACTCATATTCACTGGCAGTAATTGCGCTTAAGCTGAAGGAGGTTTTTAACCTTAAGGATGTGAATGATCTTCCTGTTGCTTTCAATATCGCATGGTATGAACAAAAAGCAGTTATTGTTCTGCTGGCGCTTCTCTGGCTGGGGTTTAAAAATATCCATCTTGGACCGACATTGCCGGGATTTCTTTCACCAAATGTGGTAAAAGTGCTGGTTGAGAAATTCGGGATCTCCGGGATCGGAACTATTGAAAATGATATGAAATTATTTTTGAGTTAATTAAACATTTTATAGTTACACCGAGAAAATCCGGAGTCCCGATAGCTATCGGGATACAGAGGGACACAGAGACTCAGTGTAACTCTGCGAATTCTCTGTGACTCTCTGTGTAACTATTTATTTAATGTTTATTTCTTCGATTTGTAAAAGATCCTGAGAAGTGTCGGATAGACTACCAGCAGAAGCGGCAGTGCTATGATGAAACCTCCTATCACTGCAATTGCCAGAGGCTGATGCATCTGTGCTCCCGCGCCTATCCCGAGAGCAAGAGGCAGAAGTGCAATGATTGCACCAAGCGCGGTCATCAGCTTTGGCCTGAGCCTTGTTGAAATAGCATAAACAAGCGACCCGTCAACATCGCCTTTTTCCATATTTGTCATAAACTGCTGAAAAGTGAAGATCGCATTTTCACCAATTATACCGACGATCATTATTAATCCGGTATAGCTTCCTACATTCAGGGGTGTTCCGGTTATATATAATGCTATCAGGCTTCCGGCGGTACCAAAGACCGCGATCAGCAGAATTATAAATCCTGCCCTGAAATCCCTGAAAAGAAACAGCATGAGGGAGAAAACCAGAAGGCTCGAAAGTATCAGTATCAGTAGAAGCTGATTGAATGATTTCTGCTGGTCGGCATAAGCTCCTCCGTACTCAATATTGTATCCCTGAGGCAGATAGACGGTTCTGCTGATGGTCTGCTCTATCTCCCTCATTGCGCTTCCGAGATCCCGGTTATTGAGACGTGCAGTAACGATCGAAACCGGCTTTAGGTTTTCCCTGTCGAATTCGGGAACACCCCTGCTTATACTGAAAGAAGCAAGCGACGCCAGGGGCTTCAGTTTTCCGTCAGGCATGAAAATACTTTGTTCTTTCATCCTGCCGACACTGTTATCAAGGCTCCCGGGGTAGATCATCCTGATATTTGTAAGTTGTTCATTCTCGGGAATTGCTCCTATAACGTTGCCCTCCATGAATGTCTGAAGCTGGAACTGAAATGATGCAGGTGAAATATTAAACTGGCTCAGCTTCTGCTGGTCCGGAACTATTTCGACAGTCGGGCCGGCGATCAGTATCCCGTTAAAAACATCCTCAATACCCTCAATCTTTTCAATTTCTCCGGCGACCTGTTCCGAAATTTCATTCAGCCTGTTCTGATCATTTCCGAATATTTTGATCTCAACAGGTTGAACTGATTCCATAAGGTCGCCCAGCATATCTCCGATGACCTGGCCGAAATCAATCTTAAGGGCAGGCTGAGTTGCCTCGATCCTTTTCCTTATGTCATCAATCACTTCTTCAGTCGTTCTGGTTCTCTCCTTTTTCAGCTGGATAAGGAAATCACCATCATTAGGCTCTGTAATAAAAAATCCCATTTGCGCACCGGTTCTGCGCGAATATGACTCAAATTCCGGTATGCTGACAATGATCTTTTCAACCTCATTCAGCATCCTGTCGGTTTCATCAAGTGAAGTTCCGGGTGGGGACTTGTAATCAAGCACTATCGACCCTTCATCCATTTCAGGGAGAAATCCTGTTTCAAGCTTTGGAAGGATAAAGAATATTGAAGTTCCGAGTATCAGGAGGAAAACAATACTCAGCGCCGGTCTTCTGATAAAGAATGATACCCATTTCTGGCTCTTTACAATCTTTACGGCCTGGTTACTCCCTGGCCCGAAGAGCGGCCTGAGCCCGGAAAACCAGATATAAACGACAGGCAGACCTATCCATGTTACAAAAAATGAACACACCAGGATTATTATCATGGTGTTTGTAAGTACCCTGAAATAGGCTCCTGCAACGCCGCCAAGAAGCATAAAGGGGATAAATATTACAATTGTGCTGATTGACGATCCCACCATCGACGGGAAAAGATAGCTTATGGCCTGATGGACAAGCTGTACAGAAGGTCTGTCGGGGTATTCTTCATGTGTCCGGTGGATCTGCTCCACCACAACCACGGCATCATCAATGATCAGACCTATTGATGCCGCTATCGCACCGAACGTCATGATATTCAGAGTATAACCTATTGAATAAAGAACTGTTACGGAGAGAAGCAGTGTCACGGGGATGGTGACAAGAATTGTCGCACTTGCACGGAATGACCTGAGAAACATGACAGCGACAATGATAGCCAGCAAGAGTCCGATCCAGATGCTGTCATTTACGCTTCTGATCGAATCCTTAACGAATTCAGCCTGGTTGTAATAATAGGAAATGTGAACATCGGGAGGAAGGATCCTTTCAAGCTCTTTCTTCCTTTCAGCAACCCTGGCCGACAGTACAATCAGATTTGCCTCAGGCTGCTTCAGCACAGCAACAAGAAGTCCCTGACGGCCATTTGCATTTATTCTTGTATATTCAGTTTTCTCCTTAACATTTACCCGGGCAATATCCCTGAGCCTGATAATTCTCTTCCCGTCATTCCTGATGACAGAGTTTTTTAATTCTTCGAGGTTATAAAGACTGGCATCAGTCACAGTCAGGTACAAACGCCTGTAATCGGCAAGGTATCCGTTTGAACTGATAAAATAATTCTCATTCAGCACATCCCTGACCATCTCAGGGGTAACTGAGGAGGATACCATTTTCTGCTGGTCAAGTTCCACCCAGTATTCCTTCGTCTTGCCTCCGATAATTCCAACCGACGACACTCCTTCAACCTGGGATAAAAAGGGTTTAATTGTATATGTCGCCAGGAGATTAAGTTCAATAGGTGATCTTTTGTCGCTTTCAACGGTGAAGCCGATAACAGGAAGTATCGACGGATTCATCTTTTCAACCCTGATTGCCACTTCCGCAGGAAGTATGTTTTTTATCTGGCTTATTCTTGACTCGAGCATCTGCTGGTTCACATTTACGTCAGCGTTCCAGTTCAGAAAAGCTGAAATCTCACAAGTGCCGCGACTTGTTGCGCTCCTCAGCAGGTAAAGGTCGGGGATCTGTTTTATGGCATCTTCAAGCGGCCTTGTCACTGTTATCATCATTTTATTGACAGGTTGTTCTCCGTTGTCGGCAATTACCTTGAGCTTGGGGAATGTTATTTCGGGAAAGAGTGAAACAGGGATCTGAGTGTAAAGGAAAATACCTGCCCCGACAATCAGGGCAAGAACTATTGAAACAGGGTTTTTGTATTTTACGAAGAAGTTCCTCATCCTGTTATTTTTTGATGATCACAGCAGCTGTATCGGGAAGGCCGTAGTTTCCCGTAAGAAGGATCCTGTCTTCAGGAAGAAAGGCCGGCTCGGTTATTTCAACTTCATCTGAGTTCTCTATACCCTTATTTACGGGTACTTTGACTGCTGTGGAATCATTTATCAGTTTCATTACCCAGAACTCAGTCTGGATTTCGTTCCCCAGAATCGCTTTTTTAGGCAGGACCAGCGCATTCTTTCTTGTGTTCTTATTTATGGTGGCAACTGCCATTAGGTTCTGAGGCAGCTGACGGTTTGACTCAGGATATACTATATAGCTTATTGTCTGATCGCTGACATTCATTTCAGGAAGGATCCCTTTTATCAGCCCATTTATCAAAGAGTTATCCGGAAGCTTCAATGAACATACCCTGTTTTTTTCAATGTACTTTGACATCTCAAAAGGCACTGTAAGAATAAAAACAAGACTGTTTCTGTCCGATATAGTTGCCACTTCATCTCCCTCCTGAACAAAATCACCTGTCTGGTGGGATATAGAGCTCACCACTCCTTCCTTTGGTGAAACAATCCTGATGATCCCTTTGAAACCCAGGCTTGTATCGACTGCAGAACCGTTTTTCAGTGCCGCAGCTTCAAGTGTTCTTACAGTGAAAAGAAGCTTTCCGGTATTTATATTTTCACCCGGCGTGACCCCTGTAAACTCGATGAGGCCGGTAGTTGACGACCTGATGATATTTTTTACCTGATATGATGTAACTGCTGGTAGTTCAACATTTTCACCGATATCTTTTAAAACAGGTACGGTGACAGTAACAGGAGTTTTGGCATCAATTTCTTTCTCTTCGACTGCTTTCCTGTTATTACAGGATGCTGCCAGAAATGAGATTAAAATGAAAAGGATGCAAAATTCAAATTTCTGATATTTAAGCATATTAAGTTTTCTTTTTATTCTTTCAGGCATCATTCCGAAAGAATATAGTTCATTTCATTAATTATTATAAGTATATCAATATCAGTCATGTTGAGGCTATGGCTTATACTCCGGTAGTTCTTCAGAGCATTCAGGTAATCTGTCATTCTGGCAATTCCCGTTTCAAGCTGTATCCTTAATGACCTGACAAGCTGATCAGAAACGGAAAGCTGCTTCTCAAGCCTTGCTTTTACTTCCTTAATACCATCAAGTTCACCTTTCAGCCTGAGGTATTGCTGATCATATTGTTTTCTTGTGCTGGTGTTATAGAATGACCTCGTATTCTCCCTTATCGCCAGTTTCTTTTTTTCGAGCTTACGCTGGTTTCCGTCGTAAATAGGGAAAATAAGCGAGATACCTGCACTTGCCCCAAAATGATTATAAAAATTCCACGGATTACTTGTAAGGATCCCGGCATCGGCAAACCATGTCACAGTGGGCTTATATTTGAGGTCCAGGGCGTTTTTATCATTAATGATCCTGAGGCTGTCGATTGAGTATTGCTTAAGAAAAAGATAATCACCAGGGATCGTCTGAATTGAGGGTTTTATTTCGGGTAGAGACAGGATTACATGGGTTGTATCGACTATACCACATGCTTCGTTCAGCAACCGTATATCCTTGTCGTACTGGTTCCTTAGCTGATTCACAATAATCTCCTGCCCTTCAGTTTCAACACGAAGTGACAGGTAATCAGATTGGTTATAGATCCCGGCTTTGACAAACTGTGCAATTATCTGGTCCTGATCATTCATCAGTTTAAGAAATGATTCGTTAAACAGAAGATCTGAATAAACCGACCAGGATTCGAGGTAAAGATTGGTTATTTCTTTCTTCATTTCAGCAACAGAAAGTTTTTTATTGATTATCAGGCCTTTTTTTTGATTTTCGATCGAATTGAACTCATTTTCAATGCGCCTCCTGTTGAAAATATTTTGTGAGACATAGCCCACAGCCTGATAGTTCCCTCCGTCAGTTATCACTTCATCATAGCCAAAATGATTTTTATAGGGTGGATATAAAAGCTGTGATCTCCATTCAATCTGCGGCTTTCTTTGTGCGATTACAATCAGACTGTCTATTGAAGCCGAATTCACCTGATTCTGAAGATCTTTGAGAAGCGGGCTGTTCAGCAGCCCTTCTCCTAAGTAATACTCAAGGCTCCTTGTCTGTGGAAAGCAGTTCAATGAAGTGACTGCAGCAATCAAAAAAAGAAAATATCTTGTAAGGCAGAAATTCATTGGCAGCTGATATAGAAATTTAAAACTTCTTAAAATTAAATAAAATTGAATTCCTGAAAATTAGCAGAAAGATTTTATTTCATGAATTTAAGAATATTGTGGTTCATTAATAAGAACAAGCCGGGATATTAATTCCTGGCTTGTTCACATCCGACTGATTACCAAAACCTACCTTATATTGCGGACCCGCCTCTTTCTCCTGTCCGGATCCTTATGCATTCCTCGAGCGGGGTTATGAAAATCTTGCCGTCACCTACATTTCCTTCTTCCCCGTCTGTTGTCCGTGCCGATTTAAGGATTGCCTCGACTGTGATATCGACGAATGAGTCATTTACAGCTATGTCAATCCTCATTTTAGGTATAAGATCGGGCACAATTCTCTGACCGCGGTACATTTCCTCGATCCTTTGCTGGCCATGTCCTGAAACACGGCTCACGGTAATTCTTGTTATTTCCGCCGCTATGAGGGCTTCTCTCACTTTATCAAGCTGGACTTCCCTGATTATTGCTGTTATCATTTTCATATTATCGTGCTAATTAAATGATTAACTGGGATTTAACATACCATATCCTCTTTCACCATGGTATGACCTGTCGAGTCCTGCCATTTCATCATCTTCAGATGATTTGAATTTCATTACCTTGTTAAGGCAAAAAATGATCAGCAGTGTCATACCGGCAGCATAAGCTATTGCTATCACCACGGCGAGTGACTGAACACCAAACTGATTCCAGACGCTCCAATGTCCTCCGGCTGCTGACCGTGCTCCCGCCATCCAGGAAGGACGAATGAAGAAGGTAAGGCACAGTGCTCCCATTATTCCACCCACACCATGAATACCGAAAGCATCAAGGCTGTCGTCGTATTTAAGCCGGCTCTTAAGCTGGATCGCAAAATAGCAGGCCAGAGATGCAAGCAGGCCGAGGATCATTGCCCCGTAAGGCTGAACGACGCCTGCAGCAGGAGTAACTGCAACAAGTCCTGCAAGAATGCCGCTTGCAAATCCCAGTGCTGTAGCTTTTCCCTGGTGGAAACCCTCGATTATTATCCATGAAAGAGCACCAGAGGCAGCGGCAATTTGTGTTGCAGTCAGAGCCTGGGCTGTACTGAGTCCGCTTGAAACGCTGCTGCCGGCATTGAATCCAAACCATCCAACCCAGAGAAGCCCTGCTCCAAGCATTGTAACCACAAGGTTATTCGGGCGGATTACCTGATATGGGTAGCCTCTTCTGGAGCCAAGGTAAATTGCAGCTACAAGTCCGCTCACTCCGGCTGAAATATGTACCACTGTTCCCCCGGCAAAATCGATGGCTCCTTTTGCACCAAGATTGTAAAGGAATCCGTCGGATCCCCAAACCCAGTGGCACAAAGGATTATAGACCAGGATGCTCCACAGGGCTATAAAGAAACAATAAGCTTTGAAGGAGACGCGTTCTGCAAATGCCCCGGCAATCAATGCAGGAGTTATTATTGCAAACTTGCACTGAAACATTGAAAAAACATATTCCGGCACATGCGATTCCATTATATTTGAATCTATTCCTTTTAAAAAGAAATAATCATTGTTCCAGCCAAACCATCCTCCAAGTATATTCTTACCGAAACACATGCTGTACCCGATGATCACCCATAATACACTTATTATTCCCATAGCCACAAAACTGTGCATAATTGTTCCAAGGACGTTTTTGCTTCTTACAAGTCCGCCGTAGAACATTGCCAGTCCCGGAATCATCAAAAGCACAAGAGCTGTTGATGTGAGCATCCAGGCCGTGGCACCGGAATCGACTACAATTCCGTCGGCAGCGAATAAGCCGTTCATCCCGGTAAACAGCATTAAAAACATGAACAATAGTTTTTTCCATCGAGGTTTCATAAGCTGCATTTTAAGATTTTCTACGATTAACAAAACAAAATGAAAGCAAACATATATTATTTAGGGGTATTTTCAAATATTTTTGTATTTTTTTCTTATTATACCTATATATTTTTAGGGATAAATCAATTTTATATGCTCTATTAAGCATATATACCCCTATTTTTATGGGGGTGTATTAGAAATAAATACATTGCTAAGTTCTCTCAAAAGCACACAAAAGTCCTGTTGAGCTACTCCCTGCCAGACACTTTAAAAACAAAAAAGGAGGATACTTATTCAGTAAATCCTCCTGCAGCAAAACAGCTGGCCTTTCTATAAAAAATTATTATTCAGGAATTCCTGGAATTTGTCCTTATACTGATCGCTTACAGGAATGTAGGTTTTCCCGAAGACTATCCTGTTACGGTCTATCGTATCAATCTTATCGAGATTCACTATAAAGGAACGGTGGACACGCATGAATTTTGAACGAGGCAACTTTGACTCAAGGAGTTTCATTGTCGACAGTGAAAGGACAGGACGTTCTGAATTCACTGTGAAAACCTTAATATAGTCCTTGAGCCCTTCAACATAAAGTATATCGTTGAAATTAATGCGCCTGACCTTATAGTCGGACTTAAGAAATAAAAACTCATTATTTGCATCCACCTGGTTCATGGCTCTCTTCTCAAGTCTGATAAGTCTCTGTACCTTCTGTACTGCTTTCAGGAACTCTTCATAGCTGAAAGGTTTAAGGAGGTAGTCGACCACATCGAGCCTGAACCCTTCAATTGCGTATTTTTCAAAAGCAGTCGTAAAGATTACCCTGGTACTTTTTGCAATTGACCTTGTAAATTCAATGCCGCTCAGATCGGGCATCTGAATGTCGACAAAAACCAGATCAACTGTTTCTTTTGCCATAAAATCAATCGCCTCGAGCGGGTTGTCGAATTTCCCGCAAAGCTTCAGGCCGGGGGTCTTTTCGACATAACCAGCTACCAGCTGTAATGCCAGCGGTTCATCGTCAATGGCAATTGTTGTAATCATCAGGTTTGTTTTATATCGAGAAATACCTGAAATGTTTTATTTGTCGTTGTGATCCTCAGGTCATGCCTGCCCTGGAAAAGCAAATCCAACCTTTTCCTCACATTTTCCAGTCCTATCCCTCCGTTCTTCCTGTTGTTTTCCTCACTTGCTTTCGTAATGCTGTTTTCACACATGAAAATTAATGATTTTCCCCTCATTTCCATGTCAATTTTAATAAAAGAATTGCCGTGGTAGCTTATGCCGTGTTTAAACGCGTTTTCGATAAAAGGAATGAAGAGCAGCGGCGGTATATTTATGTCATTATATTGTTCAGGAAATGAAACTATAAGATTAACTTTATCACTCATCCTCAGTTTCATAAGATCGATATAGTTGCTCATGAATGCAATCTCGCCCGAGAGTTTCACATCGCCCAGTTCAGACTCGTACAAAAGATATCTCATTAATTTTGAAAGCTTAAGAATAGCCTTTTGCGCATCTTCAGGATTTATGCTTACAAGAGAATAAATGTTGTTAAGTGTATTGAAAAAAAAGTGTGGGCTGATCTGATTCTTGAGGAAAGCAAGTTCGGAGTTCAGTTTTTCCCTTTCCATTTCCTTGCTAGCTTTCTCAATTTTATCCTGACGCTCAAGAACCTTCAGTCCTATTGAAAAAAACACAAGGAACAGGGATGTGAATGCATAGTTGTACAAATGGGGTCCCCTGAAGGGTGGTCTTGCAACAAAATTTCCGCCGCCCCCGGGAGGTAAAATGTTTCTCCTGTTATCATCCTTATGCCTGTCAAACAGTTCAGGATTTATATTGCTTGAGGCATATCTGAAAACCAGCTTATTGCTGAAATCAGAAATAAAGTAGAAAAGTACAACAAGTAAAAAAACCGAAAGGTAGTATCTGTAATTCCTGTTGCGAAAGAAAAACTTCGGCACAAGAATAAGGTAGTTGGCATAAAAGATTAAACCGCTTATGACCGTATTTATGTAATAAAGCCAGATAAAATCGTTGCCTACGTGCCATCTCTTTATAAAATACAGCGGTAATCCCAGCAATATTGACCAGGCGAGCAGATGAAGCAGGATTTTAATGCTATTCCCTTTTAATACCTTTTTTTCCATTTTTTTCCCTTTCTTAATTTCAGAGGCTTTTTCTAAAAGGTCATTTGAGACTGTATCAGAAGTCATCTTTAATCAATTCACTCCTGACTACGATGGCCAGGGATTGGATTTCATCTGTTGATAAGGCCTCAAAAATGTTGCACCGTTAAAATCATTCATATCTAAGAGCATCAATAGGATTCAGGCTTGCAGCCTTTTTGGCAGGGTACCACCCAAAGAAAACACCAATGATAAAACAGACAGCGAAAGCAAGCACCACTGACGGAGTTGAAACAATTGTCGGATTACCCATAAGCGATCCCGCAATTTTTGCCACAATAAATCCAAAAACCACACCAAGGGCCCCACCTATAACACTCAGAAGCATTGATTCGACCAGGAATTGTCTCAGGATATCTTTCCCCCTGCCGCCGATTGACATGCGCAGACCGATTTCACGGGTACGCTCCGTGACAGAGACAAACATGATGTTCATGATCCCGATGCCTCCAACAAGAAGGGATATTCCAGCAATTGCTCCAAGCAGATAAGTCATGACATCGGATATGGAAGATACGGTCTGTATCAGTTCTGACTGTGACATTATCCTGAAGTCGTTTTCGGCTGATTCCTTAAGTTTGTGAGTTCTCCTCAGTATTTCCTCAACCTCTTTTTGTGCCAGAGGGCTTTTGTCCTCGCTGGCAGCGGAAGCATAAATAGTGTTTATATAGTCAATATTAGCCAGTCTTGACTGAACTGTTGTGTATGGGGCAATTATGAGGTCATCCTGATCCTGTCCCATTCCGCCCTCTCCTTTGCTGTCAAGGACCCCGATGACCAGGAACGGAAGGTTTTTTATCCTGATAGATGATCCAATCGGATCCATTCCGGATCCAAAAAGGTTGTCAATAACTGTTTTACCCAATAAGCAGACTTTTGCCATACTTTTTATCTCATTTGCGGTGAAAATCCTTCCGCTTTTGATAGTAATTTTCCTTATTGAAAGATACTCTTCACTGGCTCCGTAAACTGATGTCTGCGTATTTTGATTGCCATAGATAACCTGTCCGCTGGCTCTTATTTCAGGAGAAACTTCTGTTATTGCAGTTGACTCATTTCTCAATGCCACCACATCAGAATACTTCAGTGCCATTGAGCTCGAAGTTCCCATATTGACCCCGCCACGTCTCTGAAAATTTGGCATGATCATAATCATGTTGGTACCCATTGATGACATCTGGTCCCTGATTTTCTTCTTGGAACCCTGACCGATTGCAAGCATGGCAATTACCGATCCGACGCCGATAATAATCCCCAGCATTGTCAGGATAGCCCTGAGTCTATTTCTCACAAGGGCCCTGACAGCTATCTTTATTAAGTTTTTGAAGTTCATTTTTAAAATTGTAATTATATGTCAAATTCTTCAATGTTTTCCTCGGGTATTGTTTTCAGAATATCCTTTGCAAACAGCCTGTCAGTAACAATCAACTCCTTCTGGATCTTGCCGTCCCTGAAAAGGACGTTACGCGTTGCGAATTTTGCAATATCCGCTTCATGGGTTACGTAAACGATCGTCCTCCCGTTTTCATTCAGATCCTGGAAAAGTTCCATTATTTCAATTGATGTCCTTGTATCAAGATTACCCGTAGGTTCATCAGCAAGGATAAGGACAGGATCATTCACCAGCGATCTGGCAATTGCAACACGTTGCTGCTGCCCGCCGGAAAGCTGATTGGGCATGTGGTCCATGCGGTCGGCCAGGCCAACGGCTTCAAGAGCTGCAATTGACCTTTCCCTGCGCTCCTTAGATCTTATCTTGCTGTTATAGAACAACGGCAGTTCAACATTCTCAAGAGCGGTGGTCCTCGCTAACAGGTTGTAAGACTGAAAGACAAAACCCAGTTTTAAATTGCGAAGTTTTGCCAGTTCATCCTTATTCAATGTCTTGACATCTGTTGAATCCAGGAAATATTGTCCGTTTGTAGGAGTATCAAGGCACCCGAGTATGTTTAGCATTGTCGATTTTCCTGATCCGCTGACCCCCATAATAGCCAGGAACTCACCCTTCTCTATCTTCATATCCACGCCTCTCAGGGCATGAACCGTCACTTCTCCGACATGATAATCTTTTCTCAGATTTTTTATTTCAATTATAGATTCCGCCATGGCATTAATTATTTATTGTTTATTGGCGTTTCATCCCTTAAAACGGGAACGAACCCCTCGGTCTTGAATTATTTGAAGAAGTTGTTGTTGCAGCTTTCCCTCCACTCATGGAGATCACCACATCATCTCCTGCCTTAAGGCCATTAAGAATTTCCACGTTTGTACCATTGTCTATTCCCGTTGTCACCATTGCAGGATGAATTCCTCCATTATCTCCTTTTACCCATACTGTCTTTATATTGGCAGGAAGGTTACTTCTTGACCCTGCCATAGGTGGCATTTGAGTACCAGCTCCATTTGCAGAACCGGATCCGGCCAGAGCAGATCCAGTGGGCATTTGTCCGGCAGGAAATCCTGAAGGTGCTCCGGCAGGTGCTGCCTGTGCCCCGTTACGGGAGGCCATCATTTTCTTCATTTCTGATCTCATTGCCTGAAGATATGCAGTTGTGGGGGTGAACCTCAAAGCTTTACCGGAAAGGACAAGAGTGCTGTCCTTTTCATCGATATAAATTGTAGCACTGGCTGTCATACCTGGCATCAGTTTTTTGTCAGGATTGGGAGCATTAAGAATGACCGTATAAGTAACAACGTTATTGGTTGTTGTAGGCTGTAATCTGACCTGCGAAACCGAACCTTCAAATTTAAGGTCAGGATAGGCATCGACTGTGAATTCGACGCGCTGTTTATCCTTTACTTTACCTATATCAGCTTCATCAACACTGGTTTCAACCTGCATCTGGGTGAGGTCATTGGCTATCGAAAACAGCGTAGGTGTACTGAAGCTTGCAGCAACTGTCTGTCCAAGTTCGATGGCCCTGTTCAGCACAACGCCATCGATGGGAGAGTAAATTGTTGCATATGCAAGGTTTACATTGGCTCTGTCGAGTGCAAATTTCGCATTGTCCAGGTTTGCTTTTGCGTTTTCATAATTAAACACTGCCTGGTCATAATCAGCCTGGGCAATAAGATTCTTATCAAAGAGAACCTTAAGCCTTTTAAATGTGGCTTCCTCATAATCGAACTGGGCCTTTGCCTGATCGACTGACGACTTGCTTTGATCTACCTGTGCCTTCAATGCTGTTTCGTCGAGTCTGGCAAGTATCTGTCCCTTCTTGACATTATCATTGAAATCAACATAGATGTCATTAATCAAACCGGAAACCTGTGTACCGACACTGACTGTCTTAATTGCCTGAATTGTACCTGTAGCGGTAACAACGCTTGATATCGAACTTCTCTGGACCTTTACGGTATCGAAGGTATATTCCTTCTGTTTATTTGAAAAAGGCTTGAAGACCAGAATGGCTATAACTGCTGCTGCTGCAATTATTCCAATGATAATTAATACTTTCTTTTTCATTAATTCATTATTTAATTTTACTGGTTTATTTTAAAGTGATAAGGGAATTCCAAGATAGAAATCGAGTACCTTGTAACTATAGATAAGATTAAACTTCGACTGGAGCAGATTGCTTTCCGCCACAATTAGGTTTGTCTTCGACACCAGGTAATCAACTGAATTGATCACTCCCTGAACGAATTTTTCGTTTGACAGTTCTTCTGATTCTTTTGTTGCATTATAATTCTCGACATTGGCTTCATATTTTACCTGTGCTGATTTGACATCCTGGCATGCCTGTTCAATGCTTTTCCTGAGAGTATTCCTGGTGTTTATCTCGCTCAGTTCAGCATTTGTATAGCCAAGCCTGGCCAGGGCAACACTTGCTTTTACCTGTCTCTTCTGATAAATTGGAATTGAAAGTGATAATCCGACTGCGGGTGTCATCCCGTTGTTTATCTGATCAAAGTAAGATGAGTTGGGCAATATGCTCGTGAATGCTGAACTGATACCTGCGCTTGCCGACAAGGTCGGATAATATCCTGCTTGTGCAATTTTCTCATCCAGCATTGCAATTTCCTTGTTAACTGCAGCATTCTTTATCTGGGGTTTAATGGCAAGAGCTCTTTCGAAAATCTGTTTTACCTCCGGTAACCTTTTCTGGTTTATTTCCCCGGTCAGATCGGGATGGGCAATGTTAAAACTATCGGAAACAGGAAGTTCCATGAGCTGCTCAAGGTCAACCTTATCGATTGCAAGGGTGCTCAGTGCACTGGCAAGTGTCAGTTTCTCCGTTGCCAGCTGTGATTTTACCTGAGAATAGTCAGACCTGGAAATAACCTGCATTGCCAGGCGTTCAGCAGCAAGGTTGAGCTGGCTGGCCGTGGATTCAATTTGCTTTTCACTGTTATTAACCTGTTCCTCAGCGTATAAAACCTGAAGATAAGCATCAAGGATGCTCAGGCTTATCGATTCCTTGGTTGTTTCAAGCGAATATTTTCCAGCATCAACATTAAATTGTGACTGTTTAATCTGGTTAGTAAGCTTTGAAGCATTAAAGAGAGTCACGCTTGAGCTTAAAGAGTAATTTGAACCATTTGCTCCTGCAAACGTCGTTCCATTTGTCGAATTGCTTTTGCTCCAGTCGAAATTCTGGTTGACAGAAGCGCCTAATGATGGAAACCGCTGAGCTTTATACTGGTCAGCTGTAACCTGATACTCCTGGTTGGTTACTTCGCTTTGTCTGACCTGAATATTTCTGCTAAGGGCATAATCAATGCATTTTGTAAGTGTCCATACACTATCCTGCTGTGCATTAAGATCAATCCCGCAAAAGAGCAGTGCAGCACAAAATATTAAAATCGTTTGTTTCATAGATATTAATCTTTTGGCGCAAATTTATCACCGGGCCGGCAACGAGTCAAATTATTTAGATGTATGGGAGTGTTTTGCCGACAGATTATCGGTTTTCTCTGACGGAATCAGAGATAACCCCCTATTCTTTAGTTATTGAAATGATCATTCTAAAATATTATATTTGTATTACAACTATCTGTTAAATGAGAACAAATCAAAAAATAGCAGTTTTAGTACCATTAACGGTTTTTAGTCTGTTTATAATCATTGACTCTGTTAAATCTATTCAAACTTATACAGTTCCGGAAAGATCCGATCTTTTATTGCTCAAAGGGATAAGCAGATTTGTACAGGAAAACCAAAAATACCATTATGTTGGTATACAAAAATGTGCTTCGGTCTGCCACAATACAGAAGAAATGGGTTTCCAGTATAATATTGTGAAAAATGGTCCCCATTCGCAAGCTTTTAAAATTCTTTCTTCAAAATTGGCGATGCATTATGCAAAAAATGCCAATGTAAAAGGGGATCCTCAGAAAAGCGAAGTCTGTTTAAAATGTCATGTGACAGGTGGAGGTCTGGACTCTTCTTTCTTTGCAGCCACTTATAAAATGGATGATGGAGTGACCTGTGAAGCTTGCCACAAAGGACCATACATAACTAAAGCTTCCCTTCCGAAAGAAATAGACTGTTTAAAATGCCATAACAATTCAGTTCATAAAATATCTGAATTTGACTTCAGGGATAAATCTGCAAAAATAGCCCATCCAAGACCAAAGACTGAAATAAAGAAAATCTGACTCGCTAATTTGATAGGATTACTTGAAAATATTACAGGGTTAACCCGGCTTTATAATTCCTATGATTTTTCACTTTAGAGAATGGATAAAAAAGCAGTTTTCATTTTTTGAAAACTGCTTTTCTTACAGATATTAAAACTGAATAAAACTTCAATCAGTATCTGTTAAATCAAAATTTATATGCAACTCCGATATGCAGAGGAATAGTCTCTACTCCAAGTTCAAGCATTGCTGCAAATTTTTCACTGAAATAATATCTTCCGCCGATAAACACTGATCCGTAACCTCTGCTTCCATATGCACTTCCTATATGTGTGCCGGATACAACAAGATAGCCAAAGAGCAAACCAGCATATGTGTCAAGTTTATTTACAAGGGGATAATGAAAAAGTCCTCTTACTCCTACCGGAATGTAAGTATAGGTCTCGGTCTCAGATAGGTATCCATATTTATATTTGTATGCGCCAAAACCAATAAATGGGGCTACACCTATTGCACCTTTCCTGAGTACATTGTCAGCAACCCCGAATTCAAGTGAACCGGAGATAGCAGGGAATGTTGTGGTATATGCGGATCCTAATAAAGATCCTATACCCACTCCAATGTTTAAAACCTTATCACCCTTGGAAAAGGTGGACTCCTGGGCAGCTGACTGAGCAATAAAGAAACAAGGCAGGAGAAGAAGCATTAAAAATTTTTTCATAGTCTCAGAGTTTAAAGCATTAATAAACGTATTTATTTCTAAAAAAAATTACAATTAATTCAATTCTTATAATTATTTAAAACTGGTTGCCAGGTGCATGAAATAATTAATATGCCGGATTCCCATTCCCTCCAATACGTGCAATTTGAAAATTATTAAACATGCCCGGAGGCTAAATTATATTTATTTAAGACAATTATAATATATCTGACATTAAAAAGTTATTAGAATTTTTCGCAGGCAGGTTGAATCCTTGATTGAGAGACGCCAGAATTATCACATTTTTTTATCCTAATAACCAGCATAAAATTCACGAAAAATTTGGGATAAATACTTATGGGGTGATTAGTGATTTCTATTAATTCCACAAAAATATATACCATATATTGAAATGGCCAGTACACCTGATCGAATTTGGTGAAATAAATTGACCACCAAAATCTGCAGTTAAATACTTGTTGTTTTGTTATCTACTAAGGATTATCAGACCGGATTTTGATGTGGTCTAACCGTCCGGCTTTTACACTCAACCAGGAGTGCCACTTCTTTATTGAAAAAATTGTTCAATCAAATGGTATGAACCCCAGAGCAAGCTCTGGACTCTAAAAACGGTGCAAGCACCGAGGAACCGAACCGCCTGCTGGCGGTGAGCTCGGCGAAGCCAATTAAACCTGTTCTTCGCGTCCGCCGAAGCTTTACGCGAAGGCGGATTACAGCAAAAGGAAGAAACTATTTATGCTGTTTGTCAGTGCGTTTGTAATCTGTGTCTTCAATGTCACCCAATTTCTCTTTAACCTCTTCAAGAGTTTGAATAACCTCAACTACATTCCCAGAAACCATACCTATTGCAATCCTGCTTTTATTTGTAATCGTATACACTGATTCAATATGTTCAGGATTAATGAAAACCGCATAATCATTTCCATAGTTATCAACAGATTTAAATTCAATAAGTTTCATATAATTAGCTTTTATGGTTATACAATTATTTATTAAAATTATGACATAAATATGATTTTTCCTATGTTAGTTTTAATTATAATTCCTTAAGTGATACGATTTATAAACCGGTACGCAAGCGGTCCGGGATACTATCAATACTGAGAAATCCACTCCTTTAAATTTAAAATGCAATATTCTATCTTAATATCCCTAAGCTATTACCTTTATGAATATTTAAAATAAATTGACTAATGCAAATAAAATTAAACAGAAAAGACATAAAATTCCTTCCGGATGCTAAAAGGGTAATCGCAAGGTTTCTTTTTACGAATGACGAAAGAGCAATTAATACAATACTCAATGTAATAAGAATGCCTGAAAGTGAGGCTTCGTTGGTACTAAGCCAGGTATTGAGGGATTATTCACTGCGTCACAGAAATATCTCAAAAATATTTGAAAAGAATTTTGATAAAATTGTTCACCTGTTAAAGAAGATAAACATTGAACCTGAAACGCTGGATTTTTCCCGTAAAATATTAATAGGTTCCTATTTCACAATGGAATATTCTATTGAATCAGCAGCATTTTTTAATCCTTCCATCGTTGAACATCCTGATCAGTCCGAGGTAAGTGCAGGTGAAAAAAGAGTGATAATAAGTTTCAGGGCCACGGGTGAAGGACATATTTCGTCTATTGTGTTCCGGACTGGCATTCTTGATAAAAACAGCAACCTTACTATCGAACCTGTTGGCAAGATACGGGAAGAAGCTGAACACATATGGCGATATATTTATGATAAAGAATCTTTCAGGAATAAGCTGGATGAAATGCAGGTATTTCATGGCATTATTCCATCAGGATTAATACTGGATAAGCTGGATGATAAATTCACATACGACGAGCTCCTGAAATGTATCGAAGAAGCAAGAAAAACTCTTCACCTGGCTTCCGATAAAGAAATCCTTTTTAAGCAAATAACCTGGTTGGCCTCATCGCATTATGAACTTGAGTTTTCAATCGATACAAACATTTCCGAAAGGGTCATTTTCCCGGTATCGGAAAATGAAAAAAATGGCATTGAAGATGCCCGGTTTGTGAGATTTAAAGATGATACTGATGAAATAGTATATTATGCCACTTATACGGCCTATAATGGCAGTACGATATTGCCAAAAATGCTTGACACCAGGGATTTTTATCATTTCCGGATTTTGCCTATTCATGGGGAAATTGCCCAAAACAAAGAGATGGCAATTTTCCCGAGAAAAGTAAATGGCAAATATGCAATGCTATGCCGGCTGGATGGGTTCAATAACTACATCGCTTTTTCGGATAATATTACAATTTGGCGTGAGGCTAAATTATTACAACAACCTAAATTTCCGTGGGAATTCGTCCAGATTGGAAATTGCGGCTCACCAATAGAAACAGACGAGGGGTGGTTAGTGATAACTCATGGGGTAGGTCCCATGCGGGAATATGTTTTGGGAGCCTCCCTGTTTGATCTTCATAACCCTGAGAAAGAAATAGGCAGATTAACTTCACCCTTATTAATCCCCAATAATGAAGAAAGGGAAGGATATGTACCAAATGTAGTTTATTCCTGCGGGTCCTTGATTCATAACAATGATCTGATAATACCTTACGGCATGTCAGATTATGCATCAACATATGCTACTGTTAATTTAAGGGAACTTCTTAATGAGTTGAAAAACTCCGGATAGCATGAACATGATTAACAGATAACAATTTCTAAATAAATTTTTCAATGATTCGAAAGGATTCGGATTCATTAAAGACGCAAGTTCACCTAAAGAGTATTTTGTACTTTCAACAGGATTGAGTGATAGGATCAGGGAGAATGATGAAGTAACTTTTGATTTGCAGGAAGGTAAAAAAGGATTAAATACAGTAAATGTTAAACTTATCTAGTTTATTAATTTATAGAAATTTAAGATTTTAGGTCTCGCTGTCAGCGGGACTTTTTTTATTAATTGTCAATCAGTATTGTAATATTCCTCATAAGCATCTAATACTGTTAAATGAGAAATTAAATATGCCAGCGAGCTTTCTGCACCCTGATTACGGTTTACACCATAGCTTTCAAATCCATCGCAGCACCCCTGGGTCTCAAAATCGTACAAGCTCATTCTCAGGTCATTTTCACCCAGGAACCATAAGAATGAGGTGTACAGTTTATTGAGGTAATCTTTGTTTTTTGTTACATGAAAAGCCTGGTGGTACATTAATACCATGGCCATAGCATCAACAGGTTGTTGGGCAAAAACTGACCGTTCTCCATCTTTCTTGTACCACTTTTCATTCCCGATTATTGATAAGTAATTATCCTTAAGTGTATGCTTCGTCAGAAAGTTCATAGTTTTGACCGCCAGTTTTGTTATTCTTTCATCGTACAATAGTTCAGCAGAATGCAACAGGGCTAATGGTAAAATGCCATTATCGTAGGCAAGTAAGGATTCAAACCATTTCCATTCAGAGGTTTCATTTTCCTCATAATGCTTAATTAATATGTTGGCAAAGTTTCTTAATCTTTCGGTCATTGAATCATCAGACGGATTGCTTTTAAGATAATAACTTATACCGATCATAGTATTTGCAATGCCTCTTATGGATTTTAGTTTTTCAAAATTGGGAGAAGCATTAAAAAAGATCATTCTGCCAGTCTGGTAATAAGCATCGTTAGGAGCATTGCCCAGCAAATATCCTAATGCCCATATAGTCCGGCCAAAAGAATCTTCAGAGCCGATTTCATCAAGAAAGTTCCTGCTGAAACTCAGGAAATTTCTGAATGTGCCATCGGCATTTTGCATATAATGGATATAGCTTAAATAAATGGGCGATAACTCAAGGGCCCGAATATTTTTCATCTGCCTGTACGCCATTAATGCCATTAGCAAAGCCCTGGAATTATCATCCAGACAATATCCTTCTTTTAAATTGGGAATACCAAACTTTGCGTGCTGTATAATGCCGGTATCGTCTGTCATCCGATTAATATGAGTCAGAGAAAAAGGAGGGAGTATGAGCAGGTCCAGTTCAGAATCTTTTTTTATAATTAACTTATGCTTTCCCTTTAAAATACTTTCGCAAAGCGCAAAATACTTTCCTCCAATTTTAGGCCAGGTAATTTTTTGTCCATAATCATATGCCTTTTTTTTCAACTTATTCATCTCCCTGGGGTTACCCAGGAGTTCATTTAAGATAGAAGTAAGATTGTCAGAATCATTAAAATTAAAAAGCCTTCCCCTGTCTTCTGATAACAATTCTTCGGCATGCCAGTAGGGTGTTGAAATGATTGCCGAACCTGCTCCTACAGCATACGAAAGTGTTCCGCTGGTAATTTGGGTTTTATTAAGATAGGGTGTTAAATAAATATCTGTTGCCGATAAGTATTTGAACAAATCCTGCTCGTCAATAAATTCATTAAGAAACTGGACATGTTTTTCAAGTTGAAGACTTTTAACCAGACGCATCAGGAAAATACGATATTCTTCCCCTGAATGCCGCAACACATTGGGGTGAGTTTTGCCTAAAATGATATAAAGAACATCGGGGTGCTTTTTGGCTACTTTGGGGAGCGCTTTTATAACTGTTTCTATACCTTTATTCCGACCTATAAAACCGAAAGTAAGTAAAACCTTTTTGTTTTCAAGTTTAAACTCTTTTTTCGATTTTTCCTGGCTAAAATGAATGTCCGGGACCCCGTGCTCTATTAAAACAATTTTCCCCCGGGGTATTTTATAAATATTAACCAGGAATTCAATTGCTTTGTGGCTCATCACCACAATTTTATGTGCCATTTTACATATTTCCTGCAAAACAGCCTTTTCGTTATAAGAAGGGGCTTCAAGAATAGTATGAAGGGTTACAATAAAAGGAATTCCCAGCCTGTGCAGCAGAGGAAGAATATATACTCCATTCTGACCTCCGAAAATACCAAATTCATGTTCAAGGATACACAGGTCAGCTCCGCTGAGGTTAATGAATTTAACAGCTTCTAAATAATCTTCCTGGTATTCTTGCCTGATAGTCAGTTTTACTTCTTCAGGGTATTCATAAGTAAGATCATTGTCATTTATTGCGACAACAAAACACTCATATTCATTTCCCTTGCTTTTAATATTATCTGACATCGAGTTGAAAAGGTTATTGGTAAAGGTGCCAATACCGCATTCTCTCGGCGGGTATGTACCAATAAAAGCTAATTTCATTATTTTCTTGCGTTATTTGTTAAAATAAAGTGATCGACTATATTGAACTTTTTTCATACCCGCTTATAATAACTGTCGATATAATTTTGACCTTCTCATTTGCTTTAACGATATTTATTGTATGAGCCGGTATTATTATTGTTTTACTTATCACCGAGTCAGGGACATACTCTACGAATTCGGCTAAAATATGAGTTTTCGATTTTTCAAATTCAAAAATATGCATTTGGCCATCTTATTGAGAAATTTCAATAAAGATACTTCGACAAGTTTCTGTTATTGTTATATAATTTATGTTTTAACTTACATAATTCACACTTCTTCAAACGTATCACGTCTCTTGTTTTTAAGTCTTTTAAACTGCGAAGGAGTGAGCCCGGTAAATTTTTTAAATTGATTTGACAGATGTGCAACGCTGCTATAATACATCAAATAAGCTATTTCGGTAAGATAAACTCATCATATACAATCAGTTCTTTCACCTTCTCAATATTTTTGATGTAAAGTTTCAATCTTTATTTTTACATAATAAGATTACATAGTACGAAAAGATAATAAAATTATATCAGTTGAATGTTTTTTTTGAATATCGGGATATCATTATACTTTTATGAATATTCCTGACTAAAATAAAACATTAAATCTGACTGAATCGTATTATAGGCATGCCGGCACACGGTTTTGTTCACAGTCTTTTATAACCACAATTATGGAAGTAGTATTAATATTTAATACATACCTTTAAAGACATACTGTTAAAAGACCGTGTATAAAACATTATTTAGATGAAAAGAATTATTTGCGCATTTTACAGGTCAACCTTTTCCCGAGGAATACCAGGACAGGTCAATGCAATTTTTAAAAGATTCTCCCGGGAAGCCTTCTGTTAATCTTGATTTTGAGGAATAGCACAGTAACTTCTGTCTCATGTTAACAAATCACTGTCGATTATTTGCTCACTTGAAGCGGCGGTTAGTTTCTTAAGCCAACTTGTTGATATAATACAATTACATTTTTGGAAGTAAAGTCTTATCAGAACTCTTTAAGTAAACCATTGGAACAATTTTTGTTGTACATAAATTGTTTTTCTTTCGATCGTAAAAAAATGATAATAAAATAATTAACCTAGTCGGAGAATGACTACTAAACCAATTCCCGCTATTTAGATCTTTTACATAATGGTTTTTCAAAAACACAAAACAGGTTATTACAGGAAAAAACCCGCTCTGAGAAGGTACTTGGTTTTATTCCTGTTTATTGTTCCCACTGGTTTAGCCGGACAGATACCTGCTCAACTAATTCTATCCTCAAATAAAGATTCTGTCAAACAGGGTTTTATCGCACCTTATTATCCTCCGGTTATTGGATCAATAGAGAAATATATACAATTGAACCAGGAACATCCTTCTGAAAAAATATTCATTCATCTCGACCGTCCAAATTATATGCAGAGTGATACAATCTGGTTCAAGGCTTACCTATGGTACGGTTATGACCAGATACCTGATACCGTCAGCGAGGTACTGCATGTTGATCTCATTGGCCCTCAAAGCAATGTTAAGCTAAGAAGAAAACTGTTAATTAAAAACGGCACATCCCAGGGTGATTTTTGCCTTGATACAACCATCAGCCCTGGCAGTTATTTAATCCGTGCCTACACCCGCCTGAAACAAAATCAGGATGACGGGGAACCATTCTACCAGATGGTAACAATAAACCCTGCAAACCAGAATTTTCAGTTCGAATGTCTCCCTTTTATTATAAAACAGATTGGAAATAATTCATTAAAGATCAGATTAAGGTTTTTTGAAATTGACCAGACCGGCGATCTTAATAGTAAGTACCAGCATGAAATAAAATACTCGCTTAAAATCGGAGATCAACTGGTTCAGAAGGACAGTATTCTTGCAGTTAACTCAAAAGAGCGTGTTCTTAAATACAGCCTTGCAGGTTTAAGCACAAATGATTCATTGGCTGCATTTGGAATTACAATCCAGGATAACAGTATAACTTTTGAAAAGCAATTTCATATCCCTCTCAGGGAGGGTCTTGATCTTCAATTCTTACCTGAAGGAGGCACTCTTGTCAATAGCCTGCAAAGCAAGGTTGCTTTTAAGGCTATCGGTGCTGACGGATTAGCCAGGGAAGTCAATGGAGAAATTCAAACTGAAGATGGAAGCGTTGTCGGCAGCTTTAAGAGTATGCACAAAGGGATGGGGTTCTTCATGTTAAAACCGGACATCAGAAAGAAATATTTTGCCGATCTCTGGTATAACAATGTGAAATATATTGTTCCATTGCCTCCCGTGTCAGATCAGGGTACTGTTATGTCTGTCAGCTTTTCAGAAAAAAGCATGGAGTCCTTCCTTACGTTAAAGCAAAATTTTCCAGTAACAAATAATCCAAAATATATCATTGGAAGCTCTTATGGGAAAATCTGGTTCTCAGCCCTGGTTAAACCGTTCAGGGATTCTTGCAGTTTTCGGATACCATCAGAACTGCTCCCGGAAGGCGTTTGCAGGCTGACAATTCTGAATGAAGTCTTTAAACCAGAATGCGAGCGCCTTATTTATGTTGATAAAAATCAACGTTTTAAAATCGAAATTATTCCGGATTCATCATCTTATGGGACACGCTCTAAAGTAACTCTTTTGTTAAAGGCAACCGGTCAAGGAGGAGAACCAGTTCCGGCCGATTTATCACTAGCTGTTACAGATAAAGAACAAACAACAAAAGATGTGGATGTCCCCGGAATTAGTGCTTATAAATTGCTTGAATCAGAACTTCATGGATATATTGAAGATGCAGACTCCTATTTTAATGATAATGGCATCGCCAATAAAAGTTCTCTGGATTTATTGCTTCTGACACATGGTTACAGGAAGTTTGTGACAATTGGGACAATCAGTGAAGAGCTGAAATTACTTCCGGAAAAGACCATTGACATCACAGGAAGAATAAAATATAACGGCAGTAAATCACGTGAAAACAAATTTAATTATCGGGATATTGATCTGACTCTTCTTTCTACTTCCGGCAACTACTACCTTGCAAAATCCAATCCCGACAGTCTTGGAACGTTCAGATTTCAACTTCCTTTAAGGTATGGCAAGGCCCATTCATTACTTCAGGCAACAACCATTAAAAAGAAGCCATTTACTGGAGATATTATCATTGATAACCCTGTTGCTCCGCTCCAGGCTGTAAAACCATTATCAGTGGATTACAATATAGTATCTCCGGTTGTGGAATGGGTAAGCCGGATGCAAGCCGGTAAAAAAACTGAAATATCGAAAAACCCTTCATTTGGTTATATGTCCAAAACCCTGGGAGAGGTAGTTGTAAAAGGAAAAGCTAAAGCCAAATACTGGCATGGTAATTATGAGAAAGTTGCCATCAAGATTGCAAATCTCGATTCTCTTGACCCTGGAGGTAACAGGTACAAAGACTTGAATGATCTTCTGGTCCAGGAATTTGGAGCCATAATATGGACCAGTCCGGACGGTGATTTGAGGTCAGTATCCTTTCCTTGTATACAAACTATTGTTTGTTTTGAATGCCCTATAATAACTTATTTCCCTCCAATATATGTGATCGATGGGAAAACTTATTGGAATGGTGATAATTTTGATTTTTCTCCTTTGTATACTATATTCAGTTTCCCTGTCAATGAAATAAAAAAAATAATGATCTTACCACCCATGAAAACTGAAGTGATTTATCATGCATCAAAGGATATTTATGGTGACCCTTTTTTTATATATCAATCTATGGTGGTAATCGATACTTATTCTAAAAACACCTATCGTGGAGATGCTCAGGGAGTTAAAACATTTATCCTTGATGGGCTGGATGTCCCTCGGGTGTTTTACTCACCTCGTTATGAGGGCCAATTGAAACAAAGTCCTGAATATGATGGCAGGGCTACCTTATATTGGGAACCTTCAAAAAAGACTGATGCAAATGGGCAGGTAAAAGTTGAGTTTTATACAAGTGACCGGAAAACGGATTTGGAAGTTATTGTGAACGGGATAGAAACTGAGAATGGATACACAGGGGAAGGGCATGCACACATTAATTTGAACTTAAAATAAACAGAAAAAACAGATCAAATACCTAATTATTCAGACTTAAAAAAAGTTCCGTTGATAATATGACTATATATAAGATATAACAGAGAGTACTGCATTAACACATTGTGATTAAATTTTTTAATCAACCTAAGATACAATGATTGATAAACCAACTCCCCCAAAAAGAAATATAAATTGTTCCTTTGCCCGGGTTAACTTAATAAACTTCCCTGTTTTAATCCTGGTAACTATTTTAACTGGTTTATCAGTAAATGGATCGATTTATTTTATTCAACCTTCAGAGCAGAAAACTGTTGACTTGCGTGCCTCCCCTTTATCTGATTTTACCCATCCGCTTCCGGAATTAAATCAAAATACAGGTTTTGTCAAAGGCCGGTTAGTTAAACTAAAAACAAACTCACCGGTTCGTTTTGCAGACATTTTCTGCAACGATAATAACTCGTTTACAAAGTCAAATCCCAGGGGAGAATTTTTACTTTCCCGGCTAAAATTCCCGGTTACACTCAAAATCAGGAAATTCGGTTTTAAAGAAGAGACTATTATTCTAAATCATCCTGATGATTATGTTTTGATTTCACTTGCTCCTCTTGAAATTCATAAGAATAATTCCGGTAATAAAAAACCTTTACAATATGGATTGATACTTAAAAAGGCACTTGAAAAATTCCGGACAAATAACAATTCGGAATTTTCTGATCATTCACAAAGAGAGCTTGTTTATTGCCGCATCATTTCATCAGTCGATTCAACGGTTAACAGCTTGTTTGAAAGCTATTCGCACATGAATGTCAACAAGTATGCTCTTCAGGATTATCAACCCGACATTTACCGTTATGCATCATCAAACGAAAATATTCCCGGACTTTCGGAAAACAGACTTGAATTTAAAATCGACCCCTTCATCAGCCTGCCGATATTTATTGAAGGCTATATTACAAGAAGAGGATTTTTTGAACAGAATGGAAGGCAGATTGCTTTGGTAGGAGTTGACCTGGGGGAAACCAAAAATATTTATTACATAAAAGTTGCTGATACTTCAATTGTATATATCAACAGCCAGTCTAAATCAAAAAGAAAGGAAAAAATACCGGGGCCTTTAGTGGCATGGCAGGCTGACAGAAGCTCTTCGACAGAAATCTCTTTTTCTCCTGACATTAAGAATGTTAACAGTTACCTTATAGATTATATCAGTGAGAATGAAGATTTCAGAGTGATTCAGAAGAATAAGCCTGATCAGACTGTTTCCAAAATCACTTTTTTTGCTATTGTTCCTGATTCTTCACTGATCAATAATGCTGTAAAAGAGTATGTTTTGCATGAAACATTAACAGAGGCAAGGCAGCAGATTAATTTTAATGCAAAGTATTCATTATCCGGAAAGTCCACAGTTTTTAATTCAGAAGTGGAAAAACTGTTATCGAAGCCTTATAACCACGACTTTTGGGTTCAAAATTCATATGTCAGGCCAGACTCAACTGAACAAAAACAAATTCAAAGCTGGGAGAATGATAACCGGTTCTATTCTGAAAATAACAATTCCGGTGCAATTGAGATACCCGGAGTTAATTTGCTGGTTAAAAATTTGAACAATAACATAATTAATGTTGAAAAAGTATATCTCGAAACAGACCGGCCCGATTACCTGCCGGGAGATACTATCTGGTTCAGCGCTTTTGTGCTTGATAACCTGAATGTGGATTCAACTTCCATCAGTAAAATATTGTATGCCGATTTAATCAATGCAGATAATAAACTGGAAAGGCATTTGAAACTCCTCATTAAAAATGGCCGGACACATGGTGATTTTACCCTGAATAAAGATCTTAAAAACGGAGTATTTCGCATAAGAGCGTACACCCAATGGATGGAAAATTTTCAGAGTGAATATCTTTTCGAAAAGGACATTCCTGTCCATAATCCGAACCTCAACAACCTGGTAACTGTAGCTCCAGTAATAAATAAAGGCGCCGAAGGTGATACTGTCAGATTGTATCTCCGGACAATTCTGCCTGTAGAATATAAAGATCAGGAAAATCAACTTGAAGTATTTGTAAGACTCAACGATACATTGAGCGTAAAGAAAATCTTCAATTTTAAAAATGATCTCAACGGGTCGATGGGATTTTTTGTACCATCGTCGCTTTCCTGCCCTGTTGCCAACATAAGACTCACCCTTTCCGATACTGCTATTATCTCGGAACAACGATTATCGATCCAGCTACAACCGGGAATTAATCTCCAGTTTTTCCCTGAAAGCGGGAAGATGGTTTCCGGAATCGAGACCGTAATTGCTTATAAGGCGTTTGACAACCAGGGTAATCCTGCAGAATTCGAGGCCGATATTGTTGATGAAAATCAAAATAAAATTACTCATCTGACTGGTAATAAATCAGGAGTCGGGAAATTTACATTTACACCACGGCCAAATAGTACCTACAGAGCACTTGTGAGCTTGTCGGGCAATAAATATGTTTTTAATCTCCCCGTTAATGAACCCAGAGGTTACATTATGAATCTCAATTCCGATTCCGGCGAAATCCTTATTAAAAATAATCAGAACAATTCCAGAAGCAGGCATTACCTGCTGTCATCAGTGAGGGGAGCTATTTACACTTCAGTTGAAGAAAAACTGGACAACAGGACACTGCGAATCCATCTACCTTTTGAGACCTATCCTAAAGGTATTGTTCAGATAACACTGTTTGACAGCTTGTTCCGTCCGCTTGCTGAACGGCTGGTATTTAATAACCGCCACGACCAGAAGATGGTGGTACATATTGAACCTGATAAAAGTGAGTACAAGCAGAGGGAAAAAGTGAATCTGACAATCAGTGTTACTGATACTGCCGGGAATCCGGTTGAATCTTCTCTGGCCATGGCTGTGGTCGATGCTGCGAAAACTGATTCACTTAAATACTCCCCGGATATTGAATCATATTTGTTTCTCGCTTCCGAGTTGAAAGGGGAGATAGATTGCAGATTAATAAACCTTGCTGATACAACTCTCTCCGGTAAGCGAAACATTGATCTTGTAATGATGACACAAGGGTGGCGTAATTTTTTATGGAATTCCATCCGCTATACCAGTACGCTAAAAGATCTCTATCCGATTGAGAAAGGGTTTTATATAAGCGGAACTTTATTAAATCAAAATGGCCTAAAACCAATCAGCGATTATAAGCTGTTTTTTTTCGATTTTAAAACAGGTTTTAACAGGATCGTCAAAGTTGATGAAAATAGCAGATTTAATATTAATATCCCCTTATTTTACGATTATCATACTTTTTTTATTCAGAACAGAAATAAAAAAAACAGGATTGATGATCTAGGCTTTATACTGGATACTGTTCCTGTTCCGGCAATTACTTATAGGAACAATGTACTACCCTTTATCCCACATAAACCACAATACATAAAACCTCCTGAAGAAAAACCTGCTGTGAATGAGACTGATAATGAACCAAAAATAAAAATCCATAAGTTACCTGAAGTTATAGTTAAAGCAAGAAGGAACCGCTTTTATTTCAAACCTGATGTCACGATCAATTTGGATAAGAAAGATCCGACAGGAAAAAAATACTATAGCCTGTTCCAGATGATATATGCTGAATTTGGCGAGAAAGCATTTTCTGCAACAGGGTTCGCGACTCACGGGAAGGCTTATAACCCGATCCTGGTGGTGAACGGCGCTCCTCTGACTGCAGACGAGTGTCCGCCATGTTACGATTTTAATGCTTATCAATGGGCAGCCGCAATTCCTGTTAATGAAATTTCGGATGTTAAATTCTACGAGGCTGGAAGTAAATACAGCCAGATGTTGACACCCCACCCACCATTGCCCACGCCGAAAGAATTGTATTCACAGATTTACATATCTGTAGTCTCAATAAAAACCTATTCAAATTCTTACAGGGGAAATCCAAGGGGAACAGTTATTTTCCCGTATCAGGGAATTTACCAGGCAAGAGAGTTTTATCAGCCTGATTATGAAAACAATGATAACAAAATAACTGACAACAGAACGACCATATATTGGAATCCTGAAGTAAAAACCGATTCGACAGGAAAAGTAAGGATTTCATTTTATAATTCTGACCTGAAAGGTGAAGCTCTTATCAGGATTACCGGAGTAAGCTACTATTTAAAAGATGCCGCTACAGCTACATCGCATTACTTGTCGCATTAACCAGGCACTTATTCATTATCAATATCGGTAGAGTTTGTATTCTTTTCATATTTGCATATACATTTAAAAGCCGGACTGACTGATGTGCAAAATCCGGATGGCATGGCCACTTTCAGCCAGTCAGATTGTCGGGCTTTTTTACTTTAGGCTTTCGCTGATTCCCCTTTTAAATATCAGGAACCACGAAAACTGATAATATTCTCCTGAATCTTTATTCATGAGTGACATATTAGCTTTTAAAGGAAAGGGGCATAGCACATCATTCCCGGTATTCCAATTGGCTGGTGTCATTACATCGTTCCTGGCTGTTGTCTGAAGAGCAATAACTGTTCTAAGAAGCTCATTCATGTTTCTCCCTACCTCCTGAGGGTAAAAATATTCTGCCCTGATTTTGTTGTCGGGATCAATAATAAATACGCCCCTTACATCACGATTGTTGTCCGATTCAAGATGGATCATCCCATAGAGTTTTGCAATTACCAGGCTGGAATCATCTGCAATTGGGAAATTAATTTTTTGTCGGGGATATTCTTTATATTCAATCTGTTCAAGAACTTTTTTCCATTGCTTATGTGTTTCAAGGGGGTCCGTTGAAACTGTTAAAATCTTGACCCCAAGCTTTTCAAATTCATTCTGAAGGTTGGCCAGCTCAATTAATTCTGTTGAGCAAACAGGAGTAAAGTCCATGGGGTGACTTAGAATTATCTTCCAGTTACTGCCAAAATCGGAAGGAAAATTGATGGTTCCTGCTGTAGAATCAGTGGTAAATGATGGCGCCTGTTCCCCGATTAAAGGAATATGGAAGTTTCTATCCTCTCTCTTTCTTCGTGCCCTTGTTACACTGCCATTTAGTGCAAATAAATTTGCTAATGAAAACATGTTTAATTCAAAATTAAACTATTTAATTATAATGATTTGAGTCCATAAGTTAAAAACCGTTTGATTCTTAATTGGACTAATTAAACATAATAAAGATACTTATGTTCATCCTAAAGACTGGTTTAACATAAATATTCCACAATTGTGCAAAAGCTGGAGTACATGACCACTTTCAGCCAGTAAAATTGTCCTGAACCTGCATAAATAAATTACATGGATTTAATCCCTGACACAACGTATTGACAAATCGTTCGTCTTCTTGCCGTAGTGCTTGTTGACATTTCTAAGATTGTTGTACATGGTATAACACCATGCATTATTTGTGGAGACCTCGGTAGAACTCCACCAGTTACCGGTGACGCCAATATCGTAAAACGTCCCATTCCCGTAACGGTAGCCTCCCGGAAGGGCTGTAAAACCGCTTTCATTAGTTGCACCGGTATTGGGACTTTTCCAATGGATTATTCCTTTTTCTTTTAGTTTGCCACCTGCAACATATTCACTCACAAGATATGTTGTCAGCGTTGACCAATCGGCAACAGTGGGTACATGCCAGCCTGTAGGACAAATATTCCGGTCATCCGTTGCAGCATACCAGGTATATAATCTGCCATAAATCTCCACATTGCTCTTATTACCATCATAAGCCCATTGATATTTTGGTGTTGGTTCATTTGTTATATCCAAAGTTGCAGGAGTGGTTGTACTAATTGAATCACCATTACTAAACTTGGTCGTTTTAAGGTCTTCTTTCATCCATACTTGTTCCCCAATGGTTATTATTTTATAAATATTGCCGTCGATATCTTGAACGGTTTCAGTACTTTCCTGCGCAATGCTTTTTAAGGAAATGCTTAAAGACAATAAGGATACTGCCATTGTGTTTACTGAGTAAATCCAAATTCTGTCTTTCTTTTTCATTTCAACTTATTTCAGGGAAAGGCTCTGAATTTTCTTTTAAAGATTCTGGCTTTGCAGTCAATACATCCCCAGAGAGGATCATTACCTGTCATGATGCAACCCCCTAAAATAATTTTTCCGGCAACTTCTTCCAGATGTGCTTCATAAGTCGGTTCTCCATAAACGATCTTTACCACCTTTGCAGAACCGCATTTTGGGCATATTTTCGGCTTATTGACTGAGAAGTATTTCATACTTTAAAGGTACAAAATTTCTTCTTAATCGCCTGCTTTTAGACTTTCCGGGGAATAAAACCTTCAGGAACCGATCTCAGCCACGATCTTAGGGTAAGATATCTCTTCCCCCAAAAACAATAAGAGCACCCCCCCGGGATCCGGGAGCTTGCAATAATTGCATTAACACCTTTATAATGATTTAATTATTAAAATAATGAGTATCTGGAATCATGAATATAATCTCATTGATTTTCAAGCGATTTGGATAATCGTATTCATGACTGCCGATAGTCATTATTAAAATTATTACCGAAATATAAAACGCATAACCTGACAACGATTTACCACTCGTTTAATCGTGTTTGATATTGATCACCTGGCATCAGCCAAAAGGCATAAATTAAAACTTCCGGTTCAATTATGAAGCAGATTCTGCTTTTCTTTTCTCCATTCCAGAAAATTGTCCACACTGAATGCGCCGGAGCCCCTGGCGGAAATGAACAAAAACAAAAAGCAATAAATCATTGCTAACTCACCACCGTTTAAGAGAGGGAGCAATAGATGTGTTCCATGAGCCAACCAGTAAGCAAAAGCCATTTCTCCACTGCAAATGAAAGCTGCCCACCTTGTCATAAAACCAAACATTATCAGAATGCCACCAAAGAACTCTATGGGTCCTGCAATAAATATAATGTACAGAGGAATTACAATCCCTGCCTGCGGCAGTGCGAAAAGCTTTTGTGAACCGTGCCACAAAAAAAGGAAGCCAACAACAATCCGGAGGATCGAATAAACATGCGCTTCGTATTTTGAAAGAAACATTTTTGCAGTCATATCCTTTAATTTTTATTGGTCATATCTTTTTAACCAAAACACTTTTAATCAATGGAAAAGAACTTTACTTAACTAAAGAAACAAAAAGCAGAAAGAAAAGTTAAGTTTATTCTTAAACATAATTGTACATAGCAAAATGACTGTAAGGAGAGTCCTGTCGGAGGGTATAAGAAAAGCCCCCGGATACGGGGGCTTGGCATTTAGTAAAGGATGGTGCTCCAGGCACCGTTCTTAAATTGTCAATAATTTCCTTTTTATTTCTTCTTTGGAGCCGGTTTCATAGTTCCCATATGGGCTACTTTCTTAATAAGTTTTCCATCTTTGTCATAGCTAAGTGTCTCTTTGTCCATCCCCTTGACAACATTAACTTCATAGGTAACAACGTTATTGGCACTAGTGCACGTGGCATCCTTAATATTGAAACCTGCAAAATCTTTAGCAATATTGTCCGTAATAGGTTTTGGAAGATCTGCTATCTTAACGACCATAGCAGCAGGCTTTGCATGAGTAGTCGTGGCTTTTGCCTGTGCATTTACAGCCAGGGCAGTCATCATAAACACAAGAATAATTAATACTTTTTTCATAGCTGAAAAATTTAAGTTAATAAAAAGAAGTTAGTTATATAATAGACCCAGTACCTATTTAAATTAGAATTTGTCAAATATATTTGGAGATTCTGAATACTTTCTGTAGTTTGAAATATTTTACAAAATGAAAGCCGCCGGACAAGGGTTATCAATTATGATCAAGGTCATTTGATTTTTGATTAAATCAGGTAATTATGACAGAAACAATTAAAGAAAATATCGACGATCCTGAAAAACTTGAAAGATTATATCGCAAGGACAAAAAATCTTTTAAATCAAGTTTTGAAAAAGTTTACTCTGAAGTTGAAAAAACTGAAATAGCAAAATTTTGGAAAATACGGTTGGATTTTGACAAAATATCAGATAAAACTGAAAAATCTTCATCAGATATATTAGTCATGATTACTGTATGTCTGTTAGCAGGATTCTTTATCAAAATTCCTGATATTTTTAAAGTTAACCTGACCAGCTTCCTGTTTTATGAAAAGAATGCCGGAATCATTTTCTTCTTTGGACTTACACTTTATGATATTTGGATCAGACGGAATTTCAGCCAAAAGAGACTTTTAGTTATCCTGCTTATCTTTATTGTTTCAGCAATATATATCAACCTGTTACCTTCTGACAAAAACAGTGCCCCGGTTAACCTGGTGTACATTCATATGCCCCTGCTTATGTGGTGCACTTATGGATTGGTTTTTATTGACCTTGATTTAAAGGATAAAAACAAGCGATTTGAATTCATCAGACATAACGGTGATCTGGCAATTGTGGGGGCTTTAATCCTTATGGCAGGAGGAATTCTGACTTTGATCACAATTGGTTTATTCAAAGCCATAAACATCGACATTCAAAAATTCTATATGAATAATGTCGTAATTATAGGACTGGTTTCTGCACCTGTAGTTGCCGCTTATATAATAAAAATTTACACATCATTGACCAATAAGATTGCTCCTGTGATTGCAAACATTTTTAGTCCGCTGGTTTTGATTACTTTGGTAATTTATCTGGTTGCAATTACCGTATCAGGGAAAGATCCGTTTAATGATAGAAGCCTGCTGGTGATTTTCAATATAATGCTTTTAGGTGTTATGGGAATAATTGTTTTTTCGATATCTGAAACTTCCCTCGACAGGAAACAAAAATTCAATGAATTAATATTATTTGTACTTTCAATAATTACCACCGTCATTGATTTAATTGCCTTATCTGCAATTTTGTATCGATTGGTTGAATATGGCATGACGCCAAACAGGTTGGCAGTTGTTGTTTCCAATATCTTGATTTTAATCAATTTAATTTTGATAATGATTAATTTGTACAAAACAAACTTCAGAGAAACGGGGATTGATAAAGTCGAATTAACCATCTCACAATATTTACCTGTCTATATAATTTGGATACTGGTTGTAATATTTGGATTCCCGATAATCTTTGGAATGAAATAGGGAAAGAAACAGAGTTTGTACTCAGGTAAAGGCAATTTGTTTGTCAGTGTACGAATATCAGCATAGGCAGAGCAACTTAAAAAGCCACTGGCTCGGCTATTTTGTCTTTCAGTCTTTATGGCCTGCGGTCAGGAAAAAAATTTAACTGATAAACCCGGCAGACGCTGTTTAAATCTTTTTCTTGTATTTCCTATTCCCTGAATATCGAAAGCGCTTCTTTCATAAAAGCTGATACCTGAAGTCCCTGAGGACATATTTCTTCACATTTTTTGCATTCCGTGCATTTGCCGGCTTTGCCATTTACACGGATGTATCCTGTCAGCCAGGGGTTAGGGTCATTCCAGATGGCAGCATTGTTAAGAGCAGCCAAAACGCCAGGAATATCAACACCGGATTCGCATGGCATACAATACCGGCAGGCCGTGCAATCAGCTTTAATCCTTACGCCCATCACATTTTTTAATGTGTCAAATATTAACAATTCATCCTTGCCAAGTGAATTTGGGATTCCGTCATCAGCAACCCTGATGTTCTCTACTACCTGCTCCATGCTGTTCATCCCCGACAGAAGGCTTGATACTCCGGCTTCGTTCCACACAAAGCGCAACGCCCATTCTGCAGGAGTTCTCTTAACAGGGAATGCATTGAAGACAGAGGTCATTTCTTCAGGGAGGTTCTGTGCGAGTTTTCCGCCCTTTAATGGCTCCATCACCACCAGCCCCATTCCTTTATCAGCTGCGTATCTAAGGCCTTTTATTCCTGCCTGAAAATCCTTATCCATATAATTGTACTGGATCTGCGCAAAGGTCCAGTCGTATTCGTTGCAGATACGGATGAAATCTTCAGCTTCCCCATGAAATGAAAATCCGGAGAACCTAAACTTTCCTTCAGCTTTCTTTTTGTCCAGAAACTCCCGCACACCAAGGTCGCGTACCCTGTCCCAGGTTTCTCCATTCAGGCCATGAAGGAGATAAAAATCAAGATAATCTGTTCTCAGTCTTTCCAGCTGTTCTTTGAGAAATGTCTCCATTTGTCCCTTATGCCTGAGGAAAAAAAGAGGCATTTTTGTAGCCAGGTGAACTTTCTTCCGCCAACCTCCCGAAAGTGCGTCCCCTACAAACGGCTCGCTTTCTCCTTTTTGTCCGAAAACTGTCGCATGATAAAAATAGGCAGTATCGATATAATTTACGCCATGCTCTATTGCATAATGGAGCAATTGCTTTGCTTTCGTATAGTCTATTTTTTCCGGTTTGTTATCTATTATCGGAAGCCTCATACATCCGAATCCGAGAATCGAAAGGTCTATTCCTGTCTTGTTAAATTTCCGGCACAGCATAATTTATCCCTTTTGCTTTAATAATATGTTGCTTAAAATTTTTTACAATATTATTAATAAGATATGATTTTATCTGATTTCATCGGAAGTTTTAAGATAATTTAAGATCCTCGCAGCAAGCAGCGAGGAACCGGAACGAAGTGAAGCTCAGCGCAGCTAATCTTCAATCCCTTTAAGGAATTTTTTGTTTATGCCCGCATTTATCCAACTATTTTCTGCATATAAATGGTACTGACTTATCCTCAAAAATGTTGACATTTCCAATATTTCCCGGTGAATACATTTTCAGATGAGGTTATTGAAATTACTGAATTTAATTGCATAAATAAGTAATTAATTTAAACTTTGTCAGGTTTGTAAATCAGGAAAAGGTTGGCATTCATATCCATTACAATGCTAACGGACCAGATTGATCAGGTTTTAAAAAAGAACTTAATAAAGGAGCTTAAATACTATATTAAATCCAGCTCAGTTACCTCATGAGGTGTATAACGAAATACCTTCCTGGTGGAAGCGCCCGATAAAAACAAATGATTTTATGAACTCAGATTCCGATACCTTTTGGAGCTTTTCTGCTGAAGAAATGTTGAAAGAATTACAGGCCACTGATGCCGGTCTTTCAGGTTCAGAAGCAAAGAACCGTCTTTCCCGATATGGGGAAAACCGCCTTAAGCCAAAAAAACGATCAGGTGCCTTTTCTCTCTTTTTTGGACAGTTTAAAAGTCCGATAATTCTGATATTGCTGTTTGCAACCGGATTATCCTTTTTCCTCCATGATACGGTTGATGCATCCATCATACTTGCAATTGTACTGATAAGCGGCATGCTTGGCTTCTGGCAGGAGCACAGTGCAAACAATGCCGTTGAAAAACTGCTTGCAATGGTGCAAATAAAAGCTGCTGTGATCCGCGATGGAGTTAAGCAGGAGATCAATACTGAAGAAATCGTTCCCGGAGATATAATAGTTCTGGCTGCTGGTGATATTGTCCCGGGAGACTGCATGATCCTGGAATCAACAGACATCTTTGTTGACGAAGCAATGCTGACCGGGGAAACTTTTCCCGTCGAAAAATCAGTTTCAGTTTTACCGGCCGATACACCGCTCGCAAAAAGGACAAATGCCCTGTGGATGGGGACCCATATTGTAAGCGGAACCTCCAGGGCACTGGTTGTTCTCACAGGTAAAGGAACTGAGTTTGGTAAAGTTTCGGAGCGGCTTAAACTGAAACCCCAGGAAACAGATTTTGAACATGGTATTAGAAGATTCGGTTATTTTCTTGGTGAAGTCACGCTGGTGCTTGTGGTCATTATTTTTGCCATTAATGTTTACCTGCATCGCCCCGTAATGGACTCTTTCCTTTTTTCACTGACGCTGGCTGTCGGGCTGACACCCCAGTTGCTCCCTGCAATTATCAGCATCAATCTTGCTCACGGAGCAAAAAAAATGGCCGAGAAGAAAGTGATAGTCAAAAGGCTCGCTTCCATTGAAAATTTCGGAAGCATGAACGTTATATGCTCAGATAAAACCGGCACGCTCACTGAAGGGATTGTAAAAATACAGTCTGCAGTCAACCTTGAAGGACTTCAAAGCGAGAAAGTGCTTTTATATGCATATATTAATGCCTATAATGAAACCGGCTTTGCAAATCCTATCGACGAAGCTATACGTACCTATAAGACAATTGATATGTCGGGATATCAGAAACAGGACGAGATACCATACGACTTTCTCCGTAAACGCCTGAGCATTGTGGTGACACATGACAATAAAAACCTGATGGTGACGAAAGGTGCATTAAGCAATATACTTGAAATATGTTCCTCGGCTGAAAAAGGGAACGGAACCATTTTAGATCTGGCAGCTGAGAAAGATCAGATCCTGAAGCAGTATGAGCAGTTCAGCAATAAAGGATTGAGGACAATAGGCATCGCATATAAGGAAATTACAGTGGATACATCGGCTAAAACCGGAACCAGGCCTCTGATAGATAAAGATCAGGAATCAAATATGACATTCCTGGGATTTGTGGTTCTTGAAGATCCTCCGAAGGCAAATATATTCGAAACAATAAAAAGCCTTAAAAATTTAGGTGTTTCCCTAAAGATCATTACCGGCGACAACCATCTTATAGCTGTAACACTCAGCCAGGAGATGGGATTGAACCATGAGAATATCATAACAGGACCTGACCTTCACCAGATAGGTGATGATGCACTTCTTAAACATGTGGCTGAAACGGATGTTTTTGCCGAAATTGAACCTAATCAGAAAGAAAGGATCATCACTGCAATAAGAAAGGCTGGCAATGTTGTAGGATATATGGGCGACGGTATCAATGATGCCTCTGCACTGCACGCTGCAGATGTAGGCATATCGGTCGACACGGCAGCAGACGTTGCCAAAGATGCAGCTGATATTGTTTTGCTTGATAAGGACCTGAGTGTCATTCTTGACGGAGTGTCTGAGGGCAGAAAAACCTTTGCCAATACCCTGAAATACGTGTTTATGGCGACCAGTGCAAACTTCGGGAACATGTTCAGTATGGCAGGAGCATCGATCTTCCTTCCATTCCTTCCGTTACTGCCCAAGCAGGTTCTGCTTACAAACCTTATGACAGATTTCCCCGAAATGACAATTGCCACTGACAGGGTGGATGATGAACTGGTAAATCATCCAAGGCGCTGGAACATAAAGGCCATCCGGAAATTCATGGTTACATTCGGCCTGATAAGCTCAATTTTTGATTTTATGACATTCGGACTTCTTTTGCTTCTGCTTAACTCAAATGAAATTCAGTTCAGGACAGGATGGTTCATTGAATCTGTTGTTTCCGCATCACTGATAGTGCTGGTCATCCGAAGCCAGAAGCCTTTCTTCAAAAGCAAACCAGGGAAATATCTGCTGATCGCGACAATAACAATAGTAGCTTTGACAATGATTCTTCCGGTTACTCCACTTTGTAAAATGTTCGGGTTTACTCCGCTCCCATTTTCGACATACCTGCTTCTGCTGTCGATCATTGCGATTTACATCGTTACTGCGGAAATAACCAAAAGAATATTTTATAAAAAGGTCAGAATCTGAAGTTATACATTGATTTTAGCTTACCGTTATAATTAAAACTACACAAGTAGCCGGAGGGGTTTATTGTATAACCCTATCCGGATTTCCATTAAGTTGAGCAGTCAATACCGGTGTGCCCTGACTAAAAAACATTAAAAATCCGGTTAAAAAAATTCTTCTTCAGAAAAACTTCAAAATAACGTTATAACTTTCAGTCAAATAAAAACGTAACCTTTTTAAGACAAATGTGATCATTATACCTGAATACATTAATTTTCATTATAAACTAAAAAATCAGATTATGAAAAAAATTGTTGCTTTAATGATGTCAGCTTTTCTTGTTTTTTCTCTTAGTGGTCTCTCACAGGAAACCCAAACAACTCAAACCACCACTACTGCGAAACCAAAAACTGAACAAACCAAGAAAAAAACTACCAAAACCGGGACTAAAGCCACAACAGCTAAGGGCACCAAGACCGGCGAAAAGAAAAATGTGACTACCACCGCTAAATCTGCAAAGTCAGAAACTAAATCTGCAGTTAACAAAGAATCCGGAACCAAAACAAAAACGGTAAAGGCAGAAGCTGCTCCTTCAGTAAATAAGGGAACAGGAGCCAAGACCGTAAAATCGTCAACTAAAAATACAGTAAATAAAAAAGCCGGTACCGGAACCAGGCAGGTAAAATCAGAAACTACTCCTGAAGTGACCAAAGAAACCGGAACCAAAGTTAAACAGGTAAAATCAGAACCTAAATCTGAGACAGCCAGGGAAGCCGGCAAAACCAATACGATGGGAACAGCCAAACCAGGCCAGGGAGATAAAACTCTGGAAGGCAAAAAAGGTCCTGAAGGTCAGCCTGTTTACCAGGGCCCCAGAGGCGGAGAATATTACATAAATAAAAATGGCAACAGGACATATCTGAAGCCTGATCAGAAATAGATTTCAAAAAATTATCAGGTTACCTTGCGGCTGTCCTTTACCGGACTTTAATACTAAATTTATCAGGCTTATACTGGATAAACTTCCGGCCTGGCTTTAAATCATTTTTTGCCCGGGTACCACTTTTGGAAGTTGGCAGGTTTTCATAAAATCCAATCTCGATTAATGATAAAAGGCCAGTTGGGTTTGTAAAATAATATCCCCCGGCAAGAACATAGTACTTATCGTAATGGTAGAGGCCGATTACCTCATTAATGGCATTAACATTGATCGCGGCAGTGTCGATGTATGTCCAGATATCGGCCATTGTATGATATGTCACTTCATGCAAAGTATCCAGGTTATCAAAATAAGAAACGTAATAATATTCAGCTGTTCCAATCTCTTTCTCAGCCATTTTCATAAAACTCCTGGAATCATTGAGGCTGTTGATGTAATTTGAAATTACATCAATATAAGAGCATTCATCATATTCATCAAGCTGGTAGTAAATATAAACCTCATTAACACTGTCAATTTCATTTTCCATGTAATAATCCATGTAAGAATTGGCCTCATAATTATCTAAAGAACCAGGACTTACCTTCTTTATATAATCTGAAGATTTCGCTACAAGGGTCATCATGTTCTTGATGGAAAATTGAATTTGAGTATTCTTTTCCTTTTTACAGGCTGCAACGGAAAAAACGAGGATGAATGCGATCAGGTAAAGCTTCTTCATAAAATATCCTTTCTGATTTATTTTATTCCTTAAATATCTCAAAAGATCCATAATCAAAGGTCAAAAATAGGGTTATTATTTCATTTTATACAGGAAAACATTATAAAACCCTGTATTCAACATTCCTGAATAGCTGATCCGCCGGCTGAGTGCTGTTTTCACTTTTTCACTGCCACCGCAATCCTTGAATCAGCTGTTCCATAATACAGCAACCACTGATTCCTGAAAAAAACAAGTCCTTCAACAAAGCAAACCTCATTTACCTGCCCTGCTTTTTCATATGGCTTGTCAGGACGAATAAAATTAGTATCCATCCTGTGTATCAGCTTATAAGGGCTTTCCCTGTCAAACAGAGCCTGGCCTGCAGAATAGGTAAATCCGGGCATTCCCCGATCATTGTACTCGTATGCATTGCTGCCATTGTAAATCAGCAGAATTCCGTCATCCCTCAGTAATGCAAACGGACCAGGTTCCACAAGGCGGCTGTCAAAGTATCCCGGTCGCGGATTCAAAACAGGAATCAGCTTTCCGGTCTCATTACTTTCAATCACCTTCCAGCTGATAAGATCATCTGAGGTTGCAATGAACAGATCGGTGTCGCCAAAATACATCCAGTATTTGCCATTTATTTTTGCAGCAATGATCCTTCCATTTTCAGGCTTTGAAACTATTGCACCTGATTTGGACCAGTAATCTTTGTACTTTTCATCAGCCAGCACCAGCCCGTGTTTGCTCCAGGTCCTTAAATCCTTTGAAGTGGCCAGGCACAGCCTCGCGGTTTTTCCATCATAAGCAGTATATGTCATAATGTATGTGCCATCCTCCCTTTCAGTGATACGAGGATCCTCAACCCCTCCCTTCCATTCATAAATCTTCATGCTGTCGTTGCCGGGATAAAAAACCGGTTCAGCTTCTTTCCTGAAATGCAGCCCGTCATCGCTTATCGCCAGACCCATCCTCGACGTCATATCCTTATCCTGTGCCCTGTAAATCAGATAGACTTTCCCATCCCTGACAACTGCAGCAGGATTCAGTACATTCCTCTCTTCCCACTTAACTGTTTTTTTGCTCACGGGACACAAAAATGTCTGGCCGGAGGATGGCTGAAGTATAGGATTTATGCTGTCGGCCTTGACAAAGCCAGACATTGTCCAGTCTCTGGCCAGCTGTTTTTCTGATTTATCAATAGTTGAACAGGAGCTGCATCCTGAAAAGAACAGGACAGATAAAACGATTATCTGGAGTAAAGTTTTCATGATATAATGATTAAAATATTATTCCATCCTGAGAACAGACTGAAAAGGTAAATAATGGAAAAAAATAACATGTAAAAACCTTGATATTAAATAATATACCAAATTAATTAATTTCACTTAAATTTCAAAGGAGCAAAGAATTTGCGCCATCGGATCAACTGTTTTCCTGATTGCTTTACTATCTTAGCAGAAGGAAATTATCCCGGGTTTGTGTTCAGGTATTCATTATGACCATTAAAATCAAAATTATTTACATATGAAAAGTCCCATATTATTAATTGCAACCGGATTTTTGTTATTTTCATTATCAGGCTCGTGTAAAAATGATTCATCCGGAACGGTTATTCCTGATATTTCGGTAAACGGCACATTATTTCAGATTGCAGAAGATTCGCCTGATGCCTCGGTAAACATTACCATAATCCTTTCGGCCGGAAGCAGCAAACAGGTCACTGTCGGTTATTCAACATCCGACAGTACCGCTGTTGCAGGCAAGGATTATACCGCCGTAACCCGGGGCAGCCTGGTTTTCAACCCCGGAGAAATATCCAAAAACATAAAAATCAATATTATCCCTGACAGCAGCGTCAAAAAGGATGTTTATTTCAAACTCGTTCTCAGCAATCCTGTTAATGGCGTTCTTAAAAAAGCACAGACTACGGTAAAGATTATCAATGTTGATTATGAGACACTTGTTTGGAGCGATGAGTTCACTTCAGGCTCACTTGACACATCAACCTGGAATTATGAACTCGGCTCTTCCGGCTGGGGAAACAATGAACTTGAGGATTACACAAATTCAACCGACAATGTGCATATTGACTCAGGCTATCTGCATATTACGGCCCTTAATCCTTCAGGATCATCTTATACCTCAGGAAGAATAACGACAATGGGCAAAAAGGAATTCACCTACGGAAGAGTTGATATACGCGCCCAATTACCTGAAGGTCAAGGTATCTGGCCGGCTCTTTGGTTGCTTGGCGCAAATTTATCATCTGCAGGATGGCCACAATGCGGGGAAATAGACATCATGGAACTACTTGGCCAGTACCCCTCGGTCGTACATGGATCAGTACATTGGTATTCAGGCGGACATCAGAGCGCAACAAGCGATTTTACACTTTCGGGCGGAAAATTCAGCTCCGGATTTCACATTTTCAGTATCATATGGACTCCAAATACACTGAAATGGCTGGTTGATAATAAACAGTATAATTACCTGAGCCGCACTGAAATAAGCGGATTCCCCTTTGATCTTCCTCAGTTTTTCATTTTTAATGTTGCCGTCGGAGGAAACTGGCCGGGGTCGCCTGACGGAACAACTGTTTTTCCTCAGAACATGATAGTGGATTATATCAGATTATATCAATAAAGCTATGGAAAAAGAATCTAAAGGCTGGCATAAAATCCTTGAAGGATATCCCTGGTTCAGCTGCGACGGGTGCTTCCCGCTTCCTGCCTATTCTGAATTTATGCTACCTCCTCTTGTAGGAAGAAAGCCACTTGGTGAAATTGATTACCGAGTTTTCAACATGGAGGATCCTTTCGGGTTTAATATTTCCGAGATGGAAGAAGAATTTGAACTGAAGCCGGGTATATTACATACGGGACAGGAGATAACTGAGGCTCTGATAAAACTCGGAAAAGGGCTGACTGAACATCATATCCACGGACATGGAGGACAGAATCTCAAGGATAATCCATACTGGCCCCCTGAACTGTCAGAGAGAGCTGGCAGGCTTGACCATGAGAGATATATTACTCTGCTTCCTATGATGCTTTCACGCACACAGGATGATAAGGGCAGAGTTATCTGGACACTTTTCGGGAATTCCGTAAATGATCCTGGCCAGGCTTTCTGGAAAGGCTTTTATTCAGCTCCCGGCACTGAAATACCTGAAAATGAAGCAATCTCATTTTTTTGCTATATAATGAGAAAAGCTTACAAACTGAGCGTTTCAGGTTTTGCATCACTTTACAAAGCTGGATTCAGAATCATGACATCACCTGACGATGGAGCTCCTTCCTGGACGAGAAAGATCAGTATCGATGGCGGACAATCTTTCGACGGGGTCAAATATCTTCTTACGTTCAGACCTTTCAGTACACTGCCGGAAATCGTCAGGAAGAATTATCTCAGCGGAACAATGAGTCTCATCCCTTTTCCCGGAAGTCTTGCATTCTGGGGAATGCCGGGGTACAGAAAGCTTAAACATGAACTTACTGTGCTGGGACAGATACCGCTTCTCAACCTTGTCCCGCGAAGCCGTGGCATAGGCGGATTGAAAGTACCGCAAACGGGCTGGGTCTATGAACATCATCCGGGTCATGAAGGACTTGTTATGAATGAATCGTTAATACAAAATTCATTCCACAGGACTCACAGGTGGGAAAGAATTCACAGGTATCAGGACGAGCTGAACGAAACAACGGGGATTGCCGACCTCGTAAAAGCGTTGTTCAGTACCGAGAGCGACGCTCTGGGGCTCTATGACAAGCCGCTGGCAAGGAATTCCCAGATCTGGAACCATAATTTTGAGCTTTTGCTCGACGGGCCTTCAGCAACAAGGACACAGATATCCAAAGCCGAAAAGACAATTTTTGAAGGCGGACTTTTTGGCTACAGGTTTTTTTATCCCCCGATGCGCGTCGGAAAATACGACATCTACTGGCATCTTCCGCTCGTCTCATATCTTCCGGCTGACGGCAACACAGCTGAAATCTTTACCGATCTGGCCACCGGGTACATCACAGCATATCATACGGATGACAAAAAAATGGCTGATCCGGTTGAACTCTGGCCCAGAATACTGAAACGGACCAACTACCTGAGTGCTGTCAAGGATTTCACATTGCACAATGATCATTTTATGCATCAGACTTCCCTAAATATAATTTCATTATACGAAGCGTGGAAGATGCTGGACGAAAAACCCCTGAAGGAATCATTTGCCGGTTCACTCCTTTGCATTGCAAAACATAAAACACTGGCCGAATGGCTTGATGAACTTCCGTCTCATACGGACAATCCGGAAAACGGGATCCGGATGAAAGAAGAACTGATGAAAATCATTGATAAAGATATAGAAAAGGAACCTGAATCACTTACATATTCTGTTACGGCAAAAAGAGACTTTGAGGAACGATGGTGGAACGATATCAGATTCCTGGCCCATGGAGAATATGTGACAAAGGATAATGCAGATGTAGTTACCGATGAAGTCACTTTTGAGCATACACCTAAACACAGAAGAGATCTCGACAGGCTTGGCGATTACCTTATTGCCATGGCACCGCAAGGCAATTTCTGATGCAGGGATGGAGAACATTGCGTTTTGCGGGGAGCTTCCTTTCAGATGGCTGACCGATTTCGATTTTTCAATTTACGGAGGGTGGAAGGGGAACCAGAACGATAGCCACCACGAACGGGATATACTGGTCGTAATTCCGGGTAAAAACCGCAAAGAGGCAGTTGTGATGGGCGATCATTATGATACGGCTTTCATGGAAGATGTATATGAAAAAGACAGGGGCGGATCGGGAGCAAGGCTGGCTGCAAAAGGCGCTGATGACAATTGTTCAGCCACATCGACCCTTCTCCAGGCAGCTCCGATATTTCTGAAGATGTCGAAGGAAGGAAGGCTTGAAAGGGATATCTGGCTGATCCACCTTACCGGAGAGGAGTTTCCTTCCGACTGTCTGGGAGCCCGTAATTTCTGCCGGTCGCTGATTGAGAAAAAACTTAGACTTGTAACCGATGATAAAATTCAGATGGATCTTTCAGACACCTCGGTCAAAGGTGTTTTTGTCATGGATATGATAGGCCATAACCGGGACAACGACCTGGATGTTTTCCAGATCTCTCCGGGGAAAAGTCCGGCATCCCTTAATCTTGCAGAGCATGCCCATGTAGCAAACATGATTTGGAATAAGTCGTCGTTCAACTGGAACAAAAGTCCGGAAAGAGTTGGTCATGAACGTGGTAAGCGTGTTACAGGGACAGAAATGATACCCGAAATTGCCAGGTTCCTGCCTTTGACCGGTGAAGTAAGGACCCAGTACAATCCGTACAGTTCGATCTTCAACACGGACGGACAGATTTTCTCGGATGTTGGGCTTCCTGTGGTTCTTTTTATGGAAAATTATGATATAAACCGCACCGGATATCATGATACGAAAGACACTATGGAAAACATCGATCTTGATTACGGATCAGCTTTTGCCGCGATCGCTATTGAAACTGTCGCCAGAGTCGCGAGTGAGATTATATTATAACCATACAAAAAATAAAGCGGGCAGCCAATACTGCTCCGCTTCAATTACAGGAATAAATGAATCACCTGATCAATATCCCCATTTTTTCATGATCTCAAGATCGGCTTTAACGCTTTCCAAAGGTGTTTTTCCCTGATACGACTCCTGCTCGATTATAAAAACTTTTGCACCTCCGGTTTTTTTTGCAAGATCAACAACCTGTTTGCAACTGACAATTCCTTCACCAAGAACACAGCTTGCGTATTTTTCCGGTCCCCCTGTAGTTGCTATTTCATCCTTTACGTGGAGAAGTTCAAACCTGCCGGGATACTGATTTACGACGTCAAGAGCCACGGCTCCTCCGTTGTAAAGATTACCGATATCAAGCTGAACCACGACCAGCTCCGGATTTATGCTCTTCATCAAAATATCAAAAAGCTTCTGGTTGTTGAGTTTTTCACTGAATTCAAAATCATGGTTATGGTAGCCGAATTTCATTCCGTGTTTTTTGCATAGCTCTCCGCACTTGTTGAAAATATCCATATAATGCATGAAATCATCGTATGTTTTCCTCATACTCTCATCCATCCATGGACTTACCACATATTTCTGCTGAAGAACGCCTGCATCTTCAACAGTCTTTTTCCAGCTGTCTGAGAAATCTTTTTTGGCCTCAATCCAGTGCTCTTTTCCCATGACCGTATGTCCGCTTACCATTTTAAGCCCCAGTCCGTCAAGAACTTTTTTAAACTCCGGGGCATGGTATCCATAGAATTTCTGGTCAACATAATTTGCATGTTCCACATACTTATAGCCCATACTGGCTACCTGGGTCAAAGTGGCAATCGGATCTTTGCTCATATCATCGCGAACAGAATAAAGCTGCAGCCCAACAATTCCTGTTTGTTTCTGCTGGGCAAAAACGGAACGGGGCAGAACAGCGGTTGCTGCCAGTGCCATTGCACCGGATTTAATAAATGTCCTTCGGGTGGTTTTCATTGATATTAACAGATTAAAGTCAGATAATAAATATAATTGCAATAAAGTTATTAAAGTCCGCAAAAGAAACCAATATAAAAAATGTTAAATAGTCTCTTCAGATTCCCCCCTTTGAAAAGCCTGTCCTCAATAACGAAAGCGGCAGGTGGACATTATTTGTAATCCCGCATAATTTTTTTTACTCTTTGCCAGTAAAATTCAGTTCTGGGGCCCGAACCGTTCCATGCTTTTGCAATTCTTTCATGTTCATAAGGACCGATCAATGATGCAAAATAGAGGAATACCTTCTCAGATATTTTATAATCAAACATATCGGAAAGAGTATAATTGCTGCCTGTAAGCCGGTTATATTCATCAACCCTTACCTGGCGAATCTGAAAGATCCCTGCAGCATTTTCCATTTCGTTGTATGACAGTGTATTCCCCTTGGTTTCAACCATGCCGATAGAGAACATAAGTGCTGTGTATGGCTTGACAGCAGAAGGTTCAAACAATGTAAAATTAACAGTTGAGGGAGCTATTGCGCGAAGAGAAAAGGAAAACAAAATAAAGAAAAATAAGGCTTTCCTTAAATGCAAAGCATCTTTAAATATATTTAAAAGCGGCAGCAAATAAGCTGATTTCCCGGTTCTATGTTTTCCATCATCAAAGAGGTCCTTCCGAATCCTTGCTTCAAGCTTCGGCAGAGGGTCGGTTATTTTCATATACTTTTACAAAAAATTTTATTTTATATGTGACTGGGACTTATCGTATTTCTAAAATATTTTTGAAAAAGTACTGAAGCAAAATTCAGTAAATTTTATTCATTCAGGGTTATAACATTAACTAAGTTATTAACAATCACAATTATTAATCATCAATCCTTCTTTCCGTCAACACTGAAAATAAACAGAATCCCGTAAGAATTGTTCAAAAGGATTCTATTTTCATATGAATCTTTTAAAAAATTCAGCCATAGCATCACACTTAATTTGCCCGGATTAAAACGCTTTCCGGCAATCCGGATGCTCTGCTCAAAATTATGGATTCATCCCGGAAAGCTTTTACTGTACTCACGTTATCTGACCTTATTAACATTGGTAAGTATGCAAACCACTAAAACGACACCGTTCAAAATCAAATCTGAAGTAAGGCTAAGCTCCCTTCTATATGATGTTTTCAGAGTTTTATTTTTTTCTTAAGTGTGTTTATCTCTTCATCCTTTTCATTGATGATATTCAACTTTTCGGAAATCTGTTTTTCCTTTTCCGAAATTTCTGCCTCAAGCTCTTCAACCTTTTTATTCAGTCCATCTACTTTAACATTCAGCTTTGAAACATCATCTTTCAGCCCGGATATCACCTGGTTAAGTTTAACCTTATCGTCCTCAAGTCCTTTAATTATTGGCGTGTACACCGATTTAGCATAGAACCAGGCTGTAAGATAACCTATTAACCCGGCCACAAGAAGCAGTACAATTATCAGAATAACTGCTGCAGGAACAGACATTACCTGGAATATTAAAAGTGATTTCATAGACGTATTTATTTATATTTTAATTATTGGAATAAATTCATGGGGCAGCTATCATGCTATTTCCTGACCGAGATTACAACTCTCCTGTTCTTTGCCCGGTCCGCGGCAGTTATATACCCTGCGGCAGGTTCACTTTTACCTTTGGAGGTCACGGTAAGCCTTGCAGAAGGAAATCCTCTGGCTTCAAGGTATTTCTGAACTTCCTGTGCCCGTTTAAGCCCGAGATTCTGGTTGTACTGCTGTTCTCCCACAAGATCGGTATGACCTGTCACAAGCAGCATTGACGAAGGATATTTATCAAGCCAGCTTCTGAAACCGGTCAGGCTTGTTTCAAGTTGCGGATCAGCTTTAAATTTGAATTTGTCAAACTCAAAGTAGATAATAAGGTCTTTCGGCATCATGGCATAAAGCTTTGCCAGTGAGTCCGCTGCAGTATTCCTGCTTTCAGGAATAGTCTGTTCCGTGACCTGCTTTTTTGCGGCATGCCTTAAAACATCCACATAAAGCCATGTCGAGAAAAACGACCAGATCACAAATACAACAGCACCTGTTATAAGTATTCTCATGTTCTAAGTTGTTTAATTATAGATCAGGTAATTATTCTTACAAGTTAGAAAATTTTTCAGGTAAAGTCAATAGTAAGAATCAAATAAATATCCGACTTGTTTTCGAAGGGATAATTGGGCCCGGATTACTTTAAAAGTCTCACTTTGACCCTGACAGGGTTATGATCTGAATTCTCAAAGCCGAGGTTAATACATTCCACTGAAATATCCCTGATATTGGGTGAAAGCAAAAAGATGTCGATCACAGTTGTACCAGTGACAGCAGGATCATAAGCCGCAATGACACTTCTGTTCGACGGTGTTTTATCATCATATACCCATTCCCATCCGTCAGGAAAGAAATCAGATTCCATCTTCATCTGGTCGTTAAGTACCTTGTTGGAGGTAAAACGCGGAACAAAGCCTGGAGGAGACATATTCCAGTCACCGCCCGTAATAATGTAGTTCCCTTTTGCATATTCTGAAAGAAGGAAATTTTTCAGGTACGACATCTGTGCCTTTCGTATTTCTCCGGGATCAAAAGCCTCATTATGAGTGTTTATAACAATGAGTTCCCTGCCGTCAGTAAGGGGATACCTGTTCATCAGAAAACACCTGTCGAGCATAAAAAGCTGCTTTGGAAAACCGTACTTTCCGGGGAAGGAATAACGGACTGATGAAGCCGGTCTGTATTTGCTGAACATTGCCAGACCGGAGATAACTTTTCCCATCGGGTTCGAAAGCGGGACGGGTACAAAAAAGACATCATAATTTTTTGCAAAGAACGGATAATACCCGTGAAGTGATTTATCCAGCGTGTCATATTCATTGAAATGATAGCTCCTTTTGCTGTTTTTATCTATTTCCTGGATAAAAATAAAATCCATGCTGTCATTTTTGCTGAGAAATTTATCCACAGCTTTCATGTTTTCAATGAATTGCGGCTTTGGGGTGATTACTTTTCTGCCTCCGTCATAAAAAAAGTCCATTTTCCTGTCAAGACCGCAGTAACCTATATTCCATGATAAAAGTGTGATCTTAGCTGAATCGGTCAGCATATCAGGCTTATCAGAATTGTACACAACTTCAGTTGCTTTAGGTTTATAATCTGAAATAACAGCATATACAATAACCACGGCAAAGAAGATGACAAACAAAATAACCAGTGCGAGAAGCACTTTCAGAATGTTTCGCAGGATAATCATGGCTGTAGAATTAATTTGTTATTCGAAGACTTTTATTCTGATTTTCCAAAACTTATTAAAGCTGTCAACAGGGTCCTCACAGAGATAAACTGTTGTTCCGTATTCCCTTGCATTACGGTCGGATATACTTCCTATAACAGTAATTCTCCTGAAAAGCGTCCTCACATCCTCTCCCGGAATTGTAGAATTAATATAAACCATCGATTTTATATCCGGATCAAATTTCTTTGGAATCCAGTACCTGAAACTCTCGCTGAAACTAACAGCTTCAGGCAATCCGTATTGTTTCCCGATAACAGTTATTGCACCCGCCTGCCCGTAATTTTCACCGTAAATGAATGCTGATTTCTTATCATCAATCATATTCCAGGCCTTATCTACGATTCCGGCAAGCTCTTCCCATCCTATCATATCTGCATAATCCTGTGGAAGAGAATGAATTGAATTGTCTTCAAAACGAGTGACGAAATCCATTCCGTAATGTTCTTTAATGTAGCTGAAATAATGAACAAGCTTGTCTTTACTGTAAACCGGAACGCCAATAGGTACCACAGGCAATGTAATGAGTAAAAGGAATACTACAAATACCATCCTTGGGATCATCCGGTGAAGCATCCTTTCCCATGAAACAGCTCCTGCAGCCATCAGAACCGGGAAAATTCCCTGTGTATAATAGCTTTTACCTCTGAGAATCATAAGTGTAACAATTACACTTATTGCCACTGTTGCAATGAATCTGAAATTACTTGCGTTCCTGGAAATATAAAGATAAAAAATTCCGGCAACAGTAAGGAAAGAAGCTGCCCCCGGAATTAGAAGCTGCTCTTTCAGAAATGAGAGCCTGCTGACATTTACGAGCTGAGTCCTGTTCAGCTCAGCCATATGATTGATCACCGGCAGTCCGTTTATTATCTGCCAGATCAGATTTGGCATGAAGACAAGAGTTCCTGCAAGGATTCCATACCAGAAATATTTATTGCTGAATACGGTACGGTGCCTTGTAAATGGTATGATTATCAGAAAAAGCAAAAATAATAATGCAATCAGGTATTTGTTAAGCAGCCCGAATCCTGCTGCAATGCCAAACCAGATCAGATATATGCCCGATTGGGTGTTTATATATTTAATTAAAAGATAAAAAGAGAGAGTCCAGAAGAAAAGGTCAATATGCACAGGCATGAAGAACAGGTAAGTTCTTAGTCCGACTATTGAAATCACTATGCCTGTTGCAGCCAGCACTCTTGAGTATCCTGAACCTCCCAGCTCTTTTGCAATGGCTGCAACAAGGAAAACCATAATCCCGCTCATAAGAGCCGGAAATATTCTTACTGCAAAGAGTGTGTGTCCGAAAATGCTTTGCATGAGCCAGGCCAGCCAGCCGATCAATGGCGGAACAGTTGCAAAGCCAAATGCAGGATGAAGTCCCAGAGAAAAGTACAGCAGCTCATCGCGGTGATACTCAAGATTATAGGAAAAGACGATATGCAACACAACATTTAAAAGCGCCAGAAAAACAATTATCAGATTTACGACTGTGATATTTTTCAGGCATTTAATGTTTCCAGCAATCATAGGTTTAAGAACAGGTTATTTTAAGGAAAGGTATGAAAGAAATGAATAAACTGTATCACAACACTTTTGTTTTTGTAAATTGTTATGCTGTTTACTGTTAAATTGCGTAAGTCTGTGCTTAAGGAGGTGGGTTACCTGAAAATCTCTCTCCTCACCTTGGTATTCCGGCAAGGTCGCGGATAACCACTGAAGCGCAGAATAATCCGAAAGCGCCGGGCATGTAAGAAATTGTTCCCACAATCGAAGCTTTATTCATTTCCCCTTCTGCAGTAAGTATTTTGCTTTTATCCGCAACCTCGGGAGAATAGACTGCCGTAATTCCTTTCTCTATGCCGTAATGATGAAGTCGCTTGCGTATATCTCTTGCAAGCGGGCAGTTTTTTGTTTCCGATATATCGCAAATCGTTATTTTCGAGGGGTCGAATTTGCCGCCAGCCCCCATGGAACTTACAATCGGATATTTTTTAAGATATGAATTATAGATCAGAAAGAATTTCGGCGAAAGGGTATCAATGGCATCAACAACATAATCGAAACGGCTGTCCAGAATCTCTTCTATCCTCTCATCCTTAATGAATTCATTGATCACGGTAAGATTAACCTCAGGGTTGATGTCCTTTAACCTATTTTCCATTATTTCAGTTTTTTGGATCCCTTCGGTACTCCTGAGTGCAGGAAGCTGCCTGTTGCGGTTCGTGGAATTTATTTTATCACCGTCGACGATCGTTATATTCCCGACCCCGGCTCTGCAGATGGCCTCCGCGGTAAAGGCACCAACTCCTCCAAGTCCGGCAACAAGTACATTCGATGTGCGGAGCTTTTCAAGTCTCTCTCTTCCGATGAGCATTTCAGTTCGTGACAGCCAGTTATCAGCAGCCATAGGCTTTAAATAAAATATTTCTTAAAAACAGAGTTACACGTCTCACTGGGTGGCACGGAGAATTAAGAAATTAATCTCTGTGTGACTCCGGAAAATTCAGTGAAACCCTGGGGCTAAAGGTTTTTATTCACAAACAATGCTTTAAAATTATCAGATATGATCTTCTTCAAATCATCAATGCTTATTGACAGGTCGGCTGAAACCTTTTTATATATATCCCTTAAATCAACATCAGCTCCATCGGTCTCAAGGAAGATCCTCTCCTTTGGCAGTACCTTTACGAGCCCCGATGACTCCGGTCTTACAATAAAATCAAACCAGAAAGAAAGATACATGCCGGAGTACAGAAGCCGGGATGCAAGTTCTTTTTTCCCTCTGAATCCGTGGATCATCCAGGGTATTTCCGGATTAATTCTCTTATGAACAGCAAGAAGTTCATCCCATGCCCTTACGCAATGAATAACCAGAGGCTTCCGTAACTCTTTTGCTATGATTGCCTGTTCCTCGAAAGTAATTCTCTGAACGTCGATTGAAGGCCCTCGCAGTTTATCAAAACCTGCTTCACCTATTGCTGCCAGGTTCGGATCCCCGGAAATAAACCTTATGTAATCAAGCAATTCATTTCTGTTGCCTTCATTCAGGTACCAGGGATGAATGCCCGCTGTAAATGTCATTCCCGGAGTGTTTTGCGGAATGATGTTTTCATGCGCCATCAGGTTGTCGACCAAAAAGATCCCGGGCGAAGGAGTACCTCCGTGAGTATGGATATCAATAAAATCATCTTTGCCCGGAAGATTCATGGTTTTTTGCCAAAAACTGTGACCCCTTTCATAATCCGTGATATGGTTTCCTCCTTACCTATCCAGCTGATGATGTCAAAGATATGGGGACCTCTTGAAGCCCCTACAATTACCAATCTCAGGGCATTCAGGACTGAACCTGAATTGTATCCCTTTTTCTCAATCCATGCTCTGACCTCGGCTTCGATGGAAGCAGGAGAAAAATCATCAACAACCTTAAGGACTGCGACCAGTTCCTCCAGTACAGACGGACTCTCTTCTTTCCATCTTTTTTTAATTACCTCCGGATCATACTTTTCAGGTGCCCTGAAAAAGAAATCGGCCTGATCCCATATCTCGCTTACAAAATTTAACCTGTCCTTTACCAGTCCAACGAGTGTTTCAAGATGTTCTTTATCTGCACTATAGCCTTTTGACCTGAGGATTTCCCTGAATTCACCGGCAAGCTGACTTTTTGATCGTTTCTGAAGGTACTGATGGTTGAACCATTTTGCTTTTTCAGGATCGAATCTGGCACCCGATTTCCCCACCCTTTCAAGAGAAAATTCATTTATGAGCTTCTCCATTGAAAATATCTCCTGTTCGGTTCCCGGGTTCCACCCAAGAAGTGCCAGCATATTGACAAATGCCTCCGGATAGTAGCCATCCTCCCTGTATCCCCTTGCAGTATCACCATATGGCCAATAGAGCGGGAATACCGGGAATCCCATTCTATCACCGTCGCGTTTGCTCAGTTTGCCTTTTCCATCGGGCTTCAGCAGAAGCGGAAGATGTGCAAAAAGCGGCTGTTCCCATCCAAACGCCCTGTAAATAATAACGTGAAGAGGAAGTGATGGCAGCCATTCCTCTCCCCGGATCACATGGGTTATTTCCATAAGGTGATCGTCGACAATATGTGCAAGGTGATAGGTCGGCATGCCGTCAGACTTGTACAATACCTTATCATCGAGTGTGTTGCTGTTCACTACTATATGGCCCCTTATGATATCATCAAAATGGATCTCTTCGTCCTGCGGCATTTTGAACCTTATAACATAGGGTTCACCCCGGTCGAGCATTGCATTCCATTCGACATCGCTTAAGGAAATCGAATTCTTCAGCATTCCCCTCGCCTGGGAATTGTAAATAAACGTTTTACTCTCCTTTCCTGCTTCTGACCGGAGTGCTTCAAGTTCTGACTCAGTATCGAAGGCATAATATGCATACCCCTTATCGAACAGGATATCAGCATATTGCTTATAAATTTGCTTCTGGTCGCTTTGCCTGTATGGGCCGAATTTCCCGCCTGCCCCGATCCCTTCATCAACGGTGATCCCGCACCATTTCAGGGAATCAATAATATATTCCTCTGCTCCCTCGATGAATCTTGACCGATCGGTGTCTTCAATCCTGAGAATGAATACACCTTTATTTTTCCTTGCAAAAAGAAAATTATACAGGGCAGTCCTTACTCCTCCTATATGAAGGGGACCGGTGGGACTCGGGGCAAAACGCACTCTTACGCTTGACATTCTTCTATATGAATATTGAGTTTCATGCAAAGATAGGCAAACATTAAAATAAAATAAGAGCGAAAATTATTTTAACCTGATCCTTCGGATCCGGAAGTATAATAAAATCCATCTCAATATGACAAATCTCTCAAAACAGGGATTCAGATTTGTATTAATTTAGTGCTTAAAATTTTTAAGTTATGAAGAAGATGAAAGCCCTGGTAAAAGCCAGACCGGAAAAGGGGCTATGGATGCAGGATGTTCCAATTCCTGAGCCCGGCCTTAATGATGTAATAATAAAGGTAAAAAAGTCGGCGATCTGCGGCACCGATCTTCATATTTATGAGTGGGATCCATGGGCTCAGCGTACTATCAAAACGCCAATGATAATTGGTCATGAGTATATGGGTTATATTGAAAAGACAGGAGCCGGCGTTACGATCTTCAAACCGGGCGAGAGGGTTACAGGCGAAGGGCACCTGGCATGTGGCCACTGCCGAAATTGCAGGAGAGGGAAAGAGCACGTCTGCGAGAACTCCATTGGCATAGGCGTCAATATTGACGGCGCATTTGCAGAATATGTGAGGATACCATCTTCGAATGTTGTTCCTCTTGATAAAAGGATACCTGATGAATGGGCCGCCATTATGGATCCGTTCGGGAACGCCACCCACACTGCATTGTCATTTCCGCTCCTTGGCGAGGATGTACTTATAACCGGAGCCGGACTTATTGGCAACATGGCGGTTGCAATTGCCAGATATGCAGGCGCAAGATTCGTAGTTGCAAGCGATCTTAGCGATTACAGGCTCGAGATCGCAAAAAAGATGGGTACAACCCTCACTGTAAATCCTTCAAAAGGCGAAAAAATAGCTGACGCAGTTAAAAAGCTGGAAATGAGAGGATTTGACATAGGACTGGAGATGTCGGGCTCACCGAAGGCATTCATAGAAATGATAGAAAACATGTACAACGGCTCAAGCATTGCATTGCTGGGATTGCTGCCATCGAACTTTGAAGTTCCATGGAGCGACCTTATATTCAAGGCAATTACCCTGAAAGGGATATATGGAAGGGAAATGTGGGAAACCTGGTACAAAATGGAAATGATGATTATCGGCGGCATTAACCTTGATCCTGTAATCACTCATCGTTTTTACATTGATGATTTCCAGAAGGGATTTGATGTGATGGAGCAGGGCAACTGCGGGAAAGTGATACTTAACTGGGACTGAAGCAAAAGCTTATTCCGGTATGATTGAAGATGTTGTCACTTTTCCCTTCGTTTCACCGGAATTTATTTTCTCATTTAAATAACCCGAAAACAATCTGGCTCCTTTGTAATTAAGATGTACCTGATCAGAGAAGCAGGAATCGGGCAGGCACATGGCTGACATATCGAGCAACGAATCGGGTAAAAGTGAACTATAAACTTCATTCCAGTTTTGCCTTATGGCTTTGTTGATCTTTTCGTTAAAATAACTATGCTTTGGTGTATTCAGTAAAATCAGTTTGATCGACCTTTGCCTGCAATATTCCGATATAAGTTTTAAATACTTTACCTGAATAAGTGATCTTTCAGGAGGCAGTGATTGATACTTGCTCTGCTTTATATCTTCCTCAAGCCCGTCCCTTGTAACGTATTCATAACCTCCAAAATGAATTTTGCATGTATTTAACCTTTCTGATGAAAAGCTTTTAATAAACAAGTTGAGATTTTTGATTATGCCTTCCATCAGCCCCCTGAAAAAAGCTTTCGGATTATTCTCAAAAATCAAACAGCTCTCCTTATAAGTCAGCAGACAATTGTAATGACTTATTTTTTCAATGATAAATAATGGGTTGAACAACCACCGGTCCTCAGTGCTTTTAAGAAGATCAATGTATGAAAAACCCAGAAAAATCACGTTTATCTGTTTATTGACCCTGCAGAATGATCTTATCTTTTCATATGTATATAAATAAGCCTCTCCCGATTGGGCTATGTTCAATGAGTTCTTAATCAGACTGTCATTAACGGCACTTTCAATATTCGAATCGCCTGAAAAAAGAATATGAATATGGGCTCCAGCCCTCAGGAGCTTTTGTTCCCTTGATCTTAACAAATAAATGGAACAAAAGAGAAGCGCTGATGTAAATAAAAAGATAACAGTGGCAAAAACCAGGACCTTTTTCAGAAAGTGCCGCATATTAATTAAATATCAAACAATTATTGTCAAATTCTTTCAGAATATTAAAGCTAAAACTGAAAGTAAATAAATTTATGGTTGCCGGCCCCCAGTAAAAGGATCATTTCAACAATTACCAAATAGATGCTCCATTTCAAAAACCTGTTCCGTATATTGGTCAGTTGTAATACATGATCCTTATCCTTTTGGAACCATTCCATAATTATGAAAATAATAATCAGTATGAACGGCTTTATTGAAACTGTTTGCGGCATTGAAAAAAGTGATGAAGAGAAAAGGTTTTTAAGGTATGATAATGCATTGCTTACAGTGTCGGCCCTGAAAAATATCCATGCCAGCATTATAACCGACAGATTAAATATTGCTTCGGAAATTACGATCACAGGGTTGTCATTCCGGAGTTTCAGCTTTTTAAAAAGTTTTTTTCTTGGCTTGACCTGCAGATGGAACAGGATCAGAAATACGCCATTTATTGAACCCCATATTATATATGTATAGCCTGCTCCATGCCATAAACCTGTCAAAAACCATGTTATTAAACTTGCAATAATATAGATGAACTTATCTTTCTTTAAAAAGAACACCCTTTCTCTTTTTATTTTCCATGAAATTTTGAATGATAAAGGAAGGAATATATAATCCCTGAACCATGAAGTCAGTGAGATATGCCACTTTCTCCAGAACCCGGTAATGTCCCTTGAAAAATAGGGATAGTTAAAGTTCTTCATGAGTTCAAAACCAAAAAGCTTTGCAACACCTATTGCGATATTTGAGTAACCCGAGAAGTCAGCATAAATCTGAATGGTATAAAAAATAATTCCTGTAAGTAATGTACTTCCTGTGCAGGCAGTGGAATTTTGGAAAATATCATCAACAACAGGAGCCAGGTTATCGGCTATTACGGTTTTTACAAAAAGGCCCCATAAAATCTGGCCCAGACCATCGACGGTCCTTTCATAAATGAACTCACGTTTCTTACCAATCTGAGGCAGCAATGTTGAAGGACGTTGAATCGGCCCGGCAAGAATTATCGGGAAAAAGCTCAGTGAAAGCATAACTTCCGCAATGTTTCTGCCCGGCGTAAGATTTTTCCTGTAAATATCAATGATATAACTTAAAGAAAGAAAAGTATAGAAGCTTATTCCAACCGGAAGAATGATTTTCAATGTCGATACGGACAATTTATATCCTGAAAGAGATAGAAGGTCGATGAAATTTTTAACAAAAAAATTATAATACTTGAACAGGAACAAGGTTCCGATATTAATGACAAGTCCGGCAGCAAACCATAATTTTCTCGTTTTGTCCGACCGGCTTTCTTCTATCCTTATTCCGATAATATAATTTAAAAGGGAAACAGAAATCAGGAGAAGCAGGAATCGCCAGCTATACAAGCCATAAAAAAGCCAGCTGGCAAGCAACAAAAAAATATTCTGAAATAAAAGATTTTTATTTACTGCAAACCAATAAATTAAAAATACGGCCGGCAAAAAAAATGCAAACCCGAATGAATTAAATAACATTCTTTTAATTTATCAATCAAACCAAAAAGTAGTGAAATTATTTTACCTTAATATACATTTTAGCATTGAATTTGCAGTAATTCGTTAATTAAAATCAGAAAGAAAAATGCACCGGTTTCGTAATTACGAAGAAGCAGTAAAAAACTTTCTCCGATAGCAATGCCTCAGGAAATTGAATTTATGGACAAACTACCCAAAACCAGAAACGGTAAGATTATAAGGTGATTGCTGCACGCAAAAGAATGGAATGAAAAAACAGGAGATATTTCCACATTGGAAAATGACTGAAAATACAATAACTTTCCCACACTATTAAAATCTGATTATGTATAAAGACTATAAAGATTATCTGGATGGAACACTGGTTGAGATCAGGAATGCCGGCCTGTTCAAGGAAGAAAGAGTTATTGTGTCACCGCAAGGCGCTGAAATTGAACTGAATACCGGACAAAAAGTGCTTAATTTCTGTGCCAATAATTATCTGGGGCTGTCGAATAATACCAAACTGAAGGATGCAGCAAAAGCCGCGATGGATGACCACGGATACGGGATGTCATCCGTAAGGTTCATCTGTGGAACTACGGACCTCCATAAAAAGCTTGAAAGCAGGATCGCTGAGTTTTTCGGAACTGAAGATACAATCCTTTATGCAGCATGCTTTGATGCCAATGGAGGAGTTTTTGAGCCGCTTTTCTCGGAAGAGGATGCAGTAATCTCTGATTCACTGAATCATGCTTCAATTATCGACGGTGTGCGTTTGTGCAAAGCGCAGAGATACAGGTATGCCAATGCCGATATGGAGGATCTCGAAAAACAGCTGCAGCTTGCCCGGAGCCAGAGATTCCGCCTGGTGGTCACAGACGGTGTGTTTTCAATGGACGGCAATGTGGCCCCGCTCGACAGGATAACGGAGCTTGCTGAAAAATATAATGCAATGGTAATGGTCGACGAATCCCATTCGGCAGGAGTAGTCGGAAAAACAGGCCGCGGCGTGACTGAACTTTACAATCTGAGAGGCAGGGTGGAAATTATAACCGGAACGCTTGGCAAATCGTTCGGAGGAGCTATCGGCGGATTTACCACCGGGAAGAAAGAGATTGTGGAACTCTTGAGACAGAGATCAAGACCCTACCTTTTTTCCAACTCCATTCCACCATTTGTTGCTGCTGCAGGGATAAAGATGTTTGATTTGATGATGGAGTCAAATGAGCTTCAGGATAAGCTGCACCGGAATGCCGGATATTTCATTGACAGAATGACCAGGTTAGGATTTGATATAAAACCTACAAAATCTGCAATATGCGCCGTAATGCTATATGATGCAAAGTTATCGCAGGAATTTGCGGCAAAACTGCTTGACGAAGGCATATATGTCACCGGTTTCTATTATCCTGTGGTTCCGAAAGGTCAGGCCAGAATACGGGTCCAGCTTTCTGCCGGCCATGAGACAGATCATCTGGATAAGGCAATCCATGCATTTGAAAAGACCGGGAAGGCACTTAATGTGATCAGGTAAAAACCAGTCAGGGATACAACAGCAAATACAATAGGAAAATTTATAATATCCCAGCAGATCAGCCGCATTTTGACGACCCGCAATCCTTGCAGATCAGGCAACCTTCTTCATAAACAAGATTGTCCGACCCGCATTCTCCACATTTCCCTTTTGCTTTGGTCCCGTTGGGAATGTATTTCTTAAGAGCTCTCTCAACTCCGTTTTTCCAGTTGTTGATCGATTCACTGTCGAGCTTGAGCGACTGGACAAGATTAACGACATCCTGGATAGGCATTCCGTGACGCAGAACACCAGAAATCAGTTTTGCATAATTCCAGAATTCGGGCTTGAACATATGGGAAAGTCCTTCCATGGTCTTCTTATACCCGTATTTATCGGTATACTGAAAATCATATCGCGTTTTTTCATTCTCGGTCTTGATCTTTATTATCTTCCCTTTGACGATCGTCTTCGGGATCGGGAATGTTTCCTCGTCAGCGAGTCCTGTAAATACCTCATAGGGCCGGCTATCTTTAAGCCCGACAAATGCCAGCCATTTATCTTCATTGATGTTGAACCTGATGACATCGCAGTCAAGGATTTTTGGTCGTTTGGGCCGTTCGGTCCGTATTTCGTTCTTTCCTGCAATAAGGACTCCGCTGCGTGAACCGTCACGATAAACGGTTGCACCCTTGCACCCCGATTTCCAGGCTGTCAGGTACAGGTCACTGACAAGCTCTTCCCTGACATCGGCCGGAAGGTTTATTGTTACGCTTATTGAATGATCGACCCATTTCTGGATTGCTCCCTGCATCCTCACCTTTGCAACCCAGTCAACATCATTGGCAGTGGCTTTGTAATAAGGCGACTTGGCGATTATGGACTTAATCTCCTCATCGGTCATCCTGGTCACCTTATCCGGATCATAATTGTTCAGCTTAAGCCATTCGATGAACTTATGGTGAAAGACATTGAATTCTTCCCATGAATCCCCGACTTCATCCTTAAAGGTCACCCTGACATCCTGATCATTCGGATTTACTTTTCTTCTCCTTTTATAAAAAACTGAAAAGATGGGTTCAATTCCAGATGTAGTCTGGGTCATCAGGCTTGTGGTACCTGTCGGTGCAATGGTGAGCAGAGCTATATTCCTTCGCCCGAACTTTATCATATTGTTGTACATGACGGGATCAGCTTCTTTCATCCTGAGAATGAAAGGATTGTTTTTTTCCCGTTCTGCATCATAAATCGCGAATGGACCTCTCTCCTTTGCAAGGTAAGTGGATGATTTGTAAGCCTCAAGAGCAAGGGTTTTATGCACTTCCACAGAAAATCCTGTTGCCTCATCGCTGCCGTATCTCAGGCCAAGTGCAGCCAGCATATCCCCTTCAGCCGTTATTCCGATACCGGTTCTTCTTCCTTCAAGCGATTTCTTCCTGATATTTTCCCAGAGATTTCTTTCGACGGACTTAAGTTCGTCAGATTCCGGGTCGTTGCCGATCTTTTTAAGAATTGCATCAACTTTTTCAAGTTCAAGATCTATGATATCGTCCATCATACGCTGAGCGAGCCCCACATGTTCCTTGTACAGTTCAAAGTTGAAGGAAGCTTTTTTTGTAAAGGGATTCCCCACGTATCCGAAAAGGTTTATTGCCAGCAGTCTGCAGCTGTCGTAAGGACAAAGTGGAATTTCGCCGCACGGGTTGGTCGATACAGTGGCAAAGCCCAGGTCTGCATAACAGTCGGGGACACTCTCCCTGATAATTGTGTCCCAGAAAAGCACACCGGGTTCTGCAGATTTCCACGCGTTATGAATTATCTTGCTCCAGAGCTGGACAGCATCAATATCTTTTACAAATTTCGGCTTCCCCGAGTAGATCGGATATTGCTGCCTGAACGTACCGTGCGCCTCGACAGCCCTCATGAATTCATCGGTGAGCTTCACCGACACATTTGCTCCTGTCACTTTCCCGCTTTCAAGCTTGGCATCTATAAATTTACCGCTGTCGGGATGTTTTATTGAGATTGAAAGCATCAGGGCTCCACGCCGGCCGTCCTGAGCCACTTCTCTGGTGGAATTGGAATATCGCTCCATGAAAGGAACGACACCGGTGGAGGTAAGGGCGCTGTTAAGGACAGGTGTTCCCTTCGGCCTTATATGCGAGAGGTCGTGGCCAACTCCGCCGCGCCGTTTCATGAGCTGCACCTGTTCCTGGTCGATCTTCATGATACCGCCATAGGAGTCGGACGAACCGTCGTTGCCGATTACAAAACAGTTTGACAGCGAGGCGATCTGGTATTCATTTCCAATTCCTGTCATCGGCCCTCCCTGGGGAATTATATACCTGAAATTCTTAAGTACGCTGTAGATAAGCTCTTCGGGCAGAGGGTTCTTATACTTTTTTTCAATCCTGTGTATTTCATGCGCAATCCTGTGATGCATGTCATCCGGAGTTTTTTCGTACAGGTTGCCGAAGGAGTCCTTGAGAGCATATTTGTTAGCCCAGACCCTTGCCGCCAGCTCGTCTCCATTGAAATAAACAATACTTGCTTCTACCGCTTCATCATGTGTGAAAATAGTCTTCTCGGCTTTCTTCTCCGCCGGTTTGTTATTCTCTTTCATTGCCTCTTTTTTTCCTGGTTCCGATGAATGTATTTCATTCGGACTTTCAGATAAAATAACTGTTTCCTGAACAAATAGTTCTCCCATATAGATAAATAATTCTGTTAATCCCTGACTATGTTACGATTATACGACCGTTGATTTTTAAAGCGGGTAAATGCTAAATTAGATAAGCGAAAAACCTCAAGCAAGACAAAATTTTTAAGTTTATTAACATTTGAACGGATAGTTATTAACCAGACATTATAAACTGATTATCAGATTATTACAAAAAATATACTGTTGACCGTTTCGATCAGATGGTTTAAAGTCATTATAATCTGTCGATTAAAAACCTGATTCAGAAAATTGATAAAAAAAGAATCAAAAAAGGGTGTCCGTTCTGAAGACACCCTCTTTTGAAAAAGATTCTAAATTCTTTAATCAAAAATGTATCTGATACCTATCTGACCCTGCCAGCGTGAGGAAAGATCGGATAACTGATATGCACGACCATTAACCTGGCCGGAACCGTCATATGTAAAGGTTGGAAGCGATGCATTGTTCTTGTCCTGGCCCTTATAATTGATCAGGGTGAATTGCTGGTTGTCTGCATAAATTGAATGCCCCCATTTTTTATTCAGCATATTGCCTACATTCAGGATGTCGAATGACAGCTGAAGCCTGTTGGTTGATCTTCCAATGTTCAGCTTGAATTCCTGTAGAAATCTGAAATCAAATTCATTCTGGAATGGAAGGCGTGCAGCATTTCTTTCAGCGTATTGTCCGCGGTGCTTTCTGAGGTACCTGTTACCTGAAATAAACTTATCAAGGGCTGTCCATTGGTCAGCCGCAGTAATCGCAGGTGTTGTGCTTGTGGCAGCAATATCGATGAGGTTGATGTCCGACTGTTTGGCCGGGATATAGATCATGTCGTTGGTAGTGCCGTCATTGTTCAGATCACCGTTATAAATGTATGAAAGCGGCTGGCCCGACTGTCCGTTATAAAACAATGAAACCTGGCTTGACATTTTATTGCCAAGGTAATTTATCCTGTAGGTCAAAAAACCGGTGATCCTGCTTCCGAGATCATAATTGGACCTGGTAAGGGGAAGATTGTTCGGTCCGTAGACGTTATTGACATAGCGCCAGTTGGAATAAGCAACACTGGAGGTACCGGAGTTCAGGTCAGTTGATTTTCCATATGTATAGGAAAGCATTGCGTCGAAGCCATTCTGAAACTGCTTCTGCAACATGGCAACAAAGTTCCAGGAATAGCCTTTGTTCGTGTTTTCAAATTTTATAATTTCATCAAAGCTTGCATCGATCCTTCCTGATATGTACCTCGGCCTCTGGTCAACACTTGCAAATACAAAGGTTGGATCAACCTGCCTGTTGAGATCTGTAAAGTTGACATTATTGTAAGTTTTGCTGAATACAGCCTCAACCGTGGCAATGACTCCCCATGGAAGTTTCTGGTCAACTGCAATATTTGTCCTGAAAACCTGCGGAAATTTCAGGTTTTGGTCAACAACATTAATTGCTCCTCTTCCAGCTGTTTTTCCATAGTCGGTTGCAGTTTTCTGCGTATAAGGATCAGGGTCGAATATCATACCTGCGGGGTTTGTAATCGGCTTTGCACTTGAGGATGAGCTTCCCACACTATAGCTTCCGTTAAGTTCGCCGTTGTTTGAAAACTGGTTTGAGATCCAGACAAAAGGCACCCTTCCTGTGAATAGTCCTGTTCCGCCCCTTACCTGGGTTGTCTTGTTGCCAAATACATCCCAGTTAAAACCCAGCCTGGGGGACCACATGATTTTTGATTCGGGAAGCACTCCTGTTGCAACATTATCGTACAGATAGGATGTGTTAAACTGAATGTTTTCTCCGGGCTTTACAGGGAATACCGGGACATCAATTCTAAGACCCAGGGTAATCTGAAGGTTGTCTCTAACCTGGTATTCATCCTGAGCATAAAGGCCAAGCTGCATTGCTGTAAAATGTGCAGCTCCGTTGCTTTGTGAGGGGTTATCGGATGTATCGAAGGAATATCCTATTGCATAGTATGTCGGGGCCACTTCAGCCGGCGTTCCTACTGTTTCAAAGTTTTCAAGGGAATTGTAGGCGTAATTCCCGAAAATGTTCTGAACAAAAAGATTATAGAATTTATAGACTTCATTATGAGTGCCTAAAGTAATCGTATGCTTACCAAGAAAAATGTTGTAGTCATCAGAAAGAGAATATATATTCTGAACAAGCTTATTTGCCACTGATGAATATTCGCTGCCAAGAGTAGCGCTGCAGCCGCCATTAAGGTTAATCAGCACCTGCGGAAAATCAGCGCCGATAGGATTGCGGTCATCTACCACCCTTGTATAACCCAGGGCAAACTTGTTTGACATATTGTTTGAAATGACACTGTTGAGCTCGAGTCCGGATGAGTTGGTGGTGCTTGGGAAAAGATACCCGTTATTGTAAAATCGCAGGGCAGTCGCGCTCCGGGTTATGTTAATATTTTCGCCGTATGTGTAACTGTGCCTGAGTATTAATTTATGCTTATCGCTGATATTCCAGTTGACTTTAGCCAGAATCTTGTTACTGTTTGTTTCGCTGTTGATATCAAGGTATGCGCCGGGATCGTATGAAGGGGCAACCCTCTTCAGGACAGCGACGATCCTGTTTACTTCATCAAGGGTTATATTTGAGGTAGGTGTGCCGGGAACATATTGCAGAGGATAATTCTTTCTTGCAATTTCACCATTTACAAAGAAAAATACTTTGTTTTTGATAATCGGTCCGCCCAGTGTAAAACCAAGCTTATAGTCATAATAATTTGCGACAGGTACTTTGGTATTTGTTTTAGGTTCGTTTTTACCGACAAGCTTCTGGTTGTTTCCATAGAAATACGCTGAACCTGTAAATCTGTTTGTTCCGCTTTTGGTAATCGCATTTATACCGCCGCCTGTAAATCCGTTTTGTCTTACGTCGTATGGAGCGATATTGATCTGGAATTCATCAATTGCATCAAGACTTATCGGCTCAATCCCTGCCTGTCCGCCGTTGGTGCCCGATGAAGTCAGACCGAAAACGTCATTATTTACCAGACCGTCGATTGCAAACTGGTTATACCTGTTGTTTGCCCCAGCAAAAGAAGTTCCGCTTCCTGCATTATTGGCAAACGGGCTGATCTTGGTAAAATCCTTCAGACCTCTTGATATTGTCGGAACTGCATTAACCACGTCGTTTGAAACGTTAATTGCGGCACCTGTCCGTTCCGAGTTTATTATATTGTTTTTGCCTGATGAAACAACCACTTCATTAAGGGAGGTTACATTCGGTGAAAGAGCTACATTTACGTCGGTCACATTACCAAGGGTTAATTTAATGTCGTCATAAACCTGGGGTTTATAACCAACAAAGGAAATCGTTACCTGGTAAGGCCCGCCTACTCTCATATTGGCTATTGAGAAACGTCCATCCTCGTTTGTCAGCGTCCCGTACCTAGTCCCTGATGGAGTATGAATGGCAACAATTGTAGCACCTGCCAATGGTTCATTTTTTTCATCTGAAATCCGGCCTTTTACTCCGGAAGTAGTTACCTGGCCGAAGGCATTTGTCAGAAGCGCCCCCGCCAGAAGAAAATTTAAAATAAGATTGAGTAGAATTTTTTTCATATTCATGAATTTAAGGATTAGGATTAAGTAACAATAAGTTTCACATTATCGTAATAAAATTATTTTGTGTCAGTTAGAGAATCAGGTACAGGTTAATTATGAAGAAGCAATTTATATTTCTTTAGATCATGCTATTTTTTTACATTCAGGTTAGTTTTAAACAAGTTATCAGTCAGCATTGTTGACATCCTCCGCAAATAGTTTTTTCATTATTATTTCAGTTGCACCTGAATTTTGCTTCACGTACGACAGCGCTGTTTCTGCAGACTTCATATATAAGGGCTGATCCGATATCCAGGTTTCAATAATCGCAGAAAACTCACCGTACGAATGAAAACATTTTGCTCCCCCCAGCATTACCAGATCTACAGCTTCCATGAACTTTTCAAAATCAGGTCCGAATAATACAGGTACCCCCCAGCATGCAGCTTCAAGAATGTTATGTATCCCCTTGCCAAAACCGCCTCCGACTTCCGCAATGAATGCATAACGGTACGCCGAGGACAGCATACCAATATTATCCATAATCATTACCCGTGCGCCGGCTGAAGATTCATTAAATTCAGAAAACCTTACAACGCTTGTCGTGAACAACTTTTCAAGCCTTTCGATATTACCGCTGTCAATTTCATGAGGGGCAAATACCCATTTCATTTTCCCGGGGAAGCTATTGACATATCTTGCAATTATCTCCTCATCCTGCGGCCAGCTGCTGCCTGCAAGGAAAAGCTTCTCTCCTCCCCTGAAAAGCTCAAGCTGCGGAATATCTGTCGCCTCAGCAGCTATCTGCAAAACCCTGTCGAATCTTGTATCGCCTGACACCTCGACATTTCTGTAACCAATAGCTGAAAGAAGTTCCATCGATTGCCTGTCCTGAACAAAGAAGTACCTGAAACCTGATAGTGTCTTCCTGAAAAAGGTACCATAACATTTAAAGAAGTACTGATCTTGTCTGAAAATTCCGGATATTAAATATATAGGTATATCCCTTTCCGACAGGGTAAGTATATAATTGTTCCAGAATTCATATTTAACAAAGATGACAAATGCCGGATTTACGCCTGATACGAATTCAGAGGCATTGCCCGGAGTATCAGCCGGAAGATAACATACATAATCGGCAAGCGGATAGTTTTTACGCACTTCATAGCCCGAAGGTGAAAAGAAAGTAAGGATGATCTTAAATTCCGGCCCTTCTTTTTTTATCATTTCTATCACCGGCCTTCCCTGCTCAAACTCTCCGAGGGAAGCACAGTGAACCCAGATATTCTTGTCCCGCCGGTTAACTTTTTCTTTCAGTTGAGCCTTCCAGTTTCTTCTTCCTTCAACCCAAAGTCTCGCCTTTGAATTAAACGGTACCGCTAATCTTATAAGAAAGGTAACTATCAGTATACCAACGTCGTAAATGAACTTCATAAAACTTTTTTGAATGGTTCAAAGGTAATAAAAAGATGCAATGGCGCAAAGAAAAGATAAAGGTACAGTGGTAATAAACGGTAAAAAGGCGCTATTGTACCTTTGTGCCCTTGAGCTTTGCACCGTTAAATAAATTCCTGTTATTTTTGTAAAATAATAATAAACGTCATGGTAAGATTAATAGCCCTTATCATTTCCATAATCCTGCAGATAGTCGCAGCAATAATCGCCCTCAGGTTTATGAAGCTTACTAAATACCGTCTTTCATGGATACTTCTTTCATTGTCGTTCGTATTCATGGCGGTCAATAAAATAATTCAGTTCTTTGAATACTTCAGGGGAACTCCTTCATATACCTGGCAGGTAATAGATGAATGGATCGCTGTTCTTGTATCATTCATGATAATCGTTGGCGTAATTCTCATCAGGGAGCTGTTCAATTCCCTGAAGCGGGCCGAGATTGACAGGACCAGGGCTGAGAAAAGAGTGATAACTGCAATAATCAATACCGAGGAGAACGAAAGGAAAAGGTTTGCAAAGGATCTTCATGACGGACTTGGACCGCTGATGTCAACTATCAAAATGTCACTATCGGCACTTAATGAAAGAATAAATGATCAGGCAGGGGTTGTAATCCTCAACAATACCAATCACCTCATAAATGAATCGATCAATACCCTGAAGGACATATCAAACAACCTCAGCCCGCATGTTCTGTCAAACTTCGGACTTTCGAGCGCACTCGGAGCCTTCACCGCAAAAATCAACCAGACAAAGGCCATTGAAATTGATTTCAAATCAAATATGGAAAACCAGAGGCTTGAAACCGAAAAGGAGGTTGTGGTTTACCGGGCCGCATGCGAGCTTATCAATAACTCAATACGACATTCGGGGGCCTCGAGGATTGAAATTGAGCTGAACAAACATGAAAAATTCATTACCTTGCAGTTTTCTGACAACGGTCGTGGCTTTGATACTTCCTCTCTTGACAGTGAAGATATTAAAGGAATGGGGTTGTCAAATATTGAGACAAGGGTAAGGTCGGTTGACGGTGTATTCATAATTGAAAGTACTCCGGGCAAAGGGACAACCGCTCTTATCAAGATCACCGAATGAGTCAGAACAAAGCTGAGTCTGCTTTATGGAAAAAATCAGGATAATAATAGCTGACGATCATCAGCTGTTCCGGAACGGTATGAAGATCCTCCTGGATGCTTTTCCCGAATTTGACGTCATCGGAGAAGCCTCAAACGGGGAGGAATTCATAAAGATCATCAGGAATACCAGGACCGATATCGCCCTTATGGATATCAACATGCCCGAAATGGATGGGATCGAGGCTACAAGGAGAAGCCTCAGGATCTGCCCTGACATCAATATTATAGCACTTTCGATGTACGGTGAAGAGGAGTATTACAACAAAATGGTTGATGCCGGGGCGAAAGGGTTTGTGCTTAAGGATTCAGATATTTCAGAAGTAAAAGAGGCAATTCTCACGGTCCAAAAAGGCGGAACATATTTTTCCCAGGAGTTGTTGTACCATGTGATCCAGAAAATAAAAAACAGGGAATCCGTAAACAAGTCGGCTAATCTTTCAAAAAGAGAGAAGGAGATCCTGCTTAAGATCTGCGAAGGCCTTTCAAACCAGGAAATTGCCGAGAGCTTGTTCATAAGCAAGCGGACTGTCGATAAGCACAGGGCGAACCTTCTTGGAAAGACAAATTCAAAGAATACCGCCAGCCTGATACTTTACGCAATAAAAAACAAGCTGATAGAAATCTGACATCTGAACTGAGTTATTATTCCCGGTATGAACGAATCACAATCCCTCGGCCGCAAAGGAGAAGATCTGGCTGCAGAACATTTAAAAAGCAAAGGTTATACCATACGACACCGTAACTGGGTGTCCGGTAAAAAGGAAATTGATATTGTGGCAGAAAACAAGGATTTCATTGTATTTGTCGAAGTCAAGACCAGAAGCGACGATAGCCTTGTAAACCCTTCAACATCAGTAACAAAAGAAAAGCAGAAATCGATAATCTATGCCGCAGACTGGTACATCCGCAGATACGATATAGACAAGGAGAGCCGTTTTGATATTATCACCCTGATATCAAAAGGCGGGAGTTTTGAAATTGATCATATCGAAAATGCCTTTTACCCGACATTGCGATAATTACCTCTATTATAGTTCACTCTGCCATCAGGTTACATCCGCGGATATCGCTGTTGTCAAACCTGCCAAGTACCTCGAAGCCGCCATCGGCGTGGAGCTTCCCCAGATCGCTTGTGGCAATGAACGGGCATGACCAGACATTTGCCAGGTCAATGATATTTATTCCACCTGCCCTTTCCGGTTCCCTGATTATTGTAAGCGGATCCTGCGGATCCCTTATCATGATCTTCATCCATGGAGGGCAGCGGAAGATGCCTTTCCCGGTCGAATAAGCCTGACTGAGAAGTTCGGTCATGCCGTATTCCGAATGAACCTCCTCCACATTCAGCTTTTTCTTCAGAACAGAATGGAGCTCTTCCCTTGTAATCTCCTTTCTGCGCCCTTTCATACCTCCGGTTTCAACTACAATTACGCCGGACAGATCAGGAGAATATTTTTCAGCCAGGTCAAGCAGCGCAAAGCTGACACCGAAGAGCATAGTTTTGCGTTCCCTATGCTTTGCTTCAGTCAGTATCCTGACAAGTTCTTCAGGATCGTCCCTGTAAAATCCGCTTCCGGGAACAAGACTTCTTTTAATCAGATTGTCAACCATCCATACAAGTGAAGAATTTTTCCTTTCGGTGTAAGAGGGCAGCAAAGCAGCAATCATCCAGCCGGAAGGATCCCCGTAAAAAAGGCTGAAAGTCTTCAGAAAACTGGTTTCATAAACTTTTAAGTCATGCACGAAATGACGTCCGGGCAAAGCTCCTGCTGTTCTGCTGCTTTCAAATACTATTTCAGCCGGCAGGCTTCCGGCCACAACTTTATGGTTCCTGAAAAATTCAACAGGAAGAAAGGGAATTTCATCAGGTTTTCTTACTCTTTTTCTGTCTCTTCCCAGTCCGGAAAGAAACCGGTTATAAACAGGGTTATTTTCTGCCTGGAAATTGAATATTTCCAATGCCAGGGAATTGAAATCATCTTGATCTTTCAGGCCGAAAGCGCGTTCGGGAAATCCCATGGTTACTTAGCCGGGAAGGTCAGTGTCCCGTTTGGCTGGTATGCCCATTCAAATGTGCATGCACCATATGGAATGCCGCTTTTCATTTCGGCAACAGTACTTATTATCCTGAATTTTGCATAATGCATATTAAGAACATCATTGTCCGGGGATGTTCTGAATATCCATACCTGGTTAGCCTTCACCGTGTCAACCTGCTCGCTCCACTGTGAAACAGTTGCCGAGGTAAGGCCTTTGTAAGCTGATTCTGCAAGTGAAGCGCTTGAGTACTCACCATATTTATAAAAGGAGTTTTCAAAGCTTTCGGTCTGAATTATCAACCTTCGAATGGTAATCCCGTCAACGTCGACATCGGCAATCAGCGTAATATCAGGACCGGGGTCGCTAAGCGTCGATATTTTCTGGCCAAGTGAAAATGAGAACCCCATGGAATAATATGACTGGCTGGTATTGTCAAATGTAAGGGTCGTTTCAATTGTCTCGGTCCCTGACTGGCTAATCTCATTGTTTTTTTTGCATCCCGAAAAAGCCAGAATCAAAACTGATATGATTAATACATTCCTTTTCATAACTAACATCAAAATTAATTGAATCTATTAAGAAAAACATACAATCCGGGGATGCACAAAAAACTATCAGTCTTGAAGTTCAAAGGTTATTCGCCTCTTATCGCAACAATTCCCGGCAGTTTTTTACCCTCCATATATTCGAGCATTGCACCTCCGCCGGTTGAAACAAAGCTCACTTTATCTGCAAGTCCGTTCTTATTGATGGCTGCCACTGAGTCGCCGCCGCCAATAAGACTGTAAGCACCTTTTGCGGTTGCTGCAGCAATAGCCTTTGCTATGGCGGTTGTTCCCTTTGAGAACTTATCCATTTCGAAGACACCCATTGGACCGTTCCAGAGTATGGTCCTTGATTTATTGATCACATCTGAAAAAAGCTTGATAGTCTTTTCGCCGATATCCATTCCGATCCAGCCATTATCGACTGCATCAGCAGACGTAAGTTTTGTATTGGCCTCATTGTCAAACTTATCACCATTCAGGCTGTCGACAGGAAGATAAAGGTTCACATTTTTCTCTTTTGCTTTTTTCAGTATTTCGAGGGCCAGGTCGAGTTTGTCTTCCTCACAGAGCGACTTTCCGATCTTCCCACCCTGCGCCTTGATAAAAGTATAAGTCATGCCTCCGCCGATGATGAGATTATCAACCTTGTTCAGAAGATTTTCAATAAGCATGATCTTGTCCGAAACCTTGGCGCCTCCCATAATTGCAGTAAACGGATGCTGGGCATTATTAAGGACCTTGTCCATTGCAGCAAGCTCACTGTTTATAAGGTATCCAAACATGATCTTGTCTTTAGGGAAGTAATCAGCTATCACTGCAGTGGTTCCATGGGCCCTGTGTGCAGTGCCGAATGCATCGTTGACATAGACATCTGCATAGCTGGCAAGCTTCTTTGCAAACTCTTTCTGCTTTGCTTTAAGGTCCGCCTTTGCGGCTTTCTTTTCTTCATCGGTTGCTGTTTCCGGTAAAACCGGCTTTCCTTCTTCTTCAGGATAAAATCTTACGTTTTCAAGAAGCAGGACTTCTCCGGGTTTGAGGGCTGCCGACATTTTAACAGCAGATTCGCCAAGGCAGTCATCTGCAAAAAGAACTTTCTGGCCGAGGTACTTTTCAAGAACCGGAAGAACGGGTTTCAGTGAATATTTTTCCATCCTTCCTTCAGGACGCCCAAGGTGGGACATGAGGATAACAGACCCGCCATCGCCAAGTATCTTTTTTATGGTAGGCAAGGCCCCTCTGATACGGGTGTCATCTGTAACAGCAAAAGTCTTTTTGTCGAGCGGCACATTGAAATCAACCCTGACAATGGCTTTAATTCCTTTAAAATTGAAGTCCTGAATCATTTTCATATATCAAATGTTTAATGGTAATTTGTTTATTAATACATGCAAACCTACCAAATTTTTGGGAATAATAAATGTATTTAGTTGATCTTATTAAGACCTGAAGCCATATAAATTACTCCTCTGCGGCCCTCTGTGACCTCTCATAATTTCCTTCGCACAAGTTCCTGATGCTTTAAATAGTTACACATAGTTCCAAAGACGATCAAAGAAGCGCCACAGGGCAAAACTGAACATTCTTTCATGAAGAGGGGTTTCTCCTATGTAAAAAGTTTGATTAAATTTGAAGAAAAAAGTCATGGCTAAAATCACTTTTAAAGGCAATCCGGTAAATACCTCGGGAAATCTTCCGGTCAAAGGAAGCAAGGCCCCCGGCTTCACACTTGTGAAATCAGACCTCGGAGAGATGTCATTATCGGAGCTGAAAGGGAAAAAGGTACTTCTTAACATATTTGCCAGCCTTGGTACATCAGTGTGCTCCACTTCAGTTAGAAAATTCAACCAGATGGCTGCAGGAATGAACAATACAGTGGTCCTTGCAATATCAAAGGACCTGCCTTTTGCCCACGCAGCCTTCTGTTCGACTGAAGGTATTACCAATGTGGTTCCTCTTTCGGGATTCCGCGACACTGACTTTGGGAAAGCCTATGGGATGGACACTCTCGATGGACCTTTCAAGGGATTGTATGCCAGAAGCGTCGTGGTTATTGATGAGTCGGGAAAAGTGGTTTACACCCAGCTCGTTCCTGATACTACTCAGGAACCTGATTATGAAGCAGCGCTTGCAGCAATCATATAAAACAATTTATCTTCCAGAGTTTAATGAGGTTTTCTGAAATTCCCGGACAGGCAGAGATAATCGGGAGACTTGTAAGTTCTGTTGACCGTGAACATGTGAGTCATGCCCAGATCTTTACGGGTCCTGAAGGTTGCGGAGGACTGGCCCTCGCCCTGGCATATGCACAGTTCATAAGCTGTGAAAACAGACTTCCTGCCGATTCATGCGGTGTCTGCAAATCGTGCATTAAATATGAAAAGCTTATCCATCCTGATCTTCATTTTGTCTTTCCCGTCATAAAGGACAAAAAGGACAAAAAGAATGATGAGCCGGTAAGCAATAAATATATCGAACAGTGGCGTGAATTTGTAAAACATTCTCCATTTTTCTCACTTAATAAGTGGCTCGATAATATTGAAGTTGGAAATGCCCAGGGATTGATTTTTGCATCCGAAGCTTTGGAAATTATCAAAAAACTCAGTCTGAAATCATTTGAATCGGATTTCAAGATAATGATCATCTGGCTTCCCGAGAAAATGCACCTTTCCACTGCAAATAAACTGCTGAAGCTGATCGAGGAACCTCCTGAAAAAACTCTTTTTCTTCTTGTTTCCGAAGAACCCGACAAAGTAATACCAACAATCCTCTCCCGTTGCCAGATCGTCAAGATCCAGGCATTCAAAAGGGATGATATTGTGAACTTCCTGACTGCCAGATTTGAGTTAAGCGGACCAAAAGCCGCCGATATTGCCCAGGTTGCCAACGGCAATATAGTAAGGGCGATTGAGATGTGCGAAAATGAGGACACCTCTTTTCTCAACCTCGACCGATTTAAAAATGTCATGCGTTACGGATGGAAAAGAGATGTCATTTCCCTGATCACCTGGTCGGAAGAAATGGCCTCAATAGGAAGGGAATCCCAGAAGAACTTTATCGCGTTTTCGCTGAGACTTATCAGGGAGAATCTGATGCTGACGCTTGACCAGCTTAAAAACAAGATCGTGTTCCTTACCGGAAGCGAGGCTGAATTCTCAGCAAACTTTCATCCATTCATTAACCGGGAAAACATTTATGCCCTGACAGAGGAACTGGGCAATGCATATTCACATATTGAAGCCAACGGCAATGCAAAGATCATATTCCTCGACCTTGCTCTTAAAATCACAAGGCTCATTAAACGGTGACACTTTTCAGATTAATTGAAATTGACGCATTTATTCACTATTTTTGCCTGATAAATTCAAAAACATCAATTCCAGATGACGGAGAACGAAGAAACAGCAGGACAGCATAGCGAGGAGATCCGTCTGCCTGATATGACATATAAGCCGGGTTGCAATAAGCTTGATTCATTCAATTGGCTCAAAGGTATTCCCCCCACTTCGATCGATACAGATATCGTGGAGATCCGGTTCAAGAATACCAGAAAGGGACTTTTCAGGAATATTAACGGACTCAGGCTTGAAATTGGCGATATTGTTGCTGTTGAAGCCTCACCAGGTCACGACATTGGAAGGGTGTCAATGATCGGGCCGCTGCTTAATGAACAACTGAAAAGACTTAAAACGCAACCCCTGGTTGATGATCTGAAAAAAGTTTACCGAAAGGCAAAACCTGCAGATATCCTTAAATGGGAAGAGGCTAAAGAGCTTGAGATCCCGACAATGCTGAGATCGAGGCATATCTCTGAAGAACTCAAACTCAACATGAAAATTGGAGATGTTGAGTACCAGGGTGATAAGACAAAAGCTATTTTTTACTATATCGCTGACGAGAGAGTCGATTTCAGGCAGCTTATCAAAGTACTTGCTGATGAATTCAGGGTGAGAATAGAAATGAGGCAGATAGGTGCAAGGCAGGAAGCTGGAAGGATCGGCGGCATAGGCTCATGCGGACGTGAATTATGCTGTGCCACTCATATCACCAATTTTATTTCGGTCACCACCACCCATGCGAAATATCAGGAGCTTTCCCTTAATCCTCAGAAACTTGCAGGGCAATGTAGCAAGCTTAAATGTTGCCTGAACTTTGAATTTGACTGCTACGTCGATGCCCAGCGCTTATTCCCTCCAAGGGATATACCCCTTGAGCTTGCGGATTCGACAGCCTATTTTCAGAAAATGGAGGTGTACAAAAATATCTACTGGTACTCCTCCGATCCTCAGCTGCCGGTTGACCTCATTTCAGTTCCCGTCGACAGGGTAAGAGAAATACAGGCTCTGAACAGGAGAGGATTAAAGCCCGACAAACTTCTTGTTGACAATGAACCTCATGAAGAGACCCAGCATTCGCAGGATCTTCTTAAAAATAACAGTCTTACAAGGTTTGATGTTATCGAGAACAAACCACAGCATCACAAGCATTCTTACAGGAAAAAGAACAAGAGATCCAATGACAGGAAAGACAAATAAGTGCCTGTTGATCATTCCGGCAATTGCTTTGCTGATATCGTGTGGAAAAAATGTGGTCTTCACCGATACTGCAGATATGAAATCAAGAACCTGGGAGCTTGCCCACATCCCGGTTTTTAAAATACCCGTGAAAGATACGCTGTCGGGAAACAATATATTTTTTACGATAAGAACAAGTTCTTCTTATCCTTACCGGAACATCTACCTTTTTGTCACAACAACCTCCCCAAAGGGAAAAAGCATAACGGACACCCTTCAGTATGACATTGCAGATGATAAAGGTAAGAGGCTGGGAAAAGGCTTCGGAGATATTCATGAACTTTTGCTTCCCTATAAGTCCAATGTCTTTTTCCCGGTCGCCGGAAACTACCTGATTGCGGTTCAGCATGGAATGCGTATTGAAAGCCTGAAAGGGGTTTATGATTTCGGAATAAGGGTGGAAAAAACCAGCAAACGGCCTCTCAGGAGTGGGAAAAAATAAGCTTGCCAGATGGGCCGAACTGAATACATTCAGAAACGTAATTCAGCCCGCCACAGGTGATGTCGCCGGAAAAGATCACCCGATAAAAGGTCATTGGAATGACAGGATGTTCGGGAATGACTCTCCTGTCGTTCTTGAACTCGGCTGCGGAAAGGGAGAATACTCAGTCGGACTGTCAGGAATCTTTCCGCATAAGAATTTCATTGGGATTGACATCAAGGGAGCAAGGATGTGGAGAGGTGCCAAGACCGCCAATGAAATCCGGTCAGGCAACGTTGCTTTCCTCAGGACAAGAATAGAATTTATCAGCTCCTTCTTTTCCGAAGATGAAGTCGACGAAATACTTCTGACTTTTCCGGACCCCCACCCGGGGAAGAAAAACTCAAACAAGAGGTTGACCTGCCCCTGGTTCCTTAATAAATACAGAACAATATTGAAAGATAAAGGTAACGTCCATCTGAAAACGGACAACAGGGAACTTTTCAATTATACAAGAAGAATCGCAGCAGACAATGCACTGGAAGTTCTTTTTGAAACCGGTGATTTATACTCAGCCGGTACTTCTGAAAAGGCAGCATTGGCCGCTGTCTTCCTGAACAATGAAGGAGCCGGTAATTGCCAGCGGATGTCAGATGCAATATTCTCAATAAGAACTCACTATGAAAAAATGTTCCTGGAGGAAGGCCTGAAGATATGCTACCTTGCTTTCAGGCTTGAAAAAGATAAGGCTATCAGGGATGACTGGTGAAAGACATACTGATGAGGATTTTTTCAGCCGGGTGTACAAAGTCACCAGGCTCATACCGCGCGGAAGGGTGACCTCGTACGGAGCTATTGCACATTACCTTGCAACCGGCCGTTCGGCCAGAATGGTAGGATGGGCATTAAATGCAAGCCACAGCAAGCCGGAGTTTATACCGGCACACAGGGTGGTCAACAGGAACGGCTGCCTGACCGGTAAGTTACATTTCGGCAATTCGACTACTATGCAACAACTTCTTGAAAATGAAGGGATTACTGTGGAAGATGACATGGTGGTTGATTTCAGGAAAAAATTCTGGGATCCTTCCGTCGAACTTATGTGATTTTTGAAATCACAAAAATTATTAATAAAATTGCACCTTGTTTATATTTAATTTAAATAAAAATAAGAAAAAGGTGAAGTTTCAGGAAGAGCAGATATTAAAAGCCCTGTCGGGAGTTGTCCATCCTGAAAAAGGGAAGGATATAGTATCTCTGGGGATGGTTGATGAAATAGAATCGGATGAAAACGGTATTTCTGTCACAATAATGGCGCTAAGGCAAAACGATCCGTTCATTTCTTCGGTAAAAAGCGTCGTTGCAAAAACACTGAAGGAAAAGCTTGGCGCAGATGCAGTTATAAATGAAATAAAAATAAAGGCCGCCGCGAATCTACAGGAGACTCAAGGGAAATCCGATGAGATCCTGCCGGGGGTAAAAAACGTTGTCGCCATCTCTTCAGGTAAAGGGGGCGTCGGCAAGACAACAATAGCGGTTAACCTGGCAGTCGCTCTCGCCCGTAAAGGCTATTCGGTCGGACTTCTTGATGCTGACATTTTCGGCCCTTCGGTTCCGAGAATGTTTGGTGAGGAGAGGTATAAGCCGGATATCGTAAGGAAGAATGGCATTGACTATATTGTTCCACTTACAAAATATGGTGTAAAAGTACTTTCGGCCGGTTTTTTCATCGATCCGTCAGAGGCTGTTGTCTGGAGAGGACCTATGGCTTCAGGCTTCCTTAAACAGCTGATTGCACAGGGAGACTGGGGTGAACTCGATTATCTTCTTTTTGATCTGCCTCCCGGCACAAGCGATATCCATCTTACACTGGTACAGGAAGTTCCGGTAACAGGGGCAATAGTGGTAAGCACTCCTCAGCAAGTTGCATTGACTGATGCCGTAAAGGGAATTTCAATGTTCAGGAGTGAAAAGATAAATGTACCTGTACTAGGGCTTGTGGAGAACATGTCATGGTTCACACCAGCCGAGCTGCCGGAAAACAAATATTTCATTTTCGGGAAAAATGGCTGCATCCCGCTTTCCAAAAAGATGAATGTACCTCTTCTCGGTCAGATACCGATAGTACAGGGAATCTGTGATGGAAGCGACAATGGCCATCCTGCTGCACTTGATGATTCTTTCACTGGAAAAGCTTTTATGGCGCTTGCCGATGAACTTGTTGAAAAGGTGAACAAAAGGAACAGGGAGCAGAGACCAACAGTTAAAGTGGAAATGACCAGATAATTAAAGTTGTCGGTCGTACCGGCAAAATGTTACAGAAAACAAGCAAAAAGATTAAATTCACTAAGAAATGACAGATATAAAAAAAACAAGGGAAAAGGTGGTAAAGACTCTGAACAGGGTAAGGCCGTACCTGCAAAGCGACGGAGGCGATATCGAACTTATTGAGATAACCGGGGATCTTACCGTGAAGGTAAGGCTTTCAGGAGCATGCCATGGATGTCCTTACAGTATGCAAACCCTTAAGGCAGGAGTTGAACAGGCAATCATGCAGGAGGTCCCGGAGGTAAAAAGAGTAATTTCAGCCTGACTTCACAGGGCTTTCCAATTTTATATAACTTTGAAATACTATACTCAGTTTTAGTCAGTTTATAGTATTAAATACCAATCTGTTGTCTTCAGGGAAAATTTCATATAAGTTCCTGATTTTTTTGGGATTATCGCTGATCCTTTCAAATTGTTCGGTTGAAAAAAACACCGGATCTTCAAGGTTTTACAATAATATGACCGCACGGTTCAACATCTACTTCAACGGTTATGAAAGCTTTAAGGCCGGTGTGGCTAAAATAAACAAGGGGTACAAGGATGACTACTCCGACCTCCTCAGGGTTTTCCCTTCAAGTGACCCTTCGACAGTGTCGCTTTGCTCCTCCGACATGGAGAAGGCAATTCAAAAAGCATCGAAGCTTATTGCACTGAAATCGATAACTGCAAAACCAGAGTTCAATGTAAAGAGAGATCTTACGCCAAATGAGAAAGCGCTTCTCGAACAGAAAGAATATAACAAGTGGGTTGATGACAGTTATTACCTTATCGGCATGGCCAGGTTTTACAAACACGAATATAGTGAAGCTTCAGCAGTATTTACCTATTGTATTGCCGAAGCAAATGATTCCCTTATTAAGGCCGAATCTTCCATCTGGCTTGCCAGAATCAGCAACGAGACCCGGAATTTCGCTGAATCAAAAAGGATCCTTGTTGAGGCCGGGATCAAGCCTTCCTCTTCAAAAACAATAAAGGAATTATATTACACTACCCTTGCCGATATGTTCATAAAGGAGAAAATGTATGCCGAATCGATCGAGCCTCTGTCAAAATCGATTAACTACCTTACGGGCAAGAGTGCAAAATACAGGAACACCTATCTGCTTGCCCAGCTTTATGAAAAATCAGGCGATTCAAAGAAAGCTACCGAACTTTACAGAAAAGTTGTCAGGATGAATCCGCCGTATGACGTTGAGTTTAATGCCCGGATAAATATTGCCGGAGTATTTGATCCCAATTCAGGAAACCCGGCAGAAATAATACGTGAGCTTGAAAAAATGCTTAAGGATACCAAAAACAAGGAATATTTCGACCAGATATACTACGCGCTGGGTAACATGATGATAAAGGAAGGCAAAGAAAAGGAAGCCATTGCCTATTACCGCAAATCAGCATCAGCAAAATCAGCAAACTCTAACCAGAAAGGAAAATCTTACCTGGCGCTTGCAGATTATTTTTACAAAAAGCCCGACTACCTGATTGCCGGGAAATATTATGACAGCACTGTATATTTTCTCGATCAGAAATATCCCGATTTCAGCGAGCTTAAGGTAAAGGCACAGAACCTCAATGCCCTCACCACTCAATTGCTGATAATACAAAGGGAAGACAGCCTCCAGAAGGTGGCAGCTATGCCAAAAAGCAACAGGGATGCGCTGATTGCCGGAATAATTGCCAAAATAACAAAGGCTGAAAGTGAAGGTAAAACCTCCGATTATTCTGAAAGAGCTGCCATAGGGCAAAATTATGAAAATGAGAGAAGGGCCCAGACCAACATCGACCAGGAGGGCAAGTGGTATTTTTACAACCAGACCGCACTTACATTTGGACGGTCTGAATTCCGTAAAAGATGGGGCGATCGGCGTCTGGAAGATAACTGGAGACGATCGAACAAAGCAAATGTAAATGCTCAGCAGGCAGCAAACGGACAGGAGGAAGGAGGCCATGCAGGATCAGATACTTCAAAGGCCCTGAAGGATTACAAGAAGCCTGAGTTTTATCTTAAAAATCTTCCGTTGAATGACTCCTTGCTGGCCCTGTCAAATGAAAGGATAGCCGATGCCTATTTTGAAGCCGGCAGAGTATTCAATGAAAAAATATCCAACAGGGAAAAGTCAGCTGAGGAATATGAGGCTCTGCTTACAAGGTTCCAGGGGAGCAGCCTGACCCCGGAAACGCTTTATGATCTTTACAGGATTTACAAGGACAACAACAACCAGAAGGCGGAGACATATCGCCAGCGCCTGCTTGAAAAATACCCTGACAGCGAATTCTCAAGGATACTTTCCGATCCTGACTACTATAAGAAGAAAATTGAATCGATGAAGCTTGCTGAAAAACTTTACGACGATGCCTACAATGCTTATGCAGAAGATAGATACAGTGAAGCAATAAATCTCTGCAACGATGCACTCAGCAAAGTTCCGAAGGATGATCTTGCTCCAAAATTCATGCTTCTCCGTGCATATTCGACAGCAAAAATAAGTGATGAAAGGGCTTTCAAGGAAGCGCTGACCAGCCTTATAAAGGCATGGCCTGAATCAGCTGAAAGCAAAAAAGCATCCGGACTGATAACTTATCTGAATCAAAAACTGCCGCAGCTGAAGGTGGAAGAAGAAAAGCAGATCGCTGCAGAGCTTTATACAGTCGACACTACGGCCCAGCATGTATTCATGATTATAATAATGGATCCGGCATTTAACATAAATCAGGCCACTTTTGATGTTATAAGCCACAATATTGATAACTTTACAAATAAAAATTATCGTACTGAAGGTGTGCTTGTCAACAACAAATATGTTATGATCACAGTATCAGGCTTTGCCGATAACCGGCAGGCGTGGGAATACTATGACGCTTTCTCTGCCGAAAAACAGATCAGAAATTCATCCGGAAAAAACATTATGATTTTCCTTATCAATAATAAAAATCTTCAAGCCTTTGAAAAGGATAAAAATCCAGAACCTTATTTCGTTTTCTTTAAGGAAAAGTACCTGACCGGAAGGAAGAATAAATAATTTTATATTCTTAAATCCGGTTACTGACGATGAGAAAAATTAGGATCCTGTGGACTGACGATGAGATTGAGGCTCTGAAACCTCATATTTTTTTCCTTAGGGATAAGGGTTATGATATCGATGTTTGCTACAGCGGAACAGACACTATTGACTTGGTCAGGCAGAATCCATACGATCTTATTTTCCTCGATGAGAATATGCCCGGCCTCAGCGGAATAGAGACCCTCAGGCTTATCAAGGAAATAAGAAGCGATATACCTGTGGTGATGATAACAAAGCATGAAGAAGAAGGGATTATGGAAGCGGCAATCGGTGCAGAGATATCCGACTATCTCATCAAGCCGGTAAAGCCAAACCAGATACTTCTTGCAATTAAGAGAATTACTGAACAACGCCGGCTTATTACTGAAAAAACCACGATCAATTACAGGCAGGAGTTTTCGCGGATAGGAAATATGATCTCATCGGCAAGGAATCATCTTGACTGGACAGAAGTCTACAGGAAGATCACTTTTTGGGAATCGGAGCTTGAAAAATCAACCGATCCGGGCATGGGCGAGATTCTTAAAACCCAGGAAAACGATGCAAACAATGCTTTCGCCAAATACCTTATTAACAATTATCTTTCGTGGCTCGACCCTGATACTACTGAAAAGCCGGTGCTTTCACCTTCACTCTTTTCAAAGAAGATCTTTCCTAACATCCAGCATGGGAAGCCTCTCTTTTTCATTTTGATCGACAACCTGCGCTTTGACCAGTGGAAGACAATTTCAACTGAGCTTGCAGGAATTTACAGGGTTTTAGAGGAAGAAATTTATTATAGTATCCTTCCGACTGCAACCCAGTACAGCCGGAATGCAATCTTCTCAGGGTTGATGCCTTCGGCCATTGCAGCAATACTGCCTGAGCTGTGGGTGGACGACGATGAAGAGGAAGGCAAGAACAATTACGAGAAGGAGCTTTTCAAATACCAGCTTACAAGAAAAGGACTAAAGTATAAATGGGCCTATTACAAGATCATCAGCAACCTGGAGGGCAGAAAGATAAACGACAGGGTTAACCAGATGCTGGACAACGATATAAATATTCTTGTCTACAATTTCGTTGACATGCTTTCACATGCAAGAACCGAGGTAGGTGTGATACGCGATCTTGCAAACGATGAAAGGGCCTACAGGAGCCTTACAAAATCGTGGTTCATTCATTCACCTCTCTTTGAACTGCTTACAACCCTGTCATCACATAATGTGAGAATTGTATTCAGTACCGATCACGGTACAATACGGGTTCAGAATCCCATCAAGGTGGTCGGCGACAGGAATACATCATCCAACCTGCGATATAAAATGGGAAGAAATCTCGACTACAATCCAAGGCAGGTTTTTGAATTAAAATACCCTGAAAAGGCAGGATTGCCAAAGACCAACATAACTTCAAAGTATATTTTTGCCCTTAACAAAGATTATCTCGTTTATCAGAACAACTTTAACTATTACGCAAACTACTACAAGGATACCTTTCAGCATGGAGGCATCTCCATGCAGGAAATCATGCTTCCGATTGCCAGCCTTGAACCGGTCTGATAAGAAAAAGCCCTGCCTGAATGAGAATTGTAATAAAAGATAAAAGGTATCTTCCGGCAGCTGCAGGGAAACTGTTAAAGTATGCAGGAAAAGCAAGGATAATGGGTTTTTATGGATCCCTGGGCGCCGGAAAGACAACAATAATAAAGGCTGTCTGCAAAATCCTTGGTGCAACTGACCTGGTAAGCAGTCCGACATTCACCCTTGTAAACGAATACAGGACCAGATCGGGAGAACCGCTTTATCATATTGATTTTTACAGGATAAAGGAAAAAGAAGAAGTGTTTGATCTCGGAATTGAAGAGTACTTTTCAGGAAATTCATATTGTTTTCTTGAATGGCCTGAGCTTATTGAAGAAATCCTTCCTCCTGAGACACTCAGGATAAAGATAACGGTCGACAATCTGGGAGAAAGGATACTTGACATCAATTAGGCTTATCCATGCTTGCTCCTCAATGTCAAATTTTGTACCTTTGAAAAAAAGAACCTTTCCACCATTATGAATAAAGGTAAAAACTCAAACATCGATCTCGGCAATACCGCATTCCTCCCGAAGGAGGAGCAGCTCGAAACGACTGTCAGACGGAAAAGGATATCTATAGGAATTCCCAGTGACAAAAAGAATGACGAAAAAAGGGTCTCTCTGACCCCGGAAGCCGTAAATATCCTGGTTGAAAATGATAATGAGGTAATCGTGCAGAAAGGTGCCGGAGCAGGAGCTAATTATTCCGACAAGGATTACAGCGAAAACGGAGCTGTAATAACAGATTCACAGGCAAGGGTTTACAGTGCCGATGCTGTGATAAAGGTTGCCCCATTCACATTGCAGGAAACTGAATATCTCAAAGGCAACCAGATAGTTATGTCATTCCTCAATGTTCTCCAGCTTGGAGAGGAAACGCTGAGCAGTCTCATAAGGAAAAAAGTGACTGCCATTGCACTTGAGAAAATCAAGGATAACAATGGGGTAATGCCTGTAATGGAATCAATGAGCGAAATAAGCGGAGTCACTTCAATACTTGTTGCGTCAGATTATCTGAGCAATCATCATGGCGGCAAGGGAGTACTGCTTGGAGGAATTACAGGAGTAACCCCGACGGAAGTTGTGATCCTTGGAGCCAACACTGCAGGTGAATATGCGGCCCGCGCAGCTCTCGGACTGGGATCACAGGTAAGGGTTTTTGACAGCTCACTTCACAGCCTGAGAAGATTTCAGAATCTTGTGGGCCAGCGCCTTCAGACATCCGTCTTTCACCCTCAGGTTCTGAAAAAAGCCCTGAAATCAGCCGATGTCCTTATCGGAGCGATTGAGCTCGAGAACCTTCGTCCATGGTATTATGTTACTGAAGATATGGTGAAGAGCATGAAAAAGGGAGCAGTTATCATCGATCTCAGCATCGACAGGGGTGGGTGTATAGAAACCACCGAATGCCGCGCCCTCAGGGATCCTGTTTTCGAAAAATTTGGCGTAATACATTTTTCCGCATGGAACCTTCCATCACGTGTTGCCCGGACAGCTTCAATAGCCCTGAGCAATGTATTCAATCCCCTGTTGCGGAACATTTCTGAAGCCGGAGGGATAACCAATCTTCTGAAAAACGACCCTTGCCTTCGCAACGGCGTTTATGTCTTTAACGGTATGCTCACAAACGAAACACTGGGACAGAAATTCGGAATCATTTCAAAGGATCTTGATCTGCTGATATCAGCATTCTAAGACTTTACCTGTACGTCATTATGGCTTTCCTGCCATCTGTTTTTATCATGGCGCTCCTGCCTAAATAAAAGGCCCTGTTATCCTTTATATGGCCTGCAGGGAAATTAAAAAATACAGGGAAATCATATTCAGATACTATACCGGCAATCGTCTCTTCCGCGCTTTTTTCCAGGGATATTCTTTTGTCTTCCATCTTTGTAATGCCTCCGACAATCAAGGCTTTCAGAGCTTTGAATTTCCCTGAAAGCTTAAGGGATTCCATCATTCTGTCGAGATGATAATAATACTCCCCTACTTCCTCTATGAACAGGATCTTCCCTCTTGTCTTTGGTTCAGCCTTGGTCCCCATGAGGCTGTAAATCAGGGATAGATTTCCTCCGGTGACCTCTCCTGATACGCTGGCAGGCCTTATTGATTTCCCTTCCCATTCAAGCGGCCTGAAATGTCCGAAAAGAGCATCGTGCAGGGTACTAAAAGTATCCTCTGTTTTCCCGGAGTCGGAATAATTGAGCGGCATTTCGCCGTGGACCGATACAATACCCACCACTTCAGTCAGCCAGAGATGAAGTACAGTTATATCGCTGAATCCTATGTACCATTTGGGAAACCTCCTTAGCTTTGAAAAATCAGCAAGACCGATGATCTTTATGGCGCCGTACCCTCCCCTTGAACAGAAAACTGCTTTAATGCTATTATCATCAGTCATTTCCTGAAGATCATCAAGCCTTTCCGCATCAGATCCTGCAAAAGGACCTGAACGTTTCAGCATATTCCGGCCGGGTTGTACTTTCAGGCCCCATTTTTCAAGAAAAATAATTGCAGCATTGATTTTATCCTCATCAATTGCGCATGAGGGAGAAATTATACCTACCTCATCACCCGGCCTGAGAAACGGGGGCATTTGTTTCCTGTCTTGCATCTCTTAATAAATTAACCAAAAATAATCCTTCCGGCATCCTTTTACAACTCATTGAATAAACATTATCTTTGTGCAACTCATAAAATGGTACGCATTCATTATCAGCACTATGAAGAACTTTAAAAGATATCTGGTCACCTCGGCCCTGCCATATGCCAACGGACCACTCCACATCGGACACCTCGCCGGAGTGTATGTTCCGTCCGATATTTATACAAGATTCTTAAGGCTCAAGGGAGCAGACGTGATCTCTATCTGCGGGTCGGATGAACATGGAGTGCCGATTACTCTCAAAGCGCGCAATGAAGGTATTTCTCCCCAGGAAATAGTTGACAGGTATCATTCAATAAACAAGAAAGCTTTTGAAGATTTCGGAATTTCTTTCGACATCTATTCCCGCACATCCAATAAGGTGCACTATGAAACAGCTTCGGATTTCTTTCTGAAACTTTACAACAAGGGAGATTTCACTGAAAAGACTTCGGAACAGTACTATGATGAAGAAGCCCGTTGTTTCCTTGCCGACAGATATATTGTGGGAACCTGTCCCCATTGTGGAAATGAGAATGCTTACGGCGATCAGTGTGAAAAGTGCGGCACATCCCTGAATCCCACCGACCTTTTAAACCCTCATTCCACTATCAGCGGCAGTCTGCCTGTTCTGAGAGAAACCAAACACTGGTATCTTCCTCTCGACAAGTATGAAGGATGGCTTAAAAAGTGGATCCTTGAAGACCACAAGGAATGGAAGGCGAATGTCTACGGCCAGTGCAAATCATGGCTTGACCAGGGTCTTCAGCCAAGGGCCGTTAGCCGTGACCTCGACTGGGGAGTGCCTGTCCCCCTTGACGGAGCAAAAGGAAAAGTTCTGTACGTATGGTTTGATGCGCCAATCGGATATATTTCCGCCACAAAGGAACTGACTCCCGGCTGGGAGAAATACTGGAAAGATCCGGAAACAAAAATGGTTCACTTCATCGGCAAGGATAATATTGTCTTCCATTGCATCATTTTTCCGGCAATGCTTAAAGCTGAAGGTTCTTACATTCTTCCTGACAATGTTCCGGCAAATGAATTCCTTAATCTTGAGGGTGACAAGATATCAACTTCACGAAACTGGGCAGTCTGGCTTCCTGAATACCTCGAGGATTTCCCCGGCAAGCAGGATGTGCTCAGGTATGTTTTATGCTCCAATGCACCAGAGGCGAAAGACAACGACTTCACCTGGAAGGATTTCCAGGCCAGGAATAATAATGAGCTTGTGGCTATTCTCGGAAATTTTGTCAACCGGACCCTTGTTCTTACAGGTAACTATTACGGCGGCAGAGTGCCGCAAAGAGGAATTACAAGCGAAAACGATAAAGCTGTACTTGATGAATTGTCAGAAATACATTCAAAAGTTGAAACCAGTATCGGGACATTCAGATTCAGGGAGGCTCTGAAGGAAGCCATGAACCTTGCCCGGGCAGGGAACAAATACCTTGCGGATTCTGAACCCTGGAAAGTCATCGCGACCGACCCTGAAAGGGTAAAGACAATCATTAATATTTCTCTTCAGGTAACTGCAAACCTTACAGTGGTGCTTGAACCATTTCTTCCATTCTCGATGGAAAAGCTGAGGGGATTGCTTAATATCAGGCCTTTCCGCTGGGATGATGCCGGCAGGGATGACCTGCTCCCGGAAGGGCACATGATAAACAAACCGGAATTGCTGTTTGATAAAATCGAGGACGAGGAAATTGAAAAACAGATAAACAAGCTTAAATCTTCCAAAAAAGCAAAAGAGGCGGTGTCTGCAAAAGTTGTTGCACAGAAGGATCTGGTTTCGTTTGATGACTTTTCAAGAATTGACATCAGGACTGCCACAGTTCTTGAAGCCGAAAAAGTTCCGAGGACTACCAGGCTCCTCCGGCTTAAGATCGATACCGGGATCGATATACGGACGATCGTCTCGGGCATTGCTGAGTATTATGAGCCGGAGTCCATTATTGGAAAACAGATTTCAATAGTCGCTAACCTTGAACCAAGGAAAATAAAAGGTATTGAATCGCAGGGAATGATCCTGATGGCCGAAGATAAGGATCGGAAACTGGTGCTCGTATCACCTGTCGGCAAGGTCGGAAACGGAAGCACAGTAAAATAATTTATTGTCTGGTGACCCAGGTACCCGGAAATTTTCTTGAAATACTGTCCTTTTTGTGCTGAGCAGTTTCCAGGTTGCTGCATTTTATTGCATACACCCTGAAAAAGCCATTGTCAGAACGGACAATTTCCGGATCGAATCCTTCTGCTTTAAGAGCCCTGACATGTGAAAGCGCATTCTCTTCCGATTTAAAGCTTCCGGTTATAACTGCATAAACTGCTTCAGTTTTATTAACGGGAGCGGACGGCGGAAGAGTCGTTGGTTGAGGTTCCGCTTTCTTAAAGGCGACAGCGTTGTCAGCCGGAATATTGACCGCATCATCCAGGGCTTTCCTGTTGTTCTCAAATTCCGCAGTTACCAGAGGATTAAGAGTTGTTGTTTCAATCCTGCTCCTGAAAACACCGGTTTTAAGAGGCACAGCTATCAGAAGCGCAACAATCGGGATGATAACAGCGGCTCTCCAGAGGATCCTTCTGGAATTCTGCTGCCTTACGGTATCCATATCCATGTGCCTTGTGACCCTTTTCCTTACATCATATTCATTCAGAGGCAGACACTGAAAGGATTCAAGGCCATAGGAATCAAGCAGATAGTTGATCCCCTTCTCAGGCTCGAACTGAAGGTTGCCTTCATGATCAGAGACAAATGTGCCTATATGGTCAAAGGCAACTGTCTCACCTTTTGACAGCTTCCGCTTCAGTTCCCCGGCAAATTCTTCAACAAGATCTCTTGAACTGGCGTAGTTTATTCCGGTTATTTTTGAGATTTTACCTATCAGGAGCCCGTCATTGTGGTCAAGGTTCCTGTTGAAGGATATCCTCTTGACAGGCGGGTAAAATATACCTGTTTTTTTGTCAGTATATGAATGGGAAGTATTCCCGATAAATCCGCCAAATCCTGGAATAATTACACAGTCTTGTTCAAATAATAATCCCCTTACGAAAGCTTTTATATCCACAATCTTTCTGATCTATTAAACAAAAGTAAGTCTATTGAGATAGTCGCTCGTCCTAAAAACACATGATGTTATTAACAAGTTACTAAACCTCCGATGTCAATAAAAATCCTTCATGTTTTTAAAGGAATGAATTCTTGACTGTTACAAAAACCTCTTCAAAAAATCACTATATTCGTGTTTTCACAAATTGCTTCTTCCATGAAAGAAATCCAGATGGTTGACCTGAAGACCCAGTATCTGAACATCAGGCAGGAAATTGACAGTGCAATCAGTTCGGTTCTTAACTCGACAGCTTTTATCAAAGGCCCCGAAGTCAGATTATTTGAAGAAGAGCTTCAGCAATACCTTGGTGTAAAACATGTTGTTTCGTGCGGCAACGGGACCGATGCACTTCAGATATCCCTCATGACTCTCGGACTTAAACCCGGAGATGAAGTTATAACAACCGATTTTACTTTTATTGCAACTCTTGAGGTAGTCGCGCTGCTCGGACTGAAACCGGTTATTGTTGATCCCGAATATGGTAGTTTCAACATCTCGGTTGAAAAGGTCCGTCAGGCCGTCACACCAAAAAGCAAAGCTATTATGCCGGTGCATTTGTTCGGACAGTGTGCTGATATGGAAGGCATTATGAACCTCGCCAGAGAATATGGCCTGTACGTGATTGAAGATGCAGCTCAGGCTGCCGGCGCTGATTTTCATTTTTCAGCAGGAGCTGTCAGTAAGGCAGGCACTATCGGTAACATAGGAACGACATCTTTCTTCCCTTCTAAAAACCTTGGCTGTTATGGGGATGGCGGTGCTGTATATACGAATGATGATGAGCTTGCTGCAAGGCTGAGAAGCATTGCAAACCACGGAATGAAAATGCGTTATCATTATCATGAAATAGGAGTCAATTCAAGGCTCGACACCCTGCAGGCTGCCATACTCAGGGTCAAGCTCAGGTTTCTCGACCGTTTTAATGAAGCAAGAAGGGCCGTGGCTGATTTTTACGATAAGGCTTTGACAGGATGTTCCTCCGTAATCGTACCTGAAAGATCGGCTTATTCATCACATATTTTTCATCAGTATACTATAAAGGTCAGGAATAGCCTCAGAGACAATCTGAAAGAATACCTTAACGGGAAACACATACCTTCAATGGTTTACTACCCCGGTCCTCTTCATACCCAGGAAGCTTACAAATTTCTCGGATATAGCGAAAATGATTTCCCTGTTACCGGAAAATTATGCAATGAAGTGCTTTCACTGCCGATGCATACCGAAATGGAGCAGGATCAGCTGGATCACATAACTGAAAGTATTATTGACTTTTTTGAAAAAACAAGGTGATGGAAAAGGAATACTTCGCTCACGAAACTTCTGTCATTGACGAAGGCTGTAAAATAGGAAAAGGAACTAAAATATGGCATTTCAGTCATGTCATGACAGGTGCTGAATTAGGTGAAAACTGCAATATCGGCCAGAACGTGGTGATTTCACCTGGCGTGAAACTTGGCCGGAATGTCAAGGTACAGAACAATGTTTCCATCTATACGGGAGTTATTTGCGAGGATGAAGTTTTTCTGGGCCCTTCAATGGTCTTTACAAACATAGTCAACCCAAGAAGTGCAGTAGTGAGGAAAAACAGCTATGTTAAGACAACAGTGGAAAAAGGTGCAACCCTGGGTGCAAATTCAACCATCGTTTGCGGACACAAAATCGGCAGGTTTGCTTTCATCGGAGCCGGAGCCGTTGTCACAAAGGATGTCAAACCATATGCACTGGTTGTGGGGAATCCTGCAAGGCAGACAGGATGGATGAGCGAATATGGTCACAAACTGATATTCGATGACGACGGATATGCAGTCTGCCCTGAAAGCAAGGAGAAATACCGGCTTAGGGATGGAATTGTGACAAAAATAAATTCTTAGCTTTAGCGTTATTTTTAATTATTTCATAAAATGGATATGACTCCTAAAAATTTCGGGCTGATAGGTGTAGCCGGGTATATTGCCGTCCGCCATCTAAAGGCAATAAAGGATACCGGAAATATCCTCCTTGCAAGCCTCGACAAATTCGACTGCGTTGGACTTCTTGACGGATACTTCCCGAAAAGCGATTTTTTCGTTGAGTTTGAAAGATTTGACAGGCATTTTGACAAGCTGAAGAGAACCGGGACAAAGATTGACTATGTCAGTATATGTTCCCCGAATTATCTTCATGACTCCCACATCAGATTTGCACTGAGACACCAGGCAGAGGCAATATGTGAAAAGCCTTTAGTCCTGAATCCGTGGAATCTGGATGCATTGGAGGAAATTGAAAAGGAGACCGGACGCAAAATCAACACAGTACTTCAGCTGCGGCTTCACCCAAAAATCATCGAGCTAAGGGAAAAGATAAAAAACGGGCACGGGGACAAGGTCTATGATATTGATCTCACTTATATAACCAGCAGGGGTAGATGGTATTTTATCTCATGGAAGGGGGATATCCAGAAATCGGGAGGGGTTGCGACAAATATCGGAATTCACTTTTTTGATATGCTCAGCTGGATATTCGGCCCCGTAACCAGGAGCATCGTTCATGTTTCCGAAGCAAGCAAGGCAGCCGGTTTCCTTGAACTTGAAAATGCAAGGGTAAGATGGTTCCTCAGCGTTGATTACAATGATCTGCCGGTTTCGGTCAAGGAATCCGGAAGCAGGACCTACAGGTCAATAGTCGTCGATGGAGAAGAGTTTGAATTCAGCGAGGGATTCAGCGAACTTCATACACAAACCTACAGGGAAATACTCGCAGGAAAGGGATTCGGGCTCAATGATGCCCGTCAGTCGGTAATTATGGCCTTTACCATCAGAAATGCAAAACCGGTAGGACTTATCGGTGAATATCATCCAATACTAAAGAATAAATAAACTAAATTACTTAACCCTCTAATGAAACAGAAAATTCTGGTTACAGGCGGAACCGGTTATATCGGATCCCATACCGCCGTTGAGCTTATTGTGGGCGGATTTGAAGTGGTAATCATCGACAACCTGAGCAACTCAGAAGCCGGGGTAGCCGACCGGATTGGCCAGATAACAGGAACCAGACCCGAACTTGAGATTTTTGATATATGCGACAGGGAGAAGCTTCATGCTTTTTTCCTTAAACATGAAAACATTTCCGGGATAATTCATTTTGCAGCCTATAAAGCTGTCGGAGAATCGGTCAGAAAACCGCTTGAGTATTACAGGAATAACCTCCTGTCGACGATCAGCCTCCTGGAAGAAATGAAAACAAATCGTATACACGGCCTTGTTTTTTCATCTTCCTGTACGGTTTACGGCCAGCCTGAAAAATTGCCTGTGTCGGAGGATGCCCCGTTGAAGCCGGCAGTCTCGCCTTATGGAAATACAAAAAAGATCTGCGAGGACATTATAAGGGATACAACATCTGCCGGGAACGGTATCAGGGCCATCTCACTCAGATATTTCAATCCCATAGGAGCTCATCCGTCATCACTCATCGGTGAACTTCCCAGAGGGGTTCCCGAAAATCTCGTTCCTTTTATTACGCAGACAGCGTACGGCCTCAGGGAGGAGTTGAAAGTATTTGGCGATGATTATAACACTCCCGACGGATCGTGTATAAGGGATTATCTGCATGTAGTCGATCTTGCCAAAGCACATATGACTGCCATAAAAAGGCTTGTTGAAAACAGGAACAAAAATGATTACGAAGTATTTAACCTCGGGACCGGGAAGGGAGTATCGGTGCTTGAAGCAATAACTTCATTTGAAAGGGCAACCGGAGTTAAGGTAAAATATAAAATTACAAAACGCAGACCCGGCGATATTGAAAAAATATGGGCCGATCCGTTCCTGGCCAACAGGGAGCTTGGATGGAAAACTGTATTCACTCTCGACGAAGCCATGAAAACTGCATGGGAGTGGGAGAAATTCATAAGAAATAACAAGAAAAATGAAAGCTGAAAAAACAATTCTTATCACGGGAGGAGCAGGGTTTATAGGATCGCATGTAGTGAGGCGATTCGTCAATAAATATCCAAACTGCAAAATCGTCAATGCCGACAAGCTCACATATGCTGGAAATATGGAAAACCTTACGGATATTGAGGCAAAGGAAAATTACTCCTTTGAAAGAACGGATATCGTCGACAGGCAGGCAGTTGCCGCTCTCTTCAGTAAATACGGCTTTGAAGGGGTTATCCACCTTGCTGCCGAATCGCATGTAGACAGGTCCATTTCAGCCCCTGATGAATTTGTACAAACAAATATTGTCGGCACTGTCAATCTTCTGAACGCTGCTCTTGCTAACTGGAGAAGCAACCCAGAAGGAAAATTGTTTTATCATATTTCAACGGATGAGGTTTACGGATCTCTGGGGAAAAAGGGAATGTTCACCGAAAAGACGCCTTACGATCCCAAAAGCCCTTATTCCGCTTCGAAAGCCAGTTCCGACCATATGGTCAGGGCTTACGGCCATACCTACGGAATCCCGGTGATGATTTCAAACTGCTCAAATAACTACGGGCCAAACCAGTTCCCAGAGAAGCTCATACCACTTTCAATAAACAATATCAAAAACACCAGGCCGATCCCGGTCTATGGAAAAGGCGAAAACATACGCGACTGGCTTTATGTTGAAGATCATGCCTCAGCAATCGATCTTATTTTTCACCGCGGCAGACCGGGAGAAACATATAATATCGGCGGAAATAATGAATGGAAAAACATTGACCTGATAAGGCTTCTCTGCAAAATAATGGACAGTAAGCTTGGCCGGCCCGAAGGAACATCAGAGAAGCTGATCACTTTTGTTAAGGACAGACCCGGCCATGATCTGAGGTATTCAATCGACTCTTCCAAACTGCAACATGAACTGGGATGGGCTCCGATACCCGATTTTGCGCATGGGCTCGAAATAACTGTCGACTGGTATCTTGCAAATACCAAATGGCTCGAAAGAATTATTTCGGGCGACTATGAAAAATATTATGACCGGATGTATTCGGGGAGATAGGGAAATCAGTTCTTTATAGCCTTCATACGCTGAATAAGCTCGTCCCCCAGGGCGCTTTTTTTCCTGATATGCTCCTGGATTGCCGCAACTACGGTATTTGAGTCGAAATCTCCCCTGACCTGCTCAAAGTCCTTCTTCTTGATTTCATCTCCTCCGTCAATGCCGAAGCCTGTCATAGACGAAAGGTTAAATTCTTTCCTTGCATCCTCATAAAGCATTTTGTCAAGATCTGTGACACTCTTCTTCCATCTTTCAACCATCCTTACCACATCCTCAGCAGTGAATTCACTGACGCTTTTTCCTTCTTCCTCTTCAATCCTCTCCATCGACCAGGTCCATTCCCAGTCATAATATCCCCTGTGCATATTCCTGAAAGCCTCTGCCACTTCCTCTATGGAGTTAATCTTATCTGATTCTATGTCATTAAGAAGCCCGACCACTGCCTGGACAGGAGCAATCAGTCCGGCCAGATCGACCCATTCACCTTTCCCCATCTGCTGATCGGGAGTGAGCCTTTGACGGAGTTCTGCATTTGTTTTGAAATTGATATTCTCGAGACGTTTTATCAATGAGTTCCCAAGAAATTTGTTGATTCCGGTCTGGTAAAGATCTATTCCCCTCTCGAGCGACGACCCTTTTATCATCATATTGTTATATGCGTATGATGATGAATTTGTTCCCGACACCGATCTGAGGCTCCGGAGAAGGGTTCTTCCTTCAAACATTTTGCGGATTGTGTAAGGGCTCAGAAGGTTGAAGTTAACCTGGTCGAGCTTTACAGGGTCTTTCCTCCTGTCGCGGAGAGGCCATTTCTGAGCATCCCTTATTGTTCCGACGCTTCTGAGATTAATGCCCGGAACAAGAATGCTTTCATCATTGCTTTCAATCAGATATGAGAACGGGAGAGACGATGTATCCATGTTCTTGTAGTGGCGACCCATCACGAGGGTGTAGGGCCCAATCCGGGCAGGCCACAGGACATATGAATCGCTGGTTGTCTTGGATCCTCTTTCCATGATCCCCTGGTGAATAGGACCAAGCTTGTACATGTGGTTGCTCTGGTTCGATCCGCTGCCTGCGTTCATAAAGGAAAAGATGCCTGCAATAAGAAGGGTAGACTTATGATGGGTAACTGTATACGGACCGGCAAAAATTGAACATGCCTCACCGTGATACCCGCCGCAGTTAGCAAAGAAAAGGGAATTTTCAGCCGAATAGTGTTTGCCCAGGACGCATCCCTGCCCAATGAAACATTTATCTATGAGAGTCGAATCGGTGACTGTTGATCCCGAGCATACAATAAAATGCTCCATTATCACCCCAGGGCCAATAAATACAGGGTCCTCGGGGCAGCAGTTTATTGACCCTTCATTCATGCTTATGGCTCCTTCAATATTGGTGCCGGGTCCTGTTTTTACATTTCTGATAGTCCGGCAGCCGGAGATCCTTGTTCCTTTCCCTAAAGTTCCTTTTGAAGAGCTCACAGAGGAAGAATAATCATCGACCATTTTTTCAATCTTCTTTACAGCCTTGATCCTGTGCCTGTAAAGAGCTATGATATAGGCTTCATGAGCTGATAACCGGTCCCAGATTTTGACCGATCGTCCGCCTGTTTCATTCAACACTGCCACTTCGGTCCCGTTGCCGAAAGAAGAAATGCCTTCGGTATGGATCTTCTCGCAATTCCTGATTATAACATTGTCCCCGATCGTGTAATTTGCAATATAATCTCCGATGTTGCAGATCAGCACGTCAGACCCTATGCTGCAATTGTGGATATGGGCATTTGAAATGCCGTATTTGATGCAAACTCCCGACTCATCAGTAAATGATCCCGAAAAGCTGCCCAGTTCAATATCCCCTGAAAACACCACATTAATGCATCCCGAAGGATCAAATCCCTGAACAACCCGTATTTTTGCCCAGTCATCACACCGGCAATTGTTTGAAAGCAGGTTTTTTATTTCTTCAGCTGAGAGACTCCTGAGTTTTTTTCCCGGATTCATACTTTAATAGCTTGAAAACTTATTCCACCGTAACAGATTTTGCCAGATTTCTTGGCTGATCAACGTTGCAGCCCCTTAGAACTGCAATATGATATGACAGAAGCTGAAGAGGTATCACCGAAAGTATTCCCGAGAACACAGGTAACGTTTCCGGCACCTCAAGAACAAAATCAGCCATCTTTTTAATTATCTCATCACCTTCCGTGACAATAGCGATCACTTTCCCCTTCCTTGCCTTGATTTCCTGAATATTGCTGATGATTTTTTCGTACGTGTCATCCTTTGTGGCGACCACTACCACAGGCATATTTTCATCAATAAGTGCTATTGGGCCGTGTTTCATTTCCGCAGCCGGATAGCCTTCGGCATGAACATATGAAATCTCCTTCAGTTTCAGTGCACCTTCGAGTGCCACAGGGAACAGATATCCCCTTCCAAGATAGAGGGCATTCCTGGTATCCTTATACTTTAATGCAAGTTCAAGCGCCTGGTCATTGACTTTCAGCGCTCTTTCAATCTTGTCGGGTATTGAAACAAGCTCGTCAATAAGGGTCTTGTATGTCTCTGAAGAAATTACTCCTTTAAGGTATCCGATCTCGAAGGCCATCATTGCAAGTACAGTGACCTGTGTGGTAAATGCTTTTGTTGACGCTACTCCTATTTCCGGACCGGCATGCGTATAAACACCTGCATCCGTTTCACGGGGAATGCTTGAACCTACAACATTGCATATACCCAGCACTATTGCACCACGTTCCTTTGCCAGCTTTACCGCAGCAAGAGTGTCGGCAGTTTCACCGCTCTGGCTTATAGCGATCACAATATCACCCTTTTTGATAATTGGGTCCCTGTACCTGAATTCTGAAGCATATTCGACTTCAACCGGTATTCTTGTAAACTCTTCAAAAATATATTCCCCCAGCATTCCTGCATGCCATGAAGTTCCACACGCTACAATAATTATTTTCTGAGACTGGGATATGGTTTCAAGCACATCGTGAAGACCTCCAAGCATTATTCCGGAATGATCCGGGAGCACTCTTCCCCTGAAAGTATCATGGATAGCCCTCGGCTGTTCATAAATCTCCTTAAGCATGAAATGAGGAAATCCTTCCTTGTCAATCTCCCCTATTTTAAGATCGACGTGTTTGACTTCCGGTTCTATCTTTCCGGGTCTTATGGATCTTAGAACCAGTTCGTCTTTCTTAATAATTGCGAGATCATCGTCTTTCAGGTAAATTACGCGCTGTGTGTACTCAACAATCGGAGTTGCATCCGAAGCTATGAAATTTTCTCCGTCACCGACCCCTATTACCAGCGGACTTCCTTTTTTTGCTGCAAACAGTCTGTCAGGTTCCTTCGTGCAGATAATGACAAGCCCATAGGCGCCTTCCACCCTGTTAAGGGCAAGCGTGATTGCCTGTTCCGCAGTGAGGTCGCCTTCGAGGTAAAGGTGTTCGATCAGATTGGCAAGAACTTCTGTATCTGTCTGACTGCTGAACTTTATTCCCCTGCTCATAAGATGTTTCTTGATGAGCGAATAGTTTTCTATTATGCCGTTGTGAACCACAATGAAGTTGCCCTTATACGACACCTGCGGATGGGCATTCAGCTCATTAGGTTCTCCATGCGTTGCCCAGCGGGTGTGTCCCATGCCTATGGTACTGTTGAAATCGGACTCGCTTATCATTTTTTCGAGGTCCTCGACGCGGCCCTTGCATTTGAAAACTCTGGTCTCCCCATTAACGAGGGCCAGGCCTGCAGAATCATAGCCGCGGTATTCAAGCCGCTTGAGGCCATTGATAACAATTTCACGCGCAGACTTTGATCCGATATAACCTACAATACCGCACATAATTAGTCAATTTAACCTGTTAGTAATGAAAATAATTATAATTGAATACACTAAATAAAACTTGGAAGATGTAAATTTATTATTTACAGAGACAGGAGAAGTGTCAGAAGCTTGGATTCATGACAACAATACGTTGTAAAAATCATTGTAAGCGTCAATATATGCTTCTTCATCCTGATAGCCCAGAACAGGTTTGTCAAGAATCTTTATATATTTTGCCAATTCGCTGTTTATTTCTTCACTGCCAATAATAACAGCGTCAGAATATTTAATGGCAAGCTTTGAAACGTTTATGAAATTGGGATTTTTAACAAGCTTAAGGCTTTCCCCGTCAATTCCGTCAAATCTCAGCTTGTCTGCAAAGGTTGTTCTGAAAGGAGTTTTGAATTCCTCGCCGTAAACAGAATAAACAATTTTATAATCGTGGAACAGGGGGTCATCATTGTATATGTTCCTCAGATAAACCGGTACAAGCGCTGTCATCCAACCATGACAATGAACGATGTCGGGAGCCCACCTCAGCTTTTTGACAGTTTCAATAACACCGCGGGCAAAAAACAGTGCACGTTCATCATTGTCCTCAAACTCTTTGTCTGATGAATCGGCTATAGTGAACTTTCTCTGGAAATAGTCGTCATTATCAATAAAATAAACCTGCATCCTTGCCGACTGAATAGATGCAACTTTTATGATAAGGGGATGATCTGTATCATCAATAATGAGGTTCATCCCCGAAAGCCTAATAACCTCATGAAGCTGATTCCTCCTTTCATTTATGCTTCCGTAGCGTGGCATAAATGTTCGAATCTCTTTCCCTCTTTCCTGAATACCCTGCGGGAGATATCTTCCTATTTTGGATAATTTCGTTTCACCTAAATACGGAGTGATCTCCTGTGAAATGAACAATACCTTTTTACTTTCCATTTACCTTCCTGGATATGCCAATCCATTACAAGCTGCAAAGATAATAATAATTAACGACATTTATATAAATACATATAATTCAGCTGCCACCGGTTGTTCATCTTTTTTTGTTCATAAACACTGAATGACATATTTTTCATTTAGGTTTGCATTTTAAAGACCCATCATGAAAACAGTCAGTACAGTAAAGGAATTGCAAAGCCTTATTAAAAGCACAAATCTGTCGCCGTTGGGATTTGTTCCCACAATGGGAGCACTTCATGCCGGGCATATTTCACTCGTTTCAAGTGCGGTTGGGAAATGCCCGCTTGTAGTTGTAAGCATCTATGTCAACCCGGTCCAGTTCAACGATAAGGATGACCTGATGAAATACCCGAGAACCCCGGGAGACGACACTCTTTTACTTCAGAAGGTTCTAAGGGATACTGATATTGTTTTCACACCCGATGACAAGGAGATATACCCCGAACCGGTCAGGAGGGAATTTCATTTCGGTAATCTCGACATGGTAATGGAAGCTGTTCAAAGGCCAGGCCACTTTAATGGAGTTGCCACGGTAGTAAGCAGGTTTTTTGAGATTATCAGGCCTGATTTTGCGTTTTTCGGACAGAAAGATTTCCAGCAGCTCGCAGTGATAGAGGAACTTGTACGCCAGACCGGCGTCAATGTAAAAATTATTGCCAATCCGATAGTCAGGGAAGCCGACGGACTTGCAATGAGCAGCAGAAACAGGCTTCTTGATCCGGAGATAAGGAAAAATGCCGGTATCATTTATAAAACATTAAAAGCTGCTTCCGGAATGATCCCCGGTCATGACATATCTGATATCAGGGCTTTTGTAAAGGATTCCATTGAAAGCGCTGAAGGGTTCAGGGTGGAATATTTTGAAATTGCCGATGACAGGGAGCTTGTCACTGTAAACAAGGCTGAGGAGCTTGATAAAAAGAAGAAGTACTTCGGATGCATTGCAGTCAAAGCAGGGAAGATAAGGCTTATTGATAATATTGAATTTCGGTTGTAATCAACAAAAAGTAACGTTACCTTTGCAGCAAAACTTATTCGTAAAAGGAAAATGTTTATAGAGGTATTAAAATCAAAGATCCACAATGTAAGTGTAACTGAAGCTAACCTTCAGTACATTGGGAGTGTGTCGATTGATGAAGATCTTATGGATGCCGCCGGCATTATTGAAAACGAAAAGGTACAGGTTTTGAATATTAATAACGGGGAACGTCTCGATACATATGTCATCAGGGGGGAAAGGGGTTCCGGGGAAATTTGCCTTAACGGCCCTGCCGCAAGAAAGGCCATTGTCGGAGATGTGGTAATAATAATGTCATTTGCCATAATCGATTTTGATGAAGCCCGAACATTTAAACCGTCGGTCATTTTCCCTGATACAAAAACAAATAAACTGATCTGATTTGAGAAAAGGAGTAACAAAAACTCTTAAATTTTTTGCATTTTTTGTCCTGGGCCTCCTTCTTCTGTGGCTTGCTTTCCGTAATGTTGAATTGAAAAGGCTCATAAACGGCCTGAAAGAAGCTGATTACAAATGGGTGGTACTGTCGCTGATTTTCGCATTCCTTGCTTACGTGAGCAGGGCAAGGCGATGGAACCTGTTAATTTGTTCCATTGGATATAAACCTTCTTTGATTAATGCTTTCAATGCTCTTATGTCGGGTTATCTGGCAAATCTTGCTTTGCCCAGGGTTGGTGAAATCACCCGTTGTGTCGCCCTGGGCAGAAAAGAAAAAATCCCGGTCGATCAGCTGGTAGGAACTGTTGTTATCGAGCGTGCAATTGACATACTTTCACTTCTGGTAATCCTCATAATCCTCGTTACTCTTGAATCATCTGCGATTGACAAGTTCCTTAATGCAAGTATCTTTATTCCATTGAAGGAGAAGGTGTTTTCCATGCTCGGGCTCACTTGGGTGACCTGGCTGATAATATTTGCCCTGACTGTTCTTCTTGTTTACCTGCTTGTCAGGTTCAGGAAAAAACTCAGAAAGACCAGATTCTTTTCCAAGTTTTTTGACATTGCAAAGGGAGTCGTGAGCGGATTCAGGGCAATAACAAAACTGCAGAATAAATGGGAATTCGTTTTCCATACGGTTTTTATATGGGCCAATTACGCACTTATGACCTGGGTCGTGGTATTTTCTCTTGCATCAACCTCGAACATCAACCTTGAAGGGGGAATCTTTCTGCTGGTGATCGGTGGACTTGCCATGTCAGCTCCTGTGCAGAGCGGACTTGGAGCATACCATTATATTATATCAAGAGGCATTGCTTTTATTGCAGGCGTAAAAATTGAGGACGGACTTATCTATGCATTCCTTACCCATGAATCGCAGATGATTTTGGTACTTATAGTCGGAGCTGTTTCCTCATTTATGATTTTTGGCAGGCACCGGAATGAAGAAACCGGCTCATGAACATACATTAATATAAATGGCAAAATCAAAAACTGTATTTGTTTGTCATAACTGCGGGGCAGAGTCGCCAAAATGGATCGGCAGGTGTCCTTCATGCAAGGAATGGAATACATATCATGAAGAGATCATTGCCCCGGTATCTCATCGCGAAAAGGGATTCAGCCCAACCCGGGAAAGAAGCAGGCCCGAACTTCTCGATAATATAAGTTCAGATGAGTTCAGCAGGCAAAAAACCGGGATCGGTGAACTCGACAGGATCCTGGGGGGCGGCATGGTGACCGGATCGCTTATACTGCTCGGAGGAGAACCAGGCGTGGGAAAGTCGACACTTGCCCTTCAGCTTGCACTCTCCCTGAAAGACAGGATAATCCTTTACGTATCGGGTGAAGAAAGCCATGAACAGATAAGCCTCAGGGCAAAAAGACTTAAGGATTCCAATCCGAAATGCTATATATACAGCGAGACTGAACTTGAAAATATTCTTGCACAAGCTGAAAATATCAAACCCGGATTGATTATAGTTGATTCGATACAGACAATTTCGACGGAAGTTCTTGAGTCATCCGCAGGATCAGTTTCACAGGTAAGGGAATGTGCCGCCCAGCTTTTAAAATATTCAAAAATCACCGGGATTCCTGTTTTCCTTATAGGGCATATAACCAAGGATGGGGCTCTTGCCGGACCAAAAGTACTCGAGCATATTGTCGATGTCGTGCTTTATTTTGAAGGAGACAATAATTATATATACAGGCTTCTCAGATCGGTCAAAAACAGGTTCGGTTCTACTTCCGAAATAGGTATTTTTGAAATGATGGAAAATGGGCTGAAAGAGGTTGCCAATCCATCAGAAATGTTTATCAACCAGCATGATGAAACGCTGAGCGGAGTTACAATTGCCGCTACGGTCGATGGGATCCGGCCATTCCTTATCGAAACACAGGCGCTTGTAAGCAGCGCCGTTTATGGAACTCCCCAGCGGAGTTCCACTGGATTTGATGCCAGACGGTTGAACATGCTGCTTGCAGTCCTCGAAAAACGTGCCGGATTCAGGCTTGCTGCAAAGGATGTATTCCTGAATATTGCAGGAGGCATTAAAGTTAATGACCCTGCAATTGATCTTGCAGTAATCAGTTCTGTCTTGTCATCAAACCTCGACATTCCTGTCGGAAAGGATATCTGCTTCTCCGGCGAAGTGGGGCTCTCCGGTGAAATAAGACCTGTGGCGCGAATCGATCATCGTATCAGGGAAGCTTCAAAGATGGGCTTTCGAAAAATTTATATTTCAGGATTCAACAGGAATATTTCAGAAAAAGGTACAGGAATTAAGATCATTCCTGTGGGTAAGATCGAGGAACTGGTCCGGTCACTCTTTGCCTGAAAGATGACGAACGACAAACGACTCACGACAAACGGCAAATCACTAAGAAAACAAGATAAAAGAGCCGGAACAAACGGTCTGAAATATTAAAACCGACAGGCTTCAGCCGTGTGTCGTGAATCGTTAATCGTCTTAGTATTTTTCCCTGATGTTGCTTGCCCTCCGGCGGCTTTCCCTCTTGACTTTGTCGCAGTCGAGTTCAACATTGAAATCAGCAGGTCGTTCAAATTCATCCGATGCCATACTTGCAAACTGCGGATCGGAATATAGTTTTTTAAGGAAAATCCCAAATATTGGCAGAGCCATGCTTGCTCCCTGCCCTTCGCCCATTGTTTCAAAGTGTATTGACTGGTCCTCCCAGCCGCTCCATACTCCGCCGACAAGGTTGGAAGTTACTCCCATGAACCATCCGTTTGCATGGTTCTGAGTTGTCCCGGTTTTGCCGCCAATTTGATTCATAAGCAGATAAGGTTCCCTCCTGAGCCTGTTCCCTGATCCGATAAGTACCACTCCCTGAAGGAGATCAAGCATCAGGTATGCCTGATCTTCACTGAGCACTTCTTCAATCTTTGGTGTGAATTTTGATATTGTATTACCGTTTTTATCCTCTATGCGGGTAACATACATTGGCCTTGTATAAACTCCCTTATTGGCGAAAGTACCATAGGCTCCAACCATTTCTTCAAGCTTGATGTCGGAAGTTCCAAGGAATATTGAAGGTACCGGATCAATAAAGCTCCTCACCCCCATTTTCTTCATAAGGTCAGTGACTGCCGAAGGCCTGAATTGTTGCATGAGCCAGGCGGAAATATAGTTCTCCGATTGTGCCAGTCCCCATTTAAGGGTAACCATTTTCCCATGGTATTCCTTTGGTCCTGAGCTTCTGGGGATCCACGGGACAGAGTCACCGGGCAGATCAAACGACCTGGGTATATCCTCAACTTCATCACACGGGGAATATCCGTTTTGCATTGCAACCGTGTACAGGAAAGGCTTTATCGTACTGCCAACCTGTTTTTTCTGCTGAGTTACTGCGTCCCATTTGAAGTACCTGAAATCGGGCCCGCCGACATAAGCTTTTACAAAACCGTTATGAGGGTCCTCCACCATAAAAGATGCGCGGACAAAATACTTATAATATCTCACCGAATCATAAGGTGTCATCACCGTATCTCTCTCCCCCTTCCATGAGAATATCTTCATCCTGACCGGGGTGTTAAAGGCAAGCATTATGGAATCCTCAGGAACATCCCTTGCTCTCATTATATACCTGTCGGTCTCTCTGACCGATCTGAGCAAAATGTCGTCCACTTCCTTCTTTGTAAGGTCATTTGAATAAGGAGGATTCCTGAAATATCTAGCCCTTTTGTAGAAATCGGGCTGAACATCTTTCGATAGATGCTCGGTAACCGCCTGCTCAGCATAGATCTGCATTCTCGAGTTGAGGGTTGTATAGATCTTCAGGCCATCCTTATAAATATCATAATTTGATCCGTCAGGTCTTTTGTTCTTGTTGCACCATCCGTACAGGGGATCATTTTCCCATTCCCATAAAGCATCGTCATAGGATGCCTGCTGAACATATTTGCTTCTGTCAGGCCTGGGTTTTCTCATCGTATTCCTTATGTACTCCCTTAAGTATGTTGCAAGTCCTGTATTGTGATCTTCCATCCTGAAATCAGTTTCAATGGGCAGCTTCTTAACTGAATCAGCAACATGAGGACTAAGATACCCGTACTTGGCCATCTGCGACAGAACAACATTCCTTCTCTGAAGCATAAGGTCATAGTTCCTGATTGGATTATATTTTGTCGAAGCCTTGAGCATCCCGACAATCACGGCAGCCTGCTGAATGTTCAGCGAATCGGGGCTCACATTGAAGTAAACCCTGGCAGCCGATCGTATGCCTACAGCATTATAGCTGAAATCAAACTTATTCAGGTACATGGTGAGGATCTCTTCCTTCGTATAGCTTTTTTCAAGTTTCACGGCAGTTTGCCATTCCTTGAATTTTGAAACGCCCAGATTGATCTTTCTGACAAAAGAGGATGTCCTTGCAGTGTCTCTCGGATAGAGCTGCTTTGCCAGCTGCTGGGTAATCGTGCTGCCTCCGCCCGTATTCTGACCTAATAAAATTGTTCTTACAATTGCCCTTCCAAGTCCCCGGACATCGACGCCCGAATGCCTGTAAAACCTTATGTCTTCAGTGGAAACAAGGGCATTCACCACGTATGGCGATATATCTTTATAATCAGTCCAGGTCCGGTTTTCAATACTTATTTTTCCAAGAAGAACCCCATCTTCGGAAAACACCTGGGCAGCAAGGCTGTACTGTGGATTTTCAAGCTCCCTGAACGAAGGCATCGGACCCAGATTACCCTTCGAGATAAGTATGAATAAAAGTATGATTATCACGAACGGAAGGATGAATAATGCCCAGAACCAGAAAATGTATTTTTTGTTTGATGAATCGTCTTTCATTCGCTTCAGTTAGTTTTGCCCAAAAATAGTAATTAATAAAGAATCTTGACTGTTTATTTTGAAGATTGGCCTCCAAATGATTTACTTTGTCGTGTTTTTAAAAGAGTAAATTCTCGCATAAATGATCGAAAATCTTGTAATTGTTGAGTCGCCTGCGAAAGCAAAAACTATTGAGAAATTTCTGGGAAAAGATTTCAGGGTCGTGTCAAGTTTTGGGCATATAAGAGACCTGGCCAAGAAGAATCTGGGCATTGATATTGAACATAATTTTACACCGGAATATGAAATCCCTAAAGAAAAAGCCAAAGTTGTAGGAGATCTCCGTAAGGCAGCTTCGGAATCTAAAAATATCTGGATTGCCTCTGATGAGGACCGGGAAGGAGAAGCAATTGCATGGCATCTGGTCAGTGTCCTTAACCTCGACCTGGCAACTACCAGGAGAATTGTATTTCATGAAATTACAAAGGATGCTATATCAAATGCCATTATTAATCCGAGGAGCATAGATATGAACCTTGTTAACTCCCAGCAGGCAAGACGTATTCTTGACAGAATCGTCGGCTTCGAGATTTCACCTGTGCTCTGGAAAAAGCTTCAGCCTGCACTGTCCGCAGGAAGAGTGCAGTCTGTGGCCGTCAGGCTCATAGTTGAAAGGGAAAGGGAGATAATTGCATTCAAGTCCGAATCGGCCTTCAGGGTTCTGGGGAACTTCAGGGTTGATGAATCAGATGCCCTCAAGGGTATAATAAAGGCAGAGGCTTCAAAAAGATTTCCTGAAGAAAAGGAAGCCCTGAAGTTTCTTGAACTGTGCAATCTTGCTCACTATGATATTTCATCTGTTACTGTCAAACCGGGCACCAGGTCGCCAGCACCTCCTTTCACGACTTCAACGCTCCAGCAGGAAGCCTACAGGAAACTTGGATTTTCTGTTTCACAGACAATGGCCGTTGCACAGAAACTGTATGAGGCGGGAAAGATAACCTACATGAGAACCGACTCGACAAACCTGTCAAAGCTTGCCCTTGCAAAATCAAAGGAAGTAATTGTTGCTGATTTCGGTGAAAAGTATTCCAAAACCAGGCAGTTCAAAACCAGGACCAAGGGAGCCCAGGAGGCACATGAAGCTATAAGGCCTGCATATCCGGATGTTTCATCAATTACGGGAGCCCAGAACGAGAAAAAGCTCTATGAACTTATCTGGAAAAGAACAATAGCCTCCCAGATGGCAGATGCCGAAATTGAAAAAACAACTATTTCAATAATTATGAACAATTCTCCGGTGTCATTCTCAGCAACCGGGGAAACAATAAAGTTTGACGGGTTCCTGAAACTGTATACGGAATCGACCGACCTGGAAAACGGCGAGGAGGAAAAGGAAATAATACCTCCCGTTAAAAAGGGGATGCCTCTTTATTACGACACTATTACGGCGACTCAGAAATACACGTCACCGCCCCCGCGCTACACTGAAGCGAGCCTTGTCAAAAAACTTGAAGAGCTTGGCATCGGCCGGCCTTCGACCTATGCCCCTACAATCTCAACAATTCAGAACAGGGGGTATGTCCTGAGGGAAGACAGACCCGGAGAAAAACGTAAAATAGAAGTAATTACACTTATAAAAGGCAAGGTAGATACAGCTTTCAGGACCGAGATTACCGGAAAGGAAAAGTCAAAGCTTTTTCCACAGGATATAGGTATGATAGTAAATGATTTTCTCGTAGAAAATTTTTCTGAAATAGTCGACTATAATTTCACGGCCGAAGTTGAGGAACAGTTTGATGCAATTGCAACAGGCAAGCTTAAGTGGACAGGCATGCTCGACAAATTTTATTCCTCCTTTCACAAGACTGTGGAAAATACGCTCGAAAAGAAAACAAGGAAAACAGGTGTCCGGATACTTGGAAAAGATCCGGCAAGCGGAGAACAGGTATCTGTAAAGATGGGCCGGTTCGGACCTGTTGCCCAGATAGGAGAATCGGGAAACGGAGGAAAGCCAAAATTTGCAAGCCTCGCCAGGAACCAGCTTCTTGAGACCATAACCCTTGAGGAAGCTCTAGATTTATTCAGACTTCCGCGTTCTCTGGGCAATTATGAAGGCGATGAAATTGTAGCCGGTATCGGCAGGTTCGGCCCATATTTACGGTATAGAAATAAATTCTACTCCATTAAAAGAGGAGCTTCTGACCCTTATTCAGTAACCCTCGAAAGGGGCATTGAGATCATCAGGGAAAAGAACGAAAATGACAAAAAGAAAATCCTGAAGGATTTCGGCGACATAATGGTTCTGAACGGCAGGTATGGCCCATATCTTACAAAGGATAAGGAAAACTACAGGCTGCCGGGAAGAACAGAAACGGATAAGCTTACAAAAGAGGATTGCATCAGGATCATTGAGAACAGTCAGAAAACAAAAAAAAGCAAATAATTAATTATGTTTGACCTGAATGATTATTTCGATCCGGTAAGCCTTGAAGCTCCGGAACTGGTTTCAATTACGGATAGTGCCGGATTTCCACACAATATTTCCATACATACCGATAACAGGCCGATAAAGGATATAGCCGGATTTAAAGTGGCCATTATCGGCGTCCCCGACGGAAGAAACTCGCCAAACCTCGGATCTGAGAACGGGCCCGATGCTATCAGAACCCAGCTTTACTCTCTTTCCAGGATCCCTGGGAAAACCAGGATAACTGATCTTGGAAATATGAAACGGGGCGCTTCTTTCAACGACACCCTCGCAGGTCTTTGCGACATCCTGTGCATTCTGCTGAAAGAGAATGTATTACCTGTTATAATAGGCGGGAGCAGCGCACTTGTACCTGCAATAGACAGGGCTTTTACGCAGTTAAAGACAAAGTACACGCTTATTGCCGTTGATTCCCGTATCGATTTCAGCAATGATCCCAACAGGCCTGACTCTCTCAGTTATCTGAACAGGATTGTGAATAACGGCAAGAGCACATTCAGCCAGTTTTTAAATATAGGATTCCAGACATACCTCAACGACCAGCAGGTAGTGAACCGTTTTACACGGCGCCATTCCGACCTGATAAGGATAGGCGACGTCAGACAGGCTATTTATCTTACTGAGCCGTTGTTCAGGGATTCAGAACTGGCTGTCTTTGATATTTCCGCCGTCAGGCAGTCAGACGCGCCAGGGACAGCACTCCCGTCGCCAAACGGATTTTATGGCGAAGAAATCTGTCTGCTTGCAAGATATGCCGGAATTTCCGACAAGCTTAAAGCTTTCGGGCTGTTTGAAGTCAATCCTGAACTTGATCAACGCGGTCAGACTGCTGGTCTTGCGGCCCAGATCCTCTGGTTTTTCCTTGAGGGATTCGCCCAGAAACAGTATGAAACACCTGTGTTAAACAAAAGCATTTCAGGACGATTCATAAAATACCACGTCAGGGTCACCGATATGGAAGATGACCTGATATTTGTTAAAAGCACCCTTACGGAAAGATGGTGGATTGAGCTGACCGACGCCAGCGGAGAGAACATTTATGTAGCATGTTCCCATGATGATTATCTGAAAGCTAACAGGAATGAAGTGCCTGACAGATGGGTCAAAGCTACCAATAGATTAAAATCCTGAATTCGCAAATAATTTTGGCTTTTATGCGTTTAAATGATTACAGAATTGAGGTACAAATAATTGAGCCAAAATGTTTATAAGTTTAAAATATTAATGCAGGTCTGTTTGGTTACCTACAAGAATTTTATTTATTTTACAGGTTCATAAAATGGGCAAATCCTAACTATTGAGAAGTGAAAAGGCTAAATGTTACACTTGTTTTTTTAGTTTTGGTTTTATATTCCTGCTTTTCGCAGCAGGACCCCGTTACGAGTAATTATATGTTCAACACTCTCTCATATAATCCGGGCGTTGCAGGAACCTCAGGAATGGTATGTGCCACTGCCGATAACAGGCAGCAATGGGTAGGTTTCAAGGGGGCACCCTCCACAATCCTTTTCCATATAAGCGCCCCGGTGAGCCCCTTCAAAATAAACAGCGGAGTGGGACTCTTTGTAGGCAGCGATAATATTGGCTTTGACAAGGATATAAACTTTTCACTTATATATTCTTATATTGCAGATGTAGGAAACGGCAAACTTGGCATCGGCCTGAATGCCGGGATCTTTAATATGACCCTTGACCCTACATGGGTCATTCCCTCGGGTGATGCCTATACACCGGCATCAGGTGACCCTCTGATCCCCGACACTAAAGAAAGTGCTCTTGCTTTCGATGCCGGTCTTGGTGTTTATTACACGACCGACAAATATTATGCCGGCTTTTCCTCAACCCATATAACCCAGCCAAAGTTAAAATTTGCCAAAGGTGTTTCATACCTTAGCCGGCACTACTATCTGACAGGTGGTTACACACTTCAGCTGCCCAATCCTGCACTTGAATTACTACCTTCTTTATACGCTGTAAGCGACGGCAAGACACTTCAATTTTCAGCTACTTCTTTGATCAGATACAATAAAAAGGCATGGGGTGGCGTTTCTTACAGACCTGGTGATGCGCTGGTCGTCTTAGCCGGGATAGAATTGTTTAATGGAATAAAAATCGGATATGCATACGATTACCCGATTTCAGATATCAGAAAAGGGACCACCGGATCGCATGAGTTTTTTGTAAATTATTGTTTTGATATAAATGTGGGTAAAAGCCCAATGAGATATAAAAGTGTTAGGTTTTTATAAACAGAAATAGGAAAATAAATTACTTGCAATAAAAATCCCAAAACATTATGAAAAAGGTATTTCTTTCATTTCCAATATTTTTGATGCTGTTCAGCGGTTGCCGCTCTTCAAATAACGGAGAGCTTACAGGTGTGTCAGGAAGAAGGAATTTTTTTGAACCTGAACCCATGGAAATGGCATTCATACCTGCAGGAAGCTTTACAATGGGACCCAGTGATCAGGATGCAGTTTTTGCCATGAATTCCATTTCAAAGACCGTCACCGTTGAAGCTTTCTGGATGGACCAGACTGAGATTACGAACAACAAATACCGCCAGTTTGTGTATTATGTCCGTGATTCAATACTCAGGACAAAACTTGGAGAAGCAGATATTCCCAACCGTGACTACTTCGTGAAGGACAAGGAAGGAAATGTCATTGAACCTCATGTTATCAACTGGTATGAAAGGATTGACCCCAGGGAAGAAACCACTGCAGGTGTTCTGGAAGAAATGTATTATCCTCCCGAGGAACGATTCAACGGGAAGAAGCAAATTGATGTAAGAAAACTGAACTATACATATTTCTGGGTCGATTATCAGCAGGCAGCAAAAGCAAAATACATTTATGATTATGCCAACAATAAAGGAAAATATGTCGGCCAGGTAACCAACCGTGAAGGTATCCGCACCGATGTGAAAGACCGTTCTTCCTTCATCAGACACGATACAATCAATATCTATCCTGATACCCTTTGCTGGATCAGGGATTTCACCTATTCATTCAACGACCCTCAGGCTGACCTCTATTTCTGGCATCCTTCCTTTGACAACTATCCTGTTGTCGGAGTATCCTGGGTGCAGGCAACTGCATTCAGCAGATGGAGAACCGACTATATGAATTCAGCTTTGCGCAAAAACGGCGTCGCAGACGTTCAGGCTTACAGGCTGCCTCTTGAAACAGAATGGGAATATGCTGCCAGGGGAGGTCTTGATCTTTCAATGTACCCATGGGGCGGTCCATATACAAGAAACTACAAGGGATGCTTCCTTGCCAACTTTAAACCCCTCCGCGGCAACTATATCGACGATGGAGCTGTGTACACTGCAAAAGTCGGATCGTATGAGCCAAATGAATACGGGTTGTTCGACATGTCAGGCAATGTTTCGGAATGGACATGCTGCGCCTATCACCCTTCTGCATATATCTTCCAGCACGACCTTAATCCTAATTATGAATATAATGCAAGGCCCCAGGATCCTCCCGTCATGAAAAGAAAAGTAATAAGAGGCGGTTCCTGGAAGGATATAGCCTATTTCCTCGAAACAAGTACAAGGGATTATGAATATCAGGATTCAACAAAATCATTTATAGGATTCCGTAACGTCAGATCTTATATAGGCGTAAATCAATAAGAAAAGTAATTCAAAAATATAATTAATCCTTAAAAATCAGGTTTATGAATCTATCAGAAATAGTCGAAACCAGCGGATGGAAGAGTTTTATGGCCAAGCTCTATGGCTGGGGTGCTTCTGTCGTTATCATAGGTGCCTTGTTTAAGATTCAACACTGGCATGGTGCAGGAACAATGCTTACACTTGGCCTTTTTACAGAAGCTATAATATTTTTCTTTTCAGCTTTTGAACCCCTGCATGAAGAGGTTGACTGGACCCTCGTCTATCCTGAACTCGCAGGAGTTTCGGAAGATGAAGGCGGAGAAAAGAGTTCGCTGGAAGCAAGATACGGGGGAAACGTATCAGTAGGAGGTGTTGGCGGATATGCAGGAGGCGGAATTAGCGGAAGCGTTGGGGGAGGCGTTGGCGGAGGCGTCGGAGGTCGCGGGTTTATAGGAGGAGGAGGCTCTGCTGCCCTTTCAAAATTCGACGAAATGCTCGAAAAGGCAGAAATCACCCCTGAGCTTTTCCAAAAACTTGGAGTTGGCATGAAAAGGTTTAGCGAGGCTACATCCAATATAAGTGCCATGGGAGATATATCTGCCGCTTCTTCAAAATATATGAACACGATAAACACTGCAAACGATTCCCTGGGCAGACTGTCAGACACTTATTCATCAATGTCCAAATTAATAAGCGAGACAAACACCGGCTACGGGAAAATGGCCGAATCTTTTTCTCTGATAGAATCGGGAGGCAAATCATATCAACAGCAGCTTGAAGCTCTTAACAAAAACCTTTCAGCTCTTAATACAGTTTATGAACTTCAGCGGAAAGGCGCTGACGAACATGTTAAAGAATCTGATCAGCTCTATAGGGGCGTTCAGTCACTAATCAAAGATCTCACTGATTCAGCAGGCGATACAAAGAAATATCGTGAACAGATCGCAAAACTCAATGATAGCCTTACGGCATTGAATAATGTATATGGCAACATGCTTGCCACAATGAATGTTAAATAACTAATGTTAAATAAACCAACATTTTAATAAACAAAAAACTAAATAACCTGAAAAATGGCTCACGAGAGGCTATCACCACGGCAAAAGATGATCGGTATGATGTACCTGATTCTTACCGCCATGCTTGCACTTAATGTGTCCAAGGAAGCCGTGGAAGCATTTAAGAAAGTTGATAAGAGTCTCACAACAACACTGGCAAATTACATAAAGAAAAATAATCTTATTTACAGTGAATTCGATAGGGCCGCTGCTGAAAATCCCACAAAGGCAGGGAAATTCAAAACGCTGGCCTACGAAGTCAAAACCCGTGCTGATGAGGTCTATAACTATATCCAGGATCTGAAAATTGAAATTATTACCACTGCTGAAGGAAAAAACACTCCGGCAGTTAAAGGCAACGAGGTTTTTATCGATGAAGTAAAGAAACGTATTGACGAAACCAATATCCCTTCCCAGATTCTCATTGGAGCTAACGAAAATGGAAAAGCCACAACACTCAAGGCTTTGATCAACGACTACCGGGAATTTCTTATTACAACTCTGGGCGGGAAAAATCCGACGGCTGAGGAAGCTCTCCGTAAAAGCCTGAATACGGATGACGGGCGCGATCCGGACGGACAGCCTTCAAGATGGGAAAATGTTACGTTCCAGACACTGCCCCTCGTTGCTGTAATAACAATACTTTCAAAAATGCAGGTTGACGTCAGGAATGGTGAAACAGAAGTGATAAATCAGCTTTTTTCCAATATCGACGCTGCTGCATTCAAGCTGAACAAGCTGGTCCCGATAGTAATACCGACTTCCAATTACGTAACTCTGGGGAGCGATTATGAGGCAGCAGTATTCATTTCAGCAGCCGATACAACAAAGATGCCGGTAGTCACCGTCAACGGGACCAACCTTCCCATAGACGATGCAGGCAGAGGAATTTATAAGGTCCATGCCTCGTCAATGGGTCTGAAAAAGTGGGGTGGCATTATCTCAATGAAAGCTCCCGACGGCAGTACGAAAACTTATCCCTTCGATGCTTCTTACAACGTGGGCGAGCCAAATGTTGTAGTCTCCGCTACAGCAATGAACGTCATGTATAAAGGTATCCCGAACCCGATAGATGTATCAGTCCCTGGAGTAAGTCCTGACAAAATAAGAATAAAAGCGATAAATGCCACATTTACAAACCAGAGAGTTAAAAACTCAAAGCAGGAATATTTCAGGGGTAACTGGGCAGTTAACCCGACTGCAATTGGACAGAATGTTCAGATAATAGTATCAACAAACGATGGTAACGGAAAGGGGACCACATACCCGCCTATTGAATTCAGGGTAAAACCTGTTCCGCCTCCTGTAGCTGTCTTTGCAGGCAAGAGCACCGGAAGTGTGCCAAAGAATACCGCAGCAGCACAAACAGGTGTATATGCCACACAACCCGATTTTGATTTTGACCTCGTTTACAAAATCACAGGATTTACTGTACTTTATACGGATAACCGCGGCGACTTTGAAGAGCCAAGCAACAGCAGTGCACTTACGCAAAAACAGAAAGATCTTATCAGCAGACTTTCGAGGGGAAGGAACCTTTTTATTAAAGATATCAAGGCTCTGGCTCCTGATGGGAGATCTATGGATCTGAACCCTATTATTTTGAAAATAGAATAGTTACATAAATAATATGACAATGAATAAGAAAATCTTTTTTGGAATTATCGCACTCGCAGCCGGATCAATGCTCCATGCCCAGTCATTTGGCGATATTTACCAAAAATCAATGCCTGATAACAGGAAGATTAATTATCCTTATCTGAGGGAGGCTGATGTCATCTATTCAAAGAAAATATGGCGTCTTATCGATCTTAGGGAAAAAATAAACGAACCCTTGTATTACCCGACAAAACAAACACAGGATGGAAGGAAAAGCTTCATCACCCTTCTCCTGGATGAGATAAGGGCTGGCCGCCTGAAGGCATACTCCCCTCTTGATACCAATCTGCCTACCACATACAGTGAGATAGAAACGAATATGGGCGCCGGGACCAAGGTTGAACATATTCAGATAAATGCGGAAGGAGCCACTCACGACTCAACCATCACTGTTTCTGCCAGACCTGAAGAAGTTAAACAGCTTCTTGTCTACGAGGAATGGTACTTCGACAAAAAGCTATCTAGACTCGATGTCAGGATAATAGGCATCGAACCCTACTGGCTCGGATATGACCAGCAGGCAGGACGTGCACTCAGGAAACCACTGTTCTGGATAAAATATGACGATGTGCGCGACGTTCTTGCAAAAAATGAAATATTTGTAGGGAATAACGATGCGCAGAGAATTTCATTTGATGACCTGTTCATGCAAAGGAGATTCGGAAGCGTGATCTACGGAGAATCTAATGTTTATGATGACCGCCAGATAAACGACTATACCGTCGGGAAATTCACTCTCTTCGAAGCTGAACGGATAAAAAACGAGCTTTTTAACATCGAACACGATCTTTGGGAATACTAAAAATAATATATCAGTAAAAAAAGCTGCTCCGGCAGCTTTTTTTATTGATACTTATCTCCGGTCTTGTTCTTTACGTCCTCAAGGTAATTTTTAATGTTTTGCTCTTCTTCCTTTTTTACTATCAGCAGAACATCTTCGGAATCCACAATTATGAAATCCCTGAGACCCTGAATTACTGCAATTTTATCCGCAGATATATTTAAAATATTTCCTCTGCTGTCATAGGGGAACGTCTTGCCGGTTACCAGTGCATTGCCTTGCCTGTCAACCTTTGAATGATCATAAAGCGAACTCCATGTACCAAGGTCGGACCAACCGATATCCGTACACATGACATAAACATTGTCGGCCTTCTCCATAATCCCGTAGTCGATTGAAATGTTCCTGCATTCCGCATATGTCCTGCTGATGAATTTGCTTTCCTTTTCTGTCCCGAAGAAATCCTTCCCTTCTTCAAAGGCTGAATACATATCAGGAAGATGCTTTTCAAAGGCAGCAAGTATTGAATTTATATTCCATATGAAGATCCCGGAGTTCCAGTAAAAATCACCGCTTTCAATAAACTTCCTGGCAAGATCTATGTCAGGTTTTTCCGTAAAAGTTTTCACCTTCAACAGGTTATCAAAACCACTGACTGGTTTCTTCTGATCAGCCTGTATGTATCCATAACCTGTTTCTGGCCTGTCGGGTCTTATTCCCAGGGTCAGCAATGCCGGGTTCTTTTCTGCAAAACCGAAACTTTTTTTAATGACCTCACAAAACTTATCTTCCTTGATGATAAGATGATCGGCAGGTGTGACAGCAATCACGGCTTCCGGATTTATCTTATGTATCCTGAATGTTCCGTATGCAAGGCATGGTGCAGTATTACGCCTGAAAGGCTCCGAAAGAACATTCTCAGGATCAATATCCAGCTGTTCGGTTACAAGGTTCTTATGCTCAGTACTGGTCACCACGAAAATGTTTTCTTTGCTGCATGAGGACAAAAACCTGTGATATGTCGTCTGCAAAAGGGTTTCTCCCTTTCCGAGAATATCAAGGAACTGCTTCGGCTTTTCACGGCGGCTCAGGGGCCAGAAACGGCTTCCAACACCGCCGGCCATTATTATTACATACCTGTTGTCCATCAGGATTATTTTTAACTAATGTTATTGCAGTGCAAAGATATAATTAATTCGTCTATTTACCTTTCCGCCCCGTATTTCACAGATACTATTATTATTTGTAATTTTATGCCCTGTAAAAACGGAACATGTTCACATTTTTTACACTTCTGGGCCGTTATGTTCTGCTTCTGAAAAAGGTCTTTTCCAAGCCGGAAAAAGCTTCTGTTTATTACAGACAGACAATGCAGGAAATGGTTTATCTGGGGCTAAGCTCTATTGGTATTATAACCATTATTTCGTTCTTCATGGGGGCAGTGATAACACTGCAGACCGCTTATAACACAGAAAATCCGATCTACCCTACCTATCTTATAGGACTTGGTTGTCGCGATTCGATAATCCTGGAGTTCTCCTCAACAATCACCGCACTTATCCTTGCCGGAAAAGTGGGATCAAACATTGCTTCCGAACTTGGAACAATGAGGGTTACTGAACAGATCGACGCACTTGAGATGATGGGCATTAATTCTGCTTCCTACCTCATCCTTCCAAAAATCATAGCAACCCTTGTCTTTAATCCTTTCCTTACACTCATAAGCATAAGCGTAGGCATTTTAGGTGGCTGGCTTGCAGGAACCACAGCAGGTGTTATCACTTCCGAGGATTTTATTTACGGGATTCAGTACGCCTTTATCCCCTATTATATTACTTATTCCGAGATCAAGACACTGTTTTTTGCATTTATAATAACGACCGTCGCTTCATTCCATGGTTATTACGTCGAAGGAGGCTCCCTTGAGGTAGGCCGGGCAAGTACAAAAGCTGTTGTTTACAGCAGTGTGCTTATCCTTCTCTTCAATGTTATACTTACCCAACTCCTTCTGTCATGATTAGGCTGGAGCATCTTTACAAATCATTCGGCGACCAGGTCGTTTTAAAGGACATATCCGTCACCTTCGAACCGGGAAAGACAAACCTTATTATCGGCAGAAGCGGATCAGGAAAAACAGTTCTGCTTAAATCAATAGTGGGCCTTCACGAAATTGACAGCGGAGAGATCTGGTACAATGAAATACTCTTTAACAAACTCGATTTTAAGAAAAGAAAAGCAATAAGGGAAAAGATGGGAATGCTTTTCCAGGGAAGTGCACTTTTTGACTCCCTGACAGTGGAACAAAATGTTATGTTCCCGCTTAACATGTTCTCAAATAAAAGCTTCGAGGAAAAGGTCGAGAGGGTTAACACCTGCCTCAGCAGGGTCAATATTGTAAATGCAAATAATTTGTACCCGTCGGAATTATCAGGAGGAATGAAAAAAAGGGTCGCAATTGCCAGGGCTATTTCCCTGACTCCGAAATATCTTTTTTGCGATGAGCCTAACTCCGGCCTTGATCCGCTTACCGCCAACCTTATTGATAAGCTTATCAAGGAACTGACTGAAGAATATTCCATGACAACAATCGTGAATACCCACGACATGAATTCAGTAATGGAGATAGGCGAAAAGATCCTGTTTATAAGCGATGGCGTAAAATGCTGGGAAGGGAATAAAGATGAAATACTTCATTCCGACTGTCAATTACTCAATGATCTTGTCTTTGCAAATACACTTGCAAAGAAGCTGAAATCAGTGACGGGAATTAAATAAAAGCGGGAATTCAGCAGTCAAGCTCTTCATAATCAACGTATTCTCCTGTTTCCTTAGAGACTGCCTTAGACTTTTTTTCATCCTTTATCTGATTTTCATGGTCTTGCATGTAGATGTTTCCCTTTGCAAAAAATCTTATAAACGTCCGGATCAAAAGATAAACAATCAAACTGACAAGTATGAAACGAAAAAGGAATCCCATATTCTTAAAAATTAATTAAATATCCGATACCATGGGTTTGTCGTGTATTTTCTTTGAATTGCTGCCAAATACAAAATTCATTCCCAACCAGATATTCATCGTATTCCAGTTCGAAGGAAGCGGTATTTTATTATCATCAATATTAAGCTTGCTCCATGCAAGGGGAATTCTGTCAACCATGAAATAAAACTGGGCATATCCGGCTCTGACTGCAAGCCCCGCACCCAGATTGCTGTAACTGCTGTTCGACGCGGTATAGGCAAGGCTCGCAGAAAAAACTGTGCCAAGATTCATATTTGCAGATAACGTAAGTGCTTCCCTCAATTGTTTTTCAATAAGCCGGCTGTATGATAAAATTCCAAACGAAAATTTCTTTGTCAGGTTAAACTTACCAGCGACCGAAAAGCCTACGGGAAGCCACGTTCTGAAAGAATTTCCGCCAACATATACCAGTGATTTCTTCAGGGTATCAATCAGGCCTTTCCCAAAATCGTCAAAAGTCGTGGTTCCGTTATATACATCTGCAATATCCTGGCCGTTAAATGCAATAACGTTTTGCATCTTAAACCTTGAAGAATCCTTCTTCCATGTAATAAATCCAAGATCAGTAACTGATGCGGAAACAGTGAACCTGCTGTTAATTTCATATTCAGCACCAAAATCCAGTCCTGCTCCCCTGTTTTTTGACCCTGTCAGATACTTTGCAACTCCTTTGGGCGATTTGAACCTGGAGTCATTGAATTTGGCGCTGTCAACCGTATTATCAGGACCGATGTAAAAATGGTACGGGGCTGCCACATTCATGTCGACATCAGAATACAAAGTATTTGAATCTTCATTATCCACAGTGAGCTTGAGCGAATTCGCGGTGATCGATCCTTCGGCAATTCCCAGCAACAGCTTGACTTTAGCTCCGATCCTCAGCTTCGGGGTCACATTTTTTGAGAATCCGAAACCCAGCTCGTTATAATATTCAGCACTGGCCCTTAAGTTTTTAAGATCAAGGGTCTGACCGATAAACTCCTGGTTCCCTAATAAAGCAAGCCTGAGCAAATCACGGGGCATAACAATATTCTCTTCAAAATGCTGATCGACATCCAGGAACAGATAAAGATCTTTCCCTGCATAAAACCCTGCGCCCAGGATCTGGATAAAAGCATCAGTCCCAAAATAGTTTTTTTCCTTTGCCCTGTTCAGGAATCCATCCACATCAAAATTTGAATTTATAATAGGGACTGATGATTCTGAAACTTTAACGCCGTTGGTAAATATATCCGTGAAACCAAGAAAGTTATTGGCAATATTAATGTTAACCCCTGTCAGGACGGGCAGACCGATATATAATGAGTTTGCAGGCCTGATAGCCGGATTCAGAAAATGATTCTGAGGCAAATTCATAAAATACATCACCTGGCTGTTCTGGGCGGAAGCTGCTGAAAAAGAGAACACAAGCAGAACTGTTAAAATGTTTTTGAATTTCATTTTACTGTATTATTTTGTTGAAGTATTCAGTTTATAGTTGTACAAAAACCTGTCTGTTCCACCGACAATCAGATGAAAATCGTTGGTTGAGGAAAGCTTTCCGATCGAAAACATTGAAGCGCCCCTGAGAGGAAAGCCGTCCATAACGCTGCCTTTGCTGTCGATCAGGTAAATGAGGTTCCTGGTAACATCAAACACTCCTATTTTCCTGTCGGCTGCTGAAAACACAAAATTTATCGGGCCCCCAAGTTCATCAGAATTAAACTCTTTCCTGAACATTTCTTTTCTGTTGCTGTCGTAAAGATACAAGATACCTTTGTCAATGAAAATATATTCGCCAAAGCCATCGCCATCTACGTCAAAAAAATCAAAGCAATGGTCAGCGGAAAACCTTCCGAGGCTGAATTTTGTAACTGATCCGTCGAAGTAAATGTTCTGAACCGTACCGTCAGGAGAAGAACAAACAATGTAGGATTCTGACCCGGGAGCCAGTCTGAGGGTTGAATTACGGGCTTTGGTGACGGCATCCTTAAGTTTCAGCCTGATGTTCCCGTAACGGTCAAGGAAGTACAGCGACGATTCATCGGCAGCAATAATGAAATCCTTCCCGGAAACCCTGTAATAAACAATTTCCGAGGTAACGGTACCTGCAGTGCGTGGGGGTTTCCAACCCTTCACCACACTTCCGTTCTTTTGATAGGAATAAATCATTTTATCTTCACCTGCAATTACCAGCCTGTAGTTCCGGTTGTTGTCATAGTCAAACACCGCGAGTGAGTTGGTTGCAGGCGATCGCAGCCTTACCGGATATCTATCCACATAATTGCCGTTCCGGTCGAGCAAGTGAAGATTGTTCCGGCCTGAAAACAACAGCTGATATTTGCCGTTCCTGTAATAGTCAACCATATACACCGAACTTGTGATCCGCTCTTTCAGGGGAACTTTCCAGAGAACCCTGCCTGCCGAATTAATAAGATAAGCGTTGTTATTCAGATCCTGAACGAAGATCTCCTTCCCTCCTGTTATATGGTTTGTAAAGAAGAAAGGCTTAATGGCTGCCGTGGTATCAAGCAGCGTTTCCCATTCGGTCCTGGATTCCTCCATTGCCTCTTCCCTGTATTTCACCGACAGGTTGTTATACAGCATCCCGTTGATGGAGGCAAGCTGAAAACCAACCGATTGTATCTTATTGAGCGATGTTTTATTAGACTTCATCCCTTCAATAATGTCATTGCTTAGGTATCCTTCAAGGTAGTTTGTAAGATGCGGCGGAACGCAATAAAACAGATAACCGGCCCTGCTCTGAAGGCTCTTTTCGAACTCCCTGTATTGAATATCATTGGCAAGGGTCTTGTTCAAAATGTTGTCATAAAGGAACAGTGACAGTGTCACATAAGAGTTGCCGGCAACCATGTAGTTGTCAAAAAAAGTGTAATACGAGTCGATGAATTTTGGCTGAAATTCCTTACTCAATGCTGAAGCCAGTCCGGTTGCAGATATCGAATATACGGGAATTTTTGTCTGCTCATCAGGCTGAAAATAGTCGACTGATATTTGTTTTTTAAGGCTTTCAAGGAAAATATTTTCACACTGCACCCTGTTTTTAAGCTCATAAACAATTACAGAATTCCGGTCAACCGGGTTATTCCTGATATCAATGTATGCCCTTGTGATCTCTTCGCCCATGAAAGGTTTTAACCTGGCCGCAACATCAGCTACGGCATCAGAAGCGTTGGCTCCTGTTCTTTTTAAAGGTATCGTTCCTTTCGTAATGCGCGATTCAAAAAGGGCGGTAGCCGATGGCAGAACCTTATATGTGTGAAACTCCCCCGGAGGAACCGTTTTAAAAGAGTAAAGCGGTCCGGTCGAATCATTGCTTTCGGTGTAACCGCTGAATGTAATACCATCATCGTTAATAAAAATATCTCCGCCCGCAGTTTCAGCAAGTTTTACTATTTTATCGGCAACTGATGCTGCCCCGGGGGCAAATATTTTCTTTATCACTCCCCGGAGGTTACCAAAAACTACAAACAGCTTGTCTTCATTTTTTCCTGAAGAAAGAAGCACTCTCGAAAAGCCGGGAACGTCGCGGATATCAGTCCCTGTGTTCTTCTGAATGATGGCTTTTCTGACCATCTTCCCTGATGTGCTGCAAACGATCAGCCCGGAGTTGATTTCAAGAAAAACAGTATCAACGGAAGTGGGCGATAAGAAAGGAAAAATGAACATCCGCCTTCCCCCGGTTCTTTGTTCGGTAATATTCTTTATACCCGAAGCCTGCAAGGCTTCCCTCATTTGCCTGAAGCCCGTTTCTGCCGGGACAGTGAGTGAAAAAAGAGGGATAAGCTTTCCGCCTGAAGAAGGGAAAAATGCGATCAGGGAAGTGCCTCCCTGAAAAAATCTCTTAAACCCGGGTTTATTTAACTGGTCAGCAAGACTTTTCAGCTTCAGGCTTACATTTTCAAATTCCCGGACCCTGGCAAGCTCGGAAAACAATCCTTTTCCTGTTGCGACAGAATTGACAAGATCCTGAACGTTGGCAGTTTCAATCAGGATACAGGCTTCAGGTGAAATTGCCTTGTAAGGATCGGTGATGAAATTCTTCCTTCCCTGATGTAAAAAATAACCAAGCAGGGCTACAACTGATATTAACAGAACCAGGAAAATTATTGCTGCACGCTTACTCAACTTTAAGATAATTAAATCCGCTGATCTTCAAAATTAAAGAATAATAAAGTATCAAGGTAGTTTTGGCATACATTTTGAGTAGTAATAAGTACACAGGCAATCTCAAATATATACTCCAATCTTCAGAGGGCAGCCAGGTCAAAAGCCTGGCTTTAATTTTTTTTTCAGAAGGGCCTATATCCTATGATTTCCCTGACCTCCCTGAGGGTGACCGCAGCGCTTGCCCTTGCCTTTTCGCCGCCTTCCTTTACAACCTTTGCCAGGTAATTGTCATTATTAAGGATCTCATTGATCCTTGTACGTATCGGATCAGTCACTTTGATTATATCTTCTGCAAGCTGCTTCTTAAGCTCCCCGTACCTTATTTCGCATGAGGCGTGTTTTTCCCTGAAGTACTTAACGGTCGAAGGGTCAGAAACTACCTTTAAAATTGAAAAAAGGTTCTTTACCGGTTCCGAAGGCTCCTGGTTGGGTTCCTTTGGACCGGCATCAGTAACAGCCTTCATAACCTTTTTCCGTATAACCTGCGGATTATCAGATAAAAATATGCCGTTGCCTTCGCTTTTCCCCATTTTTCCCGTACCGTCAAGCCCGGGAATTTTTATAAGCCTTCTGCCAAAATTATATGCATCCGGTTCAGGGAAATAATCAACCCCGTAAATTGTATTGAATCTCCTGGCGAATTTCCTCGTCATCTCAAGATTCTGTTCCTGGTCCTTTCCGACAGGTACCTTTGTTGCCTTGTGAATGATAATATCGGAAGCCATTAGTACAGGATATGTAAGCAGCCCGGCATTAACGTTTTCGGGATTTTTCCTGACCTTTTCCTTGAAAGTGGTTGTGCGTTCAAGCTCACCAACATAGGCATTCATGTTCAGAAGCAGATAAAGCTCCATAACCTGTGGGACATCACTTTGTATAAAGATTGTTGCAACCTCCGGATTAATTCCGCATGCAAGGTACTCAGCCAGCACCTGTTTTATATTCTCATGTATGTCGACCGGCTTGGGATGCGTTGTCAGTGAGTGATAATCAGCAATAAAGAAAAAGCAGTTATTCTCGTACTGCATTTTCAGGAAGTTCTGCACGGCACCAAAATAATTTCCCAGATGAAGGTTCCCGGTCGATCTTATGCCACTGACTACTATTTCCATTAATTTCCTCCTTAAAATTAACCGCAAAACTAATCCTTTTTTCTTTATCAGTTTACATCCTGATCATTTTAGCGGAAAATCGTACCTTTGCCAGATAATTTAAGCAAAGGCCATGGAATCAACAAGACAGAAAAAAGTATCAAGGCTTATCCAGAAGGAGATGGCCGAAATATTTCTCAGGAAGGGGGCTGGGATAGCGCCTGGGAAAATGATCTCAATAACAAAGGTCAGGATCAGTCCTGATCTTTCATTTGCAAAAATATATGTCAGCATCTTCCCGTCATCCAACCAGGATGAAATCATGAAATCCATTCAGGAACGTTCTTCGAAATTAAGGTTTGAAATGGGGAACAAGGTAAGAACCCAGCTCAGGATAGTTCCGGAAATTACCTTTTTTATTGATGACAGCCTTGATTATATCGAAAATATCGACAGGCTGCTTAAATCATGATGTAAATGCAGTACGATCCGATAAAAAAAACACTGGGCAGGTTTTTTTCAGGACCGGTGTTCATGAGAAAAATATTCTTCTTCCTGCTCGATCTGCTTCTTCTCCGTAGCTGGCACGTAAAAATGGCATTAAGGAGCATTGCCCGCAACTACACCGGTCAGGCAAATGTTCTGGACGCAGGTTCAGGTTTCGGACAGTACACCTGGAGAATGAAACGGATGAACAGGGACTGGAAAATAAAGGCAATAGATATTGACAGTGAACACATTGAAGATTGCAAAAGCTTTTTTGAAAGGACGGGATTATCAGGGAGCGTGAGCTGTGAACAGGGAGATCTCACACATCTGTCAGATACCGGCCTTTACGACATCATCCTGTCAGTCGACGTTATGGAACACATTCCTGAAGACGAGCTTGTTTTTCAGAATTTCCACCGCGCCCTGAGAGGGAACGGAGTTCTGCTGATCTCAACCCCATCCGACAGGGGCGGATCAGATGTGCATGGGGACGAAGACCGGTCATTTATCGGGGAGCATGTAAGGAATGGATATGGCATTAAAGAAATAACGACAAAACTTTCACATGCCGGCTTCAGCAACATTAGCGCTTCATATACATACGGGAAACCGGGAAACATATCCTGGCGGTTATCAATGAAATATCCCGTAAAAATGCTCGGCGCCTCCATGCTTTTCTTTATTCTCCTTCCTTTCTATTATCTGATAATCTTCCCGTTTGCCATGGTTCTGAACTTTCTTGATCTTTGGATAACCCACCATTCAGGGACCGGACTTCTGGTTAAAGCTTATAGGTAAAATTGTGAAGCTCTCTTTATATATTGCCAGGCGATATCTCTTCGCAAAGAAATCGAGGAATGCAATTAATGTAATTTCCTCTGTTTCTGTAGCCGGAGTGACAGTAGGTACAATGGCCCTGATCATAGTTCTTTCCGTATTCAACGGCCTTGAGTCGCTTGTCAGATCAATTTTCAACACTTTTGATCCCGACCTGAAAATTACTGTAGCCGAAGGAAAAACATTCAAGCCCGATTCCACAATGCTTGTGCTTCTTTCAGGCGTAAAAGGCCTTGAATGTTATTCCCTCTGCCTTGAAGAAAATGCTTTGCTTAAATATGGCGACAAACAATATATTGCAACGATAAAAGGAGTCGACGACAACTATGTTAAGGTCTCACGGATCGACAGCTCAATGTGGGATGGTAAGTTCACCCTGAAATCAGACAAGGGAAGGCCGTATGCCATCCCGGGAGTCGGCATTGCTAATTTCCTTGGATTAAGGATCAATTTCATTACTCCTCTTGACATCTATGTCCCGCGCCGCACAGCCAGTCCAAACATTAATCCTGAAGATGCTTTTATCAGGAAGTTTATTTTCCCCTCGGGTATTTACCAGATTGAACAGGAATATGATTCAAAATACGTGTATGTACCGATCGATTTTGCCCGTGAACTGCTTGAATACGACAACAGGGTGAGCTCTGTCGAGATCAAACTCACTGATAAAGCAAATGAAGCTTCAGTTCAGAAAAATGTATCGAAGATTTTCGGCAAAGGATTTGTTGTGCAGAACAAGTATGAACAGCAGGAGCTTTTTTACAAAGTGATGCATTCCGAACGGCTTGCAATTTTCTTTATCCTTTCGCTCATTCTTCTTATTGCTTCATTCAGCATAATAGGATCGCTCACAATGCTTATAATTGAAAAGGAAAGGGATATTGAAATTCTCAAAAGCCTGGGAGCTGATAATAAACTCATAAGGAAGATATTTATATTTGAAGGATGGCTGATCTCAATTATCGGAGCTCTTGCAGGAATTTTGCTGGGTTATATAATGTGCAGGCTGCAGCAGAAATTCGGGTTGATCCGCCTGAGAAGCGAAACACTGATTATGGATGCTTATCCTGTGGTTATGAAATTGAGGGATTTTGTGATTGTTCCTGCCACAGTCCTTCTGATAGGCTACTGGGCAGCCTGGTATCCCGTCAGGTACCTTACAAAAAAATATCTTACAAAAAACTGAAAAGAGTGCGTTTATAAATGAGAAAAATTTCGGGATACATATTGCCCCTTTTACTTGCCATTTCAATTATAGCAGGATCATGTGCAGGACGGAAAAACAAAGCGGAACGTAAAGATCTGATTCCTGAGAGTGATCTGATCTCTGTCCTTTCCGACGTCTATCTGACTGACGGCATTTTATCCCTGCCATCCATAAACAGGATCTATTCAGCTGGAAGCGATTCTTTGGCGGTCTATGCCGGCGTCGTTGAAAAACATGGCTATAAGCTGGATCAGATGAACAGGACAATAAGGTATTATTTCATTAAAAAACCCAGGAAACTCACCAGGATTTATGACAAGGTCCTTGGCAGGATAAGCGAAATAGATTCAAGAATAAGTAAGGAAACCTTTGTGGTCAGAGGCGAACCCGGGAACTTCTGGTCAGGGAAATCGTTTTACTCATTTCCCGATCCTTTAAGAAAGGAAAATGCCGAATTTGATTATCCTGTGCCATTTTCAGGTATTTATATCCTGAGATTCACTGTTATTCTCTATCCTGATGATCAGTCGGTAAACCCCCGCCCTGGCATATATATCTATAATCCCGACAGCGCTGAATACATTAAAAGAAAATATTTCCCTTCAATCTGTTTCATAAAAGATGGCCGGCCTCATACATACAAGGCCACTATTATTCAGAAAAATCCGGGAAGCACGAACTTTATCGGAGGTTGGTTCATTGAAAATGAAAATTTGTCTCCTTTGATTGAAGAACATATGAGGGTTTACAATATAAGGCTTTCCCGCAACCCTATTGAAAAATGAAAAGCGTTTCCGCGCAATTTGTCTTAACGAATGCCGGCCCGGCATTAATTTCCCTTCCGGCAGTCGTAATAGCATGGTCATGATAAACAGGTCATGACTGGATTCTTAAAAATATGCTAATTTTGCATTCCCCGGAAAAGAAAAAAAATGGCAACATTTCTGTTTGACAAGATAATATTCGGCCCTGTCAGGAGCAGGAGGCTCGGAGTTTCACTCGGGGTCAATCTTCTTCCTTCAGCAGGAAAAGTTTGCAATTTTAATTGTATTTATTGTGAATGTGGCTGGACCACAGGTTCAAACGTGAGTTTATCCCCACTTCCAAAACGCGGTGATGTTTACAAAGCACTTGATGAAAAGCTTGCGGAGATGAAGAAAATGAACAGGCCGCCTGACGTAATAACATTTGCCGGCAACGGTGAACCAACCCTTCATCCTGAATTCCCGGGTATAATTGACGATTGCATTGAGCTGAGAAACAAGTACTTTCCTGAAGCCAGAATTGCGGTCCTTTCCAACAGTACAACAATTACCAGACCTGAAATAAAAACAGCGCTGTTAAAAGTCGACCAGAATATACTCAAGCTCGATTCAGCCTTTGACCTCACTATCAGGATCCATAATCAGCCGCAGGTTAATTTAAAGGTATGCGAACTGGTTGAAAACCTGAAGCAGTTCAAAGGTGAGCTGATAATCCAGACATTGTTTCTCCGCGGAACATTCGGAGGCAGGAGAATTGACAATACGACGCCTGAAGAGCTGGACGCCTGGCTTAAGGCCCTTGAAATCATAAAGCCGGCAGAAGTGATGATTTATACTATTTCACGTGATACTCCTGAAGGCGGCCGGCTTGAAAAAGTGCCGATGAAAGATCTTAATCGCATTGCTGAAATGGTTTCAAATCTGGGAATTGAGACCCAGGTATCAGGTTAATCTTGAACAGCAAAAAGAACATACTTATATGTCCCCTTGAATGGGGCCTCGGCCATTCAGGAAGAATGATCCCTGTAGCAAGGAAGCTTCTTGAGCTGGGCCACAACGTCACAATAGGAGCAGGTGAAGAGCATATCGCAATGTTTAAAAGCGAATTGCAGCATATTAACTGCATTCATTTCCCAGGTTTCAAACCCGGATATTCCAGATTTCTGCCCCAGTATATTTATCTTTTGTTTAAGCTGCCGGGTCTTATCTATTGGATATTCTCCGAACATTTTACGCTTAAAAAGCTGATTGCCGAAAACAAAACAGATATAGTCATAAGCGACAACAGGTTCGGCCTTTGGAACAAAAGTGTAAAAACGGTTTATGTCACACATATGCCTCGTATCCCCTTCCCAGTGAATATGAGGTTTATGGAATGGACAGGTGTACTTCTGCACCGTTTTATAATAAAAAAATATTCGCTGTGCTTTATTCCTGACCTTCCGGGTGAAAATAACCTATCAGGCCGGTTGTCGCATGGACTTAAACTGCCGGCAAATGTCAGGTTCATAGGTATACTGTCGCGGTTCGGCAATACGTATAATTTTAAAGGAAATGATACGGACAATTACCCGCATTGCACACTGATCCTTTCGGGGCCCGAACCACAGCGAAGCATATTGAGAAAGAAGGTCACCGGTATCCTGGTGAAAAGCGACCTCAGGACAGTAATTCTTGAAGGGAAGCCATCAGAAACCCGGAAAGAGTCCACAAAAGGCAACCTTATATCATACAGCCATCTCCCGTCACCCGATATGGAAAAGATCATATCAGGAAGTGAATTTATTGTCTCCCGCGCCGGATACTCTACAATAATGGAGCTTATAAGCCTGAAATGCAGTGCATTGCTCATTCCCACTCCCGGACAGACCGAGCAGGAATACCTGGCACGTTATCTTGAGGAAAAAGGCTGGTTCACCAGGGTCGCACAAAAAGAACTTGACCACGGAATAAACAGGCAACTGAAAAGGCCGCTGCAAACAGGTGTAATATTGGATGAAAGCCGCGAATTGTTCCGGGAAGCTCTTAAAGAACTTCTAACTGATTAAGACAACAAGGATTAGTCCTGCCAATCCGGTAAAATAGCCTGCCCAGACCTGTGCAGGATTATGTGCATTCAGCCTCAGCCGCGAAGCGAGGACCATTCCCGATGCAATAATAACACCAATTAGGTACAGTGGAAGAGGTGCGTACGTTTTTTCCATGAGAACTATTACGGATGCTGTCAGAGCACCTGCTGCCGTGGCATGTATTGATATCTTCCAGCAGAAGTTGATGATTGTGAGAGCCACAACCAGTATGGTTGATGCCAGAATGAATGATTTAAGAAAAACCGGCAGCTGAAACCTGAAAATCAGGTAAGAAGTGATGGAATAAAAGATCGCGGTCGTGAAAAGAGGAACGCTTCTTTCAGTTTGTTCTTCAATGCTGTAGGAGCTAATAACGTGGCGTGCCTTTAACAACTGAAGCAGGGTGAGAGGGATGAACACATTGTTGATAAGAACAATCAGAAATACAATTTTTTTAATTGTAACAGGAAGAAATCCAAGGATGGTAGGGGCCGTGAAAATAATTATCAGCCCGTAAAGAGGCATGAACAACGGATGAAAAACAATTGATACGATTTTCGCCAGTATATCGGGCAGATTTTTCCTTACTTCCTCATCCATCAGATTTCCCTTCTTAACCTGGCTACAGGTATATTAAGTTGCTCGCGATATTTTGCCACTGTTCTCCTCGCGATCTGGTATCCTTTTTCCTGCAGTATATCTGTAAGCCGTTCATCGGTCAGCGGCCTTCTTTTCTGTTCATTGTCAATGCAATCCTGCAGTATTCTTTTTATCTCCCTTGTGGATACCTCTTCCCCGCTGTCAGTCTGAAGTCCTTCGGAGAAGAAGAACTTCAGAGGAAAGATGCCGAAATGTGTCTGGATGTATTTGCTGTTGGCGACTCTCGATACTGTGGAAATATCGAGGCCTGTCATCTCTGCCACATCCTTGAGTATCATGGGTTTCAGTTTTGTCTCATCGCCGTCGATGAAATATTCCTTCTGATATTCCAGGATCGCATTCATTGTAAGGAGAAGGGTGTTTTGCCTCTGCCTGATGGCATCAATAAACCACTTCGCTGAATCAATCTTCTGTTTGACAAACATGACCGCTTCTTTCATCTCTTTCTTCTGGCTCTTGTCTTTTGTATAGGAACGCAGCATGTCGCCGTATGCTGAGCTGAGATGTAGCTCCGGCAGGTTTCTTGAGTTAAGATGCAGATCAAACCCGTCCTCAGTAAGCTCAAGAATAAAATCGGGAATTATGGGCTGGGTATTCTTTGAGAATGAGTCGCTGTAAATGTTTCCCGGCTTTGGATTCAGTTTAAGAATTTCATCTATTGCCGATTTAAGCTCACTTTCAGCTATTCCGAGCTTTGAAGTGATCTTGTCATAATGCCTTTTGGAGAATTCTTCAAAATAAAGGTCAATTATGGTGTAGGCAAGTTTTATATCAGGCTGGGAACGATCCTTGATCGCAAGCTGAATAAGCAGGCACTCCCGCAGTGTCCTGGCGCCTACTCCGGGAGGATCGAGGTCCTGTATTATTTCCAGCACCTCTTCAAGTTCCTTTTCAGTGGTTGTGACATTCTGAAGAAAAGCAAGGTCGTCAACAATGTTTGCCAGTTCACGCCTGAGGTAACCGTCCTCATCAATATTCCCGAGGATATATTCTCCAAGGATCTTCTGGTTTTCTGTAAGATCCCTCAGTCCGAGCTGCGATTCGAGATGTTCATGGAAAGATGATCCTGCTGAGATCGGGATTTCGGACCGCTTTTCATCTTCCTTGCTGTAATTATTTGTCTGGAGACGGTATTCAGGAGTTTCATCATCGTCTATATAGTCATCAAGGGTAAACTCCTCATTGTCCTTGTCTTTGTCCTTTTCCTCAAATTGTTCCTGCTCTTCATCCTCCTGGTTTGAGGGGATCTCTTCTTCCTCATCATTGGGCCCCTCCTCCAGGGCAGGATTTTCTTCCAGTTCCTTCTTTATACGCTGCTCAATCTGCAAAGTAGGAACTTCCAGCAGTTTTATCATCTGGATCTGCTGCGGAGAAAGTTTCTGAAGCAGTTTCTGCTGTAATTTTTGTTTTAGCATACCTTACAGAAAACGCAGGTTTGTTCTTATTAATTGTTCAGAATTCAGCGTTCCTGGGAGTCCTCGGAAACGGGATCACATCCCTTATATTCGACATCCCTGTCATAAACAGTATGAGACGTTCGAAGCCAAGTCCGAATCCGCTGTGTGGAGCAGTTCCGAATTTCCTGGTTTCGAGATACCACCACAGATCTTTCAGGGGAATTTTAAGTTCCTGTATCCTCTGCATGAGTTTTTCGTACGATTCTTCCCTCTGCGATCCTCCGATGATCTCGCCTATCCCCGGGAACAAAACATCCATGGCCTTTACGGTTTTACCATCATCATTCTGCTTCATGTAAAATGCCTTGATCTCCTTCGGATAATCAGTAAGGATCACGGGACGCCTGAAATGTTCCTCAACAAGGTACCTTTCATGTTCAGCCTGGAGATCACTGCCCCATTGTACAGGATACTCCCATTTTTTCCCTGACGTGGTCAGAATGCCGATGGCATCAGTATAGTTCATCCTGACGAAATCATTTTCCACTACAGATTTCAGTCTTTCAATAAGTCCTTTGTCGATCATCCTGTTAAGAAAACTCAGGTCGTCATGACAGTTCTCAATCGCATATCTGATAAGATATTTTACAAAATCTTCTGCCAGGTCCATGTTGTCAGTGATGTCGTAAAAAGCCATTTCGGGTTCGATCATCCAGAACTCGGCAAGATGTCGTGGAGTATTGGAATTTTCGGCCCTGAATGTCGGCCCGAAAGTATAGATCTCGCCAAGAGCAAGCGCTCCAAGTTCACCTTCGAGCTGTCCTGAGACAGTCAGATTTGTCGGTTTGCCGAAAAAATCATTTTCAAAGGCGATATCCCCGTCTTTGGTCCTGGGAATATTGTTCATATCCAGCGTGGTAACCCTGAACATTTCGCCTGCGCCTTCGGCATCGCTGCCCGTGATTATAGGTGTATGAAGATAGTAGAAACCCTTGTCGTTAAAATATTTGTGGATAGCAAAGGCCATTGCATGCCTTATCCTGAAGACAGCTCCGAAGGTATTTGTCCTGAAACGCAGGTGAGCGTGCTCCCTGAGGAACTCCATTGAATGACCCTTCTTCTGAAGCGGATAAGTCTCCGAATCACATTTGCCGTATAGTTCTATCTTATCAGCAGTGACCTCCACCTTTTGCCCCTGTCCCTGCGATTCCACAAGAGTGCCATGAACACAGATACAGGCGCCGGTGGTTATGTCCTTCAGGAGGCTTTCATCGAACAAGGCAGTTTCTGCAACTATCTGTATATTGTTTATGGTTGAACCATCATTGACCTCTATGAATGCAATATTCCTGTTCCCCCTTTTTGTCCTTACCCATCCTCTGACAAGCACTTCCTTCCCAACAGGAGGTGAGGATAAAAGCTCTTCGATCTTTATTCTTTTCATTACTGCCTATGTTTCAACAAAAAATTTTCGCAAAAATAATAAATTATAAATTGTCGTCCCTGCAAGTTCCATCTTTCATTTTTATTTAAGATTGAATCCATAATAATTTTACCTAAAAACAGTTTTAATAAAAATGCATCCATTTTTTAGATAAAAATAGTTTATGCACTGAAATCCATATTTTTAACAGTCAAATTTATTGGTTTGATAATTAATAAAATCTGAATAACTTTGAGTTTATAATCTTAAACAGGAAACCTCAATGGAAGAAAGCAAGAAACTGATTATAGTACCATGGGATTTTACTACGGTGGCAGAAAATGCTCTGGCCCATGCAGCTAAGATCGGACATATGGTTGGAAATGATATCTGCCTGTTGCATATTGTTGATGAAAACATTAAAGTCAGGGCTGAAGGAGAAAAAAAGAGTCTTCTTCATCATATTGCCGATGAGAATGCAAAAAAATACAACATAGCAGTCACTTCCGATGTGGTGAAGGGAAGCATTTTCTCTACAATTGCCGAATATGTAAATTCAAAGGAAGCCAACCTTGTAATAATGGGGACCCACGGAATGAAGGGTATGCAGAAGCTGACAGGCAGCTGGGCTCTCAAGGTCATTGTCAAATCAAGGGTGCCTTTTATTGTGGTTCAGGATCCGCCACCCGATCAGGAAAGATATCATATCATCGTCTTCCCGGTTGATTTCAGAGGTGAAAATAAGGAGAAAATGGGAATGGCAATTTTCATGGGAAAGTACTTTGATTCCAGGATCCATATACTAAAGACAATGTCAACCGACAAAAGTCTTACAAAAAGGATTAACGTCAACCTGAATTTTGCAGTCAGGTATTTGATCCAGAACAACATAGAATACGAGATCCATGAAGTCCCTCATGGCAAGCTGGCTCAGCATACCATCGATTATTCCAACAACATCCATGCTGACATGATACTGATAATGACCACCAAGAATATCACAATGGCCGACTATGTACTCGGGGCCTCCGAACAGTTCATTATTGCAAATAGCTCCAAAATACCGGTTTGCTGCGTTAATCCGAAATCGTCCTTTACAAAAGTGGGGCAATTTATGTATGGTTGATCCCAATCACCGATATATCCTGACTTTTTACTCTTTTCTTTGGCAGGAAGATCAATATTTGTCTTGTTTATAAAAGTCCCTGACCCCTGCTGCGTTTCAAGAATGTTTTGGATAGATTTTTATATGTACTATCTTCGCAATCAACAAATCATTTGATTGTTTTGTTATATGTCAATAGTAGTTCAGGGTGTAACAAAGTATTATGGAGAACAAAAGGCTCTGGATAATGTGTCCTTTGAGGTCAGGACAGGTGAGATAGTTGGCTTTCTGGGCCCGAACGGAGCAGGGAAATCAACAATGATGAAGATTATCACCGGGTTTATACCCGCATCGGAAGGATCGGTTAAAGTGAACGGTTTTGAGATTGGGAACGGATTGCCCGAAGTGAGGAAACATATAGGATATCTTCCGGAAAATAATCCTCTTTATCCTGAAATGTATGTCAGGGAATACCTTGGGTTTGTTGCATCCATGTATAAGCCGGGGATCCCTGTTAAAAAGCTGGTTGGCGACATTATTGAACTGACCGGACTGGCACCCGAGCAAAAAAAGAAGATAGGCTCCCTTTCAAAGGGCTTCCGGCAAAGGGTAGGAGTGGCCCAGGCACTTATCCATAATCCTGATGTACTGATCCTTGATGAGGCAACTGCAGGCCTCGATCCTAACCAGATCGTCGAGATCAGGAATCTGATCCAGGAAGCCGGCAGGAAAAAGACCGTGATGCTCTCGACTCATATCATGCAGGAAGTTGAGGCCATCTGCGACAGGGTGATAATAATTGACAGGGGAATCATAGTAGCTGATGAGGAAAAAGGAAATATCTATTCGAAAATAAACAGGGCAAAACAGGTAATCAGCGTGGAGTTCGACAATGAGATTGATGAAACGATGATTGATCAGTTGAAATTATTAGGCTCAGTGGTCAGGCTGAAGGATAAAACCTGGCAGATTGAAACTGAAAGCGATCAGGACATCCGTCCGGCTGTTTTTTCTTATGCAGTCAGCAATCATCTCACTGTTCTTTCCCTCCAGAAAAAAGAAAGCAATCTTGAAGAAGTTTTCAGAATTCTTACAAACGGTTAAATGTTTTGTTTTTCTTGTTAATTTTTACTTCTTTTGCACTTTATAATCTGGTGGAAAGATTTGTACTGATTGCAACCACGGGAAAAAATGCTAAAACGCCTTATATTCCATTATTCCAATCAACAAGATCTCCCAGCCTTTATTAATTTAAATTAACATCATTATGGGATATTTGTTTACATCCGAATCAGTTTCAGAAGGGCATCCTGACAAGATAGCCGACCAGATATCAGACGCATTGCTCGATGAATTTCTCCGCTGGGACCCTGAATCAAAGGTCGCCTGTGAGACATTTGTGACTACCGGCCTTGTGCTGTGCGGCGGAGAAGTTCTTACCGAGGGATGGGTCGACGTGCAGGAAACGGCCAGGTGGGTTATCAGAAATATCGGCTATACAAAAGCAGAGTACAGGTTTGACTGCGATTCATGCGGAGTCATCTCGACGATTCATGAACAATCGGGCGATATCCGTCAGGGAGTTGTCCGTGAAAACCCTGAGGATCAGGGCGCAGGCGACCAGGGAATGATGTTCGGCTATGCCTGCCGCGAGATGGACAATTTTATGCCGCTGAGCAGCGAACTTGCCCACATCTTTCTGCAGGAGCTTGCCGCCATCAGGCACAAAGGCAGGCAGATGAAGTACCTGAGGCCCGACAGCAAATCACAGGTCACAGTAGAGTACGACGATGAAAACAGGCCCGTGAGAATCGACACCATAGTAATCAGCACCCAGCATGACGAATTTGTTCTTCCTGAAAACAAATCTGAAAGAGCAGAAAAAGCTGCTGATGCTGCAATGCAGTCAAAAATCAGGGAGGATCTTATTAAAATACTGCTGCCGCGGGTTAAAAGAACACTTCCGCCAAGAATCCGGAAACTGTTCAAAAGCGATACAAGGCTTCTCGTCAATCCGACAGGCAAGTTTGTGATAGGTGGCCCGCACGGCGACACAGGACTGACCGGACGTAAGATTATCGTCGACACATATGGCGGTCACGGCGCCCACGGGGGTGGTGCATTTTCAGGCAAGGACTCATCAAAGGTTGACAGGTCGGCTGCCTATGCTGCAAGGCACATTGCAAAAAATCTTGTTGCAGCCGGAGTATGTGACCAGGCGCTTATACAGGTTGCTTATGCTATCGGGGTTGCTCAGCCTGTCGGATTATTTGTAAACACATACGGAACGGCAAAAGTAAAGGACAGTAAAGGAAATATACTGCATGACAGTGAAATAGCCAGAAGGATTAATACACTGTTCGACATGCGTCCATATGCAATTGTCAAACGGTTCGGCCTCACGAATCCTGTTTTTCTGCCAACTGCAACATACGGACATTTCGGGCGTGACAATGAAATAAGGGAGGTGGAAGTTTACTATGAGGTCCCGGGAAGTAAACCAAAAACTGTCAATGGCAACGGGAAAAAAGCATGGAAGAAAAAAGTAGAATTCTTTGCCTGGGAAAAGCTGGATTATGTCGCAAAGATAAAGAAGGCGTTCAAGATTTAGTCTTTTGCCCCACTACCTCCCTGATTAGGGTTCCTCAGAATGCCGTTTTCACAATCCTCGCAATATTATCGGCCCGCCCGAGTGTGTAGTAATGTATCCCCGGGACACCGGCTCTGATAAGCTCCTTCGACTGCATCGTAGTCCATTCAATACCCACTTCCCTTGCATCCCTGTCGCTCTGGCATTTCTTAAGGGCAAGTACCAGCTCATGAGGCATATCGATATGAAAAGTCTGGGGCAGCATATTAATATCGTTCATGGCTGTGATCGGCTTAAGGCCCGCAACTATCGGAACAGTGATCCCTGCCTTGATGCATTCTTCCCTGAAACTGAAAAACTTGCTGTTGTCGAAAAACATCTGCGTGACGATATAGCTGGCTCCGGCATTAACCTTGTACTTCAGGTTTTCCAGATCAGCCAGCATATTGGGAGCTTCAAAATGCTTCTCCGGATATCCTGCCACTCCGATGCAAAACGATGTGGGAGCGGTATCCTGCAGGCCTTCTTCAAGGTATTTCCCGTGATTCATGTTGACAATCTGCCTGATGAGTTCCGACGTGTGCGAATGGCCGTCCTTCTCGGGTATGAAAGTGCGGCTTCCCTTCTGCGGATCACCTCTCAGGGCAAGCACATCATCGATCCCCAGGAAATTCATTTCGATAAGAACATTTTCGGTTTCTTCCTTCGTAAATCCGCTGCAAAGGACATGCGGTACCACAGGAATGTTGTACTTATATTTCACTGCTGCAGCAAGGGCAATTGTGCCGGGCCTTTTTCTGACAACCCTTTTTTCAAGCAGGCCGTCCGGCCTTTCATAATAAATTGTTTCGTTACGGTGTGAAGTGAAGTTAATGTATGCCGGATTGAACTCCATCAGTCTGTCGATTGCGGCATAAACTTTTTCGATGCTGTGTCCTTTCAGGGGAGGAAGAAGTTCAAATGTGAACAACGGCCCTTTTGCATTTTTAATTTTGTCGATAACGCTCATAAAATCAGATCATAAATTCGGAGCAAGCCATCTTGCGGCTTCCTCAACAGTCATGTTTTTTCTTGATGCATAATCTTTCAGCTGATCCTGCCCGATCTTGCCTATATTGAAATAGGAGGAAGCCGGATGAGAGAACAGGTATCCGCATACAGCAGCCGGCGGAGTCATTGCATAGTTTTCTGTCAGCCCCGCACCGGCAAGTTTTTCAGCATCAAGAATGTCAAAGATAATTCGTTTTTCAGTATGATCAGGGCATGCAGGGTAACCGGGGGCGGGCCTAATTCCCCTGTAACTCACTTTCAGAAGCTGGTCAATCCTGAAGTTCTCATCAGCTGCGTAGCCCCAGTATTCCTTCCTGATCCTTTCATGAAGGTATTCAGTTGCCGCTTCAGCTATCCGGTCGCTCAGGATCCTTATCATTATGGAAGCATAATCATCGTCCTTATACCTCTCAGCGGCCTTATTGTCAATAGCGGAAGTCACCACGAAAAGACCGGCGTAATCTGTCAGGCCCGACGATTCAGGAGCTATAAAATCGGAAAGCGAAAGATTGGGGATGCCCTTCCCCTTCTTCTCCTGATTCCGCAGAAACCTCAGGACTCCCTTTGGATATCCGGCGGAATTCTCAGGCATGAGCATCACGTCGTCCCCGACAGCAACAGCCGGATATAATCCGAAAACCCCGTTCGCCTTTAAAATCTTCTTTTCAATTATTTCCTGAAGATATTTACCGGCATCATCATATAGCTTTCTTGCTTCCGTTCCTTTCACGGGATCATCGAAAATGGAAGGATATCTGCCCTGCAGTTTCCACGCGAAGAAGAAGTATGTCCAGTCAATGTATTTTACAAGCTCATTGAGATCAAATTCATCAATCACATGACGGCCAGGCTTCAGTGGTTTGCTTATCCGGAATGAATTCCAGTCAGTGATAAGCCGGTTTTGTCTTGCCTCACCGATAGGCAAAAGCACCCTCCCGGAGAGATGGGCGTTATGATTTTCTCTTAGCCTGTCGTACTTTCCCCTTACCGATGCTATATACGGAGCATTGTTTTCCTGAAGAAGTGATGAAAGCACTCTGGCGGCTTTCGATGCATCCCTGACATGGATAACCGGACCTGAATAAGCCGGTGCAATTTTCACGGCAGCATGTATTTCTGAGGTAGTTGCCCCGCCGATCAGAAGTGGTATCCCGGCTTTGCTTCTTTCCATTTCGGAAGCCACATGAACCATCTCTTCGAGGGACGGGGTAATTAATCCGCTAAGACCTATAAAATCTGCACCTTCCTTTAATGCAATATCAATTATCCTTTCGGCCGGAACCATAACGCCAAGGTCAATTACCTGGTAACTGTTGCACGCCAGGACCACCCCGACTATATTCTTTCCGATGTCATGAACATCACCCTTTACGGTTGCAAGCACAATTTTCCCTGCGGCCTTCTTCTCACTGCCCTCGCTTTCTTTTTCAATGAAAGGGGAAAGAACTGCGACGGCTTTTTTCATGACCCTTGCGCTTTTCACTACCTGCGGAAGGAACATTTTACCTGATCCGAACAGGTCCCCGACTTCATTCATGCCGTTCATTAAAGGGCCTTCGATTATTTCAATCGACCTGTGAAACATTGGCCGCGCCTCTTCGATATCCTGAACAATGAATTCATCAATGCCACGCTTAAGCGAGTGCCTGATGCGTTCAAGTACAGGAAGGCTTCTCCAGTCATCAGCCTTTTCCTCTTTCTTTCCTTCACTCTTTAGTTCCTCGGCGAACTTAACCAGCCTTTCGGTGGCATCTTTGCGGCGGTTAAGAACAACATCCTCAGTAAGCTGCAGAAGGTCCGGAGCGATCTCGGTGTAAACCTGCAGCATGCCAGGATTTACGATACCCATATCGAGACCTGCTTTTATGGCATGATAAAGGAACACGGAATGCATCGCCTCGCGCACCCTGTCATTACCCCTGAAGGAGAACGACAGGTTGCTGATGCCGCCGCTCACCTTTGCATAGGGCAGATGAGCCTTGATCCATTCAGTCGCCCTTATGAAGTTTACTGCATAGTCGTTGTGTTCCTCTATCCCTGTTGCAATTGCAAGGACATTGGGATCGAAAATTATATCTTCAGGAGGAAAACCGGCCTTATCAATAAGCAGATTATAAGATCGTTCGGCAACTGCGATCCGTTTTTCAAACGTTCCGGCCTGACCCTTCTCATCAAAGAGCATTACAACCGCAGCAGCGCCATATTTCCTTATCTTTCTTGCGTGTTCGAGAAATACCTCTTCTCCTTCCTTAAGGCTGATGGAATTCACAACCGACTTGCCCTGGATGCATTTCAGGGCTGATTCGATGACCGACCATTTCGAGGAATCAATCATCAGCGGAAGCCTGGCAATATCGGGTTCGGACATTATCATGTTGACATATTTCACCATTGCTTTTTCCGAATCGAGCATGGCTTCATCCATGCAGATATCGATTATCTGCGCTCCCCCATCGACCTGGTTCCTCGCAATGGCAAGAGCTTCATCATATTTTTCCTCCCTTATCAGGCGGGCAAATTTCATTGAGCCCGAAACATTTGTACGTTCTCCGATATTTACAAAATTGGTTTCGGGAGTTATTGTAAAAACTTCCAGTCCGCAAAGCCTTGTATATCTTTTAACCTGTGGCTTAATCCTTGGCTTGTAATTTTTCGCCTTTTCGGCAATTCTCCTGATATGTTCGGGAGTTGTACCGCAACAGCCGCCTATTATGTTCACCCAGCCTTCCTTCATATATTCTTCCGCAATGGAAGCCATAAATTCTGCTGACTGATTATATTCACCGAACTGGTCAGGAAGTCCGGCATTCGGATGGGCCGAGACCCAGAATCCTGCCTTACCGGAAAGTTCCTGAACATACGGCCTGAGCTGCTCTGCACCAAGCGCACAGTTAAGGCCTATGCTGAACAGTGGGAAATGGGATACGGAAACAAGAAACGCTTCGGGCGTCTGACCCGTAAGGGTTCTTCCGCTGGCATCGGTAATTGTCCCGGAAACCATTACGGGAAGCCGCGTCCCTTTTTCTTCAAAAACACTCTCTATTCCGAACAGGGCGGCTTTGCAGTTAAGGACATCAAAAACAGTTTCCACCATCAATATGTCGGCACCACCGTCAATGAGCCCCCTTGCCTGTTCTGCATAAGCTTTGGCAAGCTGATCGAAAGTGACTGACCTGGATCCCGGATCGTTTACATCAGCCGACATTGAAGCGGTTTTGTTAGTGGGCCCGAGAGTTCCTGCAATAAAATGGTCGCCCTCATTTCCGTTTTCAAACTTTCTGATCGCTTCGGCTGCCAGCCTGGCAGACTGATAGTTCATATCATAAACCATGTCCTCCATCCCGTAGTCGGACATGGATATCCGGTTTGAATTGAAAGTGTTTGTCGTGATGATATCCGCACCGGCTTCGAGGTATTGCCTGTGTATCCCGAGGATGATCTCAGGTTTCGTAATCGACAGGATATCATTGTTCCCTTTCTGCGGTCTGGGATGATCCCTGAGTTTCTCGCCGCGGAAATCGGCTTCCTGCAGTTTCTGCTTCTGGATCATGGTTCCCATGGCTCCGTCAAGGACCAGAATGCGTTGTCGGATAATATCTTCTAAAGAATTCTTCACTTTATAATCCTTCCAAATTTAAATTTCTACTGAATTCTGGCTTTCGACCCCCTTCAGGAAGGTCGGGGGATTTATTCCTTTTCTCCCTGTATTCACTATAAAAACATCCATGTCCTTCAATTGTTCCCTTAATCCGTATAGTGTTTTAAGATTTACAATACCAATAACATACTTATATAATTTACTGCTAAAGTATTCTGATACTTCTTTTAATCCAAACAATTTCCTGTCCTTTTCAACTTTATACCTGAGATAAATTTCAAGCTTATAATCTCTTGTATAATTTGAAACGGTTCCCTGCTGGTATTTCTTGTACTCATATTTATATCCGTATGAGTTTGCGGAGATATCCGACAGCACGGCACTTCCTGTGGCGTGTCCCCCTGCTCCCTTGCCGCTGAAGAACTGCTTATCGGCAAAAGCAGCTTCGGTAATCACCCCGTTATACTCATTATCAACATTATATAGATATTTATCGGAAGAGATGAACCTGGGAAGGACAAAGCTGGTAATTGTACTATCATTTGTCTTTCCCACGAACGGGACCAGCTTTATTTTAAGGCCTTTTTCCTTCGCATACCTGATGTCAAATGTTGAAATATTATTGATGCCGTAATGAAACACCTCATCCGGATCCAGAAAAAGTCCGTAAGCGTGCCCGGTTATAATGCACAGCTTGTATTTGGCATCCCATCCCTCAACATCGAGAGTCGGGTCCGATTCAGCGAAGCCAAGTTTTTGTGCTTCTTTCAGTGCGACCTGATAATCAGTGCCTTCATTATGCATTTTTGTCAGGACATAATTGGTGGTCCCGTTAAGTATGCCCCTGAGCGAGTGAAGAAGCTCATTGTCATAGTATTCTTCAAGGTTCCTTATTATCGGGATGCTGGCGCCGGCCGAAGCTTCATAAAGGAGCGATACGCCATAACGTGACTGCATATTTACAAGTTCCATGAAATGTTTTGCAACCATGACTTTATTTGCCGTCACCACATTCTTCCCTTTTTTCATCGCTGAAGTGACAATATTGAAAGCTTCATCTGCATCATCGATCAGCTCAACCACCAGGTTGATGGAAGGATCATCAAGGATATCATTTTTATCGAATGTGAAATTCGACATCGGTATCCTCCTTTTCTTGTTCCTGTCCTTGACGCATATCCTGACAATATCCGCCTTGAATCCGCTGCTGCTGTTCAGCACATCATGCAGTCCCTGTCCGACACATCCATAGCCGAAGAGGCCTATTCTCAGTTTTTCCCTTGTCATTTTTTCAGTTGTTTGAGGTTTTTTGCCAGAACTTACGGATCACGTCCGTCACCAGTTCTGTTTCGATAAGAAATCCGTCATGACCATAAAATGAATCTATTTCAACATACTCTGCATTGCCTGCGTTTTCTGCGATAAGTTTTTGTTCATAAATCGGGAAAAGCAGATCGGACTTGATCCCGACGCACAGAACCTTTGCCCTGATACTTTTCAGTGCATTCATTACGCCGCCCCTTTTTCTGCCTATATTATGGGTATCTGAAAGGCATGTCAGGCACCAGTATGAATAAGGATTGAATCTTTTTACAAGCTTATCGCCCTGGTACGACTGGTATGAAGAAGCCTTAAAAGAATCGATCTTGTCGTCATCATCTTCCTTCTGAGTCTGATTATAAGCAATCATCGTCCTGTAGCTGATCAGAGCTATCGACCTGGCGGCCTTAAGTCCTTTTTTGCCGCCGTCGGGATCGCCATCAGTAAAGGTGCAGTCAGCTTCCATTGCGAGCCTCATGGATTCGCTGAAGGCCAGAGCCCATGGGGTTTGTTTTGTGCCGGAAGCAAGAATTATGAGCCTCTCCACAAGCTCAGGGAACATTAAACTGTATTCAAGAGCCTGATAACCACCTATCGAAGCGCCTATGATAGTGTGTATCTTTTTAATGGCCAGGTGGTTCCTGAGTATCTCATGAACATTTACCAGGTCGCGGATCGTTATCTGCGGAAAACTCCTGAGCCATGGCTTGCCTGTAAGAGGATTCACCGATGCCGGACCGGTTGTTCCATAGCACGATCCCAGAACATTTGCACAGACGATGAAATATTTCTCAGGATCGAACAGCAGACCTTCTCCTACCATTCCGGGCCACCAGTCTTCAACATCGGAATTTGCAGTAAGGGCATGACAGATCCAGATTACATTTGAGGCATCGCTGTTCAGCGAACCCCAGGTGTCGTAGGCAATTTCCAGTCCCGGAAACAATCCACCCGTTTCCGTTGCAAAAGGTTTGTTGTACTTTAATGTATTCATATAATCTTCTTAAAGGCCTGTTCAAAATCATAAATAATGTCATCTATATGCTCTATCCCGACTGAAACCCTGAACATGCCGGCTTCAATTCCTGCTGCAGCCTGTTCCTCAGCTGAAAGCTGTGCATGAGTCGTTGTTGCCGGCTGGATGATAAGTGTTTTTGCATCGCCCACATTTGCCAGGTGGCTGACAAGCTCAAGATGCTCCACCAGCTTTACGGCTTTTGATTTTTCAGCCTTTAAGACAAAGCTCAGGACTCCTCCTGCCCCCTTCGGGAGATATTTTTTTGCCAGCTCATGATTCGGATCGTCCGGCAGTCCGGGATAACTCACTTTTTCCACAAATGGATTGGCTGCCAGCCATTTTGCAAGGGCCAGTGCGTTTTCAACATGCCTTTCCATCCTGAGCGACAGTGTCTCAAGGCCCTGGATAAGCAGGAACGAGTTGAACGGGCTTATCGAAGGTCCCAGATCACGGAGTGCCTCAACCCGGGCTTTTACGATGAATCCGAGATTCGCTGACGGCGATGAGAATTTCTCACCAAATATAAAACCATGGTAACCTTCAGATGGCTCGGATAAAAGGGGAAACTTTCCATTCATCCAGTCAAACCTGCCGCTGTCGGTGATGACGCCGCCAATACTTGTGCCATGGCCTCCGATCCATTTGGTTGCCGATTCTGTAACAATGTCCGCACCATATTCGATCGGCCGGCACAAATAGCCGCAGGCTCCGAACGTATTGTCTACAATAAATGGTAAATCGTGATTTTTTGCCAGCCGCGAGAATGCATCAAAATCAGGTATATTAAATCCGGGGTTGCCTATTGTTTCAACATATATAGCATGTGTTTTATCGTCTATAAGCTTCTCAAATGACGCAATACTGAGGTCTTTCGCAAACCGTACCTCAATGCCGAAATTTGCAAAGGTTACCTTGAACTGGTTAAATGAGCCTCCGTAAAGGAAAGGAGAGCTGACAAAATTATCACCATTTTTCATTATGGTGGTAAGTGTCACTAACTGTGCCGCATGTCCCGAAGACACCGCCAGCGCTGCTGCACCTCCTTCAAGGGCAGCGACCCTCTTTTCAAAGACCCCGGTGGTCGGATTATTGATCCTTGTATAAATGTTTCCCTCCTCGGCAAGATCAAACAGGTCAGCGGCATGCTTTGCATCCCTGAATACGTACGATGAAGTCTGGTACAGCGGAACTGCTCGTGAAAAGGTTTCCCTGTCGGGCGTATGGCCTGCATGAACCTGAAGCGTTTCAAAATTTGCCTTTCTGTTATTCATTGTATATATTATTGACAGTTAATACTATATCGCATTAATTCATAATAATCCCGTAGGTTTTATGATCCGGATATAAATAATTAGATGATTATTGCTTCCAAATCAGGATCTTCATCTGCACATGCACATAGGCATGAGTGGCATGATGAAATTGTGGTGGATCAGATGGATTGAATTCATTGCTTCCGTGTTTTATTTTTATCATCTCCCGTTTTTACCGGGATTAGGTTTTGGCACCTTTCTCCCTTTTTACCGGGATTGGTTGCCAGGGTTTCACAGAGCCTAATCTCTCCGCCCTTCTTAATAAAAACCAAACACCCCTGACTGAAAGGAATATTTGATTTGTGAGTGCAAATGTAGGAATGATTTTGGAAAATGCAAAAAAATAAAGATTTAACTTACTTTTGCTTAATTAAACATCGTATTCATGGATAACAACCTGATAATCTATAACAGCCTCTCACGTCAGAAGGAACGCTTTGAACCACTTCATCCGCCTTTCGTGGGACTGTACGTATGCGGTCCGACAGTCTACAGCAACCCTCACCTTGGACATGCAAGGCCGGCAATAACCTTTGATCTCCTTTATCGTTACCTCACACACCTTGAATATAAAGTGAGGTATGTCAGAAATATTACTGACGTGGGCCATCTTGAAAATGATGCCGATGAAGGTGAGGATAAAATTGAAAAGAAGGCAAGACTTGAGCATCTTGAACCAATGGAAGTCGTTCAGCAGTACATGAATACCTATCACAGGGATATGTGCCAGCTGAATGTCGCTGATCCTTCGATTGAACCCAGGGCGACCGGACATATTATTGAGCAGCAGAAGTTTATAAAACGACTGCTTGAAAAGGGCTATGCATATGTTGTCAACGGATCAGTCTATTTTGATGTTAAGAAATACAGCAGTAAGTACAGGTACGGGAAGCTTTCAGGACGTGTACTTGAAGATCTGCAGGCAAATACCAGAAACCTTGAGGGTCAGGAAGAAAAACGAAGTCCGTTTGATTTCGCACTCTGGAAAAAGGCAACTCCGGAACACATTATGAAGTGGCCGTCTCCCTGGAGTGAAGGATTTCCTGGCTGGCACCTTGAGTGTTCAGTGATGAGCACCAGGTATCTCGGGGAAGTGTTCGACATCCACGGCGGCGGCATGGACCTGATCTTCCCTCACCACGAATGCGAGATTGCCCAGTCGACAGCCGCACTGGGAAAAGAATCGGTGAGATACTGGGTCCACAATAACATGGTAACTATTAACGGTCAGAAGATGGCACGGTCGCTTGGAAACTTCATTACCCTTGATCAGCTGTTTTCCGGTGATCATCCCTTGCTCGATCAGCCGTTCAGCCCCATGACTATAAGGTTCTTTATCCTTCAGGCCCACTACCGCAGTACAATTGACTTTTCAAACGAAGCACTTAAAGCGGCAGAAAAAGGATTCCAGAAGCTGATTAAAGCAACTGAAACCATTAAAAAACTCAAACCTTCTGAAAAGTCCACTGTCGACGTTGCCAGACTCGGTAAGAATTGCTATGATGCAATTGATGACGATCTGAACAGCCCTGTACTTTTATCTCACCTTTTCGATGGAGTCAGGATCATTAACTCAGTAAGCGATGGCAGCGAAAAGCTGGATTCTGATGACCTCGGCACTTTAAAAGCTCTTTTTAACACCTTTGTTTTTGAAATACTTGGCCTGAAGGATGAAATGACAGGCAGTAATGATGAAAAGCTTATCGGTGACCTTGTGAGAATGATAATCGGGCTCCGGCAGGGAGCAAAGAATAATAAGGATTTCAGCACTTCCGACAGGATAAGGCAGGACCTTAAAAATGCCGGCATTATACTGAAGGACAAAAAGGATGGCGCCGACTGGGAAATAGAAAGATAAACTAAAAAAAATCTGCGAAGATCAGCACGATCTGTGGGAGAAACAAGGAAAATATACCGCAGTTAATGCAGATTATCGCAGATTACGTCAGATCTTAAAATGTCTTTTAAAGTTCCTTTATTTTTATATTTCTGAACCAGACCTGGTATCCATGATCCTGAAGCCCGATAAAACCTTCCTTTGAAATGCCTTCCGTGAATCCCGGAAATGTTTTGAATTTGCTGTTAGCCACCATTTTATCCCATTCAGGAGTCCATAGTGTGTATTCGCAAACTTTAACCCCATTCTGTATGTGGGTCACTTTCCCATCCTTTACCCTGATCACAATTGTGTTCCATTCTCCGGCGGGTTTGACAGTCTTCGGATCGGCAGGCAGCATGTCGTAAAGAGAGCCTGCAAGGTGGCTCGGTATTTTATTGTCTGTTGCGTCGGCATTATCGAGAATCTGAACTTCTGGGGCCGCATAATAAATCGGTTTCCCCGGGACTTCCCTTACATCATAAAAAACGCCGGAATTTGCCATTTTACTTGCCTTCCAGTCGACCGAAAGCTCAAAATTCCTGTATTTCTTTGCGCTGTAAACGATATCGCCGCCCGAAGGCTCGCCCGGCTGTTTCCCTTCAATGGTCAGGACTTCCATGGTCCCATTTTCAATTTTCCAGTTTTTGGGCATTGCGGTTCCGTTGCACTGGCGCCAGCCGGTAAAATCCTTCCCGTTAAACAGAAGAACCCACCCGTCTTTTTTCTCCTGGGCGGTAAGGGTGTTTGACATCTGGCCGATAGCTGGCATAGAAATCAGTATGGCAGCAGTTATTGCCAACAATTGTGTGAAATTCTTTTTCATTGTATTAAGTATTTTTAATTCCATGCAAATTAGTAAAAAAATATCTGACAAGCTTAAAAATTGCTTTTTTGAGAAGAACTTACACAGAGGGCGCAGAGAATTCACAGAGGGGCACAGAGGTTTTTCTCTGTGGAACTGTGTAATCTCTGGATTTCCTCAGTGAAAGTTTTTAAAAATCTCCTCCAGTCAAAAGGAATGCGGCTCTTACCGACGGTGGGCAAGGTGAATCAGGTCCTTTTACGGCCCTCCAGATGACTTCATTGAATGCCGAGTCATCTACCAGGTCCTCCTGTGTGAAATTAAATGACTCACTCATTTTCTGCCATTTGCTTTCAACACGGTTCTTATCATCGAGATTGACTGTTGCAGGCCTTGCGTTAAAAACCGGATGGTCGGGAATATTATTCATGCATCTCCATAATGAATTTGAAGCAGCATCATATTGTGTCATGGGCGGAAGTCCGAGGAGAAGCTCCATCGTTCTCAGCAGCGAGGTTGTTGTATAGACAGTATGATCGACGAATCCCTGCTTCACAAATCCGCCGGCAATGTACGCCGTACTGCGATGTGCATCAACATGATCGGGCCCGTTCTGAGCATCATCCTCAACTATTACGACCAGGCTTTCCTTCCAGATGCGGCTGTGGCTGAGCCAATCCACAAACATGCCGACTGCCAGGTCATTATCGGCTGTATGGGCAAAAGGTGTCGGCCTTCCAAGTTTCAGTCCTTCAGTATGATCGTTTATAAACCTGATTGAGTTGAACTGCGGCACTGCATTGATTGCCAGCAGAGAATCAAAATCGCGCCTCCATTCATTAAATCGCACAGTGTCCCTTACAGTCTGGTCCCACGGAGTGAAATAGCTGCAGAAATGACTGTCAAGAACATGGATGTTGGGTCCGTCGTAGCTCATAAATTCCCCATAGGTCCTGTAGCTCACGCCGTTCCTTTTGCAGTTGTCCCAGAAGAAACCGTTCTTGTTGTTCGCAATCTCTCTTGCCCCCTCTGCATCATAATCACCGCCCCTGTCCCCGTAACTTGTGGGCCAGGTCTTTTCAAGATAATCAGTGGCATATGCACCCATGCTCCAGTTGTGACCGTCAGCGCTTACCTCACCATTGACATAAAAATTATCAAGAAGAACAAATTCCCTGGCAATCGCATGCTGGTTCGGAGTGACATTTTCTCCGAACAGCACCAGTTTCCTGTCCCCGTTCCCTTCAGTCATATCTCCCAGAACCTGGTCGTAGGTACGGTTCTCCTTTATTATATAGAAGATATGCTTTATCGGGGAAGGATCACCGACTTTCCCGGGGACCGGATTCCCTTCAGAACTCTCTGATATCAGTTCCCTATCCCGTGTATATGGAGTGTTCCTGTACACATCCCCGGAATACACGCCCATTTGCTCATCGTCAGGAACATTGATAATTGCAAGGGTGCCTGTAAAAAGACCTGCTATATACTGCTCCTTTATCTTCTTTTCCGTCCCTCCTTCCCTGTAAATCACCTCTTTCCCTCTCCTCGCAGGGTTCGGACCATAGGGATTTGCCATTGATGAAAGCCCTTTTCCGTTGGTTACCAGTATCTTATCCTTTACTGCCCTGACGCAGGTCGGATACCATCCCGTAGGTATAAATCCCCTGCTTTTACTGAACCCCGATCTGCTTACATCAAACACAGCCAGGCAGTTATTATCAGCATTTGCAATGTACAGTGTTTTCTGGTCCCTGCTCAGGGCAACGCTGTTTGGCGTCGATCCGGAAGGCGAATCCGGATAAAGTGCCGTATTGAGCGTCTCGGTGACCTTCTTCTGCCTTGTATCAATTACAGAAACGCTGTTGTCGTTGGCATTTGCAACATAAAGTGTTGATCCGTCCTTTGAGATGCACATATCGTTGGGGTTATCACCAACAGAAATTGTTCCTGTTATCTCCCGCGTTTGTGTACCAAAAAGTACAACTCTGTCGCATCCCCAGCACGACACATAAAGCGTTTTATGGTCAGGAGAAAGAATGCAGGTGTACCCTTCTCCTCCCAGTTCATGACAGGATACTACTTTTTTTGATCGGATATCAATAACATAAAGTGAATTGTTTTCCTTTGTTACAGCATAAATAATTTTCCTGTCGTCATCGAGGGCAATTCCCGCAATTGAAATTTTTTCGGGCCAGGGCTTCCCTATCACGATGGTATCCTTATTTGCCAGACCCTCTTTACCGACGGAATACCTGATGATGATATTGTCATTACCTCCTGAAGCATAAAGAGACCTGCCATCCTTTGAAAAGACAAGGCCAAGCCATGATTTCCCTATTCTTAATGAATTAACAACTGCACCCTTTTTAATATCAATAAGCTGGATCGATTGTTCACTTTCTCCGTTATTTGTCACCGCTGCCAGCTTCCCGTCAGGAGAAACTGCAATGTTCAGAGGCAGGTCGCCGAGTGTTACCATTTTACCCGCCGGGGAAAGCTGCCAGCCATTCGGAAGCATCACATGGCCTGACTCATCCGGGGTAAATGTCTGTGCTTTTATCACGGATGTCAATGTTATAAGGAGCATCCCGAATAATACGGGATACTCTCTGAAAATCTTTTTCAATGACTGAAATATTTTTAAAATAATATGTCCTTACCTGTTTTTAAGATTGTCTGGTCCGAGTGTGATCAGGTGTCCCAACGGTTTTCCGCCTCTGTATGAAATTACCCTTAGAGTTACAGGTCCGCCCTCAGGCAGATCAAATGGTTTCGAATATTTTGGTGAATACCTTGAAGGCATTGCATCATCGACAGTATAGTAAATATCAAGACCTGGCACTTCCGATTCAATTGTGACGGTCGTCTTTCCATTCTGCTTCTGTACAGTGATTATCGGATCGTATATTGCCATTGAATAGTTGATTCCTGCAATATCATTGCGTTCAAACTGATTTTCAACCCTTTGAACGAAATTATCCCAGTTCTTCTTTTCAACCGGCGACCAAAAGTCTTCCGCCAGAGCCCAGCCGCGGGGCCATACCATGTATTCCGCATATTTCATGGTTTCAACCTGTTCTGTCCACAGGTTCCCCTGTCCGCCAAGAATGTACTTCTGGTCAACTCCTTCAGGAACTGGATTAAAGCTGTAGCATTTCATTAATCGCAAGCCTGCATAAATGGGAGGCTCAATAGTCTGTTCACCCTGCTGGTAATCGAGGTAGCAAAAGGTTGTGGGGGTCATTATAACATCATGTCCCATTTTTGCAGCCTGAATGCCTCCGTTTATCCCGCGCCAGCTCATAACTGTTGCTCCCGGAGAGATGCCTCCTTCAAGAATTTCATCCCATCCGATAAGTTTTTTACCTTTTGAGTTGAGAATATTCTCGACACGTTTCATGAAATAACCCTGGAGATCCTCGACTTTAGTAGTGTTCAGTTTTTTCATAAGCGCCTGGCAACCCTCATTTTCTGACCAGTAACCTTTGTAACATTCATCACCGCCCACATGTATATATTTGCCCGGGAAAAGCGCTGCTATCTCGGTAAATACCTTATCAAGAAACTCATAAACCTTCTCATCCGATGGATTCAGCGTATTGTCGATAAGCATCTTGAATGTTCCGTCGTTGTGCCATTCTGAAAAATTAGAGCCGGGATTAACTTTGATGCTGGTATCCTTTGTACAGCAAAGTTCAGGATATGAAGCAATTGCTGCCATGCTATGCCCTGGAACATCGATCTCGGGGAGAATGGTTACAAAACGGTCCTGGGCATATTGCACAATTTCCCTAATGTCGGCCTGTGTAAAAAAGCCTCCTGCCGTTGCAGCTTCACCTGGTTTCTGGGCGTCCCTTTCTCCGAAATGACCTCCGCGCTGAACCCTCCAGGCTCCCACACTTGTCAGCTTTGGCAATGATTTTATTTCAACCCTCCAGCCATTGTCATCAGTGAGATGCCAGTGAAATGTATTGAATTTAAACCGGGCCATCTGATCAATGTATTCCTTCACATCCTCTTTTGAAAAGAAGTTGCGGCTCACGTCAAGCATCAGTCCCCGCCATCCGAACCGCGGATAATCTGTGATTTTCACATCAGGAACCGTCCATGAGGTCTTTACGGCAGTTTTGCTTTCAATTTCCTTCGGAAGAAGCTGAAATAGGGTCTGCATGCCATAAAACAGACCGGCTGGCTTATTTGCAGAGATCACAACATTTGTTGCTGTAACCGTCAGAGTATAGCCTTCATTACCAAGTTTCTGAACCGGCGATTTGTTAATGTTGAATTGAACAAGTCCCGTTTTCCCCTGCTGGGTTTTAAGAGAAAATCCGGCTACCTGCCTGATCTTCTGTACAAACATCCCGGTCACATTTAGGGCATCGGGTGAGTCATAGCTGACAGTCGTGGCTCCTGAAATCCTGAAACTCCCTCCGGTCTGCTGAATATCGGCCGGCTGAGGGATGATGTTAATTGTATTTTTCTGTCCGTAAACAGCTGTCACCGACAGAAAAAGAAAGATTGCAATAAGCTTTTTCATAATATTGACGTTTCTGATTATTAATTGAATGCGCTAACGACTATTATTATCATTTAATTTCCGTGACTTTAACCGTTTTGTTTTAAGAACTTTAAGTGCATTTTTTTTAACCCTGATCACTGCGTCTCCTGTTATTATGACAGGTTCGCCGTCGATCTGGAACCTGGTTTCGCTGGTGCTGATGGTTACCTCCCTGTCGGTCTGGATACTTCTGACATACTTTGAATCATTGAGCTTTTTTGCAAAAAGCCTGTAAATCATGACCAGCATCAGGGCTTTCGGAAAAGGCCTTATCATGACTATGTCCATTTTACCGTCATTGGGATCTGCAGCCGGAGCAATAAATGCATAGTTGCCGAACTGACGGGTGTTTGCCACCGTGACCACAAAAAAATCGTCCGAAATAGTCTCCCCGTCTTTTATTCTTATAGTGACATGGAAAGGGCGGATCCTGAAAAAATTCAGAGCGGTGACCCAGGCATATGACCAGAATCCGCGTGCTTTCAGTTTATGAAAAGAATGGGCGACAAAGCTGTCGAGACCAACGCCTGCAACATTTAAGCATAGGCCGTCATTGACTTCCAGAACATCGATGCAGGTGGATTCATCCTTTTCAATGTCTTTCAGAAGCGATCTGATGTTTGTTTTGAATCCCAGTTCCCGGGCAAAACCATTTCCGGACCCCATCGGGAGGACCCCGAGCACCTTTCCCGTACCAATAAGCCGCGAGGCAACCGTATGGACTGTCCCATCCCCGCCGGCAGCAATAAAAAAATCGTATTTGTTGAAATTCTGCGTAATCAGGTTTCCCGATTCATCGATGCTGAGTGACTTGTAGCATGACAATTCATGTCTGCGCCGCTCAAGCTCCTTTGATATGATTAAATTAACAGGAATAATTCCTGCAGACGGGTTTAGAATAAAAAGAATCTTACTGTTCCCGGTGCGGTGCTTCATCAATCAGATTTCAATTCCCCATAAAAATAATAAAAATTGTCTATCCGGCAGGAGGATATTTCTTGATAAGCTGGTTCTGATGCCGTATCGCTTTCAGGAATGCTTTCAGGGTCATTGGTTTAAATCCTCTTGCCCTGTTCATGTTTCCTATCCTGAAAAGCAGCCTGTAAGATTTAAAGAACTCCCTGTAAAGCCTGAAAAGCGTCACGTTGGGGTCCCATGCCTGTATTGCCTCAGCTCCGGCGCCATTTATTTCAATGATCTTAAATCCTTCTCCTTTCCTGAGTTTCTCGACTGACTCAAATCTTACATCAAAGCGACCGAAATAAAACTCGGGCATGCTTTGCGAAATTTTGTCAATGCGGTCGGTGAGTTCCGGTGTTATCAGGTAGCTCCCGTTGCGATAAAGTCCTCCCACCCTTAAACTGCCGATAAATGAGAGCCGGATAAGTGTACCTTCCTGAGGTATCTGATCAAGATCCTCATCTGCAAACCCCACATGCTCTGATCGTCCCCCGAGATAATATCCTGCCCTGTATTTGGTTCGTGAGTCATTCTGAATGAGTTCCCGGAGAGTCGATTTCCCGTCACCCGTGACGAAAGGGAAATACCTCAGCGTTATGGAATTGATCCTTCCTGCGTTTTCTCCCGGCATCTTTACGTAAAAGATCCCTGCTTCTCCGTCATACGGGACTGGCCTCTGAAGAACTATGTTTTCATCATTTGGAAAGTTTGAAATATATTGAAGCAAATGTTGCTGATCGTCTATCAGCCGTACACCATATCCGTTCCAGCCTATATCGGGTTTTGCCACGATTGGAAATCCCAGTTTCCTGTGATCCATAAGCGAAACGGCACTTTGAAGGTCAGCTTCACCGGGCGCCCCGTTTCTGTGCACGGTAACGAATTCAGCAATCCATTGCTTCTGACCGTCGTCCACCATCTCCATAACCGAACTTTTGGATTCGCCCATGAACCCCCCTGTTTCAATATTCGGATTTGCTGCTGACGGCAGTGTCAGACTGTGATACCTGAGGCCCAGGTAAAGATAATAAAGCCCTACAGGGATGTAAAGAATGGCATTTGGTATATGTTCTGCAGATCCGAATCTTTTCTTGAGATCATCAAGTGATGGCATCCCCTGAAATTTATGTTTCAGGTCAGGCATATACTTTTTAAATACCGATAAAAATGAAGAAGGAACTTCGCCCATGGCTTTTTCGGTGGTATCGCTCCACCGTGATTTAAATGAATTTCTCACTGTGTACAAAACAATTATTAAAGCTGCCACTCCCCAGGCCCAGTATCCGAGATGATTAAGCACAAGGCCCCCGAAGAGTATTACTAATGTCAGAACAATTGACGAATAAATTGCTCCGGCCAGGATTGAAACAGTCACAAAACGTGAAAAAGGTATCCTGAACCAGCCGCAGGCAACAAATGTCGGGAAAAGCAATCCTGGCGTTATCCGGCATAATACAAGAACTCTGATAAGATGCGTCTCGAGCCAGAGTCGTATCCGTTCAACCTTCGGACCGATGATTTTGCTGCGGAGCCATTTGCTCTTCTGTGCTAAATGCCCGAGCGTATAAATAAGTATGTCGCCAACAACAATACCGAAATAAACACTCACAAAAGCCATCCAAACCGGAAGATTATCTTCAACAGTTGAAAATGCTGCAGCAAGTATAGCCGCATCTTCATGAATAAAAGTCATAAAGAAAATGACTACACAATGTTCCAGCCAAAGCAGATGTTCCGGTGTGAACATTAATGCACTCTAACAATTATAAACTTCTAAACACATCTGTCAGAGCGCGAAATTAATGCATTTATGGGAAAATAGCCTTTTTTAAAAGAAAAAATAAAAACAGTGGATCATTCCATGCACCGGTACTTAAAAACCCCTGACCGCAAATACACGCCAGACAGACCGGATATTGGAAATACCAGATTTTGTTGCAATAACATTAATGTGTGCTTCAATGTACACGGCCAGCTCATAAAAGCGGTTCATGGTTTTCTGACATGCCGGTGAAAATACTCCTTATTTCCTCACCGAATTCTTCAGGAGCCTGAACAACTCCCCATCCGTCATGCATCTGCCAGATACCATCCATGACAGAATCATGAAATGATCTGATTATGTGTGGGATACCTCTCTCCTTCAATAACCCGTCCAGAAGCTCTGCTTCAACTTCATTATTAAGAACAAGTATTTTTACTGTTTTGTCCATCAGCTTAAAATTTCAGTCGTTAAAATTAGCAATTTCTTTCCGGATATCTCATCCATGAACCGGTCATTTGAAAACCGGCTCTTATCTGTACTGGCTGCCATCTATGGTTTAAAAGGGATAAAGAGCATTTTGAACTCATATTCAAAATTCGGGGTAAATACATCCTTATCCATATTTTCAATTATTTCATTTTTCGTCCAGAACCTGCCATCAACAATTTCGTCGGGGTTTGTTACCGGGTCACTTAAAGATCTTCCCCTGAATGAATAAACCAACTCTCGTTCGCGGGAAGATTTCCAGACATATTTTTTTATGAACTCGTATTCAAAATCCGCTAATCCGAGTTCCTCAAAGGTTTCCCTCTTCAGGGCATCTTCAATATTCTCTCCGGGACTTACATGCCCGCCTACCGAGGTGTCCCATCTTTCCGGAAGAATGTCCTTGGTAAGAGCTCTTTTTTGAAGGTATATTAAACCACTGTCATTGAATAAATGAAGGTGCACAACAGGATGAAGCAGCATGCTGATTCCGTTGTGGCATATGCTCCTAGGCGCAACAGAAACAGTGTTGCCCTCTTCATCAACTACGGGGAACCATTCTTCTGTGTTATAATTACTCATTTATCATATTAATCAATTCCCGGATAACGTGTTTTTAACATGCTGAAATATATGTCCGTTCCCGGATCCTGTATTTCAAAATCCATGAATAAATTACTTTTACTTTTATCTTAACTTACAGCAATATCCTGTCACCCAGCTGCTTTGATATAAGGCCGAGGGTCATGCTCAGGTTGTTGTACCGCTTCTGAAGCGACATTATCTTTTCCTGGTCGCCTGTTTTTACAGCATCTTCCAGCAGTGCCATTATTTCTTTCCGGTATTCCATTATCTTGTCGCTCTTGAACTTAAGTACGGCATCAGGGACAATCTCCCTCAGCTTCATTTCCTCAGTTTCAACAAAGGTCTGCTTCGACTTCCATATTCTGCTGAGCTCATGGGAATCGGCAAGCAGTTCGGCCGATATTCCTGAGATATCCGGATCCTCATGCTTTACAAAATGCTTATCTCCGGGGAAAAGTCCCTGTTCGGAATAAAACCTGAAATCACTGAATATCTTTCCAAGAACAGCATCGTCAAATGAAAGCTCATCTGCTGTTATTTCTTTGACAATATAATCGATTACCGTTATTATTTCCTCTTCCCCGTTTTCAATGTTTCTCTTCCGTTCAATTTCCATGCTTCCGTATTTCAACAGCAGTCTGATGATCTCTTTTTCAGAATAATAGGAAGTTATTGATGGTTTGATTGCAGCAATCTTCTGGGGAGGCGGAACAGGAAGGTCTTCCGGCGCCGGATATTTGTTCCTTTCCTGGAATGACTTCTGCTGCCTTATCTTGTTGACTTCGTGATAAAGGACAGGCTCTGACACTTCAAGCACATTGCTGCATTCCTTGATGTAGACGGTGCGGATGATGGCTTCAGGAATCACGGCGATAGATTTCACGATGTCCTTTATCAGATTTGCCTTCATTACGGGATCATTATCTGCCTCTGCCAGCAGAAGCCGGGTCTTAAAGCGGATAAAATCGGTTTCATGTTCCCCTATGTATTTTGCAAATTCTTCATTGCTGACCTTTTTTGAGTAGGAATCCGGATCTTCTCCATCGGGCAGAAGTACTATCCTGACATTCATCCCTTCTTCGAGTACCAGGTCGATGCCGCGCAGTGAAGCCTTAATTCCTGCTGCATCCCCGTCATAAAGGATCGTGATATTCTGCGTGAATTTCTTTATCAGGCGTACCTGCTCCTGTGTCAGGGATGTGCCTGATGAAGCAACGACATTTTCGATACCTGCCTCATGAACCGACATCACATCGGTATATCCTTCAACGAGATAGCACTTGTCTTCCTGCATTATGGCCTTCCTGGCCTGAAATACGCCGTACAGTATCCTGCTTTTGTGGTAGATTTCCGATTCCGGTGAATTGAGGTATTTGGCAGTCTTTGCATCTGTTTTCAGGACACGTCCTCCGAAGCCGAGTACTTGTCCGGAAAGTGAATGGATCGGGAACATCACCCTGCCGCTGAACCTGTCAAAGATATGGTCATCATGCTGAACCGAGAGACCCGTCTTGACAAGGAAATCCTGCTTATAACCATCTTCGAGCGCCTTTTTTGAGAAGGAATCACGCTGCTCAAAGCTGTAGCCGACTTCAAATTTCTTAAGCGTGGTCTGCCTGAACCCTCTTTCCTTAAAATATGTCAGTCCTACAGAAATACCCTCATCCGACTGGAAAAGGTTTTCTGTGAATTGTCTTGCCGCATAAGCTGAAACCACCAGAAGGCTTTCCCTCTCATTCTGCTTTTCAATTTCTTCCAGGGTTTTCTCTTTTTCAACAACCTCTATGTTGTATTTTTTTGCAAGATATTTCAGCGCTTCGGGATACGTAAGATGCTCATGCTCCATTATGAAGTTCACCGAGTTCCCCGCCTTCCCGCAGCCGAAACATTTGAATATTTCCTTCGAAGGGGAAACTGTGAATGAAGGAGTTTTCTCATTGTGAAAAGGACATAAGCCAAGGTAGTTGACGCCACGCTTCTTCAGGGGAACAAATTCGGATATGACATCAACTATCTCGGCAGCGTCGAGTATCTTTTGTATTGTGGGCTGATCAATCATAATCCAAAGATATTATGAAAACAGGGAAAAAGAATTTTGGGCCCGTAATAGATATAAACAAAAGCATGGGTGAAAAGATAAAAGAGCGAAGAGCAGAGAGAAAAGAGAGCTTAATAAAATCCAATGCAATAAGCAATCTTTTTACTTCAGCCGCCTCAGGTGACTAACCTCCGGCGACATTGCCAGGGCTGTTGCAGCAACCTGGCTCTGAAAGAACCGTTTGTGAATAACCTCCCGTGATATTGCCAGATTAGTTGCAGCAGTCTGGCTCTGAAAGAGCCGTATGTGAATAACCTCCGGTGAAACCGGAGGTAGCAGCTGCCCCCACCACTATAAGCTCTGAAGGAGCGTGATATATTTTATACAGGAGTATGGTCAGGGACTATAGCAGCCCCTTGTTGAGTAATTTTTTATAAGGATCCAATAGCTAATAAATTTTGACCTATTTTTACAAATTATTATTATTATAAATGAAATCCCTGGTTTTTCTTTCCGGAGCCGGCATGAGTTCCGAAAGCGGTATCCGCACCTTCCGCGACTCGGGCGGTTTGTGGGAAGAATATGATGTCAATGAAGTAGCAACCCCCGATGCATGGGCAAAAAACCGCGATCTGGTACTGCGGTTTTATAATGACAGAAGAAAACAGCTTGAGGCCGCAAAGCCAAATGCCGGACACTTTGGAATTGCCGCCCTTGAGAAATATTTCAATGTCAATGTGATAACCCAGAATATCGATAATCTTCACGAACGGGCCGGAAGCACAAAGGTGCTTCATCTCCACGGGGAGCTGACAAAGGCAAGAAGCACTGCTGATCCTTCACTTATTTATGATATCGGATACAACGACATCAGGCCCGGTGATAAATGCGAAAAAGGAAGTCAGCTGAGACCGCATATAGTCTGGTTCGGGGAAGAAGTCCCGATGATGGACGAAGCTGTAAACATCACCCTTAAAGCAGATATTTTTGTGGTGATTGGCTCCTCACTTAACGTCTACCCGGCAGCCGGACTGATCAGCTATGCTCCGTCAGGTTCTCCATTGTGGCTTATCGATCCGAAGGAGGTAAGCGTTCCTGCGGGAAGGCATGTTGAGGTCATCAGAAAAGGAGCTTCCGAGGGAGTTGCCATTCTCACCGACAGGCTACTAAACACCTATGGGATAGGAAAATAGTAAGATAACACAGTAGAGATTACCTTCCCGGGCAGATATTCTTTCTAAAACAATTGGGGTAAGTCCCTCCTTCCCGGGAGAGGGATTTAATCTCCGGATTTCCTCTGTGTAATGAGAATATTATAAAATGAACTTTGAACCTGAAACCTGGAACCTTGAACTATTTCCCCAGCTGCTGCTTCACAATCTTTGCAATATACTTCCCCAGGATATCAAATTCAATGTTCACAATGGTTCCTGTTATTATCTGGTTGAAGTTTGTCACCTCATAGGTGAAAGGAATAATTGCCACCTGGAATGATCCGGGTTGCGAATTCACAACTGTCAGGCTGACACCATTCACTGCTACCGAACCTTTTTCTACGGTCATATAATCATCCTGCAAAGGCTTATATTCAAATGTGTAATACCAGCTTCCTCCAGATTCCCTGACATCAGTGCAGACTGCTGTCTGGTCAACATGTCCCTGGACCATATGCCCGTCGAGCCTCCCGTCAAGCTTTGCACTCCGCTCAAGATTCACCTTATCCCCCGGCTTCAGAAGACCGAGATTCGTTTTGTCAAGAGTCTCCTTTATGGCAGTCACTGTATAGGTATCCCCTTCCTTTTTTACAACAGTCAGGCAGACCCCGTTGTGCGAAATGCTCTGGTCGATCTTCAGCTCATCCGTAAAGGAGCATTTCATTGTTATATGAAGATTTTCCTTGTCTTTCTCCAGCCTTACAACTGGAGCTGCTCCCTCCACTATTCCTGTAAACATTGTTTTTGCTGTTTTTGATCACAAATGTAAAATTAGGAAATTCCTGGAATTTCCTAATTATGCAGTTGTTCAGTTGTGTTGGCATCCTTTCCGCGGGTTGCGGCTCTTTCATCGCCTTACCCACGGTTATTAACATTTAACCCCTCCGGGGTTATTTCATGCCTGATACCTGATACCGGATAAAAGCAAATTTCCCGTTCGCTTCCTTCTAATTTCTTACTTCCTACTACCTACTTCCTACTACCTACTACCTACTACCTACTACCTACTACCTACTACCTACTTCTTACTTTTGTCTTTGACCTCCCCTTCTCCGTTTCTCCGTTTCTCAGTAAACCCACCCCTTACCCCTCCCAGGAGGGGATCCTTCATAATTAGCCCCCCATATGGGGGGTGGGGGGGTGATTTGGGCAAGACGTTTTTCGTTCGTAGTTAGTCGTTCTCCCACTCTCCCTTTCCCCCATTCTCCGCTTCTCCGTAAACCCACCCCTTACCCCGCCACAAGTCTTCCCTGCAGGCTGGCTCCTTCGCTAAAATAGCCCACCGGGCTATTTTTTTAACGCTCGGCCCCCTCCCAGGGAGGGGAGCCTTAAAATCTTGCTTTTGTGTCTTTATGCCTTTTTATTAACTTTGCACCGTTTTTATTTTTTCTAAATCAATATAATTATCCGGTTCAATGGGAAAACGGTTTCCTGAATACAAAAATCTCGATCTGTCGCAGGTAAATAAGGATATTCTTAAGGTATGGGACAAGAACGACACATTTCATCACAGCGTCCGTGAGCTGAACGGGAAGGGTGAATATGTTTTCTATGAAGGTCCGCCTTCGGCAAACGGCATGCCGGGCATTCATCATGTATTGTCGCGCGCTATAAAGGATGCCATTTGCCGTTACAAAGCCCAGTGCGGATACGAGGTCAGGCGCAAGGCCGGGTGGGATACCCACGGTCTGCCCGTTGAGCTGGGAGTTGAAAAAGCCCTTGGAATTACCAAGGAAGATATCGGTACAAAAATATCAATTGAAGATTATAACAAAGCCTGCCGCATCGATGTAATGAAATACACCGACATGTGGGAAGAGCTTACCCGTAAAATGGGCTACTGGGTGAATATGGACAATCCTTATATCACTTACGATAACCGCTATATTGAAACTCTGTGGTGGCTGCTTAAGAAGCTCTATTCCGACGGATATCTTTACCAGGGCTATACCATCCAGCCTTATTCTCCTGCAGCAGGTACGGGACTGAGTTCCCATGAGCTTAACCTTCCGGGCTGTTACCGGGATGTGAAGGATACAACATGTATTGCCCTGTTCAGGCTTGTAAGGGATCAAAAATCAGAATTCCTTTTTAAAGGAATTGATACTCCTGATGTCCATATGATGGCATGGACTACCACACCATGGACACTTCCATCGAATACCGCTCTTGCTGTCGGAAAAGAAATAACCTATATAAAGGTAAGAAGTTTCAATCCGTATGCCGGCGATCCCATAACAGTGGTAATAGCAAAGGACCTTCTTAATGCAATGTTCCCTGAAACAAATGCGGGACTGGCTTTTTCAGAATACAAGCCCGGCGATAAAAAGATACCATTCAAAGTCCTTGATGAATTTCGGGGAAGCAGACTTGAAGACATTAACTATGAGCAGCTTATCGACTGGGTGAAGCCCGACCCCGGAGCATTCAGAGTCGTAACCGGCGACTTCGTCACCACTGAAGACGGAACAGGAATAGTACATATTGCGCCGACATTCGGAGCTGACGACTACAGGGTCGGCAAGGAATTCGGAATTCCTCCGATGATTGTAAAAAGGAAAGACGGTACAACGGGTCCGATGGTCGACAGAAGAGGTTATCTTGTGCCGATCACCGATCTTGACATCAAATTCGTAAAAGAAAGGGTTAACACCCAGACTTACACCGGTTTTGAAGGAAGACCGGTCAAAAATGAATATGACGATAATCTTCCGGCCGACACAGATACTTTAGATGTCGATATAGCGGTCATGCTCAAACTTCAGGGAAAAGTGTTCAGGATTGAAAAACAGGTCCACAGCTACCCTCATTGCTGGAGGACCGACAAGCCCGTACTTTACTATCCCCTCGACGCCTGGTTCATACGTACAACAGCTTTCCGCGACCAGATGATCGCCCTTAACAACACAATAAACTGGAGCCCGAAATCTACAGGCACGGGGCGTTTTGGGAAATGGCTCGAGAATCTTGTCGACTGGAACCTTTCGCGATCCAGGTTCTGGGGCACACCCCTTCCGATATGGATCACGGAAGACAGAAAAGAGGAAAAATGCATCGGTTCAGCTGCAGAACTGAAAGCCGAAATCGGTAAATCAATTGAGGCAGGATTTATGACAGATAATCCTCTTGAAGGATTTATTGAGGGCGATAACAGCAGGGAAAACTATGAAAAGTTTGACCTGCACAGGCCTTTTGTGGATGACATAATACTGGTAAGTCCTTCCGGTAAAAAAATGTTCCGTGAACCCGATCTGATTGACGGCTGGTTCGATTCGGGAGCCATGCCCTACGCCCAGGTGCATTATCCGTTCGAAAATAAGGATAGCTTCAGCGAAATGTTCCCGGCTGATTTCATTGCTGAAGGTGTTGATCAGACAAGGGGATGGTTTTTCACCCTTCATGCAATAGCAACAATGATCTCCGGTTCAGTTGCATTTAAAAATGTAATTTCTAACGGCCTTGTCCTCGACAAGACCGGCAACAAAATGTCAAAGCGTCTGGGCAACGCTGTCGATCCTTTTTCCGTAATTGAAGAATATGGTTCCGATCCTCTCCGCTGGTACATGATGACAAATGCACAGCCCTGGGATAACCTTAAATTTGATGCCGCAGGTATCGATGAGGTGAAAAGAAAATTCTTCGGAACACTTTATAATACCTATTCCTTTTTCGCCCTTTATGCAAACATCGATAACTTCAGATATGAAGAGGATGAGATACCCATAAATGAACGCCCTGAAATAGACAGGTGGATCATTTCACTTCTGAACTCGCTGGTGAAAGAGGTAAAAAGCTGCTACGATAACTATGACCTTACAAGGGCAGGCCGCGCAATCCAGGATTTTGTAACAGAAAATCTCAGCAACTGGTATGTAAGGCTCAACAGGAAGCGCTACTGGGGAGGAGAGTTCGACAGGGACAAGCTTGCAGCTTACCAGACTCTTTATGTATGCCTCGAAACTGTTGCCCGGCTTGCTGCTCCTCTGGCTCCCTTCTATATGGACCTCCTTTTTACCGATCTGAACAATGTTACCATGAAGCATAGGGAGAACTCCGTCCATCTGGTTCTTTTCCCTGATTATGACCAGTCTCTGATTGATGCCGGTCTTGAGGAAAGAATGGAAATTGCGCAGAAGATATCTTCAATGATCCTCGGACTCAGAAGGAAGGTAAGCATCAAGGTACGCCAGCCTCTCGCGAAGATAATGGTGCCTGCTGCCGACAGATCCTTCAGGGATAAGTTTGAAGCCGTCAGGGATCTGATCCTTGCCGAAGTCAATGTCAGGGAAGTTGAATACATTGATGACACCTCTTCGGTTCTTGTAAGGAAGATCAAACCTGATTTCAGATCACTCGGCCCGCGATACGGGAAGCTGATGAAAGACATAAGCAGCGCGCTTGCCGGACTTTCCCGGGAAGAGATCGCAGCCTTTGAACAGTCAGGAAGCCTGAAACTCAATGTCAATAATACAGTTGTCACCCTTGGTGCCGGAGATGCGGAGATCATTTCGGAAGATATACCCGGCTGGCTGGTTGCCAATGACGGGAAGCTGACAGTCGCACTCGATATCACCGTTACAGATGAGCTCAGATATGAGGGAATAGCCCGTGAGTTCGTTAACAGGATCCAGAACATCCGTAAGGAGAGCGGCTTTGATGTGACTGACAAGATAACCGTCCTGATCGGGGATCATGAATTCATCCGTGAAGCTATCAGACGCTACTCATCATATATCGGCTCACAGACCCTTGCAACAAGAGTGGAGGTAGTGAATAATTTAACTGATGCAAATGCCAGGGAAGTTGAGATTGATGATGTTGCAGTAAAAATTGAAGTGATGCGAAATCCCTGAAATTGAAGGGGAGAATATTGGAAAGGGAGAAGAGGAGAAACGGGGAATGGGAGAAGGGAAATAGTAGAATTTCACTATCCAATACTCCATTTTTCAGGATGACGAATCATCATGACAATTTTTCCAATTATTTTGTCATATTCTTGAAATAATCTGGAATGATCGTCTTTAGATAAGTATCCACATTCATAGGCGTAATCGAGCCAAACCTGCGTTTCACAAGCTTCGGATTCTGAATCAGAAAGTTTTGCAACAAAAGCTTTTTCATATCTTCTTTTCCGGAAGGCTTCAGCAAGGTTTGCAGACACTGAGCTGAACTTCTAAGGATTTGAGAAGTCAGGGAGTAAACTTCTTCTCTTGGAAAAGATCCTGTTTTTGCAAATATCTCCATCGAAGTTTTGAAAGCCAGTTGAAATACAACCAGCTCTATGTGAGACTTAAGGATTTTCATAATGATTTTTTTACAGCGATTAAAACAAAGATAATTGTATTTCTTATTTTTCTCAATCTAATTCTTACAATGTTTCCAAGGTAAAGAATTGTTTCCGCCAATATTCCCCTCTTCTCCCTTTCCCCTCTTCTCCCACTCTTTTTTTTACCTTTACTGACTCTTTTATTATTTTTGTTATTAATTTAACTTTCCTCTCCATGAAACGAATCCTTATTACCGGCGGAGCCGGATTCATCGGATCACATCTCTGCGAGCGTCTGCTCAAACAGGGTAATGAAGTAATCTGTCTCGATAATTACTTTACAGGATCAAAGATGAACATAGTACATCTTCTTGATAATCATTATTTTGAAGTGATAAGGCATGATGTCACACTGCCTGTGTTCGTTGAGACCGATGAAATATATAATCTCGCATGTCCTGCATCCCCGATACACTATCAGTATAACGGCATAAAAACGATCAAAACCTCGGTGATGGGTGCGATCAACACACTGGGCCTTGCAAAAAGGACAAAGTCAAAAATCCTGCTTGCATCGACAAGCGAGATCTACGGTGATCCTGCTGTTCATCCCCAGCCCGAGAGCTACTGGGGCAATGTGAACACGCTGGGCCCGCGGGCCTGCTATGATGAAGGGAAAAGATGCGCCGAGACCCTCTTCATGAATTATTATAACCAGAATAATGTAAGGATCAAGATTGCAAGAATATTCAACACCTACGGACCACGCATGAACAAGAATGACGGCCGGGTGGTTTCAAATTTTATAATCCAGGCTTTAAAGGGAGAGGACATAACCGTTTTCGGTGACGGCTCCCATACCCGCAGCTTTCAGTATATTGATGACCTTGTTGACGGATTGATAAAGCTGATGGAAACACCGGATGAGTTTACAGGACCCGTGAATTTAGGCAATCCTGAAGAGTTTTCGGTCCGCGAACTTGCAGAAAAGATAATTTCAATGACAGGCTCCCGGTCGCGGATCATTTATCTGCCCCTTCCACAGGATGATCCCAGACATAGAAAACCCGACATATCAGTTGCAAAACGCGAACTGAAATGGCAGCCGGTGATTGACCTTGAGACAGGATTGGGTAAAACGATAGAGTATTTCAAAACAGTGATTTAGTTTGCCGCATATAAAAAACCGCCTCGTTTCCGGGACGGATTCATTTATTTTCTTCCGTTCTTCGTACGTCGTGGGTCCTTCGCCGTTTCTTATTTCTGCTTTCTTTTGGCATCAATGCTAAGCGTTGCATGAGGCACGGCCCTGAGCCGTTCCTTGGAAATAAGCTTGCCTGTTTCACGACAGATACCATACGTCTTGTTTTCAATCCTTACAAGAGCAGCCTGAAGATGCTGTATGAATTTAAGCTGCCTCTGGGCAAGCCTCCCCGCTTCTTCCTTCGATAAGGTTGTCGCTCCTTCCTCAAGCACTTTAAAGGTGGGAGAAGTATCCATTGTATCATTACTCTCTTCGTGAGTTATACTGGATTTCAGTATCTCATAATCTTTTTTGGCTTTGTCCAGCTTGGTCAGGATGATCTGCCTGAATTCCTCAAGCTCTTCATCTGAATATCTTGTCTTCTCAGCCATAACAATAAGTATTTAATATATTGGCGCAAAGGTAACCTTTTTTGTCTAACAAAAAAAACGTTGGAAATATATAGTTGAGTATCACGATCCTCAAATATTTCAATTCATAAGCTGCCGGCAAATCCTGCTAAAAAAAGCGGCAGGTTGTCCGAAGGCCTTTTCCCGGTTTTTAATTTAACTATATTTGCGAAAGCCTTAGATCTGTTAAAAATGGTATTGAAACTAAACGGGACTGAATTCAACCGGCCCTTGCCGAAAAAGCCTGCCGAGCCTAAATGGTATGCTGTGTACACAAATCCCAGGGCTGAGAAGCAGGTAAGAGACAGACTTCTGGAAGCAGCTGTTGAAGTGTTCCTTCCCCTTCAGAAAACTTACAGGATGTGGAGCGACAGAAAGAAGCTTATTGAGAAACCATTGCTTTCATCATATGTTTTTGTGAAGGTAAGCCCGGTTGCCTTTCCGAAAGTATATCAGACACCGGGAGTCGTCCGCTTTGTGACGTTTGAAGGACAACCGGCATCAATCCCCCAGAACCAGATCGACAATCTCCGGCTTCTTATAAACAGTGATGCTGAAATTGAAATTTCATCGGAAAAGTTTGAAAAAGGCGACAATGTTGAAGTGACCCGCGGTTCACTTGTCGGACTCACCGGTGAACTTGTGAAAACCGGTGCCCACAGCAGGGTCATTGTACGTATCGACAGGCTCGACCAGAACCTGATCGTCAATATTCCCTTGTCGTTCCTCCGGAAGATGTAAAATTGTTCTGCGGTTGTGTCGGAGTCCCGCATTCTGCGGGATGGAGACCCTGACAGAATCGTCAGGGCGGTTAGGCAGTTTTGTCGTACGTCGTGCGTCGTTCTCCTCTTCCCCCTTTCTTATTATCTCTGCTTACCAGTAAACCCACCCCTTACCCCTCCCAGGAGGGGATTCTTAAAATCTGGCTTCTTCGGCCTTGAGCCGTGCATCGTCAACAATTTCATCTGTATTTCAGGTACTGCTCATACGTCCTCTTCAACCCTTCATCCAGGCTGAATTTATGCCTGTAACCCAGTCCCCGCAGGGCTGAAATATCAATCGTCTTCCTCATGGTGCCATCAGGCTTTGATGAATCAAAAACAATATCGCCTGAAAAGCCTGTCAGTGACTTTACCTTAAGGGCCAGCTCTTTTATCGTAAGCTCCTCGCCTGTTCCTATGTTTATGAAATGCGGAGCGTGATAATCCGGATCCGGGTTTTTGGGAGTATGGATCGCTGTTATATCCTTCACGTCTATGTTTTCCATCACAAAAACGCATGCCTCAGCCATATCCTGCGAATTCATGAACTCCCTCATCGGGGTTCCTGTTCCCCATATTGTCACTGCTGCTTTTTTCTTCCCGGATTTGTCTGCTGAAAATTTTATTCCGAACTTATCAAGTGTTGAGACAATTGTCCGTTCATCTGAATTACCGTCGGTCTTTCCCACAGGGTATCGGTTCAGGTCTTTCCTGATAGCTGCCCGGTCGCCTGTCTCCAGGCATTTGCCAAGATGGAACTTCCTGATCAGAGCCGGTAGCACATGCGACTTTTCAAGATCATAGTTATCCCCGAAGCCGTACAGGTTGGTGGGCATTACCGCAATGAAATCAGCGCCGTACTGATTGTTGAACGACTCGCACATCTTAAGCCCTGCTATCTTGGCTATTGCGTAAGGTTCATTTGTGTACTCAAGAGGCGAGGTCAGCAGATATTCCTCCTTCATAGGCTGCGGGGCATTCTTTGGATAAATGCATGTCGATCCGAGAAAAAGAAGCTTTTTTATGCCATATTTCCATGAAGATATAATGATATTGTTCTGTATCATCAGGTTGATTGAAATGAAATCGGCCCTGAGCGTATTGTTTGCAACGATCCCTCCTACCTTCGCTGCAGCAAGAAAAACGTACTCCGGCTTTTCCTTTGAAAAGAACTCATCAACAAGTCTCTGGTCGGTAAGGTCAAGTTCTTCAATTGTCCTGAGAAGCAGGTTGCTGTAGCCTTTGTACCTCAGGGTTCCTGTAATCGCCGAACCGACAAGTCCTGTATGCCCTGCAACATATATTTTTGAATCTTTTCCCATAATATATTTATTTTCAAGCATCCTGAAGCCAGTTAATAAAATATAAGCCCTCTTGTTATTCAAAATAATTAAACGTCCTGAACCCTCCGTTTTTGATATGGTTTTCCTTCTTCATAAGATGTATATCGGATGAGATCATATCCTCTATAAGTCCTTTCAGATCATATTCAGGTACCCATCCAAGCCTTGTCCTTGCCTTGGTTGAATCGCCAATGAGAAGGTCAACTTCCGTGGGCCTGAAATAGTTCCTGTCAACCCTTACCATTACCGGATTGGTTTTTATCCTCTTCTTAACAGCATCAATAAACTGGTATCCGACCTTTTCATTGAAAAGTGTATCATTTACACTTATTAATCTGCCGGTCTCATTTTCTTTTTCTCCTTCAAAAACGATCTCCATTCCTGCAGCAGCAAATGTGTTCAGGATAAACTCGCGGATTGAGGTGGTAACGCCGGTTGCAATAACATAATCATCAGGGGTATCCTGTTGGAGAATAAGGTACATTGCTTTTATGTAATCCTTTGCATGTCCCCAGTCGCGCCTTGACGAAAGGTTTCCCATATAAAGACATTCCTGCATCCCGAGGGCGATCCGCGACATAGCCCTTGATATCTTCCTTGTTACGAATGTCTCGCCCCTAATCGGCGATTCATGGTTGAAAAGGATTCCGTTGCTGGCATGCATCCCGTACGCCTCGCGGTAGTTGACAATTATCCAGTAGGCATAAAGCTTGGCAACGCCATAGGGGCTTCTCGGATAGAACGGTGTCTTCTCGGTCTGCGGCACTTCCTGGACAAGCCCGAAGAGTTCGCTCGTCGAAGCCTGGTAAATGCGTGTTTTCGCGGAAAGGCCCAGGAGTCTCACAGCCTCAAGGATCCTCAGCGTCCCTATCCCGTCGGCATTTGCGGTATATTCGGGAGTGTCGAAGCTTACCTTCACATGGCTCATGGCAGCAAGATTATAGATCTCATCGGGCTGGCACTCCTGGATGATCCTGGTGATGTTCATTGAATCGGTAAGATCCCCGTAATGAAGTATGAAGTCACGTTTTTCAACATGCGGATCCTGGTAAAGGTGATCGATCCTTTCCGTATTGAAAAGCGAGCTTCTCCGTTTTATTCCATGTACAATGTAACCCTTCCTGAGAAGGAATTCGGCGAGGTATGCTCCGTCCTGCCCTGTCACTCCTGTTATTAATGCTGTCTTTGCCATATAGGTTGAACTTAGTATTTTACAGATAATCAGTTTCTCTTTAACTTATAAATCAGCTTATTTATTATTATTAATCCCCTGAATTTCAAGGTTCCCCTCCAGGGAGGGGTCAGGGGTGGGTTTGCTCTTCTTATGATGGTTCCCCTCCCCGGAGGGGCCAGGGGTGGGTTTGCTCTTCTTATGATGGTTCCCCTCCCCGGAGGGGTCAGGGGTGGGTTTGCTCTTCTTATGATGGTTCCCCTCCCCGGAGGGGCCAGGGGTGGGTTTGCTCTTCTTATGATGGTTCCCCTCCCCGGAGGGGTCAGGGGTGGGTTTGCTCTTCTTATGATGGTTCCCCTCCCCGGAGGGGCCAAGGGTGGGTTTGCTCTTCTTATGATGGTTCCCCTCCCCGGAGGGGTCAGGGGTGGGTTCATTCTTTTTAATCCACCCCTCAATAACCCTTAAAACATTCGCCATATTTTTTTTAACCTCAATATCCTCAAACCTCAAAAAATTAACCCCTAGTTTTTCAAGTTCTTTTTGTCTTTCTTCATCATAATCATATCTGTATATGTGGGTATCTCCATCTATCTCCATTGCGAGTTGTAGTTCCTTGCAATAGAAATCAACAATGAAATTGTTAATTGGTCGCTGCCTGTCAAAGTCATATCCAAGTATCTTTTTCTGCTTCAATTCTTTCCAAAGTAATACTTCAGAAAGAGTCATGCTTCTTCTCAATTGATTAGCAAGCTTTTTAAGTTCCTTATTATATGGGATAATTTTTCTTTTTTTTAGCATTTCAAACTTTTTATTTGACCCACCCCTTGCCCCTCCAAAGGAGGGGATCCTTGAAATTTACTTCTGTCTTTTATCTTAATTTACCCACCCCTTGCCCCTCCAGGGAGGGGATCCTTGAAATTTACTTCTGTCTTTTATCTTAATTTACCCACCCCTTACCCCTCCCAGGAGGGGATCTTTGAGATTTACTTTTGTCTTTTATCTTTTTTCCCCCTTTTCGGCTTACAGCCACAAATCCTTAACCCTGATCTTGATCCTGAATGCATTTGGTATATTCTCCTCACTTATCAGTATCAGGTATCCTCCCCCTCCCGCTCCCGAAAGCTTCCACGCAAGCGCCCTGTCTTTATACTGACTTATGATCTGCTGTATTTCAGGGGTCATCATCTTCGGGAACATCCTGATCTGGGAATGAAATGAATTGAGAAATCCTTTTGAAAACCTCCCCATATCTCTCGAAAGCAATCCTTCCCAGGCAAGATCGGCGGCTTCAGTCAGCTTCCTTACATTCGCAGTATTTATTTTGGTGTCGCTCAGTACATTATAGCCATCTGGCCTTGGCCACAACGTAAGCATATAGAGCCTCTCCTCGAGCCATCGTATTGTTCTGATGTCTGAAATAACATCAAACTTTGAGGGCCAGTATTTCCCGCTCTCATAAAAGAACCTGTTGATCCCCGGCATGGTTATTCCGATTGAATCCTGCGATCCGCTCACCTCTTTTGTTCCCGGATCATTATCGTACCTGAAGAGTGTCTTGGCAAGCTTTTCAGGCTTTTCAGGGGGAAGATGATCGTTCCAGAGCTCGATGGCTTTCTTGCGTGTTGATGTAGCCATGCCCGAACGTTCATTGAATTCTATCACAGGCTCGATCGAGGCTGTTATTGCGGCGCCGGGCCAGTATTTCGAAACATAAGGCTGATCGATCCATGTGCCGGCAATGTCAATCCTGTATGGCATCGGTTTTACTGCGCGCAGGGTAGTGGATGACCTCGCAGGAAGATTTGCATGCGGGATTCTTTTCAGTACTTTGTACTCAATACCCAGATCCATGCACAACTGTTCTTTTTCAGGGGAGTTCCCGTCTTCATTTACTATGAATATATCAGGATTAAGTGTTTTGATGTCATCGAGGAAGTCGATCAGTCCGCTGCCCTTGTTGACGGTTGCCTTATGCACGCATGCAAGTGCGTTTAGTATATAAACCCTTTCTTCCTCGGAGTTGATCGTTTCCCTGCCTTTGAGTTCCCTGATGGTTTTATCGGAACCCAAACCCACGTAAAGATCCCCATAACCTGAAGCTTCCTGTAAGAAAGCAATGTGACCGGAATGGAGCATGTCAAAGCAGCCTGAAACGAATACTTTCTTTTTTCTTCCGCTCATTGCAGCAGATGATTTGTTTGTTCAAAACAAATATAGTGGTTTTAACTTTACAGGGCTCTGCCCTCGCCCCGAGCCCTTGTTTATCTTGTTATATTTATTGTTCCTTTAACTTCATTGATCTCGTCACGATTAAGCGTTTCTTTTTCTGTTCTTTCTTTGTTCGTCTGAAATCCACATTACTTTCTTTGTCTTGAAACAAAGAAAGTAATCAAAGAAAATTCAAGGCTGCAGATAATTTTGGGGCTCATGTTTTTAATCTTGCCCACGCAATACAACTCGTCGTATCCGCCAATCAGGCGGATTCTCCTCAGACAGTATTGCTTACGCAATGCCCTCGCAGCAAGATTAAAAACATTTGCTAATTCCCAAAATTATCTGAGGCCAGCTGAAATCCAAAGACTAATTTTTCTATAATGATATGGTACGTGGGCTTACCGGAAATGGTGCGAACTTCAGCCAGGACGGTAGAGCCTACAAGGCAAGTGTAGCGGGCGCACGGACTGGCTGAAGTTGTCATTTCCGGACTCCTTTTCTTTGGTTCATTTCTTTTGGAGGAGCAAAAGAACCGAGGAGCGCTTTAGCGTGACGAGCTCAACGAAGTTAAATGAACATATTAATTTTGGACAAGCAAAAGAAACGAACTAATATTTAAATATTTTTACATCCTCATCACACCTGTTAAAGAAACTTATTTACCATAATCATGATCTTATGAAAGAATATAAAAAGAACATCAATTACAACTCCTTCAAACGCTACTGCAAAGTCCTTAATCTGCAGGACAATCCGGGGCTGATTGAAAAATATAAGGAAGTCCATAAACCCGGCAATGTCTGGCCCGAAATAACCCGCGGCATGAAAGAGGTCGGGATCCTCGACATGGAGATTTATATCCACGGTACTGCCGTCTTTATGATTATGGATACCGTTCCTGATTTCGATCACGACAGGGCCATGAAAGAGCTTGCAAAGAAGCCCCGTCAGGCTGAATGGGAAACCTATGTCTCAGAGTTCCAGCAGGCAGGATCAAAATCCGATACTCCGGAAAAGTGGGAAATAATCGATAGGATCTTCGAACTGGCGGATCAAATCTAAAAAGTTGTGCTGTTTCTGTGGTTCTGCAAGTTCTGCATGTTCTGCAGGTTTTTCTCGTTATGCAGGTTATTAAATGATCAGGACTTGCACAACCGCACTATAAACTATGATTCCAGGTTCCAGATCGAAGAAGCCAGATTTTAAAAATCCCCTTTTGGGAGGGGGCCGAGCGTTAAAAAATAGCCCGGTGGGCTATTTTAGCGAAGGAGCCAGCCTGCAGGGGAGACTTGTGGTGGGGTAAGGGGTGGGTTTACATGGAAGCAGAGAAACGGAGAAGGGGAGAAAAACTGCATAACAAAAAAAAGAGCTCCAGCCGGAACTCTTTTAAATTAAATATCATCATTGTACCGAATGATCAACCAAACGGTTTATCGCCGAACGGGTTCTTGAACGGCGTTGCATCATAGGCTTTTTTACCATTTCCTTTCCCCGAGCCCCTGGGATTAGGATCATGTGGTGGATTAGTCATCATGACAAGAGAAATAGAATTGTCAATATTTAACTTTAGGATTACTGGCTTGATGTAGGGTTTCTTAGTCATCGATTAACACGTTCATATTCTGATTGACAAAGGGCAAAGTTACTTATTTAAACTAATTTTCCCAATATACTTGAGGTTTCCGGACCCTAATTCAACAAAATAAACACCGTTTGAGCCATTAAAAGAAATTTCCTTTGTCTCTCCTTTAGACCATTCCATCTTATTCTGCTGAAGCAGTTTCCTGCCAAAAAGATCATAAACACTCAGAATGACTGGTTTTGAATCCCAGGCATCATCCAGAGATTGTATATAAAGATTACCATTATAATAATAAATATTAAAAGGCTTGACACTTGCTGTTGTTTCCGACACGCCGGAGATTAATCTGGCTACCTTTAAAATAAACCTTCCCGTAACTGTTCCGCCGGGAGTCTGAAATGACAAAAAGTCACCCCTTTTCAGATCCACTGAAATGTTGGTGGAATTATCGGTCAGCGTAACGCTATACTCATCCAGACCGTCAATCTGTGTCCCAGAGATTTTATAAATACCTTCTGCGGAATTGTATATCCCTACAGGTATTTCAACTTTATCTTCAGGAAATGGCAATCCGTTTATGCTGAAGTCTGTGTTCAAAGTGGTGGTCCATATATCAAGGCTGCCTCCTGTTTTGCTGAACTTATATGCATCAAACATATTGTCGACTTTATCAGTGGCGTTTTCGTCAAACCTGACAACTGCCTCATCGCTGGACTGGTCCTTTTCAAATTTAAGCCTGACAAGCGGAATTACCTCTGTATCCTTTTTATATCTGATCTGACTTGAGTTATGTACCCTTGCACTGGCGGCCAGAGTTACTGATTTGCCTGCAGTATACGCCTTTACAAAGAATCCCTGCATGGGTGGTATTGTACCGGTTCCTCCGTTTGTTCCCACGCCGTTGATCCATGAAGCAAATGAACCATTGTGCGTGAAATAAATTGCCCTGCTTATTGAAGGATCAAGTCCGCCTGCTATCTGACCCCAGTCAAGACACGATGAAAATGGATTGCCTAAAAGGTTAAAACCCTGGTTGTTGGGGTACGGTGGATTACTTCCTTTTGAGTTGTACAAAAGAGTCGACGATACATCACCTGTATTGAAATCTCCTCCGAATATAAATGTCTGATCTCCAGAATTATAATAATCATATCCCTGCCCTGGTGAAAGAGTTGAAAATGTAGAATCTGTTCCCTGAGTGCTCGTTGAATATCTCCAACCATCATAAGCAATCCATCCGTTATCCTGGTTGCTTGAAATCCGGTCTTCATAATAGGCCGCAAGATCTAAAGTCCCAGTCGGACCTGTTGTAAATACATCCGTTGAAAGCGATGAAACCGGTGAAGAGATATAATGCCAATTACCTCCTGTAAGATATAGTTGTACATTTTCAGTTCCGCCGGATCCCCGTACATAGGAACCTAAAATTAAAGACGCAGTTCCGGTGGCATCAGATTGCAGGTTAAGTGTTCCGTTATTTGTTAATCCGGTTGCTACAGTTGAGCTTCCTGAAGGTCCAATGGTAAGAGATGCCCCGGAGTTTATAGTTAGACTATGGCACACGGCAGTTGGTGTTGCAGAAACAACCGGGTAATTGGAAACGGAAGAAGTGATGATTACATCAGTTGAGGATGTAGGAATACCTCCGCACCAGTTTGAAGAAGTATTCCAGTCAGAACTGGTAACGCCTATCCAGGTGCCGCCGGTACAACCGTTTTTAACAGTTACAATGCCTGTTGTCAGTGCAAAATAGGTATCATTTTTAAAAGTGGCATCTGAAGCGGAGCTGCCATACGAACCACTAGGTTGACTAGTAACGCCAAGCGTAAGCGTACCTGCCGTATGGGAGAAAGCACCCAGATCGGCCACAGTGCCTGCTGTGATTACAAAATTATTTGTGATAAAACAAGTAGATGTAAAACTTACAGATCCGCCGGAATTATTGAAGGTAAGGCTATTAACAGTACCGGGTAATCCATCGCCGGTATTTTGGGACGCACTGCCAATACCTATGCCATTGTAGATATAATTCGCACCGCTATCAAAATTACGGGGATAGACCCGTATATTACCTCCCAGGGAACTGGTTGCAGAAGTTGTAATACCGTAATGGTCAGTAATCCCGAGCGTTGCTCCGGCTGACAATGTAAATGTCCCGCTGCTGCCGCTTATGTATGAAGGGCTTACCCCTGTTCCCATCTGCAGGTATGCCCCGCTGTTAACCGTGAAATTTATTGTGTTGCTGAATGTCCCGCCGGAGGTATAGGTCTGTTCGTTACCGCTGCCATCAAATATGATAACATTGCTGCCGGAGGATGATTCCGTGATGGTCCCGCCAGTGAAATAGAAGTTACCGGCAACCTGCAGGTTAGCTGTGGCAGTGCTTGCCGAACCACTGTTCAAATTAAATGTGCCACCGGTTTGATAATAATCACCCAATACAGATAATGTTCCTGAAGTACTGTTGGTAAGAGCGAGCTCCCCCGCCTTCGTGCTGATAAGTCTAAAGCTGCCCTTCACGGTAACATCACTGTTCATGACCACAGTCTGAGTCTGTGATTCGCAGTCCCAGGTAAAATTACCAAAGCTTTGTCCAAATCCCGAAGGAGCAGTATCGGTAATGCCAGTCACTAAACAGGTTGAATTTGCATCCCATGTTGCAGTTGGTATGGTTCCTCCATTTTCGGCGTGCTGGTAAGTTGAACCGCTGCTAAAGGCCAACGCACCTGTGGTTGCTATCGTACCCTGGTTATAAAGAGTACCGTCTATGTTACAATCAACAGCATCGGCTCCGTCCGCGATTGTCCAGGTCACTCCTGAGTTTACTGTAACCTTCCCGCCGGATTTAACCTCAACCTGGTCAACGGTTACGGCATCAGCCACGGTGATGGTATGTCCGTCCCGTATTGTGATGACCCCGTCAGAAGAAGTGGGCGCTGAAGTGGCCGTGATCCAGGATGTACCATTAAAAGTCTGCCAGATATCAGGAGTGCTCCAGTTCCCTGACCCGTTTGAACGGTAATCACCTGATTGGGCTGTCTCCGGTCCGGTCAGCTGGCTGCCTGTAGCACCCGGCGTGAGATAAGTTGCCACGCCCGTAATAACGGTGAATTCATAAATTGCCACATAATAAGTCGTGTTTGCATCAAGGTTGTCGACAGCAACACTGCTCCCTGTGCCATTGTAAACTACAAAATTACCGGTTCCGAGTTGTGACCCGCTCCCAAAAAGATTACTTGCTATATAGGTTGTATTATCAACCGGGTCGCTGTCAACAGCGCTTCCGGCTTTTATCAGAACTATCCGGTTTGATCCATTTCCCGATGTCCAGTTTATTGTAAATGATGAGGATGTAACATTTGTAAATGTAATATTTGAAGCCTGTACTGATGGTGCTGGAGGTGCCTGATAGCTCAGACTCAGCGCTGTCATTGAAGCAAGCGCTCTGGGAGTGAAAGTGGTAGAGGAAGGATCAGTGATGTCCGAAGAAGGTATACTCCTGTTGGCGACACCATTTCTTATACTGTAGTCTGTAAGCTGCTCGTTGACAAATGCAGTCTCCTCAAGGACACTTGTCCAGTTTGTTGCATAACCTATCGTACTTGCTGCGTCAGGGGAATCGCGAAAACTACTCACAACTTCTACAGCCTGATTGAAAGCATTTATTGTCAGTGGTGAAATGGGTGAACTGAAAGAAAGACTTGGATAGCTTGATGATCCGCTGTTAGTGGTCTGGCTGTCAGTTAAGGGAGTTCCCTGGTTGACATAATTAAATAAAGCCGCCCAGACATCAGTATTAACTATGGTTCCACCGCTTACGGTAAATGCCAGATAATCAGATGAAGCGGCCTCCAGACCTGCTTCATTCAGATAATATAACGCAGTGTGCTGATATACTTTTGAATCCATGTCACCATTTGCCAAAGTCAACGCCTGGCCCCCATAAGTAATGGATACGCTCATATTGTTTCGTACGGTCATGCCTGAGGCAATTGCCACAACAAGAACCCGATTGGTATAGCTGCCGGGTTGAATCGTGTAATGGACATCACCTGAACTAGAACTACCGTGATAAATGGAGGTCCAGTTTCCCAGAGTGGAAACCTGGGCAGGGGCATTATCCGGAAGGAGTATGCTGGCCAACAGTGAAAAAACAACTACCTTTAAAGACAGGGACAACTTTTTCATAACGATTTGTTTTTCCTTAAGCTTACAGGAATAACCTGAAATTCCTGAAGTAGTCCTTAAACTATTTTCAGATATGAACGGGGATAGTATATTCATAATGTTTGGGACTAACAGGTTTGGTTATCATTATTATAATACTTAACTGATTTAGCAAATGTAAGAAAAATGCATAATAAAGGTTATAAATACATTGAAAAGGTTTGGTTTTATTATATTAATAAAAATAAATGAATAAAATTTGCCACAACAGCCCAAAAGCAATACTAACAGGCTCCATAAGAAAACCCGGATTACCGGATATTACACCCTCTTTAATAGGAGTGGTGGGGAAAATTTCGTGCTTTTATGTCTCTATGCTCTTTCATTAACACACCCCATAACCCTCCCTTTTGGGGAACTCCTGTAATTTGCTTTCGCCTTGTTCCTTCACCATTAATTATGGACATGAGGTTCCCTGTAAATATTTAATAATCAAGGCTAAAATAATCCATCACTGAATGGTAGTTATTTATATCCACACCATTTTTGGAAAGCTTTGCGAGAATTTCATTTTCAGCTGAAGTACCCTTGCCAATCATAACGGTATTATCAGTTATCAGTAAAAACCTGTATTTTTCTATTGCGCTCGGATTCATAACTCCGTCTGTTTCATAAGCGTACAATGATATAGTATTAAGCGAATAAGTAAAAGTAAGGTATATTCTGAGAGAACCGTCATCAGATTCCCATGTAAATGGCAGAGGATACCATTCTTCATTCAGATAGCAATAGCCTAAAACAGCACCGTGATTAATAATATTACTGTTCACCAGGGTATCTTCCAGTGCAAATGTATTGGCAGTACGGCCAAGGTAGTCTCCTTCAATCCAGGTAATATCTGAACTCAGGAGAATTATGCTTTTTACATTGGCATTTCCGTTTGCCCCTGTAGCGCCGGTTGAGCCGGTAGCGCCTGTCACACCGGTGGCGCCGGTATCTCCTTTAGCCCCGGTTGGACCTTCAGGTCCTTCAGGCCCCTTACAGGAAACAAATCCGGCTAAAGCAAATAAGAATACAAAATAACTTAGTTTAGCAATAGGTTTTTTCATAGCATCAAAGTTTTAGTTAATAATAAGTTAGTCAAAATTAATAAATCCGTTAAAAGTGTCATTAATATAATTTTACCTGACATTCATCTGTTAAATCCTTTTTAAAGTTATACAAAAAAACCAAGATTCATTTATTTAGATAAGATATAAACATGTGATATTGTAATAAAAGCAAATAGCCCTCTTAGCCTGCATACCGGATCGTATATTCCTTAATCAGCGAGTCGTTTGTCGTTCTCCTCTTCTCCCTATCTCCCATTCCTCCCCTTTTCGCCCCCTACGCCTCTGCACCTCTATGCCTCTGCGCCCTTCCCTTTTCGACTCACGGCTCACGACTCACGACTCTCGGTCCTCGTAACCTTGAACTTTAAACTTTGAACCTTGAACCTTGAACTTCGAATTGATACAGATCTCGTCCCGATTGCGCCGGTTATCAGCATTCTGATAGTTCATCTGCATTGCGTTCCGGCGCCATATTTATGTTGGCATCCCTTCCGCGGGTTGCGGCTCTTTTATCGCCTTACCCACGGTTATTAACATTTAACCCCTCCGGGGTTTTTACATGTCTGATTTTTGACACGTAACTTTTACTTTGATTCAAACTAAGCCCCCCATATGGGGGGTTGGGGGGTTGATTTGGGCAAGTTGTTTGTCGTTCTCCCCTTCTCCCCTACTCCCTTTCTCCGTTTCTCTGCTTCATATTAACCCACCCCTTACCCCTCCCAGGAGGGGATCCTTAAAATCTGGCTCCTCTGCCTTGGCGCCACGCGCCGTGCGTCGTCAGGGCTGTGTGTCGGTGAATTCATAAATTGTCACATAATAAGTCGTGTTTGTATCAAGGTTGTCGACAGCAACACTGCTCCCTGTGCCATTGTAAACTACAAAATTACCGGTTCCGAGTTGTGACCCGCTCCCAAAAAGATTACTTGCTATATAGGTTGTGTTATCAAGCGGGTCGCGGTCAACAGCGGTTCCGGCTTTTATCAGAACTATCCGGTTTGAAGCATTTCCCGATGTCCAGTTTATTGTAAATGATGAGGATGTAACATTTGTAAATGTAATATTTGAAGCCTGTACTGATGGTGCTGGAGGTGCCTGATAGCTCAGACTCAGCGCTGTCATTGAAGCAAGCGCTCTGGGAGTGAAAGTGGTAGAGGAAGGATCAGTGATGTCCGAAGAAGGTATACTCCTGTTGGCGACACCATTTCTTATACTGTAGTCTGTAAGCTGCTCGTTGACAAATGCAGTCTCCTCAAGGACACTTGTCCAGTTTGTTGCATAACCTATCGTACTTGCTGCGTCAGGGGAATCGCGAAAACTACTCACAACTTCTACAGCCTGATTGAAAGCATTTATTGTCAGTGGTGAAATGGGTGAACTGAAAGAAAGACTTGGATAGCTTGATGATCCGCTGTTAGTGGTCTGGCTGTCGGTTATGCGGTTCCCTGGTTGACATAATTAAATAAAGCCGCCCAGACATCAGTATTAACTATGGTTCCACCGCTTACGGTAAATGCCAGATAATCAGATGAAGCGGCCTCCAGACCTGCTTCATTCAGATAATATAACGCAGTGTGCTGATATACTTTTGAATCCATGTCACCATTTGCCAAAGTCAACGCCTGGCCCCCATAAGTAATGGATACGCTCATATTGTTTCGTACGGTCATGCCTGAGGCAATTGCCACAACAAGAACCCGATTGGTATAGCTGCCGGGTTGAATCGTGTAATGGACATCACCTGAACTAGAACTACCGTGATAAATGGAGGTCCAGTTTCCCAGAGTGGAAACCTGGGCAGGGGCATTATCCGGAAGGAGTATGCTGGCCAACAGTGAAAAAACAACTACCTTTAAAGACAGGGACAACTTTTTCATAACGATTTGTTTTTCCTTAAGCTTACAGGAATAACCTGAAATTCCTGAAGTAGTCCTTAAACTATTTTCAGATATGAACGGGGATAGTATATTCATAATGTTTGGGACTAACAGGTTTGGTTATCATTATTATAATACTTAACTGATTTAGCAAATGTAAGAAAAATGCATAATAAAGGTTATAAATACATTGAAAAGGTTTGGTTTTATTATATTAATAAAAATAAATGAATAAAATTTGCCACAACAGCCCAAAAGCAATACTAACAGGCTCCATAAGAAAACCCGGATTACCGGATATTACACCCTCTTTAATAGGAGTGGTGGGGAAAATTTCGTGCTTTTATGTCTCTATGCTCTTTCATTAACACACCCCATAACCCTCCCTTTTGGGGAACTCCTGTAATTTGCTTTCGCCTTGTTCCTTCACCATTAATTATGGACATGAGGTTCCCTGTAAATATTTAATAATCAAGGCTAAAATAATCCATCACTGAATGGTAGTTATTTATATCCACACCATTTTTGGAAAGCTTTGCGAGAATTTCATTTTCAGCTGAAGTACCCTTGCCAATCATAACGGTATTATCAGTTATCAGTAAAAACCTGTATTTTTCTATTGCGCTCGGATTCATAACTCCGTCTGTTTCATAAGCGTACAATGATATAGTATTAAGCGAATAAGTAAAAGTAAGGTATATTCTGAGAGAACCGTCATCAGATTCCCATGTAAATGGCAGAGGATACCATTCTTCATTCAGATAGCAATAGCCTAAAACAGCACCGTGATTAATAATATTACTGTTCACCAGGGTATCTTCCAGTGCAAATGTATTGGCAGTACGGCCAAGGTAGTCTCCTTCAATCCAGGTAATATCTGAACTCAGGAGAATTATGCTTTTTACATTGGCATTTCCGTTTGCCCCTGTAGCGCCGGTTGAGCCGGTAGCGCCTGTCACACCGGTGGCGCCGGTATCTCCTTTAGCCCCGGTTGGACCTTCAGGTCCTTCAGGCCCCTTACAGGAAACAAATCCGGCTAAAGCAAATAAGAATACAAAATAACTTAGTTTAGCAATAGGTTTTTTCATAGCATCAAAGTTTTAGTTAATAATAAGTTAGTCAAAATTAATAAATCCGTTAAAAGTGTCATTAATATAATTTTACCTGACATTCATCTGTTAAATCCTTTTTAAAGTTATACAAAAAAACCAAGATTCATTTATTTAGATAAGATATAAACATGTGATATTGTAATAAAAGCAAATAGCCCTCTTAGCCTGCATACCGGATCGTATATTCCTTAATCAGCGAGTCGTTTGTCGTTCTCCTCTTCTCCCTATCTCCCATTCCTCCCCTTTTCGCCCCCTACGCCTCTGCACCTCTATGCCTCTGCGCCCTTCCCTTTTCGACTCACGGCTCACGACTCACGACTCTCGGTCCTCGTAACCTTGAACTTTAAACTTTGAACCTTGAACCTTGAACTTCGAATTGATACAGATCTCGTCCCGATTGCGCCGGTTATCAGCATTCTGATAGTTCATCTGCATTGCGTTCCGGCGCCATATTTATGTTGGCATCCCTTCCGCGGGTTGCGGCTCTTTTATCGCCTTACCCACGGTTATTAACATTTAACCCCTTCGGGGTTTTTACATGTCTGATTTTTGACACGTAACTTTTACTTTGATTCAAACTAAGCCCCCCATATGGGGGGTTGGGGGGTTGATTTGGGCAAGTCGTTTGTCGTTCTCCCCTTCTCCCCTACTCCCTTTCTCCGTTTCTCTGCTTCATATTAACCCACCCCTTACCCCTCCCAGGAGGGGATCTTTAAAATCTGGCTCCTCTGCCTTGGCGCCATGCGCCGTGCGTCGTCAGGGCTGTTGTGCGTCGTGCATCGTTCGTCGTTTGTCGTTCTCCCCTTCTCCCCCTCTTTCTTTCTCCCATGTGTTTTCTTGATTTTTATCATTTTGTAATAATTATTTTACATATTTGTGTATATTTGTAAATAATTATTTACAGTATTATGAAAAGGACACTTTTTTATGAAATACTGCCTCAGATTCAGCATAAGAATGCCATCGTCATTTGTGGCATGCGGCAGGTAGGGAAGACTACACTTATGAAAATGCTTTTTGATGAGATCAAAGGATGTAAACTATGGTTTGATTTTGATAATCCCCTGGATTGTATGACTTTTGAAAGTGTCGATTATAATCAGATCTATTTTGATCTGAAAAAACAGTCTTCCTTAAAAGATGGAGAAAGATTATATATTTTCATTGATAAGATACAGAATTTTCCTGATATTACCAGGATCATTAAGTATCTGATCGATCATTATGATGTAAAATTTATAGTCACCGGCTCTTCAAGCTTTTATATGCGTAACTTATTTCCTGAATCACTCAGTGGAAGAAAGTTTATATATCTGCTGCATCCATTAACGTTCAGTGAATTCCTGTATTTTAACGGAGCAACGAAGGAAGATACGATCAGGGATCCCGACAGGGAAAATGTTTTTAAAAAACATTCACGGGCTGAATATGAAAAAAGAACAGGGTATTATGACGATTATATTGAATACGGAGGATTTCCTGAAGTTGCCCTGACAGGAGATATTAAAACCAAGCGACTGGTCCTGAAGAACATATTTGCATCTTTTTTTGAGAAAGACATAAAAATATTTTCCGAATTAAAGGATATAAGGGAATTGCGTGATACTATCCTGTTGCTTGCACCCCGGAACGGAAATATGATCGATATTTCAAAAATAGCTTCTGAACTGGGGATCAACAGGGTCAAGGTGTATAACTACCTTGAGTTTCTTCAGGGTATTTTTTTCCTGAAGCTTGTACCTAAGTATTCAAAAAGTGTTGACAGATCTGTTGCTGCCGGTAAAAAAATATATTTTTCAGATACCGGCATTTTGAATATTGTGGCCAGAGTAACAGAAGGACAGCTTTTTGAGACAGCCGTTTGCAACCAGCTTGAACACTATGGGCAACTGTCATTCTATAACAAAAGAAATAGTGTTGAAATTGATTTTATTCTCGGACAGAAAACAGCATTTGAAGTGAAATTGAAAGCTATTCCGGAGGAAATGACAAAACTGGGTAAAACAGCTTCTTCAATCGGAATATCAGATTGCTATACAATAACTAAAAAATTTGTCGATTCAGACCATGTTATTTTTCCTCAATTCATTTAGTCGAGGCGGCCATGTCGGAGTCCCACATTCTGCGGGATGTAGACCCTGACAGAATCGTCAGGAGCGTCAGGGCAAACTTCGCCCGACGAAGCTTTAGCGAAGTTGGGTTCTGCAATTCTGCAATTATTATGGTTATCAGGGCGAATAACAGCCTACTTCTTACTTCTTACTTCCGCCTCTGCCTCACCGCCTTCACCGCCAGCCCTCCCCACCTCACCGGATAATACATCACCGCCCCAAACTTGCTCCGGGCTCCGTATTTGTATTTCATATATGAAACCGACGGAAAGACATAACCCGCCAGGAATAATATCTTATCTGAGATCCTGGTCAGTTCACCCAGGGGCCTGAAAAGCTTCTGAGGACCGGGATGCGGTTCATCCTCATCAGCATGACGGAAAAACCGGAGGAACTTTTCCACATTGGAGTCCTGATTTACTTTATTAATATTAATGGTAATCCAATCCGGGAAACTTGATCCCCCAGAATATCTCAAGTATCTGAAGCTTCTCAAAAAGTGCTGCCTCCAGATTTGCCTGATGTGCCTTTTCGATAAGCTGATCATTGATTATCTTCCCGCGATAACACGACAGCATGACAGCAAGATCGGTGTACAGCCTCAGCTGGGAGGTGCCTTCCTTTTCATGCTCATCGAGATGTTTTATAAGATAAAGAAAAAATAACAGCGGATCGGGAATATAAATCTCATTCTCATTCTCCAGCTTATGTGCAGTGTCGAACATTTCCCTGGTAAGGGGGTTACCCGGATCCTCAAACAGCCTGAAATGCAGTTCAACCGAGATCCCGTTCCTGTACATCTCCGGCAGATGTTTCCCGTAGGGGAATATGTGTTTTTCAAAGAGCGGTGAGATAAGAGGCGCTGATTCAAACCCGTTATTCAGTAATTTCTTTCTTAACCGTATTGCATCTTCCTGCCTGACAAGCAGGTCAATGTCTGTCATCTGCCTGAGTCCGGTGTTGCCGTAGACCGTCTTCTCAAGAGCCGCGCCCTTAAGCAGTACCACCTTGATTCCCTCTTCCTTTGCAAGTGAGATTACCTCTGCAAGCTGGCTGTAAAGGAAGGTGTTGCGTGCCAGGCTTTTCAGATATGCTGAATGCAATGTACCAAGACATCCGGAGGGGATCAGTTTATCAATGCCCGCTTCAGTAATATTTTGCCGGCAGAGCGCTATAACACCGTTACGGTTTGCAAGATCAATGAATCGGTCCCAATCCTTCACCCCTGATCCCTGATCCCTGATCTCTGATCTATGTTCTTCACTGAAGCTGAGGTGGCATAATGATATAATGAGCTTTTCTTCGGGTAAGAGCCGGTTTTGAGGATCATTCATCACTTCTTATAAATAACAGGTAAATTTATAAAGTCTTTTTTAACTGCAAAGCCTGCCCGGCTGAATGTCGTTCTGCTTCGCTGGCGTGAATTTGGCTTCGTCTAGCTCGCGGAAGCTGTCGTAAATTTTAAATTCGTACCTTCCCGTCCGCTCGGCTGTAATCCGTTGCTTTTTTTATATCACGCTCCTGCAGAGCATATAGTGGTGAGGGCGGCTGCTACCTCCGGTTGCACCGGAGGTTATTCATATGCAGCTCTTTCAGAGCATTCATACTGTAACATAATTGACCTGCACCCACCACACATGCTTTATTGGCACTATCGGCTCATGTGAAGTTCGCACCATTTCCGGTTAGCCAACGCACCACTTCTTATCATATATAAATAAGCTTTAGATTTCAACCGGCCTTAGATAATTTTGGGAAATAGCAAGAGTTTTAAGCTTGCTGCGATTTATTCGTTCATTTCTTTTGCTTGCCCAAAAGAAATGAACCAAAGAAAAGGGCAGCCTCAAATCTTTTTTGGGAGTCTCATTTTGTAAGCTGCCCACGCAATACAACTCGTCGTCCTTCGTCCTCCTCAGACAGTATTGCTTACTTAAGCCATACCCTTCGCAGCTTACAAAATGTCACTCTTTTTCCAAAAAAGATTTAGTGGCGCTTTAAATCCGTAAAGGCAAAAAAATGTTACTTATAGATAAGATCCTTAGAATATTACAATAATCAATTTATTAAGTGTGGGGGAAACTCCGGAAACGGCGCCAAATTCAGCCTTTTTGGTGGCGCCATTACGGTTATGCGTAGCGGGCGGACAAAAAGGTTGAATTTTTCGTTTCCGGCGCCCTTTCTTTGGTTCTTTCTTTGGACGAACAAAGAAAGAACAGAAAAAGAAAAAAAAAAGAAACTCTTTAGCGTTACGAGCTCAACGAAGTTAAATGAACGAAAAAAATGAAATTCAGTATTTTTTCTTCTGTCAGATTAAAATAATCAAATGCAATTTGTATTTTTCAAAACATCGAGTAAATTTGTTACTCATTAAATATTTTAATGATCAGCACCCTCATAACCTCCCAAACCAGGATCAAGCTGCTAAAGAAATTCTTCCTCAACAGCAGCACAAAAGCTCACCTCCGCGGACTTGAATCCGAGTTCGGGGAATCATCCAACTCAATCCGCATCGAACTCAACCGTTTTGAAAAAGCCGGACTGCTTAATTCCCGCCGCGACGGCAATAAAAAAATCTATAATGCCAACGAGGAACATCCTTTGTACAGAGATATACATAATATTATCCTCAAGGAAACCGGCATAGATAGTGTTATTGAAAAAATCATTAACCGCATCGGAAACCTTATAAGTGTTTACCTCACAGGCGATTTTGCTCACGGAAAGGACAACGGTAATATCGACCTGATACTGGTGGGCGACAACCTTAATATGCAATACCTCGATGACAAGGTCATCCAGGCTGAGAGGATCGCCGGCAGGAAGGTGAACTGCCTGATACTGAACCCTGCAGAAGCTGAAAATCAACTGCCGGGCTATAAACCAAGCGATCTCCTGCCTCTCTGGACCAGTTCAGAGCATCCGGCAGTGATCCAATAAAAGGCCGCTGTTGCCTTGCCCGTTTCTTTAATGGGCTCAAATACAGCACAAAAACCCATGCCTGGCCATCTTAAAAGGATGTGACCGACGGGGCGGAAGCTTGCCAAAAACAAGGAGAAAGGTGAAGAGGAGAAGAGAATGGAAGGTCAAAGACAAAAGTAAGAAGTAGGCAGTAAGCAGTAAGAAGTAGGCAGTAGGAAGTAAGAATAAGTAGTAAGTAGTAGTCTGTTATTCACCATGATAATCGCCCTGACGCTCCTGACGATTCTGTCAGGATCTTCGATATGGTCAGGGTCTACGTCCCGCTAATGCGGAACTCCGACATAATCGCACAATTGCAGAACTTGCAGAACTCACGCTGACGATACTGTCAGGGTCTCCGCGAGATTATCTCGCAGAATGAGGGACTCCGACAGAACCGCAGAACCGCACTACCTTATAACCGCACAACTTTTAATTTCAATATGAAATATATAACCCCATTTTTGACACTCTGCTTATGGTGTTAGCCGCCTGCACCAGCACAAAAAATCTGAACTACCTCCGGAACATCCCCGAAACACCCCCCACCCAGAACTTCCCCAACACAATCCCTGATTACCTGGTAAAGTTCAAGGATATATTATATGTTAAGGTTGAGATGATGACCCCTGAGGGCAAAATTGAAAACGTGCTCCAGGGAACCGAATCACTTAGCCAGTCCTTAACTCAGGGGGAATCAGGCTCATACCTTATTGGCTTCAATGTTGACAGAGACGGAAATATCCTCCTTCCTGTCATAGGCAAAGTGGAAGTGGCAGGAAAAATCCTTCCGGACATAAGGGACCTCATTCAGCAGAAAGTTGATTCTGTCTTCCACCATGCTTACGTGGAGGTCAGGTTATACAGCTTTAAATATACGGTCCTCGGCGAAGCAAGAGCCCCCGGGACATTTATGAACTACAACGATTACCTGACCGTCCTTGATGCCGTCGCCCATGCAGGCGGTGTGGGTGATTACGGCCGCCGCGACAGGGTCCTTGTGGTCCGGTCAACCCCCGACGGATCAAAGACCTACCGCATAAACCTCCAGGACAAAAGCATCCTCACCTCCGAAGCCTATTTCCTCCAGCCAAACGATGTCGTAATCATTGAACCCGTGAGACAAAAAACATTCAACCTGAACCTTCCGACCATCTCTTTCATCATCTCCACGTTCACAGGTGTCCTCACAACCACGCTGCTGCTGATAAACTACTTTGGAAAATAAAGAAGTTGTTCAAGGTTCGAGGTTCAAGGTTCAAGGTTCAGGTTAGGTTTAAGGTTCAAGGTTCAAGGTTCAAGGTTTAAGGTTTAATGAAAATTTTGCAGAATGAAAATAGAAAGATTTGAGGATCTGGATATCTGGAAAGATGCCAGGATTCTTTGTAAACTTATTTTTAGTATTACTCTAAAGTCTCCTTTTTGCAGTGATTTTAAACTCAGAGATCAGATAAGGACTTCATCAGGATCTGTAATGGACAATATAGCTGAAGGATTTGAACGTGGTGGAAATAAAGAGTTTATCCAGTTTTTAAGCATAGCGAAAGGATCTTGCGGTGAATGCCGGTCACAATCCTATAGAGCCTTTGATTATCAATATATTACTGAAGATATTCTTGATGACCTGATACTTAAAACTACTCAACTCAGCAAGAAAATAGCATCTTTTATTACATATCTGAAAAAAAGTGAATTCAAAGGTTCAAAATATCATATTCCCGAACCGTGAACTTTACACCTGAAACCTTGAGCCTTGAACCTTGAACTTTGAACTTTGAACTTGAAACTTTGAAACTCTGAAACTTTGAAACTTTGAAACTTCTTAACCTTAAACATTAAACTTTTCTGCATATGACTCCCGACAACCCTTCCCATTCCGATATCCACCTCCGTCCTGCCCCCGGCAGTGAAGACAATGTCGACCTGCGCCGCTATTTCGGCCTCTTCCTGAGCAATTGGTACTGGTTCGCCATTACCCTTTTTATCGCCCTCCTTATTGCTTATGCAATAAACAAATATTCGGAAAAGGTTTATACCATCAGCTCATCGCTGCTCATAAACGAGCAGGGCAGCTCCGACATGACAGGCATGGACAGGGTGACCCCCGGCGGTGATATCTTCAGGAGCCAGGAAAACCTCCAGAACGAAATAGGGATCCTGAAATCTTACTCAGTTAATTACAGGACAGTAAAAGAGCTTCCTGAATTCAACGTTACCGTGGTTGAGATCGGACGAAGGGGAATTGCCCAGAGACGGCATTATAAATCCGAACCGTTTGTTGTTGTTTATGACTCGCTGAATTATCAGTCTGCAGGTGTGCCGGTAAATATCCTTATCAGGTCGGCAGACAAATATTCAATTGAAATAAACAACGGAAGAAATATCAGTAAAGAGCTGCGCTTCGGCGAGAGGTTTAATGAAGGCGGGTTTGATTTTACTCTTAAGCTGCGCGATTCCCTGAATTTCAGGTATGATCCCCATTACAACAGCAGGTTTATCATCTGGTTCAACGATCCCGGGATGCTGGCCAACGCCTGCCGGGGAACGCTGAGCATTGCTCCCCTTCATGAGGATGCATCCCTTCTCACTCTGACGGTTACAGGAGGAGTACCGCTTCAGGAAGCTGAGTATCTGAACAAGCTTATGGATGTATATATCCAGCAGGGGCTTGATTTCAAGAACAAGACAGCTGAAAAGACTATCAAATTCATTGATCAGCAGCTGGGGTTCATTTCTGATTCTCTTAAAAATGCCGAAAACAGGCTTGAGAATTTCAGGCTCTCAAACAAGCTTATTGATCTCAGCTCGGAAGGCACGGCGATCAAAACAAGACTTGAAGATTATAACAAGGAAAAAGTTGAAGCCGGACTTCAGAAGCAGTACTATGAATACCTTGCTGATTATATCAAAAGCAGGAATGAATCGGGCGAGATTGTCGCCCCGTCGGTGATGGGAGTCACCGATCAGTTGCTTATTGGTCTTGTGAATGAGCTTGCAACGCTTCAGAACCAGAAGACCCAGCTGATGTATAATTTTGCCGCCAATCAGCCTGCCATCGACCTTATAAATTCAAAGATAGAAGATGCCCGCTCGGCGCTTGACGAAAACGTGCGAAACTGCATTCTTAATGTCGGAAGGACTCTTGATGATATCAATCTGAGAATTGCTGATGTTGAAAAAGACCTCAACAAACTGCCGGGGACTGAAAAGAATATGATAAATATCCAGAGAACATTTGATCTGAATAACACTGTCTATACCTATATGCTTGAGAAGAAATCGGAAGCAAGCATTTCAAAAGCTTCTTCAGTCTCGGGTAACAGGGTGATTGATTATGCCCAGCCTTTCAACGCTTCAATGATAGGTCCGAAAAAGAACAGGAATTACCTGATTGCCCTGCTGCTCGGATTACTGATTCCCGGGTTATATATTTATCTTACTGACACATTGCATAACAAGATCATTGACAAGAAGGATATTGAGAAAGGTACCCGGGTCCCGATCATAGGTTATGTCGGGCACAATTCCTCGAAAGATAACATCCCCATTATCAGTAAGCCGGGATCATCGCTTTCGGAATCGTTCCGGTCAATAAGGACAAGTCTTAAATACTACCTGAACGGTGAAAGTAAAGCTGTGATCTCGGTTACATCGACTATCAGCGGCGAAGGCAAAACCTTTATCTCCCTTAACCTGGCTGTTGCGATGGCAATGCTCGGCAAAAAGACATTGCTTGCGAGTCTCGATCTCAGGAAGCCCAAGCTCGACAGTATATTAAATCCGGGTGACGAAAACGGCCTGAGCCATTATTTAATAGGTGAAGCTTCATATAAGGAGATCATAAAGGAGACAGAAGTAAGTAATCTCTTCTTTGTCCCGACGGGAACGATTCCTCCCAATCCCACCGAGCTTATTGAAAATGAAAGGATGAAACAGTTCATGGAAAAGGCAAAGGAGGAATATGATTATATTGTCCTCGACACTCCGCCGGTGGGTATTGTTTCCGATGCGCTTCTTTTGGGAGCTTATGCCGATGTGAATATTTTCGTTATCCGCCAGCGGTTCTCATTTAAAAACACCCTGGAACTCATTCAGAATATTTACCAGAGAAAAGAGCTTAAGAATCTTACCATTGCGGTGAACGACATCCATATCTCGGGTTACTACGGTTATGGCCTCAGGTATGGCTATGGCTTCTATGAAGGTTACGGCTATAATTACGGTTACGGCCAGTATGGCTCTTACGGCCGGGGGGACTATCACAAATACTATACCGAAGATTAATCAATCAAAGGCGTAAAGCCGCAATGGCCAGATCTTAAGGATCCCCTCCTGGGAGGGGGCCGAGCGTTAAAAAATAGCCCGGTGGGCTATTTTAGCGAAGGAGCCAGCCTGCAGGGGAGATTTGTGGTGGGGCAAGGGGTGGGTTAATAAGAAGAGGAGAAGCGGAGAAGAGGGGAAGTGGATAACGATGCACGACTCTCGACGCAAAGACGAAAAGGGGAAGAGGGGAAGGGGAGATTGGGAGAAGAACCCAAGACGATGCACGATGCACAAAGGCACAACTGAATAATTCTTTTGTTTTGCAATTTTGCAATTTTGCAATTTCAATATGATAACCATAATAATTGCATGATCGCACAATTGCATAATTGCATAACTTTTCAACGACAAGCATAATTTAGGGTTATAACCATAATAATATGTAATATTTTAATATTTTTATGGTTATAATCATAAATGTCTTACCTGATGATAAAGAGAGATCTATACCTGAACCGGCTAAGTAATTATATTGATAAGCCTTTTATCAAAATCATCACAGGCATAAGACGATGCGGTAAATCCGCAATCCTGATGTTATTGCATGATGAATTGCTTGGAAGAGGCATAGAAGAAAAGCAGATATTATATCTCAATTTTGAAAGTCTGGAGCTTTCAGACCTAGACAATGCTGAAAAGCTGTACAAATTTGTCAAGTCAAAAATTAAGGATAAGAAACGTCACTACCTGCTTCTGGATGAGATACAGGAAGTTAAGTCATGGGAGAAGTCTGTAAACTCATTTTTGGCTGATTTTAACACAGATATTTATATTACCGGTTCAAATTCGCGTATGTTATCGTCCGAACTGGCGACCTACCTGGCTGGCAGATATGTTGAGATTAATCTTTACACTTTATCTTTTCAGGAATATCTTTTATTCAGACATGTCCGGACAGGGAAAGAACCGGAAGATTTACACAAAGAATTTACTGCCTATTTACGTTCCGGAGGCTTTCCGGTACTTCATATTGCCGATTATACTGAAGAAACTGCATTTAGAGTTGTTTTTGACATCTATTCGTCAATTATCCTGCGCGATGTAGTGCAGAGGAACAATATCAGAAATGTTGAGTTGCTGGAAAGGGTTGTCAGGTATATATTTGACAATGTAGGCAATAAGTTTTCGGCCAGGAATGTTTCGGATTATTTTAAAAGCCAGCAGCGCAGAATAGACCTTAATACGGTTTATAACTACCTGAACGCACTTGAGGGAGCTTATATTATTTACCGGGTTCCACGATATGATATAAAAGGAAAAGAAATACTTAAGTCACTTGAAAAATACTTTGTTGGAGATATTGCTTTGATTCATGCATTAAATGGTTACAGGGACAGGATCATCTCAGGTCTTCTTGAAAATATTGTAATGCTTGAACTGAATCGCAGGGGATTCCGGGTCTTTACAGGCCGGTCGGATGAAAAAGAAATAGATTTTATAGCTGAAAAGGCGGAAAAAAGGATTTATGTACAAGTTGCCTTCAGGATGGAATCACAATCGACTATAGACAGGGAATTTTTGCCGCTGCTTGAGATACATGACCAGTATCCTAAGTATGTGTTGACAATGGATGATATATGGCACGATAATATTGAAGGTATCCATCACATGCATGTTGCTGATTTCCTGCTCATGGATGAATTTTGACGATACACGATGAACGACACAAGGCGCACGACGGCACGACATTTTCACGCCAAACACTAAACAGTCGGAGGCGCTGGTTGCGAATTTGCGAAAATCTGCCTATATTTGAGTTAAGCACATTGAAATGAACAGTCCTGAAATAAAGCAGTTTATCAAGGAACACAGTAATCTTTTCTGGTACATACCCGACGACAAAAAAGAGGGAATAAGTAATGAATTTCTCGTGGAAACCATTTTAAACTATGGGGATATTAATTCAATTATTCAATTATTCAATTTGCTGGGTATCAACAAAGTAGCAAATATATTCTTCGATTCAATAGCCCTCAGCAATCGGCGGAAAGGGAACTATCACGAACTTACCGTTAACTATTTTACTCTTGTATTCAGAAAATATGCACACTGAAATATTTACCGGCGGGCAGGTTGAATTGTTACCTTACATTAAAGATTTTAAACGATCCTTTTACATGGTCGGAGGTACAGCTGTTGCGCTGCATATAGGTCACAGGCGTTCTATAGACTTTGACTTATTTACTCAATCGCAACTTAATAAGTCTCGTATCAAAACAAAACTGCTGCATATACCTTTTAATCAGATACCGGTTTTTGAAGATTACGACCAGCTGCATCTGCTGGTCAACAATGTAAAACTCACTTTTTTCAGTTATCCTTATTCTGTAACTCACACGGTAAATGTTGGTTCAGTTATTACTATCCCCTCATTACTGTCATTGGCTGCCATGAAGGCTTTTGCACTGGGACGGAGGGCCAAATGGAAAGATTATGTCGACCTGTATTACATTTTGCGCGAACATTACTCAATACAGGAAATATGCAAAGAGGCAGAGAATATTTTCAATCAGCAATTCTCCGGAAAACTATTTCGGCAGCAACTGGCATTTCATAAAGACATCGATTATACCGAGCCCGTGGAATTTATCACAACTACTGTTCCCGATGATGAAATAAAAGCGTTCCTGATCGATAAAGCCACCGACCTGTTTTGATTTTGTTTTTGTCTTTTATCTTGAGGGATACGCAAAACAGCCGAAGACTCAGACTTCAGACTCTCAGACTGCAGACCTTCAGACCCATAATCAGGAACAAGGAACCAGGAACCCTGAACCGAGGACCGCTTTAGCGAGCCGAGTTCGGCGAAACAAAACATTGAAACACTGAAACCCTGAAACCCTGAAACATATCAACGCATCAACAAATCAACGCATCAACAAATCAACGCATCAACAAATCAACGCATCAACGTATCAACGACTCAACGAATCAACACATCAACAAATCAACGTATCAACAAATCAACGTATCAACAAATCAACGCATCAACGCATCAACGTATCAACGAATTAAACTTTTGTCTTTTATCTTGCATATACGTTTGTTTTTCCCCTTTTATCTTTTACCAAAGCCTCAACATCAGTCTTGTCCGTATATGAAAAATATATTTAATTTTGCTAGAAGAATAATTTAAATTACTGTTGAATTATCTAATTAATATATCAGATATTGCGGCGGCTATTGAGGGGAACTTTCCCGAAATTCCGTTTGCCCATATTTTTGGTTCATCTGCAGTTGGAGTTGTAAAAGAGGGGTCAGATATTGATATTGCGATATGGTATAATGGCACAGATCCTTTTATGAAAGTTAAAGTGTTAGAAACCATTGAACCCTTTGTTAAAAATATTTCTGTAGACATAGTAAATATATGTAACGCAGACCCGTTGTTGGCACACGAAGCTCTTGCCGGTAATGTTTTATTCGTGCGCGAAGGACAAAAATCACATTATGCCTCATTTTATTCAAAAATTGCAGCCGAATACGAGGACAAAATATATTGGATTCAGAAACAATTAGAATATCGGGGTTATGAGGTACAATGGAATAATTGAGGCAAAACTCAGGATATTAGAAGAGAAATTGTTGGAAATAGAAAGTTGGCAGATTATCTCTTTTCAGCAGTTACAAATGAATTCAATGTTGCGCAATGCAACAGAACGAGCTCTGCAGGTAGCTATTGAGGCGATCATTGACATTTGCGAACATATTCTTGCAATTGAAAGCATTTCAGCACCTGACACATCGGCAGATGTGATAAAAAAAGTAATTGAAAAAGGGATTATCACAAATAATCCCGAATATCTTGAAATGATTCGTTTTAGAAATTTTATTGTTCACAGGTATGAAAAAATTGATTTGGAAATAATTTACGCCATTGTGTCAAAAAAACTACCTGTTTTCCGGAACTTTATTCATGAAATAAGGAATAGTTAATCCTGATACCCTGTGCCCTGCGTCCTGCGCTGTTAAACCCTGAAACACTGAAACCTTGAAACCATGAAACCCTTAAACGCATCAACGTATCAACAAATCAACGTATCAACCGGTTGTTCTTTTATTAACTTTGTAAATCAAAAATAATTTAAAGAAGATGCCTCATTATATTTTTGAAGGGAAATATCAGGATAAGTCTTCCATTGTAAGGGTAAGGCTTTTGCTTGTTCATTTTCAGGACGAGAACAAGATACATTTTATCTATTCACCCCATCTCGACCTTACAGGTTATGGACATAATGCAACTGAGGCCAAAGAATCATTTGAAATTGTATTTGAGGATTTTGTTGATTACACTATTAAGAAGAAAACATTGCCAAAAGTCCTGGCAGGTTTGGGCTGGACTTTAAAAGGAACCGAAAAGCATCCTAAAAAATTAATTGCTCCCAGTATTGCATCAGTGATTAATGATAATGAATACGTCTCGGAAATTTTTGATAAATATCCTGTTAATACTTTTCATAAGGAGGTAGGACTACCCGTTTAGCTTGATACAGAATGCCAGTAAGGAAGCTGTCAAATATTCCGGTAGTTAAATTCCGCAAATTTATGGAAAGTCAGGGCTTGAAAGTTATTAAAGGGACAAAAGGAAGAGGAGGCCATGAAAAATGGTCTAAATCTGGGATGGAAAGACCGATTACTATTCAAACCCATATTGACCCGGTTCCGGAATTTATTGTCAAACAAGTTTTGCGGCATTTGAAAATGGACCGTGAGACCTTCTTTTCGGAATATGATAAGATTTGATTAGACATGGAATTGATCATGTAAGGAATCCATACATGTTGCAAAATTCCCTCTTTATCTATGTCGGAATCAATAGTCAAGAAATCCTTGACAGTTCAGAAAAAGCTAATTTAATAGATTGTTTTTAGTGTATGAGTGATGAACCTGCAAGACCCCTCCACGATAAACCATAAACATTGACCGGGGAACCAGGAATAAGGAACCAGGAACTCTGAACCGAGGACCGCTTCACCGGGCCGAGCTCGGCGAAACAAAACATTGAAACGTATCAACGTATCAACAAATCAACGCATCAACGAATCAACGTATCAACGAACCAACGCATCAACCTTTTTTCCTGTATTTACCTTTGAACAAAAACTCTTCTTATATTTCATACGTTCATTTTAGTGTATTATATTTACACTTTTATGAACACATAAGAGTAATAAACCAACACTAAATGTACCGTAAGGTAGAAAATAAACTTGAGGAATGGAGAAAAAGCCGTAACAGGTTGCCTCTTATAGTTCAGGGTGCGAGGCAGGTCGGGAAGACTTATTCAGTCGTGGAATTCGGGAAGAAAAATTATAGTAATATTCTCTATATCAATTTTGAAAGCAATAATGAGTTTCATAAGGTCTTTGAGCGCGACCTTAATCCGGTGAGGATCATAAGGGAGCTGTCGGCAATGACTGGAGAGAATGTTAATGAGCAAAGCACTCTTCTTTTTTTTGATGAGGTACAGTCGTGCAGCAGGGCATTGACTTCTCTCAAGTATTTTGCTGAGGAGGCCCCGGGTTATTCTGTCGTTGCCGCGGGGTCACTCCTCGGAGTTGCAACAAACCGTGATGCAAGCTCATATCCTGTTGGCAAGGTCGGCACTTTGACCATGTATCCACTTGACTTTGAGGAGTTTCTTTATGCTGAAAGAGGAAGAGAGGCTGCAGGTATAATCCGTGAATCATTTGAACAGTTTACTCCATGTTCATTGCATGATACATTTACTGATCTTTTCAGGACTTTCCTTTACACCGGAGGAATGCCGCAGGTGGTGCAGGCGTATCTTAACAGCGGGGAGGCACTGATGGCTGATATTGTAAAAAAGAATATCAGTGATGCATATATAGCTGATATGGCAAGGTATGCAACCAGGGCAGAAACAGTACGCATACTGGTTGTCTATAAATCGATCCCTGCTCAGCTGGCAAAGGAGAATCATAAGTTTCAGTATAAAGTAATAAAGAGCGGTGCCAGAGTGGCTGAGTACAGTGCTGCTGTCGACTGGCTGAAGGCTGCAGGAATAGTAACAGCCTGTAACAGGGTTAGTGAAGGCAGACTTCCTCTTGCCGCATATGCTGACAATACAGCATTTAAGCTGTATCATTCTGACACTGGTTTGCTTACGGGCATGACAAGCCTGTCAGGTAAAAATATCATGTCAGATACCGGCAGCAGTTTCAGGGGAGCTATAGCTGAGAACAGTGTGGCTGTTTCGCTGGCAGCTTCGGGTTATACCCCTTACTACTGGGAGTCGCAGGGACGTGCTGAGATTGATTTTGTAATACAGCATAGCAGTGATGTGATTCCGCTTGAGGTAAAAGCTGCAACAAATGTACGATCGCGCAGCCTTAATGAGTATATAAAACGTTACTCACCTCCCTTCTCCTATCGTATTTCTGAAAAGAATTTCGGAAATGAAAACAACATCAGAAGTGTTCCGTTTTATGCACTTTTTTGCATATAACGTCTATTTTACCTGAAGTTCAAACGAATCAACGTATCAACCGGTTGTTTATTCGTTTATTCGTTTATTCGTTTATTCGTCTTTAATACATTACTTTTTACTTTAATCTTCCCTCAACGTATCAACACATCAACTGATTTGGAACCCTGAAACACTGAAACTTTGAAACTCTGAAACCCTGAAACG
>CAWBNA010000003.1:0-59571 GCA_963789985.1 uncultured Bacteroidales bacterium | reverse complement strand
TAAAATTAAAATTTCCATTTGTAATATGGGTTAAAAACAATTTTATTATTTTTAACCTGAACAAATAAAATTTTAAATTCTATTTTATACTTCATATTATTGATTAATTTCCTTAAAAGTCTTGAGACTCTTCTTCTCTAAAGAAGACTCTAAAAAATGAATATTCTTGGAATCTCCGCATTTTACCACGATTCTGCTGCTGCCATTATCAGCAATGGGAAAATTATCGCCGCAGCGCAGGAAGAAAGATTCACACGAATAAAACACGACCCAGGCTTCCCCTCAAACGCTGTCAAGTTTTGTCTGCAGTATGCAGGGTTCAGCATTGATGAGCTCGATGCAATCGCATTTTATGATAAGCCCTTGCTTAAATTTGAAAGATTACTTGAAACATATTATAACAATGCACCCATAGGAGTGAGGTCATTCATTGCTTCCATGCCCGTATGGATAAAGGAGAAAATGTATCTCAAGAAAATAATCAGGAAGGAACTTCACCAAATTGAAAAATACGATAAATCAAAACTAAAACTTCTTTTTCCTGAACATCATCTTTCGCATGCAGCCTCTGCTTTTTTTCCTTCCCCATTCAATGCAGCTGCTATCCTTACCATTGATGGAGTGGGGGAGTGGGCAACTGCCTCCATTTCCAAAGGATGTGGTAATAAAATTGAGTGTTAAAAAAACTTAGGTTTCCCATTCGCTTGGTCTGCTTTACACTGCTTTTACATATTTTCTGGGATTTAAAGTTAACTCAGGTGAGTATAAACTGATGGGGCTTGCTCCTTACGGAAACCCATATGCCTCCCAGACTACTGAATTCATAAGTTTAATCAAGGAACATCTATTAATGATTAAGGATGATGGTTCAATCTGGCTTAATCAAAATTATTTTAACTATGCGACTGGCCTCGAAATGGTTAAAACAAAAAAATGGGAAAAACTTTTTGGTATCTCTATAGTCAACCCTGAATCTAAAATTGAACAAAAGCATTGCAACCTTGCATACGCTATACAGGCTGTTACTGAAGAAATAATTCTTAAAATGGCCTTGGAAGCCAAAAGGGTAACTGGTTCTGAAATACTTATGCCTTGCCGGAGGTGTTGCTTTAAATGGTGTTGCAAACGGGAAGATTCTCTCTAACAGAATATTTTTAAAGATATCTTTATCCAGCCAGCAGCTGGCGATGCTGGAGGTGCCTTAGGAGCTGCATTAGCCTCTTATCATATGTACTTTGGACAACCTCGTTCTTTAAGCAATGATTGTGATTCGATGATGGGAGCTTTATTGGGGCCAGAATACTCAGATAAAGAAGTCGTGCAAACTTTTAAAAGATTTAAAGCCATTTACCATGCTTATGAAAGTTTTGATGAACTATGCTTAAAGGTTGCTAAATTAATTGATAATGGGAATGTAATCGGATGGTTCCAGGGCAAAATGGAGTTTGGGTGAAGAGCACTGGGTAACCGTAGTATTATTGCAGATCCTCGTAATTTAGAAATGCAGAAAAAATTGAATTTGAAGATTAAATACAGGGAGGGATTCAGACCTTTTGCCCCATCAATCCTTATTGAAAGTTCAAAAGACTTTTTTGACCTGACCGTACCTTCGCCTTATATGTTACTCATTGCTGACGTAGTGAAGGAAAGACAAAAAAAATTACCTGACAATTTCTCGGATCTGGACCTTCGGGAAAAGCTTTATTATGTGCGAAGTGATGTCCAAGCTATTACGCACCTTGATTTTTCGGCACTAATTCAAACTGTCCATAAAGAAACTAATCCAGGTACTGGCAATTAATAAATACATATAAAGAACTAACAGGGTATGGTGTTGTAGTAAATACTAGTTTCAATATCAGAGGAGAACCTATTGTTTGCTCTCCCGAAGATGCCTTTAAATGCTTTATGCAGACTGAAATTGACTACCTGGTAGTCAATAACTTTTTGTTAAAAAAGATTGAACAACCTGAATGGGAAAACAGGAAAAAATGGAAGATTCAATTTAAATTAGATTAATTATGAAGAATCAAAACAGATTTTATCTTTTATTTATCTTTATAGTTATACTCTTCTTTAATCCCCTTACGTACTATTGGGTATATGGTGATACAGAGATATTCTCATCTCGTTTTATTAAATATACTTATTGGATAATATTTATTTTTGCTACATTTTCATTTATTTTAATCCGCAGAAACCGGTTGAATACAAAAGTAAAAAATATCATTTTATCTTTTGCTTTCACAGGAGTATTATTCTCTATCTTGGTTACAATTGACAGGCTCATTGGTTTTGCTGTGCCCATTTATGCCACAAAAGATCAAGGGTTAATCTTTGAACCTAAGAATACGGTAAGGTATTATATTGTCGAATTTGATAATATAGTCAAGATAAATAGCATGGGTTTACGTGACAGGGAAATCAATATTGATAAGGGAGATCATTTTAGGATTCTCTGCTTTGGCGACTCATGGACATTTGGCTGGGGGTTAATATTGAAGACAGTTGGCCTAAAAAGCTGGAAACTTACTTGAAAAAATCAGGGACAACCAATATTGAAGTGATCAATTGTGGTCAACCTGGGAAAAGCACTTTGGGTTATAAAAAAAATATTGCCAAAGTTGTTCCTCTTCTTAAACCTGATCTAGTGTTGGTTGGGGTTTTACAACTTGAAGATTTAGCACAAATTTATGAAAGTAACTTTGATAGCCTTCAGTGGGATAAAGGCTCCCTATTTTTCAAAGTTAGATCTTCTTCAGCCCCCAAGATGTACCTAAAGGAGTCATTTAAGAACATAATAAACCTATTTAAAAAACCTAACTATGAATCAATTCTTGTTAATTCTACATGGAAAGCCCAGAACGAGAGAATTATTAATAAGTTTTCACACTCAGAAAGAATTCTTTTTAGTACCCTTAGTGATACTGTAAGAACAATGTTCAAATCTGGTAACCTCGATCCATCTATTCTTCGTCCTTTCGCTTATTATGCCTTTCGTGACCTTATATTCAACGATCCATATCATCCAGCTACTATTTTTGCAATTGCAGAAATGAAAAATGATTTTGCCGTTATGAACAGGATATGCCTAATGAACCATGCCAAATTAATCTTTCTAAACTTACCAAGAGCTGATTTTACTGGACATCATTTAGTTGAATTGGCTCCGGGGACTGACCTCCGACGAACGTACCTTTACAATAATAACAAGATCGATTCAATCTATCAGGCAATTGCTAATCAAACCAACATACCATATGTTGATATGACAAATAGATTTAAAAACCTTGCAGATAAATCTGCTTATTTTTTTGGATTTGATGACCATCCAACCGTTAAAGGACAGGAACAGATCGCATTCGCTGTAGGAGAGTTTTTAATTGCGAATGGTATAATTAATTACTAATTCATCGTACAAATATATCTTAAATGCACCCTAAGATAACAATAGAATAAGTAATAAGAACAGTAACAATAATAAATAAATAGTAAACCTGAGTTTATTAAAAAAAATTTCGAAATAGAATTTAATAATTTGTTTTTTAATATTTGCATATAGATTTACTTAAAAGTAAGGTCATTAATAATTTAAAAAATGGAGTTTTTAAAAGACCTTTGGCAATTTATGAAGGAACGTAAGAAATACTGGCTGATACCAGTAATAATTATCTTGTTACTCTTGGGAATCTTGATCATATTTGGAGGTGCCAGTGCATTAGCCCCCTTTATCTATACAATATTTTAAGGCGGGAGGAACAAAAATGGATGTAGACACACCAAAAGGTACAGTATTGGTGATTTCAATGGGATTTCTGGCCCTATACCTAGGATTTTCAATTCAATGGGCTGCCATTGTTTCCTTAATTATAGGAGTAAGTGGGGCATTATCAACTTATTTGAGCACTAAAATCGAATGGACTTGGATGAAACTAGCTAAAGTGCTGGGATACATTATTTCCAGTATATTACTATGCTTAGTGTTTTATCTAATTATGTACCCAATTTCCCTCTTGTCCAAATTGTTCAATAAGGATCCCTTGATGATTTTGAAAAAATACTCCAGCTACTTTATTGATGTAAACAAGAAAACGGATAAAAATAGTTTTGAAAAAACTTGGTAATTATTATATCCTCTATTTAACATGTTTATAACACTTAATCAAATCTGATTTATATTGACTAGAGGTTCTATTTTGATATTTCGAAGCCTTATCTTCTTGGCCATTTAACGGGAAAATTTATTCTTTTAATGTAGGAAATTCAGGAGATTTCAGTATATGTTCAGAAAAAAGATCCTAACTTCAATAATCTTTTTTATAATAGGTATAACACTGTTTTGGCTTGTTTACCAGGATTTTAATTTTAAAAGATTACTTAACTCTCTAAATGACATTAAATTTGGATGGATAATAGTTTCGATTGGTTTTGGACTTCTAAGTCATTTTATCAGGGCAATAAGATGGAAAATACTGATAAATACTATGGATTACAAACCTAATATTTCCAATTTATTTTTATCAGTCATAGTTCTCTATTTCACAAATCTCATCATTCCACGCGGCGGAGAGATATCAAGATGTGCAGTTCTATCCAAATATGAAAGAATTCCTATTGTTAAACTGGTGGGAACTGTATTTGTTGAAAGAATTACTGACCTTTTTGCATTTTTTCTGATTCTTCTGATTCTTGTAATCTGGCAATTCAACTTTTTCGAGACTATAGTGAATTACCCTGATTTCAAATTAGATTTTTCGTCAACAAAATTTAAAATGTTACCAGTAGTTCTTGTCTTAATTTTGATTGCCGTCTTAGCTTTTGTTTTTGTCAGGTTTAAAATATTCAATAAACTATATGTGAAACTAAAGAAGTTAAAGAGCGACTTCATTGAAGGAATAATGGTCATCCGGCATATCAGGGAAAAATCCAAGTATATTTTTTATACATTTTTAATTTTCCTTTTATGGCTTTTAATGTTATATTCTGTATTTTTTTCCTTCCCTCCTACAAACAAGCTTTCATTTATTGTAGCAGTTCTGACTTATACTTTTGGAACGCTGGCTTATCTTTTACCGATCCAGGCCGGTATAGGTGCGTGGCATTTTATAGTTATTAATTGTTTATTTTTTTATGGCATTGATAAAGAATCAGGTATGATATTCGCTCTGATAGCCCATACTTTTACCAATTTAATATTTCTTATTTTTGGACCAATTGCACTGGCGTTATTGCCATTACTTAACAATCCTGCTTCTAAGAAAGTGGACGTCATTCCAAAGGGTTGAAGTCATACTTTATTATCAAATAATTCGTATGGAATAAAATGATTTCGTTTTATAAAATTGACAATTTTTATAAATTTTTATAAACAATGCCCTTTTGAAGGTAAATCAGCATTTATAAATGATTAACTTATATTTTGATGTGATAAAAATGTTTAAAAACCCACTAAATCCGGCATTTGCGCAACATGCAATTTGAAAATCAGGAAAAGATTGTCTAAATTTAGATCAACATATAACGCCCGTAAGGCTGTAAAAAGAGACTGCAGGCCAGACCTGAAAACAGGAAATGTAATTCACAAAATGGCTGTTACTGATTTTTTTGAAACTCATCCTATATGGCTTGAAGATATCCGGATTAAAACAATGGAGATCTTCCGGAAATATTCTCTCCCGAGATGGATGGTTTTTATTATAGATTGCCTGACAGTCTTTACGGTTTTTTGCATTGCTTATCTTCTGCGGTTCAACTTTAACCTCACCGGTCTTCATATTTCAGCCGGAGCCTGGCAGTCCCTCATAACAGTTGCTGCCTATGCTGCCTTCAGCCTCCTGTTTCATTCCTACTCGGGATTGATCCGTCATACTACCCTGACGGATATAGCACTTGTGTTCCTGGTTACAACCACTTCATCATTATTACTCTTGTGCCTCTCCCTTGTTGCAAGATTCTTCAGCCTGGGCGAAAACTTTGTTATCCCGATTTCAATCATCATCATACATTATGTAACTGTCACTGTTTTCCTGTTCTTTATGCGTGTTTTTGTGAAAATGGTTTATCGGTTCGCCACCAACTCTTTAAAAGATAAAAAGAATGTGCTTATCTACGGGGCAGGGAAGATGGGCTTCATTGTAAAGAGGCTTATTGAGGGTGATCCCAACGGCGACTATCATGTGGCAGGCTTCATCGACAACAACAAACAACTTCAGGGGAAAATGCTAAACAGTCTTCCTGTGCTTAATCCTTCAGTTGTGACTGCCGGTTACCTGAAAAAGAATAAGATCGGCACCATGATAATCGCCATAAACAAAATTTCTCCGGGAAGGAAAAGTGAAATTATCGGCAAAGCAGTGGACCTCGGGCTTGAAATACTTGAGACACCGGCTGTTAATAAGTGGCTCAATGGTGAATTACAGCTTCGTCAGCTGCAGAAGGTAAAACCTGAAGAGCTTCTTGGGCGCGATCCGATCACGCTCAATATGGATCTGATAGATAAAGGATTAAACGGCAAGGTAATCATGGTTACAGGAGCTGCAGGGTCAATAGGCTCAGAGATAGTCCGCCAGCTTACACTGTTCAATACCAGAAAACTTATCCTCATTGATCAGGCAGAAACTCCCATGTTCCAGCTTGATAATGAGCTTAAATCATCCTTCAGCCAATGTCCGGTTCAGCTTATACTGGCCGATATAACCGAACCTGAAACAATGGAGGGTATATTTCAGCAATTTCATCCTGAAATTGTATTTCACGCTGCAGCTTATAAACATGTACCGCTGATGGAAGATAATCCTCACGAAGCCATCAGGGTAAATGTCGGAGGTACAAAGCTGATGGCTAAGCTTGCAGTCAGATACGGAGTAAGGAAGTTCGTAATGATCTCGACCGATAAAGCAGTAAACCCGACAAACGTGATGGGCGCTTCAAAGCGGATATGTGAACAGGTGGTCAGGATGTACGCCAAAAAAACTGACAGCATTACCCAGTTCATTATTACCAGGTTCGGTAACGTCCTTGGTTCAAACGGATCAGTAATTCCCACCTTTGCAAGGCAGATTGAAAACGGCGGACCTGTAACCGTTACCCACCCTCAGATCACGAGATATTTCATGACTATACCTGAAGCCTGCCAGCTGGTACTTGAAGCAGGATTCATGGGGAAAGGAGGTGAAATATTTGTATTCGATATGGGTAAACCGGTAAAAATAGCTGACCTGGCAGATCAAATGATCCGCCTTTCAGGATTTGTTCCGGGAAGGGATATAAAGATCATTTTCACCGGCTTGCGCCCGGGTGAAAAGCTTTTTGAGGAATTACTTGCAAGTCACGAAACCACAAAGGCCACCTACCATCCAAAAATCAGAATTGCCACAAATACAGATCCTATAAAAGCAGATCTGCTGCTTCGGATTGAGAACTTCCTTACAATTTTATATACAATTACAAAGCAAGAGGTCGTTGATTACTGTAAAGAGCTGGTACCTGAATTCAACACCACTAACGATATATATTCCGGTAATCCTTCGGGAGGCGCTGCTCCCGGATCTGAAGATAGAATTGAAGAAAAAAATATTACCAAGGTACCTGATATTAAAAATAATCCATCATCGGATATAAAAGAAAAAGACTTCAGGAACTGAACTTTCATTCCTGATCAGAACTTATTTTCTTTCGGAATAAATTTTACCGGATTAATTCAGATCATAATACCTGAACTTATTCAGGTAGTCACAAACAGATGTCCCCAGGACATCTGTTTTGTTTATATGGCCATTTGAAAGAAGAAAAAGCTTAAGTGTTTTGGCACCGCCAAGATGCGAAGCAGCGATCATACCCGATTTGGTTATTACCGTCCCCCCTATTGTATCACCAATAAACCGGTCATAATCGCGGAGAAGAGCCAGATTCACTTTTATAAGCGATTCGAGCGCCTCACGCTGCTTCTCAGGAGGAAAAATCAAAGGATTTGCCCGGAACTTCTTCAGAGTAATATGTTTGTAACCAAGGAATTTTATTGTGGATTCAGCAAACTGCCATTCACCAAAACAACCTATGCAGTTCACACATAACCAGTTGTTTTTCGATTCACTTCTGCCAAGGTCATTGATGAACCTGTCAAATTCGTCATCATGATGCCTTTTCTCCAGGTACAGGGTAGCTCTCATTAAGACATCAATCTTCAGATGAAAATCAATGACAGGAGCAATAGCAAGCTGAAAAATAAAAAGAAATAAATATGTAAGGATCGCTGATCTCATGTTCAGAAAAATGAATTCAAATTCATCATCCGGGATAACTGATCATGAGATAAAGGTCGGGTTTAACTATATACAAGTCAATATGTTAATAAGGAGATATTGAGGAAGCCGGAAATAAAAAAGAGGTGTTGATCTATGATTACAAAAGGCTGGTTGACAATATTCGTCTATTGGTAAACGAATCGTGCCTGTTTGTCAAAAAGGGCGATGAATTTACAGGGGAATTTTGTAAATATGAAGTTATCGGCTTGTCAGTTCTGGATATTTTATTGATTATCAAACATATATTCACATAATTCAGACCTGCTTCCGGGGAAAAAAACTGATGTCTGATTTTGACTAAATGACTGCCCTTTTGGATAAAAAAAGTCTAAAAAAGGTTTGAAAGACGATTCAAAATGCACTTCCGTTTATTTATTAACCACGGAGGAGCACGGAGTCTGCACGGAGTAACGCGGTTTTATAACTTTAATACTATTATCACAGCTTTATTTGTCCCTATGCTCTACGCTCTACGCTCATCGCTCTATTATGCTCTATGCGCTATGCCATGTTACTCCGATTTTTACTCCGTGAAACACCGTGGTTAAAAAGAAACCTTATCATTTGTTAACCACGGAGTCGCACTGTGTCAGTACGGAGGAATGCGGTTTTATGACTTTAATACTATTATCACAGCTTTATACAGGTCGTGCGCCGTTCGTCGTTCTCCCCTTCCCCGTTTCTCCCCTTTTTGACTCTCATGCTCTCGTGACCTGAAACCTGAAACTTTGAACATGGAACTTCGAATTGATAGAAATCTCGTCCCGATTGCGCCGGATATCAGCAATCCAGTCGTTTATCCGCTTTGCGTTCCGGCGCCACATTTGTGTTGGCATCCTTTCCGCGGGTTGCGGCTCTTTCATCGCCTTACCCACGGTTATTAACATTTAACCCCTCCGGGGTTATTACATGTCTGATTTTTAATACGTAACTTTAACAATGATTCAAACTAAGCCCCCCATATAGGGGGGTTGAGGGGTTGATTTGGCTCTACGCTCTTACGCCCCGCATGCCAGAACACCTTTCCAGTAGCCGATCGATTCAGCAATACCTGCAAGAGGATCTTTCATGTCCTTTTCAAATTCAAGACTGCACATGCCTGAATAGCCGGTCCTGCGAATGGCTGCAATCAACCCGGGAATGTCAATTATGCCTCTTCCCATTTCAACTGTCTTACCCTCTTTGGTGGCTTTGTCGACATCCTTTATATGCATGTCGAAGATCCTCTTTCCGTATCTTTCCATATCGACAGCCGGATCGGCGCCATCCCTGGTTGTGTGTCCTATGTCAAGGCAAATGCCGATTCGCGGATCAAGGTCCCTGATATGGTTCCAGATATCAGTTGCATTTGGATACAAAGGATTGTCCGGGCCGTGGTTATGTATTGCCAGCCTGAAATCATAAGCTTTGACCTTCTTTTCCACATAAGGCAGGAGGGCATAGTCCGGGGCGCCTACAATCATTTTTACACCGGCCATCCTGGCATATTCAAATGCCTGGTCAGCCTCTGCTTTTGTTTTCATGTATATCACTCCAACTGTGTAAACCTTAATTCCCGCGTTACGGAACTTCCCGATTATTGCAGTTATCTGATCCTGCGTGCTGTTCAATGGCATATGAAAATCCTTGAGCGAAAGGTTCTTAACCTCCACTCTTTTCATTATTTCAATTGTCTGATCAATCGAAAGCTCTTTGAAAGTGTATCCTGCCATTCCCAGGGTAAAGAGATCCTTCTTTTTTTCATGTTGCTGGAAGGATGGCATACCCTTCAGGTTAATGGCGGATGAGACACCTGTTGCCAGTATTCCGGTGCCTGTCAGTTTAAGAAACTGCCGACGTGATTTCATAGGTTGTAATTTAACTTTGAGTTAATGATATAATTCAAGCACAATTATTTCTTTGATACTATCAGATCATTGTCAATCAGACGTGAATTATATGTCTGGATTATCGCCTTAAGCTTTTCTTCCATCGGGCTCTGGATGCTGTCTTCTTTCCCGAGAAGGTTATTAGCCAGATACCTGTCCTTTTTATAGTTATAAAGGCCCACAGGTTTATTATCAACCATTTCGAGCAGATGGTCTTTCATGAACAGCTGATAAGTATTTCCTGCCGTTGTATTAAAAGCAAAGGAATCGTATGTATCATCAAAAAGATTGTTGCCGAAAGCAATGTACTCCCCGTCATAATTGAGATAGTTAAGGATGGTCGGCATGATATCAAGCTGCTGTGCAATCCTGTTTTTTACCCCGTGAAGATCACTTCCCGGCTTAAAAAAGATAATAGGCACGCAAAATGAACCAAAATTATTCTGATATTCCCTGTGAACGGTTTCGTTGGTATGGTCGGCTGTAATCACGAAAAGTGTATTGTTGTACCATGGCTGGGTACTGGCTTCTTTAAAGAACTTCCTCAGGGAATAGTCAGTGTAGCCTATAGTTTGCAAAATAGGTGCTGATCCTTTTGGAAATTTATCCTTGTATTTCTCCGGAACCTTAAATGGATGATGAGATGAAATCGTGAATATTGCGGTCATAAACGGCTCCCTGAAGGTGCTCATTTTCTTGCAGAAGAAGCTGAAGAACGGTTCGTCCCATACACCCCACATGCCGTCAAAGTCCTTTGGGTTGGGGTATTGGCTCAATCCGAAATAATCATTAAATCCGACCATTCGTGAGAAAGAATCAAATCCCATTGAGCCGTTCGGGGCCCCATGAAAAAATGCAGTATAGTATCCTTTTGTCCTCAGCAGTTCCGGCAATCCGTTTACTTTATCATTTGCATAATTTGAAATTGTATAAGGCGTTTCCAGTGACGGCACCGATGCAAGAACTGCAGGCATTGCTTCTATCGACTTTTTACCGTTGGCGAGGGAAACATCAAAAGTCAGGCTTTGTGCTACCAGGGAATCGAGGAAAGGAGTGTAGCCTTTATAGGTTCCTCCTTCAAGATCTTTATTGAATACGCCAAAATACTCCTTTGCAAAACTCTCAATAATGAATATTACAATGTTTTCCTGCTTAAACTTGCCTGCAGGAGCAGGTATATAATGAGGGTTGTAAAGGCTGGTAAGTTTTGCATTGTCGAAAAACTGATATTTCACCAGAGGCTTCTTGTCGAAAGTTCTTATAAGACTGAAGGGAGTATTAAGAACAATTGCAGCATCACGGGGATTATTTACAAATCTTGCTGCATTGCTTATGCTTATCGGACGGGTCGAATGCCTGTATCCTCCTCTGGCCCCGATTACAATCAATCCGGCTATAATGGGTACAGCAAGAACATTTAAAGAGTAATAGATTATTTTATTCCTGGGAGAGGGCTTTACTGCCACTGCCTTGTTGTAAAGCACGACCATCAGGAAAATAAGTAAAAATGTAAACAATACCACGGGCCAGTAGTCGATCATAAATTTAAATCCCATTTTCATCATGTGCTTTTCATGCTCGAATGTCTGAAAGATGTCGCCAGTGGCCCTTTTAAGGACAAACCTGTAATAAACATAATCAGCTGAATTAATGGCCAGAGCCACACCATTCGTGATAAAGAAAAAATACTTCAGTATCTTCTGATAGAGTTTATTATACCGGAAATCAAACGGTAATATATTGAAGAAAATAAAGATAAGGTTTATGTATAGGACAGCAGAGATATCAAACATCAGTCCGCCCCTGAGTATTGCAAGGAACTGTGAAAAGCTGGTCCCGGGAAACATCCTGATATTAAATATATAAAATCCGATCCGGGAAAGGGAAAACAGGAGCATTATAAGCAGGATCCTGTAAGCCAGAACTACAAGTATATTACCTGATTTTAGCGGGTTTTTCATCTGGATATCAATTAATGTAACAGATTCATTCTGTCCTGCCTGATACGCACAACAAAAAAGCTGTCAAAGATAAGCCGGAAATGTTAATGGTTAACAGCAAATCTGATTTTTTTTACCCATAATAATCTGGTATTTTCAGTCTGTTGAGAGTTCATTGATCTTCCCTGCATACCTCCCCCGTGGTAACCGCCGCCCATACGCATGCCGCCTCCGGATCTTCCGCCAAACCCTCCTCCAAAACCGCCGCCGTAACCGCCGCCATAAGAGGACATGCGTCCTGAATTGGAACGCGGTGTCTGCCCCCTGCTGTTTCCCTGTGCCGGCATATCCCTGTATTCGACACCCATGGAAAACGGTTTATATCCTGAAGCTTTTTTGCCTTTAATAAAATCAAACCGGGATATCGGCATTCTTACGGTGTACAACAGATTTCCCATTTTGTCATAATTAATCGTGCCGTTGAAATCATTTTCTTCCATCGCAGGAATTATAATTGGCCCGGATTGCTGAAAACCAATAAGTTCAATAGAGTTGGACACTGCGGCTTTATTATCAGTATTGCTGTTTACACCCTGATTTTCATTGTTCCGGCCTCTGTAGCCACCTGTGCCTCTTGCCCCGAGAGGGTATTTAACCCCGGTTTTTTTGGTGCGTTTGTCATTGGCATTGATCCAGATTGTAAGTCCTTGCCGTAAAATCGTGTTCTCAATGCCTGAATCCTTAATTTTTATATCCAGATAGACATATTTGTCATCATTTGAGATATAGTAATAGAAACCGCCCTTCATGAAATAACCGTAATCATTGTCAGCCACATTCAGATTGGCTGATCCATTGTCGCGCCAATGGCTCCACAGGTTTTTATCCTTCTGGCCGTAACCATTTACTGACATAAGCAGGAAGATGAATGCAACAAATGTTCTCATATCTTAATCGGTTTTAAATAAGTGCCTGACCAAAGTAAAAACAATGGACATTCTGACAGAGATAGACAAGTCTCCTGAAGGAAATATTCCTTTTCCCGGGTATATATTTTTTTCCGCAGGTATTAAAAAAACAGGCCTTAAGAATTTGATCTTCTCAAGGCCTGCATTCCGGAAATTATGAATTATCTATTTGTTATCATGTTCTTTAATAAGCTCTTTAACCTCTTCCTTATGCATATATTTGCTCATCCTGTTCCGGGCACTCATTCCCAGGAGCATAAACAGAACTATCAATATTGCAAGAACATACATTACAATTTTTGAAGTCTGGGGTGTTGCTTTCAGGGATTCAACAAGACCATGGTACAGTATATAAAGTCCGTAAAGACTTACACAAAGGCTTACGATCATTCCGAGATATGAATTTATTCCCAGGGTAAATCCAAGCAAAGCGCTGACAGGCATTATAACCATTGCTGCAGCGACAACCCTGAGGTTTGCTTCAAAATCATTATTCCCCTTGCAAACTGATGAAATTACAAGCAATATCACTGCACCAATGAACAATCCTATCAATGCTGCAACGACATACCACACAAGTGCCATCGCGCCTATTGCTCCACCCATTATTCCTCCTCTGATTACACCAAGTCCCAGAATACTCCATAGAAAAACAAAAATACCTGCCACAAACCCGTAAATGACGGCTTTGATTATTGGTTCAGCCATCCCGCCGGAGACCGGCATGGTGGAAAAGAAAGATTTTGGATTTACAAGTGTCTCTTTAGAGTCCTTTATAAATGCATTAAAATCAAATGAAGAAGTGTTAGTTTCGCTCATAGCTCAATTAATTAAGGGATTATACAATTACTATAACAAAAATTAAAAAGACAATTAAGTTAAGATGTTTTTCTTAACAAGTCAATTAATTTAACGAAATACGTAGGGATTCTGGCTATTCCAGGTATGTATAGCCGTATAATCCTGATCTGTAGTTAGATAGAAACTCCTTCCCTTCTTCGAGCGATATGATACCTGCTTTTACCGATGTTGTAACCCAGGTTTCAACAGTGCGGACCATTTTCTTCCTGACTTCTGAAGATTAGTGCGGTAGAAGATTCCATTTTATAATTAAAGGGTTAAAAGGGCTGTTCATAATTTCATAAGTCAGATTATTAATCAACAATAATCAGATGGTATGAGCCCCCAGAGCAAGCGCTGGACTCTAAAAATGGTGCATGCATCGAGGAACCGAACCGCCTCCCGATAGTTATCGGGATGGCGGTGATCTCGCCGAAGCCAATTAAACCTGTTCTTCGCGTCCGCCGTCCGCGTGTCACCGAATCTTCAGCGGAGGCACAAGCTTTATGCGAAGGCGGATTAATAAAAGACGAATAGCCCGTAGGGCTTTCGGTATTGTAGAAACAATTGTACCTCCGGCAACATACCTCGTAGAGGTTATAGGTAATCATCCCAGAAATCAAATAGAAATTGTTGGTCAAATTCAATAGATTCTTAAAATGTGAAACCGCTACGCGGTAAATATACTTAGGTGGACTCATTTTCTACAAAACCATATCGCCTACGGCGAATGGAGAATTGATTAGAAAGCGTCAGAAGTCAGGAATAAATCAAATGGTATGAACCCCAGAGCAAGCTCTGGACTCTAAAAATGGTGCAGGCATGGAGGAACCGAACCGCCTCCCGTTAGTTATCGGGATGGCGGTGAGCTCGGCGAAGCCAATTAAACCTGTTCTTCGCGTCCGCCGTCCGCGTGTCATCGAAGCTTCAGCGGAGGCATAAGCTTTATGCGAAGGCGGATTAATAAAAGACGAATAGCCCGTAGGGCTTTCGGTATTGTAGAAACAATTATACCTCCGGCAACATACCTCGTAGAGGTTATAGGCAATCATCCCAGAAATCAAATAGAAATTGTTGATCAAATTCTATCTCATTTTTAGTAAGGATGTCGATATATTCTTCACGGAAAGTTTTCTTTTTATGGTGTGACTCCTGATTTTCAATGTAACAGTAAACATCTGCTATTTGTAAACGGCTATATGTAAAACCTCCATAACCCTCCTGCCAGGAGAATCTGCAAGGGCAGAGTTTTTCATTATTGATAAAAAGGGAAGAACTTCTCTTTATATCGTGAACAGTATCTGAAACTGAAACTGATGGATTTAATCCGAAAAGGATATGAACATGGTTTGATGTTCCATTGATGATCATGGATTTATGTTTCAGGTTGGTAATTATTCCGCTCATGTATTCGAATACACGTTCCCGGAAATCTTTTTTCAATACAGCATCTCTGTTTTTCACAGCAAAAACAAGCTGTACATACATTTGCGTAAATGTCCCGGGTTTCATGTTAATTCCGTTTAATTAATAATGCAGCTAAACAAAATTTAAAAAATTCAATAGATTCTTAAAATGTGAAACCGCTACGCGGTAAATATACTTAGGTGGACTCATTTTCTACAAAACCATATCGCCTACGGCGAATGGAGAATTAATTTATCGAAATACGTGGGGACTCTGGCTATTCCAGATATGTATAGCCGTATAATCCTGATCTGTAGTTAGATAGAAACTCCTTCCCTTCTTCGAGCGATATGATACCTGCTTTTACTGATGTTGTCACCCAGGTTTCAACGGTGCGCACCATTTTCTTTGAATTGTACTGAACATAATCAAGCACCTCGGCAACTGTCTCTCCATCGATAACCTGGTCTATCTTATAACTGTCCTTATCGACTGACACATGGACTACATTGGTATCACCGAAAAGATTATGAAGGTCGCCGAGGATCTCCTGGTAGGCTCCGACAAGAAACACACCAAGATAGTAAGGTTCTTTTGGTCTCAGCTGATGAAGGGGAAGCTGATGTGATGAATTCCTGGTTGAGATGAAGTTGTCAATCTTGCCGTCCGAATCACAGGTCATGTCCTGGATTGTGGCACTGCGCGTAGGTTCTTCATTCAGCCTGTGAATAGGCATTATAGGGAAGATCTGATCAATTGCCCAGGCATCAGGCAGGGACTGGAAAAGTGAAAAATTGCAGAAATACTTGTCCGACAAAATCCGTGAAATTTGCCTTAGTTCCTCGGGAACATGCTTTGTTACGTTTGCCAGTTCATATATCCTCCGGGCGATCGACCAGAAAAGGCGTTCGATCTTGGCTCTTGTTTTAAGGTCGATAAGGCCGAAACTGAACCTGTCGAGGGCTTCTTCCCTTATCTGCTGGGCATCATGCCATGTTTCCAGCATTCTCGGCTGATTTACATTGTCCCACAAAAGGTAAAGCTCCTTGAGAAGTTCATGATCATTTTCACTTATTGTTTCTCCTTCATCCCATGCCGGAAGAGTTGTCGCTTCAAGCACTTCAATAATAAGAACCGAATGGTGCGCGGTAAGAGAACGTCCCGATTCAGTAATAATGTTCGGATGCGGCAGGTTATTCTTGTCGGCTGCATCAGCAAATGTGCTCACCGAGTCATTTACATATTCCTGTATTGTGTAATTCATACTGCTTTCACTGTTCGAAGAAGCAGTGCCGTCATAATCAACTCCAAGACCGCCGCCGATATCAACAAATTCGACATTAAAATTCATTTTCCGCAACTGTACATAGAACTCGGATGCTTCCTTCAGGGCCACTTTTATCCTCCTGATCTTGGTCACCTGGCTGCCTATATGAAAATGTATAAGTCGGACGCAATCCTTCAGCCTATTCTTTTCAATATAGTCGATGGCTTCAAGAAGCTCACTTGATGTAAGTCCGAATTTACTGATATCCCCTCCTGAATCTTCCCATTTCCCGCTGCCAACGCTTGCGAGCTTAATGCGGATCCCAAGGTTTGGCTTTACTTTAAGCCTCTTTGCAACTTTTGCGACAAGCTTCAGCTCATTCAGCTTTTCTATTACGAGAAATATCCTTTTACCCATCTTCTGAGCCAGCAGTGCAAGCTCAATATAATCCTCATCTTTGTATCCGTTGCAGATGATAAGCGATTCAGGGTCAGTGTTTATTGCTATTACCGCATGCAGTTCAGGTTTTGATCCGGCTTCAAGTCCTATGTTGAATTTTTTACCGTGGCTTACGATCTCTTCAACCACCGGGCGCATCTGGTTAACCTTGATGGGATAAATAATAAAATTCTGGGCTTTGTAGCCATATTCTTCCGAAGCCGATTTAAAGCATTTTGAAATGTCAATGATACGGTCATCCAGAATATCCGGAAACCTTAGCAGAAGAGGAGTGGAAACATCAGAAAGCATTAATTCGTCGAGAAGCTCTTTGAGGTCGACAGAAACGCCATTCTTTGAAGGTCTGACTTCAACGTTACCTTTCTGGTTAATCGAGAAATAATCAACACCCCAGCCGTTAATGTTATAGAGCTCAGCTGAATCTTCCACTCTCCATTTTCTCATATCAAATCAGATTGCCAGGTAAATCAATTACAAAAGCCGTAAAAAAATCTCTGCAATAATATTAAAATAACACCAAACAGAAATGATAATCAGTTAAATATTATTAAAAAGGTACAGTTTTAATGACTGATTTTCTTTTTACTTTATATACCGGGTAAGGATTATATCCCATTTCCCATTGCGGAACAAGGTAACGGTCGAAGAAGTTCCATGCCAATAAGCCGTCATTCGATTGCGGCTCAAGCAGGTATGCCGCAAGATCAGCCAGAGGCTGAGATGTTCTTATCACTATTGTACCTGCCGCAAAAGCAATAGTGTCGGAAACGAACCTTCCTTCGATTTTGTTCATGTAATGTCCCTGATTAAGTCGTGCTGAAGGACTTAATCCTTGTATATCAAAACGTTCCACTTCTATTTTGGTATCCGAAGCAAGCTTTTCCATTTTAATGCCATGTATCTTAAGCAGGTTGATTACTTCCGGATCCCTGGTAACCAGCAGGTATGCATATGGGAACCTGACGTTCCTGGCAGAATAATAATCAATATAATATGGTATGGTGACTGTTTTTTGGCGGTCAGTTTTCCGGAACCTGTTCCATCTGCTTGTATCACCGGACAGTTCAACTTCATAGGTTTGGACAGTAACCTTTTCAGGTGCCGGCTTTGCCTTGAAAACTATTCCGAAAGAGTCAGAAACTGAAGGATCCATGCCCCTGCTGACTGTCCTGGCGTCAGCTTCCTTCAGCATTGCTTTTATTTCGGACCTGTTATCAGCAGCGTAAGCGCCAAGCGTCCATAAAAGATTATAACAGCCCATAACACGTGATTTGAAATCAGCATAAACATAATTTTCATCAAGGATGCCGATCCTGTTCCGCAAACCGTAATAGTTCGTCATATAGCGAGGTTCGGCAGAATCATAAAACCAGCCTGATTCAGGATGCGACATATCGTCGAACTCACCATAAAAACAATTTTCAGTCTTGTACTTATTCCTTAAGGCAGATGACATGGCCGGCATCATTTTATCACGCATATAGTGAATCAGGAAGTTATCGCCGTCAGGGTTGACCATCCAGGTGAATGTAACCGGCTCAACGTGATATGAACCGTCGGTTGTATGACAATCCATGAATATTGCAGGATCCCATCTGTTGAACACATTGGTAATTACACCCCTTACTTCCTGCGATTCAACCTTCATTGCATCCCTGTTCAGATCGAGCATCTGATCATTATATCTTATCCCGACTCCATTAACAGGTCCGTTCTGATACGTCCTGTTCAGCGGGGATATCTTTTCGTTTCCGTCGGCGTTGAAAAGAGGGCAGATAAGAAAGACAATGTTCTTAAGGAGCTCAGGGGATCTTCCATCCAGCAGATCCCTTGCAAACATCAGAGTTGCTTCCTTTCCTTCAACTTCTCCGGCATGGATATTTGCCTGGATATAAATGACAATCCGTCCGTCATTTCTGAGGTCCGAAGGTGATTCAGGAAGAGGATTCCCTATTATAAGAAGCGGAATCTCGCGCCCTTCAATGGTGGTCCCGATATTTTCAGCCCTTAAATAGCGGGATGAGTGGTTCAGACTGGTTATGAATGAAGTAACATCCTGATAGTCAGATGTTGTTTTAAAATCAGACTTCTCTGCTTTTGTAAGAAGTTTTTCCTGGCTGTTTACCTGATAAATTAAAAAAAACAGTGCTATTCCGGTTGCAAAAATCTTTTTCATAAGAATTATCAAATTTATAACATGGTAATGATAGCTCATTTTCCGGTACATGATCCTAATGTCATTTTAAATTTTTTTATCTGTTTACTGGTGTATGCAGAAAAAGCGATATTATTTCAGTTTTGCCTTTAAGATACTTTTAAAGAACTTAAACACGGAGTCAAGCGGAGTAAAGACGGAGTTACACCGCTTATTATGTTTTCAAACCGTGTCACTCCGATTTTTACTCCGTGCAACACCGTGGTAAAAAAGAAAAAAATCCTAACTTTGTAATGTCTCGCTAAAGAAAATTTATTATGAATTTATTACATCAGGAACTTACGGGTTCTATCTTAAATTGTGCTTATAAAGTACATAGTGCTTTAGGACCAGGACTGCTTGAATCCGCTTATGAGGAGTGTCTTCATTATGAGCTTGAAAAAAATGGTTTTTCCGTAATTAAGCAAAAACCTATGCCTTTGATCTATGAAGAAAAGAAGCTTGATCTTGGTTTCAGAATTGATTTGCTTGTTGAAGGGAAAATCATTATTGAAATTAAATCTGTTGATGTTATCAATCCGGTTCATTTAGCTCAATTAATGACTTATCTGAAATTATCCGGGTGCGGAATCGGACTTCTGATTAACTTCAACGTGCAATCCTTAAAAGAGGGAATAAAGAGAATTATAATGTAAAATTGTGAATAGAAAACAGGTAGTATATCAGGAAGGGAAGATCTTATTTACTCTTCCCGGAAAAGTTAATATTTGACATGAAAATTAAAGTACCCGATTTTTTTGTGCTGAATTAACGAAATATTTTATATCTTGCGGCCCTAATTTTAAAACATATCAAAATGAACAAAGGAACAGTTAAATTTTTTAATGTATCAAAAGGATTCGGATTCATTAAAGACGCAGATTCGGACAATGAGTATTTCGTTCATGCTACCGGATTAATTGACAAAGTCAAAGAGAATGACGAAGTTACATTCGAGCTTGCAGAAGGTAAAAAAGGTATTAATGCAGTGAATGTAAAACTAGCATAGTTTAAGAAAACTACGGATTTATTTATAAGGAGGCTGTCTGAGACAGCCTCCTTTTTTTATGAAATGCAAGTAAGATATGCTTATTTATTCTTCTCAGCTTTTTTTGCTTTTTTTGCAGCACGTTTTTCTTTAAGAGATTTTGCAGGCTGTTTTTTTTCTTTAGTCTGTTCCTTTGCTTTTTCGTGTGACATGGCTCGAAGTTTTTACAATTAGTTAATCGATACAAATATAAAAAATTTCAGAAAATCAGTTTCTTCAGCTTCCCCGGCCTCACTGCCCAGACAATGATCCGGCCTCACTATCGAGATACCAGGTCAGTTTCCCCGGCTTGGGATTAACATAAGACACAGGAAAGTGTTTTTTAATCCCCTGATTATTAATAATCTTTTCGACAACTCCTGCTTTATTCCTGCCAGTCACAAAAATTATAACATCAGAAGCATTATTGATAACCTTCCCGGTTATTGTGATCCTTTTCTGCCCGGTTATCGGATGAGCAACCGGAACGCATGATCTGTCCGAGTTAAAAAGATTTTCATTCCCCGGGAATATTGATGCCGTATGACCATCTTCCCCCATTCCCAGAAGAATAATATCAAAACATGGAAAACCATTTCTCACAGCAACATTTTCAGAAAGCACATCTGAGTAATGCAAGGCTTCCTTTCCCGGATCTTCTTCTCCCCTTATCCTGTAAATATTTGAAGAAGGAATTTTTATTTTGCCAAGGAATGAGCTGTGAGCCATTTTGTAATTGCTTTCATCGTCATCAGGAGGAACACAGCGTTCATCAACCCAGAAAAAATGAACGGATTCCCAACTGACGGATTCTGAATAACGATCCGCAAGAATCCCGAATAAAAGCCGCGGAGTTGTTCCTCCGGATAACGCAACGGTACAGACTGCTGATCTTTTCAATACTCCGTTTATCAGACCGGTAAGGTCATTAGCAAGAGCTTTTGCAGTATCAAACGGTGTGGAAAATACTTTAATTGATTTTTTCATTTATATAGCCTTTAATAACCCACCCCTGTCCCACCATAAGCCTACCCAGCAGTCGGGCTCCTTCGCTAAAATCCCGCACTGCGGGATTTCTTAACGCTCGGCCCCCTCCCAGGAGGGGATTTAAGAAATTAAAACTTTAGCCTATATAACATTGGACTTATCACCTATGTACTCTACAATTCGCAGTAGAGTTCCTCATCAGCCAGGTTCTTGCACGGATATCTCCAGGTAAGACCATCGCCTTCAATAAGGTTGTTCGATGGTTCCGGACCCCATGTTCCGGCAGCATATCCATACACTTTAATGGAAGGATTGTCTTTCCAAGCCCTGAGCACCGGGTCAATGAATTTCCAGGCAGTTTCAACTTCATCGTCGCGTGAAAAAAGTGTCTGGTCGCCGAGCATCATATCATAAAGAAGCCGTTCATAAGCTGAGGGAAGGCGCGTATCTGCCAGATCCTTGTAATGAAAATCCATATTGACTTTTTTTACTGTGAATCCGGCACCAGGCTCCTTCATGTCAAATTTAAGAAGGATCCCCTCATCAGGCTGAATGCGTATTATCAGCTGATTTCCGGTAAGTCTTCCGGGCTCTATCTGGAACAGGTGATGAGGAGTTGTCTTAAAATGTATCACAATTTCTGTGACACGTGTCGGCAATCTTTTGCCGGTCCTGATGTAAAAGGGCACTCCTCCCCAGCGCCAGTTGTTTATAAAGAACTTCATTGCGACATATGTTTCAGTTCTTGACCGTTTATCGACGCCTTTCTCATCCCTGTATCCCGGAACGCATTGTCCTTTTATCTTAGATGCTGTGTACTGTCCCCTTATAACCTGGCGGGCAACATCTTCTTCCTGAATGGGCTGAAGGGACTGAAACACCTTAAGGACCTCATTGCGGATCGCATCAGCTTCAAGTGATGAAGGAGGTTCCATTGCGGTCATTCCCACCATCTGAAGCAGGTGGTTCTGAACCATGTCGCGAAGCGCACCCGAACTGTCATAGTACCCGCCCCGGCCTTCAACCCCTATGCTTTCAGCTGAAGTGATCTCCACGCGCTGAACGTAATTCCTGTTCCAGAGAGGTTCAAAAATACCATTCGAAAACCTTGTAACAAGAAGATTCTGAACTGTTTCCTTGCCAAGGTAATGATCCATCCTGAAGATCTGATCTTCCGTAATGATTGAATGAAGGGATTTGTTAAGATTGCAGGCACTTTCAAGATCATACCCGAAAGGCTTTTCAACAATAAAACGGCGGAAACCTTCAGACTGCGAAGCCATCCCTGCACAAGCCAGATTCATTGCAATAGACTCGTACATGCTGGGAGGTGTTGCAAGGTAAAAAATAACATTACCGGCAATCGGAATGTTATTTATTATCCCTTCGATTACATTGCTTAATTTATTGTAACTCTCAGGTGATTTAAGGTCGCATGAACTATATTCGCAGTACCTGGTAAAATCCTCTACCAGTCCGCGATCTGACACCTTTTCTTCTGAAAATGAAATAATTGCATCTGATATGTTTTTTCTGAAACTCTCTGTGGTCAATTCAGTTCGTCCAACGCCTAACAGTGTAAATTTCTCAGGCATCAGATTCTGGCTCTTTAATGAATATATTGCAGGAAACAGCTTTCGCGAGGCAAGGTCGCCTGTTGCTCCGATTATAACAAGTATCTGGTTATCTGGCTTTTCCATATTAAAGTCTTTATTTTACCGGCTTTGTCTTGCTAAATGTAGTAAACAAATCCCTGACCGGATATCCGATTATTAATTTTTAATCAACAGAAATTCGATACAAGCTTGTTTGTGTCAACGGATCATCGTTCAGGAATTAACACCAACTCCTTCTATCAGGTTTTTAACTTTCCGGTATATTTTTTGATAAATATTAATATATTTATCAACATTTTCACCAATCTGGAAGATCTTATTATATATTTGCAGATATTTTAAAACAAATGATCCCTTTTTACCATAAAAGGTTTAGTATTCTGGGAAGGATTTTATCCGGCGTTGACTGAGAATGGTGTTTACATAGTATCAGGGATAACCGTTCTCTTAAATGCAGGGAACGGTTTTTTTGTGATTTAGTATTTTGTTAAAAATTGAAATGGATGAAAACGGAACGGCCTGCTGACAGCGGGTTATACAGACAGGAATTTGAACATGGGAGTTGCGGAATCGGATTTGTTGCTCAAGTGAAAGGGAAGAAATCCCATTCCATAATAAGTAAAGGCCTTGATATACTTGGGAATATGACCCATCGAGGAGCGGAGGGGGCGGACAGCAAGACTGGCGACGGCGCAGGAGTAATGATCCAGGTGCCGCGTGATTTTTATCTTATCCAGGGTTATTCACTCCCTCCTGAGGGACAGTTTGGCACAGGTCTTATCTTTTTCCCGAAAGATCCTCTGGATGCTGAAAAATGTGAGGAGATCTTTTTGGGCATAATAAATGAGGAAGGAGTCGATTTCATGGGTTTCCGGGAGGTACCACGGAATAATTCAACAATCGGAATTATTGCAAAATCTGCAGAACCATTTATCAGGCAGATACTTCTGGGAGCCGACATTTCACAGGATGATCTTGAGCGCAGGCTGTATATAATAAGGAAGAGGACCGAAAAAGCAATCCGCGAATCGGATATAAAGCAAAAAAACTTTTTTTATATCCCTAGCCTTTCTACGAAAGTCCTCGTTTATAAAGGCATGCTGACCTCAATACAGCTTGGGGAATATTTTGCCGATCTGACGGATGAAAGATTGCAGAGCGCCATTGCCCTCGTTCACTCAAGGTTCAGTACAAACACCTTTCCGAGCTGGGATCTTGCACAACCTTTCAGGGTACTCGGACATAACGGGGAGATCAACACGATCAAAGGGAACAGGTTCTGGATGGAAGCAAGAGAGTCGATTCTCAAATCAGATAAGCTGGGTGATCTTGAAAGAATATATCCGATCATTGAACCTGATAAAAGTGATTCGGCTTCACTGGACAACGTCCTCGAATTCCTTCTCATGAGCGGGAAGTCGCTTCCTTATGCGATGTCGGTGCTGATACCTGAGTCAATTAATGCAAAGAACCCCATATCTCCGGAACTGAGGGACTTTTATCATTACCACTCGACATTCATGGAGCCCTGGGATGGGCCGGCTTCCCTTATATTCTCCGACGGCAGATACATAGGAGGAATGCTTGACAGGAACGGACTCCGTCCATCCAGATATGTAATAACAAATAACGATCTGATTGTAATGAGCTCTGAGGCAGGGGTGCAGTCATTTCCCCCTGAGGAAATAAGAGAAAAAGGCCGTCTGAAACCCGGCAAAATGCTTCTTGTAGATACCCTGGAAGGAAAAGTTTTGTACGACAGGGAACTTAAAGCAAAGCTGGCCAATGATTATCCGTATGGGAAATGGATCAGGCAGAACATGGTCAAACTTGAAGAGATTGAAACCGGGCAGGTAGTTTCTCCCGGACTTGGAGACCTGTATCAAAAATATATCACTTCATTCAACTATTCTCTGGAAGATATAGAAAAGATTATTAAGGAGATGGCATCAACCGGCAAGGAGCCTATCGGATCGATGGGAAATGATGTCCCGCTTGCCGTTCTCTCAAAGAAGCCTTACAGGTTGTTCAATTATTTCAAGCAGCTGTTTGCACAGGTTACAAATCCTCCGATCGATCCTATACGCGAAGAGCTGGTGATGACCCTCTCCGGTTATCTGGGCTCTCTTCAGCAAAACCTTCTTGATGAATCGCCTGACCATGTAAAAATGGTGCGGTTCAGGAACCCCGTAATTTCAAATACATATTTCCAGGTCGTCAAGAACTTGAGATACAAAGGATTCTCAGCTTCATGCTTCCAGATGCTGTTTGACGCGGATAAGGGAGCTGAGGGGTTGAAAAGCGCGTTGAATCAGCTTTGCCTTGATGCAGAAAAGGCCGTTGATGAAGGAAAGAATTATATCATCCTGTCGGACCGCGGAATTGAGGAGAACAAAGCACCCATTCCATCGTTACTTGCTGTGTCGACGGTTCACCATTATCTTATAGGGAAGAGGAAACGGATGCAGATCGATATCGTTGTGGAGTCGGCTGAACCACGTGAGGTTATGCACTTTGCGCTGCTGTTCGGATATGGCGCAAGCATTATAAATCCATACCTGAGCTTCGCTGTCATTGATAAGCTTGTCAGCGATAAGGCGATTCAGCTCGATTACCAGAAAGCTGAGGAAAACTATGTAAATGCCATAAACAAGGGAATCCTGAAGATAATGTCAAAGATGGGCATCAGCACCCTGAGGAGTTACAGGTCTTCGCAGATATTCGAGGCTGTAGGAATCCACCCTAAGGTTGTAAGCAAGTATTTTACCGGTACGATCTCACGAATTGGCGGAATCGGGTTAAAAGAGATTGCCGAGGAAGCTCTCATCCCCCACCGGAAATCTTTTAACGGGGAAAAACTGCCTGAAATGCTTACTGAAGGGGTTTATTCCTACAGAAAGAACGGGGAACATCACGCCTGGAATCCTGAGACAATTTCGCTTCTTCAGTGGAGTACCAGAACCGGCGACCGTAACAAGTTCAGGGAATACACAGAAGCAGCTGACAGAGATACATGCAGTCCGCTGTTTATCAGAGGAATGTTCAAGATACGTAAGAATCCTATACCCCTTGAAGAGGTCGAACCTGCCGACAAGATAATGCGGAGATTTGTTACCGGAGCAATGTCTTTCGGGTCCATAAGCCGCGAAGCCCATGAAACAATAGCAATTGCAATGAACCGTATCGGGGGAAGAAGCAACACAGGTGAAGGCGGTGAAGACCCTGCAAGGTTTACGGCTCTACCAAACGGCGACTCCGCGCGTAGCGCCATCAAACAGGTTGCAAGCGGACGTTTCGGAGTTACAACCGAATACCTGGTCAACGCCGATGAGATCCAGATAAAAATTGCCCAGGGGGCAAAACCAGGGGAAGGAGGTCAGCTGCCCGGACATAAAATTGATAAGATAATTGCAAAAACAAGGTACTCGATCCCGGGGATAACACTTATATCGCCGCCTCCTCATCACGATATTTATTCAATAGAGGATCTTTCACAGCTGATTTTCGATCTGAAGAATGTAAATCCAAATGCAAGAATTAGCGTTAAGCTTGTTTCCGCCAGCGGAGTCGGTACAATTGCAGCCGGTGTCACAAAAGCGGGGGCCGACCTGATAACCATCAGCGGCTATGAAGGAGGGACCGGGGCAAGCCCTTCATCGTCGATCAAGCATGCGGGCTTACCTCTTGAACTTGGCCTTTCCGAAACACAGCAGACACTTGTAATGAATAACCTCAGAAAAAAGGTTACACTTCAGGCCGATGGCCAGCTGAAGACCGGAAGGGATGTGATAATTGCTGCCGTTCTGGGGGCTGAAGAGTTCGCATTTGCATCCTGTGCACTTATTGTGCTTGGTTGCGTTATGATGCGAAAATGCCACCTTAATACTTGCCCGGTCGGGGTTGCAACTCAGAATCCGGAACTCAGGAAAAGATTCATGGGAAAAGCTGACAACCTTGTCTCCTTCTTCAGATTCCTTGCAGAAGATGTCCGTGAGCATCTGGCTGAAATGGGCTTCAGAAACCTTGATGAGATAATCGGACGTTTCGACTTGCTGGAAAGGGATCCCCGGGCTGATCACTGGAAGACAAAACACTTTGATCTTTCTTCAATACTTAAAATGCCCGAAGAATCACGCAGAAACGAGATCCACTGCATTGAAAAACAGACCAGTAAAATAGGGAAAATTATCGACCTGGATCTTATTGAGAAATCAGAAAAAGCAATATTGGACAAAGAGCCTGTGATCATAACAGGATCCATCAGGAACACCGACAGGACAACCGGAGCTATGCTTTCTGGGAAAATAGCTGCCAGGTACGGTTCATCGGGCCTTCCCGATGGCACAATAAAGTGCAGGTTCACAGGTTCTGCCGGCCAGAGTTTCGGAGCCTTCCTGGCAGCAGGCGTAGAACTCTTCCTCGAAGGTGAATCAAACGATTACCTCGGCAAAGGGCTTTCAGGAGGAAGAATTATAGTTGTGCCTCCTGCCAAATCTACATTTGATCCTGATAAGAACATAATAATCGGTAATACTGTTCTTTATGGGGCCACTAGCGGCGAAGCGTATATCTCAGGTGTTGCCGGAGAAAGGTTTGCAGTAAGAAACAGCGGTGCCCTGGCAGTTGTTGAAGGCGTAGGCAACCATTGCTGCGAATACATGACCGGCGGGCGGGTTTTGGTCCTTGGTGCAACTGGAAGCAATTTTGCTGCCGGCATGAGCGGGGGCATAGCTTATGTATTTAATGAAGACGGCGACTTTGATTATTACTGCAACATGGGAATGGTGGAACTTTCGCTGGTGGAGGACCTTAATGATATAAATGAGCTTAATGACCTTTTAACCAGACACTTCAATTATACAGGCAGCATTAAGGCGAAAAAGATCATTGATGATTTCAACAGATTCCTTCCGATGTTCATCAAGGTGATCCCCTATGATTATAAAAAGGTTCTTGAGGAACAGAAACTCGAGGAACTGAAGAAAAAAATAGCAAATGTGGAGCTTGATATTGAGATCGAAGCAAGCTGAAAACCGGGCAGGAGTATTGATAGTCTAAAAACAGTTATATGGGAGATATAACAGGATTTTTAAAAATAAAAAGAAAAGAGGCCGGGAACAGGCCTATCCACGAAAGAATATGTGATTACAGCGAAGTGGAACAGGTCCTTAACAGCGAGGACAGGATGCTCCAGGCATCAAGATGCATGGAATGCGGGATACCATTCTGTCATTGGAGCTGTCCTGTTGATAACCTTATTCCTGAGTGGAATGACCTTCTTTACAAAGGTGACTGGAAAGCCGCCTATAACAGGCTGATCGCAACCAATAACTTTCCGGAGTTCACCGGCAGGATTTGCCCTGCTTCATGCGAGCACGCCTGCGTTCTTAATATCGGAAAAGAACCTGTCACCATACGCGAAAACGAAGTTGCTATTGTAGAAAGGGCATTTTCAGAAGGATATATTAAGCCTTCACCTCCCCCGACAAGAAGCGGAAAAACAGTGGCCGTAATCGGCAGCGGTCCGTCAGGAATGGCGGCAGCCGATCTTTTAAATAAGGCAGGACATTCGGTCACCCTGTTTGAAAAGGATGAAAATCCCGGGGGATTGCTCAGATTCGGAATCCCTGATTTCAAGCTGAGCAAAGCCACTATCGACCGTCGTATTAACCTGATGATCAGCGAGGGTCTGACTGTAAGAACAGGCGTGAAAATAGGGAAAGATATTTCAGCAGCAGAAATAGCGAACCAGTACGATGCAATCTGTATTGCCATAGGTGCAGGGGAGCCTCGCGAACTTCCGGTTGAAGGCCGCAACTTAAACGGCATTTACCATGCTGTTGATTTTCTTTCAGCCCAGAACAGGGTTAACGCCGGTGATATTCCCGGAGCTGAAAACCATATGAATGCCATGGATAAAAATGTGCTCATAATAGGAGGAGGAGACACAGGTTCCGATTGCGTTGGAACAGCTATCAGGCAGAAAGCTGCAAGCGTAACCCAGATAGAGATTCTTCCAAAACCTCCCCTGGAGAGAACTCAGGAGAATCCATGGCCTTATTTTGCAAAGATACTCAAGACTTCCACCTCTCACGAAGAAGGATGCGAAAGGATATGGAACGTCTCCACCCTGAGGTTCACCGGATCGGACAATCAGGTCAGAGGGGCTGAGGTTGAAGATATTGAATGGAAGGTGACTGACGGGAAATGCAATATGTTTCAGGTTCAGGGAACGCGAAGGATCATTGAAACCGATTTCGTGCTGCTTGCACTTGGTTTTGTACATTCTGTCCTGGATGGTTTGGTTTCGGAACTTGGACTGGAATTAAGTGAAAGAAAGAATCTCATGGTCGACGGATCCTGCGCCACCAGCGTCCCCAGGGTCTTTGCATGCGGCGATTCGGTAAACGGGGCAAGTCTTGTTGTCAACGCCATTGCATCGGGAAGAAAAGCTGCAAAAGAAATAGACTGCTTTCTGCGGCATCCGGAATAATATAATGTCATCTTTGAAGCAGTCCCTCAAGTTCAGAGACATAAGCCGGGGGAAAATTCTGGCTTTTTGCAAGATTTATAGTCATTTTCAGGATGTTTGAGGCATTTTGCCTGTCGCCCAGTTCCTGATATGCTATTGCAAGGCTTCTTCCTGCGGAAATCAATGTCGCCGACTGGCTTGTATTATGAATGAACGCCCTTTCACAAAAATCCCTTCCTTCATGAATATCTCTTAGTTTTGCTTCCGGACAGGTGGCAAGGAGAGTTCCCAGTCGTTCGAGAAGGAATGGATCATTTGGATGATATTCGAGCGATTTCCTGAAATGGGCAATGGCTTTCTCCCACATTTTCTGCCTGACCAGCAGATTACCAAGAAGCCTGACTGTCGTTAAATCCTTAGGATCACTATTAAAAGCTGATTCATAATACTTTAATGCATCACTTGCATGTCCTTCACGCTCAGCAATTATACCCGCCAGCTGATTGCCCTTCGGGAAAGACGGAGAAAGGCGTCTGAGAGTGAGCAATGCAGATCTGGCTTCATCTGTCTTTCCCAGGTTAAGGAGAAGCGTCGCACCATCTGAAATGGCTTCCGGATTTCTTTCATTCTTTTCAATCAGATCATGCACCATGCTGAGTGCTTCCTTTTTTCTGCCAGATTTAGCAAGACAGATTGCCATGCACGACCTGGCATTGAAATCTTCAGGGTTAAGCCCGATTATCTTTGAATAATATTTCATTGCTTCCGGGAAGAACCCTTTTTCATAAAGGAGATCTGCAACACTCTTGAGTTCATTATAATCTTTCCGGAAAAAAGCAAGGTGCTGATCCAGGTAAGGCAATGCCCTATTTCCTGAATTCCTGACAAGAAAAAGTCGTATTGCCTTGGAAATTAAATAATTATCACCACTGATACATGACAGTCCGTGATTAACCAGCTCAAGAGCATATTCAGGGAAAACATCCTTCTCTGCTTCATCAACTCTTTTGAGAATGTACTGCCCTGACCTTGACATCAGTGAGAGCTTATCAACAAGAGTGTCAACCGGGGCCTGATTCCCTGCCAGGTCATTTGCCCTCACCAGATAACGTTTACTCATGACACTGTCTCCCTTTGAAGAATATATGTTCCCGAGAAGCCTGTAAGCGGGTCCAAACGCACGCTGGTAATCAACAACATTCAGCAACATCTTTTCAGCGGCATCTGTTTTATCGTCTTCAAAATAAATCCTTGCCAGCTGATACATCGAATAAGTTACCAACGGAAAATAATCATATCTGGTGGGGGTTCTTACCACCAGATTCTTATCCATCCTGTCAATAATATTCCTGAAAGCCAACCCGGCGCTATCCCTGTTTCCCGTTTTTTGATAACCTCCGCCCTCATAATACCATGCCTGAAAGATATCAGGTTTTTTGGCTGTAACATTTCTGAAGTTTTCAATTGCTGAAGGTGTATCGCCGATTTCAAGGTCAAGGAATCCCAGGTAGTAGTTCCATTCCCATTCTTTCCTATCTCTTTTTATTGCAAGTTTATAGCAGGTTTCCGCCTCTTTGTAAAATTCATCCGAATGATAAGCCATTCCAAGCTTTCCTATATTTTCGGCATTTGGCCTTCTGAGGGCTTTCTTATAGGCAGAAGATAACTGTTCCCTGATCTGATCGGTCTGAAGCTGCATTGATGAAGGAGATGGAATCAGGCTTCTCCATGAAGCTTTTGACATCAAATTTGCTGAAACTGCAGCAGCAACAAGGATCAATATTACTGAAGTGATGTAAATATTATTTTTCCTGGTTTTCTTCATCTGCTATAAAGTTCAGTGCCTAAAGATATTAAATTTATTACTGAAGCACAGGCTGGTAAAAAGCAATCATCCGGAAATAAAAAGTATTTTTATCAGCCCTGTTTTAGTTGCAATATAGATTAATTCAGGCTATTTTTAATTCTTCAGATAGGACTATGATCATACCACGCAGGTTGTTATTAAGTGTGTTCCTGGTTCTGACTTTTGTATTTAATCAAATATCATCAGGTCAGTCTGCCGATTCCGTATCTTTCAGCCTCATACCCAGGTTCAATTTCCAAATACCGGCGGAAAAAGCTGAGATGCTTCTGCATATACCGGAAAATCAAATATACAATAATATAAAAATCAATCTGAGCATAGATGGCAGAACAGTTTATTCCTTTACCGGAAAACCGGGAAGTAAAATAATGCGTCTTCCGTTTGAAGCTGCCATGTCGGAAGGTAATAACAGAGCGACAGCTGAAATAAAATCAGTTTCAACAGGACGGAAGTACATTGCTTCTGCCTCTTTTGCTGTTCTCCGGCACAAATATAACGAAGTCAGGACGGACAGGCTTACCGGCGGACTGATAGTAAATGACAGGCAGTTCTTTCCTTACGGATTTTATTGTTATTCACCTGTTTATCCTACCCTCCCCGAAGAGGAAGCAGTAAAAGGGTTCAATATGATCTCCCCCTATCAGAAAATCAGGCCTGAAACTTTCAATGAAAGAAAAGCTTATATGGACAGGTGTGCCCAGCTTGGAATGAAAGTCAATTATAATATTATCTCTGTTTCAGGAGGCGGGGGAGTCGGCTCAAAAATTGAAGAAATAAGCGAAGAAGAAAAGAAAGAACGCCTGATTTCCGAAATAAAAGCTTTTATGGACCATCCGGCGCTGCTTGCCTGGTATATCTCAGATGAGCCTGATGGACGTAAAATACCTCCTGAAAAGCTTCAGGATATATATGATATCGTAAAAAAGACTGATCCGTGGCATCCGGTTTCAATCGTGTTCACAGCGCCTTTCATTTCATCGGGAAAGTACTCCTCCACGACGGACATTGTAATGGCCGATCCTTACCCGGTGCCTGACCTGCCTGTGACAGTCGTGGGGAACGTTGCCGAAAAACTCAGGCATGAATTTGAAGGAGAAAAACCTGTTTGGATCGTTCCTCAGGCTTTTGGCGGAGGTGAGTTGTGGAGCCGTGAACCGACCATTCAGGAAATGAGATCGATGACATACCAGGCAATTATAAACGGGGCAAGAGGTATTCAGTTCTTTGTCAGGCAAGGGCTTAATTCATTTCCTAAATCATCTGCGGCATGGGATGAATGCGGAAGGATGGCTGTTGAAATTGCCTTGATGACACCCTGGCTCCTGTCGGATGAGGTAACAATTCCTGTAAAAGCGTATTCAGCCGGCATTCTTGTATTATCATCTGTTCATGAAGGGCAGCTTCTTATACTTGCCGTCAACAAAACAAATTCGCCCCTGAAAGCCGATATAAGAATAATGGGGAAAACAACAGGTACTGCGAAAGTCATATTCGAAAACAGAACATTGATCATTTCCCGAGGGACCATTACGGATTACCTCCCGGCATATGGATCGCAGGCTTATCTGATTGATATAACCGGGATTCCAAATCGTGTAATACCATATAAAGACAACATGATAAAAGATCCGGGATTTGAAGATATGTCAGGACTGGGGGTTCCCGCATCATGCTATGCATGGAACGAGGGCGACAGGGGTTCAACTTTCTTTCTTGATACAAGGGAGCATTATGAAGGGAGCCATTCACTCAGGTTAATAACGCCTCAGAGGAACAAAGGTCCGAGATTAAAGTTTTTTCCTGTAAATATTTCAAAGGGACGAAAATATTGCATTTCAGTCTGGGCAAAAGCAGATGCCACTATACAGGATTCTGCAGGCGGAAAAACTTCTGCGCCAGGGTTCGAACTTGCACTGGGCGATTATGGGAAAGCTTCATTTATTCCGGGTAGCGAATGGTATCAATTTGTAACATTTGTTACAATCCCATCTGATTCAATTCCGTCTTCAAAGGTGAATGTTGTTTTAAGAATGCCTGAAAAAGGAGTTGCATGGTTTGATATGCTTCAGATGTTTGAAACGGTTGATATTAACAGAAGTATTAATCCGGATAATATTACAGATTATTGGAATAAATGAGCTATTATAGCACAGGGTGACACAGAGAAGATACTGAGTGACACAGAGAAATTTTTTTGATCAACTCCGTGTCTATCAGTGATCCCGGTGACTTACGGGACTCTGTAGTTCTCCGTGTAACTTAATCTTTTTAAACTACTTATTTTAAAATATGAACAAAATTACAGGATTTATTTTTGGAATAATCATGTTTGTCGCTCTGAACTGTACTGAAAACAAAGAGAACACAAATTATAAAGGTAATCCTGCCCCTTTGAAGCAGAATGCCTACATCAGGCTTCCTCTCGGAGCCATTAAGCCAGAAGGCTGGCTCAAATCACAGCTTGAAGCACAGGCTTCAGGGCTGACAGGCAACATTGATGATTTCTGGCCCGATCTTGTCAATTCTTCCTGGAGAGGAAAGGGCGGGGAAGCCTGGGAAAGAGGTCCTTATTACCTTGATGGTCTCGTGCCTCTTGCATACCTTCTTAACGATGAGAAGCTTATACAGAAGGTAAAAACCTGGATTGAACCTATTTTTGCAAGCAGCAGTGATTCAGGCTGGTACGGCCCTGCAAAAAACAAGGACAGATGGCCCCTTGCCGTAGCAAACAAGGTGTTGATGCAATATTATGAGGCGACAGGCGATAAGCGTGCCCTTGATGTGCTGACAAAATACTTCCGTTATCTTTATAACACTCCACCCGACTGGCCCGATAAGGAGTGGCGCGGAGTACGGGCCATGGAAAATGCAGTTACCGGGTACTGGCTCTATCGTCAGACCAGGGAGCCGTGGATACTTGAGGTTATAAAGTCAATTCAGAATAACAGCCCGGACTGGACAACCTATTACGAAAAATTTCCCTGGGATTCAACTGCTTTGCTTGAAAATAAGATACCGACTGAAACGTGGACAGGGCTTACAGCCCACGGAGTGAATAATGCCATGGCGATTAAATATCCGGGATTGTGGTACCAGCAATCAGGCGATGATAGATTTAAAAATGCAGTATTTGAAGGGCTTAAAAAATATGACCTTAATCATGGTCAGGCTTCCGGAAGGTTTTCATGCGACGAACATCTTTCAGGAAAGAGCCCGGCTCACGGGACTGAACTTTGCACAGTCGTTGAAGAGATGTTTTCACTTGAGGAACTTTTTGAGATTTTTGGTGACAACAGCCTGGCGGACAGACTTGAGCTGCTTGCTTTCAATGCACTGCCAGGTACAACCACAGCTGATTTCTGGGCTCACCAGTACGACCAGCAGTCCAATCAGGTTCTCGTGACAGGACAAAAAAGAGATTGGGTATCAAATGGAGATTTTTCGAATATTTATGGTCTTATGCCTAATTTTGCATGTTGCCTTGCAAATATGCACCAGGGCTGGCCAAAATTCACTGAAAGTCTATGGATGGCAACAAATGATAATGGTATTGTGGCTGTTGCATATAGTCCATCGACAGTGAAAATAAAGACAGGAAACGGAAAAGAGGTCATCATAACGGAGGAGACAAACTATCCTTTCGATGGACTTATAAAATTCAGAATCAGCGGCGGAAAAGCTGTGAGGTTCCCGTTATACCTTCGCATTCCATCATGGGCAGGGAATGTCTCAGTTACATACAAAAACAGGAAACTTGCTCCAAAAGCAGGCTCCACAGTCAGGCTTCTTGAAACATGGAAAAACAATGAACTTGTCACCATGGATATTCCAATGAAAATCAGAATCGAAAGAAGATACAATAACTCAGTTGCCATCCTGCGGGGACCTCTGTATTTTTCACTGCGCATCGATAAGGAATATAAAAGCACAAAGCTCAATTATGACAATTTCGGTTATAAGGGAAGCATCGATTGGGAAATTTATCCGAAAAGTGCATGGAACTATGGGTTGCTGATAAATGAAAAAAATCTTCTGAGAGGATTTAATGATGCCGGGAATCCATTATCAGCTTATCCGTTTGCCGATAAGGGCGATATGATATGGTCGGCCGATTCAGGCAAATATGTCAGATGGGAAAAAGAGGCCCCTGTGGTTCTGACATCCCGGGGAATCAAAATTCCGGAATGGACAATGAAGGATAACTCAGCCGATGTTCCGCCAGTCAGTCCGGTTAAACCCGAAGGTGTTCCGGAAGTTATTCAGCTTGTTCCATATGGCTGCGCCAGACTAAGGATAGCCGAATTCCCTGTGGTTGATCTTGAACAGGTGAATGATGTTATTAAATAATAAGAATTATTAACAGTCTCCCACTGTAACTCTGTGTATCCGTGTCCCTATGAGTGACTGATTATAATTTCTTTTTACACAGAGGAGTCACACAGAGAACTACAGAGTTACACAAAGAAGTTAAGATTTATAATTTTGCAGTTTTTTCTTTGAGCCAGCTTTTTTCTCCTGCTGAAAGGCAGGGTGACAATTTTTCAAAGACACCGGCATGATAGGAGTTCAGCCATTCGGTTTCTTTTATGTCGAGCAACGATTTATCTATCAGAGACTTGTCAATATAGCAAAGCGACACCGTATCAAATTTCAGGAACCTGCCAAATTCTGTTTCTTCGTCTTCATAGCATAAAATAAGGTTTTCCGTCCTTATACCGTATTCCTCTTCCCTGTAAACTGCAGGTTCGTTTGAAATCAGCATTCCCGGCTCAATAATGTTTTCGTTGGCTGCAGGGCTGATACTTTGAGGGCCTTCATGAACATTAAGGCAGAAACCCACACCATGCCCTGTTCCGTGTCCATAATTAAGGCCGGATTTCCAGAGAGCCTTTCGTGCCAGGATATCAAGTTGGTATCCCTTTGTTCCGGCGGGAAATTTCGCCATGGCAAGATCAATGTGCCCTTTCAGTATCATTGTAAAGTCTTTTTTCTGCTGTGTAGTCGGGATTCCTGTTATAATGGTCCTTGTGATATCGGTCGTTCCTCCAGGATACTGACCCCCTGAGTCTACCAGAAGAATACTATTTTCATCTATTGCTGCTCCATATCCTGCAGGAGGGGTATAGTGCGGCAAAGCTGAATTCTCACCGAATGCAGCAATGGTTTCAAACGAGAGCCCAAGGAAACCAGTGTTCATCGATCTGAACTCCAAAAGCTTGTCAGCAAGATCGTTTTCTGTAAGCTTTGTTTTTTCATAACTGTTTTCAAACCAGAAAAAAAATTTTGTAAGAGATACTCCGTCGGCGATCATTACCTTATTAAGGTTTTCAATTTCGGTTTTGTTCTTGACGGCCTTAAGGCGTGAAGGGATGCTGATGTCTTCAATAATATCCGAGCCTTCTGAAACGGAATTATAAAGAGCCAGAGATACGGTTGCAGGGTCAATCAGAACGGAAGAATTCATTGTTACGGAAGAGATTATTTCTGTCACTTCTTCGTAAGGCAGAATAACAATTCCGAGCTTATCAAAGTCAGAAGCCAGTTTCAAAGAGATCTTGTTTTCTTCTGCAAACAGAGGGAGCTGATCCTCTCCCACCATGGCAAAAGAAAAGAGTACGGGAGTGTACTTCAGATCATTTCCGCGAATGTTAAGAAGCCACATAATATCATCAGGTGATGACAGAAGCTGCCAGCTTATATTCTTCGCTTTCATTATTCCGCGCACCTGGTCAATCTTACGGGCTCTCTCTTTTCCACAGTATATCAGTGGATGATCAAATGCAGGGGAAGAAGGCAGGGGCGGTCGATCGGTCCACAGGCCGGAAATAAGGTCGCATGAATAATCGATCCTGATCTTCTTCCTGTCCAGTTTTTGCCGTATCTTCCTGATCTGTTTTACTGAGAAAAGTCTGCCGTCGAGTCCTGCTGTTTCCCCCTCTTTCAGATTATCATCAAGATATTCAATGTAATCGATCCACTGGCCTGAATCGGGCCTGACAAACCTGAATCCTGAATTAACAAGCTCTTTTTCGGCTTGGATAAAATATCTGGAATCAGTCCACAACCCTGCAAATGAATCAGTTATAATGACAGTTGCCGATGACCCGGTAAAACCGGTGAGCCATTTAATTATCTTCCAGTGGTCCGGAACCTCCTCGCCAAGATGTGGATCAGTGGAAGGAATTATATAATAGTCAATACTGTTCTGATGCAAGGCATCCCTCAGGAGTGCAAGCTTTTCAGCACCCGGGTTCATAGATTTTTTATTTCGTTGATCAGGTTCTGGAGTGTTGTTTTTGCATCTCCGAACAACATCCTGGTTTTATCGTCGTAAAACAGATTATTCTCGATTGCAGCATATCCCTTGCCCATGCCTCGTTTCATTACAATAATGTTCTTTGCATCCCGTGCCTTGACCACAGGCATGCCGTAAATAGGGCTTGAAGGGTCATCCTCAGCAGCAGGGTTTACCACATCATTTGCACCGATTACAACTACAACGTCTGTATTTGGAAGGTCGGGATTTATCGCATCACTCTCGATGAGCTGTTCATAAGGCACGTCAGCTTCGGCTAGAAGAACATTCATGTGACCGGGCATTCTTCCTGCGACAGGATGGATAGCGTATTTAACCTCAACACCTTTTTCGTCCAGAAGTTTGTCAAGCTCATGGCAGGCATGCTGAGCCTGTGCGACAGCAAGTCCGTAACCGGGAACTATGACAACCTTCTTTGAATAAGCCAGAAGCACGGCCGCATCCGAAACAGATATTTCCTTGACAGACCCGGCAATTGCAGTATTTGATTTTCCGCCGCCTCCGAAAACTCCCACAATCACATTCAGAAGTGAACGGTTCATTGCCCTGCACATCAGAATCGTAAGTATGGTACCTGCCGATCCGACAAGAATTCCTCCGGTCAGCATTACCTGGTTGTTGTAAAGGAAGCCTCCCATTGCTGCGGCTACGCCTGTAAAGGAATTGAGGAGGGAGATTACGACAGGCATATCGGCGCCTCCTATCGGCATTACGAAAAGCACTCCGTAAACCACCGAAATGGCAAACATGATGTAGATATACGGGTTAAGTTCAGCGCTTCCCCTTACATTACGGGTCATTATAAACACTATGAATCCGATGAGCACAGCAAGTATTGCAATGTTTACATACTTCATGGCCTTGACCCGCAAATCTCCTATCCATCCGTCAAGTTTGCCGAAAGCAATCATGCTTCCTGCCCATGACACGGTACCTATCATAAGTCCAAGCAGGATTGCCAGGACATGTCCGTTTGCCATGCCCGTACGGGCTATAAGATCAGGGCTGACATGATTAAACTCGAGCATTGAGATTAAAGCTGCGGTGGCGCCTCCCATACCGTTGAAGAAGGATACAAGCTGGGGCATGGCGGTCATCTTTACTTTTTTTGCAATTACCCACCCTATGGCCACTCCAATCGCAATTGCCAGAAGAATAAGAGGTACATTGCCTATAGGCTCGCCGTTCTTCCTGTGAAAAAGAATTGTTGCAATGATCGAAGCTACCATGCCGATTGCCGCAAGAAAATTTCCCCTCCGTGCCGTAAGTGGATGGCTCAGCATTTTTAAGCCCATAATAAAAAGCACGGACGATACAACGTAAGTGATCTCAAGTATTGAGGTCCCGTAAGGGAAAGGAGATATTTCGCTCATTCTCTTATTTTTATTAAATGAGTTTTTACTGTCTGATCACTTCTTCTTCCTGAACATTTCAAGCATCCTGTCGGTTACCACAAAACCGCCTACAACATTAAGCGTTCCCAGGACAACAGCAACGAAACCTATGATCATTGATCCGGTTGTGGTGGCGTGGCCCATAACAATAATTGCTCCTATTATCACTACTCCATGGATTGCATTTGCTCCTGACATAAGTGGCGTATGAAGGATTGCAGGTACATGGCTGATTACTTCAATACCCAGAAATACAGAAAGAATGACGATGAAAATTGCTTCCCTGTGCTGTAAGAAAAAGCCAAGTATATTTTCCATTGTATTAATTATTTGTTGAGTAGTTGTCTGACTCTCTGACTTACATATTCCCTGCGGTGAACAATCGTTGTTCCGTTTATTATCTCATCCTTCATGTCAAGAACCAGATTGCCGTTCCTGTCGACAAGGATTTTTATGAGATTCAGAATATTTGATCCAAACATCCTGCTGGCATCCGAAGGCATATCTGAAGGAAAATCAGATTTTCCAATAATAGTTATGCCATTGAATATTACCGTTTTACAATTTTCAGTCAGTTCACAGTTACCACCCGATGAGGCAGCAATATCAATTATTACTGACCCCAGTTTCATTTTCAGAAGTGTTTCCCCCGTAATGAGGACAGGAGCTTTTTTGCCAGGTATCTGGGCCGTTGCAATAATTACGTCAGCTGCCGATGCCCGTTGCTGAATGAGTTCCATCTGCTTCTTTCTGAATTCCTCTGTTTGTTCCACTGCATATCCGCCGGCTGAAGAATCCTCCTTCGCTCCTTCCACTTCAATGAACTTTCCACCCAGACTCTTAACCTCTTCCCTCACTGCCGATCTGACATCAAAGACTTCAACTACAGCTCCCAGCTTTCTTGAAACTGCAAGAGCCTGCAGGCCGGCAACCCCGGCACCAAGTATCAGAACTTTCGCAGGCTTTACTGTACCTGCTGCGGTCATGAACATCGGGAAAAATTTCGGAAGAATTGAAGCTGCGGCCAGGACAGCCTTATAGCCGGCAACAGTTCCCATTGATGAAAGCACATCCATTGACTGAGCTCTGGTAATCCTGGGTACCATGTCGAGAGCCAGCACCGTAAGTTCTGCTGTTCGTGCCTTTTCTATCCATTCTCTGCTTTCGACGGGATTGACAATGGAGCAGAGCACTTGTCCTTCAGTAAAATGATCAAGTTCCTCAGCAGTCACATGACTTATTGAAACCAGGAAGGATGATTCTTTGATAACCTCCATCCTTTCTTTGATTGATGCCCCTACTGATATGTAATCATTATCGCTTGCAAAAGCTTTTTCTCCTGCAGAATGTTCTACAAGGATTTCATTACCCAGCTTTTTAAGGCCTGTGACCTCACCGGGCAAAATCGATACCCTCTTTTCAGTTTCAGGTTCTCTGAGGATTCCGACAGTCATAAAATTATTTTGTGTTAAAAATTTAACACCAATATAATAAACATAAATTAACCATCTGCCTCAATCATACAAAAATTGATCAAAGAAACCTGTTTATTGACTAATATGACCGATTGGGTCTGACCATAGCCAGAGAATGAAATTGACCTGCACCTGTAACGATTCCTGCATGAATATCAGGATTAGCAAAACAGGAAGTGTTCCAATTTCTTAATTTACCCTTCTATTCTTTTCCGAAAAAGCTTCGGAGCCAGAAACTATGCTCCTCGTTCCGTGAATGGGTGGCTTTTGCACCCCCCCAGCCGTGACGTCCGCCCGGATAAAGCATGAACTCAAATGATTTCCCCTCATCTTCCAGTTTTGATATAAGGTAAATTGAATTCTGCAGATGGACATTGTCATCCATATCTCCATGTATCAGGTACAGGTGTCCCCTGTAGTTCTTTGCAAAAGTCAGCGCCGACCCGTCTCTGTAGCCGTCAGGATTATCCCCGGGCGTATCCATGAAGCGTTCGGTGTAGATATCATCGTACAAACGAAAATCAGTCACCGGAGATCCTGCAAAACCGTATGACCAGTAGTCGGCTCCCTTCGTGAGGGCCAGGCAGGTCAGGTATCCGCCATAACTGCTTCCTGTTATCCCTATTTTTGAACCATCGACAAACGGCTTTGACAACAACCATTTTACTGCATCCTCATAATCGAGTATCTCCCATTTTCCCAGTGACCGGTAAAGGTAATCCAGTCCTTTTTTACCAAAGTGCCCCGATCCGCGGTGATCAACGGTAAAGGTAATAATATCGTTCCGGGAGTACCATGATGGATTTTCTCCCTGCCATCTGTTGCCATATACATTCCTGGAATCGGGTCCTCCATAAATTGTGAAAATAACAGGGTATTTTTTCGAAGAATCAAAATTAAGAGGGTAAGTAATGATCGCAGGCATATCAAAAAGACCGTCTGATGTCTTAATCCGAAACAACTCTGCTTTTAAATTTTTTGAAGGGTCATACTGCGGCTGGTCAAATTTATAAACCTCCCTTAACTGTTTGCCATTTCTGTCATATGCTATCATTGAGCCGGGAGTTGTAATATTGTTCCATGTATCAATGAAATAATTTCCTTTAGGTGAAATGCTGACTTCATGCATTCCGGGACCTCTGGTGACCTGTAAAAGATTCTTACCGTCAAGTCCAACCCTGAAAAAATGAAGGTCGGTTGACTCATGTCCTGTTCCCGTAAAATAGACAACCTTTGCTTCTTCATCAACCTTTGAAATTCCGGTCACTCTCCAGTCAAAGCCGGTTAACCTTGAAATAAGGTTCCCGTCCCATCCATAATAATAAAGGTTCTCCCAATCGCTCCTGTAGCTTCTGAGAATGAATCCCGTTCCGGTATTCATTACATAAATGTCTTCGTAAAAATCTATCCAGGTTTTCCTGGTCTCATTATAAATGGTCTTAAAATCGCCTGTTACCGCGTCAGCAAGAATGATTTTCATATCGTTCTGATCCCTGTTGAGAACCTGGATCGCCAGCTTTCTGCTGTCAGGCGTCCAGAATGGCCAGGCAATATACTGATCTGTCTTATCATCTGTTTTTACCCATGTTGTTTTTCCGGTTAAAATATCGGCAATCCCCATTTTTACTTTCGGATTAGGATCACCTGCTTTGGGATAAGGCACCTGCTCAAGCTTGCCGTGAACACCATCAGGTTCATCAAGACGGTTAAGAGTAAATAACGGTACTTCCGTTTCATCAGTCCTGAGATATGCCAGTTTATTGCCATCGGGCGACCACCAGAATGCCGCATAATGGCTTTGCCTCCCGAGAATCTCCTCCATGTAGACCCACGATGAATATCCATTATAGATCCTGTCGGTCGCATCAAATGTCAATCTTGTTTCCCTGTCAGCAGCAAGGTCAAAAACATAAAGATCTTTGTTCTTTGTGTAAGCTATTTTTTTACCGTCAGGTGAAAAGCGCACATTCACCTTCTGGACTTTATCACTTGTGAGCCTTCTGAGTTCCTTACTACCTTTGACAAAATAATACAGATCGTTCTCCTTTGAAAAAACAGCACTGTTCATATCGGGACTTAATACATCACCGGATCCGAGACTCACTCCTGAAGGTAGGTATTCAGAAAAAAGATCTCGTGGTGTCTTTGCCGGAGGGACGATAATGCTCTTACCTGTAATGACATCAACTTTCTGAATGACAGTTTTCTTTTCTGCATCAAACGTCTGGATCATATAATGCCGGTCATCCGCCCAACCCGTTATGCGGACCTGACTGTTGTCACGCGGAGGCACCTGCGCCCAGATGGTGGCTCCCGTGAATGGCAGGGAAAAGAATAAAAGCAAAACAAAAAGAATCCGAGGAGATGAAAGCTTTTTCATATTGATGGCTTTAAATTAAAAACTTATAAGTCAGCAAAAATAACTTTTTTAGTATATGCATAAATATCTGATGTCACAACTAACTCATCGTTTCTTGCCAGGCTGTCATCTTTAGAAAACATTATCACAGCCGATTATTTTAATAAGTTATTTATTCATGAAACGGGGAGCCAAGCCGTTTGCTGGCGGTGAGCTCGACGAATTCAATACGCTCACGGGGATTCAAAGACACATCGGTCAAATTTGCGAAAAGAAATAATTTATTGTTATTTTATTAACAATGTTATTTATTTCACACTAAATATACTAACTTTGCAGTGTTAAAAATGAACGGTAGTAAAACAACATTGGAATTTGGATCTTCATTATGAATATCAGGGGAATAGCTGAAATAATAGACGGAAAAGTGAAGTGTTGCGGAGAAAAGCTTTTTGCAAACATTGAATATGCTTTTTCTTCCGATCTAAAGAGTGATATTTTGAAACAAAAGAATATCCTGGAATTGAAAACTTCTACGGCAGTGAATTGCCCGGGGATATAATGGAGATGATAAGCAGGAACCTGAAAGATATCAGTGTATTGGATATCAGTTGAATGAATTATTTGAAAAAAGGAAAACCGGAAGCAATATTTTTAATATTTTTAAATTGAATATCGTTCAGAAAAAAAACTTAGTCGAATTAACTTAATAAAAAAAGCATGTCACAAATCAAGTCACTTGCGGATCTTAAAAAGAAACGCGAAGAAATAAAGACAGGAATGGACGCCAGAATCAAAGCACTTGATCCCGAGAATCATGTTCAGGTAAAGGTTGCGATGGCTACATGTGGTATTGCTGCAGGAGCAAAACCTATCATGGAGTTTTTCGTGGAGCAGTTTGACAGGAGGAATATACCAGGCATAGTCACTCAGACGGGATGCATGGGTTACTGCTATGCCGAACCTACGGTTGAAGTGAAACTGCCGGGTCAGGATCCTGTGGTATTCGGTTATGTGGACCTTAAAAGAGCAGATCAGATCATAGAGAAATATATAAAGGAAGGTGAGCTGATTGACGGCATCATTCCTGTTAATTATGAAACTATTGAATCTAAAGAATTAGGAGGATAAGTCATGTCAAAATACAGCATGCACATTCTTGTATGCGGCGGTACCGGTTGCCATGCCGCTGAGAGCGATGCAATAGTCTGGAATTTAAGGGATGAGCTTGAAGCAAAAGGGTTATCCGATAAGGTTCAGGTAATTCTCACAGGATGTTTCGGTTTTTGTGAAAAGGGTCCGATTGTCAAGATCATGCCCGACAATACTTTCTATGTGAAGGTAAAACCTGAAGACGCCCAGACAATTGTCGAAGAACATATAATAAAAGGAAGAAAGATTGAAAGGCTGCTTTATCATGATCCAAAGACCAACGAACCATTTGGAGATTCAAAGCACATGGGATTTTTCAAGAAGCAGCTCAGGATAGTTCTCCGCAATTGCGGATTTATTAATCCCGAAAATATTGATGATTACATCGCCAGGGATGGTTATGATGCTCTGGGAAAGGTTCTTACTGAAATGACACCTGAGCAGGTCATCCAGGAGGTCAAGAAATCGGGTCAGAGGGGCCGTGGCGGTGCCGGATTTCCGACAGGTCTCAAGTGGGAAATTGCAAGCAAAAATAAATCTGATGAGAAATATGTTGTCTGCAATGCAGATGAAGGTGACCCCGGAGCTTTTATGGATCGTTCAGTGCTTGAGGGTGATCCTCATTCAGTTCTGGAAGCGATGGCAATTTGCGGTTACAGCATAGGTGCATCAAATGGCATTATTTATGTCAGGGCAGAGTATCCGCTTGCCGTGCACAGGCTGAAGATAGCTATCGACCAGGCAAGGGAGTATGGTCTTCTTGGAAATAATATTCTGGGCACCGGGTTTAATTTTGATATTAACCTGCGATATGGTGCCGGAGCATTTGTCTGCGGTGAAGAAACAGCGCTTATACACTCAATGGAAGGTTTGCGCGGTGAGCCGACGCTGAAACCACCTTTCCCTGCTGAAGCAGGTTTCCGGGGAAAACCAACCAATGTAAACAATGTTGAAACATTTGCTGCGATACCCATTATTATTCTTAAAGGCGCTGACTGGTTCAACAAAATCGGGACTGAAAAATCGAAAGGCACCAAGGTTTTCGCCCTTGCAGGTAAAATAAATAACGTTGGTCTTATTGAAGTTCCGATGGGAACCACGCTGAGAGAGGTCATTTTTGAAATCGGTGGCGGCATCAGGAATGGAAAGAAATTCAAATCCGTTCAGACCGGTGGTCCTTCAGGCGGCTGTCTAACTGAAAAACATCTTGCTCTGCCAATTGATTTTGATAACCTGGTAGCTGCAGGATCGATGATGGGCTCAGGAGGTATGATAGTGATGGATGAAGACGACTGCATGGTTTCGGTAGCAAAATTCTATCTTGAATTCACTGTTGAAGAATCGTGCGGAAAATGCGCCCCCTGCAGAATTGGCAATAAACGGCTGCATGAATTACTCACTCATATTACTGAAGGGAAAGGATCTCCGGAAGATCTTGACAGATTAAGAAATATGAGTCTGGTTATAAAAGACACTGCTCTGTGCGGACTCGGTCAGACATCGCCAAATCCGGTGCTCTCAACCCTTGACAACTTTATGGATGAATATATTGCCCATGTGAGGGACAAGAAATGTCCTGCAGGAAAATGCAAGAACCTGATGGAATACTATATCGTTCCCGAAAACTGTGTCGGATGTACTGCATGCGCAAGAGTATGTCCTGTAAATGCAATATCAGGGGTACGAAAAGAAGTTCATCATATTAATCCCGAAATCTGCATAAAATGCGGATCATGCAAGGATAAATGTAAGTTCGATGCAATAATTATCAGATAACCGGAAAAATTAATGGAAACAATAAAACTAAATATAGATAATAAAGAGATTGAGGTACAAAATGGTACCACAATCCTAAAAGCCGCAAGGCAATTGGGAATTGATATTCCGACTTTATGCTACCTTGATCTTAAGGATATGAATATTGAGAATAAGCCAGGGGGCTGCCGGATTTGCGTTGTTGAGGTTCAGAAAAGAAGGAATCTTGCATCTGCCTGCTCAACAAAATGCGAAGAGGGTATGGTAGTGAAGACTCACTCAACACGGGTGCTTAATGCCCGCCGGACCATAATGGAATTCATTCTTTCGGATCATCCAAAGGATTGTCTTGTTTGTCCAAAATCAGGGCAATTGCGACTTGCAGAACATGGCACACAGACTTGGCATAAGAGAAATACCGGGAGCTGAGTATGCTGCAATGTCTACCTATAAACCGGATACATCTCCTTCAATTATAAGGAATCCTGATAAATGTATTATGTGCCGGAGATGTGAAACGATGTGCAATGTGGTTCAGACTGTGGGCGCCCTGTCAGCCGTGAACAGAGGATTTATGGCAGTAGTTGCACCTGCATTTGAGCAGAATCTGGAGCATTCCACTTGCACCTATTGCGGACAGTGTGTTGCTGTCTGCCCGACCGGGGCACTTACTGAAGTTGACAATACACCTGATATACTCAGAGCGCTGGCTGATCCGTCAAAAACAGTCATTGTTCAGACTGCTCCGGCAGTTCGTGCGGCACTTGGCGAAGAATTCGGCATGGAGCCTGGCACGCTCGTCACGGGAAAGATGGTAGCAGCGCTCAGAGCCCTGGGATTTGATTATGTATTTGACACTGATTTCGGTGCGGACCTTACAATTATGGAAGAAGGTACAGAATTGCTTGACAGGATTACAAGGCATATGAAAGGCGATAAGACCGCCCGTTTGCCAATACTTACTTCATGCTGCCCGGGCTGGGTAAACTTCTTCGAAGAATATTTTCCTGATTTGAAAGATGTCCCGTCAACTTCAAAGTCACCTCAGCAGATGTTTGGTGCAATTGCAAAAACTTATTTTGCTGACAAAATAAAAGTAAACCGGCAGGATCTGGTTGTTGTTTCAATAATGCCCTGCCTTGCCAAGAAATATGAATGTCAGAGAGAAGAGTTCTCTGTTGACGGGAACAGGGATGTTGATTTTTCGATCTCCACAAGGGAGCTGGCTGCCTTTATCAGGCAGGCAAATATTCACCTTGAAAATCTCCAGGATGAACAATTCGATGCTCCGCTTGGCGAATCGACAGGTGCAGGAGTGATATTCGGCACAACAGGAGGTGTCATTGAGGCTGCCTGCAGGACTGCTTATGAGCTTTATACAGGCAAAAAACTGGATCACATAGATTTTACGGAGCTCAGAGGTCTGGAAGGGGTGCGGTCTGCAACCATCGATTTTGGCGGCATTCCTCTTAATATTGGGATTGCCAACGGACTTGGAAATGCCAGGAAGCTTCTGAATGACGTGAGGTCAGGTAAATCAACGTTCCATGCCATTGAAGTTATGGCTTGTCCGGGAGGGTGCATAGGCGGGGGCGGTCAGCCCCTTCATCATGGAAATTCTGAGATTATAAAAGCAAGAGCTGCTGCGATTTACAGGGAAGATAAAGAGAAACCGCTTCGTAAGTCGCATGAGAACCCTTATATAATAAAGCTTTATGATGAGTTTCTTGGTAAGCCAAACAGTGAATTAGCACATCATCTGCTTCATACCAGGTATTTTGACAAAAAGAAAAAGATTATTGTAAAACAATAGTAATGAACCGATAGGTCACAATAAAAATAAATGTCATGTCGAGTATAAAAATAGAGTTAAGACAGGAGGATGTTGCAAAGATTAGAGAAATTTGCGCTTCCTTCAATAAAGATCCCCAGGAACTGATAAATATGCTTCACAGTTGTCAGGAGCATTTTGGATATCTGCCGGCCGAGGTGCAGGAAGTTATCTCCTCCGAAACTGGAATTCCGGTTGCCAAAATTTATGGAGTTGTTACCTTTTATTCTTTTTTTACGATGACTCCAAAAGGGAAGAACCCTGTAAGTGTATGTCTGGGTACTGCATGTTATGTGAGGGGTGCTGAGAAGGTTCTTGAAGAATTCAAGAAAGAGCTTGGCCTTCAGGTTGGTCAGGTTTCGAATGACGGGAAATTCTCCCTTTCGACCCTGAGGTGTGTTGGGGCATGCGGACTTGCCCCGGTAGTGCTTGTAGGAGATAAAACCTATGGAAGGGTTGCGCCGGATGATGTAAAGAATATTCTTAAGGAATATGAATAATGTTTAAAATGAGTGGTTTAAAGTTTTATGATGAGCCGGGGATCTATGGTCTCCGGTTTTTTGTTTATAAGTAAAAAGTTACGGTTTCAAGGGAGGAATTTTCAGGTAAGAATGACTGTCAGATGAGAATCATTATCAAATGAGAATCATTATCAAATGAAAATCATTATCAGATGAGAATTATTATCAAATGAGAATTATTATCAAATGAGAATTATTATCAAATGAAAATCATTATCAAATGAGAATTATTATCAAAAGAGAATTACTCTTAAATAAGAATCATTATCAAATGAGAATCATTATCTTTTAATAATCATTCTAAACCAGAATAACCCGGTGCCCTTTACCGTGAATTACCCCTCTTCTTAAAATTATCTCTCATAAATCCCTCCTCCCGGAAATTCTTCTTTTTGCTATCTCTGCCAGTGAGCTCGTAATTTCCTGGCTTCCCCTTCCCCGATGAATTCTTGCCAATACAATCCATTTTGTACCAGAAGAAAAACTCTTTTTGCTTCCTCTTTTCTTCAGATCCTCTCGCTACAAACATCTTTTCACCGGAATAGGGATCAAATCCACAATAGTACATTGCGGTCGATAGAGTCATCGGTGTGGGAGTAAAATCCTGTACCTGCTCAGGCCTCACATCCATCGTCCTGATCTCATCCGCAAGCTCATGCATGTCCTTTTCAGTACACCCGGGATGAGCAGAGATGAAATAAGGGACAATAACACAATTAAGCCTTTCAGCATCTTTTATAGTGTCAAATCTGACTTTAAGCTTCCTGAACAGATCAAACGGAACTTTCCTCATATATCTTAAAACTTTTCCGGAGGTGTGTTCAGGAGCTACCTTAAGCCAACCTGAAATATGATTCACAACAAGCTCTTTCAGGTATTCCTTTTCAGCCGTCCCGGCTCCAGGATTCCACTCCCTGAACAGAAGATCGTACCTGACCCCGCTTCCTATAAAAACCTTCTTTATGCCATCAAGTCCACTCACCATCCTGTAAAGGTTCGTCAATCTACCGTGATCAGTATTGAGATTTTTACACACCAACGGCCAGATACATGAAGGTCTCGAACATCTTCTGCAAAGCTCCATTTCTCTGCCTTTCATCCCGTACATGTTCGCAGAAGGTCCCCCGAGATCAGAAATATAACCTTTAAACCCGGGAAGACCTGTTATTCTTTTTATCTCATTGATTATCGATTCTTCTGAGCGTCTGATGATCTGTTTGCCCTGGTGTGCTGCTATTGCACAAAAACTGCATCCTCCGAAACAGCCACGGTGAATGTTGACCGAAAATTTTATCATCTCATAAGCGGGTATCAGGCCCTTTTCACGATACTTCGGATGCGGTAAATATGTATAAGGCAGATCATATGTACGGTCAGCATCCGATTCATTCATGGGGGTAAAAGGAGGATTTATAACCACATTTTTATCACCTGCTGGTTCAATGAGTCTCGCTGCATCAAGCTTATTCGATTCCTTTTCAAATGTCAGGAAATTAGCCGCAAAAACTCTTTTGTCTGAAGCACACTCCTCATACGATTTCAGGACAATATCATTCCACCTGATGTCCGGCAGTATTGTTTCGCCTTGCCCTGAGACAAATGCCGTCTGGGGTATGTTTTTAAGCGAAAGAAAAGGCACGCCCCTGGAAACCAGGCGAACCAATTCTCTGACCGGCTCCTCTCCCATCCCGTAAATAAGCAAATTGGCTCCGCTGCTTAACAGGATTGAAGGCTCCAGGCTGTCCTTCCAGTAATCATAATGGGTAAGCCTCCTCATTGAAGCTTCAATTCCTCCAATTACGACCGGAACGTCAGGGTAGAGCTGCTTAAGGATTTTTGTATAAGCAATGGTTGGATAATCAGGCCTGAAACCCGATTTTCCTCCGGGAGTATAGGCATCATTCGAACGGAGTCTTTTTGCAGCTGTATAATGATTTACCATTGAATCCATATTGCCAGCTGTGACCCCAAAGAAATACTTTGGTCTGCCAAGCTTCCTGAAATCGCGAAGGTCGTCTTTCCAGTTGGGTTGTGGGAGAATAGCAACCCTTAATCCCTCATCCTCAATCACTCTGCCGATGACAGCCGCTCCAAATGATGGATGATCAACGTACGCATCTCCGGTGCAGATTATGACATCAGGCTGATCCCAATCTAGATATTCTATTTCTTTCTTCGTTACTGGCAGCCATCTGTTCTCAAATTTACTGGTCATTTGAAACTCCTGAGTTTTGCCAAATTTAGTATCTTGCCTCAATTTATTAAATGCATGTCGATTTCATAATGCAGTCATTATGATTTTATTTCATGTCAAAACAGAAGAAAAAATCCCTGTAAATATAGTCAGGAATATTATCATAATCCTGGCTTTGCTCTGTTTCCTCCCGGTCTCAAATGCACAGACGGCAGAGAAACGTCCTAAAGTTGGCCTCGCCCTTAGCGGAGGAGGATCACTTGGCATGGCACATGTCGGGGTACTCAAGGTTATGGAAGAAGCAGGACTGAAGCCCGATTATGTTACCGGTGTAAGCATGGGGAGTATAGTAGGAGGTTTTTATTCAATGGGATATAGCCCTGACAGCCTTCAAAGACTTTTCAGGGAAACCGACTGGAATCTCATTCTTTCAAATAAAATACCTGAAAACAAAGTAATTTTCACTGAAAAGAGGTATTATAACAACAGTATCATATCTCTTCCGGTAACATTAAAGAAGTTCCTGCTTCCCTCAGGTATGATCAACGGGCAGCAGATTGAAAATATGCTTAGCTATTATTGCTGGCCCGCAGCGAAAATAAACGACTTTTCGAAATTGCCGATCCCCTTTCTGTGCATTGGGACAGACCTGTATTCATGTAAAAAAGTAATACTGAGAAAAGGATACCTTCCCGATGCCATCAGGGCAAGCATGGCTGTACCGTCATTATTTACTCCGATGACAATCGATACCGCCGTTATAATCGATGGCGGTTTTGTTAGGAACATTGCCGTCAGTGAACTCAGGGAAATGGGTGCCGACATAGTAATAGGTTCATACACCGGATTTCATAAGTTGAATAAAAATGAGCTTCAGTCAGTTGCAGGGGTATTGAAGCAGCTGAGCTTCTTTAACAGCATTCTTGACTATGCTTCGGAAAAGAAAAAGATAGATATCCTGATCGAGCCTTACACCGATGATATGTCTTCAACTGTCTTCACCAATTCAGACTCAATCATCATGCGAGGTTATAAAGCAGCCCTTCCTTTCAGGGAAAAATTCAGAAGGCTTGCAGATTCATTAAACCGTTTAGGACCTCGGAAACCCGATTCGGTGATCCTTAATAAAAAACCTTATGTATTTGACAAGATCGAAATTACAGGCAATAAAATAAATTCAGATGAAGAAATACTTGGCGTTCTTAATTTGACACCCCATCAGCCGGTCGACAAAGATATTCTGACTGACAAAATGGAATTGCTTTACGGGAGGGCATGGTTTGAAAAGGTGAAATACAGGATTGTCCCACGAAATGATTCCCTTATTCTGGTCATAGATTGCATTGAAAAGCCTAAAGCTTTCCTGAACGGATCATTGCATTATGACAATGCCATACAGGCCGGACTTTTGGTTTCACTCTCAGCAAAGAATCCGGTTACACAAGGATCATCATTCAATATTGATGCTTACATAGGACAGTATTACAGATTCCGGTCCTTATTTACACAATTTGTTGACAGAAATCAGTCCTTGGGCCTGTCATTTAATTTTAACTTTGATAATACCCTCCTGCTTTTTATGACAGAAAGAGGTGAAAAAGGGCAGTTTTACAGAAGGTTCCTTGAGGGCGGGCTAAGCATTGATAAACGGTTAGGACTTAACCATTTTATGAGCCTCTCTGCAAACTACGGGAACCTGAATATAGTCCCTGACTTTATTTCGGTTAATAACCTTAAGCGGCTTACTTTCAATTATATATCCATTGGCTACATGAATGAACTGAATACTCTCGACAACAAGCATTTTCCTAAGAAAGGAGTTTTGTTCAATGTTTCCCTGAATGCCAGTAAGCTTCTTGAAGGGGATTACCGCACTATTAATTACAAATATGAATATACTGAGTCAGATCCGGGTGACTTCATGTTTAAGAAATCATACTCTCTGACAGCCAGTTTACGCAAATACTATAGTCCGGTCCGGAAGCTTACATTTTGCTTTGGCGGAGATGCACTGTTTACCTACTCATCTGACACTTCTTTCTCAGTCAATGATTATTACTTTCTTGGAGGCCAGGATTATACAACTAACAGGTCTATCCCGTTGACCGGATTTCATGCAAACGAAATACCAGTGGCAAAAGTTGCAAGTGCCTGCATAAACCTGGACCTTGAATTTTCCGACAACTTTCATTTGAGCTTTCTGACAAATATAGCGGCTGCACAGGAAATCGGAAACGGTAAAAATTTTTCGTGTCTTGGAGGGTACGGGTTAGGCCTCGGGTATATGTCAAAATTAGGTCCACTCAGAGTAGGCATTATGCAGGGATTAAGCAGCACCGAAAGATACTTCAACAGTATAAAGGGATTTATCTCGCTCGGATTCAGCTTTTAAAAGCCGGAAGAAACTGGCTATGCACCCGCAATTCTGACATTTATAATTCATTGATATACTGAATATTTATTGACATACACTTAACGGCCTGATTGTTGCAGATGTTAATTTCAGTATATGACTTATACAAATAAAATAAAATAAAAAAGAAAATGGATATTAGCAAGGTTATACAGCAGCATAAAAGGATCGGAAGATTGGTTTCGGAAAAAAAGATAAAGCAAAGCCTTGACATACTGAAGGATATGATTGCATTGTCTTCGCTTGGAGACCTGCATGATGAATACAATGAAATTGAAATGACATATAAAAATATGCTCAGTTATACTATTGAAGGAATAGAGGATCCTGAGCGTAATAAAATATACCTGAAACTTGTACAGTCAATTCTTGAACTTTCTGATCGTGTCAGACAGGACATTTTGTCACGATATTCAGGGTGGAATACTTATTGGATCAAGCAGCAAACTGAAAAAGGGCAGAAGCTTACGGGGAAAACACTGGTCGAAACAGTTGATGACCTTATGTTCAAGTCAGAGCTGGATGAATGGCTGAAACAGACCAGCGAAATTAATCCGGATCCCGAATCAGAATTATCGCTTAAGCATAAACATCTGATTAAAAACATTTTTAATCATCTTTGGCTTACCGACTACTACGGAGAAGCAGAAGAAAGTCTTATCGGCATAATAATGAAATCAGGGAAGTTCAGATGGTATGAAACAAGTCTTTTCGTGAGCGCAATTACTCTGAGTGCCTTCCGGACATGGCAGACTGAAAAGCTCCTTATTCTTATTGATTTTTATGAAGTATCACAGGAACAGGTAATGGAAAGAGCATTATCAGGTCTTATCCTTAACCTGAATTATTACAACTCAAGGATTCTTCTGTATCCTGAAATAACTTCAGGAATAACCAGAATGAGCAAGAATGAAAAGTTCAGGGAGCATTGCAGGATCATAGTTCTGCAGACAATAAGGTCGCGCGAGACAGAAAAACTCGGTAAAAAGTTGCAGGATGAAATCCTTCCCAGGGTCGCAAAGCTTAAACCAAGAATTGATGAAAAGCTTGACCTTGACAACATTCTGCCAAATGAAAAAAATGAAGATAAAAATCCTGACTGGTCGGAGATGTTCAGCGATTCCGAAGATATTTTCAAGACGATGGAGGAATTGACAAAACTTCAGATGGAGGGAGCAGACGTCTATATGTCAGCCTTCGCAAATCTTAAGCATTTTGATTTCTTCAAGGATTTCCAGAACTGGTTTGTTCCGTTCTATCCCGATCATGAAGTGGTGAATGAAATATTCAGGGATGAGATTCTTGGTCCGGGCACCAACGAGCTTGCTGAAGGATTGTATAAAACACCTTTCATCTGCAATTCGGATAAGTATTCGCTTGTTCTTAATCTCAAATATCTCCCTACATCACAGAAGTCTATGATGCTCAAGGTATTCAGGATGGAACTGGAGGGTCTTCAGCAGCTTGATGAGGATGAAAATACGGCTGATCCTTACAGGTCATTCAGGACAAATGTAACCCAGTATCTTCAGGACCTTTACAGATTTTTTAAGCTGTCGCCTTACAAAAAGGAGTTTGAGGACCAGTTTACCGGAAAGCTCGACATCTACAATTCAGAGTTCTTCAGGATGACTTGCAATGCTTATGAAGCTGAAGCAGGCCTTGCAGATTATTTTTTCAGCAAGAATTACTATTCAGATGCACTTGACCTTTTCCTTAAACAGGCAAAAAACAGGCCTGATGATTCACAGCTCTATGAAAAAATTGCTTTCTGTTACCAGCAGGAAGAAAATTATGAAGAAGCTCTCATGTATTACAGGAGAGCTGAACTTGTTGACAGAAAGCCATGGACATTAAAGAAAATAGGATTGTGCCTGCGCCGTCTGGGCAAAACAGAGGAAGCACTCGATTATTACCTGCAGTCCGGATCGATGGAACCTGAGAACCTGCACACGGCAATAATGACAGGCCATTGTTATCTTGATCTTCATAATTATGAGGAAGCATTGAAATATTATTTCAAAGTGGAATATAAAGATCCGGGCAACTTAAAGATACTAAGGCCCATAGCCTTTTGTTACCTTTCGCTTAAAAGATTTGAAGATTCGGAAAAGTACTATGATCGTCTTTCATCAGGTAAGCTCAATGCACATGATTACATAAACAAAGGACATCTTGCACTCTGCCGGGGAAATAAAATGGAAGCTGTTGAAAATTACAGGCAAAGCATTACCGGCGGAGAAATAACAAGAGAGCAGTTCATGGCAATTTTTGAGGATGACTGCCCGTTGTTGATCTCACTGGGAGCAAACCCCGATGATCTGCCGATACTTCTTGATTACCTGTTGTTTTTAGTAGATTGAATCCGTGCTGCTCTGATTATCCGGAGGAGGCGGAACCGGCATTGGTGGCGGACCACCAGGCGTACCTAAGTCATCAGGTTCAGGCCTCCTGTAAAGCTGGCGGGACCTCATATCCCTGCGAAACCTGGAAGAGTCATTTCTATGTCTGTACATACCTTGCCGGATCATTTCCATGCGCCGTGAATCCATCTCCTTGAGTCTGGCAATCTGATCCTTTGTAAGGTTTTGATCGAGCTCCTTTCTCATGTCTTTCATGTTTGAATTCAGTTCCTTCCTGAAATTACTTTGAAGGTCGCTGTTCCTGGTTGCATATTTATTCAGGATCTGCTCTATTATTGCCTTTTGTTTTTCATCGGGCTGAATGGTCTTAAAGAATCCTGCCCTGAATTCTTCTTCGGAAAAGAACATACGCATCGGTTTAAGCCGGTGAAGCCTTATCTGAGCCGAGGTCAGCATGCCTAAGACAAAACCCATTACAAGCGTGATTAATATTACCAATACTGGTCTGGTTTTCATAAGCAATCAATTTCCGGTTAAAAGGCATATAATAGTTTCATCATGAGTATTTTTCAATCCAAGTAATGAATCGAAGGAGATTGATCCTTCCATTAAAAACAAGGAAATAATCAACAGTACTATTGCAGCAACGCCTGGCAGCGCTATCCGGTAGAAAACAAATGTCAGGTTCCGGATGAATTCGGTTTCCCGCACTATGGAAGAGCCTGCTGAATATATCCTGTCTGTTACCCTGTCCCTGAAACCATCCTTGAATTCGAATTTAACGCCTGCCTCACGTATCTTAACAGCGATTTCTCCAGGATCAGCTTCTTTATCAAGCGACCTGATCAGTAATTTTTTAAATTCCGGAGTTTTCATGTCAATTATAGTTTTTCCAAAATGTTTTTCAATTGTTCCTGTGCCCTGGATAATCTCGAAAGCACCGTTCCTACAGGCAGTTCAAGTATTTCGGCTGTTTCTTTTGTTGAGTAACCCTGAATCATCCTCATGGTAACAATTACCCTGAATTTGGGATCCAGGCTCAGCAATGCCCTGTTCACGATTTCCGAAGCTTCTCTCTGCTCTTTATCATCATAATCTGCAACTTCAAATTCGTACATTTCATTATTCCCTTTCTGGGAAAACATTGAAAAGAACTTCTTCCTTCTTTTTATTTCATTCAGGGTAAGGTTTACTGCTATTTTCTGGATATACGTTGAAAGCTTAGCCTCACCTCTGAAGTCAGATAATGAATAGAATAGTTTAATAAAAACTTCCTGTCCAATATCCTCTGAATAAAATGAATCGCCAAGCATACCCTTTACTGTCCGGGCAACCATACTCTGATATTTTTTTACGATCTCTCCGAATGCATTTTTATTGCCGTTCAGAGACTCTTTTATCAGATTCTCATCTTCCTTTTGCCTGTACGATTCTTCAATCATACTGAATATAGACAATTAAAACCTAACAGATATTCCCTATTGTTAATTTTTGTTAACACAAGGAGAAGACTTTTAAATTTGTTACCCATTGCAGAATAAACTTCTTTATGGGATATTTCCTGTTTCAGGAACGAGTTCAAGGTCGTAATTATTTGTATACCTGACAAGAAAGAGCTTATGATTTTCAAACCCGTCATTGTTCGACTTCCTTCTGAAATCAAATTCAGTCTGCAACAGATCCGGGTTGTGAATTTCAGGATGTCGCAAGAACTCCTTTCCATTAATTGCGATTCCACTCAGAAAATAATAGGCTATATCATAGCCCTCCCAGGCATAACTCATTTCTGAGGGCTGGGAGTAAAACTTGTTTCTGAAGCGCGCTATGAACTGTTTCACATCATGCTGAGAATAATCAATCCAATAAGGTGAATAGATCATAAGACCAAGATCGAAGCATAATTTTGGATCAAGGTTATCAAGGTATCTCATACCGGGGTAACCAAAAACCTTTAAGTCATATTTTCTTGCCAGAGTGTGCACATCAGTGATTGATTCGCTCATTACCGGAATATCTTCGGAAGCAATAATTACAACATTACCTGTCTTGTCTGAAAGAACGTGAGACAGGTTATTTATTGAATCAACCCCGTATGAAGATCTGCTGTCAAAGATAACCTCCTTCAGGCTTATTTCTTCAGGTGGAATTCTTGAGGCCAGTTCATTTACAATCAGGCTTTTTAACCTTGGTGTTTCTTTCAGGGATGCTATTGAATCGGTGATCAGGACAAGGTTGTAATTATAGTAATCACGTAATTTGCCTGCTATATACTTCTGAGCAACCTCGAGCGACGAATTTGCTATGAACAACGAAGGATTATCTTCAAGAACAGAATTATTAAGAAGTTGTACCGGAGAAACAACCGGAATCCCATGCTTCCCTGCATAGGCGGCAACAACAGAAAGATTATTTGAATGCACCGGCCCGATAATAAGATCCATCCTGTCAAGCTTCCCTGATCTGATGAGCCTTGTAATCTCCAGGGTATCGTTTACAATGTCAAATGTATGTATGTTAATGTCAAGCCCCAGTGATCGCAGGGTGTCAGCAGCGAGCAGTATACCTTCATACATTTCAATAAATCCTGTGCTGCGCGGATAAATAAAGTCATCAGGTCTTGTGATAACCTTATAGATCTTTTTCCCTTTCACAATCTGTGAGGAATCAATTTCTTCCCTTTTATCATTTTCACTCAGGTAGAATGGCAGAAGCACTGCAACATTAAGAGATCCCCTGAGCATTGTGACTGGTGTCAATTCCGTGGGTTTTTCTTTTAGTATAACCTCTTTTTCAGGAATTGCAGGCTGAGTATCGGGTACGACAGGCGCTATAGTCGTTTTCCGGACAGGCTTCATCCCCGGGATTTTAAGATAATCACCAACCTGTGGAAACCGGACATCCCTGTTTCCTTTCCTGAGGGCCCTTAAAGTTATGCCGTAGTCGCGTGCAATTGAGGAAAGGGTCTCACCTTCGACAACCTTATGGTAATAGGAGTCGGGCTCCTGTTTTACTGCAGCTTGATTATCGGGGATCAGAGCTTTCCTTGGTATGGCAATATCTGAACCCGCCGGAAGCTTTGTAATATCAATCCCCGGATTGCTCTTAATGACATCATCTTCAGTCACACCATAGGTTTTTGAAAGAAAGTAAACAGTCTCTCCGGGCTGAAGTTTATGATAAATGAATCTGCCGTCATCATGCGCTCCCTCAGCATTGACAGGGGACTTAGTCTGAGTAACCGGTGAAACCTGATCTGCACGTATCCTTAATGTCTGACCTTCCTTCAAACCGCCTGTTGCATCGACGTTTTCCTTCAGAAGTTGCTCAGCGGTAATGCCATATGCCTTTGATATTGAGTATACTGTTTCTCCCTTTTTCACCTCGTGGAGATAATAGGCCACACCTGCAATTACTACCTTATTCCTTGACCTTTCAACGGCAACCTGCGACAGCAGGGAAGCGCAGAAGATCATAAGCGCAAATAGTGCCACGAAATGCCTGATTGACGCTTGCCTGTTCATTTTGTCAGGTATTTAATGTATTAAACCACAAATGTAACAACATTTTACACTAAGTCATCCGGCCGCCGGAAGAACAATCGGCTTTAATAGGGTACGGAATAAGATATTACAGTGTTTTGAGAAAGGCCATGCAGTTTTTCTCAATCCGTTCAGAAACATTAGCTATATCAGCTTCTACGAACTTTTCCCCTGTTATTTTTTCATAAAGTTCGATATATCTTTCAGAAACCTGGTTTACAAAATCATCGGTCATTTCCGGAACTTTTTGACCGGTTTTGCCCTGAAACCCGTTTTCCAGGAGCCATTCCCTTACAAACTCCTTTGACAGCTGTTTCTGGGGAAGACCCTTTTCAAACCGCTCCTGGTATTCGTCTGCATAGAAATACCTTGAAGAATCAGGGGTATTTATTTCATCAATGAGGTAAATTTTCCCATCCTTTATGCCAAATTCATATTTTGTATCCACAAGTATGAGTCCCTGCCTAATTGCAATTTCCGAGCCCCTGAGAAAGACCTCCATCGTGTATTTTTCAATCAGGGCATATTCATCTTCAGGAATAAGTCCGCTTTCAATGATTTCCTGCCGTGAAATATCCTCATCATGCCTGCCCTGCTCAGCCTTGGTCGTCGGGGTGAGGATCGGAGAAGGGAAACGCTGATGCTCTTTCATTCCGTCGGGCAACCGGATACCACATATCTTCCTTGCTCCTGCCTTATAGCTTCTCCAGGAACTTCCTGTCAGGTACGCCCTCACAATCATTTCAACAGGAAAAGGCTTGCATATATGACCAATCGTTACGTTGGGATCCGGTGCAGCAAGTTTCCAGTTTAGTACGATATCGCTTGTAGCATCAAGGAATTTAGAAGCTATCTGGTTAAGAACCTGACCCTTGTAGGGGATGCCTCTGGGCAAAACTACATCAAAGGCAGATATTCTGTCCGAAACTATCATCAGGAGATATTTATCGTCAATGTTGTACACATCCCTGACTTTACCTTTATATATACTTTTTTGTCCCGGAAAACTGTAGTTCGTGGAAAGGATTGTTTTCATATTAAATT
>CAWBNA010000002.1:0-24261 GCA_963789985.1 uncultured Bacteroidales bacterium | reverse complement strand
AGGGACAAAGGTACAAAGGGACAAAGGCGCAGAGGCATAATCTTAAGAATCCCCTCCTAGGAGGGGTTTGGGGTGGGTCTTTTCTTCCTAATCCAACCTTCAATAACCCTTAAAACATTAGATATGTTACTTTTAACCTCAATATCCTCGAACCTTAAAAAACTTGCACCAAGCTTTTCCAGTTCTTTCTGCATTTTTTCATCATAATCATATTGTCCATATTAGCTTGCGTTATTATTTTTTGTCATAGTGATATTTACAAGCAAAGATTTGAAGGTCATTTTCTTCAATCCTGTAAACAAGTCTATGAGCTTGATCAATACGTCTGGACCAAAATCCAGCAAGGTCAAATTTAAGTGGTTCTGGTTTTCCAATCCCTTCATAAGGAGTTCTCTCGATGTCCTTTATTAAAGAATTGATTTTTTTTAGAGTTTTCTTGTCCTCTGTTTGCCAGGAGATATAATCCTCCCATGCATTTTTAGAAAATATTATCCTCATTACTCTTCGATCAGTTTGTGTTGGGCCCGCTTACCGGTTTTCATTTGTTCAATTGATTCAAAGAGTCTTTTAGCGTTTTTCTTTGAGCTCAGAAGATGCAGAGTCTCCATTATCGAATTGTACTCGTCAAGGGATATTAGAACAGTACCCTTGCCAGATCCTCTTTTAATGATGAGTGTCTCGTTGTTAAACTCAACATTGTCAAGGTAATTCTTTAATTCATTCCTGAATTCTGAATAATTTGCAGCAATCATTTTTGTAATAATTTTAAGTATGTAATTAAGTACAAATAAAAGTACTTAAATTGTAACTTCCAAAGAAAATCGAAGAATTATCACTTGAGCAGGAATTTTCGTTGAATGCAAGCTATCTGTATATATGAGTATCTCCATCTATCTCTATTGCAAGCTGTAATTCCTTGCAGTAAAAATCAACAATGAAGTTGTCTATTGGTCGCTGCCGGTCAAAATCATATCCAAGCATCTTTTTCTGCTTCAATTCGTTCCAAGGTAATACTTCAGAAAGGGTCATGTTTCTTCTCAATTGCCCGGCAAGTTTTTTAAGATCCTGATTATATTGGATAATTTTTCTTTTTGGCATTCCAACTGTATTATTTAACCCACCCCTTACCCCTCCCAGGAGGGGATCCAAATCCGTACTTCCTTCCCCCTTTCTCCTTATCACCTCTTCGCCTTTGTGCCTCTCAATTCTCAGGTAAAAAGCTTCACGATCACATCAACAATCCTTTCAGCCGCCCGCCCGTCCCAAAGTTCAGGGATGCTGCCCTTTTTCCATTTGCCGGCAAAGAGTCTGTCCATGGCGGGTTTTATGGCAGACGGATCTGTTCCGAGGAGTTCATTGGTGCCGATGGTGCAGGTTTCCGGCCGTTCAGTCGTGTTGCGGAGAGTCATACAGGGTACGCCCATAACAGTTGTTTCCTCGGTTATTCCCCCGGAGTCGGTGATCACTGCAAAGGCCCATTCGACGAGGTAGTTGAACTCAAGATAGCCCAAAGGGTCTATAAGATGGAGAGAGGGGGAGAGAGGGGGAAGAGGAGAATGGGAGAAGGGGGGAGGGGAAGATGGTGAGAAGGCATTTATTACTTTGCGGGTACGGGGGTGGACAGGAAAAATAACAGGAAGGTCACGTGAAGAGGCGCTTACAGCATCAAGCAGGCGCCGGAGGTTATCGGGATCATCCACATTCACGGGACGATGCAGTGTCATTACAATATAGCTTTTCTCTTTCAGTCCTGTCTGGTCCCAGAGTGAAGGTCTGGCAAACCTGTTGCGGTTAGCCATAAGAGTATCTATCATTACATTTCCTACGAAGAATATCCTGTCATCGGTTATCCCTGCCTTATGCAGGTTCTCATTTGCAAAATGTGATGTAGTGAAGAAATAATCGGTGATGCTGTCGGTGACCATTCTGTTTATCTCCTCGGGCATTGTAAGATCGAATGAACGTATTCCCGCCTCTATGTGAGCAACTTTTATATTAAGCTTTTTGGCTGTTACCGAGCAGGCCAGTGTGGAAGTTACGTCGCCCACAACTATCACCAGGTCAGCAGGATGATCGGTCAGATCCCTTTCGAACCCGACCATTATTGAAGCTGTCTGTTCTGCCTGTGTGCCACTGCCGGAACCAAGGTTGATATCCGGAGCAGGGATATCAAGTTCATTGAAAAAAGTGTCACTCAGGTTCTGGTCGTAATGCTGTCCTGTATGTACTATGCGGTACTCAATGGAATGGCCGTTCCTTATGGCATTATTCATTGCATGTATCACAGGTGCGATTTTCATGAAATTAGGTCTGGCGCCAGCGGTTATGGTGATGTGCATATTTAAAATCGATGTTAGTGATTAATTCGGTGTGTCAGAAACGAAGGAAGAAGAGGGAAGAGGATTTGGGTTCAAGGTTCAAAGTTCAAGGTTCAAAATTCAAAGTTCAAGGTTCAAGGTTCAAGGTTCAAGGTTCAAGGTTCAAGGTTCCGGGTTCAGATTTTCGTGAGTCGTGAGTCGTCAGTTGTGCAGTTATGCGGTTATGCAGTTATGCAGGTTGTGCAGCCGTGCGCTGTGCGCCATGCATCGATAAGGCGTAAAGGCATAATCTTAAGGATCCCCTCCCTGGAGGGGGTTGAGCGTTAGAAATTTGCCCTGTGGGCAAATTTAGCGAAAGAGCCAGCTTGCAGGGGAGATTTGTGGTGGGGCAAGGGGTGGGTAAAAACGGCGCACGGCGCAGAGGACCAGGGGCGCTCACTTCTCACATCTCACCTCTCACATCTTTTCCCTTGCTTCCTTCAAACTGTCCACGACAACCGCCAGCGCTTCCGTCACCACCTTTTGTCCTTCGGGGTTCATGTGGATGGGATCGAAAAAAAGTTTTGTGTCTTTTGAGAAACGGGGAACAAAATCAACAAGTTCAGCGGATGGACAATGAGATTGAGCAAGAGAATCAATAATATGCATGGATTTGTTGTATTCCTGCAGCTGACAGGTCAAAAGAGGTTCCCAGACAGGGGTGTTAAGCAGGATTACTTTGGAATTGGTTCTGGCAAGATAATCAAGTATCTCCGAAAAGTCATTCATCAGGTTTTTATCAAAGTTTATTTTTCTGAAATTTCCGGTTGATATTTCCTTCCTGATCCTGACGCTGTCGATTGTACCAATCTTGAGATTATTCCAGTTATTCAGCCAACCCCTTATAGAGGCATTGAGCAGAAGGGCATTATACCTGGTTGTTTTGATAAATTCAGCTTTGAGATAATCAGATTTTTTGGGGACGGACTTTTTTACATAATCTTTTATCTCAGGGCTGTCTATAAAAGGCAGAAAAAGCACATATGAATTTTTGCTTAGGCCCTCTCCCGTAAAGAGCCATGGATCCACACCAAGAATGACTATTTCCGGTTTTTTCCTACATGTAATAAAGTAATGTTCAAGCATTATTTTCCGATCGGCAACGTTAACCCCTTCCCTTGTATATTTTGCCACCTTCAGTCCGCTCCGTTTTTCAAGGAGAACCTTATCTATTGCAAGCATAAGGTGGGAATGGCCTATCATAAGCACCTCTGAGTTGCTTCCCAGTCCATAATTGCGATCTATCCCCTTAAGAAGAATAAATGAAACAACATTATCAAGGATAAAAAAGAGAAGAATGAATACTACTAACCTTAGAATGTTTTTAGGTAGTTTTTTATCATTCTTCAGATCAGAAAAAAAAGGGAGAGCCATATACCTCAGAACTGGAAATAGATAAACTGACCGGATGAAATGCCAAGCATAGCTATCATGATCAACATTGAAACATATCCTGCCCAGCGAAAGCTTTGAGGTATTGAAGAAGATGTAAAACCGGGTGAGATAATTCCATGGTACTGGAGTAATTGTGAGGCGTATAACAGCATTATTAATGCCAGACCCAGCACAGTTTCGAACGCTGATGATCCGAGGTATGGCATCCGGGTCCAGCCGGTGAACATGTGTGACACAATATAACCGGCCTGGTGCAGATTGTCTGCCCTGAAGAACACCCAGGAAATTATCACCACACAAAGAGTCAGAAGCGTTTCAATCAGGACAATAAGATTATTATCGTTTTTAATGCCGATTCTTTTAAAAAGCCTTTTCCCGGATTTTTTCTGCCAGTTATAAACGATAAGAAAGAAACCCTGTAACAGTCCCCAGATCACAAATGTATTACTGGCGCCGTGCCAGAGGCCTGTCAGAAACCAGGTGATAGCACTTGCCACGATATAAATGAACATGTCAGTTTTCATGAACAGGATTTTTTCACCTTTAATCTTTCCGGCAATTGAAAAGGATATCGGCAAAAAGACATAATCTCGGAACCAGGATGTAAGTGAAATATGCCACCTTTTCCAGAATTCGGCGATTGATGGTGCCAGGTAAGGAAGATTAAAGTTCTGGATAAGCCTGAAACCAATGATATATGCGCTTCCGATTGCAATATCAGAATAACCGCTGAAGTCGCAATAGATCTGGAACATGAAAAAGAGGGCAGCCAGGAACAATGTACTTCCTCCGTAAGCATCATGGGCAGAATAGATCTGGTTAACATAAATTGCAAGCCGGTCAGCAATTACCACCTTCTTGAACAATCCTCTTATTATCAGTTGTGAACCTTCAATTAACCGGTCGGAGGAAAAATGCTGTTCTGATTTAAACTGGTCGAGAAGGTTTGTTGCTCTTGAGATGGGACCTGCAATAAGTGTCGGGAAAAAAGAGACAAAAAGCAGAAAATCAACAATATTCTTTTCAATGTGCATTTTGCCTTTGAAAACGTCGATTGTATAACTCAGGGCCTGGAAAGTAAAGAAGGAAACACCTACAGGCAGAATGATTTTAAGGTAAGATTGATTTACATTAAGCCCTAAAGTTCTTAATAATATAGATGCTTCCTTAATGAAGAAATTTGTGTATTTAAAATATATCAATACGCCAATTGAGGCGGTTATTGCCAACCATAGCCAGAATCTGCGGGCTCTTTTACTTGAACAGTCCTGTAATTTAAAACCTGAGAAATAATTTACTAGCGAGGTAAATAATAACAGCAATCCGAATTCCCATTTCCAGGTCATATAGAAATAGTAGGAAGCTATCAGCAAGAATGGATTGCGCCATTTGAAAGGAAGCAGGAAGTAAACTAGTACTACTGCAGGCAAAAAGACGAAATATTCAAATGAGTTAAAAAGCAACTATCGTTTTGATTTTGAATTATCTTATTTTTCAGGAATTCCTGGTAAAGCAAGAGATGAGACGTGAGAGATGAGAGGATTTAGGTTCCGGGTTCAAAGTTCAAGGTTCATAGTTCCTGGTTCCTGGTTGCAAAACAAAAGAATTATTCGGTTGTACTTCCGTGCGTCGTTAGTCGTTAATCGCTTGTCGCTCTCCCCTTACCCCTTTCTCCTTTTCGCCTCTACACCTTTACGCCTCCTTGCCTCTTTTATAATACCATCGGTTTAATGCTTTTGCAATCGATGGCTGAAGCCTTTCTTCAAGATACCATGATAATAAAAATATAACTATGAGATTTACAGAGACAATAATAATCATTTGAAAAATAGACATATTCGAATATTTCTTATAAATAAATACTGATAACATTATCATTGGCCAATGAATAATGTACAGAGCATAGCTGAATGAACCAGATCTGACAAATGGTTTTAACAAGAACCTGACAAGGCTTTTAAGTACATCTGGTGGCATAAGATTTAGGAGGACTGAAATCCCTGCAATAACTATAAGGAGAATTCTTATTAAATGAGTGTGATAAACTACATCACTGAAATTTGTCAGATAATAGCAACCAGCAATGGCGACAAAACCAATCATGATATTGAGTAGTCTTTTCTTAATTGTTACTTTATCCTCCCTGATAAAGAACAATAAAAAAACAGTAAGGAAAAGTGACGACCAGAACCAATCCACAATTACGGGGATCTTTTCAGTCGTAAACATAAAAGCCAATGATAAGATTAGTAATCCATTCAGAAACCCGGATTGAAATTTCCTGTCTTTGATATATACCTCGGCTAAAATGGCTCCGGCGACCCAGATCCAATAATATTGTAAAATATTGAGAATGTGGTTAGGCCAACCTAGAATTCCTGTAATACCGGTAGCCAGACCAACTAGTAAAACAATGAAAAAAATCTTCCTTTTACCAACTTTTTCCCATGACAATACAAGAATTGGAAATAGCAGATAATATACAACTTCATAACTTAATGACCAGATTGGAAAGTTTGTAGGAATTGGATCAGCAATTGATCCCGGCGCTATATCAGTTAGAAAAAGAAAACTAAGAATAGTCCTTTTGGCTTCAGAATGAGTTCCTGTAATTGGCAAAACAATTAAGGAAATAAGAAGCACAATAAAAAAAAGAGGATAAATTCTTCTGAAACGCTTAAATAAGTAGTCCTTTATTGATTTCGGATCAGAAATGTTAATTTTTGAAGAGCTGTACATTATGCTAAACCCCGATACTATAAAAAACAGAAGTACTGCCTGATGACCATAACCGAAGATGGTTTTAGTTATGAACTCATATTTAGGAAAGAACCTATATGGCTGATAAAGAAGCACAATATGACCGAGCATAACATAAATTGCTGAAACACCACGAATTGCTTCAATAGATAGTATTTTTTTCTTTGGCTCAGCTATCATATAATTCCCAGAGAATTAGAGCTACCTACTTCCTCAAGAATCTCTTTTAATCTCTCTTCAAATTTATCCAAAATGAACTTCTGTTCGTACCTCACTCTCCCCGCACGGCCCATCTTCGATCTCATTTCAGTCTCTTTTAAAAGAATCTCTAGTTTATCTGTAAGCGCAACTGCATCTTTATGAGGAACCAGAAAACCTGTTACTCTATCTTCAACAACATCGGGTATTGCGCCTTCAAAGGTTGAGACAACAGGTAGTGAATACTGCATAGCTTCTAATAAAACCAGCGGAAGGCAATCGTTGAACGAAGGATGAACAAAAATATCTGCTGAAGACATAAGCTTCATCTTTTCATTTCCATTTACTTCTCCTGTGATAGATATAAGAGAGTTCAGTCCTTTTTCTGTAGTAATCTTTTGCACGTCCCGGATAGTTAATTCCGCTTCACCGCCAGCGATGGTACAGTGAAAGTTAATGTTTCTCTCTACTAGTATTTTGCAGGCCTCTATCAAAACAAGCACTCCTTTTGATCTTATTAAGTTTGATAGAAACAAAATTTTAGCAGCTGAATTATCACTTTCTCTTTTCTCCTTTCTCCTTTCTCCTTTCATCTCCGGTATTCCATTCGGACAATAATGAACCCTGTTTTCCGGAACATATTTTTGGACATCAGGATAAAGAAGTTTTGACAGAAGAATTACATCTACATTTCTGAAAACAAATCTATAAAGGAGGTTATCAAAAAACCTGTCTTGTCTTAAGCTGACACCTTTATTATGAAAGTGGTATATCACTTTTTTGCCTGATCGTTTTGCAAAGAAAATTATAAATGCATCTTTATAAAAACCTGCACCTTTTGAATTTGGGGTCAAATATATCAGGTCCGGACAGAAAACCGAGATCTGCTTTCTGACTTCCCGGATAAGTGAAAGGTATCTGGAAAGTTTTCTTAAACCTCTCCGGCCTATTTCTTCAATAGATTGAGATATCCCAAGGTTTAAATAACTGCACTCATAACTAGTATTTATTGTCTTACTTTCTTTGATATACGATCCAATGATAGCAGGACCATGAACAGGAGGCGGGTAATGGAGAATAAATAATATTCTCAAATTTATTATTTTATTAAAGACTCAATAATTTTACTATATACAGATTGCTGTGAAACAGCAATACAATTCCATGAATTTGAAAAATCAATGTCAAGATTTCCATCCCCCTTAAGACGAAACAGGGAATAAGAAGTCCCTAATAATGATCTGATTATTTCAAGATTATAATATTGCCTGGAAATATTATTATATTCAAAAATTATTAACGGACAGTTTTTTCGGATGAAGTTTAAGTTTCCCTTAATAACCAATGGTTCGGCTCCCTCAACATCAATAAGGATTATGGGGTTTAATAATTCTTCAGGCAATGCTGAATCCAGTGTTATTGCATTTATATTCAACTTTTTAACAGCGTTCATCGATGAAAAGATCCCTGAAGTTGTTCCACCCGTATTTAAATAGAATTCAATGGCCCCTTCTTTATCACTCACCGCATTTTCAAAAACAATTATTTTTCTATCACCATTTATTACTATGTTCTTTCTTAGTACAAAAGCACATTCAGGTCTGGGTTCAAATGCGAATACTTTTTGCACATTTGGATATTTACTAGTAGTCATAACAAATTCACCAATACTGGCACCAACATCCACAAAGTTTAATGCTTTAACATAGGGGATTATTTTTGAAAGGAATAGATGGGTTTCGGGCTCATTAGGTTTTCCTATAAGGATGTAATCATAGCTGCCTTCGACAGGCGGATAATAAAAGAACTTACAACCAAGGGAATTAAATTCGTATTCTCTTTTAAGGAATTTTTGGACAAAGCCCAGGCCTTTTATTCTTATACCAATTGAATTCAGCCAGTAATGAATACGCACAAATAAAATTATTAAGAGCTTCATTTTTTAAAGGAATTAGATTCCCTGACATCATATTTGTCTGTACCTGCCATCCCATGTTCTGACAAATAATCTGCTAATCAGATCCGGTGGTTTTTTGTGGTAATCAGGTACAAAATTTATCGCCTCTAAAAGTCCTTTACAGAAGCGATCAATGTCCCACCCTGAAATTATTTCAAGTGACTTATTTCCCATTTTTTTTCTTTCATTTTCAGGTATAAGGTTTATTCTAATTAACCAGTTGGCAAGTTCATTTTCATCCTGAGGTGAAAAATGAAATCCGTTCTGCCCGTTTTTTATAAGGATTCTGCCACAACCTGCCTGATCACTTACCAGTACCGGCAAGCCTGATGCCATTGCCTCATTTACTACCAGTCCCCAAGATTCACCGAATTTACTCGGCAATATAAACCACGATGCATGCAGATAAAAATTTCTTAGTTCATCCTGGGTTTTGAAGGGATAAAAATGGACCTTATCCATGAGTCTATTATCAGATGCAAAGGATTTGAGAGTTTTTTCCTCCGGTCCCTGTCCTATAAGAACCAGATCAGCAGGATCCTGAACTGAATCAGCAAATTTCCTGTATGCTTTAAGCAAAAGGATGAAGTTCTTTTTTGCTACAAAACGTCCAACAGAAAGAAAATATCCGGAATTTATTTTTATTCCGGCTTCATTTTCTGATCTTCTCCAGAATTCGTTATCCACAACATCCACTCCGTAAAAAAGCTGTTCTTTCCTGAACCCGAAACGCTTATAAGTTTCTATCCAGTCAGGTGATGGGCAGAACAAAGCATCAACGCACTGGTAAACCTTCTTCTTTATAAGGTTGACCCACCATGATCTGGGAACATCAGAGTACCTTGCATCATCAAAGACTATTATTTTTTTTGTGTTTCTGACCGCCCAGCACACCGATGCAGCACCTGATGTAAATGCTATAGGCCCGGATATTATGATATCAGGGTCAATTGCATTTAGAGCCCCTAAGACCTCAGATTTAGCACGATGCGGAGAAATATCTTCAATCCTTTTATTTTTGAAAAGGCAATTCCAGTTATCAGGATATGATTCGTTTCTTTCTGCAAAATTATAAGGTGAACCCATACCTGAAATCTCAATAATTTCAAGTGAGATATTGAAGGAGCGCAGGAATTCTGTCAGGGCAGAAAGCCTTTTTGGCCAGTAGATACGAAAATCAGTATGTACTATTGCTACTTTCAAAAAATTAAAGAGGCCTGTAACGTCCCTTCCATAACCTGATAGAGATCCTACTTAAAAAGCCTGGTTTTGAACGTGGATTTTCGATTACAAATTGAATTGCATCATAGACCCCTGAGCAAAACCTGTCAAGCCCCCAAAGGTTAATTATCTCCCTGGATTTTTGTCCCATTTCAGTAAGCTTCTCAGGGGTAAGCTTTTCAATAAGCATCATGATTCCTGACAATTCATCCAGCCTGTCGGGCGAAAACGTAAAACCGTTCACACCTTCAAGGACCAGCGTTGATGCACATCCGGCCTGATTGCTAACAATTACAGGAAGCCCTGATGCCATTGCTTCATTAACAACAAGCCCCCAAGTCTCTCCATACCTGCTCGGCAGGATGAAGCAAAAGGCATTCGAGTATATGGACCTCAGTATTTCCTGTGAACAGAAATCCATAAAATACACATTTTTAAGATTATTCATTTTAAGGAATTCTTCCAGAACTGAGCGTCGCGGACCATTACCTACAAGGACGAGTCCTGCAGGATTTTCGACTTTCTGAGTATAGTCAAGATAAGCATTAAGCAGGAAAATGAAATTCTTTTTAAGTATCTGCCTTCCCACTCCCAGAAAGTACCTTTCCGGAAGCCCGGCAACTGATAATTCATGATCTTTGGACCAGAAAGAGTTTTCTACAACATTCAAACCATAAAAGATCCGCTGATCATCCAACCCGAAGAACCTGTAAGTCTCATTCCATGCAGGTGCAGGGCATATAACTGCATCGACACCTGCGAAGACCCGTTTTTTATAATAGTTAACATATGCCCATCTCGGAACATCAATAAGCCTGGCGTTATCAAAGATCACGCACCTCTTTCCGTTTTCATTTGCCCATCGCACTGAAGCAGCTCCTGAGGGATAGGCAATGGCACCTGAAAATACTAATTCGGGACTGAGTTCATCAAGCTTTTTCCTTACTGCTTTATTGGCGATCCTTGGCTTGAGCGCTTCCATTCTTTTATCCGGGAAAAGGCAATGCCAGTAATAGGGATGATTGTTATTCCCTTTTTCAAATTCATATGGACTTCCAGTGCCTGCGATCTCGATAATATTTAAATCGATATTCCTTTGAAGCAGGAAGTAGTGCAGTGCAGCCAGCCTTGCAGGCCAGTAAATACGGAAATCAGTATGTACAAAAGCCACTTTCATGCTTTGCCGAATTTTCTGAAAATAATATTTATTAATGAAATAGGCAGAATAAACATAAAAAGATATAAAAAGATCTTTAGGTTAAAAGGATTAAAAGATAATGACTTAATTGTTTCACTAAGTGCCTGTTTTTTCATACCGAGCCTAAGGAATATTGATGCTCTCATTTTGAACCAATGTGCTAAATATTTTCCGATGCCCGGAATGTTTCTGTTATGTTTTGCTAATGTTTTCAATTCATTACCAACAATATCAGGTGTTTGTGGTACGCGATTGGGTTTTTTATCATAAGAATGTGCAGGATCGAGGACAAAAACACTTAGCGGACGGATCGAATAGGCTATTTTATAATTTACAGCCAATTTTGCCCAAGTCAATAAATCTTCTCCCGCCTTAATCCTAACCGGAAATTTACCAACAGATAGGATGGCAGATTTTTTCACAACCAATGAATCGGAGCAAATTGGTGGATGTGACTTGGCAGCTACTTCAAAATAGTTAGTTAATATGCCATCTTCTCCTCCAAATGGTATTTTTTTTAAGATTATTGTTTTTTGGATTCCTGTAAAATCCAGTTGCATATATGAAGTTGAAAGTATCGAACACTCAGGATATTTTGCTGATAATGATTCAATGGTTTCCAAGAATTCAGGCATCCATTCATCATCGGCATCAAGAAATGCTATCCAGTCTCCTTTTGCCTCTTCTATCCCTTTGTTTCTGGCAGCAGAAACGCCGGAATTTGGCTGAACAAATAATTTAATTAACGGATTATTTAATTTGAAGATGACTTGTTCTGAGCCGTCTGTTGATCCGTCATTAACAACTATAATTTCTTCAGGGTAAACTGTTTGGCTTAAAACTGAGTTAAGAGCTTTTAAGGCAGTGTCTCTTTTATTATAGAGAGGTACTACTACGGAAATCTTCATCTCTTTTAAAACTGTAAGTAATGCCTATCAATGCAAAGAAGTAATTGGGGAAATAAATTGTATATTTCAAAATATTGTCAGTGTACATGAACATCAAAAAGCTTATAAAAAGTGTAAGAGAAGAGGTAGATAAAAGCCAGATAAGATCATTTCGTTTATACCTTTGTGAAATACGGTACAAGGAAATAAAAGTCAACAGGAATCCTGTAAGCAAAAGTCCGAGTCCGACATACCCATAATTATAACGAACTGCCAAATAGTCATTATGTGCTTCTCCTGCCTTCTGTTTGGTGATTTTAATAAGTTGTTCGTTGTCTGCTCTTGGGCCGTTTCCCCAAACAGGAGAAGCTTTCAGCCCTGGTTGTAAAACCGCTTTCCATAAACCTCGACCATTGTTATTTACATTTGTATTAGCATAATAATCGAATGTAAGCTCGCTAAGTTCGCCAGTTCCTTTGCGAAAAGTTTTTTCCTGAACCCCTTTTGTGTTAAAAACAAACCAAAGAGCTAATCCTCCAAGAAGTCCGAAAAATATTTTATTTCTTATTTTGTTGTTTGCAAAATGCAGAATAAAAACTGCAGCTGTTGCTGCAATACCCATACGTGTTATTTCAATAATTGGGATCAGGAATAATATTCCAATATAAAGCAAATACCTATTTTCATGAGTCATGAAATAAAAAGCAGAAAGGAAGCTTATGGCTATTGAAAAGAACATTACTGAAGCAGCCATTGAAGGACCAAAACCACCCCTGAAAATAACGCCAATTAGAAAAAGAAGATATATAAATATACATAGGATTATAAATACTCTGAACAACCATTTAAAGTCCACAATCGTATATTTAAATCCAGACGCCACAACCCCTATAAGAAGTGGTAATGTATATTGTATGGTAAGCTGTAAACCAAGGTAAGTAAAATCGTTGACTAGGTAGATTACAATGTATAAAATCCAGGGGGCCCAATACAAAACTGGAAATTTAATATTTCTAGTATTAACCAGGTTAATTAAAGTAATCGAGAACATAATAATCCATGCTATTCCTGTCAGATTAAATCCGTAAATCTTTCCCTGTATAAAGGGGAAAAGGAATGGAATATAGGGTAAAGCTGTTGTCAAAAACAAAGCAGAAAAAAATATTTTAAGCCTGCTTTCCAATTAGATATTCACCAAGTTGTTATTAACAATAAAATCCATAGAGGAAACCTATTTTTTTCTGAAATACTTCAATGTCAAATATAGTTTTGACTCTTTTTAATCCTGCATTTCCATATTGTCTGCATAATTCCCGATTCGATATTAAAAGTTTAAGTTTATTGGCAAGGTGCTCCGAATTATTTACATGAAAAGTCAGCCCTGTTTCATTATTGATTACAACTTCTTTCAGTCCATAACTTTCAGATGCAATCACTGGTTTGCCCGCTGCCATAGCCTCGGCGGCAGAAAGGCCGAAACCTTCAAATCGTGACGGAACAACAACAATATCCATAATTGAAATTAACTGCATGGCCTTATCCCAATCCATTTCACCATAAAAGATAACTTTGTCTGAAATATCTGAAGAATATGCCTTGTTTTTAAGATTTTCCTCATCCTGACCTGAACCGACGATTAAAAGGTTCAAATCAATACTGTATGCGATCAACATTTTAAAAGCTTCTATCAACAAATCAATCCCTTTTTCATATCTAAGGCGGGAGACTGCCCCTATTAGTAAGGATTTGGAAGGAATGCCAATTTCTTTTTTCAAAGATTCAACATCAGTTCTTTTTACAATTCGTTGAATTTTTTCAGTGTCAATCGAATTATAAATAGTGAAATGTTGACATTGAGATTTTAAGGGTTTATTTTCATCAAACAATGAAGATGATCCGAACCAGCTTTTTTCGACATTTTGTGAAACTGTCAAAAAACGAGTTGTAATCGATGAAGTTATTCTCAGGATTAATTTTGCAAATCTTCCATGGGATTTAGTGTAAGGCTGATGGACTGTTGCAAAAACAGTTTTTACTCCGGCCAAACGTGCCGAAATAATCGGCAAAGCTCCGGGAGCCATATACTGAACATGAACGACATCAGGTCTGATTGAACGTATTTCTTTCCGTAACCTTAATATGAATTTAAAGGAACCTGTTTTTCTGTTCCAATCGAGTAGAATAACTTTTGCCCCTGAATTCTGAAATTCAAAAACCATTGATTCCTCATGTTCAAAATAACAGATGAGAAAGACCATATAGCCAAAAGACTGCAAGACTTTGACCAGGCTGAGCGTCTGCATCTCGGTCCCACCATTCAAAAGACAAGGGATATTAATTACAATTTTCAAAAACAATATAACTAACTAATAGGGAAACCCTACAACAAGAAATTTTTTTTAAACCATCATACAATTTGTGAATATCGCCCATTGTATAATTTGTAAAATAAATTAAAATAAACAAATCTCGTAATCAGCAAAACCATGTTGGTTAAAAATGAAGTATTTCTATAAAAGTGATAATAATACATTTCACTATCGAATAGAATTTTATCTCTTTTAATGTTAGAAAGGTATTTTGAAGTTGTCAGTCCACCAATAGAAAGGATACGTGGTTCAGAATAGTAATAAACTTTTTTATTTATTTTCAGCAGCTTTTCTGAAAGAATTTTTTCCTCACAGTATAAAAAGGTATTTGGGTCAAAACCTTTTACAAGAATAAAATCGGTTACTTTTATTAACATAAATGAACCTGAAACCCAATAACAAAAACCTTCATACATTTCTCTCATTTCGAAATCCGTTTTACCTTTGGTTTTAATTCCCAATTTTGATAAAACATGCTTTGAGTATATCGGGTAAAATAAGTAATGAATGATAAATCTCCATGGAGATACTCTGTCAAACCTAGGTGAAATCAAATTTCCAGAACAATCAATAATTTTTGGTCCAATTACAGATGCTGATGGTATTTGTTCTAATTTTTGAATTAACTGTTCAATAATATTCTGTGATATAATTTTTAAATCATTGTTTGAAAAAAGCAGATATTTAATATCAAAATACTTTAATAAGAATTCTGCTCCTAAATTATTCCCTTTTGCAAATCCAAGGTTATTCTTTGAATTAATTAAAAAAATGTTACTTTCAATATTAATTAAACTAAAATCTGAAGTAACTAACTCAGCACAAATATTTCCTTTGTAAAAGTCTGCATCATCTTGTCTTGCTTCGTTATTAACAATGACAATTTTAGCAGGGGTCCTTATTTTTGAAAGTTCATTTTTTATAAAATTAATCGTCTCAATATGGGTCTTATAATTAACTATTACTATGCCAATCATAATTATAATTTATAAACAATTAATTGCTGTAAAGCATGATAAATATGATTAATTTGACAAATAGTTTTACGCATAATGTATAAGGTATTTCACTTTTATGGTTTTTCATAAGCATATTCCTGATCATAATTAATACTTTTCTGCATGGCATTATGCTAGTTATATTTCTGAGTAAGTCTAAAAACGAACTTCTTATTTTATTATCTGCATTTTCATCATCTTTCATTAATATCTCACTATAATTGTTCTTTAGTTCGCCATTTGGAACAAACAATGGATTTTCAATCTGATCGGTCCGCTTTAAATAATAGTAAGCATTTTTTTGAAAGGCTCTAGGTTTAACTATTTTGAATCTCATGTAAAGATTCTGTGCAATATAATGAAATGATTTTTCGGAAAACCACCATAAATGAACCGGTGGTGCATCAGTCACCCATAATGCGGTTTTATTGAAAGCAGATTTATTTGGAGTCGTCAGAAGGATTACTCCATTACTGTTTAAAATTGATTTAATCTCTCTAAGAAATATTATGGGTTCCTGAATGTGTTCTATGACTTCTGTCAAAATAATAAAATTGTATTTTATGGTTTGATTTAATATTGAATCAACTCCTCCTTTTACAAAATAATTCCCAAATATAAAAGTCGCTTTATCTATTGCATTATCGGCAATATCAGTACCAACAGTCTCAAATCCAGAAATATTTAGAGCCCATGTTAAATAACCGTAACCGCATCCAACTTCAAGAATCCTGTCTCCTTTATTATAAGACTTTTTTATCTCATTAATAATGAATGAATATTCTATACTATGATTCATCAAGTATTTTAATGGGTCGGTCTGTTTAATAATTTGGTCTGTTAACTTGGCATATCTATCATAACCTGGCATTTGCAACGGATTATTATAAATTTGGTTATATATGTCTTCATTAATTTTACCTGTATTTACAAAAGAAGTATTACAATTATTACAATAAATTATTTCATAGAATTGATTCTTAATATAGCTTGGATGGTTATTATACTTAACCATAGCAGGATTATGACATAATGGACACTTCATTGAGGGAATAAATAATATTTCTTTTTTGAGATATCATAATGAAGGTACTTTACCTTTCACTGTAAGATTATCCAGAATCCTTCCCAGTTCTCTAGCCTATTCAGCCAAAAATAATTATCTGCCTAGTTCAATTCCGAAAGAAATTTATAGTATCCCTCTTGTTCAAATAAACTTTAGAATAACAAAAGAGCCCTCTTTTGTTATTCAATTAAAAAACTTGCGTAAGATTCAGTCGTCTCATTACAGATAATAAAATGCGTACAGGCCATACCAAGGAAGGACAATATAGACCAACAACCGTTATGTAATCTTTAATTTTAGCGGCATTATATTTTCTTAAAGCCCTGAAAGAAGCAATTCCATAAACCTGTTTATATTTTAATTTCATGGACTTAAGCATTAATTCTCTTTGGATTTGACAATCAATTAGTTTCCAGTTTGGAGAGACATAATTTAAAAAGCCCAAGATTTTTTTTCTAATATATAGATGTGACCTGTGAAAGATCCAGGCATTTTCTTTTGTATGACTATTAGTTATAGAATTCTTGTGTACTCGATAGACAGCTGTCATTTTAGGTTCAAAATGTACTTTTGATTTTAGTCCTATCCATAACCAAGTTGGGAAATCAGTGATATAAAGATTTTTATCATTCATAATCCTAAAAAAATCCGCGCCTAGAAGGGATGTCCTGACACAAGTTGTCAAAGACATGATCTGATTATCACCTCTTACAAATTTTTCAGGTTGAAAACCTTCGATTGATTTAAATTTATTGCAGGCTAAATAATTTTTTATTAGGGTTTTAGTGTTTTCATTGTATTGTATATAATCTGAATAGACCAAACCATAGTCTAGATTTTTCAACAGAAATAATTCCTGGTCTTCCAATTTATTTTCATCAATCCAATAGTCATCACCATCGCAAAATGCTAAAAACTCTCCCTGACAATATTTTAAAGTCCGCATATAATTAGGTACATATCCTACATGATTTTTTTCATTTATTAATTTAATTATTGAAGGAAACTTTTGTTTTAAGTCTTTGATTATCTCATAGGAGTTATCTGAAGAAGCATCATCTCCTACTACTATTTCGAATGGAAAGTGTGTTTTCTGAGAAAGAATACTTTCAAGGCACTTCCTGATGTATTTTTCTTGGTTATAACATATAACCATTACTGATACTTTATTTTTTTCCTGAACCACTATAAAAAAAAATTATCAAATTGATGTTTCAACTTCTCTTTTTAATAAATGAACCTTTTTTACATTTCTAACGGCTACAATGAGAATTATATTAATTTAATCCAGGGAGTTATTAAGCTTTTTAGTAACAAATACTACCTTTTTAAATACTTTAAAAGTTTCATTTGCCAACTTAAAGGATCAAATATCCTTATTGCGTATCTGACAAAAATATATTTCATTATTCCTGAATTCTTGTGACTTTCGAAATAGTAATTTAATTTCCAATGCCAAAAGTGTAGCAACATCCCTTCATCCTTATATAAAGGATATATTACGATTTTCTTAAAATTGTCAAAACTACGCAGAAATAATTCATTATGAATACTTCTTGTGATGCTGTTTGAATTTATTCTATATGTTACAAGAACTTTATTTATAAGATTAATTTTGTACCCATTTTGTGTCACTTTAACAGTCAGGGGATAATCTTCACTCATCGGGAATCTTTCATCAAAACCTTTAAGAAAGGTCAATGTATATCTGTTAATAAAATAATTTGGACCAATAAACTGAGAAGTTTTGAGTAAACTTCTAAATTGGCTTTTACTAGATTGATTATAAAAATCGAATGGCATTTTAAGGGTCTTTTTTTGCCCATCCTCCAAGGTCTCAAAATTGCTAACAAAAAATCTTTCATTTGGATTTTTAATTACTACTTCGATGAACTCATTAATACAGTTTTCCTTTAAGATGTCATCACCTGCAATAAATTTAATCCATTCGCCACGTGCAGTTTTCAGTCCGCGATTACAATTGGGAGCTATGCCTGTCTGCTTAACATAAGTAATCAACACAACTCTTAAAAATCTTAATTTACTTTTATCAATCCAATTTCTGCATATCTCAACTGTATCATCTGTTGAGCAATCATCACTTACAATCAGCTCAATATTCTGATAAGTTTGTGCTTTAGCGCTTTCCAGAGTTTCAAGTACATACTTTGCAGAATTGTAGGTGATCACAATGATTGAGACCAAGGGTTCACTGCAATTTGTCTCCTTTTCATCTATGGTATTTTCTTTTAATAATATATCCATTATTTTCTCAGAAAACCAACAATAACATTTTTTATTCCTATTCTATTATCCAATTCTTTAAAAGAAAGCCAAGAGCTTAAACCTATAAATGGTAATCCAGTCATATAAGCCCAAGGAGTCGGAATATACCTTATTATGAAAAAGCAAATAATGCCTAATAGTAATTGAAGTCCAAAAATTTTAATGAATTCACTTTTGAAAGAAAAGCTAAACTTATACCGGGCAAGAAAAAATATCTGTAAGAGGTAAATTAGATATCCGACCGCAAACGATATGCCCAGACCATCCAATCCAAATATTTTGTATCCAATAATATTCATTCCAAGCATATAAATATTAGCTACAAGCTCATTCCAGAAAAAGAGGTTTGAAGCACCTTTTGCCAACAAAATAAATCCTATAGACCAACTAGCTGCCTTAAAATACATCCCAATTGCAGCCCAGTGGATCATCCCATTTACGGAGACGAACTTTGTTGAATATAAGAGTATAACAACCCATTTAATAAATATAAGAAAAACTGCTAATATTGGTGCCAGGATTAGGATTGCTACTTCTGCCTGCTGATTGATCAAGAGCTTAGTCTTTATGTTGTCATGAGCTACTGAAGAAAGTCTCGGGTAATAATCAGTACCCATCGCAGTGAAAACCAATCCTACATAAGTAAAGATTATAGCAAAACCTGCGCTATATAAACCTACATCTTCCACTCCTCCATTGTTACTAATAAATACACGTATAATGTATGAAGCAGCCGTTGTTATCAAACCGCTGAGACTTAACATAAAACCCATTTTAAGCATTCCCTTACCCTCCTGAATAGTCTCCTGGCGTGTAACCTTTGTCTTATCTGTTTTTATTTTTGAGGCGAAATGCCAGGCAATAAAGAGGGAGAAAACTGACGTTAGTATTAATGCAGGAACAATGCCATTAAGCCGCCACAAATAATAGATCGGAACTGAGATAACCAGTCCAAGAACCGAACCCCAGATATTTGCTTTAGCAAGGTACTGCAATTTGCGCATACCCTGCAGTAATACATTTTGCCCGTTTGTTAACTGACTAAAAATCAGAGTAGCTGACAACCAGATAAAAGCAAGAGTATATTTTCTGTTACCAAATGTCAGCTGGCTGAGCAACGGTGACAGGATTAAAGTTACAACTGTTCCAAGAATTCCTGTTATCCACACAAGTTTTCTGAACACTGTTACTACCCTGGAAATCTTATTTTTGTCACCGCTTTCATTAGCTGAGGCCACATCGCGTACAGCACTGGTTCCAAGGCCGAAATTTGTCAATCCTCCGACTAAGCTCGTTGTTGAAGTGAGTAGTCCGGCAATCCCCATACCTGAAGGTCCAAGTAAAACTGCGATGAACTTTGACCGAATAATAGAGATGACTATATTAAAAACCTGTACTCCTCCAAAAAGGGAAGTGGCTTTAAAAATCTGGCGATATGATTTTTGTTCTTCAGTCAATCTGAAAGCGATTCAACAGCTTAACGACATTAGAAACTCCAGAGTCATTCATTATTTGGCTTATTGGAAGACTTAGAACTTCTTTGTGAATTTGTTCAGTTATTGAATATGCTAAATAATTAAGCTCCATATATGCTTTTTGCTTATGAGGTGGAATGGGGTAATGAATAAGGGTTTGAACATCATTTTTTGCCAGATATTTTTGAAGATTATCTCGATCAGGATGGCGGATGACGAAAATGTGCCAGACGTTGTCAGGGGGCATGGCACAGGGCACAGGGCACAGGGAAGAAGAATTTCTGGTTCCGGGTAAAATTATATCAGAATTAGTAATATTATTAATATAATATTGAGCAATCTCACGACGGTGCTGGTTGTCAGCATCAAGACGAGGGAGCTTAACCCGAAGAACAGCTGCCTGAATCTCATCTAAACGTGAATTAAGCCCCTTGTAATCATTTACATATTTCTTTGAAGAGCCGTAATTGGCCATCGCCCTTATAACAGATGCAAGTTCATCATCGTTTGTTGTCACTGCACCTCCGTCCCCAAGAGCACCAAGATTCTTACCGGGGTAGAAGCTGTGACCGGCAGCATCGCCTAATGATCCTGTACGCTTATAGGTTCCGGATTCCAAGTTCAAAGTTCCAGGTTCAAGGTTCCGGGTTCCGAATTCCGGTTTTTTTAAACTTGAAACCTGAAACATGGAACTTGGAATTGCAGCACCTGCCGCCTGGGCATTATCTTCAATGATCTTCAGATTGTATTTCTTTGCAATCTCTTCAAGCTGTGAAGACCAGCATGCCCGGCCATAAAGATGAACAACCATTATTGCCCGTGTTCGAGGTGTGATATGCTGTTCTATAAGTGAGATGTCGAGATTGTATGTATTGATATCCGGTTCAACAAGAACAGGCTTAAGCCTATTATCAGAGATTGCAAGGATCGTCGCAATATATGTGTTTGCCGGAACAATCACTTCATCGCCTTCCTTCATGACACCCATTTCAATATAAGCTTTAAGGATAAGTTTCAGGGCATCAAGTCCGTTACCAACACCTATGCAATACTTTGAGCCAATAATTGCTGCATATTCTTTTTCGAATGCTTCGACTTCTTCTCCAAGAAGGAACCATCCCCGTCTGACAACACGTTGTATGGCCTCCAAAAGTTCAGGTTCAAAACTGTTAGTTATTTTTTGGATGTCAAGAAATTTGATCATTTATCTTTTAACATATTTCAAGAACACCTGCTGCAGCAGAAAGCCCCACCCCAAAACCGGCAAGCAAAACTTTCATGCCGGGTTTAATCCTACCCTGCTTAAAAGCTTCTTTTAATGCAATCGGGATTGTCGAAGATACCGTGTTACCACATTCTTTCAAAAAGATGAAAAACTTTTCTTCAGGTATCTGGCATCGTTTTCTCACAGTTTGCATCATAAATGCATTAGCCTGATGGAAAATAAATAAATCTATTTCGTTTTTAGCAAAATTGTTTCTCTTAAGAGTTTTGTCAATCAATGGAGGTACAACAAATGAAGTAAATTCAAAAATTGCCTTACCGTCCATATAAAGAAAACTATCATTACTAAGAAATGATCCTTCAGAATCAATTTTATCCAATCCTTTTTCAAACCTGTTTCTTATTCCGCCATTTTTTACAATTAATTTATCATATTCTCTGCCATCCGTATAAAATGAAAAATCAAGTATTTTAGCAGAAAAATCTCCTCCTGATTCATTTGAAATGATCGTAGCTGAAGCAGCATCTCCGAATATGGTTTTATTACTTTTATCTTTAGGGTGTATAAATTTAGTGTATGTCTCTGATGTAATGAGCAACAGTTTTACTGACTGTCTGTTAGCAATTATGCTCTTAGCTAAACATAATCCATAAACATATCCTGAGCACCCAAGATTGTAGTCCAATGCAGCTGCTGAATTGGATAACCCTATTCTATCCTGTAAAATACATGCCGTAGTAGGCAAAAAATAGTCAGGACTTTGTGTACAATAAAGAAAGAAATCAAGTTCCTTAGGATTAAAACCAGATTTCTCGAATAAATTATGAGCAACATTAACAGCCATATCACTTGCAAACTCGTTCTTGCCTGATATCGGTCTACTGTAAATTCCTGTCTTTTGAGATATTTTATCTGCTGTCCATTCAGGATATTCAGAATTGATCATCTCATTTGTAAGCCTGCCTGAAGGAAGATAATAGTCAATATAATTAATAAATGCGTCCATAGTTATTTTATTAAAGAAATGACAAAAGTATGGACATCACGCACGGTTTTTAATCCTCTGAAAGCTTCAACCGGGATATCAACTTTATATACATCTTTAATCATAACCAATAACGCCATTCCTGTTAGTGAATCCCATGAATCTATTTGCCTGAATTCACTATCTGGTTTTAAAATAATTGTTTCAGCATCAATGTATTGATCCTTAAATCTTTTTGTAAAATCATCTACATTTTCCATAACCACATATTTCCAAATATTTTTGTTTGTGAATATTAAATGACTCCCGTGAAAGTTTAAAGTAGTATTTATATTCATCCTCACTTTTTAATTCCGGGGAGTAGCCCTTGTGATATTTAATTACCGATTTATTCCCTTTTCTTACTTCAAAAAAACATGAATTGAATTCCAATATTTCGAAAGCTATTTCCCTAACGGCAATATCTCCAAGAATACTTTTAGAAATATCAAGAGTAGGCCTATAAATCCAACTTCCCAGTTCAAAAATGTCATTATTGAAATTATATATTCGATTAAGTCCGTGTCTTTCTCCCGTCTGAGAATCTATGCATATAAAATAAAATTCTTCACCTCTTGCTTCCCTTTTTTTATAATCAAATATCCACTTCTTTTGGTCATTAACATTTCCCTGGGTTTTGCTTAAAAAACGGGAAAGTACCGGATCTGTCCTCAGCATGAAAATAAACTCAGCATCTTTTTCATCAACCAGCCTTATGTGGTTGCCATACTTATTTATCGGTAAAAGCGCGTCAATTATTCTATATCTTTGATTCCCAGATAGCATAAATAATCTATATATTCCCTTATATAATCGTTTTCATTAAATTTTTGCGATGTCAAAACCATGCAAATTGCACCTGAAGAAAAATTCAGCTCATGTGCCCAGATGCCTGGTGGTATGTGTAATCCATAGAAAGGCCGGTTAAGTGTTACTGTTTTCTTATTTACACCATCATCCATAGAAACTTCAAAACTTCCGCTTGCAGCAATAATGAACTGGTGACAATGTTTATGAGCATGAGCACCCCTGGCTTCTCCGGCAGGTATGTCATAAATATAAAACACACGCTTTGGTTCAAACGGTAAGTTTTTCAATCCCTGAACAATTGAGATATTACCGGCACGTTCATTTATTTTAGGCACTTCAATAATTGAGCAATCATAGACTGTAATTCTATTCACTTTTTAACCAATTTTAAAAAAGATTCATAATCCCGTATATAATCTGCAATGGAATAATCTGTAGAAGCTATAACTAAAGCCAATGAATTAGTTGAGAAATTCTCAAGCAAACGCCACATCATTTTGGGTACATAAACTCCATAATAAGATCGGTTAAGTGAAAACCTGTGTTCTTTTTGCCCATCATGTAGCACAACATCAAAACTTCCCGAAAGCGCCACTATAAGTTCTTCAGTCTCCCTGAATGCATGACCGCCACGGTGCTCACCACCAGGCACATCGTAGATCCAATAAACGCGTCTTATCTTAAAAGGCAGATGAGTATCCTCTTCGATAAAAGAGAGGTTGCCACGGGGGTCAAGGAATTTGGGAAGGCTGATTAACTGTGGTTCCATTATTTCGTTGATTCGTTGATACGTTGATACGTTGATTCGTTGAGTCGTTGATACGTTGATGCGTTGATACGTTGATGCGTTGGTTCGTTGATACGTTGATTCGTTGATTTGTTAATTCGTTGATGCGTTTCAGAGTTTCAAAGTTTCAGTGTTTCAGGGTTCCAAATCAGTTGATATGTTGATGCGTTGATGCGTTGAGGGAAGATTAAAGTAAAAAGTAATGTATTAAAGACGAATAAACGAATAAACGAATAAACAACCGGTTG
>CAWBNA010000001.1:0-28794 GCA_963789985.1 uncultured Bacteroidales bacterium | reverse complement strand
AGGTTCAAGGTTACGGGTCCCTGATCCCTGATCCCTGATCCTTTTTTTATTAGATCAGGCATTCCATTCGCGCAATAATGTACTCTCTCCTCCGGAACATACTTTGCAATATCAGGATATAATAGCTTTGACAGCAGAATCACACCAGCATCCTTAAAAACATACCTGTAAAGTAAGTTGTCAAAAAATCGATGTTGATTTGAACTGACACCTTTATTATGAAAGTGATATATCACTTTTTTGCCTGATCGTTTTGCAAAGAAAATTATAAATGCATCTTTATAAAAACCTGCACCTCTTGAATTTGGGGTCAAATATATAAGGTCCGGACAGAAAACCGAAATCTGCTTTCTGACTTCCCGGATAAGTGAAAGGTATCTGGAAAGTTTTCTTAAACCACTTCGGCCTATTTCTTCAACAGATTGAGATATACCAAGGTTTATATAACTGCACTCATAATTAGTATTTATTGTCTTACTTTCTTTGATATACGATCCAATGATAGCAGGACCATGGACAGGAGGCGGATAATGAAGAATAAATAATATTCTCAAATTTATGATTTTATTAAAGGCTCAATAATTTTACTATATATAGATTGCTGGGAAACAGCAATGCAATTCCAGGAATTGGAAAAATCAACATCAAGATTTCCATCCCCCTTAAGACGATAAAGGGAATAAGAAGTACCTAATAATGATTTGATTGTTTCAAGATTATAATATTGCCTGGAAACATAGTTATATTCAAAAATTATTAACGGGCTGTTTTTTCGGATGAAGTTTAAGTTTCCCTTAATAACCAATGGTTCGGCTCCCTCAACATCAATAAGGATTATGGGGTTTAATAATTCTTCAGGCAATGCTGAATCCAGTGTTATTGCCTTTATATTCAACTTTTTAACGGTGTTAATCGATGAAAAGATCCCTGAAGTTGTTCCACCCGTATTTAAATAGAATTCAATGTCCCCTTCTTTATCACTCACTGCATTTTCAAATACAATTATTTTTCTATCACCATTTATTACTATGTTCTTTCTTAGTACAAAAGCACATTCAGGTCTGGGTTCAAATGCGAATACTTTTTGCACATTCGGATATTTGCTCGTTGTCATAACAAATTCACCAATACTGGCACCCACATCCACAAAGTTTAGTGCTTTAACAAAGGTGATTATTTTTGAAAGGAATAGATGGGTTTCGGGCTCATTAGGTTTTCCTATAAGTAGATAATTATAGCTGCCTTCGACAGGAGGATAATAAAAGAACTTACAGCCAAGGGAATTAAATTCGTATTCTCTTTTAAGGAATTTTTGTACAAAGCCCAGGCCTTTTATTCTTATGCCAATTGAATTCAGCCAGTAATGAATACGTATAAATAAAATTATCAAGAGCTTCATTTTTTAAAAAGCCTTGGATTCCATGATATCATATTTGTCTGTACCTGCCATTCCAGAGTCTGACAAATAGTCCGCTAATCAGATCCGGTGGTTTTTTTTGGTAATCAAGTACAAAGTTTATCGCCTCTAAAAGTCCTTTACAGAAGCGATCAATGTCCCACGCTGAAATTATTTCAAGTGACTTATCTCCCATTTTTTTTCTTTCATTTTCGGGTATAAGGTTTATTCTGATTAACCAATTGGCAAGTTCATTATCATCCTGAGGTGAAAAATGAAATCCGTTCTGCCCGTTTTTTATAAGGATTCTGCCACAACCTGCCTGATCACTTACCAATACCGGCAATCCTGATGCCATTGCCTCATTTACTACCAGACCCCATGATTCACCGAATTTACTTGGCAGTATAAACCAAGATGCATGCAGGTAAAAAGTTCTTAGTTCATCCTGGGTTTTGAAGGGATAAAAATGAATCTTATCCATGAGTTTATTATCAGAAGCATAGGATTTAAGAGTTTTTTCCTCCGGTCCCTGTCCTATAAGAATCAGATCAGCAGGATCCTGAACTGAATCAGCAAATTTCCTGTATGCTTTAAGCAAAAGGATGAAGTTCTTTTTTGCGACAAAACGTCCAACAGAAAGAAAATACCCTGAATTTATTTTTATTCCGGATTCATTTTCTGATCTTCTCCAGAATTCGTTATCCACAACATCCACTCCGTAAAAAAGCTGTTCTTTCCTGAACCCGAAGCGCTTATAAGTTTCAATCCAGTCGGGTGACGGGCAGAACAAAGCATCAACACACTGGTAAACTTTCTTCTTTATCAGGTTGACCCACCATGATCTGGGAACATCAGAGTACCTTGCATCATCAAAGACTATTATTTTTTTTGTGTTTCTGACCGCCCAGTACACCGATGCAGCACCTGATGTAAATGCTATCGGCCCGGATATTATGATATCAGGGTTAATTGCATTCAGAGCCCCTAAGACCTCAGATTTAGCACGGCGCGGAGAGATATCTTCAATCCTTTTATCTTTGAAAAGGCAATTCCAGTTATCAGGATATGATTCGTTTTTTTCTGCAAAATAATAAGGTGAACCCATACCTGAAATCTCAATAATTTCAAGTGAGATATTGAATGAGCGAAGGAATTCTGTCAGGGCAGAAAGCCTTTTTGGCCAATAGATACGAAAATCAGTATGTACTATTGCTGCTTTCAAAAAATTAAAGAGGTCTGTAACGTCCCTTCCATAACCTGATGGAGATCCTACTTAAAAAGCCTGGTTTTGAACGTGGATTTTCGATTACAAATTGAATTGTATCATAGACCCCTGAACAAAACCTGTCAAGCCCCCATTGGTTAATAACCTCCCTGGATTTTTGTCCCATATCAGAAAGTTTATTTGGGATAAGTTTTTCAATCAGTAACATGAGGCCGGACAATTCATCCAGCCTGTCGGGCGAAAATGTAAAACCGTTCACACCTTCAAGGACCAGCGTTGACGCACATCCAGCCTGATTGCTGACAATTACGGGAAGCCCTGATGCCATTGCTTCATTAACAACAAGTCCCCAGGTCTCTCCATACCTGCTCGGCAGGATAAAGCATAATGCATTCGAGTATATGGTCCTCAGTATTTCCTGTGAACAGAAATCCATAAAATGCACATTTTTAAGATTATTCATTTTAAGGAATTCTTCCAGAACTGAGCGCCGCGGACCATTGCCTACAAGGACAAGCCCTGCAGGATTTTCGACTCCCTTTGTATAGGCAAGATAAGCATTAAGCAGGAAAATGAAATTCTTTTTAAGTATCTGTCTTCCCACTCCCAGAAAGTACCTTTCTGGCAGCCCGGCAACTGATAATTCATGATCTATGGACCAGAAGGAGTTATCTACAACATTCAGACCATAAAAGATCCGCTGATCATCAAACCCGAAGAACCTGAAAGTCTCATTCCATGCAGGTGCAGGGCATATAATTGCATCGACACCCGCAAAGACCCGTTTTTTATAAAAATTAACATATGCCCGTCTCGGAACATCAATAAGCCTGGCGTTGTCAAAGATCACGCACCTCTTTCCGTTTTCCATTGCCCATCTCCCTGAAGCAGCTCCTGAGGGATAGGCTATAGCGCCTGAAAATACTAAATCGGGACTGAGTTCATCAAGCTTTTTCCTTACTGCTTTATTGGCGATCCCAGGCCTGATGGCTTCCATTCTTTTATTTGGGAAAAGGCAATGCCAGTAACCGGGATGATTATTATTCCCTTTTTCAAATTCATAAGGACTTCCGGCGCCAGCAATCTCGATGACACACAATTCTATTTCTCTTAATTGCAGGAAATCATGCAATGTGACCAATCTGGCCGGCCAGTAAATACGGAAATCGGTATGAACAAATACAACTCTCACGGTTTTCCCAACTTTTTAAAAACTAGATTAACCAAATTTACTGGTAATAGAAGCATAAGGATATAGAAAAAGATCTTAGTATTCGTGAGTCTGAATGACAGAGATTTAAATACTTCCCGCGTTGCCTGCTTTTTCATTCCCAGCCTGAGATAGATCGATGCCCTCATTTTGAACCAGTGTGCAGTGTATTTCCTGATGCCGGGAATGTCTTTGTGGATTGCTGAAAGATTAGTCAGTTCGTTACCAACTATATCCGGTACCTGTGGAAGCCGGTTTGGTTTCATGTCGTATGAATGTGCAGGATCCATGATAAAAATACTCTCCGGATTCAGGGAATATGCTATATCATAGTTTACAGCAAGCCTAGCCCAGGTAAGCAGATCCTCTCCCGACCTCACCCCGGGGGGAAAGCCTCCGGTGGAAATTAGTGCTGATTTCTTTACAGCGACTGAAGAAGAGTGTATTGGGGGGTTGGAATATGTTGCCATTTCGAAATAGTTGTTTATCACGCCATCTTCGCCTTTAAAATGGATTTTCTTAAGATCTATTTTTTTCTGATGTCCATTATGATCCTGTATAAAATATGCACATGCGAGTACCTGGCAGAAAGGATATCTTTCAGAGAGGAATTTGAATATCATCAGGTGGTCCGGAAGCCAGATATCATCTGAATCGAGAAATGCTATCCAGTCACCTGAAGCTTCTGATATACCTTTGTTTCTGGCTACTGAAACACCAGCATTTTGCTGATTGACAAGTTTAATAAGTGGATAGCCTATTTCTAAAACCTTTCTCTCCGAGCCATCTGTTGAGCCATCATTAACCACTATGATTTCAAGGGGAGAAAATCCCTGGCTAATAACTGAATCAACAGCTCTCAAAATTGTTGAGCTTGCATTATACAACGGAATGACCACTGAAATCCTCATCTCTTTTAAGGCTGTATGTAATGCCGATAAGTGCGAAAAAATAGTTTGGAAAATAAATAGTATATTTTAAAATATTATCAGTGTACATAAACATTAAAAAACTAATAAATAATGTAAGGGCCGATGTTGATAAAAGCCAGATAAGATCATTTCTCTTATACTTTTGTGAAATGCGATAAAGAGAAACAAAATTTAATAAAAAGCCGGTAAGCAACAGGGCTAGACCTACATAACCATAATTATAGCGTACAGCTAGGTAGTCATTATGGGCCTCACCAGATCTCCTTTTTGTGATTTTCGATAGTTTTTCATTATCTGCTCTGGGACCGTTACCCCACACAGGTTCAGCCTTCAGGCCGGGATCAAGAGCCTTTCTCCAAGTAACCCTACCGCTGGTTTTAATATTGGGATTTGTATAATATTCGAGAGTAAGATCGTTGATTCTGCCTTCCCCTCGCTTAAAAGTTTTTTCTTGGAAGCCTTTGGAATTAAAAACTAAAAAAAGAATCAATGTTCCAAAAAGACCAAATAATATTTTATTTTTTAAATTGTTGTTGGAAAAGTGAAGAATAAATACTACTGCAATGGCCGCTATTCCCATGCGGGTCATTTCAATTACTGGAATCAAAAATAATAATATAATGTATAATAAATATTTTTTTTTTCTTTTCATAAAATATAGACCTGCAAGAAGACTTACCGGGACAGAAAAAAGCATTGCAGTAGCTGCAATAGACGGACCATATCCTCCCCTGAAGAAATAACCAATTATGAACATAATATATATTGTAATGCAAAGCCTTATAAACCCTTTGAACAGCCATTTAATATCATCAGTTGAATAATCAATGCCAGATGTTACAACACCAACCAGGAGAGGCAGTGTATATTGTAATGTCAGCTGAAGACCAATAAAAGAAAAATCATTTGCAATGGAAAAGCCAATATATAGGATCCAAAGTACCCAAAAAAGCACCGGAAATTCAATATATTTTAAATTCGCCATTGTAATCAAAGTAATCAGAAGCATTATCAACCATGCCCAGCCTGTAAGGTTAAAGCCAAAAATCTGTCCTGGAATAAAATGGAATAGAAAAGGCAGGTAGGGTAAAGCAGTTGTTATGAACAGTGCAAAAAAGAATATTTTACCTCTGCTCTCCAAATTAATAGCAATTTATGATAAATATAAGTCATAAAGAACTGCAATCTTTTTCTGAAAAACTTCCGCATCAAACAACGATTTGACTCTCATTTGTCCAGCAGTTCCATATTGTCTGCGCATTTCCCGGTTTGAAAGTAGCAGTTTTAGTTTCATTGCAAGATCTTCCGGATCATTTGAACGGAAATTTAGCCCAGTTTCATTATTGATCACTACTTCTTTTAGCCCGAAACAGTCAGAAGCGATAACTGGTTTCCCGACAGCCATTGCTTCAGCGGCCGTTAGTCCGAAACCTTCGAAACGGGAGGGAACAACAACAATATCCATTATGGAAAACAGCTGAAAAACTTTTTCTCTTTCTGCTGAACCATAAAACATAATTTTGTCATGGATCGCGTAGGAATTTGCCTGGGTTTTAAGCTTTTCCTCATCAGGACCTGAACCCACAATCAGAAGAAATGCATTGATGCCATCCTTTACTAATAAATTAAATGCGGCTATCAGTATATCAATACCCTTTTCATAACGGAGACGTGCAACTGTTCCGATCAAACAGACCTCAGGAGGAACTCCAATTTTTTTTCTCAGATTTTTAGAGTCAATTTCAATGGTAATATTATGAATCCTGTCAGCGTCAACTGAATTGTAAATAGTAAAATGTTTTGGTCGGGTTTTTAAAGGTTTGTTTTCATCGAACAACGAAGATGATCCGAACCAGCTTTCCTCTGCATTCTGCGAAACAGCAATAAAACGGGTTGTCAGAAGGGAGGCTATCCTAAGGATTAATTTTGAAAAAATACCATGAGATTTTGAATAAGGCTGATGAACTGTTGCAAAAACTATTTTTACCCCTGCCAGCCGTGCAGCAATGATTGGCATTGCACCCGGTGCCATATATTGAACATGAACAACATCAGGCCTGATTGCCTGTATTTCTTTTTTTAACCTTAGTATTAATTTAAAGAAACCTGATTTTCTATTCATATCAAGCAGTCTGACTTCAGCTCCTGCCTTCAGAAATTCCGATACAATCATGTCTTCATGTTCAAAATAACAAACCACAACAACTTCATGGCCGCAAGTTGAGGATCCGACGCCTGGCGGAGACGAAATCCCGGGAGCGGAGCGAATCGGGAACTGCAGGACTTTTGACAGACTAAGCGTCTGCATCTCTGTACCACCCTGGAGAAGACATGGTATTGCAATCAGAACTTTCAAAATATCTTTTGTTTGATTGAATAAGCCAGATTCCTTATCCCTGATCCTATGCCTGTATTTTTCTGAGAAAACTTAAAAAGGAACTGCATATCGTTAGTCCAGCCTGCTTTATAGTTTTCATCTCCCCGAAGATGGTCAAATATCTGGCAGCTCCTTTCAATTGCATACTCAATCAGCTTGTACATATGAACTTTTCCCGGGGACAGATTTTCAAATTCATGATCTGTTGCGGGCATATAGTAGTAGTACCTGTTATTATAAATAAAGCCTAGGTGATAACCGAATATTTTTTCACCACATTTAAGAGAGGTAAAATCAACAATGCCAGATTCAATGCCAGCTGAAATAAGATTTCGGTGAAACCCGGGAGCTTTATAAGCATTTGGCCACTGTCTGGAATGGAGCTTCAGAAACTGAGGAAGAACATCAAGAGATTCATCAACAGTTTTGTAATGATATAAGATTAATGGCCCTTTTTCACTTATTCTTCTTATCTGTCTCCTGATATCTCCCCGGAGGGAAGCTTTGAGAGATTGTAAAAAACTGTCAGGGTTTAAAAAAGGCTTAAGATCACTAAAAGGAGCAACATCATTTTCCTTTGACCAGTTTTCATCATTTATCTCAGTCCTGATCCCATTTATTTCGATAGCATCAAATTCCTCTTTTAGTTTTAGTGCATCAGTTAATGATTTATAGAAGTATGCCCAATCATCCGGTTGCAATTGCTGGTTAACAATCGGATCATGATAATCAAAATCGGAGTGGCCGACAGTTATTGTAATTCTCCGTAATGCATTTTTCCAGTTCTGTGTCCAGAGCACAAGCGGCATAAAAATGATAACAGAATTATTTTCTGCAATGCAGAATAGAGGTTTAAGTTTACGTATTGGCCGGTATGTTTCCAGCCATGCCATGCATAGGGAGGGATGAAAGAAGACATGGCTGTTAACTGCATTTTCTGCATATTTTAACCATTGGTACTGAAATGATTTACTGAAAATCTCATCCCAGTCAGTAATAAATTTTATCTTCCAATCTGTGTTACCCACAATGACTAAGATATTCTCTCAACTATTTCAAAAGGGAAATCAAAAGCCCTTAATAACGGTTTAGGAAGTATGCCGCACCATGGTTTTCCTTCAGGAGTTACTGATTTCAGGTATATTCCCATTAATTCTTTCTTATGGATTATCTGATCGCGTATGTTGATTTTCTGTAATCTCTTCAAGCTGCTATAAGATAATTTCCATGGCCTTACATTATACCAGGCCCAAACCCAATAGTACCAGAGCTGAGGTTTTGTATCGGACTTATTAACTGCTTCATATGCAATTTGTCCGCCAGCTACATGATCGAAAGGCCAGTAATCGAGCCGGTGAGTTGCAAAAACTGCATCAGGTTTAACAGAATCAATTATTTCTTTCACTGATTTTACGGTTGCTTCAAAGCCGGATTGCCCGGGGTGAGGTACAAAACCGTCCGGAATATGCATTCGAAACATGTCAGATTTATTGATATGCAGGTTTGAACAGACATTTTCTGAAAGTGCTATCCGTTGCTTACTTATCTCCTTTCTATCATGCCAGACATCTGATCCTTCACCATCAGTAATATAGATAATATAAAATTTACTGCCACTATCAAGCATCTTTAAAATAAATCCTCCCAATCCAAACACTTCATCATCAGGATGGGGGGCAAGAACAAGAAATGATTTAGTTGAAATAACATTTCTGGTTTTATTATTTGCCTGTTTTGAAAATAGCTTAATTAATAAATATTCAAATCGAATAAATATTCCTTTTATAAAATCTTTCACTCGAGCCAACTAAAAATTATCCTGATAAAACCTTACATATTCATCAGCCGTTTTTGACCAGTCAAAGTTTGATGCATGTTTTAAAGATTTACGTTTTAACTCATCAAGGTCATAGTTACCTGTTTCAAATCTGCACATATAATCAGCCATTTGTTCCAAGTCATCTGGATCAGTATAAAAAGCAGTATCACCGCCAACTTCTATTAAAGCACTGTTTTTACATGTTACCACAGGTGTTCCACAAGCCATAGATTCAATTATCGGTAATCCGAAACCTTCATACCTTGATGGAAAGAACGAAGCCGTTGCACCACAATAAAGACATCGCAACTTGCTGTTAATTACTCCTTCTATTAAATGGATTCTTCCTTCATTAATCTCTCGTGCAAATTCCTTGTTGATTTCAGCAGGCGGTTTACTCCAAACTAGAACTAGATCGTGTTCAGGTTTACATTGAAGAAATAATCTGAAGGATTTCAGGAGTGATATTGTATTCTTACGGCCGATGTCACAAGACGCCATTAAAAAATATGGACGTTTCAAGCTCAATTTGAATAATAAATATTCTACATTTTCCTTTTTTTCAGTATAAAATATTTCTTTTGAAACTCCCCATGGGATGACAGTAATTTTTTCAGAGCTTATATTCATATAATTTGAGATATCAGATTTTGAAGAATTTGAACAAGTAACAATTGCTTTGCAATTTTTTGCCAATTTAGGATAATGTTGTCTTGCATATGCATGTCCAAGAAAATCCTCAGGATAACTGAAGAACATTGCATCATGTAAAGTCAGCACCGTTTTTTCAGGATATACTACTACATCATAATTGTGAGGAATATGAAATAAGTCATAATTTGAAATTATCTCTTTTACATAAAGGTTAGAAACAAGATCCTTGCATCTTTTTGTACCTGGAAGTGGAATAGTCAAATTCGAAAAGGGTAATTTTTTGATTTCCGATACCTCGCCTCGTATATTCTGAATATATATTTGCAAGTTAAATGGCAGGTCACACTTTTGTGACAAAGCAACTAAAAGATCTAATGTAGTGCGACCTATTCCATATAAATATGTATATCCATGTCTTAAAACTGCCGAGTTGGCATCAAATAGCAGTTTTTTCATAAATTGTTCTAAAATATACCTGTTTCAGTTGATTTATATGTTCTTCGATGGAAACTACTCTAAGGTTCAGGGATTTTTTATTGAACATCTGTTTAAAGGATTTAGAAATAACTTCTTCCATTTTTGATTTTAGTTCATTTACATCGTTCGGCTTAATAAGCCATCCATTGATCCCATCTTCAATCTGCATTTCCGGCCCACCGCAACGTGTGGAAATGACCGGTTTTCCTAAAGTCAGCGCTTCTGCAATATTTAATCCAAAAATTTCAAGGCATATAGCCGGATGTATCATTACATCATAATGCTGTATTAAGCTGTAGATGTTTTCATTTTGTACTTTTTCATGCCAGATAATTTGTGAATTATGTGAGTATTTCTTCTGCAATCTTTGCTTATATCTCTCTTCAACTTTGTTACCTGCCCCTCCAATAATATGCAGTTCAATCTTACCTTTGAGTTTGTCGAATGCAGAAAGCATTACATGAACTCCTTTTACATAACATATGCGTCCAACATAGAAGAACCGGAGAGGCCTAGTTACATTTTTTCTCTCTGTTTTTTGCTTTGAATATAATAATCGATCAGGCAGAGGTATACCATGTGGTAAAACCTTTATTTTTTCAGGTAATGCTCCGTTCCTGATCATGCTGTCAGCGATACCATAACTTGGAGCTATTATCAGAGAGGCATTTTCATATATTGTTTCCCACTCATTTGCTTTCTGTTGAATTGAAAGAGAAGTTTTAAGCACAGGGGTCAGATAAAGAATAAAAGGAAGTTTTTCCATTAAATGGCCAATCACAAATCTAAACTTTAAAGGGATTAATCTCAAAACCGGTAAAGCATAAAATCCACCCCGGATATTCTTTAAAACGCATGGAAGGCAATCTTTATGGTTTGCCTTTATATTGCAAATCTCATCTCGATAGTTTAATAAGGCCCCAGCAGGACAGAGAATGCCACCATGATGTGCTGTTATAATGCATGAAATATTGAGATCTTTACACGCTTTTATAAATGAAGCCTTGAATCCATGGGCATGAACTATATCTGGTCTGATTTCTAATAACAGAGGAAGCAATGTTTCATAGTTAGTCTGCACTTCTGGGTCGTTAAAAGTACAAATAGTACAACCTTTGTACTCTTCTATCAGACCCCCAATATTACCCGGGCTTGCAATTACAGGCAATAAACCCTGCCTAACGAATTCGTCAACAAGATTCTTAACATATACCTGACCTCCACCGTAGGTGGAATGAAATGATATGGAGGTTACTAGTAGGATTTTCATTTAGCTAGACAAAGCCTTATATATTTAAAGGCACTGTCAAGCTTATTTTGTAACTGATAAACCTGATCAGTGTGAATATTCATTTTTAACAATATATATTCCAATGTTTCATTACCTTTTGCCTCAATCAACACAGGTCTACAATTCAATGCTGAATAGTAATCATCAAATTTATAATCATAAAAATAAGTAGGCATGGTATCCCGGATGACAAACCTTACATTAGGAATATTAAAAGAATCTGCAATAACTAACCCATGTAATGATGAAGAAACTATTGCTTTACACCTTTTTATCTGGTCGATTACTGTCTTGGGCCTATTTTGTACGTCAATAATCACGCATTTCCCACCAAACCTATCTTTCCATTTCTTTATAATAGGGTGGCTTTTGTCGACAAAATGAGGTACTATCCCTAATTCAAATTGGAACTTGATTGGTTGTGGATAAACTAAATTCATTATTAAACCAGGATCGCCAAGAACTACATTTTCTGCTAGTATATTTAGATTTTTCAAAGTTAAATAACCTCTGACACCCAAAATTTGAGCATTTGGAAATTCTAATTTCACATTGTCAGCTCCTGCACCAAGAATAATTCCCTTATAATGTTTGGGTACCCATTGAAGAATTGTGCCTGCTAAAATTATATCAGAGTCTATTTGCTGAGAATATACTGGAGTAAATCCGTAGAATTTAAGTATATCTACTGAAAGGCAATCCCCAAAATTATTCAACCCACGACCCCAATGGGTATAAATTAAGTTACCTTTTATTTTTCCAACAATAATACAGGGTAGTTTTATAATGAGATAATATAAAAGCTCTCTAATATTTATTTTTTTAATTACCATCTAAACCATTGTCAAGTACATTAAATAAAATCTTCATGATTTACATTGATTTTTAGAAGAAAGAAGTAGGTTACTTAAAGGTACCTTTGAGTTTATAAATTATATACCAATAGTTTTAAGGTTTTTATGATTTAAAAATCAGAGACAAATCTCTAATTTCCCTGTAATAAGGGTAGTTTTTATTTTTTTTGAGGATAATGATCATATTAAATACATTATATACCTTAGCCAGGGTTTTATTCGGAATGGATTTGCCAAAATTTCCCATCTAGTATACCTCCGAGCCATTTTTACTTGTCCTGCATTCCAAGCGTTTCTACTTAGAATTTTATATGCCCAGATACTCCCATTTTTTAAAATAGAACTCTCGTTAATGCAATCATTAAACATAAAAGGAAGTGAGCATGCAATGATATTCCCTATAAGAGTCATTTCACCATTCAATAATGAATCTTGGAGATCATGATGACGGTAAATTAAACCCTTTTCACAAATCCACGCAACGTTGTTGCTCGTCTTAATTAAAGAAATATTAATGTTTAAAAATGTGTCTCCCGCTTTGCCAGCCATATTACATTTTTCAAATAAATTTTCCACCACATCACGCTTATATAAAGTTGAACCTAAAGACCAAAGTCTATTTACAGCAAATCTTAGTAATTCATTGCCCGATAGAATTTTTTCATAATCAAATAAATAGGGAGTACTTCCAATAATTATGTTTTGCTCGTTACAGATATCATAGTTTGAGAAAACCGCGGTTATATATTCATGTTTTTTAAAAGTATTTACACGGCTACTGATAAAATTAGCTGTGTATCGATCATCATCTCCTAAAAAAGATACATATTCTCCCTTTGACCAGTAAAGCCCATAAGCCCAATTAGCAGCCCCTCTAATATTACACTGATGTCGAATATATTTGATTCGTGGATCATTAAACTGTGCCACAATATCAGGAGTCTTGTCCGGGCTGCAATTATCCAATATTAACAATTCGAAATTAGTGTAAGTTTGAGCCAGCACACTCTTAATTGCCTGTTTCAGATATTCTGCACGGTTATAGGTAGGAATTATTATGCTTACTAAAGGCTGTGTATCCATATATAAGTTACTATTATTTAATAAGAATCAAATTTTTTCTGTGCTCCATTCAAATTTTGGGCGGATGACCCCGGCCCATTCGCCTGTAAACTCCTCTCTCATTTCGCCACTGTCCTGAACTGTAAAACTGACTATCTCTTTTTGGAGGACATGAATTTTTGTAACATCGGTTAAAAGGAATACATTTATTGAATAATTCCTGTCATTGAGGAAGTTTTTGGGAATTTTGCAGATAGATTTATAAAGTCCTTTTGGATATGGGCGACCTAGCCCACCATGTTCCACAGGGAAGCCATTTCCAGTTGCAAAAATTATTACACCTGTTTGATCAATCAGGTGTATACTTGTATTTATTACTGCAGAGTTTGTCAGGTTCCAGTACTCTATTTCAATATTTATTATCTCACTGCTGCTAACGCTTCCTTTTACATTACTTTCAGAAACGACCTTGACAGACTTTAGTTTTAAAATGTTATCCCCGGGCGCGTTTTCAATACTTTCCCATGATTTTTCAGCGTTCAATTCCTGACCATATTCCATATATTGATCCACAATCATTGATGCTTTTCCATAGGATAAAAGCCTTCCTTTCTTCAATAATATTCCTATCGAGCATAAACTAATAATTGCTCCCATATTATGACTGACAAAAAGTACTGTACGTCCTTCTTTTGCAACACCTTCCATTTTACCAAGACATTTTTTCTGGAATTGTGCGTCGCCAACAGCCAGCACTTCATCAACTACTAGAATTTCAGGTTCCAGATGCGCAGCTACCGCAAACGCCAGACGTACATACATTCCCGATGAATACTTTTTTACCGGGGTATCTAAAAATTTTTCTATTTCCGAAAAATCCACGATTTCGTCAAACTTGCGCTGTATATCGACTCTACTCATGCCGAGTATGGCGCCATTAAGAAAAATATTTTCACGGCCGGTAAGCTCGGGATGGAATCCAGTACCCACTTCAAGCAAGCTGGCTACCCTTCCGTTAAGTGTTATTCGGCCTTTGGTTGGCTCAGTAATGCGTGAAAGGACTTTCAACAGGGTGGATTTACCAGCACCATTACGTCCTATAATACCAACACTTTCACCTTGTTTAACTTCAAAATTTATGTCATCCAAAGCCCAAAACTCTTCTGATTTTGATTGATATACATAGGTAGAATTCCCAATCAATCTATTCTGGAACTTATTTCCGATTTCTTTGACTCCATTAGCGAGACTATCCCGTAGGGTTATATAACGTTCCTGTTTTTTGTGAGTGATAATATATTTTTTGGAAAGATGCTCAACTTTAATTGCTATTGACATACTTTCTTTATTATGAATGCAAGTATTTAAGTAAGAATAGTTTTAATTCTTATTTATATGATATCAGCAAATGTTCTTTCAGTACTACGAAAATAGATGATCCCGGTAACTAGTAAAATGGCAATTAATAATAATGAAAGTCCAAAACCTGGCCAGTAAATTACCGAATTCTGTCCTAAAATAGCCCACCTGAAGCCATCAATAACGCCAACCATGGGGTTGACAGAATACAACAGCCGCCATTTTTCCGGAATAACGGTGCTGTTAAATCCCACCGGTGAAATGTAAAGGCCTAATTGAACAATAAATGGTACTATATACCTGAAATCGCGGTATTTTACATTTAGCGAGGCTACCCATAATCCTGATCCCATGGCTGCTGCAAATGCAATAATTATAAATAAAGGCAAGGTCAAAATATGCCATGCGGGTGCAAAACCATAAATTATCATTAATACAATCAATATGATAAAAGAAATTAAAAAATCAACAAAGCTTACTATTACCGCACTGGTAGGGATCACTATACGCGGGAAATAAACCTTTGAAATCATATTGGCATTGCCTATCAGGCTGTTGCTTGCGTCCGAGAAGGCAGTCGAAAAAAACTGCCATGGCAGGAGGGCAGCAAAAACCATAATAGGATATGGTGTATTTCCTGATGGTAATTTAGCCATTTTACCAAATACAAAGGTAAAAACGATCATGGTAAGCAGCGGACGCAATAATGCCCAAAGAATGCCGATGGTGGTTTGCTTGTATCGAACCATAATATCGCGCCAGGAAAGAAAATAAAATAATTCCCGATAGCGCCAGATATCTTTCCAGTAATGCTTCTCCGTGTGGCCGGCTTCAATTACCAGATTAAATTCTGTTGAACTCATCCGATGTTCTTTATTAAATTATTTTAAAACAATTTGATTATTTTATTCCTTAATTTTAGATCCTCTTTTATCTGATATTCAATTTCATTTTGGTATGCTCTAGTGGAGATTAAAATTGTCTCTTTTTTGTTCTTCAAATCTTTAGGGCTAATAACAGAAACATTATTTAATTTATTTCCTTGATATTTTGGGTTTGAGTCAACAAAAGCAATGATGTTTGCCTTATGTAAATCACTATTTGCTAATAATCGTAATGTTTGAGTTCCAGTTCCCCATATTATGATAGGTTCATTATTTAAGCATATCTGTTCAATTTTATTTTTAATTTTTTTTTCCTCGCCATTACAAATAGTAATATACTTTTTTAAATTATTGACCGTCTCTTGATCATATTTTATAGAGGCTTGAACTGCTTGATTTTTACTAAAAATGCTTAAAATAACAGGCGTTAATATATTATTATTAACCTCAAATATTTGCTGAACCATATTTGTTTTAGAGAAATTGTGTTTGGCCATCAGATTTGAAATTGATCCTGGCCCAAAGTAATTTATATGTTCTACACTAAATTCCTGGAATGGAGCATCTTTGCAATTAAAATATTGAGAAGCATCAGGAACAGCTATTAAAATTTTCCCGTCAGGCTTTAAAACATTTCTTAGTTGTACTAAGGCTAGATCTAAATCCCTTATGTGTTCAAGCACTCCAACTAAAATTAGTAAATCGCAAGATTCAGATATTATTAAGGACAAATCTGAGATTGCTCCGGTTCTTGAAGGTATATCATAGCTTTTAGTAACTTTTTCTGTACAAGCAGGTGATGGATCTATTCCTAATAAATTATTAAATCCAGCTTTTTTCAAAAGCGATAATAGTAAACCTGTTGCACAACCGATTTCTACTATATAAGCATTCTTATTTTTAAAATTAAATTTTAAATATTCTACTGTTTTTTGAAACCTTTTTACATCATATAGAGATTCCTTTGAATTTGTATCCGGTTTCTCATACTTTGACATGTTCTTATAATACGTATCAAAGACTATTTGATTTGGAATATTATCTGCAAAACAAAATCCACATCGCTTACAGGCTACTACATTATATCCGTCAAGGAGACTACTATCAGAAATTTTAAGAAAGTTTTGTTGAAGCAATAATTTTTTTTCCTTGCTGTTGCAAACGGGACAGCTTCGTTCTTCCTTTTGGCAAGTTTCATCCATAAATTAAGCTTTTCTAAGCATCGGGTTATGCAGTAGGGGGGAAATATAGATTATTTACTTCGTGAGAATATTGTTCTATATATAAACCTAAGCCTGTATAAGAGATTAAGAAATTAAAACTTCGAAGGTTTACTAAAATCAACTGAGTTTTCAGAATACCAATTATATAATTTTCGGATGCATTCATCAATGTTTTTAAAAACAAAATGATCCATTTCACTAATCAATTTCATGTTACTACCACTATATTCTCTCCCCATTCCATCATTCATCTTTCTAATATGTAATTTTTTCCCTGAAATAGTAAGTATTTTTTCCGCTAACTCCAGAAGTGTGTAAGTAGTTCCTGTACAGATATTGTATGATTTGTATTTTGGCTGATTATTAATGAACCATTCGGTGATTTTGACGATATCATCAATGTAAGTGTAATCAAAATTCACATTCTGATTTATGATAATTGGTAAATCGTGAATTGCACGACAACAGGTTTGAGAGATGAATCTTATTTGCCAATCTTCATACTTGCCATAAACACCAAAAAGTCTTAAATTATATATATTCTCAGCCTTTTCGGAATATTTATTCATTATATATTTTGAGAACCCATACTGGTCAGTTGGAACGAAAGAATCAAAATATTCTTCATCCATTTTAGGAATCCAATGATTCCTGTCAAATTCAGCACCTGATCCGTAATAGATCATTTTATTGTAATAATTGGATCCCCTTGTAACATTAAAAAACATTCGCAAATTATTCTCCAAAACAAGGCTGGTATCTTTGATTGAGTTATTAGTTGCGTTCCATGTCGCTGAATGAATAATCACATCAAATTTGTTCTGGATTAAATAAGATAGAACAGCATCCGCATCCAATAGGTTCAGATCCTTACTCGTAGGAGAGAATATACTATGTCTTAATCGTAGTTGTTCCATTAAATTTCTTCCTATAAAACCCGATCCCCCTGTAATTAATATCTTCATATTTACTAGTGTTTTTAAACCTTGTGCTTACTTACAAGGGAAGAAAATGTTTTATTCAAGGTATTAAATATTCTTTAACCTATTCAGAGGTACTGCATAGCAAACTAATTCCCATCCTGCTTCATCGTGTGGCCTCAAAAAAAACTTATATTTATCTGAAAGAGAATTTATATAAAGAGGTATTTGCCAAAAATCATCAATAAGATGGTATAATGATATTGTAAGTATTGGTGTTTTTCGTTTAATGATTTTTTGTGCACCTTTAAGTGCATCTAATTCTTCACCCTCAATATCCATTTTTATAAACGTGGGTTGAATTTGTCCTAATGCCTCATCAAGTGCAATGCATTCGATTTCAATATCCCCATCCTTACTTACGCATGATGACTCCGTTCCCATTGCATTGAATTTTATTTTTTTGTGATAATCACTCACACCAAACGGCATAAGCAATACTTTCTTTTTAATAGGATCTGAAAGTGAGGATACGTAATTGTTTAACATTTCATAATTATCAGGATCAGGTTCTATTGCAATAATCTGAGAAAAGGAGGAGTTTCTATAATTGATTAAATCTTTTATTGTATCGCCATTATAAGCACCACAATCAACAAAAACCTCATCTTTAATTAAAGAAAATAGATCAAATGCGAAATATTGTTTATGGGCAACAGGTGATGGCATGCTTTCGAAATCCATTAGTACCCTAAGTTTTAATTGTGCTAAGTATTCTTTTTTCGATTCATCATCTGCTAATAAATTGAAAACTTTATGTATGTATTGTGCATTTTTCAAGATTTTTTGTGGTTTATCTAAAAATTTATACGGCAAAAATATGTCTGAGTATTTCCAGTATAAAATGCCAAAAGGAATAACGCGCAAACAATTTAAATTTAAGAGTTGATTTTTTCTTTGTTCATATCTTTCTGTACTATTGGTACCCCAAATCGTAATAACAAATGTTGCATTTTGACTAAATTTTTCAGCTGCTACTGCAGGAGATAATACTTCAACACCACAAATTGATTTTCCCCATAGTTCCTTTTTGTTATCACAAAATGCCAACAGCTCTATTCCAATCCTTTTTAAACCATTACAAGTTCTTTGACCAAGTTTGCCAGCTCCAAAAAGGACCAAATCTCTATTATATGGGGAAGAAAGTTTATCAAATGTTCCGATTTCCCGACTTAATGTAATATCTGGACTTTCGTTTAATATATTATAAAACTCATTTTCAATAGTATTTTCTTGCATAATATTGTCGAATTGTCATAAAAGATATTAGAATTATATTTTATTCATTCTGATAAAGGAGGAATGATCATATTTGAAAGAAATTCATCACGATCCAAAAACGGCCATAAATCTTCTAAGGGACTGGATACCATCGAACCATCCGCTATTTTTTTTGATGATATTCGCGGAGCCCTGACCTCATCTGGGGTTACAACAACTTCACAAACTACCGGTCCGTCAAAATCTAACACTTTTTTAATTTGTTCACGTAATTCATATAGTTTTGAAATACTTACTGCATTTAAATTATATGCTGAGGCCACTCTTACGATATCCGGAAGAGTAAGGCCACTTGTTGAATCACATGCAGTAAGTTTCCCAAAATAATTGTATTCCATGGCACGTATTGATGCAAATCCATTATTATTTATGACAAAAAATTTTATTGGCAGCTTTAGTCGCGAAACTGTTTCTAGTTCCTGAATATTCAATTGAAATCCTCCATCACCATCTACGCAAATTGTCCTTTTACCCCCACTTCCAAGACAGGCGCCTATGCTTGCAGGTAATCCAAATCCCATTGAACCAAGTCCACGTGCATGGAAAATGCGTTGTCCGGGTTTCGTTTTAAATACTAGCAAAAATGTTTCCAACGCATTCCCTGAACTTCCAGGTGAGATAATATCTTTTTCAGAAAGTTCATTTGAGAGTATCTCTGAAAAAGCATACATACTTATCGGTTTCTCTTTTAAATAATAGTTATTTGTGACAACAGGATATTTTTCTTTCCATTCACGACACCTTAAAATCCATTTGGATCGATCTTTCTTCTTTAACTTTTTTTCTTCTTTTAAGATTTGGTCAATAAAAAATTTTGCATCAATTACAAGCGGAAGGTCAACTTTAGTATCTATTTTGCTTATTTCATGAGGATCTATATCCACAATAATTTTTTTTGCACCACGCGAAAGATTCTGGTAAGAATAACCAACCATAGCCATATCTAATCGTGCTCCGATGGACAACAACAAATCGGCATTTTGTAATGCAAAATTTGCTCCACGAGGAGCGATTGATCCAGGACGGCCTATAAACAATTCATGGCTTTCAGAAATCAAATCCATGCCAAGCCAAGTAGTCAACACTGGAAATTGGAGATGATCAATAAATGTTAAAAAAGCTGAACTCCCTTTCGAGAGCCTAATTCCATTCCCAGCAAGAATAACAGGTCTTTCACAATTGTTAAGTAATTCAATTGTATAATTGATCCAGTTTTCAGGAATTTTCTGATTAATAGCATCGTGAAATTCACTTGGGTTAAATTCCGGACATTCATCAATCTCCACCTCACTTGCCTGCACATCTAATGGAATATCTATCCAGACTGGTCCTGGACGACAATGATTTGCTAAGAAATATGCCTTTTCAAGATGGTAACGAATCTCATTGGGTTCCAGAATCGTGACTGCATACTTTGTAAAACTTTTAACAATTGATACAATATCAACTTCTTGAACCCCCAACTGCCTGACTCTTGTTAAGCCCTTAAGATCACTCCGCTTGACTTGGCCTGAAATAATCATACAAGGGGTGGAATCCAACCATGCTGCAACAACGCCAGTAATTGCATTTGTTCCACCAGGTCCTGTCGTTACTAATGCAGCCCCGAAATTATTTGTAACCTTGGAGTACGCTTCTGCAGCTATTGAACAGGCTTGTTCATGTAGGTTACAGATATAATTAAGTTCTTTACAGTTCCCTAAGGAATCAACTAAATGCATCGCCCCTCCACCAGGAAACATGAAGACATGTTTTACTCCCTTTGAGGCGATAAATTGAAAAACATAATCTGATAGTTTTATTTTCATTCTATAGTTTTTCTAATTTATCCAATTCTTCACCTACTCTTAATAATCATATCTAATAACTCCCTAAGAGCTCCCTCTCCGCCCTTATGAAGTGTAACAAAATTGACTTTTTTTAGTACACTAAAATGAGCATTAGGCGGAGCAACTGAAAATCCAGCAATTTCCATTGCAGGCAGGTCATTTATGTCATCACCTATAAAACATATTTCTGATAATTCCAATCCATTTTGTTCAGCGAATTCACGAATTGCCAATTCTTTATCTTTACACCCTTTATATACGTTTTTGATTTTCAATTTCTTTGCAAATCTTTCCACAATTGCCATGCCGGTTAAACTACTTTCGCCGGAAATTAACGCAAAAATAAGGCCGGTTCTCTGAGCCAAAGAAATACCAGTTATATCAGCAAAGCAAAAGCGTTTAAGCTCTTTCCCGTTTTGATCCCACCAAAATGTACCATCAGTTAAAATACCATCAACATCCATGGCTACTGCTTTTATAGTATCAAACATTTTCCTAACTCTTTTATGTACAGTAATTTTTGATAGACTTTTATATATTTTTGTTTCTACAGCATAATAATGAATTTTATTTCAAGCTCAACCAACGATAAATGCCCTATTATAAATCTATATAAGAGCTACTTCCTTTACTCGATTACACATTACGAAGCCTTTTAATAATAGGTTCCTCACTTGGTAAAATTCTTTTATTAGTATTACCCATGGATCTTTCAACAAGTCGAATATCTCTCATTAAACGCGTTAATCCGCTTGGTTCCAAAGATGCAGCTTGATCGGAACCCCACATAGCTCTATCCATTGTAATATGACGTTCCACGACACATGCTCCTAAGACAGCTGCAGCTATAGAAGATGCTAAACCAGTTTCATGTCCAGAATATCCAACAGGAACTCCATATCTTTCTTTTAAATATGGTATTAAACGCAAATTTAAGTCAGAATAATCAGCAGGATAAGCGCTACAACAATGGAGTAATAATAAATCCTTTTTCCCTAGTACCTCTACAGCATGATCAAGTTGCTCTAAGGAAGACATACCAGTTGATAAAATTATAGGTTTCCCTTGTTTTCTTGTGTATTTTAATAAATCATCATCAGTTAATTTAGCTGATGGTATTTTATAACATGGAATTTTAAATTTTTTAATAAAGTTTACAGAATCATGATCCCAAGCAGAAGCAAACCAATTGATATTCATAGATTTACAGAATCTATCAATTTCCTCATATTCTTGAATCCCAAATTCAACCCTTTGACGATAGTCAAAATATGTTATATTTCCCCATGGAGTTTCCCGCATAAGATTTCGCTGACTTAGAGGTACACATAGCTCAGGATTACGTTTTTGAAACTTCACAGCATTACATCCTGCTGCGGCAGCTATAGTTATTAATTTTTTAGCGAGACTAATATCGCCATTGTGATTAATTCCAATTTCTGCAACAAAATAAACAGGGCTTCCATCCCCTATTATTGCATTGCCTATTTTGACTGTTTTTATCATATCCATTTTTTAAAATTGTCATATAGTTATGTTATAAATTAATAGAACTTTTATATCGTTATCGTAATTTCGTTAGAATCTTTTTTTAAAGATAAATATCAAAGCAAAATAAATATTCAAATTTTGTCATATTAAACGATTTTCAATTTTTGTGATGCTTTATTTAAGGCTCTTAAAATTAAATTAAACACAGCCTTTCAGGATTTTATACCAAATATCAATAGATGATTACTACTCCCAATCATCAGTTAATATATGATTTATAGGAACTTCATGGGATATCAATGCCTGCCTAAATATTTTGATCATTTCGGGTGGCCCGGATATAAAATAATATGACTTGGTACAGTTTTCTTTCACGATGCTTTGGATATTGAGTCGCCCATCTAAATCCTCATAGAAAATCATAGGATCACAAAGTTCCACAAAGGACTCACGAAATTGCACTAAGTTCAGTTCATTATAGTAGATATTGTAAGCTTTTGATCTGAAACCAAGATAAATCCGGGGGTTGATATAATCATTAAAAGATTTATGAGTAAAGAGAGAGAGGAATGGGGTGATGCCTGTGCCCCCGGCTATGAAGACCGTTTTGACTTTGTTATGCGGCCTTGTAAAAAGATCACCGTAAGGGAGCTTGAGCCAGACTTCGGAACCAACCTTCAGTTGCTGCTCCATCATCTTTGTGAACCGGCCTTTGACGGCATAGGTGATTCTAATGTTTTCTTCATCGGGATTGCTTTGCATTGAGAAACATCGCGATTCGGGCCACTGTGAGTAGCCGTCATAATCAGGGTCGAGGGCGAGGTGCAGGAACTGGCCAGGAGAATATTTATACCTTCCGTTCAATGATTTAAATTCTATTGTATAAACTCCTGGTACTGCGTTTGAAACAGAATTGACTGTTGATTTATACTTTTTTAGAATCATGAAATTAATTCACCACAGATTGCACAGATGTCCGCGGATTTGCATTGATTCACCACAGATTACACAGATTTGCACAGATTAAAGAATAAGACGTTTAATACCATTTTTGAGATCAACCTCATTAAAGTTTATCAGTAATCCCAACTTCTTATTTGCTAATTTTAAATATGTCAAAACTTGTGCTGTATGAATGGGCGCGAGACAATCGACTGACTTAATTTCGACAATCACTGTATCATTTACCAGAATGTCAATTCTGTACCCGGCTTCAAGTTTTACTCCATCGTAAATTACAGGTAAAGTGATCTGCCTTTCGGCTTCAAGTTCGTTTTTTATCAATTCATATTCAAAACATACTTCATAAGTCGATTCCAATAGTCCCGGTCCTAATTTAGAGTGAACCTTATAAGCGCAACCAATAATCTTTTATATCAATTCATTTAAATCCATATTAAAACCATTCACCACGGATTAACACAAATTTTCACAGGGTTTCTGTGTTAATCTGTGCTATCTGTGGTGCATAATGAAATCATCCAATATTTCTTCAGAATAGTTGAACATCTCTTTTGTAAGTCCTGGATATGTACCTAAAAAGAAGGTGTTGTTCATTATATAATCTGTATTGTTTAAATGATCCGCTATACGAAAATTATGATGCATATATCCAGGTTGTTTTGTTATGTTACCAGCAAAGAGGTTACGGGTTTCAATAAGATTATCATTCAGGTACCTGGTAAGCTCATCACGAGTAAAAGAGGTCCCTCCTTTTAAAGTTATTATGAATGCAAACCATGCAGGATCAGATCCTTCGGTTGCTTCAGGCAGAATAAAATATTCAGGATGTTTTGAAAAGATACGATACCATCCTTTAAAATTCGCTTTTCTTTTATCACAAAACTCAGGAAGTTTATCCATCTGGGCAGAACCAATAGCAGCCTGAATGTCGGTCATCTTCAGGTTATAGCCAATCTCAGAGTAAACATATTTGTGATCAAAACCAAGGGGGAGATCTCCGAATTTTTGTGAGAAACGTTTTCCGCAGGTGTTGTTTTCACCTCCCGAACAGTAACAATCACGTCCCCAGTCGCGGAAGGAACGAATAATAGTAGCCAATTGCTGGTCATTTGTGCAGATGGCTCCGCCTTCGCCGGTCGTGATATGATGAGCGGGATAAAAAGAGATCGTTGAGATATGTCCGAAGATTCCTGTCTTCCTACCTTTGTAAACACTGCCAAATGCATCACAGTTGTCTTCAATAAACCATAGATCATGTTCTTTCACAATTTGCATTACATCGTCAATATCAAACGGATTTCCAAGGGTGTGCGCAAGAAAAATACATTTTGTTTTTGATGTTATGGCTTTGCGCAGCATTTTTATATCAATGTTGTAAGTAGGTATTTCCAAATCAACAAATACGGGAGTAAGGCCATACTGAATAACCGGCGTCACCGTTGAAGGGAATCCTGCAGCAACTGAAATGACTTCATCTCCAGTTTTTAGTCTCTTTTCTCCTAGCTTTTCAGAGGTTAGCGCGGCAAATGCAAGAAGGTTTGCTGAGGAACCAGAATTTGTTAGAAGTACTTGCTCCACTCCGAGAAATTCTGAGATCTTCTCGGCAAAATTTTCAGAGAACCGGCCCTCTGTGAGCCAGTAATCGAGAGAGGCTTCGACCGCATTAATTATTTCATTTTCATCAAAAACGCGACCGGCATAATTCACACGCGACTTGCCAGGGATGAATTCCTTTTCAGCAAACCGTAGGTTGTAATATTCTATTGTTTTATTAATTATCTCGTTACGTATTGTTTTATGATCGCTCATTTTATTTTTACTAATTCATTTCACCACGGATTACTCAGATTTTCACAGATTTTCTCTCCTTTTTTCTGTGTTAATCTGTGTCATCAGTGGTGCATCAGATTTCTTTTTTACCACAGATTACTCAGATTTTCACAGAATAAAATACGATTAAGTTCTGTAGTATTCTTCTATTTGGGAAAGGCAGAATTTGTGCATATCACCTTTACTGAACCAGGCTTTGTACCAATCGACTGTGTATTCAAGAGCTTTTTCAATATTCCATCGGGGATACCAGCCAAGTTCAGCTTTTACCTTGGAACAATCGAGCTTAAGATAGGTTGCCTCGTGAGGCTGCGGGTTTTTGTCAATAGTGTAAGAGAAACCTTTCCCCCATAGCTTGGAGAATCTTCCGGCGATCCATCCGACATTTTTAGCGTCGTTATCGTCCGGACCAAAATTCCAAGCCTCAGCAAACTCCGGACCATCAGTATAAAGCCTTTCTGCAAGCATGAGATACCCTGTAAGAGGTTCAAGAACGTGTTGCCATGGCCGTATAGAAAAGGGTGACCTGATCTTTACTTCCTCACCTTTAGTAATTGATCTTAAAAAATCAGGGATCAGCCTGTCTTCTGCCCAGTCGCCTCCGCCAATAACATTCCCTGCCCTGGCACTGGCAATTGCAACGCCATGCTTCGGGTACTCTTTTGCATTAAAGAATGAATTTCTGTATGCGGAAGTTACAAGCTCGGAACAACCTTTGCTGTTTGAATAGGGATCATATCCGCCCATAGGTTCATTCTCACGGTAGCCCCAGTGCCACTCCCTGTTTTCATAACACTTGTCGGTCGTAACATTCACCACCGCTTTTATTCCGGGCGTTTGTCTGACAGCCTCAAGTAAGTTCACAGTGCCCATAACATTGATCGCATAAGTATCCACGGGTTTTATATAGGATTCCCTTACCAGCGGCTGGGCGGCCATGTGAATTACTATTCCCGGTTTAACAGATTGAAATACTTTAAGAAATCTTTCATAATCTCTGATATCGCCAATATTTGAATTCACAATTTCTTTAATATCGGCTGATTCAAATAAACTTGGGTTTGTTGGCGGTTCAAGGGCATAGCCATAAACATCGCTCCCAAGCTTATAAAGCAAAAAGCTGAGCCATGAGCCTTTAAACCCGGTATGGCCAGTTATAAAAACCTTTTTGCCTTTCCAAAACTCAAGATTAAGATTCCTTATTTCCATATTTTCCATGGAGCTTTGTTCTGATTCCAGGCTTCTTCCAGTTCGGTTTTTTCTCTTTGGGTATCCATCGGCTTCCAGAAACCTGAATGTTTATATGCAACCAATTCACCTTTTTCAGCAATGGTTTCAAGTGGCGTTCGTTCCCAGGTACTCGAATCACCTTCGGAGATATAATCAAAAATACCAGGTTCAAGCACAAAAAAACCTCCGTTGATCCAGTTGCCATCCCCCTTTGGTTTTTCCTGAAAGGAGAAAATTTTTACACTATCTTTTGAATCGAGTTGGATGGAGCCAAATCGGCCTGATGGTTGCACGATGGTGACAGTTGCCAGCTTTTTCTGCTTCTTATGAAAATCAAGAAGTGCCATTATATCAATATTTGCTACGCCATCGCCATAAGTAAGCATAAAAGTATTTTTGCCGACGTAGTCCTGAATTCTTTTAATACGGCCTCCGGTCATTGTACTAAGCCCCGTGTCAACCATTGTGATTTTCCAAGGTTCTGCCTTTGAATGGTGAACTTCAATATCATTCTTGCTAAGATCAACAGTAATATCAGCCTGATGAAGGAAATAGTTAGCAAAGTATTCCTTGATCATATATCCTTTATATCCGCAGCAGATAATAAACTCATTAAATCCATATGCGGAATATATCTTCATTATGTGCCAGAGAATAGGTTTTCCGCCAATCTCCACCATCGGCTTTGGTTTAAGGTCAGTTTCTTCACTCAGCCTGGTTCCGAGGCCACCGGCAAGGATTACTACTTTCATGTATTTATTCGTTTAATGTTTTGGCTTATTGTTAATTGGTTTGCCGTTCTTGCGCTTTTACAGTCTAACGGTCATGAACGGGCATCTGAGGGCATGACAAAGAGAATAGGACGTTTTATGGTTTTTGGTTTCTGATTCCTGATTCCTGTCTTTTGATAAAAATCGCTTCTCAACTCACTTAATGCTCAGTTCTTCCAGGAAATATTTATAGGCCGGAATTATTTTGATTTTGAAATTGTTTATTTCAATGTCGCTTTCTTTATCGTACGTAACAATGGTTCCTCTTTTTACTTTAAGATTTTCACATGCACGAAGGAGACCATTAATCTCCCTTTCCTTTGTATCAGAATCCTGAATTGCATAGCTTACCTGTACAGCAGCGAATGACTTTTTATCCCTGACGATAAAATCACATTCGAGCTTATCCCTGAAATACATCAGCTCTTTGCCTGATTTCAGAATTTCAAGCGCTGTCATATTTTCGAGTAACTTCCCGTAATTCTCAGAAAAAGAAGAATCGACAGCCGACAGAATTCCATTATCTATTGCGTAGGCTTTCTTTTCACTTTTTGCCTGCCTGATTTCAGAGTATTCAAACCTGTCTGTAAGGACCGAAGTAAATGAGGTCTGAATATAATCCAGAAAGTCATATAAGAGATTATTGCTTATCCTGTAACCCTGCGATTTCAGATCGTTGTAAATTTTGTTTACTGATACAGGTTTTGTAACCTGAGATAAAATCTTTTTCAGGAAGAATTTAAGGACAACAGGATTTGAAATATTGTACCGCTCAATCAGGTCCCTGTATATAATTGTATTGAAATAATCCTGAAGCTTTTTAATTTTGAGCGTCTTGTCCAGATCAATAATTTCCGGGAATCCGCCGTAAATCATGAATTTGTTCAAATGATTCAATAGACTGATTTTTTGTCCGGTTCCGTAATACTCTGTATCTGCTTTGCTGAACCGGAGGTACTCCTCAAAACAAAGGGGATAAAGCGTGTAACTTATGGTCCTTCCACGAAGCTCTGTCGCTATTTCAGCGCTTAACAGCTTTGAATTTGAGCCTGTAATAAATATGTTCCTGCTTATTGTATCAAATACCCGGCGGATAAATTTCTCCCACCCTTTTATATTCTGGATCTCATCAAAAAAGAAATAACATCCGGAGAAGGAAAGCTTTGGATATAACTCCTGATATGCCTGCAATACCAGGTCCAGCTGAGACTGATCCAATGTTAACCTTTCATCCTCGAAATTTATATACAGAATATTCTTTTTCGGGACACCCTTCTCAATGATATTCTTTATGGTTGCGTATAAAAGAAATGTTTTACCGCTTCTCCTTACTCCGATAACTGTTATTATTGAACCGGAATCAACAGGAAGCTGAACATTCCTTCGTAAAACCGGCCTGAGCTTTGTTGAATGGAAGTCTGCAATAATATTTTTAAGAACATTCTTCATTCAGCAAAAATAAATTTAGTAATAACAACGAAATAATCTTATTTAGTTTCGCTAATGTAACGAAACATAATCGAAATAACTAGTAAATATAACGAAAATACTCAGGACAAAGAAAAGGGAACGAGTTTCAGAGTTTTAAATCAGTTGAGTCGTTGATTCGTTGATGAATTGATGCGTTGATACGTTGATATGTTTCAGGGTTTCA